>JAWKYD010000019.1:0-161733 GCA_041396685.1 Burkholderiaceae bacterium
CTGGTCTTGGATGGCCAGCAGCCCACCCTCGCGGAGTGCGTTGGCGACCGATTCGATCAATTCGAACGGCATCTTCGCGCGGCGGGCGATATCGAGCAGTGAGCGCCGGCCGTCGGACTGGTTGAGCACCCACAGCATGGCCAGCTGGCGGGTGTGCTGCTCGTTCTTGCCGCCCACGGTTTCATAAAGCCCGCGCTTGCCCAGTTGCGGCTCGCCGTAGGGTGCGAGGTTACGGTAGCGTTGGTTGCCATCGAGGATGCGGATGGCGCGCCACAGCACCGAGCAGGCCTGGGCCAGCGCATCACCGCTGATGAACGAGAGGTTGTCGGCGCTGGTGTGGTACTGCGGGTAGCGCCCATGCGGGGTGCGCGTCAGGCAGCCGGCGGCTATGCCGATGCCGGGGCTGTTGAACTGGCGGTCATCGTAGCCGTAGGGTTCGAAGGGCTCGATCAGGCCACCGGCGAGATCGGGTTCGGTCTCGAACAGGTGCGTGAATGCCTGGTCGACGACGGCATGGCCATCCTGGCTGAGTTGGTAGTGGAACGGGCCGGCATCGCCCAGGTTGGTAAACACCACCGCATGGTCGATACGGGCGCGCTCGACCGGGTGTTTTGCCATCCAGGTAATGGCGCCGATGGTGGCCGGCGCAAACACGAAGCGCAGCGTATGGCGGGGCGTTTGACCGGCCCAGGCCGCGGCCAGCGCGGTGGCCACGCTCATGCCCGACAGATTGTCGTTCGCCTGCGATGGATGACAGATGTGTGTCCAGACCAGGATCTCACGCTCGGTCTGGCCTGGCAGCACGCACTGGCCGTAGCTCAGCGAGCCGGGGCCGAGGTCGGCATCGATGAAGACTTCGTAGTTGCCATCGGGCAGTGATTCGCGCTCGCTGTGCGACAGACAAAAGCCCCAGGTGCGGCGGTAGTAGCTGGTGCGATAGGGAATCCAGTCGGGCCGGTCGGGCATGGAGTGAAGATGCTCCTGCAACTCGCTCAGCGGCATGGTGCGGTGGATCGGCTCACTGTAGCCGAGCAGATGCAGATAATGCTCGGAGAACCGGGCGCGCTTGCGGCCGTCCGGGCCCTTGAACCAGGCCTCGCGGGCGGCCCATTCGTCGGGGACGGTCCAGTCGAACACGGTATCGCCACTGGCCACCTCGACCATCTGAAGCGGCGGTGCCTGCGGTGCGAGTTCGGCCAGTGTTCTGGCGATTTCGGCCAGGCTGGCTCGCACGCCAGGGCCGGTCAGGCTGCGCGGCAGCGGCAGAAGTCGTTCGCAATACGGGCCATCAGCGCCTGGACCGCTGAACTGCGAGAGCGTGATTATTCATGGAGAAAGGCGCTTCAGTTTAGAGCCCAGGATGCCGTGCTTCGGGCTGCCACTCCGGAACGGGGAAGTCCGTTGGTCGCGGTACTCCGCTGCGCAGCCGGCGACGGTTTTCCTTGAAATACGCCAACGATGCGAGCGGCAGGAACGCGAGCCAGAGCGCACGTGCCGGCAACGTGGGCAGGTAGCCGAACTGTCTGCCCAGTGAGCGCCCAAGGTGCATTGACGCCTTGGCGTACTTGAATGCGTGGTAGGAGATGCGCACCGGGCTGTAACGAAACCAGCGCATATCCAGGATCAATGCCTCGCGAGAATCGATGGACACGCCATAGGCATCGCGCCGCCAAGGCGGCGCCCTTCACTGACGCGTGCCCGAGACATTCTGGTAGTAGGTGGTGCGCAAGCTTCGTCATTGATGTAGCGCGTCTGATAGCGCTGCGCGATGCGCCGCCACACGATGCTCTCCGGATACCAGCCGAGATAGCCTTTGGGGGGCGGCAGCATGTATTCGCGCATGAGATCCAGACGTTGCATCCCCCATTTCTCGCCGGAAACATGGCTGCGATACGTGGACTCACAGTAGTCTGAATCGAAGACGTCCGACGGAAAGCGCGTGCCGATGAGCACGTGGTTTTCGTCATGGGTGTTGCACGACACCCCAACGTAGCCGTCGCGCTCGGCGGCGGGTATGGCATACCAGTGATCGGCCATACGCTCGATGGTATTTGGCTCGAAGGCGTCCGCGTCGCGAATGGTGAAGATGAGTTCGCCACGTGCGTAGCTCATGGCGAGCTGGTAACTATTGCCCAGGCCCCGGTTCTCCGATGGGCGCACGTACTTGATGGGGAAAGGCGCCTCGCCGAACCATTGGCTGACAACTTCCCGTGTGTTGTCTTCTGAGCAGTTATCGACCACCACCCATTCGAAATCGCGCCGCGTCTGCACCCGCAAACTGTCATAGACCCGGTGCAGCACTTGCGCGCGATTTCGGGTTGGCGTGAAGAAGGTGAAGGTGGGCGTCTGGTCGGCCCGGGTAGGGTCCGCCCGAGACTCCAAGATCTCGGCAACGTCTGTCATGGGGTTCCCGGCAATGGTGCTCTTGTTTCGAAGGCTGTCGGGCACAATACGCGACCTCCACCGCCACAAGTGAGCACAAATTCAATCATGTGCGGGATTTTCGCGTTGATGGGCCCGGATTCACAGGGCCTGGACCCAGAAAGCGTCATTCGATCGCTTCGTCACCGTGGCCCGGATGGCCAGGGATATTGGCGGGACACGGATGCGGGGGTGCTGCTCGTTCATACCCGGCTTGCGATCGTTGACCCGACCGAGGCCGGCGCCCAGCCGATGGTTTCCCCCAGCGGCCGTTACGTGACCTCTTTCAACGGCGAAATTTACAACCATTTGGCCTTGCGCCAAGCACTCGAGGCCGAAGCGGGAAATGGGGTGGGCTTCTCGTGGCGGGGGCATTCCGACATCGAGACCTTTCTCGCGTGTGTCGACGCCTGGGGGTTGCGCCGTACGCTCGAGAACGCCATCGGGATGTTCGCGTTCGCGCTCTGGGACCGCGAAACCCGTCAGCTTCATGTGGCGCGGGATCGATTCGGGGAGAAGCCATTGCATGTCGGCCGGGTGGGCGACAACATCGTGGTCGCCTCGGAGATCCAGGCTTTTGCCCTCGTGCCCGGCTTTGCGCGGGAGGTTGATCCACGCGCCCTGGACGCCATGCTGCGCTTTCTGGCGGTGCCCGCGCCCATGTCGATCTACCGCGGCATCAACATGCTGCCACCCGCGCATCAGCTGCGCATCAGCCGCGATGCCATTCACAGTTTCGAACCGGGCGACGCCGAGCCCTATTGGCGCATTCCAGAGCCTGGTGACGCGGCTGCGCAAGTCGCCACGGCCCAAGATGATCAGCAGGCGATCGAGACGCTCGATCGGTTGTTCACCAGCGCGGTAGAGCGCCAGTTGATCTCCGATGTTCCGCTTGGGGCCTTCCTGTCCGGGGGCATCGATTCATCGCTGGTCGTGGCCGTTATGCAAAAGATTGCTGCCACGCGCAGCGCCCCGCCGGTGCAAACTTTCACGATCGGTTTTGAACGTGCCGACTATGACGAGTCGCCGCATGCGCGTCGTGTGGCCGCAGAACTGCACACCCAGCACACCGAACTCATGGTGACCGATCGCGAATGCCTGGATTTGATTCCCGATCTGGCTGGTGTGTATGACCAGCCTTTCGCCGATGCCTCACAGCTCGGCGTGACACTATTATCAAGACTCACGAGCCAGTCGGTCACAGTGGCGCTGAGCGGTGACGGCGCGGACGAACTGTTCGGTGGCTACAACCGCTACGTTCAGGGCCCCATTTGGTGGGGACGGCTCGCAGGCTTGCCGATGCCGCTGAAGTCCGCGCTGGCCAGTGCCCTGGTGCGGGTCTCACCAAGCCTGTTGGATGAGCTCGCCCTGGGTGTGGCCAAACTTCTGCCCGCATCGCATCGCGTGCTCAGGCCCGGAGAGCGGCTCGAGAAGCTGGCGCGGTTGCTGCGCGCGACATCGGGTCGAGCGCTCTATGGACAACTGGTCGAGCATTGGTCGGAGCCGCCCCTGCTCGGGCGCAAGAGCGACGATCCGGCCTCTTCGCTCTGGCCCTGGCTGGACACACCACTGCTGGCCGACCAGATGATGCACGCGGATCTTGCGTTCATCCTGCCCACCGATATGCTGGCCAAGGTCGATCGCGCCGGCATGAACGCCAGCCTTGAAACCCGCATGCCCTTTCTCGACCCCGATGTCGCTTCATTCGCCATCGCACAGCCGCTGCACCGCAAGATTCGCGATGGTCGAAACAAATGGTTACTCAGAGCGCTGCTTGGCCGTTACCTGCCACAGGAACTCATCGACCGCCCCAAAATGGGCTTCAATTCGCCGATCGCGCACTGGCTGCGCGGACCGCTCAGAGACTGGGCCGAGGCCCTTCTGAACGAGCATCGCCTTCGCCGCGAAGGCATCTTCGATGCCGGCCAGATTCGAAATTGTTGGCAACAGCACTTGAATGGTCGTCGCGACCATGCCCTGCGTCTGTGGGCGGTCTTGATGTTTCAGGCCTGGTACGAGAACCGCTCTAGCGGGTTCAAGGGAATTTGTCACTGTGGCACCCCCGCCGATCGCCATCAGCGGCCCATCGATCGCCTGGTGCTATCGTCAACTTCACTCGATCGCTACTTTTCGCCCGTTCAAAGGAGCGGGGAAATACCAATGCGATCGATATTGCGCGCAAAGCCTATTGTCCCAATGTCTTGCGCACTAATGCTTTCCGTCGCGTCATATGGGTTGTGGCGATAGTTCGGGCCCGATCCTTGGGTCACGGCAGACCTGCCTATACGATCCAGCTCGCCGCGGCCTCGACCGACCCTGTCTTGAACTCTTGGGCGCGACTCAGGCTCCTGCAGAGGGCCAGCCGCAGGCCGGCACCGACGCATCCACCAACCCGGCCGCCGAGCCTCGGCTGCGACGCAGTTGCCCCAGAACGGCAGCACGACGCAGTCGTCCCAGAGCGGCGGCACGGCCTCGGGTGATACCCAGACTGCCAGGTGGTGGTGAGCTCACCTCCGGCCCCGACATCACCAGCTTTCGACTTCGATGACAGCCATTTCAGCTACCCAAGCGGGTGGGCACAGACGGATGGCGGGCGCGGCGGACAGATCATACGCGTTACGACACTGAATCGCGACGGCGCGGGCAGCTTGCGCAATGCCATCGAGGCCAGCGGGCCAAGGATCATCGTCTTCGAAGTGGGTGGCGTCATCGATCTGCAAGGATTGATTCTGGATATTCGCAATCCGCACATCACGATTGCCGGCCAGACCGCGCCGTCGCCCGGGATCACGCTGATCAAAGGGGGCATACAAACCTACACCCACGACATCATCATTCAACACCTTCGCATCCGACCGGGTACCGAGGGCGGCAACAGCATCGATGCGCTGGAAACACAGCGCGGCAGCTACGACATCATCGTGGATCACTGCTCGTTCTCGTGGGGAACAGACGAAACCCTGTCGGCAGCAGGCTGGGGCTTTGCGGGTTCGAACCTTCAACAGTGGCGCGAGGCGACATCACATCGCATCACGTTCAGTAACAACATCGTGTCCGAATCCCTGAACACCAACGGCACCTCATACGGCTCGCTGATGGAGGACAACGCCACGCAGATTTTGCTCTATGGCAACTACTATGCGCACCATCTCGAGCGCTCGCCGAACTTCGGCGGCGGCACGCAGGGCGCGGTGATCAACAACCTGATCTACAACCCGGGGCAGAAGTTCGTCGACTATACGTTCGCCAACTGGAAGTGGGACCGCGAAGGCGGCGGCGCACGCGTGAACGGCATCATCACGGCAATCGGCAATATCGGCCGAGGCGGCCCGTCCACGAGAGCGAATGCGTTCTTCGAAACCGTATCGAATGGCGACGTCGAGTATTTTGGGGCGGACAACTGGGCCACGCGTTTCGATGGCAGCCCCTACCCCGAGCTGCGTGAGTCTACTTTTCTGAACAACCCGCAAGGCCGCATCCTGATTCAGAGCGCGCCCACGATGATGCCGCCAGGTGTCTCGCCAATGCCTTCATCGCAGGTGGAAGCCTATGTGCATCGCAGCGTCGGGGCGCGGCCCTGGGACCGGGACGCGATCGACACACGGGTTCTGGACGATCATTCGAGCCGCTCGGGCGCGCTCATCTCGTCGCAATATCAGGTCGAGGGCTACCCGGCACCGGCATCCACGGCGCGACCGTTCGATCCGGCTCAGTGGGATCTGAACACGATGACGCCTCGTTCGTCGGCCGCGCTCTGACGCATGGAGTCGCGCACTCACCGAGCTCGCCAGGCGCTGTGGCCGGGGCCGTGCCAGGGCCCACGTGCGCACGTTGCTCGACACTGAAATCCCCTTGGTTCCCCAATGCGGGGTACGCAATTTCCGGAGATAGGCTGTCTGATTTCTTTGCGCTTCCGGCAGTTGCGGCGCAGGCTGAATGAAAACTGACCTTGATTGGGGAGTATTTCCTACGCGAGACCGCGCGATCTGAGAAGCTTCAGTCGGCAAGCAATTACCGCGAAGCACGCAGATCACGGAAATCACGTCGCTCGAGGCCACCCGCCATAACGATCATGGAGTATCCCTTTGGCCGCCCGCAATCGGTCAGAAGGCCCATACCAGAGGAGTCGGTCGTGAAGATCGCTTTCTTTGCCAACACCGATTGGTATCTACTCAACTTCAGGACGCCACTGATTGCTGCAGCGCGTGCGGCCGGCCATGATGTCGTATTGATCTCTCCACAGGGCGAGTACAGCAGGCAGTTGACCGACCTGGGCTTCAAATGGATCGGGGCGCCCATGGAGCGCCGCAGTCTGAATCCGCTCAAAGAGCTGCGCCTGTTGCTCTGGCTCAGGCGCACCCTGCTGGAAGAAGACATCGACCTCGTACACAACTTCACGATCAAGTGTGCGGTGCTGGGCTCGGTGGCCGCATTGCTCGCGCGTCGTCCGCGTGGCTGGAATCCGATCGGCGGGTCTCCGGCGCGCGTGAATGCCATTGCAGGAATGGGCTATGTGTTTCTCGGCACAGACCTGCGCGCCCGTTGCCTGCGCCCGCTTGTACGCGTGCTGATGCGCATGACCCTCGGTGGCGGCAACGCCCGCCTGATCGTGCAAAACCCGGACGACGCCCGCTTCTTCGAAGACCAACATATCGTCTCGCGCGAGATCATCCGGCTGATCGAGGGGTCAGGTGTCGATTGCGAGAAATTCGCACCTGACTCCCCCGCGGCCGAGCTCGCGCCAAACAGGGTGGTCAAAGTACTGCTCCCCGCCCGGCTCTTGTGGGACAAGGGTATCGGCGAGTTCGTCGAGGCCGCGCGGCGCGTCAGGGAGCACGTCACGGACGTGGAGTTCCTGGTCGCAGGCAAGAGCGACCCCGGTAATCCCGCCGCGATTGCGCAGGAAACGATCGAGGCCTGGAAGCACGATGGCCCTATCCACTGGCTTGGCCATGTGGATGACATGGCCGCGCTTTACAAGAGTGTGGACATCGTCGTGCTCCCGAGCTACCGGGAGGGGCTGCCCAAAGGCCTGATCGAGGCCGGAGCCTGTGCCAAGCCGCTGATCGCGACTGATGTTCCCGGCTGCCGCGAAGTCGTTTCGAACGGCACCAATGGCCTGCTCGTTCCGATGAAAGATGCCGCGGCGCTTGCCCGTGCCATTGAGACACTTGTCGCGGACCCAGCGCTGCGTCGGCGCATGGGGCAGGCATCGAGAGCCAAAGTCATGAACCGCTTCAGCGATCAAATGGTGATCCGGCAAACGCTGGCCGTGTATCACGACACGGGCTGGCACCAGAGCGCGACGCGCGCCACGCCGCCTCGCAGCGGCGAAGCCTGAGCCTCGGCATACGCGCGCTCGCGCGTCATTGAACCCGTTCGGCCGGCGCATTCACCGGCCCGGGCAAGTTACGCAGCCGCCTGCCGGCGCGGAACTTTTTCCTGCTGCAGAATGGCGTCGACGGTCTCGGTCAGACCGGCCTCGAAATCATGCGTGGGCTGGTAGCCGATGGCCGATTGAATGTGAGAAATGTCGGCCAGCGAATGGTGCACGTCGCCCGCTCTGAAGGGGCCGAACTCCGGCTGGATCGACGCGCGCCTCGGATCGTGCACGGCGACTCTTTGCCGAATGGCCTCGAACAATTCCAACAGACTGGTACGCTGCCCGAGCGCGACATTGAAAACATCATGCCCGCCCTGTCCCATCGGCATCAAGGCTGCCCGCAGGTTGGCCTGAACGACGTTGGCCACATAGCAAAAATCGCGGCTGGTGCTGCCGTCGCCATAAATCACCGGCGGCGTACCACGCGCGATTGCCGCGATCCAGCGCGGGATCACCGCCGCATATGGCCCCTCGGGATCCTGGCGCGGGCCAAAGACATTGAAATAGCGCAGGCCCACGCACTTGATCGAATAGCACCGTGCGATCACGCTGGCAAATAGCTCGTCGGCAAGCTTGGTTGCGGCATAAGGCGACAGCGGCTTGCCAATGATGTCTTCGCGCTTGGGCAGGGCTTGGTGATCCCCATAGACGGAACTCGATGAGGCGTATACGAATCGACTCACGCCGGCGTTCTTCGCCGCGATCAGGAATTTGAAGAATCCATCGACATTGTTCTGAAAGGAGTCCAACGGCCGCTCGATGGACCTGGGCACAGAACCGAGCGCGGCCTGATGCAGGACGAGCTCGACCCCGATCAGCGCCTCATGGGCCTCGCACGAGGCGATATCGGCCTGAATAAACCGGAACCGGCTTCGCTGCTCGGCATTCCAGTGGCGATCGATGGCTGTCAGATTCGCCGGCGAACCGGTGACGAAGTTGTCGACACCGATCACCCGCTGGCCTTCGCGAATGAGCGTGTCAACGAGATGAGAGCCGATGAAACCGGCTGCGCCCGTGACCAACCATTTGCGTGAGCGCTCGTCGTACTGGCGCATCAACTCATGGATGCCTTTGGGAATCGCCGGTACGCAATCGACTTGTGATCGTGTTTTCATGTCAATGTCGCCAGATCTCGTAGCCCAGCACCGCGACCGCGCGCCGGTCCAGAACTGACTTGACATCAAGCACGACATTCCCGAGGCCGATCGCCCCAATCCGTTTGTCGTTCATCTCGTACTCTTTGCAACGTGCGACGTGAAACATCGCATCGATGGATTGGGACGGCCGCCCTGGCACCCCTCCCTGAGGGCTCGGCACTGCACAGGCGCTCTTGCCGCTCAAGCGGTCAGTCGCGCCCCATGAGCAACATCTGCCGACGAAACGTGAGCAGTGCCACCAAGGTCAGCATACCGGCGATGAAATGAAAATTCCGTGTGATTTGCATCTTTGGATCGAAATAGAGCACCGAAAGCGCGGCCACGAACAAAGCAGAATGGGCATAAAGCATGGCGGAGAAACCGCGCGGCAGCCTGAATACGAGTTGACGGTCGATCCAGATGAGAAACAGGCACCAGATGGCGATGACAATGCCCGGCCCCACCAGGCCGAACTGGAACAACCCGAACGTCGTGATGTCGACTGGGATCGTGTAGCCAAACCCCTGGCGCGGAACATCGCCCAGCAGGAGTTCGGAGTTGATATCGGAAATCGGCTCGACACCCATCGGCCGCCAGATGCGCTCTGGAAGAATGAAGATGGGCGCGGCCACCAGATCCACCCCCTTGCGGGAACCGGCAAAGTCGATGATGTTCAACGAAGACTCGACCGGGAAGGTCAGCTCGGCGGCGAAGAAATTCGCGAACGAGCCGCGATTCTTGCCCGGATTCATGGCATTGGTCAGCGGCGGCAGTGCCATGATCAGAGCCAGCATGACCAGCGTGAGGCGCAATAAGAGTCTGGGCGTCAGGCCGGTACGATAGACCAGGAAGCCGAACACAAGGCTGGCCCAATAGGCCAGGAGATCTACCCGCCCGCCCCAGCCAAGAAGGGTGAAGCTGGAGATCGCGGCAGACACAATGAACCCCAGTATCGCCATTGTGAACATGCCATCCCTGGACTGCCCGCGATCGAGAAAGACCGCCGCAAAACAATAGGACGAAAAGATCGAGAACCCGCAGAATGGTTTCAAGAAAGACAACGGATTCGCACCAGCTTCATCGAACAATCCCGCACGTAACGCGCTCGCCACCGCAAGAAAGCCGGCAATGCCGCCGTAGGCACGGGTGTAGAGCCATGTGGCCAGCAGTGCAACCCCCAGGAACAGCACCGCCACCAGGAATATGGCCTTGCGCAGAGCAACTGCATTGGTCGCAACAGGGGCTGGTGGCGTCTTTACCTCGCCGCTCAGGGTCGAAACGGCTGCAGCCGCGATTGCACCAAACGCGGCCACCATCGGGATGAGCCAAAAGTTCTGCTCATGGCCGATGATCCGAAAGCCGACCACGTTGCCCTCGTACATGGTCATGTAGATCACGAAGGCATAGGCGACGCCATAAACGGCACCAAAGGCCAGCAGAAAAATGTCGACGAGGTCGAATCGCTTGCGCGCGCCGATTCGAACGACGACAAATGCCCATGTGACACCGCTGAGCAGGATGGCCAGCGTGATCGAAAAATAGATCAACCCGCCTTGGGTGTCTGCGGTCACGGCTTATTCCGGGCGAACTGCCGCTTCGATTCGGGGCTCACCACCACGCTGAGACGATTCCTTGCGGGTACGCCGCTTGTAGGTTGCGGCATAGTCGGAAACGCCATCCGGCTGGTATTCACCGTAGTAGCTCTCGGCCCGGCGAAAATCGAGCCGGTTGACGACCAAGCCAAGCAAGGGTGCGCCGCGGCCCGACAGCAGGCGAAGCGAGCGCTTCACGATGCTGCGCTTGGTCTTGCCAGCGCGAACGACATAGATGACGCCCGTAGAGACTGACGCACACATGAGGGCATCGGACACGACTCCGACGGGCGGGGTGTCGAGCACGACGGCCTCGAACTGAGTCGACAGTTTGTCGATCAGATCTTTGAATGACTCACTGGACAAGGCTTCCAGGGGGCTGCCTCGCGACTGACCGGCAGGCATGATGAATAGTTGGCTATTCGGATAGGACACGATACAGGTGGCGAGATCTGCGCTTCCCGCAATGGCTTCGGCCAGCCCAGCACCCGACCAGGCCAAATCCTGATTGCGTAGATTCGGCCGGCGCATATCGCATTCGATGAACAGAGTTCGCTTGGTCTGGCCAAGCGCTTTGGCGAAATTGAAGGCAATCGTGGACTTGCCTTCGCTGGCCAGCGTAGAGGTAAACGAGACCACATGCTTTGGAGAATCCGCGCGCGACAACAAGGCTGCGGTCCGAATGGTTCGAATGGCCTCGGCAAACTGGGAATCCGGCTCGCGCTCGATCATCTCGAATGCATGGCGCGCTTGCTTGGTCGGAATCGAGCCGATCGCCGTGATCACCGGCCTGTCGGTGGTTTCCTCAACCTGCTCAACGCTCTCGAAAGTCTGGTCTATCCGGCGCCGGACGACGGCCAGAACCGCCCCGATCAACACGCCGGCGACGAGTGCAACGGCGAGCATCTGAGTCTTGTTGGGTTTGACAGGCCGCAATGATGGTACGGCCGCATCCACCACTCGCGCAGATGCCGATTGGATATCTGCGGCGACGTCGGTCTCTTTCTTGCGTGCCAGAAAGGTTTGTAACAGATCACGATTGGCATCGACTTCTTGCTGATAGCTTTGCAGTTCGAGTTCGTCGCGGTTCTGCCCCTGGATGGATTTGGAGATTTCAGCAATCGATTGCTCGATCGCGCGCTCGGTGGCAAGTGCGACCTGGTACTCCTTGACGATCCCGGAGACCACAAAATTGACCGCCTGGTTGTAGGCGTTCTCTGCCGCCTCGAGCTCGGCCAGTGCGGCAGGTAGCGATGGATGCGCCTTGCCGTATTGCTCGGACAACTCGGCGACCTTCTGCCGCGCCTGGCTACGCGTCGTTCGCGTCATGCCGACAGCGGCATTGGAGAGTACTGCCGGCGACGAGGCTGCTCCGCGACCGCCGTTTGCACAGGCTCGCAGGTTGACCTCTTGCCGGGCCTGCGTGCTACGCGAGCGGGCCCTGAACCAATTGGTCGGTGAGGGCCTCCAGCTGCTTGGCAGCGCCACCGCGTGCCTGCGTCTGCGCATCGATCAGGCCCTTGCGATCGCGATACGCCTGCAAGGCGCCCTCAGATGCAGCCAGGTTCTCGCGCAGCTTCTTGGCCTGCTGTTCGAGCCATTCCTTAGCTTGCAGAGTCAGGGAGAAGCGCGCGTCCAACTCGGCCTGGACATACGCGCGCGCCACTGGGTGGCGATTTCAGCGGCAAGAACGGGATCGGTGGACTCGACACTCACCTGGATCAACTGACTCAGGCGAACAGGCTCGACCTGCACCTGGCGGCTGAGCGTCTCGAGCACTTGTCGGCGCACCTCGCCCGGATCAGGCGCGGCATCGCTAGCCGGCGGTAGTAGGCTATCCAGCACCGGGAGAAGTTCACGGCCACGCTTGAGCAAATCTTTCGGCGGCCGGCCCGGATTGAGCACCGGATTGGCGGTGAGGTCGAGTTCATCGATAACGCGCTCGAGCACGTTTCGGCTACGAATGAACTCGACCTGTGTGAGCAAATGCTCTCGCGTCGCCGAGCCCGTGTCGAAAACACTGCTGATCGAGGCCACGCTACCCTTGGCGTTCTCAATCAACAGCAGCGCGCTCGAGCGGTAAATCCGGGCTGGCTTTGACGAGATAGGTGATCGCGAGCGCCATCACGATGATGCAGGCCAAGGATGATCCACCCCTTTTTCTGCCACAGGGTGCGCGCAAAGATGAGCAGGGCATTGCCCTGCTCGTCTTGCCGCTGCTGAGAGCAGGTAGTCGTAATCCAGCCGCGGAAAGCCTGAAAATCCGGAATCCTGCTGGCCGGTGTCAAAATGTTGTTTCCCATCTTCGCGTGCATTCCGCCGGTGGGCAAAACGTGGTCTTGATCTGAGGTCCGATCAAGGCAGTTCCAGCAGCCGACGCCCCGGCCGATGTATTTGTGCCTGTTCGGCAGGTACCGACCAACCGGACATGACTACTTGCAACGAAGTGCCAGAAGCGCTGATCGCGCGGGACTCCTTGCCGGCTTCCAGTCTACCCCGCGGGTTCGAAATGAGTCTATTTGCGATTCCCTAATGAGGATGACTCTTCAGTCGCGAACGATGCGCCTATTGCACGATTCATCCCAGCTCGAATTCGCTGACGCAGAAGCGGTCAACCGAAGAGGCATGCCACGTCCCGGATGATTGGATAATGCCGACCAAGCGCTCCCTGTTGGTCACCGTGACGCCTTTCGGAAGCTTCTGGCACTGTTGCCGTTCAAAGCCTACGAGCCTGGCTGCATGCACATTGACGTCAAGTACCTGCCGCAGATGGCTGGCGGGAAGAGCCGCCGCTACGGGTGGCTGTACAACGAGCCTCTGCCCCAGAGCGCGCTGGGGCACATCGCACCTGTTGAGGCTCTGAAGCAGTGGCTGCAATCTCATCCCCATTTATTCAGGAAACAGGTACGCAATCGCCCGGGACCACGTCAGCTACACGCCCAAACCCCCGACAATGTCACGCGAGCTCCTGGATCGCACTGGCTAGAATAGCCGCTCTCTGAGGTCAGGGCAGTATTCATGATCGATCTCCATTGCCATCTCCTTCCCGGAGTAGACGACGGCGCGCCCGACATGGCGGCCGCTCTGGCGCTTGCCAGAGCAGCTGTGGCCAACGGAATCACCGCCAGCGTACTGACTCCTCACATCTACTTCGGTCGCTGGGATAACGGGCTCTCGTCGCTGCGGGCCACGTTTTTTGCGTTTCGGGAGGAGCTGGCCGCACAGGGCATACCGTTGGAGGTCAGCCTAGGCGGCGAGGTTCACCTGCTGCCCGAGGCATTCGATCTTCTCAGTGCCGACGATCTGCCGTTTATCGGTGGCTGGCGCGACGCGCGGGTCCTGCTGCTGGAGCTCCCCGACGGGCACGTTCCGGTGGCCGCGTATCAGGCGGTGGAGCGGTTCCTGGCAAAGAACGTGATTCCGATGATCGCCCACCCGGAGCGCAACAAGGCGGTCATGCGCGATCCGCGTGTCTACGACACTTTCGTGCGCATGGGCTGCCTCACACAACTGACGGCTGCTTCAGTCTGCGGCATGTTCGGCAAAAATGCGCATCGCACGGCCCTGCAGTTGCTCGATAGCGGAGCAGCAACTGTAATAGCCACCGACGCACACAATCTTCGCGCCCGCCCACCGGTTCTCGCCGAGGCCAGGGCCGCCATCACGGAACGGTTCGGCCCACAGGCTGGCATGGTGCTCACGGAGTCGAACCCGGCCGAGCTGCTGCGCGGCCGCGCCTTGCTCCTGGATCACCAAGACCCCTGAATTTTCACAGGCACCGTATCGGGTTGCCGTGCCTGTGGCCGGCGCGCCGAGCCAATGCCCGCCGCTGTCCGAGTATCCGAAAAAGCGCCCGATGTTATTTCGATTGTCCGGAGCCTATGTTCTCGCTCGCGCGGTTCCCGCGCTGCTTGGATTTGCCACGCTCATTCTGTTCACGAACATCCTGACGCCGGCCGCCTACGGCCTGTACGTGATCATCCTGACCGGTGCGACCCTGGCCAAGGTGATGCTGTTCTCGTGGCTCGAGATGGCAGTGCTGCGTTACATCCCCTCGCGCAAAGCCGAAGACCTGCCCGGGCTGCTCCGGGCCGGCCTTATCCGTATTTATCGCTTTGATGGGGATCACAATCGTGCTCGCCGTTCCGGTGACCGCTGCCTGGCACGGCGCCAACGGTCCGTCCACCGTGCTTCTAGGCGTCCTGCTGCTCTGGGCGTTCGCATGGTTCGACCTGAATCTTTCCATTGCTCAGGCAGGACTGCAGCCAGCCCGCTACGGCATCCTGATGGCCGTGCGCTCGGGCCTGTCGCTGGTCCTCGGTTACTGCCTGGTCGTGTTCCTGGATCTGGACGGCTACGGCGTGGTGCTCGCACTACTGGCCAGCACGCTCGTGGGCGCCATTCTGGGCTGGCGCTTCAATTGGCGCGGCGTACGCCCGGTCTGGGATCCTGCATCCAACCGACGATTTGCGGCCTACGGTCTACCGCTGACCGGCACGTTCGCACTGGGCTATTTTCTCGATTCCGGCGATCGCTTCATGATTGCCGCCTTTTTGAACGAAGCCGCCGTCGGCCCCTATGCGGCGGCCTACGACTTGCCCCGACAGACGCTTGGAACCCTGATGATGGTCGTGCACCTGGCGGCTTACCCGATGGCCGTGCGCGCCTATGAAGCAGGCGGCGCCACTAGCGCCATCGACAAGATTCGCGAGACCAGCACATTACAGTTCGCGATCTCCGTGCCGACACTCGTCGGGTTGGTCCTGGTTTCCAAGGATTTGATCGGCGTGCTTTTTGGTGAGGCATTCGTCGCCCCAGGAATCCAGGTCATGCCGATTGCCGCACTCGGCGTCTTTGTGGGCTGTTTGTGCCCGTATTTGCTGGATATGGCCTATCAGCTCTCGGGGCGGACAAAGTACCTGATCGTCAGCCCGATTGTCGGTACTGTTCTCAATGTGGGTCTCAATTGGATCTGGATTCCGATGTTCGGAATCGTCGGCGCCGCATGGGCGACACTGGTGTCGTCGTTGGCAGCCGTCGTGGTCAGCGCCTTCGTGGGTCGTCGCTTCCTTGCGATCTCGGTCGACATGCGTGCGCTGGCCGTGATCGGATTGAGCGCCCTGCTGATGGCGGCGGCCGTGATGATGCTGCCCGAGGGAGATGGAATATCAACATTGGTCCCACGAGTCTTGGTAGGCGTTGCCGTGTACGTTACCGCCGCGATGCTGCTGAACGTGGCAGGCGCGCGCACAGCCCTCATGGTTTGGCGCCAAACCCGAGCCGGGTCGGCGCGATGATCCTGCTGAGGATCCGCTCGAACTGCGTCTGGACGGGCTGCTGACATGCGCATCGCCGTGCTGGTCAGCGCAATGAATCGGGGCGGTGCGGAGCGCGTGGCGGCAACGCTCGCCAACGCGTGGGTGGCCGCAGGGCACGAAGTCGTGCTGATCGCGACCTGGTCCGGCCGGGGGGGTTGTGACTATGCGCTCGATCCTGGCGTTGAGTTACGGTTTCTGGCCGACAGCCCCAGGCGCATGCCGAGCTATCTCGGAAGGGTCCTGGCCCTGCGTGGAATGCTGCGCGACCTGCGCGCCGACGTGGCCGTCTCGTTCCTGACCAATGTGAACATCATGACCTTGCTGGCCACGCGAGGCATGCGCTTGCCGGTCGTGGTCAACGAGCGCATCGACCCTCTGGCCAATCAGGAAAAGAACCCGGGGCTGGAGTTTCTGCGCCGGCGCCTGTATCGGTTCGCCGATGTGGTCACCGTGCAAACCGACACCGGTATCTCTCGCCTGCAGTCATGCGTGCCAGGCATGCAAAAGGTCGTCGCGGTCGCCAACCCGATTCCACAAGACCTGCAAGAGATCGACGTTCCCGCGCCTGATATGTCGGCGGCCGGCCCGCGCATCGTCGGCATGGGACGCTTGAGTCCGCAGAAGCAATGGGACCACCTGCTGGAGGCGATTGCGCAGGTTGCCAAAGACACGCCTGGTGCCGAACTCGTGATCTGGGGCGCCGGATCCGAGCGTTCGTGCCTGACCAAAAGGGTTCGATCGCTCGGCCTCGAAGAAAGCGCGCGGCTGCCGGGCAATACTGATGATCCGTGGGGCGAGTTGCGCAAGGCCGATGTTTTCGTACTCTGCTCCGCCTACGAGGGTTTCCCCAACGTGCTGCTGGAAGCCATGGCGATCGGCCTGCCCTGCGTCACCTACGACTGCCCGACTGGGCCCGCCGAATTGACCGAGCACGGCAAGGTGGCCGTTTTGTTGCCGCTCGGCGATCGGCAGGGGCTGGCCGAAGCCATTGGTCGCTTGCTCGCCGATGACTCATGGCGTACCGAGCTGGGCAAGGCGGCTCGCCAGTCCGTGATGGCGCGCTACTCGCTAAGCTCGGTGCTGCGGCAGTGGGACGAGGTCCTGCTATACGCGTTGACGCGCGCGCGCCCGATCGCCGCCCAGCCATGAACCCGGCAAACCATCAAGACGGCGCCGCGCCCCAGGTACTTCGGGTCGCGTTCATCATCAATGATCTTGACCTGGGCGGCGCCGAACGCATGTTATTGAAGGTGTCATCGCGCCTGTCACCCGCCATCCGGCCGATCGTGCTTTCGCTGGCGCGAAACGGAAAACTGAATGAGGAATTCGAAGCCGCCGGGATCCCGGTGACCGACCTGGCGATCTCCGGGATCGGCTCGTTGCCCGGTGGGCTCTGGCGCGGTTGGAAGGCCCTGCGTCGTTTCCGACCCGAAGTCTGCAACACCTGGATGTATCACGCCGACCTCATCGGCGGCCTGCTTGCCCGCGCGGCAGGCACCAAAGCGGTTGCGTGGAATATCCGAAACAGCAACCTCGATCCGTCGCGATCGTCGCTGGCCACCCGGGTGCTCGTGCGGGTCAACGCCATGTTGTCGCGCAGGCTCCCCGCGCGGATCATTTGCTGCGCACAGGTGGCACAGCGGGTTCACGTGGAGATCGGCTATGACGGATCGCGTTTCGTGCATGTCCCGAACGGCTTCGACACCGACGCCTTTCGGCCAGATGCCGAGGCGAGAGTCGCCATCCGGCGGGAGCTGGGTATCGCGAACGATGTGCCGCTGATCGGTCTGGTCGCTCGCTGGCATGCGCAGAAGGATCACCGGAACTTCGTACGCGCCGCTACGTTGTTGCGTCATGACTTCCCGCAAGCCCATTTCATGCTGGTTGGCCAAGGCTGCGATAGCGACAACGAGATTCTCGCGCGCTGGCTGTCGACGGATGCGCTCACCGACCATTTCCATTTGCTTGGCCCGCGCACGGACATCGCCAGATTGACTGCGGCTTTGGATATCGCCACGTCGTCGTCAGCCTCTGGCGAGGCCTTTCCCAATACTTTGGGCGAAGCGATGGCTTGCGGCATTCCCTGCGTAACGACCGATGTCGGGGATTCCGGCGCAGTGATCGGCGACACCGGGTATCTGGTGCCGGCGCACGACTCGCATGCGCTGGCCAACGCCTGGAAAGCCGTGCTTTTGCTACCGACGGATGAACGGGCCAAACTTGGTTTGGCCGCGCGAGAGCGCGTCGAGATGCACTTCGATCTGAACTCGATAGCGCGCACCTACGAATCACTGTTCTTTGAACTTGCACGCGGGCAAAAGCAATGTGTGGTCTAGTCGGGGCGTTTGCGAACGCCAATTTGCCATCCTCGGAGGACATGCGCCGAGCCGCGCGGCGCATCGCGCATCGGGGCCCGGATGCCGAGCAGGTATGGTGTGATGAATCCGCAGGCATCGCCCTTGCCCATCGGCGTCTGGCCGTCATCGATCTCTCGGCCGCCGGTGCGCAGCCCATGCACTCGGCATGCGGTCGCTTCGTCATTGCGTTCAATGGCGAGATCTACAACCATTTGGCCTTGCGCCGTCAGCTCGAGAAATCGGCTCAACGAGAGGATGTCCATCCGCACCTGGCCTGGCGTGGCCATAGCGACACCGAAACCTTGCTGGCCTGCATTGCTATCCTGGGCCTGCCCCAGACGCTGCGCGCGCTTCAAGGCATGTATGCCTTCGCGCTTTGGGATCGACAGGCTCGCGTGCTCAGCCTCGCCAGAGATCCCATGGGAGAGAAGCCACTCTATTTCGGCTTCGCCGGGCCGATGTTCGTGTTCGGCTCGGAACTCAAGGCATTGCGAGCGCTGCCGGGCTTCGAGGCTGAGATCGATCGCAATGCACTTGCCGACTTTGTCGGCGCTGCCCGGGTGACCGGGGAACGGTCGATTTATCGTCATGTACGCAGACTGCGCCCGGGCAGTTTGCTGAGCGTGGATGCCGCGGCATTGGCCCAACGGAAAACCCCCGAGCCGTCGGTGTTCTGGTCTCTGGCCGACACCGTACATAACGGGGTGGCGCATCCACTGAGCTTCGAGAACGATGCCGCGGCCGTGGACGTGCTTTCCAGGTTGATCGGCGACGCGGTCGCCAAGCAAATGCAAGCAGATGTTCCTCTGGGTGCGTTTCTCTCCGGAGGCATCGATTCCTCCACGGTGGTTGCGATGATGCAGGAGAGAGCCAGCCAACCGGTACGAACATTCTCTATCGGATTCGAAGACCCCGCGCTGGACGAATCACCCTATGCCCGGGCGATCGCCCGGCACTTGGGCACCGAACATCATGAACAGATCGTCGATCCAGCGACCGCGCGCAGCATCGTGCCCACCCTGCCGGAGGTGTACTGCGAGCCGTTCGCCGATCCATCGCAGATCCCGACCATACTCGTGGCCCGAATGGCGCGCGATCATGTCACGGTCAGTCTCTCAGGAGACGCCGGTGACGAGTTGTTTTGCGGATATTCCCGCTATTTTCTCGCCGAGAAGCTTTGGCGCCTGCGCTCGATGACGCCTGCGCGACGCACGCTGTCCGGATTGCTGAAGGCGCTGCCGGTTGCGCAGCTCAATCACCTGATTCGCCGTCTAGGGCCGGTCGTACCCGCAAGCCTGCGAAGCGCCCTCCCCGGAGACCGCATCAACAAAGGCGCCGAGGCACTCATCGCGCCCTCGTTTCTGGCGCTCTACCGCGACCTGTTCATGAGGTATTGGCCGCCGGAACTCGTGCTGGGCGCCGGTGCCACGACAGGCTATCCGACGCCGCAGACATTTGCAGGCCTGGACCAACTCCAGACGATGATGCTCGAAGACGGACTCAACTATCTGCCAGACGACATCTTGGTCAAGGTTGATCGGGCAGCCATGGCCGTGAGTCTTGAAACGCGAATCCCGTTGCTCGACCCTGCCGTCGTCGACTTCGCAGCGCGTTTGCCGATGCACTACAAAGTCCGTGATGGCCGCGGTAAATGGCTGTTGCGTGAAGTACTGCGCCGCCATGTGCCGAGCGCCTTATTCGATCGCCCGAAGAAGGGCTTCGGCGCACCGATCGATGCCTGGTTGCGTGGGCCGCTACGCGAATGGGCGGAATCCCTTATCGAGCCAGCCAGGCTGCGGCGCGAGGGCCTGCTCGACCCTGAACCGATCACCAACTGTTGGCGCGAGCATCTCTCTGGAGAGCGCAACTGGCAATACCATCTCTGGACGGTACTGATGTTCCAGCAGTGGCGCGAAAGTCAGGATCAGAGCGCGAGCTAGGGAGATTGATGAACGAATCGTCATCAAGCGCACCATTGCAGTGTATTGGGAATGACTGAAGAGCGGTTGACTGACGGTTGTCGGGTCGTCGATTTCTGATCGTTGCTTGACACGACCGTCGTTCGGAAGCTACCGAAGAAATGTATCCCCGCCGACCACGGTCGCCCATACCTTGCCATCCTCCAGAATTGCGGCGCGGCATAGGCTGGCGCCGTTGAGCTTTGCCGCCTGGCGCAGGGCCGCAATGGTGTCTTTGCCGTTGACCGGGTCGCCCAGATACTGATCGCGGTTGGGGCTCGAGATATGCCCGTACAAGACGAGCGCGCGCGTTTCGAGCGCGGCGGCCAGCACGCTCCAGCGCACGATGGCCGTGGCGGCGGCCGGCTCGTTGGCAGTGAACTTGCCGCCCGCTTCGGCACCCGCTTCGGTAATCCAGATTGCCAGCCCGGGCCACACGCTGCTGGCCAGCTTGCGCCGGTAGCCTTGCACGGCATCGATGATGTCGTGCGGCTGGCGGTCGTAGTCGTAGAAATGCACGGACAGCGCATCGATCTGGTCGCCGCCCCGGCCCTGGCCGCCCGGCAAGGTCACGGGCGCGTTCAGAAAGCGCTCGAGGGTGTTCTTGTCGGGCGCCCATTGGTCGACCAAGGCCGGGCCGATGATGGGCACGCCGGTCTTGGCCTGGCGCATGGCGTAGGCGATGTTGGCCAGATCTGAGGCGGTGCCGCTGTAGAAGGGCTGCGGCAGGTCGGGGCGATTGGTCTTGCCCCAGGCCTGGGACCAGCGGTCATCAAAGACTTGCGGTGGCCGTCCCAGGGCAGGCTGGGTTCGTTCCAGACTTCGAAGGCGGCAATGCGCTTGCCGTAGCGCCGGGCCACGGCGGCTACGAAGCGGGTCAGGGCCGCATAGCCGGCGTCGGTGGGCGGGCTGGCAATGCCGGGCCACGAAGGCCAGCGTGAGGGCTCGTCGGGATACCGTTGGTAGAAGCTGGGCGTGCCGTACACGGTCCAGATCACGGGGTGGCCGGTGGTGGCGGCCATCCATTGGTCCATGGCGCGCCAGTCGTATCGGCCGCGTCGGGTTTCGATGCTCGACCAGAACGCGCGCTCGCTCAGCCCGCCCACCTCGGCCGAGAGGGTGCGCACATAGCCGTAGGGGTAGGTGGGCGGCGGTATGGGCTTGCCGCCGTCGTCTTTCCAGTGCGGGGTGTGCAGCGAGAGGTGGGTGCCCACGAAGTGTCTGGGCACCTTGACCACGGTGCCGGGGGTAATGAGTTCGAGACGCACCGGGGCGGGCGGCGGGGCGGCGCAGCCGGGGTCACGCCCGGGCCGCCCGGCAACGGCGGCGTGGGCCGACAAGGCCAGCAGCAGGGCCAGCAGCGGCTTGGCCGCGGCCCGGCAGGCGGTGCGACCGGCCGCGCGCAGCGTTGATGGGGGCAGTGGCTTACTGGCCATGGGGCGCCCTGAAGGGTTTGCGCACCGGCTTGCGCGCCAGCACGAGCATGTCGGCCTGGCGCCACTTGCGGCACTGAAATATCTGGCCGAGCAGCGACCGATAGCCGGGCACGAACAGTTTGGCGAATTCTTTGGCGAGCCACGTCGGCCCGAGATCGCAGAAAGGATACTTCCTGACGGCAATGATCTCGAACCCGGTCTCGACCAGCATCGCGCGGATGATGCGCTCGTTGGCAAAGCTCAGGTGGTCCGGGAGGTAAAACGGGCGATAGTGGTCTTCGGCGGCCAGGTCGGCGCTGTCGCCGGTGCGCAGCAGCAGCCGGCCGCCCTCGTTGATGAGTCCGTGAAGGGTGGCCAGAAACGCGCGCGGCGCGGGCAGGTGCGAATAGACGTTGATCAGTGACACGGTCTCTACCGGGCTGGTGCAGTTGTCCAGATCGATGAAAGACACGTTCAGGCCGCGCGCTTGCGCCGAAGCGCGTTTCTTGGCGTTGGGCTCGCTGCCCACGGTCTGGAGAGCATCGCCGTAGAGGTTGTTCAGCGCGACCAGCAGTTCGCCGTGGCCGCAGCCCACGTCAAGCCAGGTGCCGCGCGGCGGGTCGTCACCGAACAGCGCGCGCAGCCGTCGCTCGTGCTGGCGCTGGGCGTGGCGGCTGAAGCGGCCGGTGACGTCGATGTCCTGTTCGCCGCGATGCATGCCCTGCTGATGAGCCTGTTCGATCTGCGCCGGTGCGGGGGGCGTGGCCACGTACAGCAGGCCGCAATGCCGGCACTTCACCAGCGGGTAGCCGTTCTCGTGTGCATACGGCGTGTTCTCGGCGTTGCCGCAGTTCAGGCAGGCGGTGGTCATGCGCGCGGGGCTGGATCAACAGTGAACGGCCTACGATTGTCGTGACCCACGCGCGCTGCCGCAAGGCAGGAATGCGCCGAGCGGCCGCGCGCTTTCCCCCGCGTGCCCCCGATAGGCGCCGCCTCGTCTGCCAGAAGCGACCGCCTACCCGGCGACAGCTCGCGTTCGACGGGCCATGTCGACCATCATCGCGGGCAACGGGCAATCTCTGCGGCATCGTTCGATGCCGCATATCGCCTGCCTCGACATTCGGACCCTGGGTACATCATGCGGACAACCGCCGATTACCCAGCCCGGGACGGACATGGACGACGAACCCGCCGCAGAGCGTGGCTGTCTACCGAGCCACGCGCGGCGCGCACCTCGCAGCGGCGGCGCGATGCGATCGACTGCTCGTTGCCGCTGGCCCTGGCCGTGGCAATGACGGCCTGCGGCGATCTGTTCACGGATACGTGCAGGCCACGAGCGTAGGGCAGCCGACATCGGCCGGCACGCAGGCAAGCGGCGGCTCGCCGACGACGCCGGCCTCGAACGGTTCGGGGTCGATCGTGCAGACGGCCACCGTCGATGTCAGCAAGACGAACGCGAGCACGGGCACCCCGGCCACGACGACAAGCTCGACATCGAATACGACCAGCCCCTCATCGCCCACCGTCTGCCCGGCCGTGACGCCGCCAGCATCGGTGGCTGAGATCCTGGTTGCGAGTGGTCAGGCGGTGGCCGTGCCCCCGGCCTTCGTGGGCACCCACCTGAGCCTGCACACGCCGGCCTGGAAGCCGGGCGGCGGCGGCTCGATCCCGGCACCGGCCTACCCCTACGGCTATGTGCGCACGGTGTCGGCCGAGGTCGGTGGTCTGAGCGAACGCGGCTTCTGGTCGAACATCGAGACCGCGCCGGGCCTGTACGACTGGCAGTACATGGATCAGTGGATGGCGGCCACGGCCGGTCACCCGGTGATCTGGACCGTGTACGGCACGCCCACGTTCTATCAGCTGTATCCGGGCGAGCCTTCGCGTTGGCCCTCGTGGCCGGGCATCGCCAGCCCGCCGACGACCTCGGGCCATCAGGCGCTGACCCGCTATGTATCGGCGGTGATGGCACGCTACAGCACCCGCATCGCCGCCATCGAGGTCTGGAACGAGCCGACCCTGCCTTGGACCGGTGGCGTGACTTCGTATGACGATCGTTGGTCGCAGAGCTGGGGCCTGGCGAATCGGCCCAGCATGCCGATGCCCTTCTTCAGCGGCTCGGCCTCGGATCTGGCCAATATCGCGTTCTCGGTGCGCAGGGCCAATCCGGGCGTGCCGGTCATCGGCGCGGCCTTCGTCGACAAATGGAGCCCCGACAAGAACACGGTCGAGCGCTTCATGAATGCGCCGGTGACCCTGGCCGGCGGTTCGGGCCGCGGCGGCGATCAGGTCGATGCGATGTCGGTGCACTTCTACGACTATTCGCGCCGCCCTCTGGACATGCTCGATACGCTGCGCGGCTACCGGAGCAAGCTGGCGGCCAGCGCCTGGCCGAATCTGCCGATCTGGGTGACCGAGGTGGGCGCCGAGGATGGCGGTCGGTTCACGGCCAACGAGCCGGCCGCGGGCACGGCGATCGTGCGCTGGAGCGTGCTGGCGGCGGCGCTGAAGACACGTTCGATCGTGCTCTACGGACACATCTCGGCGCCCAATCGCGAGCAGTATCTGGGCGACCCGGTCTACGGGTCGAACACGATCGCGGCGCTACGCGATGCGGCCAGACTCAATGGCGCGACGATCTGCGAGGCCGCCGTGCTGGGCGATGGCCGGGTGTGGGCGAATCTGGCAGGTGGCACGACTTTGCTGCGCTGAGCCGGCCTCATGGCCTGGCATTGCGAGCGACCGCTTGCGGGGCCACGGCACGATCGGCCGGCTGACGAGCAAGCGCGCGATGATCAGCGGTTCACGAGCGGCCGGTTCACGGTCCATCCGCTCACGAGCGGCCGCGCCGGCGTCGCACCCAGCGCAGGGCCATGCTGCGCAGGATACCCAGGTCGTTGACGATCGCGCGGGCGGTCAGACTCAAATAAAACGGCGCGCGCAGCGGAAACTGCGCGAAGAAAAATGCGGCCCCCTGGCGCGCGAAGTTGCTGGCCACGTCGGGGCACATCATCACGCGTTGGAATCGTACCTTTTGCGCATCGCCCAGGCGGAAGTCGGCGTCGTAGAGCAGCGCAGTGTCGTCAAGCCGCGGAAATACCCAGGTCCGCTCGCCATGCAAGAGTGGCGAGGCGAAACGGGCGTGCACGCCGGTGTGATTCGTACCCTCGTAGCCGAGATTGGTCGACAGCCCCACGCGCGGAAACACGAAATACAGCTCGCGCCGCACCATGTAGCGCACGAAGTGCTTCTTCCATGAGCTAGCCGGCCAGCCGTTGACGAATGCCGGCACGGCCGGGTCGTTGAAATGGTCGGCATCGTTTTCGGCCAGCCACTGCCGAAACCCCTGCCATTGCTCGCGCGTCCAGACCTGCCCCCACGACGAGCAGAACTGCGCGAAACAGGCATCGGTGCCGTCTTCAATGGGCGTGAACGGCAGTTTGTCGCTCTCGCGCTTGTGGTAGGCATAGAGCGAGTAACCGGCGATGCGCGCTTGCCCGCGATATTCGGCCACCACGTGCCGGGCATATCGCAGGGCCTGGTGCGACAACAACAGGTCTTCCTCGAGCACGATGCCGTAGTCGTATTCGCCGATCAGGTCGCCGCAACGCAGGACGTGCGCCTTCAGCCCCAGCCGCTCGGGCATCACGATCACCCGTTTGCGGCCATGCGGCCAATCAACGGAATCGGCTACGGAGGCCAGTTGCGCCTGATCACGGCCACGGTCGATGGAGACGATCAGATCGACCGGGGCATCGACGGGACTTTCGCTGAGGGTTTTCAGCAATTGCGCCGCTTCGTTGGGGCGGTCGTAACAGATGACGATGACGACGCAGTTGGCCATGCTGGGCTTGTCGTGATTTTGATTTGCCGGCCCGGCACCCCATGGGCGTCGCCGCGCGGCATGATAACCGCCGACGGCTGCTACTGGCGAATTGCCAGGGAGTGCTTATATGGGCGTCGCCCTAGCGACCGAGCACCACGGCGTCGCGAGGCTTGCCGTCCGGCGCACGGTGACGCCCGCGTTGTTCGCGCAGAAATACCAGCGCGGTCACCAGCACCGGCCAGAACAGCGTGTTGACGACATCCTTGAGCGAGGCCAGCATGCCGGACGGATTCGGCCGCAGGTGGTCCAGGATCTCATTGCCCAGGCAGAGCAGCACCACCAGATACAGCGCGCGTGGCACCCAGAGGCGCGGCCGCGCCGAGAATGCCGCCAGCATCACGGGCGCCAGACCGGCGTGAATATGCAGCGCATCGGGGCCGATGTGCGTGATGTCGCTGAGCGCCGTCTTGAAAATGGCGTAGTCGAGGGCGGCAAGCGATTGCAGATCGAGAACTGACATGATGGCCGTTGACGTTGCGGTGACTGTCGACAGGGTGAGTCGGGAACCCTGGATGCGGAACGGGCGCCGGACGCGCGGGCGGACTCAGCCGCCGCGCGCGAGCAGCACGCCGTATGCGATGTATCTTCCGTCGGGTTCTTGGAAGCAGCCCTGCCAGCGGCCGTCCAGGGCCGTGATCCAGATGCGGTTGATGCTGTCGGGAAACTCCCCTCGAAAGCGGCTGTCCGCATCAGACCGAAGCCATTGACGCGGCACCCGCATCGGCGGCAGGCCGTTGCCGGCCAGCCAGTTGATTGCCGCGCACACGCCGTGCCCGGCGTCCGACAGGTAAAGTTTCAGGGTGATGTCCTTGCAGGCACCTTCGGAGCACCAGAATTCCAGGTCGGGCACGCCGATGACGTGATCACCGGCGCTGACGATGTATTGGCCGGCGGCGCGCGCCCGGCCATGTCCGCCCTGTGGCAGTCCGGCCGGCGGCGCGGGCCAGTGCAGCCCGTCGGCGAACACGTTGCAGCGGCCATCGGCCGGACTGTTCGGATTGTCGTATTGCGTATCCGACGCATGCGCGAAACTCAGCTCCCGACCCTGACAACCGGCCCGCTCGACCAGCCACGACACGCGCGCGCGCAGGCGCTCGATATCGGCCAGCACTGCACGCGCCTGGGCGAAGGTTTCGGGGGGCAGATCGGGCCGTGGGGGCGCGCGATGCGCGTACCACAGCAACAGCATCGCAAGTGCCGTCAATGCCAGATAAACCAGCGCTTCCCGGTGCCAGGCGCGGCGCGATTCAACGGGCCCTGTCACGGCCGACTATCAAAAATGCCCTGCACAGGAGGAATCGGGTATTGGATTCCATTGGTGGCCTCGCCACCGCAACGCATGGCGAAAACGTCGAGGGCGCGCCGGCGAGAAATCGATTTTCCAGACACCGGGGGTGCAACAACGCGCGCGCCGCAGTCTGCATACCCGGCATACCGGTGCCAAGGCGAAGGCCACGGGTGGTGCAACCGGCCGGCGCCCCCGCGGGCCGGCGCGGTTGAAAACAGGCGGATCAAATCGCGAAGTCTTCGAGCTTCTTGCCTTTCGCGATGTGATCTTGCAGCCAACGAGGCTGAATGCCGCGGCCCGTCCAGGTATTACCGGCGGCATCGCGATACTTGGGTGGCAGCTTGCGACCGGCACTGCTGGATGCCTTGCGCTTGGCACCACCGCGGCCCGAGAGATCGGCCACTGAAATGCCGTTCTCGGCCATCATGGCTTGGATCTTGCCGATGACCTCGGCACGTTCTTCCTGCCGTGCATCTTCGATCTGCTTTTCCAATGCGGCCAGTTTGGCCGCGAGTTCTTCTTTTTGCTTGATCAGCTCGTTAGACGCCATGAAAACTCCGTTTGGGGTTAAAAGAGTAATCGAGAATTTTGCCCGATTCGAGATTTAACCATTTCTAATTAAAACATTCAAATCAGGGGTATTGCCTACAATCGCGGCCACTGGGTGGAGAGATGGCGCCATCCCCTTGCCGTTCTCGAGCGGACCCGGACGGATGAATTCCGTAGCCGAAAAAGCAAATCTCCCTGGCCGGACTTATCACCCTCTGTGATCTCGGCGCCGCGCTGGCGATGTCGATCATCGGTCGCGGGGTAATCGGGCGATATCGCGAGCATTGGCAACGCCGCAGACGGCCCGAAGCAGGGATGCGATGCGCGAGGCGATGCCGTTCTTTCCCTGACTGACCGGGTCGATCGCCAGAAACCAGGTCGTCAGCAGCAACGTCGTGTCGGCCATGACGGTACCGAACACCGCGAGAAAAATGATCAAGCAAGACGATTGTCGCTGCCCATCGCGAATATGACGATTCGAGAACGCTGTCGCTCACAGCTGACGACAGGTCTGAAGAGGCGATCGAGATGAACGAGACCAACGCTTTACCCCGACGACGAAGTCCCCGGGCTCACAGGCGCGCGGCTGCCTTTGCGCCCCTGCTCGTTGCCGTGGCGCTCGCCAGTGCATGCGCGCCAACGGTCAACAGTTTTGACAACGGGCGTGCGGTGAGAGAAATCGAAGTTTCGAGCAAGGGTTCGGTTGCCGGCGTCGGCGTGGAGTCCAGCGATGTCGTGCGCATGACCGACGCCATGATGCGCGACATGCTCGCCACGCCGGAGCTCAGCAATCGCGCGAGTCCGCCGCGCGTGATCGTCGATGCCGAGTATTTCGTGAATGACAGCAGTCAGGCGATCAACAAGCGCGCAATCACGAACCGCCTGCGTGTCGCGTTGAATCGCGCGAGCAAGGGTCGGATGACCTTCATCGCACGCAACTACACGCAGATGGTCAGTCACGAGATGGCGCTACGCGGTCAATCGGGCAACCCAGTGGCCACCGCGGACCTGCGACTGGGCGGGCGGATCGTTTCAATGGACAGCCGCAACCGTCGCACCGGCGAGATTCAGCGCTACAACCAGATCACCTTCGAGATGATCGACCTCAACAACGAGACCCTCGTCTGGAGCGGCATCTACGAGTTCCAGCGCGCGGGTGCCGACGACATCGTCTACCGATAGCCTCCCCAGGAGAAAACCATGAAATTCGGTTCCATGACAGCGATTGCTGTGGCCGCCGCTTTGGCGGCCTGTTCGGCAACCCAGAGCATTCCCGATGTTCAGATCAAGGGCTTCACGCAATCGAAACCGACGACCCTGTCCGCACACTTCGAGAAGCTGTATGTCGAGGGCGAGCACAATGCGGTCCTGAATCTGAACGCGCTCGCACAGGCCGCCCTGAGCATCGGTGAGTTCGCCGTTGCCGAGAAGGCGCTGGACAAGGCCATCGCCAGAATCGATTCGGTCTACGCCGACAACGAGTCGGCCAAAACGGCACGCAGTCTTTGGGCGAAGGAATCCAACAAGGATTTCAAGGGCGAACCCTACGAACGCGCGCTCACCTATTACTACCGCGGACTACTCTATCTGCGCGAAGGTGATTACCAGAATGCGCGCGCCATGTTTCTCGCTGCCGACTTCCAGGACACCGTGGCAGAGCAGGAAGAGTTCCAGTCGGACTTCGGCCTCATGCCATGGCTCGCCGCCTGGGCCTCGCATTGCGACGGCGATGCCGTTCGCGCCAATGAACTCTACACGCGTGCACTCGAGGCCAATCGAGCTCGCTGGTCGGGCCGAAGCCCCGACATCAACTGGCTGCTACTCGTCGAGAGCGGAAGCGGGCCGGTCAAGACGCTGGCGGGCAAGCACAAAGAAAAACTGGTCATCGAGAAGCCGGCTTCCACTACCCAGGCGCCCACGATCGCAAGGCTCGACGGTGTGACAGCGACCGACCCCGGCCTGAGCCTCGCGGGCGATGTGATCTATCAGGCTACGACGCGCGGCGGTCGGGCATTCCAAGAGATTCTCGATGGCAAGGCCGCCTTCAAGGACAGCAGCGAGGCACTTGGCATGCACTCGACCTTGATGTCGCAACAGGCGATCAACAACGCGTCCTACACGAACAATCGCGACATGGCCAATATCGGTGGTCTGTTCGCGATCGTCGGACTCGTTTCGACCATCGCATCAATCTCCACCAAGCCGGAAGCGGACAACCGCGCCTGGACCCAGGTGCCCGGCGCCATCCACTTGACGAAGGGCCGGCTCGTCGACGCTGTCACCAGGGCAGACGTTCTGGTCTCCTACCGCGCTTCCGACGGCCAGTCCCGGAACGTGACACCCGCATTCAGTACGAACGGCCGCGGCTGCGGTCTTGCGTACGTCATGGCGCGCGAGCCCGAATCGCTCGCGCCCGGCCGCGTGAAGGCGGCTACCCTCGAGCGCGAAGAAGCCGACAATAAGTTTCGTGCCGAGCTCGAGCGCGACTTCGGTAGCGCGGTCATCAGGAGCGCCAAGCTATGAATCCGCGCGTCGCGATGATCGTCACGGCCTCGACCGCAATACTCGGGTTGCTGGGGGCCTGCCAGGCGCCCGGGTCCGCACCCGACATGATCGCCTGCGCCCCACCGCCCGAGCAACAAGTGCCGGCAAGCGCGCCGACCTTGTCGCCATCGATTCAAGGCCCCCTCACGAACACGATCCGGCTCAACGCCGTGCTCTATGGCGATGGCCTTTCCCGCCAGACCGTGGCCGTGCAGAATCTCGGCACGCGCCGAACCGAAACCGGCACGCTCTCGGTCATGGCAGCGCTCATGAACTGTTCCGGCTCGCCAATTGCCGCGCGTGCGCGCCTGACATTGCTCGACAAGCATCATCAACCCGTCGAGCCGACCTCTCCCTGGAAGCAGGTTCTGCTGTCGCCCGGCGGCATTGGCTGGTACCTCGAGCACAGTGCCACGGACGGCGATGTCGATTCGTATCTGATCGAGATCGGCCGGGATGTCTTTCCGGGTTGACGCCGTTCAGCGAGCCGACATCGCGTCCTTGACCCAGCCCGGCAGGGCCCAGTCGTCGCGGGCCACCGTGAAGTCGGCCCGCTGACGCGCGACCCGGCTGACGAGCTCGACCCGCATCTGCTGTCCGGTCAACGTAAGCAGGCCGTAGTTGGCCTGCAGGTCTTGCGTGATCAGATCGCGGCGAGCAACGCCCGAGCTGACGATTTCGATCAGGCCGGAATCGTCGCAGACCGCATTGGCATGGATATCGCCCGTCACGAGCACCACGCCGGGCCGGGCACGCAGCAGTGCGACCATGCGGTCGCAGGCAGCCTCATAGGTCTGCCAGCTATCGAAGAACTTGTGATGAAACGGAAACGCCGACACCACGATCAGAAACCGCGACGGCACGCGCCGCGCCTCGCGCTCGAACCATTGCCATTGGTCGGCGCCGAGAACGGCGTCACGTGCCTGCCTGAACGGCGCCAACCGGGTTCGGTAAAAGCGCGTATCCAGGATGATGACATCGACCAATTGCCCGAACGTGCTGCGACTGTAGACATCGAGTCCCGTACGCGGCGGCGACAAATACCGCACGAACACCTGACGTGACACCTCCGACAGCGCCCGCGGCGCGTCATCGCCAACCCGATCGTTGCCGATGAAATCATGGTCGTCGTAGGCGGCCAGCACCGGCTTGCCGTGTTCGCGCATGTCGGCCAGCAGGGCAGCGAAGTTCGGCTCGGCGAACTGCGCGGCATAGCGAGATTCAAGATCGCGCGCAAGGGCGCCGACTTCGTCGTGATAGTCGTTGCGCAGATAGATGGTGTCGCCCGTCAGTAACAAGAGGTCGGGCTCGTGCTGCGCGATCTGTCTCCAGATGGGTTGTGAAGGAACGTCCTGAACCTTTGCGCACGAGGCGAAGGCGATCTTGAAGGTCATCGTCTTCTCGCTCCGAATTGGCACCCCTGCGCGTCGAAGCCGTATTCGCAGGCAAGCTCACGGTGGAACGAGACCGACATGCCGATGCTGATCGCGCGCGCATCCCCGCCAGGGGAGAACGGCAGTATCGCCGCATTATCTGCGGCCAACGGAAGCATGGCACCCGCGCCATTGCGAACCGCGCCCCACGAAACGTAGGTCTGCACTCGGCGCGACAGGAAGCGCGTATAGCGAACGCCCAGCGTGTGCGAACGGCCTTGCGCCTCGAGGCGATGCCTGGTGTACTGCAGTGCGAAACGATCATTACCTACCGGCACCGAGATGCCGAAGCCCGTGACGATTGCCCGGCCGCCGCCCCACCGCCGCGCATGCACGAACGGCACCGTTAGTGTCACGCCCTCGTAGGGGACGGAAAGCCCGACGAGCGAACTGCTCCGCCGCGCCTCGCTGCCTTCGGCACGCCAATGCTCGCGCCGATAGCCAGCCGCCACGACGAATGCTCCGGCCGTGTAGCTGAGCACGGCATCCTGGCCTATGATGCCCCGCCCCGAAGCGCTGAGACTCGCGCTCGCCTCGTCCAGACTGACCATGGCATCGAGCCGAACGCCCGAAAGGAACGGGCTGAGGTAGCGGATCGCATTGCAGTCGAACGCCTGAATCTGCGTGGCCAGCGATGACAGTGCGCCCCAGCCATGGAAGTTGAACCGATCAAGCCGTCCGAGCATCTCCATGCTGGGGGTCTGTTCACGTCCCAACCGCCACTCGCCGGCGGGCGTCGTCAGCCCGAGAACCGTGCGCCGGCTGCCCTGGCCTGGCGGCATCGCGCACCGTACGGGCATGGGCGTCACGCCATCGACGTGGTCTGGCAACGCGCCACCCAGCGCGATGCTCGGGTTCGTGTCCCGCAACCCTCGAGCCGCGTCGATGCCGGCATCGATCTCGGTGAACACCGACCACCCCGGGGCCAGCCGCTCCCGGATGCGCAGGCCCACGGTGCTCGCCCGGCCGACGCCACTGAGCACGTTGCCCGCCCCACCGGCGTCGTTCGATGCGTAGCCCACCGATAGATCCATGTGGCCGCGCAACTCGGTATCGGCCGCGGACGCTGTCACCGGAATGGCAGCGGCGATGAACAGCACGACGCCGCAAGCGCGTTCAGCCCACATGGCGAAGATATCGCGCAAGGTTGGCTCGGGTGAGGCGGTCGGCCCGATCACGCAACGCGGCAAGATCCGACGCCGGCCCGGGATCATCGGCACGCCAGGCCTCGTAGGCCGTCTGGAAAGCATCGATCACCAGATCGGGCATGGCGAGCAACTTGAAGCCTTCGCCGAGCCTTCGGTCGAGCTCGACATCGTTGGCATGATGATCGCTGGCGAACGCGTCCAGAACGCTGGCGCGCACAATGGCCGGCAAACCGGCGCCAGCCGTCGCCTGCGCGGCGACGAGACGACCCAATGCCGAGGCCTCGAACGTCAACCACGCAGTGGCCACGACACTGCGCAGGCCTGGGCTATAGCAGCGCAGCGGGGCGTCGAAAAGGCCGCGCCGCGCATCCAGGGCGGGCCCCTCGGACAGGATCAGATCGACCTCGCCGGTCGCCATTGCCGACACCCAGGCGCCCGCCGGCGGCGACACCAGCGTGATGCCAAGCCGCCCCAGAAAGCCGAACCGTGCCGGGTCGGCGGCCAGACGCAAGCCCTGCAGATCGGACGCCCGCACCAGTCGCCGATTGGACCAGAGGCCGAGGGAATCGGCAAAGATGCCAACCGGCAGACCCACGCCGCGAACCGGCGCCGGCGAACCACCACTGGTGAACGCCGAGTCAGCCGCCGGGCGCTCCGGCGCAAACCAGTGAGCGCAGATGTCGGCAACGCCGGGATCGAAGGCATGGGGCAGCATCGCCGCCGTGGCCAGCGCATCATCGACGCAGACCAGAGCGGAGTCGATCCACAGACGGCAAGGCACGCCCTGCGGATCGATCGGCAGACCGTTCAGTTTCAGCGCATTCAGTACCGCGTCAGTACGCGGATCGTCGGCTGACGCTACGACGGCGAGGGCACTCAGGCGACCGCCATCGGCCGAACCCGCTCCGGCCGGGCGCGATGCGAGTGCCGGCACGGTACCGAGACTCAACGATGCCGCCGTGCCCGCCGTTCGGCCCAGGAACCAACGTCTACTCATGGCACGCTCCCTCTTTCCCGTAGGCGGCCGGATCACACACGCGAAAGCTGCACATCGGGCCTTGGGTCGTATGAATGTCGAACAGGAGCTGATCTGCCGGCGAGCCGCGCGCCGGCAGGAAGGTCAGCTCTGCAAACTGACGCGGTTCATCGCTCAGAATCCGGATCTGCGTGTGCATCTCGAGCGCCCGCCCGATCCGGAGCGGATAGTCGGCAGCGGTCACGAAGTCGCGCGCCTTCGCGTTTGCAAAGGGCAACGGCGCATTCAGCCCCGAACTGACCACGCTGTGCACGACCAGTGACTTGTCGGGCCGCCGCAGCGTGATGCGTGCCGCGCACGAAAGATGAGGGTCGCCCGATACGAACACCACATTGTCGGCGTCGTGGTCGAGCAATGCTTCGGCCATCCACTTTATGCTGCTCGGGTAGCCCGCCCAGTCGTCGGCCATGGCCAGTGTCGATGGATCGATGCATTCGTCCTGGCGAAGCAGGCCAAACGGGCTCCCGCACAAAACGAACCGCACGCCGCGCCAGTCACGCGTTTCTTCGAGCCAGGCGATCAACGCATCGGCCTGGTCGGCGCTGAACATGCGCCGCTCCTGCCAGCGCCTGGCCGAGGCTGGCTGTCGCTCGGAGCGCGTATCCATGGCGAAGCAAGGAATCGCCCCCACCTGAAACGGACGCCACAGACCGCGCTGGACGACGCCATCGGGCCCCAAGCTCGGGTTGTCAGCGAGCGTACTGGCGGACAGCTCCCGGCGCCATTGATAGGTCACGGCAGCGGCGAAACGCTGGCCGAAACTGTAGACGTCCTCGGCGCTTGCCGGCAGATCCTTGCGCCACCCCGACCAGTTGTCCGAGAACTCGTGGTCATCGAGCACCATCCAGGTCGGCAGCTCGCTCAACAGGTCGCGCATAGCGTGACTGCGAAACACCTCATCGTAGCGGACGTCGCCGGTGAATGCGGCGCGATAGCGTGCCGCGGCGCGCTCGGCAGATTCGGTGGTGTCGACCACGTTCGCGACGGCATCGACATAGATTTGGTCACCCAAGAGGAACAGCGCATCGGCGCCGTCGCATCCGTGGACTTCCGATCGATGGGTATGCGGACTCGCGGCACGGGCGCGCTCGAGCATCGCTGCAAAGAGGTGCTCGATCGCGTCGGTCTCCAAGAACAGTCCTGGCCATCGGCAGGAGCCCAAGAGAATCCGCGTCGCAGTAGACATCGAGGAGCGGGGGTCCAGGTGATGAACCAGACGCTTGGTCCAGGGCTTGTCGAGATCGAACACACAGCGGATCTTGTTTCTGAGTACCTCTTGCACATCCGATCTGCGATCTTCGTTCTGCTTGTCATCGATGGGATTCTTGTCCGGCACAGGCGCACGGATCGCGTCGGGCGTCGGTGAGCCATCCAAGATTCGCGGCGTCGGCGACAGGCTCGTTGCGAAGATGACGGGATCGTCCGATCCAGAAGACGACGCACTGGCCGACGCCTCCAACACCAACCGCCCGCGCTGCGTCTTCGTCATTCCAAAGAACACTTCGATCGGCAATGACTGCCATCCGAACTTCACACCCGGCAGGGCGACGCCCTGACCCAGTGACCCGACTGCCTCGAGTGGAACGGTCGCCTCGAGAAGAAGAAAGTTCCCGGGAATGACGATGCCACCGACGCGGTCGTTGGCGCGCAGAAAAATCTGCCGAACGCTCGACGACCCGCCCCGCTCCTGGTCGGATCCGCGGATCTCGACCGTGTCTGCCGGCTTCACGACCTCGGTGCCGTAGGGGCGCAACTCGAACCAGATGTTGAGCCGAATATCGGTGCGACCATCGCTGTTCAGCACCTGGTAGTCGATGATCGGGCCGCCCAGTGGCGTATTCTGGATGTAGTGGTCCGGCGCCATTGCCGCGGCCCGCAAGAAGGCATCGGACACGCGGGTTTGCGCGTACCCAGCGGGGTCCCTGAGGAATTCACTCAGTACGGCGAAGCGCTCGGCATTTTTCGACCCGAATACGAAATCCATATGCCCGACGCCGGGTGGCATGTATAGCGCGACCGGATAGGTCATCGACTGATTAGAGGTCTTGCGTGTCACGTGACCCGTTTTCGGATCATGCTCGGTCTCGGGCGTATTCAATACGCCGTCGAGCAACAGAAACGACTTGGCGGCGCTGCGGGGGTCGAAGACGCGATTGTCGAGCCCCGTCGCGAACAGGGTCGGCATCTTCCAATACCGGGTGAAATTCTCCTGCTTCACATAGACATCGGCACCGTCATGGTCGGTGAGACGATGACGCAGCAGACAAAAGAAGATGTGCTTGAAATAGTCGATGTGCGCGGCGCCCATGATGTCGCCCAAGGCCGACAGCGTCGCCGGGGAAACGTTGTCGTGGGTCCAGTCCGGGCCGTAGAAGAGCGTCACCCGATTGCACAGGGCACGCGCGAAATCGCAGGTGGCCTCGCTTTCGAGAAAGTGCCGGTCATCGATGTCGTGGCTCCAAGGGAGCGACGCGGCAAGCCGGTCGATGATCTGGTCGATGCCCGAGGCGACGGCGGGCGTCGGCGGCGGATCGGCATCCACCAGCGACTCCATATCGGGCCAGTCCGCCTTGCTGATCGGCGGGACGACCTGAATGACTTCGTCTTCGAGGGCATCACGATAGAACGCGGCAAGCGCCGCCGACACGCGGTTGTATGGCGAGGGCACGATCCACGGATGCACGGCATGCAGAATCAGCGCACCGATGTTGCGGGGCTTGTCGTTGATCACCGCCTCGACATGGCCCCCCAGCACAGACATGGCAAAGGCAGCCGCGCCAATGCAGTGTGCGAAGACGTCGACCTCGCGCACGTCGCGGCGGCCAAGCTCGCAGAACAAGACCTCGAGGGCAGCCGGAATATCGAACCTGGCGACATCGTCGATCGACGTGGGCAGCTTGCAGGTATCACCCAGCAGATTCGATAGTCGATGATCCAACACCCACACATCGCGTCCGTGGTCCAGGAAGTAGCCCACCATGCTTTGTTCGGCCGTTTGAGTGGCGAACAGCTCGCCGCCGTGCGCTAGACCGTGGACCAATAGCAGCGGCGGCAACGCCGGTGAGGGCGACAAAGGGCTTTCGAAATGGCTCAGGCGCAGCCTGATCTGGTCGTCGGCGCGCTCGCGATCACTGCCGCCACGCGAAGCAAAGAACCAATGCTCAGTCGGCGCCGAGAGGGCACCGCTGGCGAGCCTGACGTGCGACAGTGGCTTCATTGCCGCTGGCACGGGCGCACGACGCGTGTAATTGCTGCCTGCGAATGCCCAGTAGTGTGTGCCGATCAGCGCTCGAAGCCACAGACCGATGAGATCGACCAAACCGACGATTGTCTCGAGCGAGGTGCGTTGACCCGAGAACTGGTACAGATTGCCGCGCATCAGATCCAGGACGTCGACCCGCATCGGCACCGTGACGGCGGAGCGCGGGTCGCCGTCGATCGTGAGCTCGACCTCCATCTCGAGCAACGCATCCCAGATCTGCGGCACGCCATGCGCATAGGCGAGACGCTTGCATCCGACCAAATGAATCGAGCGCGGTGTCCCGCCCGCCATCGGCAGGTCGAACACGGCCTCGTAGCGGAGCTCGCGCCAGCCGACGTGGAGCGCGCCTCGCCGCATGAACTGACCGAGACCACCGATGCTATCGCTAGCAGACTGAATGCGACCATCCTCGGGCGATGGCACACAGGCAAAAGCGGCTGGGTCTTCTTCGATGCCGACGCGCCGACGCGCCGCGACCTTCTCTCGAGAGACTTGTCGTCTGTCGGGATAGGCTGTCATCGCGAGATCGATCCGGTCGAGGAAATCGGCGGCGTCGGCCGGCCGATCCAGCGCCAGAAGCTCGAGCGTGGCGGTGCCCTCTGCCGGCTTGCCATTGCGAAAAATCGACACCGGCATGCCGTCGAAGGGGTTGGTCCGAGCCTCGGAGAAAAAGCCCGAGGCCTGAGGGTGTTCGCCGATTTCGTCGGGAAGGTCGTAGGTGGTCAGTTGCACGCTTCCCGTCCAGCAAGTCTCGCTTGGGTCACGCAACCAGCTTTGCAGGCTTGTGCCGACGTCGAACCGCATCGCTAGTCCGGCGCGTCCTTCGACGACACGATCATAGAGCGATCGACCTTGATCTTCCTCCGCGAAGTGATCGAACACAGGCCGCCAGGCTTCCGACAATGCAAGCCCGATCTGCGTACTCTCGGATTCGCGCTGGCGGGCAGCCCTCGTCGTGCGGCTGTAGAGCACTTCCCGGAAGCAAACCTCGGTAGCGCCTGGCGGTGTCACAGGCAGCCGTGGGCGTAACGGCGGTTGCCAAAATGCCGCGGCCTCGAGTTTCGTCGATGCCGCGCGGCCCGGCGCGGCGGCGTATTGGGCGGCAAGAGCCCTCGCCGCCCTCAGGCTGAGGGCGCTGATCGTCCAGAGCGGATTGGCACCCAGACCGACGGGAATGAAGGCACCATCCATGACATGAAGACCGGCGTGCACCGATTCAGGACGCGAACCCCTGGGGTTGTAGACACGGCCGAGATCATCGACCACACCCGTGCGGACCGACTCTCCCATCGGACAACCACCGAGCGGATGGACGGATAACACCTGGCCATCGAGGTCATCGGTGACCTCGGCGAACTCGTCGGGCAGCAACTTCCAAAGCGGATTGGTGATGTAGTAGCCGCCATCGAACCCGCTGGATGCGAACGCGCCGGCCTCGGCACGCTTGAGCGCGCCGTGCAGCTTCAAGCTGACGGGGTCGTTCAGGGCATACTTCAACGAGACACGAAGCTTGCCGAACGGGGGCTGCGCGCCGGCATCCAGCCAGACATTGCCGTCGCCGTGGCCACCGCTCATCGCAAGCAGCGTCTGGCTGTGATTCAGCAGTTCGGGATGCAAGCCGATGGGATCGCTCTCGGGCCGGTCGGCAAGAAAACGCGGCATCTCGTCATGGGTGTTCAGGTAGGCGAGCCCGATCGTGGAGAGCAGCGTCCCCATGAACGGCGCCAGTGAGTACGGAATTGAGCCGTCCTCGATCATGGTGTCGGCCGGCAGCGCCGACTCCGGGCCATCCGGGCGGATCATGCCCAGGATCGTGGGACCCACATTGGCGAACTGATCCGGTGCCTGCATATGCGCGGTGGAGTACACCGGCCGACCTTGCCCGAATCCGAATGCCAGCATGTCGCCGTTGCCGCTGAATCGGCGCCCGAGCATCGGGGAGAAGCACAACTCACTTGTGAGCGAGCGCAGCAAAATCTCGGTGCTACCCAGGGCACCCGCGCAAAGGATCACGTCGGCCGCCAGGATGTCGATGCATTCGGCGGTATCTGGCGATTTGGTCTCGGGCGTCGGCGCCAGCTTCACGCACCACTGCAACGGACGCCCGGATGGACTGAGCGCCGCACCGGGCGCACATCGGAGCGACAAAACGGTCGCACCGGTGAAGAACTGCGCACCAGCCGTCACTGCCTGCGGAATCACGTTCAGCGCCAGCGTGTTCTTGGCCTGATAGTTGCAGCCCGTCACGCAGTTGCCGCAGCCGATGCAGGCCTTTTGCTCGACACCGCATGCATTGACGCCATCACGGCTGGTCACCGCGATCGGCGCAGGCTCACAGGTGACACCGCGCAACGCTCCCGCCAAGCGCTGCAGGGACTGATACTTCGCGAAATGCTCGGTGCCGGGGAACGGCTGCGCGCCGAGAGTGCGCGTGACCTCTCGGCCGAGCGAGAAAATGCGGTCGATGTCGTCGCGAACCCGCTTGGGCCACGCATCATCCGAGAACACCTCGCGCCGCGGCGCAACCACGACCCCGGCATTGATCAGAGACCCGCCGCCGATACCCGAGCCCGTCACGAACGCGCAGTCTTTGTAGGCGCGGATATCGAACAAGCCCATGGAATTGCCAATGGGCGCCTTGTCGTTGTCGCGTGAGTAGCGAATATGGCCGACCGCCTCGTCGATGGATTCGGGGAACTCACCCGTTCGATACTCCCGCCCGCGCTCGAGAACCCAGACCCGCGCGCCACTGCGCGCCAACTCGCGGGCGGCAAACGCGCCACCGTAACCGCTGCCCACGATCAGGACGTCGCATTCGAGCCTGCGGCCATCGAGCAATGCGTGTACCGAACGTGAAAGTTCCTTTCCCCCGCTGGCCGTTTCGTTCATGTTATTCGCCGGCTTGACATCATTTGAACTCATTCGCACCGCGAGGTTACGACAAGCCAAGGCACGAGGCAATCGTCGGCAGAAGCCCGCTTTTAACCCGCGCAGAATGCGCCTGCACCTGTCCCTCGGTACAGGCGCAATCGACTGTTGCCCACGAGGCCGGCACGGCGCGTTAGCATCACTACGGGCACAGGGCGTGCTCGCTGGTCGCGGCCAACCGATGCCATGAGACTCCTACTAATCGATGATCACCCGCTCTACCGAAGCGCGACGGCAAGCGCTCTTCGGGCCCACAGCGCCATCGAGACGCTCTCGATCGATGAAGCCGACGGGGTGACTTCGGCCCTGGCCATGCCCCATGACATCGCGTTCGACGGCGTGGTTCTCGATTTGCACATGGCGGACTTCTCCGGGCTGGAGGCCTTTGCCGCCGTCGCGCAGCGCTTCGATGGCACGCGCATCGTGATCCTGTCCAGCGACGACAGCATCGACACGGTGTGCGAACTGATTGATGCCGGTGCGGCCGGCTATGTCTTCAAGACCGCGCATGGCGATCAGGTCGCAGACGACATCTTTCGCGCACTGGCGGGCGAGTTGCGCTTGCCGGAATCGGTTGCTCGCGAGTTGTCGCGCCGTTTTCTGAAACCACGCTCAACCACTGATGTGCAGCAGGCCGATTCGCATAGCGCGGCGCAGCCATTGGATTCCGTGACGCGCATGGCACTCGCGCTGGGTTTGACGATGCGCCAGTCCGAAGTGCTGCATGGTATGCACGCGGGCGGATCGAACAAGCACATCGCACGGCAACTCGACATCACCGAGCGCACCGTCAAGTTTCATCTATCCGCAGCCTACGACATTCTCGGTGCCCGAAATCGTACCGACGCCCTGGTCATCATGCAGCGTGCCGGCTTTCCCCTGTCGACGTACCGTCCGGCGGCGCTTCGACGGCCGACATGATCCAGTCGATGAGAACGTCGTCGGCGACCGGCTTGGGAAAGATCCGCACCCCGGTGGCGGCAACCTCGGGCGGCAGCTGATCGCGGTCGGCCGTTACCAACGCAACCGGCAGGGCCGGGAATCTCGCACGTATCGTTTGCACCAATTCCAGGCCGATCGCTTCGCCATTGAGCCGCCAGTCGGCGATCATCGCGTTCATTCTTGGTGGATCGGAACGGTGCAATAGCTGGCGCAATTCCTGCAACGACCCAATCGGATGGCACTCGCCACCGAGCGTCGCCACGATGGCGGCGGTGGCCGCACGCACGCCCGTGTTGTCATCGACGACGAGCACATTCGCGCCGCCAGGTGCCAGCGCATGGCTCGCAGCCGGGTACACCTTACGGTCGTCCCCGGAAGGCGGCTTTCGGGCCGGCAACTCGGCCTTGCGAGCACACCGCATCGTTATGGTGAAGCGGCTGCCAACGCCTATGACGGAGTCGAGCGCGATCTCGTGCCCGAGCAGATGGCAGCCCCGTGCCACGATCGCCAGGCCGAGCCCGAAGCCATCTTCAGTATCTGCCCCGCTGTGCCGCAGACGCTCGAACTCGTGGAATATCCGATTGTGATCCGCCTCTGCGATGCCGACACCGTCGTCCGAGACCACCAGCCGGACCCTGTCCTCTTCTCGCACCGCACTCACCCGTACCGCGCCTTTGGACGTGTACTTGATCGCGTTGTCGACCAGATTGCGAAGGATTCGCTCGAACAACAATGGATCGCTGACAACGAAGATGTGCGGTAAGTCGACATCGAGCCTCAAGCCCTTGGCCGCCGCCTCGACACGTGCCTCATCGATGACCGGCGCCGAAACTTCTGCGAGGTCGATGGCATCCACTCGCACCGAGAACGCGTTCGCATCCAGTCGCGACAGATCCATCAGACCATTGAGCAAGCGCTCGAGCGATGCAGCAGCGGTCCGGAGTTGGCGCAGGTAGTCGCCTCGTTGCGCGGCCTCGGCCTTCTCGAGCAACGACGCAAAGATCAGCAATGAATGCAACGGTTGGCGCAGATCGTGACTCGCACCGGCCAGAAAGCGCGACTTCGCCGAGTTGGCACGCTCGGCCGACTCGCGCGCCTGGTTTGCCTGCTGCATCTGCTGGCGCACTTGCTCGAGAAGATCGGCGTTCTCGAAGCGAATCCGCACCGACTCGAGAAACTCTTTGTGGATCTGCGACGAGAAGCGCATGCATAGCATGACCAACGCAAACAAAGGCACTGCCGTCAGCAAGCCGTTGGCGCCTTGCAGCGCCCAGAACACCACCATGGACCCCAGGTTGATCCAGGTACCGAGAATGAACGTAGGGGGATGCGTGGACGCATTGATCAATGCGCCCAGTTGATAAAGCGTCTGCAGGACGGTCAAGGCATAGAGAATGCTCGTTGGTGGCTGAGCCAGATCGACGACCCACACGCCCGCGCCCATCACGAGCGTATTCATGACCGTCAGCCACTTCAGTTCGCGCTGCCGGCGATACACCAATGACGCCGTGGCGTCGGCGTCGATCGCGACGATACGATGACAGGCAACCCGGTTGATCAGCGCCGTGGCGACGACCATGGCGGCCCAAGCCGCGCCATAGATACCTGCCCCCGTATAGGCCAGCACGAAGCCACACAGGATGCCCGCCACAAGCACGGTCGGCCCCGTGTGGATGGACTGCTGGGCACGCAATATCACCGACTGGCGCGCCGCCTCTAGCTGAAACGGCGCGGCGGCGCACCCCTGAATATGCATTTCGGTGACGGCAGCTTTCTCATCCATGCCTTCGTCGTTCTTCTTGATCAACAGCGATTTGCCGAACTGCCCGAAACCTGCCCTTTGGTGCTAACTCGATTGGTACATGATTCCAGGGAGACGCATCCGTATCGCGCCGAATACCGACGGCAGGCCGTACAAACTGCTCGAACCTGCTCGGCGTCCGCCCCAGATACTGATCGAAAGCTGACCTGCCGACCAGTTTCCGGGGGTGTCAAAGATGACCAAACTGCCACTCATTGTCCTTGATCAGCTCAAGCCTGGAGGGTCTGATGAGCTCGAACATCGATCGAAACGCGCAGCGTCATCACGGGCATGCTCAGTCATTTTCAGATCGCATTCAGCCCTTCTTCGAGGCAATGCAAGAGCGGTTCGAAGTCGATGCGGTCGGCAATCGCAGCGCTCGGGTTCCGGCTGGCGCAGACGCGGTCGTCGATGCGCGAGCCAATCTGGTCTCGATTCGGGCCGACACAGCCATTCGCAGCCCATTGGATGAGATTCTGATCGTCACGAACGGGCGGCTCATGCCGCGGGACTCCACCACATGGCGGCAATGGCTCGAGCTCGTTGGTCAAGCGGCAATGGGCACATCGCCCGCCCTCTTCTGTGCAAGACCCGGGAACGACAGCCTGCACGTTCTTCTGACGGCAGGGGCCGGAACGGACCATGTCACCATCGCTATCGATCGTCACACGCTTTGCTGCAGCGAGACACTCGCGGCCTTCGCCAATTGTCACGCGCTCACCGATGCCGAACGCCGCGTGGCGACCCATCTGCTCAATGGTGCTCCGCCCAAGCGAATTGCGCTTTCTCTGGTGCGAAGCGAGGCGACGATCCGAACGCAAATCCGAAGCATTCTCTGCAAGACAGGGAGCCAGTCCATTCGCGACCTGCTCCTGCGCTTGGCGTCGCTCGAAGTCACCGCAAAGAGCATTCACACATAGCCAGCGGCTGAGAAGGCTCGCGAATCAATCCGTACATGGCTGTGCAGCTCAAAGAGTGCCATAGCACTAGCGATTTGCATCGACAACATTGAGGATATCTCGGTGGCACCGCCTGCATGATCCTGCCGCTCAAGATGAGGAGTCCCGTTCTATTTGTCTCCCCACTGGATCTAGTAGATCGCGAGAGGTCGGCAGGCACGCCTCAACGATCGAGCTGAATGCCCACCCGGACGGTGCCGGTTTCTCCGGAGAAGCGCAGATCGACGGCGCCCGGATTGCCCGCTGATTCGAAGCTCAGCTCGCAAAACCCGTTGCCCGTTTCCACGAAGCGCGTCGATGCGCACACCCTGACGGCGGGCAGGCCGTCGGCGCCCAGGGTCTTGAAATGGTCGATTTCCGCAAACGATTCCGACTGTCCGTTTGCAAACGGATAAGGCCCGTATAGCGGCGACGCATGCACCGAGTGGATCACCACCGGTGCATATCCGGGCGCCCCGAGTTCGGCCCGGGTGACGAAGGAGAGATGTTCGTCGCCGGACAGGAACAACAGACCACGAACGCCGTGCTCGACGATGCTGCCAAAAACCTGGGCCAGAAAAGCGGGATAGCCGTCGCAGGCATCGGAATTCAGCGCGGCGGCCACGCTGGGATCCTCGGCCACCTGCAGCCGTCTGGGCAGCAGGGTCGAGGCGGACAACACGAGCTTGGGTGTGGGCGGGCGGTCGGGGTCGGCGCGCTCCAGCGCGGCGAGGTGTTGCAGCCAGGTCTTGAACGCGTGCATCTGCTCGGCCGAGCACATGCCGGCGGTGGCGATGTTGCTTGCGTCGCGCCGCTCGCGCTCGCTGCGCAGATCGAGCACGAAGCATGGCAGACGCCCGCCAATGGGCTCGCGCTCACCCCATAGGCGGGTCGACAGTACCTGTTGGTCGCCGATGTCGTGCATGCCGCGCATGTGTCGCAGGTGGGCGCGCTTGCCGAAGAACAGAGACCGTTGCAGGCCGGTGTTGATCCGCGCACGCGCCGATGGTTCCCAGTTTTCTTCGTACTCGTGATCGTCGGCCAGGCAGAAGGTGTCGTCGAGTTGTTCGGTGAGCCGTTGCCAGATGCGCCCCTTGAGAAACCAATACGGTGCTTCGAACCGGTCTTCGGGTTGTTCGGGATCGAACAGGCCCGCGGTGGGGTCGACATAGATGGTGTCGCCCGCCATCCAGAGCACGCGCGAGGCGGCCGGCTGCTCGAGCGCCAGCCGACGCAGGCGCGCACGCATGCGCGACAGCGAACGATAGGCGGGAATCTCGCGCAACAGGTCTGGCGGATACTGGCACGAGGCCAGCATCAGGGTGGCGAACGGCGCGCTCACGGTGTCTCCAGAAAGTCGCCGATGGCATCGAGCACCGGACGGCAGTTGCGGCCGATCAGGCTGTCCTGATGACCCAGGCCCGCGAACACGCGCGACGACAGTCGCTCGCCGATGCCGCAGCGATCGAACAGCGCGTGCGCGAGCAGCACGGAGCTGGGCTCGAAAATGCCGTTCTGCGCGCCGTGCACCCAGAGCGTTTTCGCCCGCCATTGCTCGGCCAGCCGATCTTCGAGCGGATACGGGCGCCCGTGCGCATCGGCAATGCGTTCGTGGCGCGCAAAGCCTATCGATTGCGCGATGGTGTCGGTGCTCAGCGGGCCGAAGAAATCATCGATCGAATCGAGCACGCCGGCGGGCAGATTGGCCAGCGTGAAGGCCTTGCCATAGAGCATGTCCATGCGGTGACGCACCTGGGTGTAAGGGGTGCCCATCGCAAGTCTTGATGGAAGTGCGCTATTGCGAGGCAAGAGCCTCCAACGGCCAACGATAGAGACTACTGATCTGGTTAGGATGAGATGCCATGTCGCACAATAAACTGCGCCGCGTCCAACAGCGTATCGTTTGCCAGTGCCATCGCCATTCATAGCAATGCGATCGCCGACGACGTCGAAGACATATCGAGCGGAAACTCAGCGCGTTCAAGCAGCCTCAGAATTTTCCCAATCCAGGGCGCGTCGATTGCCCAGCTGCCGACATCGTGGATTTCCCTCCACGGGAACGTCGACATGATCGCGATGCTCTCGTAACCTACACGGCTCCATCAGGTTATGTCATCAGGAACTCCGGCGTCACATCGGTAACCATCGGCGTCAGCAGTTCGTCCAGTGGAGGGCACGGAAGCCTCTCCATTGCGGCCGACGAAGATCGGTTTCCGTGCCGTTTACTGCCGTGGCAAGAACCTGACCCGGGGCCGTGCATGGCCTGAATCGTCCTAAGCGGTCAGATCAACCTACCGCCCCAGAAGCAGGTCATCGAGTGGACTCTGCAATGCGCGCGCTACAGGCAAGTGCTGGGCGCCCAGCTCCGTCGCGCAGTAACAGGGTTCGCGCCGTTTCGTCGCTCCGCAAGCGCATCGCGCCCGTCAGTTCCCGACTCGAGCACTCGCATCCGCTGGGACTGAAAATCCGGCTGCGAACCGCCGCGCGAATGCATCGTTGTGAGTTCGTCGGTTGGTTAGCCGGATGCTGATTGGATCTGAGCAACACATCGATCAGGTAGGTGTAAGTGCCGATGCCGCGCGCCAGTACCTACCGATGATGGTCTGCACGATGGCCACCAGGCATGCGCCCCACTCAATAGCCGAGACTGCACGGCCATGTACGACCGATACAAACGCCCGATACTAGAGACGATGTCGCCTATCGACCAAGAGCCACGGGTGAAAAAGGCGAAGGCCGTGGCGTAAGCCTCTGCCTGCTCGAGCCCTACTCGACTAAAGGTCTTACTAAGAACAAAAGGGGTGACCACCTGGAGCGCCGTTCAAGAGAAATCGATGTCCGAGGTGCGGAAAGCTGCGACGCATAATCAAATGTGCCGTCGTTGACGGAGAAACCGCCCGGAGTCCGGGCCGCGGATGCAGAAGTTGCTCAGGTGTCCCGGGCGGGCAGCTAAACAATTATGATACGCGTGTCCAGACGTCAAGCCTGGCATGATGAGAGCTCCCCTGATTTGTGACTTCAAACCGAAAAGGTCCCGGGCCGGGTTCCCGTCAAGCTGGCTGGCATGACGCTGGTGGCGGTGCAGATGACCAGGCTCCGAAGGATCGTGGCGGGACGTTCCCGAAGCCCTGAAACGCCATTACGAGGTACCGGGTTCCCTGACACCGCGGTCGGAAACCTCATCGACATTAACGCCCACGCCGAGCCCTTTGCAAGCCCAAGAATTCGAGCTTGCGTGGCGAACTTTGCCAGCCCCACTGTTTACCGCCGCGCTGCCGGGATGGATAACGCTTATCGGCAGTTGCGCGACTTCGCCTACAGACGGATCGGTCGTCCAGCAGACGACCACCGGCTGCGCCTCGCTGATCCGGCACGACATCGAAAATTGTGAAGTCGTCGGAACCCCAGATCTGCGCCGTTGACTCTGTTGATCATGGCAGACCTCGAATGCGCTTCTGCATCTGCCCGGTTGCCAGATCACGCCTTCTGTGGGAATTTCAGATGAGCAGAGGTGATGAAGGCATATTCATTACCGATATGACTGTCTTGGAACGCATTCATCACCAGCAGTCCATGCTCCGAAAAAGGCTCTACCGCGTTCATCACGAAAGAATTCTACACCGTCCGAATTCTTTACTTATTGGAATTTCAACATCGATAAATAGTGGATGGGCGTTTGATGCCGATGGATAAGCATTGTCTGCCACGCATCAGCGGCATCGAACAGTCAGTTCAGTCCAACTAGTCACTGCGACGTTACTGAAAGTAAGAAGATCTTCGAGGATTTTCACGGGAAGCTCCAGCGATTACCGGCGAAGGTATCACGCTTAACCACACTTGGAGTCGATGGGTGACGCGCGACAGTTCACTAAGCTCAATTTGAGCCATCCAGGTCCTCATTGCGTTCAGCGAGCTGTGGTAAAGTCGGTGCACAGCCTCAGGATGTGCAGTGAATCAGGCCTTTACCATCATCAGCGTCGTGCTCGAAAGCCGCATTACCGCCCGCGACGTCAACGCGGTGAGAGCTGAGCCATGGCGTGTGACCACTGAAGTCGGTGGCTTTTAGATTGACCGTAGTAATCTGAAGGATCGAAGACCTTTCGGGTTTTCTGCATCGTCGACCCTGAACTCGGCTCACCGTCGCCGCTTCGACCCAGATGACGCTGTACGGGATTGGTGCCCGACCTGAGCAATGCGATTGCCCCTGCGACCACGGGGTGCGGCCATCGACGTACCGCGTTGCGCTCGTAGCCTCCACCGGGAACAGCAGACATGACCTCCGAGCCAGTCGCGAAGATGTCGACCAGATCGGCATCCGGATCTAGGCTTCTGTTGGAATAACTCGCGATCCGGCCGTCCTTCTCCAACGCCGACGGTGATTGCCGTGCTGGTGGCGGTTCGCTAGCACGCCCATCTGTGTAGCCCTCGTTGCCCGCAGCTATGACGGTCGCCACACCATCGGCGCGCAAGCTCCTTATTCGGTCCGCGAGCACGCTCTGCTTGTCACAGTGCGCCAGTGCGTGCCCGCCCCCGAGGCTCATGTTGATCGCAGCGATGTTGGGACCTTGGCCGGTCGATTTGAAGTTCAGCACTTTGCCGTGGACGAACTGAAGAGCGCGCAACTGCGAGCTTCTAAACGAGAGCAAGCACGGCGCGGCCAGTGGCGCGCAATCCTTCGCGAGAAGAAAGCGGCTGAAAACCTGTATGGAAAGATTGAAGCGCTCCTAGCCACCCCGGCCAGGACCTTACCGCCCAGCGACTGCACCGGCTGCTCCCTACCTGCGATTATTCCCGCCACGTGGGTCCCATGACTGCATTCCTTTGCGCTCCCGCACCCGGTAGCCGCATTCTCGGAAACTTCGACGCTGTCCCCGGTCGGCAAGGCGGCGCCGTTTGGACATAGCGACTGCACCGAGAGCGCATCATCCTGGACGGAAAAACAAGCCTGAGCCACGATTCGGTTCTCGAACGCTGGATGGCTCGGATCGATTCCCGTATCGAGAATCGCCACCGTGACCCCGGTGCCGTCGATTCCCATGGACCATGTCTCGCTGGCCCCACTGATCTGAACGGTCTCAAGCAGCGCCGGGATCGGCCACATCCCCTTCACGATGCGTGAAAAAAGTGGGCTTGCCGCCAACGCGTCCAGCTGAGCGGACCTATCCTCATTGAAGCGAGGTTTGCATTGATGGGGGAGACGGGAACGTCCAACGCGAAGCACGGTTTGAACGATTGAAACCGCAGAGGCGTTCGACCCGCCATCTGCACCCGACCTCTTTTCAACGATCACCCGGCTCAGCCCAGACTCCTGAATGTCCCTCTTGACGGCTTCGTCGAGAATGGGGCTTCCAAATGCAATCGGAAAATGAACTGTGAAGAGAATCGCACCTAGCAACCGACCGTTCATGACGCCTCCCCATGATCTTGCCCAATCGACGACATTCGGTTCGGCTCTTCGCTCCGCCCGATGGCCGAACGTGCATTCTGGGGAGGCCCAGCTTGCTTGTCTCTCGACTAGATTGATTAGGCCACGCAGTCGGCAGGCACGCCTCAACGATCGAGCTGAATGCCCACCCGGACGGTGCCGGTTTCTCGGAGAAGCGCAGATCGGCGGCAGATTGCCCGCCGATGCAGGCTCAGCTCGCAAAACCCGTTGCCCGTTTCCACGAAGCGCGTCGATGCGCACACCCTGACGGCGGGCAGGCCGTCGGCGCCCAGGGTCTTGAAATGGTCGATTTCCGCGAACGATTCCGACTGTCCGTTTGCAAACGGATATCGGCCCGTACAACGGCGGCATACACCGAGTGGATCACCACCGGTGCATGTCCGGGCACCCGAGTTCGGCCCGGGTGACGAAGGAGAGATGTTCGTCGCCGGACAGGAACAACAGACCACGAACGCCGTGCTCGACGATGCTGCCAAAAACCTGGGCCAGAAAAGCGGGATAGCCGTCGCGGGCATCGGAATTCAGCGCGGCGGCCACGCTGGGATCCTCGGCCACCTGCAGCCGTCTGGGCAGCAGGGTCGAGGCGGACAACCTGACTTGGGTGTGGGCGGGCGGTCAGGGTCGGCGCGCTCCAGCGCTGCGAGGTGTTGCAGCCAGGTCTTGAACGCGTCCATCTGCTCGGCCGAGCACATGCCGGCGGTGGCGATGTTGCTTGCGTCGCGCCGCTCGCGCTCGCTGCGCAGATCGAGCACGAAGCATGGCAGACGCCCGCCAATGGGCTCGCGCTCACCCCATAGGCGGGTCGACAGTACCTGTTGGTCGCCGATGTCGTGCATGCCGCGCATGTGTCGCAGGTGGGCGCGCTTGCCGAAGAACAGAGACCGCTGCAGGCCGGTGTTGATCCGCGCACGCGCCGACGGTTCCCAGTTTCTTCGTACTCGTGATCGTCGGCCAGGCAAAAGGCGTCGTCGAGTTGTTCGGTGAGCCGTTGCCAGATGCGCCCCTTGAGAAACCAATACGTTGCTTCGGGCGGTCTTCGGGTTGTTCGGGATCGAACAGGCCCGCGGTGGGGTCGACATAGATGGTGTCGCCCGCCATCCAGAGCACGCGCGAGGCGGCCGGCTGCTCGAGCGCCAGCCGACACCAGGCGCGCACGCATGCGCGACAGCGAACGATAGGCGGGAATCTCGCGCAACAGGTCTGGCGGATACTGGCACGAGGCCAGCATCAGGGTGGCGAACGGCGCGCTCACGGTGTCTCCAGGAAGTCGCCGATGGCATCGAGCACCGGACGGCAGTTGCGGCCGATCAGGCTGTCCTGATGACCCAGGCCCGCGAACACGCGCGACGACAGTCGCTCGCCGATGCCGCAGCGATCGAACAGCGCGTGCGCGAGCAGCACGGAGCTGGGCTCGAAAATGCCGTTCTGCGCGCCGTGCACCCAGAGCGTTTTCGCCCGCCATTGCTCGGCCAGCCGATCTTCGAGCGGATACGGGCGCCCGTGCGCATCGGCAATGCGTTCGTGGCGCGCAAAGCCTATCGATTGGGCGATGGTGTCGGTGCTCAGCGGGCCGAAGAAATCATCGATCGAATCGAGCACGCCGGCGGGCAGATTGGCCAGCGTGAAGGCCTTGCCATAGAGTATGTCCATGCGGTGACGCACCTGGGTGTAAGGGGTGCGTGCGAACAGCGGATTCTCGAGTGCGAACTCGCTGTCGTCGGGATATGGGAGCGTGCTCAGTAGGCGGTCGAGCACCTCCTCGCCGAGCGCGCCGGGCTCGACCGGCCGAAACTGGAAGCGGTTGTTCGGCAGCAGATAGCGCACGGCCTGCATCAGGTAGGCGCGAAAGACGTTCATCTTGGAGAAACGCATGACCGGGCCGGCCTGCGAGAGCACGATTCGCCGCACGCGGGCTTGCAGGCCGGCGGCGGCCGCGCCCACCGAATGTTGCGCAGCGGCCAGCATCGTCATGCTGAACATCACGGCGCCCATGCAATGGGCGACCACATCGATCGGATCGCGCCCGCTCAGCAACCGGATCAGCGCCATGGCATCGGGCAGATCTCCGTGGGCGATGTCCTCGAAGGTCCAGGGATGGGTGGCGGTGTCCAGGCCGCAGCTGGAGCGCATGTCGATCACCCAGACGTCGCGCCCGCGGGCGGCCAGGCAACGCGCCAGGCCCGGCGCCAGCATCGGATGCGCCCAGGTGGTGCCACTGGCGCTGTAGCCGTGAATCAGCAGTACCGGCGGCAACGCGGCGGCGCTTTGATGGCGGCCGATGGCGTGCGGGTCGCGAATGCGCATGAGTCGGTAAGGCTTGTCCGGGTGCGCGGGCGAACCGTTGCCGAAGCATTCGCAGTGCAGATCGTCGTAGGCGCGCGCCAGGCGATGGGCGTTGGTGCCGGCCACGCCGGCCGGGCGCACGGTGGACGCGTCGTCGGTCGCATCGTGCACGCTCTCGGCTACCGTCCGAAGCGGCGCGGCCTCTGCCGCAGGATCGGTGGTGCCATGGCGCAACTCGTCCGGCACCTTTTCTCGCGCCCGGTCCGGCGCCACGAACGCGAACAGGCTTTGCAACAGCACCGGCCGTCCGACCTCGCCGACGAAGTGCGCATAGTCGGCCCACCCCTCTGGGCCGCTGTTCTCGTCGACGATGCGCAGCAGCGGCGAACGCTCGCCGGCGAGCCAGCCAAGGTCCAGCGTCAGAGGCTGCGCGCGCTCCAGCAGCGGGAAACGTTCGAGGTGCACCTGCATCAACTGGCGCCAGGTGTTCTGATGCGGTTGATAGCGCACCCGCTTGCGCCCTTCGATGCGCACCTCGCCATTGCCGAAGACGCGCAGCCATGGCTCGGCGACCACATCGGGCGTGTGCACGACCAGCGAGTAGATCATGTCGCGCCGACGCCCGGCGTGCGCAAGCGCACTGAGCAGCACCGGCATGCGCTCGCGCAGGAAGCGCAGCACGACGTTGGACGCGGCAGGAGCGGGCGTCGATGCTGCCGTGGGCGTGGCGAGCGTGGCACCCGCCGCAGGCGCACCGCGCCGGCCCAACCTGTCGGAGGCCATCTGCCAGAGCGTGCGCGCCCCGGTGTTGCGCGCCCACGCCCAGCCGCCGCGCATCAGCCGCACGACTCGCGGCGCCGGCCGCTCGTGCAACACGTCGATCGTGCCGCTGACCGATGCGCTCAGCAGTGCGATGCCATCGAGCACGACATCCGGTTGCGCCTGAAGGGCCTTGATCATCCAAGGCCAGTTCGCCGGGTCGCGCTTGCGCCAGGCCAGCGAGGCCTCGGGGTCGTGGAAGGCCATCCAGTCGGCGAGCCGGAAGATGCGCAGGCGGCTGACATCGGGCACGGTGGCGGGCGCATCGCGATCGGCGCGTGGCGGCAGATCGCCCGCCCGCCCTTGCAGCAGGATGCGCGCACCGGCCGGCAGGGTGGCGCGTGCATCGAAGGGCGCCGAGTGCAGGGTCAGTTCGATGACCACCTCGTCTTCTTCGATGCCGTGCGCGAGCACCGCGCGCCCGACCAGCCGTTCGGACAAGGCCAGCATCGTCGGTCGCCGCGGCGGCGGCGCGCGCTCGGCGCCAGCGTCGGCGAACACCGGGCGGTAACCCTGCCAGCGCGCCGAAGTCGCGTCGTCGCCGGACGCTTGCACCAAGCCCCAGTCTGCCGCCAGCGCCTCGGCGGCGCGCAACGCGACGGCCGAGATGGTCAGCGCCGGATTGATGCCGACTGCACCGGGCAGGATCGCTCCGTCGAGCACCGCGAGCCCCTGGTGCAGCGCGCCGTCGCCGCCAGCCGGATCGAACACGCGGCCGAGGTGGTCGACCACGCCGCGGCCGGCATCGTCACCCATCGGACAGCCACCGAGCGGATGCACGGTGATGCGCGGGCCTTCGACGGCCTGGTCGAACATGACGCGCGCGCGGCCGAGCGGGCGCCAGATCGGATTGGCGTGCACCCGTGCATTGGGAAGATCCTGCGCGCAGCGCCGCCGCAGCCAGTCGAGCGCGCCCTGGTAGTGGGCATTGCGTGGCCTGGTCTTCCAGCGCATGAGCATTGCGCCGTCGGCGACGTCGATCAGCGGGGCGCCCCGCTCCGGCGGCAGGCTCAGCTGGCCCTCGCCGCGGTCGTCGCCCATCACGGCCAGCACCAGCGCGCGATCGAGCGTGACATCGTCGATGCGGGTGTCGTCGTCGGAGCGGCGCTGGCCCGCGCGCTTGCCATCGACCGCGGCCCAGGTCATGCGCACCAGGCCCAGGGTCTGCGCGAGCAGTTCGCGCAAGGTGGCGGGAATGCCCAACTCCTGGATCGCCACACCCGGCTCGGCGGCGCGCAGATCGAGCATGCCGGTGATGGTCGGGCCGACGCGGCGCGCGGCGGGCGCTGCCGCAGGATCGCCGACGCCACGCGCGGGATGCGGCAGGTCGCTGATTGCGACGATCATGTCGCCATTGCCCGAAAAACGCGCGCCAAGCATCGGCGACAGCACCAACGGCCGGACATCGGCTCGCGCCTGCGAGCGCGCCAGCAATTCGGTCGAGCCGTAACTGCCGGCGGCGACGATCAGGCGCTTGGCGGTGAGCACGAATGGCGCAGCGGCGCGGCGCCGCAGTACCGGGTCGGTATGGGTGGCATGCACGGCCCAGGCGTCGTCATCGAGCGCCTCGACGCGCAGCGCCGTGACGCCGGTGTAGATCTGCACACCGCGCCCGGCCGCCTGCGCCAGCAGCATGACGTCGAGCGAGCGTTTGGCATCGTGGTTGCAGCCGGTCGCGCAGTCGCCACAATCCTCGCAGGCGTGCAGCTTCAGGCCCTCGCGCCGGTCGTCACCGAGTTGCACGGTGATCGGCACAGACTCGACCCCGACCTCCGCACCGCCGATCCGGCCGAGCATGCTCTGCTTGGCGGGGCGCCTGCGGGCCGCCGCCACGGTATTGGGCGCTTCTGCCGCCTGCCGCTCGGTTTCGGGGGCGTGGCCGGTGCTCATCGTTGCGCCGACCAGCGACCGGGCACGGTCGAAATACGGCCGCAGCCCGGCCGGGTCGGCGAGCGCGGCGGGCCAGGCGCCGTTGCCGAAGATCTCGTCGCGCGGTGCGAGCATCACGCCGGCGTTGATCAGAGAACCGCCCCCCAGACCGTTGGCCACCAACGCGCACATGGCGTCGCTGAGCTTGAAATCGAACAGACCTTGCGCACTGCCGGCGGGTTTGGGCACCGCGGTCATGGGGTCGTCGGGCTCGGTCGGGTACTGAACCCGCACTTCGCCGGCCAGATCCGCGAAGCGGCTCGGAAACATGCCCGGCAGACGCTCGCGGCCACGCTCCAGCAACGCGATGCGGGCGGCGCGCCACTGGCCGGTGATCTCGTCGCGCACGCGGCGCCCGGCCATGACGTGCGCGGCCATCGCGCCGCCATAGCCGCTGCCGATGATCAACAGATCGAAATGCCGTTCGCAGCCGGGCTCGGCCAGCACCGGCGCGCGCTGAGATTCGTCGCGCGGCATGGCCTCGGGATGTTCGGCCAGCCACGCCTCGATGCCTCGCGAGACGAAGCGCGTGGCGCGCCGGCCGCGCTGACGCAATCCGTTCGGTGCGAAGGCATGCCCGGCAGACGGCGGTGTCGGGCCCAAGACCGACATGGGCTCAATCGGCTCCGAGCGCGTGCACGATCGCACCCACCAGCGACGCCTCGTCGACCGGCTTCACCAGCAACGGCGCGCCGATGCGATCGGCATCGCGCAAGCGCTCGGGCGATGTCTCGCCGCTGACCAGCACCACGGGCAGGCGCGGCAGGCGCATGCGCACCTGCCGCACCGCCTTGAAACCGTCGTCGCCGTCGGGCAGGCGGATGTCGGCGAGCACCAGATCCGGAACCGCGTCGCCATCGAGTACGGCGAGCGCCTCGGCGGTCGAGCCGGCCTCCAGGACCGCACAGCCCAGCCCCTCGAGCAGCAGGCGCGTACCGAGCCGCACGCCGGGCTCGTCCTCGATGAGCAGCACGACGACACCGTCGAGCTTCGGCGGCAGAACAGTTTCCGCGACCGCGGCCGGCTCGCGAACCGGCTGGCTGCAGGGTAACGTCACCGTGAAGACACTGCCCTGCGATACGACCGAGCGCACGGTGACCTGGCCATCGAGCAACTGCACGAGTCGGCCGACGATCGACAGGCCCAGGCCGAGCCCCTTGCGCCGATCGCGTCCGATGTTGCCCAGCTGATAGAACTCTTCGAAGACCCTGCCGTGTTCGGCGGCGGCGATGCCGACGCCGGTATCGCGCACGCTCAGCTGGCAACCCTCGGCGCTCAACGACACCGATACGGTGATCGAGCCCTCGATCGTGTACTTGATGGCGTTGTCGATCAGATTGCGCAGCACCCGCTCGAGCAACACGCGGTCGCTCTCCACCCACGGCGAGGCGAGCAACTCGACCCGCACGTCGAGCCCCTTGGCTTCGGCCAGCGAACGCGTCGAACCCACCACCCGCTGCACGAACAGGCTCAGGTTGATGGGCTCGCGATTGACCTTGACGACGCCGGCGTCGAGCTTGGAGATATCGAGCAGCGCATCGAGCTCGGAGGTCAGATCGTTGACGGCCTCCTTGATGCTGACGGCGATCTCGGCCGTCTTGGCATCGAGATCGCGCCGCGCCAGCGCCGCGCTGAACATGGAGAGCGACTGCAGCGGCTGGCGCAGATCGTGGCTGGCCGCGGCCAGGAAGCGGGTCTTGGCATTGTTGGCCGATTGCTCGGCACGCAAGGCCCGCTTGATCTCGGCATTGATGCGAAAGGCTTCGGTGAAACTGCGAAAACTGTCGCTCGCCAGCGCGTTCAGAATCAGGCCGAGCAGGAAAACCAGCAAGGCCACGCCCAGTTGGGCCTCGAAACCGATGCCGGGCGCGGGCACGGCCAGCCAGGCGATCATCACGCCGGCCAGCACCGGCCCCACGAACGCCAGGAACAGCGGCCGGTAGCCGTGGCTGGTGGCCACGCCACCGGTCACGGTTCCGATCATGATCATCGAGTGCACACAGCGCGCAAACTCGGACAAATAGGGATAGAACGCGGCCGAGGCACCCACCACGATGCCATTGATCGCCGATAGCACGGTGGCTTCGTACAGGCGGTCTTCGGCGGCACGGTCGGTCTCGCGCGGCAACCCGCTCAGGCGGACGTAGCGCAGGCCCTGCAGCACGGCCACCGAGATCAGCCAGACGATCTGGGCCACCGCCGGCACCGTGTCCTTGCCCAACCAGACCACGACCAGCGCCATCAAGGTGACGGGAATCGGTATCCGCACCGCCTGTACGCGCAGCGCTTCGAGCAGACCCTGGCCGACATCGTCATCGATGGGACGAATCAACCGGCGCTGCATCCGGCGCATCCAGCCGCCGTCGCGGGGCCCCGGCTCGAGCGCGGCATTCATCAGTCGTCGCGCTTCAGCCCGAGCTTTGCGACCACGAACACCGCCTGGGTTCGGTTGGTGACGCCAAGCGTGCGATACGAGGCCGACAGATGCAGCTTGACCGTGCCTTCGGCAATGTTCATTTCCCGCGCGATCGCCTTGTTCGACTTGCCCTGCACCGCGTGCAGCAGCGCCTCCAGTTGGCGACGACTGAGCGAAGCCACGCTCAGCGCCCCTGCGTCGGCCGAGCCGGCGTCGTCGGGCAGACCGGCGAAATCGACCGGCCCTGCCGAGGGCGCCGAGGCCTCACCAGCCCCCGGCGCGTCGTCGAGCACCAGACTGGGCAGATAGATGCCGCCTGCCAGCACCAGTCGCAATGCGCCGATCATCAGCTCCGGGGTCGCGCTCTTGGGGATGAAACCCGCCGCTCCGGCGTCGATGCAATCGCGAATGTCCCCGGCATCGGTGATGCCGGACACCATCACGATCCGGACGTCGGGCAGGCGTTCACGAAGGGCCAAGAGCGCATTCAGGCCGCTGATCCCGCCGGGCAGTTGCATGTCCAGCAGGATCAGGTCGACGACACCCAGCCCGGCCGGATCGACTTCCTCGACACGGTCGGCATGGACGACCTCGAGCGCGGGATCGAGGTCGAACAAAAGCAAGGCCAGGCCACGCCTGAACAGGACATGGTCATCGACAAGCAGGACTTTCATATGGAAGCAGAATCGGCGATCGAGCCGAGATTAGCGCGATTCGACACGCATGCAACGGGTATATGTCCTTTGGAATAACCATTTCCGGATATGACATATGCCAATTGGCATATTTCTTCATCCGAATTGGCCATACGGGTAGTTGTTCACCGAAAACCGGCTCGTGAGAATGCGTAACAAACATTCATCAGAAGCAGGGAAGCCATGGAACAGCGACTGGTTCGCGAGACCCGGCCGGCAATCGAGCCGCCGGCCAAAGCCAATCCCGATGACCGCAGCCGGCAGCAGACTGCGGTCGCCTCCCTGCGCCTCGCCGTGCAGCCGCGCGCGCCGGCATCCGCCCCGTTCGACACCCCCATTCGCAGCGACGCCTGCGGCTACCTGCTCAATCGCGATGTGCGCGTGTTGGGCGTCGAGCGCGCCGGCCGGCTCAGTTCACCGTTGGCCAGCCACGGTCTGCAGCTCTCCGAGGGCCGACTGTTGCCCCTCGATGCCGATCTCGTCGATCGCTGGAAGGCGCTGGCCAACCAAACCATCACCACCGGGCAGGGGCTGCTTTTCAAGCTGGGCAAACTTGCCGCCGACGGTTGCGTGGTGCTCAGCCCGGGGCCGCGGCCGGGCACCGTACACGTGCGGCTTCGCCGGCCCGCCGTTCTCGACGAAGAAACCATCGCGGCGGTGGCACGCCTGACCGGCATGTCGGTGCGAGAAAGCCAGGTCTTCGGCATGTTGCTTGCCGGCATGCCGCCCAAGGAGATCAGCGCCGAATTGCGCACCAGCCTTTCCACGGTGCGCAGCCAGGTCAAGAGCGTGCTCGCCAAGAGCGGCTATCGTGGTATGCGTGATCTGGTGGCGGCCATGGCCTGCATGCCGTCGGTTTCGGGCGTGCCGGAAAACGATGCCACCGAGCAGGCGTTCCAGCTGGTGGGCGGCACACGCTGACCCGGTTGCGAAAAGCCCTCCGCGTGGCGTGGGGGCTTTTACATCCAGCGCGGGTCAGGCAACCAGCGCTGCCACCATTTGCTCGATGCCCTCGGTGGGCCGGCGCTTGAAGCCGGTCTTGGCGAAGCGAAGCCAGCGGCCCAGGACAAAGGCCAGGATCAGGTTGGCGCGCGCGCCGGCATCGATCTGTTGCGGCAGCCGACCGGCGGTGACCGCGTTGCGCACCACCTGCTTGATGGCGGTCTCGAGGCGGTCGGTGATCTCGTTGATGCGGTTTTGCAGCCGCCCGTCTTCGTTGACGAGCGCCTCGCCCACCAGAACCCGGGTCATGCCCGGGTTTTTCTCGGCAAACGCGAGCAGCATGCCGATGATGGTGCGCAACTGACGCAGCGCGTCGGCCTCCTGGGCCGAGATCTGGTTGATCAGCGAGAACAGGGTGCGCTCGATGAAATCGATCAGGCCCTCGAACATCTGCGCCTTGGAGGCGAAATGACGATACAGCGCGGCCTCCGACACATTGAGGCGACGCGCCAGGGCGGCGGTGGTCACCCGGTCGGAATCGGGTTCCTGCAACATGGCGGCCAGCGTCTGCAAAATCTGCACACGCCGTTCACCGGGCCGCGGGCGGCCGCTGCGTGCCTTGCCCTGGGCGGCGGGAGCCGGCCCTGACGGCGACGTTGGCAACGGGGCTTGCGCCGGTGCGACACGCGCCGGGCCGGACGACCCAACGGCGCCTGCCGCCTGCCGCGCTACCGCGCCCGGCGGCTGTGGCGACACGGTTGCGCGCGGGGCCGTCGTGGGCGAGGTGGGAATGATCTCGGCGGAACGCGGCAATGCACCGGCGGGCGAACGCTCACTGGCGGCCATGAACGGGCGCAGCGACTCGCCTGGCCGCATCGACGCGGCACCCGACTGCGACGCGGCGGAAACCACTTGCGATCGCGCGACACCGGGTTGCGACACCGCGGGGCCCGGCTGCGATGTCATGATGCCCGGCTGCGGCGAGGCATCCGCCGGCTGCGACGTGATGATGCCTGGCTGCGGCGAAGCAACCGCCGGCTGCGACGTCGTGATGCCCGGCTGCGGCGAAGCAACCGCCGGCTGCGACGTCGTGATGCCTGGCTGCGGCGCGGCAACCGCCGGCTGCGACGTCGTGATGCCCGACTGCGACGAGGCAACCGCCGGCTGCGACGTTACGGCGCCGGCCGCGACGGCCTCGGGCTTGCTGACCGCCACCTGCGGCACGGACACGTCAGACAGCGCACGCGCGCTCGAAGCCGGCATGTCGGGACGCTGGGTCATGGGCGCGTTATCGGCCATCGGGTTCCAGAGGGGTCGCATCAGTCATCATGAATCGGCGCGCGTGATCAGTCGTCTTGTTCGAGTGTGATTTCGACGGTTGGCCGAGAAACATGGTGACATTCGCGCGTTGCCCGAGTCAACGAAGCACGCCTGCTGCCAGCCTCAGCAAACCCACGATCAGGCACGCTCGCCGTTTGACGGTCTGCGAATACTCACACGCATGATCGAGGCAACGGATTGTACTTGATGCTGGATTCTCCTTCCGCGCCCGACCCGCCGTCGCGGCGCGTGTTGCGCGAGGCTGCGCAGCACGGATGTCACCAGCACGGTGCGCACGCCGAGCCAGCGCGCGTGATGCAGATTCACCGCGGTGTCCTCGACCAGCACGCAGCGTGCGGCCGGCACGCGCAGGCGCGCCAGCAGGCGACGCATCATCGCGCGCGACGGCTTGGGTTGCCAGCGTCCGGTGAACACCATGGATTCGATCGGCACGACCTCGTCGATCAGCGGCGCGATGCCCAGCGCGCGCACGACCTGCGTCGCATACGCTCGCGGTGCGTTGGTGAGCAGCACCCGCCGCCCGGGAAGACGCCGCAACGCATGCACGAGGCGCATGTCGGGCCGAACGATCAAGTGCAGATCGGGGAAGTCGTGGCAGGCGGCCAGAAACTCGGCCGGGTCCACGCCGTGATGCCGTACCAGGCCAAGCAAGGTGGCGCCGTAGCGGCGCCAGTACTCGACCCGGATCTCGCTCGCCCTGAGCTCGTCGACACCCAGGGATTCGGACACGAAGCGCGTCATCATCCGATTGATGCGCGGCATGATCTGCGCCGACGCATCGTGCAAGGTGTTGTCGAGATCGAGCAGCCAGACCGTCTCGCCGGCTTCGTGAAACACCAACAAGCCCCCTGATTCCAGTCAGGATTGCGCGCCCGGTTCGCGACGCGCAAAACGCGCCCGGGCGATGCGTGATCAGTGGCTGCGGATCATCGTGCCCACGCCATGGTCGGTCATGATCTCGAGCAGCAACGAGTGCTGCACGCGGCCGTCGATGATGTGCACCGCGGATACGCCGCCCTTGGCGGCATCGAGTGCCGACGAGATCTTGGGCAGCATGCCGCCGGAGATCGTGCCGTCCTCAAAGAGCTCGTCGATTTCGCGCGCGCTCAGGCCGGTGAGCAGTTTGCCCGACTTGTCGAGCACGCCCGGCGTGTTGGTCATCAGCACGAGCTTCTCGGCCTTGAGGATCTCGGCCATCTTGCCGGCGACCACGTCGGCATTGATGTTGTAGGTTTCGCCGCTCTCGCCCGATCCGATGGGCGCGATGACGGGAATGAATCCTGCGCCGGTGAGCGTGTAGATCAGGCCGGGGTCGATCGACTGGATCTCGCCGACCTGGCCGATGTCGATGAACTCGTTGGGCTTGTCACGGCTGCGCATGGCCAGGCGCCGCGCGCGGATCAGGTTGCCGTCCTGGCCGGTCAGGCCGACCGCCCGGCCACCGGCCGTATTGATCAACTCGACGATCTCCTTGTTGACCTGGCCCGCCAGAACCATCTCGACGATGTCCATGGTCTCTTCGTCGGTCACCCGCATGCCCTGGACGAACTCGCCCTTCTTGCCGACCCGCTCGAGCAGGCGCTCGATCTGGGGCCCGCCACCGTGGACGACGACCGGGTTCATGCCGACCAGCTTGAGCAGCACCACGTCCTGAGCGAAGTCGCGTTTGAGCTGCGGATCGATCATCGCATTGCCGCCGTATTTCACGACCACCAGGCGGCCGTGAAAGCGCCGGATGTAAGGCATTGCCTCGGCGAGGATGGCAGCCTTCTGATTGGCCACGGCCGCAGTAGGCGTCGAGTTTTCTGACATCGTTTGAGCCTCGATCGTTCGGAGTCAGGGGAGGTGAGCGGGAAAGCGACTCGGGAATACGCCCGCAACTGCCGCCGTGTCAAGGACTACGGGCGAAGGTGTGGCGTTCAGCGCGAAGCGACGGTTGCACCCCGAGGTTCAAACTCATAATTAGATCATCGGCAATCCGATGAGCGTGCAATGTGCTCGCCGGCGTGAACCCTTCTCAACATTTGCGACACGAACGGAGGTCTCAAAAAGGCGCGGTGGTGATTCATGTCACTTCGACTGAGGACGTCGTCGCGCACCATTGCGGGACAAAGACGCATCCAGTCATCGCCCGCAGGGAGGGTTCCGATGGTCGACAAAGATGCCAATCGAGGATTTGCTGTCGGGGCGCGGCCGGTGTTCGACGTGGTCAAGGCCGCCACCGATCCACTGCTTGCCGTGCTCACCTTGCTCGCGGCAACCGTCCTCCATGGCCAGCCGATTCGCGGCGCCGAGATCATTCTCTCGCTGCTGACCTTTTCGTTGTGCTACCCCGGCACGATCCAGTTCCGGCATCGCCAGCTCGGTCTGCTGCGCGCCCTGGCCGCCTCCTGGGCCGTGGTGGCGGCGCTGCTGGTCGGCCTGGGTTACGTCACCGGCACGATGAATCAGTTTCAGGGCGATGTCATCGTCGCCTGGATCCTCGCGACGCCGGTGATGCAGTTCATCGTCCACTGGTTGAGCCCGTCGGTGGTGCCGAAGATGCTGGCGCTCAACCGCAAGCAGCGCGCGATCGTCATCGGCGCGAACAAGGCCAGCCGGCAACTGTCCAGCACGTTCAACGACGATCCGTTCTCGAACACCAGGGTGGTCGCGTTTTTCGACGACCGCAACTCGCAGCGCCTGGGCCCGGTACCCGAAGGACCCATTCTGGGACGCGTGGCCGACGCCGTCGACTACGTACGCAGTCAGGACGTGCACAGCATCTACATCGCGCTGCCAATGGCCAAGCAGCCGCGCATCATGCAACTACTCGACGGCCTGCGCGACACCACGGTATCCATCTTCTTCGTGCCCGACATCTTCATGGTCGACCTGATCCAGGCGCGCCTCGATGCAGTCGGCGGTGTGCCGATCGTGGCGGTCTGCGACTCGCCCTTCGAGGGGGTTACCGGCCTCACCAAGCGCCTGTCGGACATCATCATCGCGTTGCTGGCAATCGTGGCCACGGCGCCGCTGATGCTGGCCATTGCCGCGGCCGTCAAGTTCACGTCGCCGGGACCGGTCATCTTCCGCCAGAAGCGCTACGGCCTGGACGGCAAGGAGATCAACGTCTGGAAGTTCCGCAGCATGACCACCACCGACAACGGTGAAACGGTCCGCCAGGCCACCGTGAACGACCCGCGCATTACCAAGGTCGGCCATTTCCTGTGCCGCACCTCGCTGGATGAACTACCCCAGTTCTTCAATGTGCTCGAAGGCCGGATGAGCGTGGTCGGCCCGCGGCCGCACGCGGTCGCGCACAACGAAACCTTCCGCAAGGTCATCAAGGGTTACATGGTGCGCCACAAGGTCAAGCCGGGCATCACCGGCTGGGCGCAGGTCAATGGCGCGCGCGGCGAAACCCCGCAGCTGGCCGATATGGAGCGGCGCGTGGCGCTCGATCTCGAATACCTGCGCAGCTGGTCCCTGCGGCTCGATCTCTACATCATCTGGCGCACGGTGGCGCTGGTCTTCACGGGCGACCCGAAGGCGTATTGAGTGCCGGGCCGGCCCGCCCGGGGACAGCCGCCCGAGGACAGCCGCCCGAGGACAGCCGCTCGAGGACACCCGCCGAAGGACACCCGCTCAGGGACGACGGTCTGCGACGAGCGCCGCCACCACCCGTTCAGCCGCACCGGGCGCGCCATACGGGCTGACCGCAAGCCCCCGCGTGCCGATTCGCGCACGCACCGTGTCGACCAAATGCCGTGCGCCGCGCTGCAGCGGGCAGAGCACGTTCCAGCCCGAGTCGACCAGTTCCACCCATTCGGTTTGCTCCCGAAAGGTCACGCACGGTCTGCCATGGAAGAATGCCTCCTTCTGCACGCCGCCCGAGTCGGTCAGGATGAGTGCCGCGGCCTGCTCGAGCCGGACCATGTCCAGGAAGCCAAGGGGGTCCGTGATCGTCACGCCTGCGACCCGAAGCTCGATGCCCTGCGCGGCAGCCAGCGCGCGGGTGCGCGGATGCAAAGGCAACACGATCTGCAACTCCCGCCCCAGTGCGGCCAAGGCGTCGAACAGGTGACGCAGCAGCACGGGATCGTCGGTGTTTTCGGCCCGGTGCACCGTGCAGAGCACGATCGGCGAGGCCTCGCACAAGCCTAGCCTGACGAGAACGTCCGAACGCTGACGGGCGATCTGCACATAGGCCAGCGCGGCGTCCTGCATGACGTCGCCGCACTGAACCACGCGTGCCGGCGGAATGCCTTCGGCAAGCAACCGCGCGGTAGCGGTGTCGGTGGGGGTCAGCAGCAGGTCGGCGGTATGGTCGGTGAGGATCCGGTTGATCTCTTCGGGCATCGCGCGATTGAACGAGCGCAGACCTGCCTCGACATGAGCTACCGGGATGTGCAGCTTGGATGCCGCCAGCGCACCGGCCAGGGTGGAGTTGGTGTCGCCGTACACCAGCACCCAGTCGGGCCGCAAGGCCAGCAGCTGTGCCTCGATCGCCTCGAGCATGCGACCGGTCATCGCGCCATGCGACATCGAATGGATGTTCAGGTGGTGCTGCGGCCGGGGGATGTCCATCTCGTCGAAGAACACGGTCGACATGTTGTCGTCGAAGTGCTGGCCGGTGTGCACGATGGTTTCGACGACATCGCCATGGGCCTGAATGGCCTTGCTCACCACGGCCGCCTTGACGAATTGCGGGCGGGCGCCGAGAACGGTCATGACATGAATGCTCATGGGTCGCACAGTATCCGGTGACGTTCACCGGAGCCAGCCGCGGTCGCCAATCGGCCGGTAGCGCGGTCGAGCGGACACCGGGGCCGGCGGCTCGTCGGGCCGACGCCTGGGCTGGCTGAGCTCGTCGCGCGGACGCCTGGGCTGGCTGAGCCGCTCGAGCGGCCGACGGGGCCGGCCGCTCGACGGCCCTCGACCGCCCTCGAAGGCCCTAGCCGACTTCTCGTCAGTGGGGCCGCCAACTTGCGTGGCCGATGGGTCTCAGAGCGTGCCCTTGACCCGGCGGCCGTTGAGCGCCTGCAGCGGGCGCGCGCTGGCCGGCAAGAGCTTCTCGAAGACCTCGTACTGCCGCCGCGCGATGATCACCGGATGGCGCATCACCAGCCAGCGCACCCCTTCGGTGCAGGGCGGGGTCGTCAGCGATCCGTCGTAGACAAAACGACCATGGTCGGACGGCAACAGGCCGCTCGGGTCGAGTCGGTCCATGCCTCGCTGGACGCCTTCCGGGTCGAGCGGAATGTTGTTCAACACCTGCTGGAACACGGGGTTGCCCTGCTTGCCGGTGTCATCGGCGCCCTCGGAGCGATCGATCATCAAGGGCACCGAAATCGCCACGATCCGGCCGACCTCGTTTTCGTGGATCAGGTGCGCGCTCATGTCGGGCCGCACACCGTCGACCAGATGCTCGCCGGGGCGGTGAAAGCGGATTCGCTTCAGCCGCAGGCGCTGGCCGTCGGCGACCATGGTGCTGGCGCCGTCGAGCGACACGATCAGCGTGCGGCCGTCGTCGATGACATGGAAACGACCGGGACGATAGCGCAGATCGAGCGGCGCCGGTTCGACGGGAATCGACTCGGACAAGGCCACCGGCGACTGCTGCTCACCGATCATGCAGGCGGCGAAGTCGACCCGCAGGCGGCCCCAGTGGTCGGGGCCGCCCGGCCCGAGATAGGCCCAGTCGACGGGCGGCGGCAGCGGGGGCGGACCGGCATTGACTGGTGGGCAAGGACTCACTTCATCGTCGTGGGTCACGAGCTTCAAACGTCGCGTCACCGGCGGCGCGTGGGTCGGCGCCGGGACGCGCACCTGCGACACCGTGGGATCGTGTGGTGCGGCCTCGGGACACAATGGAATATCCGGCAGCGTGGGTGCACGGGCGATCGCCGCGAGCACCAGCGCGCGCAGGGGATCTTCGGGCTCCGGCGGCGCAGCCGGCTTCTTTTCGGGCGTCTTGGGCTTAGTGGGCACTCGCTGACGCGTGACGCGCAGGACGTTTCGCTCCGGGGCCTGCACCTTGGCCTTGTCGGGATCGTTATTGAGCACGCGGTACAAACGGTTGCGCAGCTGATCCATGACCACCGGATCGCTGATCGACGGCGCCTGCGCGTGCGCCGTCCCCAGGTGAGCGCACACCAACAGGGCAAGGATTCCCAAGCCGCTGCCTTGCGATGCCCGACCCGGGGTCGGTGCTCTGTCATGGCGCTTCACCCGTCCTATAACGGCAGCGATCATCAGCACTTGAAAACTTGTGGGGCCCCTTCCCCATTGTTGGGTGTTCGGGCCATTGCCCAGGACGAACCGGAACTCGATACTTGCCGGCCTCCGTCCCCCCTGGTTTCGCAATGCTGTCCCGCCAATGACCGAGTCGAGCCTGAACCGTCATCCCAACCGTCTGGTCGATCGCGGCCTGTCGCGCATTTGGTCCCTCGATGACGCCTTGTTCGAGTCGCTCGACGCACGGGCGGCCAAGCGCTTCGTCGATCACGAGCTCGACATCCGGCTCGCGCAGTCCCGCTTCTCCCCGGTGCCGCTCGCCTTGGCCGTCGGGCTGGTCTGGATGCATGAGGACAACCCCCTGCCCGGCTGGCTGGGCATCGTCTGGGTTGCGCTCGTCCTGTGCACGCAAACCTTCAGACGGTGGCGCCTGCAACAACTGGCCATCTCGCCGGCCCCGCCCGTCAAGCGGTTTCGCGCCGCCCAGTCTCTGGGCTTGATCTCCGGGTCCTCGATCCTGGTCGGCCTGTTCTCGCTGCCGTGGATGCCGGCCGTGCCGCGCGCGATTCTCACCATGGTGGTCACCTTCATGCTGATCGCCACGGTCGGCAACTCGCTCAGCAGCCGCTTCACGATCATGTTCATCGTCGCGCCGATGATCTCGATGCTGGCCCTGGCCTGGGCGCTCTGGCCACCGCCGGGCGTTTCCCATATCACCGGCGCCATGATCGCGGTATTGATCGTCATGCTCGGCCTCGCGCTGGGACGCCTGTCCCGACAGGCGACGCAAAGCGTCCTCGAACTGCTCGAGGCCCGTCAGGACCTGGAGCGGGCCAACGGTGAACTGAATGTCTTGTACGACGACGCCAAGGCCGCGAATCGGGCCAAGAGTCAGTTCCTGGCGGCCGCGAGCCACGATCTACGCCAGCCGATTCAAGCCTTGACCGCGATTGCCGCGGCGATGCGACTCAACCCTCGCGACCCGGAGCACAACAGCCTGGTCGGCACGATGAACCAGGCGCTGGCGAATCTGAAAGACGGGCTCGATGATCTGCTCGATCTGTCTCGCCTGGAGGTCGGCGGGATGGAGTTTCGCCGCGAGCCGATCGATCTCGAGCGTTTGCTGAACGGCAAGCAGGCTCAGTTCGGGCCGCGGGCCCGCGCGGAGGGTCTGACGCTCACCATTTCCGCCGAGCGGGCGGTGCACGCGGTCACCGACCGCCCTGCCCTCGACCGCGTCCTGAACAACCTGATCGACAATGCGATCAAGTACACGCCGGCCGGCGGCCGCATCGAGCTGCGGGCCAGCCGGCAGCAGTCCGACGTGATCGTGTCGGTCATCGACGACGGGCAAGGTATCGCCCATGAAGACCAGGCACACGTCTTCGATGCCTTCTATCGCGTCGACGAACCCGCCAGGCGCCGCCGCGAGGGCCTCGGACTCGGGTTGGCGATCGTCCAGCGCCTGTGCGGGCTCCTGCAGATCCCGATCGAACTCGTTTCGACGCCGGGCAAGGGCACGCGCATCGACCTTCGGTTTGTCGCAACCGACCAATGCGAGCGACGCAACGATGCCCACGCGCCTCAGCACACACTGCGCGCGGGCCTGCAGTTGCTGATCGTCGAAGACGAGGAACCCGTCCGAATGGCTCTCGCGGCACTGCTCGAGCGACTGGGTGCCTCGATCGAGCTGGCCGCCACCGCAACGGAAGCGATGCAGTGCCTGGCGCGCAGCGACTACGACCTGATCATCTCCGACCTGCGCCTCGGCTCGGCCGCCGCCGGCGTCGCCCTGATCCAGCACGTGCGTGGGCACCGGCCCGACACGCGCCTGCTGGTGATCACAGGTGACACCACCCTGGCCGCGATCGGCTGGCTGCGCGATCTCGGCATACCCGTCCTCGCAAAGCCGGTGACCGCCGAGGCGCTCGTCAACGAAATCAACCGCATCGTCTCGCACGATGCCGACGGTACGGACCATCGCGCGGACGTTCATCAGAGTTGAGCCCGTGCGCCTGTCCGTTTGGCCAGGCCACCGACGGCCATACGAACAGGCGGCGCCACTTGCGCGCCATTCAAGGACGCCCTTCGTTGACGACCCTGGCCGCCTCGGCTACAAGCACACGGGGAGGAGAGCAGCGGATGGCCGAAGCACGCGAATGAAGGTTCTGATCATCGACGACCATCCCATGGTCCGTACCACGCTCGCCGCGCTGATCCAACAGCTGCGACCGGGCGCTCAGATTCTGCAGGCAGACGACATCGAGCAGGCCGAGCGCCAGTGGATTCCCGTCGATCTGGTGCTGCTGGATCTGCAGTTGCCGGGCAGCCAGGGCGAGGCCACCATCCACCACGCCCTCAAGGTGTTGCGCGATGCGCCGATCGCGGTGGTGTCGGGTTCGACCGATCCGCGGCTGATTCGCAGCGCGTTGCAGGCCGGCCTGCGCGGCTTCATCCCGAAGGCCTCCAGCACCGAGATACTGACCAGCGCGCTGGCGCTCATTCTCGCTGGCGCCGACTACTTCCCGCCGCTGCGCGCGCTGCCGTCCTTGAGCGATCCGGCCGGCAACCATGCCTGGCTCGACGAGGGCCTGAGCGACAAACAGCTCGAAGTGCTGGCGCTGCTCGAGCGCGGCATGCCCAACAAGCAGATTGCCCGGCTGCTGAGCATCTCCGAGAGCACGGTCAAGTATCACCTCGACCGCATCTTCCGCTACCTGGGCGTACACCGGCGCACCGCGGCCATCTTCGAAGCGCGTCGGCGCCGACTGCTCGACCGCCGGGGCCCGGACCGCGCCGAGCCTCCGTCCGCCGAGCACTGAGCGCTGGCGCGCGCCGCGTCGCTCCCATCTCGGCGCAAACGGCCTTTCGGCCGACGTCCTCCCATCTGAGTTCGGCTCCTCGGCGGACGTCCTCCCTTCTGAGTCGGCTTCTCGGCGGACGTCCTCTCTTCTGAGTTCGGCTTCTCGGCCGATGTCCTCCCGTCTGAGTACCGCCTCTCGGCCACGCCCCGACGCGTGCGCCGGCGACGCTTTCCCCCTGAGCCTTGGACGCGCCACACGCGCTCGTGTGACGCGACCAATCGGCACAAGTGTTTTGACCGAAACGCACCGCCCGAGCGCATCACACCGCGCGACGCCGTCCGTCTCACCCCGCATGTCCAGCCCTTCAGGGAGCGATCATGCGAGCGAGCGACGAGCTTCGACTTTGTTGGACCCGGGACCCCTTGCTACTCGGGCGAATGGCCGTGCGCCGATACCGGATCTTTCGCCAGCGCTACGGCGACATCGACTATCCCGACACGCCCGTGCAGGCCGATGTCACCGGACAGACCTGTCTGCTGCTGCGGCCCGACGAGGACATCGTCGGCGGCATTCGTCTGAACGAGGTCGACGGCGCCAGCGTGGGCCAGTTGCCGCTGGTGGCCGCCGATGGTCTCGAACTGCCGCCGGCGCTCACGGCGGAAGCCAGCCGGATTGCACGCGTATCGGAACTCGGGGGCCTGTTCGTGAACCCGGACAACACGCCCAGAGATGCCGGCGCCAGACTGTACTTGGCCGCGGCGCAGCGTTGCGCGATGCAGGGTGTCGGTCTGGTGCTGCTGGTCGCACCCGGTGGCAATCTGCGTCTGTACCGCCGCCTGGCCCAACAGGTTGGCTGGAAGCTGCGCCTGCACCCCGAGGCCGACTGCGAGGCGCTCAGCCGGCGCAAGGGCGCGGCGCTCGCGCTGGCCAGCCTGGTGCCACGCTGACGCGCAGCGGCGACGATGCCCGATTGCGGGCGCTGGCCGCCAGACGGCGGCCAGGCCACGCATTGGGGCACTTCAGAACTTGGGCTTGGGCATTTCGTCGAACGGGACCGCCGAGCATGTCATGGCCATCGTGCCGAGCACTTCGCCGCGCTGGTCACGCAATGCGCCATCGAGCTTGCCCGTGTGGCGGTCGATGGACAGCCGCACGCTGGTCAACGAGCGCAGATGCGGATAGATCTCGACGATCTCACCCGTCAGCCAGTGTTGAAAGATGCGCGAGCCCGCACCGGGCATGCGATAGCGGATGGTGTAGGCCCGCTCGCTGGCCTGGTAGGGCACCGTCTCGCCGATGGGCAGCACGCTCGAGCTCTGGATGAGCGCGGTCATGTCGTTGTCGCGCAGCGCGAACTCGGCGTCGGCAGGACGGCTGCGACCATCGGCGATGAACTCGCCCTCGCAGCGCAGATAGAGATGGTAGATCTGGCCGTGCACCGGCGCGCCCGCCACGAGGTAGAGCGAAACTCCTGCGACGCAAAACCACGGCCATCGGGTCATCTCGTTGCTCCGGTCGTGCGCACCAGCCGAATCACCTGCTGGGAATGGACTTGCTGGCCTCGGTCTGGCCGCCCTGCACACCCAGCCGACCGCCACGCCCGAGCCCGCCCTGGACGGTCTGCGCCTTGTACTCGCGCACGGAGCGGACCATGTTGTTGTACGAGTCGACGAACGCGGCCAGGATGGTCTTGCCCTCGGGGGTGCGCGTGTACGCGCCCAATCCGCCACCGCCACCGCCCGAGAACAAGCCGCCGGCCAGGCCGATGTCGAAGTTCTTGGCGTAGCCCACCGCCGAGGCGATCTGCACCGTCGAGCGGTTGTCGACCAGCGTCAGCGTGGTGCTGGACTCGTTGCTTCGCACGCTGCCGGCGATGGCATTGAGTATGCCGCCGCCGCGGCCGAACAGGCCTCCGCCCAGGCCCGAGGTTCCCTGCGCGGAGAGCGTGACCTCGGGCTGCAGCATGTAGTCTGCGACGACGACCTGTCCCTTCTGGACACTGCTGCCCGCACGAGCCTCACCACCTCGGCCGATCGTGTCGATCTCACTGCGGGTCTTGCTGTAGGACTTGCCACGCGCCACGATGACGAAGCAATTGGACTGCTGGATCAGCACGCGCAGAACCGGCACGGTGGAGCCGAGGCTGCCGTAGCGGCTGCGATAGCCGCGATACCAGCTGGCATTGGTGTCCTCGTCGATGAACAAGGTGCCCAGGGTTTCCGGGCAGCGTTCGAGCGAGGCGGTGGCGTCCTGCGTACTCGTGCCCGCCGCCGAACCGCTGACCGCCTGCGACGTCGAGCCGCCCCCTGTGACGGGACCGAGGCCCGCCAAACAGCCGGACAGGCCGGCCGCGCCGAGCGCGACGGCCGAAATCCTGGCCAGGCGGCCGCCAAGCCGACGTCCACGCCGGTGATCGAGGACTTCGTTCATATGTCTGTCTCCAAAGTGGTGGCGTGAACGCGCGATGGCAGTTTACTGGATCGGCAGGTTCAGGAACACCGGATTCAGACGCGGCACCGGCCGGGTTTCGTAGAGCGTGATCTGCAGGCGCTGCAGCGCGTCCTCCGTACCGAGCGGCGCCTGCATGTAGTCGATCTGCGCGGCGACTGGTGACGCAGAGGTAACGACGCCGATCGCCTCCGAGACGCTGCTCGCTGCGCCGAGTCGAAGCACGCTCGGCACGAAGGTGGTGAGCTGCGAGCCGGTGGCCAAACCGGCGTCGGCGATACCGAACTCGGCATTGCGCGAACTCTGGACCGTGGCTTGCATCCGCAGACGCCCGGACGAGGCCCCTCGGTTCACTGACGTGACGGTGACCCGGACCTCATCATTCGCCGAGACCCATTGGCAGGGAAGCACGTTGGCGCAGTCGACATCGTTGGAGGGCGCGCGACCGGTGGGTACGCCGATGAACACCGGCTTGTGCGTGCTGAAATCGAGCGAGAGGCGCTCGAGCGTATTGCGCAGCGGCGGCGCCTCTTCCAAGAACACCTGATTGCCGCGAACGACCGTACCCTGGGTGAGCGCCGCGGTGGCCAGATTGAATCCGCTCACCCCGCCCAACGCGACCCTGGACGGCCGGTAGGACTTGTTGTCGGCGTCGGTGGCCGCGCCCTTGTCGTTGATGGCGACCGCGCGCGAGATGCCCGGATCGTATGCGAAGCTCACGGTCATCGCGCGCAGATTGCGCGGCGATTCGCTGTCGGCCTGGGTGATGGTGATCAGGTCCTGGCGGTCACGCGACAACCAGTTGCACGGCAGAATGTTCAGGCAGGCGACGGTCTCGGCGGGGCCGGTGGCGACATTGACGAACTCCGGGTCGAGCCGATCGGGCCCCATCGCCAGATCGAACTTCACGCGCGCCAGCGAGTTCTCCACACCCGTGATCATGGGCGCGAATGCATAGCCGCCGCTGGCAAGCAGTGCCGGCGTCATGTTGATCATGAAGGTGCCGGACTGCGTTTCCAGGCCACCCAGCGCGGCCTTCTCGGCAGCGAAGACACCGCCGTCGGGGCCGGCTGCGGTCGCCGCCGTTCCCATCGTGAGCGTGGTGTCACGCGTCACCGTGACCTGGGCATTGACGGCCAGCCCGCCGCGCGCGGGCGGCGTGCGCGTCACTGCGCCCGTGTAGACGATCGAGCTGTCCGTGAGCACGACCGTGACCTGCCCGTTCGGCGATGTCCAGCGACAGGGGAACTGGTTGGCACAGTCGATCGGCGGCGGCACGACGGGGGTGACGACGACCTCGCCGCCGGTGGTCGATCCGCCGGTGGAACCCGAGACGACACCGTTGCCGCCCGAGCCATCGGACGAACCCGCGTTGCCGGTCACGCCCGAACCGATCGTGGTTCCATTCGTGCCGCCCGAAGCGCTGCCTGAAGCGGCTGCGGGATCGCTGCCCGAGGCGTCGCTCGTGGCACCGCCCGAGGCCGCCGAAGTGCCCTCAGCGCCCGATCCGGAGTCGCCGCTGGCGGTGGCCTCGTCGGCAGCAACGGTGGAGCCACCACCACCGCCACAGGCGGCCAGTGCGGACGCCACGAGGGCGGCCAGAAGACTCAGTCGGAATGAAGCACGCGTGGACATGGAATGGATCTCCTCGGATGGCTCGCGATCGCCGTTGTCCGCGGCGACGCGTTCGATGCAGGGGCGCACCGTCGTTCGATTCATTGTCGGAACCAGGGGTCTTCCGAACAACCGAACAAAACAGCAGGATTCCCGAGCCGAACCATCTCGAGGGCCAGGTGCGCGACGCATCACCTATCCGTTTGGCCAGTCCCTTTGGCTAGATTCGTCGGTCCACCAGGAGAGATTTCGGGATTCGGTTTTCGTCACTGGCCAAATGGCCGTTGCGGTCTGCTACCTTCCGGTGCGCACGGATCGCCGATCGGAGCGGCACGCACGGCTCGATGAGAAAAACCCAGACTGAAGACCCGCAAGGTGCGCGCGCGTCCGCGGCCGCAACTGGTCACGACGACTCGGCCGACCGCGCGTTCCTGCGCGCCTTGGTCGAGGGCAGCCACCAGCGCCATGCGCTGGGCCGTGCCTTCCTCGAGCGCCACAGGAGTGATCTGTTGGGCCTGGCCATTGCCGCGGTCGGCAACGAGGCGGCCGGTGAGGTGGTCGCGCGCGTCTTTGCGAAAGTGGTCGACGGGGCGCCCTTCTTTCGGGGCGAGAGCCTGGTGCGCACCTGGCTGCACAGCATCCTGAACAATGCCATCACGGATCAACGCCGGCGCGAGACCGTGCAGCGGCGCCGGCTGACCGAGCTCCCGGACGCAGAAGACGCCCGCGATGCGCTGGAGGGCCACCTGGCCGAACACCTCGTGACCATGCAGACACGCTTCGACCGGATCGCACTGGCGCGCGCCTTGGACGCCTTCGAGCGCTGGTCGACAGACCGCGAGACTTGCCGCCAGCTCGTCAGGCTCCACCTGATCGAGGGCTACACCTACGAGGAGATCCTCGCGCACATCCCCGGTCCGGGGGCGCAGGATCCTGCGCCCGCCACGGCCACCGAGGCTGCGGCCAAAGATCCCGGCGTTGCTGGCGACACGGCCGACCAGGGCACGCTCGAGGCACGGCTGAGATCCCATCTCTACCGCTGCCTGAAGGCCTTTCGTGCGTTGTTCGTTTCTGGGTCGCCGACTGCAGCGGGCTCGAACGCATGACGACCCATTCGGAAGACGATGAGCAGGATCGCCACCACGACCTGAGCGAACGGCAAAACGCCGAACTCGACGCATGGCTGCGTCGCCTGCGAGACGGCCAGTCCGACACCCCCGACGCCGACGATGCGCGCGCGCTCGACGCACTCGCGCTGATGATGCTGGCCGACGAGGCCGAGTCGCGCGCTGCGGTGGCACGCTGGCTCGCCGATGCCGACGGTCGTCCGACGCCGAGCGCCGAGGCGCTGAGCGACGAGTTCGCGCGCCTGGTGTCGGGCGCAGGGCCTTCGACGTCGGCCGCGCCGGCATCGATCGCGCCAGCATCGGCCGCGCCAGTATCGATCGCCGGGGCATCGATCGCCGGGGCATCGATCGCCGGGGCATCGGCCGCGCCGGGGTCGGCCGCGTCGACATCGAGCGCACCGGCACCGATCGCACCGGCATCGAGCGCACCGGCATCGATGGCAGCGGCTGCAGCGGCAAGTGGCGCCGTTGCCGCTGACCACGCAACTTCCGCACGCGCGACTGCCGGTGCTGCGGCGCGGGCCGCCGCACCCGACACACCTGGGCCGGCAGGCCGATCCAGGCGGCTCGCGCCACCTCGGTCCGGATCGTTGCTGCCGAACCGGTTCAAGTGGCCCCTGCGCGGCGGCGTCGGTCTCGCGTTGGCCTCGTTGCTGATCTGGTTCGCATTTCACCAGGGGTGGCTGCGCGACACGCCCGACGAGGCCGTTATCGCCGGGCAGTCGCGCGAAGCGCAAGACGCGACCGCCGTCGCGCAGATCACCATCGACAGTACTTCGGCACCCACGGCCGCATCCACAGCCGTGCCAATCGACTGGCCCTGCACCGCCGGGCAGCGTGCGCTGGCCGATGCCGTCGATTTCGCCGTGCGGGACTGGAGCAATCGCCAGGGCATCGCGATGACGCCGCCGGCTCGCGAAGCGGTCGTGCGCTCGATGTGCCAGGCTGTCGCCACGCTGATCGCCAACGCCCCACGGATGTCGCCGAATTCGGTGTCCGCTGATATCGAGGCGGTCATCGATCGCTATCTGGCACCGGCGACTAAAGATGGCGGTGGCATGCGTGGTCCGTCGCTGTTGACGCTGTTGCAGCGCGAACATCTGCAGACCGCCTTGACGAGCAGCCGACCGATCGTCCTCGCGCGCCTGCGGATCGACATCGATGCCGGTGCGCGCGATCTGTCGCTGCGCATCGGAGATCGCACGTTGCCGTTTGCGACGCGGCTGCTGCTGCCGGCGTCGTCGACCCCCGTCGAGGTGGCGGTCGTGGACACCGGCGGCGGCACGCGCTGCGAGACCAAGCTGACTCCCGAAGCGGGCTCCGATCATGTCCTGGTCTGTCGTTGAAATGCCGGGCGCGCGGTCTTCGTTGCCGGGTGTGGCCGAAGCACGGCCAAGTCACGGGTGCACGAGGACCGCGCCGTGAGACCCGTGCGTCAGTCTCGCCTTCGCCGCCTCGGCAGCAGCGCTCTACGCGCAATCGTGGCCGGGTTCCTTGCGCTGCTGCTGGGCGCGGCACCGGCGACGGTCGAGGCCGAGGATTTCGTCTGGCTAGTGGAGTCGCCCGACGCTCTGGCAGGTGCGCTGCACTGCTCGCGGGCCACCAATGATCTCGTCAGCCGGAGCCGTCGCAAGATCAACGCGGCGCTGAATTCGGCCAATCCGTTACGCGAGGATCAGCCCTTGGCCGATCGCATGGGGCAGGACTTCGACCGCGCATACAAGCACCTGTGGGGGACGACGATCGGCCCCATGCTTCGCGATCAGCCGGTTGCGCGCCCGGCGCCCGCCCGCAGGCTGGCGCCCCGGTCCGAGCGCGCCAAGGGGTCGGACCGGGCTGCGAACGGGTCACCGGCCGCATCGCTCCCACCCGCTGCATCGCTCCCACCCGCTGCATCGCCCCCACCCGCTGCATTGCCCCCGCCGGCGCCCTGGGGCAAGCCCCTGCCGGCGGATGATCTGCTTGCATCGCTGGCACTGGGCATCCGCATCGACACCGACGACGGCGTATGCGACGCACGCTGCCGGTCGCGGCTGGCCGATGCCTTGCTGCGAGCCGTCACCCTGTACCGCGGTTTCTGCCTTGGATGCCGCGAGGATCTGTTCGTGGCGGTGCGTCACGATGCGCAACGCTGGCTGAACGCGCGCGTGGCCCGCTGGCTGCTTGCGCCCGATGCCACGCCCGACGGATTTCCGCTCAGCGATATCGGCCTGTACTCGTCCTTCCTGGGCATGCAAAGCAGCTATGGTCGCAAGGCGTCGCCGGTCGCGGAGATGTTCGCGCAGACCCAGGCGCTGCAGGCGCGTCTGCGACGGGGCGAGATCGATCAGCCCACGTTTGTGCGCGAGCTCGAGGCGAATGCCCAGCGCTGGCGGGACGACGCGGACCAGGAACGCCGGTTCGCACACAACTACGTCCGCGTCGACCGCATGCCCGGGCTGGCGCGGCGGCTGTGCGCAACGACCGGGCCGTTCGCCGGGCCGGACATGCCCCTTCCGCTGCGGCGCGCCCGTTCGCTGCTATGCCCCCGGACCATGCCCGCCCTGCCCTCGCTGTCCGTCGCCATCGTTCAGATCAAGCCCGGCCCCCTGTCCTGTGCGCAGGGCAACCCCGACGTGGTCGCCTGCGGCGAACCCGACCGGCGGGTGGAGTTGTCGACCGATTTCAGTTTCGCCTTCGAGGCACTGGCCGACCGCGGGGCGCCGTGGACCCTGGGCCGCGACACGATGGCGCTCGACGGCGACCGCGTACTGCTCCACGAGGTGGGCCATTGGTTCGCGCTGAAGCACAGCGATCTTCCCGAAGCAGACGATGCCGCCCCCGAACTTGCCGCGCAGATCATGCATACGCGGGCACTCGACTGGCCCGCGATCGCGAAGCAGATCGACGCCCGCCACGGCCGGACGGGGCCGAGCGGCATCGATGCCAAGGCCTGCCTGTCCACGGCCGAGATGTCCGCAATGAGTGCGCGGGCCGAGTCCTCTTTCACCGGCCGGCTCGAAGCCGGCGGCGCTTTGTTCGCACCGCGGCGTCAGCCGCCCTCGCCGCGAAACATGAAATAGACCGCGCCCACCAGGCACAGGCCCGCCCAGAGGTAATCGAGCTTCAAGGGCTGTTTCATGTAGAGCACGGCGAAGGGCACGAACACGCTCAGCGAGATCACTTCCTGCAGGATCTTCAGCTGGCCGACGTCGAAACGGGTGAAGCCGATGCGGTTGGCCGGCACCTGGAACAGGTATTCGAACAGTGCCACGCCCCAGCTGAGCAGCGCGGCGACCAGCCAGGGCCTGCCGCCGAGCTCGCGCAGGTGTGCATACCAGGCAAAGCTCATGAACAGGTTGGAGATCGTCAGCAGGCCGACCGTCTGCGCCAGTACCGACCACTGCCCAGCCGACATCACCCACCTCGCGGTTCACTGACGGGCGACCCGGTTCGGCCCGCGCGCCGATTCTAAGGGAACGGCACAGGGCGTGCGTAGGGCGTGCGTAGGGCGTGCTTAGGGCGTGCTTAGGGCGTGCTTAGGGCGTGCTTAGGGCGTGCTTAGGGCGTGCTTAGGGCGCGTGCGCAGGCGCCGCGCGCGGCCATGGCGCGCGAACCGCGACCGTCGCGGGCGGACGCATTCGCCGCCGCGCGTCGTGGGTCGCGAACCGGTCGGCGCGACGCTACAGCACGAACTGCGACAGATCCTGACTGGCCACGGTTGCGCCGAGCTTTTGCTGGACGTAGCCGGCATCGATGCGCAGCGTCTTGTCGGTCAGGTGGGCGGCCTGGAACGAGACCTCCTCGAGCAGCCGCTCCATGACCGTGTGCAGGCGACGCGCGCCGATGTTCTCGACCCGCTCGTTGACGTCGAAGGCCAGCTCGGCCATGCGCCGAACCCCGTCGTCGGTGAACTCGAGCGCGATGCCCTCGGTGGCCAGGAGCGCGGTGTACTGCTTGGTCAGACTGGCGTCGGTGTCGGTCAGGATGCGCACGAAATCGTCGGTCGACAGTGAGTCCATCTCGACGCGGATGGGCAGGCGGCCCTGCAACTCCGGCACCAGGTCGGAGGGCTTGGACAGGTGGAACGCACCCGAGGCGATGAACAGGATGTGGTCGGTGTTGACCACGCCGTACTTGGTGTTCACCGCGGTGCCCTCGATCAGCGGCAGCAAATCGCGCTGCACGCCCTGACGCGAGACGTCGGCGCCGTGCCCGTCGCTGCGCGTGGCGACCTTGTCGATCTCGTCGATGAACACGATGCCGTTCTGCTCGACCGCCTGCAGCGCCGCCGCCTTGATGTCGTCCTCGTTGACCAGTTTGCCGGCCTCTTCGTCGGCCAGCAGCCGCATGGCCTCGCGGATCTTGATCCGCTTGGCCTTCTTGCGGCCAGGCATGTTCGAGAACAGGCTCTGCAGCTGCGAGGTCATTTCCTCCATGCCCGCCGGACCCATCAGTTCCATGGTCGGCATGCCCTGGGCGACCTCGATCTCGATCTCGCGCTCGTCGAGCTCGCCCTCACGCAGCTTCTTGCGAAACTTCTGCCGCGTGGCGGACTCGCCCTCGCCGGCGGTCTGCGCAGGGCCGGCCGAGAAGCCGAAGGGGCCCGAGGCGCTTGCCGGGCTGGTGTTCTGCCCCAGCAGCACGTCCAGGATGCGGTCTTCGGCCGCATCAAGCGCGCGTTGCGCGACCTTTTCCTTCTCGCGCGCGCGCACCTGCTTCATGGCGAATTCCATCAGGTCGCGAATGATCGAGTCGACGTCGCGGCCCACATAGCCCACCTCGGTGAACTTGGTCGCCTCCACCTTCACGAATGGCGCCTGGGCGAGCCGGGCCAGCCGCCGCGCGATCTCGGTCTTGCCCACGCCGGTGGGCCCGATCATCAGGATGTTCTTGGGCGTGATCTCGCGCCGCAGCGGCTCGGCCACCTGCTGACGGCGCCAGCGGTTGCGCAAGGCGATCGCGACCGCCCGCTTGGCTGCCTGCTGGCCGATGATGTGCTTGTCGAGTTCGGAGACGATCTCCTGCGGTGTCATCGTGCTCACAGAACCTCCACGGTGTGATGCTGATTGGTGTATATGCAGATATCACCGGCGATGGCCAGCGACCTGCGCACGATGGCCTCGGGGTCGAGATCGGTGTTCTCGAGCAGCGCGCGCGCCGCCGCCTGGGCAAAGGCACCGCCCGAGCCGATCGCGACGATGCCGTGTTCGGGCTCGAGCACATCGCCGTTGCCGGTGATGACCAGCGAGTGCTGCTCGTCGGCCACCGCCAGCATGGCCTCCAGCCGGCGCAACATGCGGTCGGTGCGCCAGTCGCGCGCCAGTTCGACCGCGGCGCGCAACACCTGGCCCGAATGGCGCTCGAGCTTCTCCTCGAAGCGCTCGAACAAGGTGAACGCATCGGCGGTGCCGCCGGCGAAACCGGCGAGGATCTTGTCATGGTGAAGACGCCGAACCTTGCGCGCACTGCCCTTGATGACGGTATTGCCGAGGGTCACCTGACCGTCGCCGCCGAGCGCCACCCGATTGCCGCGCCGCACCGACAGGATCGTCGTGCCGTGATACTGCTCCATGTCCAATTGCCTCCCAGTGGGCCGTGAGCTCACCGGTTAGTGTGCGCTCGCTGATCGTTCCGGGCCGCGCAAACCGCGAGGTGCGTTTGCCGGGGCAGGCCAGCGACCAGAGGTCTGGCGATGCCGGCGGCGCACGGCCGGGGAATCGAAACAGATGGGGGCAAACGATCCGGATTCAAGGTGAGCGTTCACGCGCATCCCGTGAGCGCCCGCAAACGCAATGCCCGGCGAACTCGTGCGACGGCAGGCCCGGGAGTGGGGCAGCAGACCCTGGACCGGCGGTCGGGAAGAAAAACCGACCGCCTCTTCGACTCGCCTCCTGCCAGCTCACGCTGGCAGGAGGCTGGCGACCACGGTGTCTAAAGGCGGCGGCGACTCAGACCCGGCGCCGGCGGATGGTGGCCAGCTCCTGCATGCCCATGACGAGCATCAAGGCATAGACCATGTAGTTCGGCTGCAGGAAGACCAACTTGCGATCGCGCCCCTGGAGCTGGATCAGCAGGTTGAGCATCGAGCCGGCGGCGGCGAAGTCGACCCGCCGCAGAAGCAGGCAATCGAGCGTCACGATCTCGTGCGACTCGGTGGTCTCGTTGACGGCGGATACGACATCGTCGATCCGTCCACTGAGCTCGCCCGAGAGCTTGAGCCGGTTCGGGTGGGCGGTCGGGGATATCTGGGCGGCCGGCTCGTCGGCCGCGGCTTCCGCCGCGGCGCTGCCCGCCTTGTCGGCACCGATGTGAGCCGGCAAGGGCTCCCAGGACGGCGGCGAGATCTCGTAGGTGACGCAGTAATCGATGCTCAGATCGTCGAAGCGGGTCTCGTCGCCGAGCAGGCGCAGGCAGAGCAAGGCCAGGCGCCAGAAGATGTCGTCATCGTCGGCACGAGCGGTCTCGATCTTGCTTCGTGCCAGATCGAACAGGCGCTGCACACCAAGCACGCGCAGCGGCCAGCCTAGCCCGGTGAAGACGTCGATCAGACGCAGCATCTGGCGCGCGCCGTCGGCACTGACCTCGGTCGATTCGCCGAGGTCGATGCTGCAGTCACGCTTGTGACCCGCCGCGCGGACGAGTTGTTCGACGATGCTGCCGGATCGATCGTCGATCGTCCCGCGCAGCACCAGGTGCGAAGGACTGCCGGTGCGTGCACGGGTCTTGGCCGGCACCTTGAGGTCGTCGCTCCACGCCGGTGGCGAGCTCTCGGTCTCGTTGGCGTAGGCGATGGCCACCGAATCGAAAGCCTCACGATCGCCGATCACGCGCAGCAGATCGAACACCATGTGCCAGGACAGGATGCGGTAGAACCCGGTCAGGCCGTCTTCGGCCATCGAGCGACGCAGGGCCTCGTGCGCACCGGCGAAATTGCCGTTGGAGAACAGAATCGCCGCCTCCTCGAGCGCCACCGGCATCGACTGTGAGCCATCGACGATGTCGATCGCGAACGGGTCCTCGCCCATCAGCGTGGTGGTCGAGGCGATCGTGTCGGTGTCGATGCCACCCGGCTTGGCGGCCGGTGCGGCGACCGCGGAGGGCTCGGGCTTGGTGCTTTCGAAGGGCAGCGGTTCGTCGAGTGCCCGCCGCGCGGGCGGCGGCGGCTCGTCGGCGGGCTCGGGCAGACCGGCCTCGCGGCGTTCTTCCTTGCGCGAAATCTGACCGAGGATCTCGACCGCCGTAGGCTTGCGAACGCGGGACTCGGGCGCACGGATCCCCAGCGCCAGGGCTTCGAGTTCGTCGACGCCGGCCGCCAGCGCGTCGGAGATCATCTCGCTCTCGATCTGATCGATCTTCTCGGCGGTCAGGCGGCCGAGTTCACGATCGGACAACGAGGGTTCGGCGCGCGAGGGAAGCGTATCGACGGCAGCGTCGCCGCCCATGGTCGAGGCGTCGCCGAGATCGGCATCGGCCGAGCGGCGGTTCGCGGACTTCCTTCGAAACAGTGAAAAAACCATGCTGGATCGCGTCAATTTCAGCGATCCAGTCTACCAGCGGCGGGCCCGGCGTCTAAGGCCCGGACGACCACCTGCGTCTTGCAGGCGACCTACGGTAACCGGCGGTAACCGCGCCGCGGCCGGGTTTCAGTCGCCGAACATCTTTTGGCGCAGCTCGCGCCGCTGCTGGGCCTCGAGCGACAAGGTGGCGGTGGGCCGCGCGATCAGCCGGCCGACGCCGATCGGCTCGCCGGTTTCCTCGCAGAAGCCATAATCGCCGCTGTCGATGCGTGACAGCGCCTGCTGAACCTTCTTGAGCAGCTTGCGTTCGCGGTCGCGGGTGCGCAGTTCGAGTGCGTGCTCTTCCTCGATCGTGGCTCGGTCGGCCGGATCGGGGACGATGACGGTCTCGCGCAGATGCTCGGTGGTTTCACCGGCATTGGAGAGGATGTCCTTCTCCATCTGCTGGAGCTTGTCACGAAAGAACGCGAGCTGGGCCGCATTCATGTACTGCGCTTCGCCCATCTTGAGCATTTCCTGCTCAGTGGGAATCTTGACTTCCTTGACGGCCATAACCTCAACGCTCCAGGTAGGGGCCCACGGCAATGCCTGGCTCGATCAATGAAACGATCGGCGCGGCCCGTGGCCCCGTCGGATCGAAGGCGTCCAGCTTACGCAAGACACTGCTCCAAACCCTTGATGAAAGTCTCTTTCGGAAGGTTTCGCCCGATGAACACCATCTTGCTGGCCTTCTTTTCGTTGTTTTTCCATGCGCGCCCGACGTCGGCACCCATCATCATGTGCACGCCCTGGAAAACCGTCTGGCGGTCGGAGCCCTTCATGTAGAGCACGCCCTTGTAGCGCAGCATCTGCTCGCCATAGACCTGGATCAGGCCCGACAGGAAGTCTTCGAGGCGGCCCGGATCGAACGGACGGCGCGAGCTGAACACGAAGCTCTGCACCTCGTCGCTGTGCTCGTGCTCGTCGCTTTCGAGGAAATCGGGCGCGATCTCGAGGATGTTGTTCAGGTTGAAGCCGCGGATGTCGAGCACATCCTTGATCGCGACCTCGCCGAAATGCACGTTCTGGATCGGGGCGCGCGGATTGATGCGCACGAGGCGCTTGCGCAGCGCGGCCAGCTCGTCTTCGCCGACCAGGTCGGTCTTGGAGATCAGCAGGCGGTCGGCGAAGGCGACCTGTTCGGCCGCCTCGCGGGTGTCATCGAGCTGCTTCATGCCGTGCTTGGCATCGACCACGGTGAGCACGGCGTCGAGCAGATAGGTGTCCGCGATGTCGTCGTCGATGAAGAAGGTCTGCGCGACCGGAGCGGGGTCGGCCAGACCGGTGGTCTCGATGATCACCCGGTCGAACGAGACGTCGCCGGACTGCCGGCGCTCGCGCAGGTCGCCCAGAATGCGCACCAGATCACCACGCACCGTGCAACAGATGCAGCCGTTGTTCATCTCGATGATCTGCTCGTCGCGGTTTTGCAGGAGCAGTTCGTTGTCGACCCCGGACTCGCCGAACTCGTTCTCGATCACCGCGATCTTCATGCCGTGCTGCTCGTGAAGCACACGGTTGAGCAGCGTGGTCTTACCGCTGCCCAGAAAACCGGTCAGGATCGTCACCGGAATGTGCGAACCACTCATGAGAAAAATTGTCGGTGTCTGCAAAGAACGGCGGATTGTACTGGCATCGTTCCGAAATTCGAAATACCGGAGCAACGTGTTTTTTCGAGGCCTTTTGCATGCTGCAACGAAGTGGCAAGCGGCGTGCCTGTAAGCGCTGTCGACATTCGTTTCGACTCGCAACGCTTTTTTGCATTGCGAGCGCCGCCTCAGCGTTTGCGCGCGCGCGGATGCGCCGCGTCGTAGACATTGGCCAGGCGTTGGAAATCGAGCGCCGTGTAGACCTGCGTGGTGGCGATGTTGGCGTGGCCCAGCAGCTCCTGCACGCCGCGCAGGTCACCGCTGGATTGCAACAGATGGCTGGCGAACGAATGCCGCAGCACGTGCGGATGGACCCGGCTGGCGATACCCTGCCCGCGCGCCAGGCGTGCCAGGCGGACCTGCACGGTGCGCCGCGCCAGGCGTCGGCCACGATTGCTGATGAACAAGGCGTGCGACTCGGCGCCCGGCCGTTCGGCGAGCCAGGCGGCGCGCAACGCCACCCATGCGTCGATCGCCTCCAGTGCCGCACGGCCCACCGGGACACTACGCTGCTTGCCACCCTTGCCGGTCACGCGCACCTGGGCTTCGGAGCGTTCGAGCCACGAAATGCTGCGACCATCGCCATCGCTGAAGTAGTGCAGGTCCAGGCTGCACAGCTCGGCCAGCCGCAGTCCCGAGGAATAGAACAATTCCACCAGCGCCTTGTCGCGCACGGCCTCGAAGGCCTCGCCGGCACGATGTGCGGCCAGGCGGTTGGCCTCGTCGGGACTGAGCGCCTTGGGCAGTCGTCGCGGCGCCTTGGGCCCGCGCACGCCGCGTACCGGGTTGTGCGCGAGCGCGAGAAAGTCGAAGAAACCGCGCCACGCGGACAAACGCTGCGCAATGGTGCGCGGCGCGAGCCCTTCGCGCGCCAGTTCGGCCACCCAGCGACGAATGTCGGCCTCGCGCACCTGTTGCCAGGGCATGTCTTCGGCCAGCAACTCGAGCAACTCCAGCGCCTGCGCGTAGCTGGTCAGGGTGGCCGCTGAATAGCCGCGCTCGGTCCGCAGCCGGCCCAGCCAGGCACCGATCTCGGGGCGCGACTGCACCGTGATCGGATCGTGCCGCTCGTCAGGCGGCCGAGGCACGGTCGGTTCGCCGCGCATCGTCCGCGCGGGCCATCAGGCGCGACAATGACGCGCTGGCGATCTCGCCGATGCGTTCCAGGACATCGGTCGCCATGCCCGTCTGGAAGCGGTCGCCGTCGGCCGAGCCAAGCACGATCAGGCCGAATGCACGCGGCTCGGCGCCCCGTCGCAGCGCGAGCAAGGCCATCGAGCGCGCATCCTCGCCGCCACCGGCCAGCCAGCGCGTCTGCGGGTAGCGTCCGGTCAGGCCGCAATAGGGCCTGTGCAGGTCATCGGCCAGCGCGCGCGTGTCCGAATCGACGGCCCGGGCCTCGGGCAGGGCCGCGTATTGTTCGGCCACACCCCATAGCCGCATCGCGGCCATCGGCACCGAGAAGTGCTCGCGCAGACCGGCGATGATTCGTCCCGGCATGGCCGAGGCCTCGCCCGTGAGCAACAACTCGCGCGTGAAGTGCTGCAGGCGTGCGGCCAGCGCGTCGTTCTCGTGACCAACCGCCATCAGCGAGGCCAGACGTCGCTCGAGCAGGGCACGCTGCTCGCGCAACTGGGCGAGCTGGCGCTCGTGCAGCGACAGCGCGCGCCCGCGGTGCAGGTCGGGCAGGCGGGCGTCGGCCAGCACGCTCGGAAAGCGATCGAAGAACGAAGGCGTGGCGAGCAGATACTCGGCGATCGCCGACTCGTCGATGCCCTCCCCGTCGGCCACCGGCCCGTCGGGGACGGGTGTCTCGGCAGGAGGGTTGCCGGCATCGGCGTTCGCATTCGATTTCACTTTCATGGGTCCCGTCGTCTGCGGAGGTTCGTCATACGGCATCGACCCCCTCGTTCATCGGCCGTCACGGCGGCCGTCATGGATTCGGCTGCCTGCCCGCCGGGCAGCGCCGGGCTAAGCCGCCGGCGGCCAGGGCAATTCGCCCTCGAAAACCGTTACCGCTTCGCCGGTCATGAACACCGGCCCGCCATGCCATTCGATCTCGAGCACACCGCCCAGTGCCTGCACCTGCACGGTGGGCGCCAGGCGCCCCTGGCGCATGCCCAGAACCGCCGCCGCACAGGCGCCCGAACCGCAGGCCAGGGTCTCGCCGGCGCCGCGCTCCCAGACCCGCAGGCGCACATGCCCGGCATCGACGAACTGCATGAACGAGGCGTTCACGCCGCGGCCGAAACGGGCGTGGCGCTCGATGCGCGGACCTTCCTCGCGCACCGGCGCGGTATCGACGTCGTCGACCCACTGCATGGCATGCGGATTGCCCATCGAGGCGATGCTGATCCAGCGCTCTTGGCCGGCCAGCGGCAGCGCCCAGAGGCGGCAGTCGTGCTCGTTGCGCATCGCCAGACCATCGGCGTCGAAGTCGACGTCGGCGGGCTCGAAACGCGGCGCGCCCATGTCCACGCGCACGCGGCCGTCGGCCAACTCGGCCGGATGAATCAGGCCCTTGGCGGTGCGCACGGTGATCTCGGTCTTGTCGGTCAGGCCTTGCTCGCGCACGAATCGCACGAAACAGCGCGCACCGTTGCCACACTGCTCGACCTCGCCACCATCGGCATTGAAGATGCGATAACGAAAATCGACCCCGGGCGCGTCATCGGGCTCGACGACCAGGATCTGGTCGGCGCCGACGCCGCGATGGCGGTCGGCCAGTGCCCGCAATTGCGCCGGCGCCAGCGACAGGCGCTGGCGCACGCCGTCGAGCATGACGAAGTCATTGCCCGCACCATGCATCTTGGTGAATCGCAATCGCATCTCGGATCGGGGGATCAGGAGTTGGCGGCCATTATCACCCGCTCAGTAGAAGCCGGCCTCGCCGGGTGGCCGCGTTTTGAAACGCTTGTGGCTCCAGAGATACTGTTCCGGCGCTTCGAGCACGCGCGCCTCGATGAACGCGTTCATTTGCCGGGTGGCGGCTTCGAGGTCATCGGGCGGGTAATCGGCCCACGGTTCGTAGAGCGTGACCTCGTAACCGCGCTCGGTCATCAGGGTCACGCAGGGCACCACCGCCGCGCGCGCCAGCCGGGCCAGGCGGGCCACCGAGGTGACCGTGGCGGCGGGCACACCGAAGAACGGCACGAACACGGCGTCGCGTGCGCCCAGATCCATGTCGGGCAGGAAGTAGAACGGCACGCCATCACGCACGGTGCGCGCGGCGCCGCGCATTCCCTCGTTGCGCAAGATCATGCGCGAGCCATGAAAGCGGCTTCGTCCGGCGGTCATGGCCGCGGTCAGCACGGCACTCTTTTGCTGCGCATACATCGAATCGACGCGGCGCTCGACCTGGACTCGGATGCCGCCGGCGTCCAGCCCGAGAAAATGCGGTGCGAGCAGGATGGCGGGCCGGCCCTGGAGCGTTTGCAGATGCTCTTCGCCGCGAATCGTGCACAGGGCACGGATGCGTTCGGGCGGCCCGAACCAGAAGATGAAGCGTTCGAAGAAGGTGATCAGGAAGGCACGAAAGTGCGCGCGCGCCACCTGTTCGCGACGCTGCTCGGTCCAGTCCGGAAAACACAGGCGCAGGTTGGTCAGGGTGACGTGACGCCGTCCGCCGGCCAGCCGGTAGACGAGGTCACCCACCGGCGCGGCGAGACGGCGAATCAGCGGCAGCGGTAGCCGCGCCACCTGCTTGAAGACGAATAGTCCGGCCCGTGCCGCCGCCTCACCCATGCTCGTCCGGCGATTACTGTTGCGGCAACTTGTGCCTGAGGTCGGGCTCGTTGGTGAGCTCGACGACATCCGGCTGCGCTTCGGCCACGACCATGCCGGCATCGGCCGCGGCGACGCCCGGCGGTAGCTTGTAGCGGTTGTAACCCCAAAGGTATTGCCCGGGCATGCGCTGGATGAGCCCCTCGAAGCGCGCATTGACCACGGCCGGCGTCGGCACGTCGGGCAGCACTTCGAAGTGCAGCCGCCAGCCGCGGCCGAGCGACAGGCGCTCGGCGGTGGCCAGCACCACCGTGCAACCGGTCATCTCGGTCAGGCGCTGCGGCAGGGTCATCGTGTAGGCCGGCTTACCGAAGAAGTTCGCCCACTCGCCATCGCCCTCGGTGGGAACCTGGTCGGGCAACAGCCCGACGATGTCGCCGCGACGCAGCGTGCGCAGCATGGTGCGCAGGCCGCCGATGGTCGGCGGCACCGCGGTGACGCCATCGGCCGAACGTGCCGCCTCGAGCCAACGGCGCACGAAGTCGATCTTGGGCGGTTTGTAGAGCACCGTGATCGGCCGGCGCGCGGCGTAGAAGCGCGCGGCGACCTCGAACGCCCCCAGGTGCGGGGTCAGGATCAGCACGCCGCGGCCGCGCTGCTCGGCGATCTCGAGCGCCTCGGTGCTGCTGAGCAGCACCTTGCGGATGACCGCACGCGGATGATGCGTCCAGACCCACGGACACTCGGCGATCATGCGCCCGGCCTGCACGATCGCCTGCCGCCGCACCGCGCCGGGGCGATAACCGGCCTGCGCCATGTTGGTGTCGAGCTTTCTGCGATAGCTGGCCGAGAACGCCCATGCAATCACGCCAATGCATGCCCCGAACAGATGAGCGATCGGCAGCGGCGCCAGGCCGAGCAAGCGCAACACCCGCGGCATGCTCGGTCGGGCGGCCGACTGCCGCGAGGGCGCGTTTGAGGCGGACATCGGCGAACGAATCAGGGAAAAAAGGAGTGCTGAGGATACGACACGCACACCACCGGGCGGAAATCACTGACGTTGCCTGTTGTTTTCATATAATGCGGAGGTCGCCGAGTTAACGGACAACTTGCGGGGCGACACACCGAGCGAGGGCTGACGCCCGAGTTCGGCGATTCGGCACGAAGCACGGCTGGCGGCGCTGCAAGCCGCCATGCGGGTTTCGTGACCTGACCGCTAAAGCGTCGCCGCTTCTCTGCAAGTCGGCTGCGCCGATCTGCAACCGTCCGGTCTTTCAAGTGTGCCCTGCGGGGCAACCGGATTCGCGGGCCACGCCGGCCCGCCAAGATGGAGAAGCTGCATGAACGAATACCTCTTTACCTCCGAATCGGTCTCCGAAGGCCATCCCGACAAGGTCGCGGACCAGATCTCCGACGCCATCCTGGATGCGCTGCTGACGCTCGACCCGCGTTCGCGCGTCGCAGCCGAGACCTTGTGCACCACCGGCCTCGTGCTGCTGGCCGGCGAGATCACCTCGACCGGCAATATCGACTACATCCAGGTCGCGCGCGACACGATCAAGGAAATCGGCTACGACAACACCGAGTACGGCATCGACTACAAGGGCTGCTCGGTACAGGTCTGCTACGACAAGCAGAGTCCCGACATCGCCCAGGGCGTCGACAAGGCGCACGACAACGATCTCGACCAGGGTGCCGGCGACCAGGGCCTGATGTTCGGCTACGCCTGCGACGAGACGCCCGAGCTGATGCCCGCGGCAATCTATTACGCCCACCGTCTGGTCGAGCGCCAGGCGCAGTTGCGCAAGGACGGTCGTCTGCCCTGGCTGCGCCCCGACGCCAAGTCGCAGATCACGCTGCGCTACGCCGACGGCCGGCCGCAATCGATCGACACCGTCGTGATCTCGACCCAGCACGCACCCGACATCGAGATGTCGAAGCTGCGCGAGGCGGTCATCGAAGAGATCGTCAAGCCGGTGCTGCCGGCCGAACTGGTCAAGGGCGAGATCAAGTACCTGATCAACCCGACCGGCCGTTTCGTGATCGGTGGCCCGCAGGGCGACTGCGGCCTGACCGGACGCAAGATCATCGTCGACACCTACGGCGGCGCGGCACCGCATGGCGGTGGCGCGTTCTCGGGCAAGGATCCGTCCAAGGTCGACCGTTCGGCCGCCTACGCCGCGCGTTACGTGGCCAAGAACATCGTCGCCGCCGGCCTGGCCGAGCGCTGCCTGGTGCAGCTCTCGTACGCGATCGGTGTCGCCGAACCGACCTCGGTGTGGGTCACCACCCAGGGCACGGGCAAGCTCGACGACGCCAAGATCGCGGCCCTGGTGCGCGAGCACTTCGACCTGCGGCCGAAGGGCATCGTCCAGATGCTCGACCTGCTGCGTCCCATCTACCGCAAGAGTGCGGCCTACGGCCACTTCGGCCGCGACGAGCCGCAGTTCTCGTGGGAAGCGACCGACAAGGCCGAGCTGCTGAGGGCCGCTCTCTGAGTCGTCGGCCGGCCGGGTTCACACCCGGCCACGGCCACGGCCACGGCAGGCGCAGCGCCTGGCCGTGGGGCCGTCGCGGGCACGCCGCCCCCGGCGGCCAGGCGGCGCGGCGCGGCGCGGCCGCGGCGAGTCGCCTTTGGTCCGGCGTTGCGCGCCGGCCATCGTCGTGAAGCAAAGGATTGCACCAGTCCGGTCGTATTGTCCGGACGATGATGCCCAGAATCTCTCGACGGGCGATGCGATCGATCGTCACGGTCGTCGCCATCGCCACCCTCGCCGGCTGCGCCGCACCCGGTGAGCGGATCGCATCCGTCGAACCGCCGGACGGCACCTATCTCGATCTCGACTGTGCTCAGGTGGCGCACGAGCGCCTGCGCGTGCTGGCGATCATGCAGGCCCACGGCGCGCGCATCGGCGCCGATTCGATGGCCAACCGCGTCGCGATGACTACCGGGGTGGTCTTCTGGCCCGCCTTGTTCATGATCTCCGGCAACGAGCAAGACCGCGAGAGCTTCGCGCGCGCCAAGGGGCGCTTTGAACGGCTCGCCTGGCAGTGGCGTCGACTGGATTGCGACAACCGGCCACAAACCGCTGCCAAGAGTCGCCCGTCGAGCACATCATGAGTGGGACGCTGGGTTAAAATAATCGGCGTTTCGAGGAGCGTTGCGACGCCCACGGCCCCTCATCGGCCGCGGCGCCAGGCTCGAAACCCGTAGGCCTGCCGTTGCGGCAGGCAATTCAACGGCGCTCGCTGAACCATGACCTCCTCATGGTGCGCGAGCCGACTCCCAGGCCTTCACGTCAGGCCACTCAGCCCGCGCATCCCGTGCCGCCACGGCCGGAGGTCCGACCTCATGGAGCCTCTATGTCCGCCGTTCTGAAATCCGATTCCTTCTCCGACTACAAGGTCGCCGACATCTCGCTGGCCGACTACGGCCGCAAGGAGATCGCGATCGCCGAAACCGAGATGCCCGGCCTGATGGCCATTCGCGACGAGTTCGCGCCCAGCCAGCCGCTCAAGGGTGCGCGCATCACCGGCTCGCTGCACATGACCATCCAGACCGCGGTTCTGATCGAGACCCTGGTCGCGCTCGGCGCCGAAGTGCGCTGGGCCTCGTGCAACATCTTCTCGACACAGGATCACGCCGCCGCCGCGATCGCCGCCGGCGGCATCCCGGTCTTTGCCGTCAAGGGTGAGACGCTCACCGAGTACTGGGACTACACGCACAAGATCTTCGACTGGGCCGACGGCCAGCCCTCGAACATGATCCTCGACGACGGCGGCGACGCCACCTTGCTGATCCACCTGGGCGCCAGGGCGGCCAAGGATCCGAGCGTGCTCGCCAATCCCCACGGCGAGGAGGAAACCGCGCTGTACGCGGCCATCAAGGCCAAGCTCGCGACCGATCCCGGCTTCTACGAGCGCAATCTGCACGCGATCGTCGGTGTGACCGAGGAAACCACCACCGGCGTCAACCGCCTGAAGCAGATGTCGGCGCGCGGCGAACTCGCTTTCCGCGCCATCAACGTCAACGACTCGGTCACCAAGAGCAAGTTCGACAATCTCTACGGTTGCCGCGAGTCGCTGGTCGACGGAATCAAGCGTGCCACCGACGTGATGATCGCCGGCAAGGTCGCGATCGTCTGCGGCTACGGTGACGTGGGCAAGGGCTCGGCACAGGCGCTGCGCGCACTGTCGGCACAAGTCTGGATCACCGAGATCGACCCGATCTGTGCACTGCAGGCCGCCATGGAAGGTTATCGCGTCGTGACCATGGACTACGCGGCCGACAAGGGCGACATCTTCGTGACCACCACCGGCAACAAAGACGTGATCACGCACGACCACATGGCCGCCATGAAGGACCAGGCGATCGTCTGCAACATCGGTCACTTCGATAACGAGATCCAGGTCGCCTCGCTCGAACAATACGAGTGGGAGAACATCAAGCCGCAGGTCGATCACGTGATCTTCCCTGACGGCAAGCGGATCATCCTGCTCGCTCAGGGCCGCCTGGTGAACCTGGGCTGCGCCACCGGTCACCCGTCCTACGTGATGTCGTCGTCGTTCGCGAACCAGACCATTGCCCAGATCGAGCTCTGGACGCACCAGGACTACTACGAACGCGGCAAGGTCTACGTGTTGCCCAAGCACCTCGACGAGAAGGTCGCACGCCTGCAGCTGAAGAAACTGGGTGCGATGCTGACCGAACTCAGCGACGAGCAGGCGGCCTACCTCGGCGTGCCGGTACAGGGTCCGTACAAGCCCGACACCTATCGTTACTGACGAACCCGCAGGCCGGCGATCGGTGCGATCCGACACCGACCACGGCCGCGGCGGACCATGACGAACGGGCGGCGAGCCGATCTGCTCGCAGTCGACACCGGCCTCGCACGCTCGCGCACCGAGGCCAGGCGGCTGATCGATGAAGGCCGGCTGATCTTGCGGGGTCCCGGGGGCAAACGGCTGCCCCTGAAGGCCTCGACCCTGGTGGCCGACCATGGCGCGTTGACGCGTGATGGCACTGCCGGCACCGACTTCGTATCGCGCGGCGCGCTCAAACTGGCGCACGCGTTACGGGTTTTCTCGGTGCCGGTGGCCGGTCGTCTCGCGGCCGATCTCGGCCAGAGCACCGGCGGTTTCACCGAGTGCCTGCTGCAGGCCGGCGTCAGGCTCGTGGTGGGTGTCGAGGTCGGCCACGGCCAGCTCGCCGCCAGCCTGCGGACCGATCCGCGCGTGTTCACGCTCGAGAAGACCCATGTGCGTGATGCCCACCGCGAACGACTGGCCGAGGCGCTGGACACGGCGATCGATGCCGGGCGGGTGCGCAGCCGGGGCTTCGATCTGGTCGTGGTCGATCTCTCGTTCATCTCGCAGCGCCGGGTGATGGATGCGATCGTGGCGCTGCTCGCCGACGACGGCGATCTGGTCAGTCTGGTCAAGCCGCAGTTCGAACTCGGCACGGGCGCGGTCGACCGGCGCGGCCTGGTGCGCGATCGCGCCGCACTCGCGAACCTGCGGCCAGCGTTCGAGGCCGCCTTGACCGGGCACGGCATGCAGTTGTGCGGCTGGACCGAGAGCCCGATCACCGGCGGCGACGGCAATCACGAACTGTTGATGCATGCGCGCCATGCGCGCGTAACCGCCACCGAGGCGGCATAGGAAACGACATGAGCTTCGCAATCAGTTTCGAGTTCTTTCCCCCCAACACGCCGACCGGCATCGACAAGCTGCGCACGGTGCGCGCTGCGCTCAAGGCGACCGCGCCGGAGTTCTTCAGCGTCACCTACGGCGCCGGCGGGGCCAACCAGACCAAGACGCTCGACACGGTGATGGAGATTCGCGACGAGGGTCTGACCGTGGCCCCGCATCTGAGCTGCATCGGTGCCAGCCGGGAGACGATCGACGAGTTGCTGCAGCGTTATCGCGCCGCCGGCATCGACCGCCTGGTGGCATTGCGTGGCGACCTGCCCAGCGGCAGCGGGCCGAGCATGGGCGGTGCGTTTCGCTATGCGAGCGATCTGGTGGCCTACGTGCGCGAGCGACACGGCGACGCCTTCCACATCGAAGTCGCGGCCTACCCCGAGAAGCACCCTCAGGCGGCCACGATGGCGGACGACCTGCGCGCGTTCGTGACCAAGGTGCGCGCCGGGGCCGATTCCGCGATCACGCAGTATTTCTTCAACGCCGATGCCTACTTCCGGTTCCGCGACGAGGCGGCGCGCGCCGGCGTGGACGTCCCGATCGTTCCCGGCATCATGCCGATCACGAATCACACCCAGCTGGCTCGCTTCTCGGATGCCTGCGGTGCCGAGATTCCGCGCTGGATCCGTGCCCGCCTGCAGAGCTTCGGCGACGATGTGACCTCGCTGCGTGCCTTTGGTCACGACGTGGTCGCCGATCTGTGCCGGCGCCTGATCGCGGGCGGTGCCCCCGGCCTGCATTTCTACACACTCAATCAGTCCGAACCGACGATCGACCTGTGCCGGTCGCTGCCCGCCAGTAGCGATTGAACTGCCGCTCGTCGGCGCTCACCACAAAGTGGCAACCGCTGGGCCGCCGGCCGGTTCGAAACGAACGGACTCGGCGATAACATCATCGAAGATCTTCGACCTTCTTCGACGATGAGCTCGGAACCCGTTATCGACCAGCCGCGCAGCACGAACGAATTGCCGCCGCTCGACATGAGCTTCGGCACCGACGTGAGCGAGCCCATTGCCCCGCGACCGGTCACCGCTGCCGACGCGGGTGCCGCCGTTCCCTCCGAACCGGTCGGCCCGCGCAGCCGTAACAAGCCGGAAGAGAACGTTTCGCTGTTCCGCTACAAGCTGCCCGTCGACCGTCTCAAGGCGGGCATGTTCGTCGCCGAACTGGATCGCCCGTGGGAGGACACGCCCTTTCTGTTGCAGGGCTTCAAGATCTCCGACCCCGACGAACTGGCCACGCTGACCCGCCATTGCGGCACGGTCTACGTCGATATCGAGAAGTCCGACCCCGAGGTCGTGACGGCGATTCGCGAAGCCGCGATGTTCGACATGCCGGCGCCCGAGCCGCGCTCGTTGCGCTCGAGCCTGCGTTCGTTCGCAACGCTCGACGACCGCACCCGCAAGACGAAGAAGCGCTATTCGCAGGGCAGCCAACGCCTGAACGCGTATCTCGATCAGGCGGCGCCCGGTCACGCGATCAGGCCGAGTCGCGACTCCTTCGGCTACTGGTTCAATGCGCTCGTCGAACTGCTGTTCGGCGCGCCGAAGCCAACCCCCAAGGCGCGCAAGCAGCGCAAGAAGGAGCAGCGCGACGAACTGCGGCGCATGCTGCCGCCCGACATCAAGCTGCGCCGCTATGCCGATCAGGTCACGATCGAGGAGGAACTGCCGCGCGCCCGGCAGACCTTCAAGCGTGGCGAAACCACGATCGAGACGCTGGTCAAGGACGTGCGCGGCGGCAAGCTGCCGAACTTCGACGACGTCAACGAGGTGGTCGACGACATGGTGCAATCCATGGTCGACAACCCCGACGCGATGATGTGGGTCGCGAAGATGCGCGACCAGGATGCCAGCACCTACGGGCATGCGGTGAAGGTGTCCCTGTACCTGATCGCGCTCGGACGCCATCTCGGCTTTCCGCGCCAGATGCTGGGCAACCTCGGCATGATCGGCCTGCTCGCCGACCTCGGCAAGACCAAGCTGCCCAAGCCCCTGCTGGAGAAGCCGGGCATGCTCACGGCCAAGGAATACGCGCTCGTGCGCGAGCACGTGCGCCTGGGCCTGGAGGCCTTGTCCGAGGACAACCTGCCCAAGGAGGTGGTGCACGGCATCTCGCAGCATCACGAGCGGCTCGACGGCTCCGGCTACCCCAAGGGCCTGAAGGATCAGGAGATCTCCATCTACGGCCGGATGGCGGCGATCGCCGACACCTTCGCCGCGATGATCACGCCGCGCCCCTATGCCAATGCCGTTTCGCCGCACGATGCGATCCTGAACCTGTTCGAGTGGTCGGGCACATCGTTCCACGAACCCCTGGTCGAGCAGTTCGTGCAGGCGGTCGGCGTCTTTCCGGTCGGTTCGCTGGTCGAGCTTTCGACCGGCGAGGTCGCGATCGTGCTGTCGCACAACAAGGTGCGCCGCCTCGAACCACGCGTACTGGTGCTGACCTGGCCCGACAAACGCCAGCTGGACATGCCGATCGAACGCAATCTGTTCGACAGACCGAAGGGGCCGGACGGTAAACCGATCCGCATCGTTCGCGCCATCGCCGCTGGCGAGTACGGCATCAAGGTGCGCGATTTCTACGGCGGCGAGCTGGCCAAGGCCAACGCTCTGATCTGACGGCAAGCGTGAGCCAGACAGCGACACCCGCGCAAAGTTCGCACGCCGAACGACTTGCAGCCAACGACCTGGTCGGTCTGCTGCGCCAGCGCCACCTCGACCGCAGCCAGCACAACACGGCGATGCTGGTCCTGCATCTGAACCGGTCCGACCGGCTGTACGCGCTGAGCCAGCAACCCGATGCCAAGTCGGTGCTGGTCGAGGTGTCGCGTCGGCTACGCGGCCGTCTTCGCCCCGTCGACCGCTATGCATTCGTGACCCCGGACGAGGTCTGGATCCTGCTGTGCGACATCCCGAGCGCCGCGCTGGCCGAACTGGCCGCGCGCACGCTGCGTGAGTCGCTGATGCGCCCGGTGCAGATCGATACCGCCACCGGCAGCAAGCGTATCGTACAGATGAGGCCCGTGGTCGGCGGCTGCTATGCCAACGCCGGCCGCCTGGCCGACCCGATGACGGTCGTCAATGCGGCGGCCGAGTCGGCGGTGCGGGCTCGCACCAACGATGATCACGTCATGCTCTCGCATCTGAATACCGATGCGGCGGTCGTGCATCGCGACACGCTCGAGCGCGAGTTGCGCACCGCGTTGTTCGGCAACGAGCTCGAGGTCTATTTCCAGCCGCAGATCGACATCATCACCGGTCACTGTATTTCGGCCGAGGCGCTGATCCGCTGGTTCCGTCCCGACGGCAGTTCGGTCAGCCCGGACCTGATCGCGTCGGTGTGCGAGGAACGCGGCATGATGGCCAACCTGACGCAGTTCGTCATCAACAGTGCGTTGCGCAACCTGATGATGTGGCAGGCTATGGGCATCGAGATCGGTGTCGGCATCAACCTGTCGGCCGTGACGCTGAGCGACGCATCGTTTCCAGCGCTGGTCGGCCAGAGCCTGGACACCTGGGGAATTTCAGCCCAACGACTGACCCTCGAACTGACCGAGAGCTCGATCGTGCAACACGAACTGAGCGCGATCGAGTTCATGTCGGAATTGAAGTCCTTGGGATGCAAGCTCGCGATCGACGATTTCGGCACCGGCTATTCGTCGTTTTCCTACTTGCGCAAATTCCCGCTCGACGAGCTCAAGATCGACAAGAGCTTCGTGCGCAACATCGCGCAGGACAAGGGCGATCGGCAGATCGTCTCGGCGCTGGTGGATCTGGCGCACACCTTCGAGATGGTCGCGATCGCCGAGGGCATCGAGGACCAGGGCGCGCTGATGGTGCTCGAGGATCTGCGTTGCGACGTGGGCCAGGGATACTTCTATTCACGCCCGATCTCGGCCGACGCTTTCCAGAGCTGGTATCAGGCGCACGAGGCCAGTCTGGCCGACTGCCCGATCGACGACTGAGACGCGCGCTCAATCGGCCGTGAGCGGGGCACCGGCGATCACGCGCCGCTCGGTGACGATCATCGACAACGGCCGATCGTGCGCCAGGCAGGGCAACTCGGGCCATTCGCAATCGTCGAATGCGACACCGATCGTGACGACGGCGCGGCTCGCCAGCGTTCGATCGTAGAAACCCCCGCCATAGCCGAGGCGCCATCCACCGGGCGCGAAGCCGACGCAGGGCACCAGCAGCGCGTCGGGTTCGCAGAACTCGCATTCGACCGGCGTCGGAATGCCGAAGGCGTCGCGCTGCAAGCGTGCGTCCGCCTCCCAGCGCGCGAACTGCAACGGCAGCGGGCCCGCCGGCGTGACCGGCAGGGCCAATCGCACGCCCTGGTCACGCCAGCGAAGGTAATGTTCGCGAAGGTCGGGCTCGCCACGAATGGGCCAGTAGACCGCCAGGGTCGGCGTGGCGCGGTGTTGCTGCCAACCGCCCAGCCAGGCGTCCAGACGAGCCGCGATCGCTGCCTGGGCGGCCACGCGCAGCGCTGCCGGCATCGCCTTGCGCCAAGCCAGCAATCGCTGCCGCGCGGCCCGCTTTTCCGCGCCCGCATTCATTTCATGTGATACAGTCAATTGTGGCCTTAAAGTATTGAGTTAACAGCGTTATTCGGGTTGCATCATGTTTGCCCTCAGCACTCGCCCCAGCTCATCGAGCCAGCCCCCGGTGCGCCGCGTCTGCGCCCTGCTGCTGAGCATCTCGCTTGGCTGCGCAATGGCGCAGGACGACGAGCGCAATGACGAGGGACTGACCGGTAACGGCGCCCGCGCCGGGGTCACGGGCGCACGGATCGCCGAGGCCGACCGCGCGTTCCAGGATGCCTTGCGGGCCTTGCAGCGCGACGACGACGAGACGCTGGCGCGGCTGGCGGCCCTGGTGCCGTCCGACTACCCGCTGCGCGACTATGTCGACTACTGGCTGCTGCGCCAGCGGCTGCGCGCGCTGGACAAACACGAGATCGCACCCGATCCGGCGGTCAGTGCACGCGCCGAGCACTTCATCAAGACCCACGCGGATCAGCTTACCGGTGATCTGGTGCGGCGCCAATGGATGCTGACGCTCGGCAAGCACGGGCAGTGGTCGGCTTTCGATCGCCATCTGCAGGCCTGGCAGCGGCGCAACGACACGCGCGTGTTCTGCTACGCGGGTCTGGCCAATGTGGCGCGTGGGCGCGCGGTCGGCGAGCAGGCAATGAACGCGCTGCAGAACGACCGCGACCTCGGCGAGGCCTGCGGTGCGCTGATGCGTGCGCTGCACGCCAATGGCACGCTCGACAAGGCGGCCGTGCGGCGGCGGATGTGGGACGCCCTGGAAGTGCGCGACTGGTCGTCGGTGCGCTTGCTCGCCGAATTGCTGGCAGTGCCCGAGACCTTGATCGAGCGGGCGATCCGGCAGTCGGAATCGCTGATCCTGGAACTGGACGCGGGCCCCGGCCCGCTGACCGATGCCGAACGGGATGCCTTGCTGGTCGCCCTCACCCGCCGACTCGGGCCCGAGCCGACCGCGGTGGCCGAACGGCTCGACGAACTGGGCCGGTTGCTGAATCCGCAGGAGCGCGCATTCGTCTGGGCACAGACGGCCGCCTCGGCGATGCGCGACATGCTGCCGACTGCGAGCGAGTACGCGCGTCGGGCCGCCGGCGCCCCGATCGGCGACATCACCCGCCGCTGGCTGATCCGCGCCGCATTGCGCGAGCAGGACTGGGCCCTGGTGCTGAACCAGATCGGTCAGCTGAGCAGCGAGCAGCAGGCGAGCCCCGACTGGACCTATTGGCGGGGCCGCGCGCTCGATGCGCTGGGCTCGCACCACGGCGCCCGCGCGCTGTATCGCAAGATCGCCCAGCGCCACGACTTCTACGGCGAGCTGGCGGCCGAAGCCATCGGCCGGCCGATCAGTGCACCAAAGCGCACGGTGCGACCACCCAGCGCCACCGAGATCGCCAGGGTTCAGAAGCTCCCCGGCATCGCCCGCGCGCTCAAGTTCTACGAGTTGGACATGCGCTACCGCGGCAATCGCGAGTGGAACTTCGCGGTGCGCGACCTGGGCGAGCGCGAATTGCTGGCCGCCGCCACCTGGGCCTGCCAACGCGGCCTGCTCGAGCGCTGCATCAGCACCGCCGAGCGTACCTCGGGCCTGCACGATTTCGCGCTTCGCTTCGTGCGGCCGTTCGAGGAAAGCCTCGCGCCGCTGGCGCGCGAGCGAGGTCTCGACCTGGCCTGGATCTACGGATTGATCCGACAGGAGTCGCGCTTCCTGGCCGATGCACGCTCGAGCGCGGGCGCGCGCGGCCTGATGCAGATCATGCCCTCGACCGGTCGCTGGATCGCACGCCGCCTGGGCGTGCGCGGCTTCAAGACGCAGCACCTGCTCGAACCCGACACCAATCTGCGCTTCGGCACCTATTACCTGAAGGTGGTGCAGGAGAATCTGCTGGGCTCGCCGTTGCTCGCCTCGGCGGCCTACAACGCCGGTCCGCGCCGCGCCCGAGCGTGGGTGGCCAGCCTGCCCAAGGATGCCGACGGCGCGCTGTTCGCCGAATTGATTCCCTTCGCGCAAACGCGCGGTTATGTGCAGAAGGTGTTGCTCAATACGGCATACTACGGCGCAATGCTGGAAGGTCGGCCGCAGTCGCTGACCGCGCTGCTCGGAAAGGTTCCCGCGATCGACCCCGGCGGCAACAACATCCCCTGACCCCCCGGGGCCGCGTTCGGCTCGTGTCGGATAGGCAGCGGCTTGCGGGCCTGCGACGCCCCTGCGCGATATGGCGACGATGCAAGCGCTCGACATCCTGATTCTCGGCGGCACCGGCTTCATCGGCCAGCGACTGTGCGCCCACCTGACCGACCACATGCACCATCTGGTAGTGCCGACGCGGCTGCGACGGCGCGGCCGCGACCTGATGCTGCTGCCCACCATCGATCTGCGCGAAGCCGACATCTTCGACGACCCGGCGCTGGCCGAGCTGGTCGGCGCTGCCGATGTGGTGGTCAACCTGGTTGGCATCCTGCACGGCGATGCGGGCGAGCCCTATGGCGAGGCATTCCGCCGTGTGCACGTCGAATTGCCGCGCCGGGTCGGAACCCTCTGCAAGCGCCTGGGCGAGAAGCGCCTGATCCACGTCTCGGCCCTGGGCGCCGATGAACAGCGCGGCGGCCTGCCGTCGGCCTATCTGCGCTCGAAGGCCGATGGCGAACGCGCGCTGCGCGAGGCCGGGCCGGCGAACACCACGATCTTTCGGCCCTCGGTCTTGTTCGGCCCTGGCGACAATTTCCTCAACCTGTTCGCCAGTTTGCAGCGCTGGCTGCCGATGCTCGCGCTGGCGCGCGCGCGCGCCCAGTTTCAGCCGATCTACGTCGGCGACGTCGCACACGCGATCACCCGCGCGATCGAAAACCCCGCGCTGTCCGGCAAGACCTATGAACTGGCCGGCCCCGAGATCTACACCTTGCGCGAGTTGGTCGCACTGGCCGGCCGGATCGCCGGGCACGAGCGTCCTGTCCTGGGCCTGCCCGATTCGCTCGGCCACCTGCAGGCACATCTGATGGAATGGCTGCCGGGTCCGCCGCTGATGACCCGCGACAACTTCGATTCCATGGCCAAGCCCAACATCGCCACCCACCCCATGGCGCCCGAGCTGGACCTGTCCGGCACGACCATCTCGATGGTTGCGCCCGACTATCTGCGACCCGGCGACTCGGCCTTCAATGCCGAGCGCGCGAGCGCGCGTCGCTGACGCACCGCCGGCACGCATCGCCGCACCGGCCGCCGATCGAGCATCGCGCCATGCAGATCTACCGGGTCGGCGGCTCTGTTCGCGACGAATTGCTCGGCGAACCCAGTCACGACAGCGACTGGGTCGTGGTGGGCGGCACGCCCGACGAGATGATCGCGGCCGGCTACCAGCCGGTCGGACGCGATTTTCCGGTCTTCCTGCATCCCGCAACTCACGAGGAATACGCACTCGCGCGAACCGAACGCAAGACCGCTGCCGGCTATCGCGGCTTCGCAGTGCATTTCGCACCCGACGTCACCCTCGAACAGGATTTGTCGCGACGGGATCTGACCATCAATGCGATGGCGATGACCCCCGCGGGCGAACTCGTCGATCCGTTTGGCGGCAGGCGCGACCTGGCCGACAAGACCTTTCGTCATGTGAGCCCGGCCTTCGTCGAGGACCCGGTCCGCATCCTGCGTCTGGCGCGCTTCGCCGCACGCCTGACCGATTTCCAAGTGCACCCGGACACGCTCGCCCTGATGCGCGTAATGGTTGCGCAGGGCGAGGTGGATGCGCTGGTTCCCGAGCGGGTCTGGCAGGAAGTATCCCGTGGGCTGATGGCCGCTGAACCCGCGCGCATGATCGCGGTGCTCGCCGACTGCCATGCATTGCCCAGGGTACTGCCCGGCATCGCACCGAGCGCGATTCTCGAACGCGCCCTGGCCTGTGCGGTGCGTGCTTCGCTACCGCTGGCGGCGCGCTATGCGCTGCTGGTCGCGGCCGGCGGGCATGGCGGGCCGGACCCGCTCGCCGACCACCTGCGCGTTCCCGGCGACTGCCGCGATCTCGCCCGTCTGCTGACTGCCGAAGAGGCCACTCTGGCCGCGGCCGATGCCGCGGATGCGCGCACGCAACTGGCGCTGCTCGAGCGCCTCGATGCGCTCAGGCGTCCCGAGCGCGTGCCGATCCTGCTGCAAGCCAGCCGGTGCCTGCGCCTTGCGCAGGGCGAATCCGAAGACGCCTGCGCGCGCTCGACGGCCCGGCTGACGAACGCGCTGCAGGCCGTTCGTGACGTCGACGCGGGCGCGATCGCGAAGGCGGCCGCGCCCGGCGGCCCGCAGGCGATCCGCCAGGCACTGGCCGAGGCCCGCAGCGCCGCAATAGCGGGTCGCCGATGAGCCGCAGGGGCGGATGAGCCTCGGGGATGAGCCGCAGGGGGATGAGCCGCGGGGATGAGCCTCAGGGATGAGCCTCAGGGATGAGCCGCGGAGACGGATGACCCGCGCGGGCGGCTGACTCACGCATCGGCACAGTCCGACGCGCGCGTGCTCAGATGAAGGCGGCGATCAGGGCCGCGAGCGCCGACAGCAACAGGGTCGATGTCAACGGCAGCGAATAGCGCCGGCCCCGAAACCAGAATTCGAAATCGCCCGGCAGGCGCCCGAAGCCGATCTTGGCCAGGGCGTTTTGCAGCCCCGAGAAAACCAGCAGCGCGATGACCACCGTGATCAGCCACTTGGTCATGGCCGCCCCCTGCCCGGCCGCCCGTGGCCGGGGTTTGCGCGCCCGGTCGGCCGCCCGCCGCCGATCGGGCGGAGTCGGCCGGGCCAGGTGACGGATCGATCGCCATCGACCATCCGTCCAGCCTGCGGTCCGCATCGCTCAAGGCATTCGCCACACATCCGAAAAACCCTTCGTAAACCCCGTGTCGGCAATGGCCGTGCACGGAACCGCGGCCGTCACATGGCCGCGATCGCTTCATTTCGTGCATTCGAACCCCGAATGTACCGCCCAGCAAGGAAGACGCCATGGCGACCATCATCCCCAGCCTGACCACCGCTCAGATCAATGGCCTGAGCACGGACTCGATCGCGGGGCTGAACACCGAGGACTGGGCGGCATTCTCGACCGCGCAGGTCGTCGCGCTGGCGACCGAGCACATGACGGCGATCAGCACGGCCGGCCTGGCGGCGCTGGGCACCGCGCAGGTCGCCGCGATCGAGACCGGCGACCTCGCCTTGCTGACGTCGAAGCAGATGGCGGCCTTCTCGTCCGACCAGGTCGCGGCCATGACGACCGCGCAGATCGCCGGCCTCTACTCCGAACACATCGCCGCGCTGGGCTCGGGCCAGATCGGCGCCATGAGCACCGCACAGGTGGTGGCGCTGGCCAGTGACAACATGCAGGCCCTGGCCACCGCCGGCCTGGCCGCGATGGGCACCGCGCAGGTGGCCGCGATCGAAACGGCCGACATCCGGATGCTGACGTCGAGCCAGATGGCGGCTTTCTCGTCCGCCCAGGTCGGCGCCATGACGACCGCACAGATCGCCGGCCTGTACTCCGAACACATCGCCGCACTGGGCTCGGCCCAGATCGCCGCCCTGGGCACCGCGCAGGTCGTGGCGCTGGCCAGCGACCACATGCAGGCGATCGCCACCGCCGGCCTGGCCGCGATGGGCACCGCGCAGGTGGCCGCGATCGAAACGGCCGACATCCGCATGTTGACGTCGCAGCAGATGGCGGCCTTCTCGGCCGACCAGGTCGGCGCGATGACGAGCGCGCAGATCGCCGGCCTGTACTCCGAACACATCGCCGCGCTGGGCTCGGCCCAGATCGCCGCGCTGGGCACCGCGCAAGTCGTGGCGCTGGCCAGCGATAACATGCCGGCGATCGGCACCGCCGGTCTGGCGGCCATGAGCACCGCGCAGGTGGCCGCGATGGAAACGGCCGATATCCGCATGCTGACCACGGACCAGATGTCGGCGTTCTCGGCCGACCAGGTCGCGGCCATGACGACCGCGCAGCTCGCGGGTCTGTACACCGACCAGGTGGCCGCCTTCGGCTCGGCCCAGATCGGCGCCATGGGCACCGCGCAGATCGCGGCGCTCCCGAGCGAAGATATCTTCATACTCTCGACCCGACAGATCAGCGCACTCAGCTCGGCGCAAATCGCCGCCCTGACCACCGCTCAGGCGTATGCACTGAACACCGATCACGTTGCGGTGCTCACCAGCGCGCAGGCCGTGGGATTCGAAACAGCCGACCTGGCCGCGATCGGCACGTTGGAGATCGGCGCGTTCGCGACCCGCGCGCTGGCCGCGCTGAGCACGACCCAGCTCAATGCGCTGAGCTCGGACCAGATCTTTTCGTTGAGCAGCCAGCAAGCACGCGCGCTCACCACCGACCATATCGCGGCGATGTCGAGTGGTAATTTTGCCGCGCTGGGCACGCAACACATCGCGGCAATGGAAACCGGTCAGATCGCGGCGATCACCACCGCCCAGATCGCCGGCATGCCGACCGAGAACGTTGGCGTCCTGAGCACCAAGCAGATGGCCGCGCTGGGCACGGCCGCGTTCGGCGCACTGACCACCGCGCAGGCCTTCACCCTGAGCAGCGCCCAGGCCGCCAGCCTGTCGAGCGATCAGCTCGCCGCGCTCGGCACCGCGTCCGTGGCCGCCTTGTCGACCAGCGCGGTCGCGGCGCTGCCCACCCGTTCGATCGCCTCGATGAGCACGGCGCAGGTCGACGCATTCGGCACCGGCCAGATCGCGAGCCTCACGACCAAACAGGTCGCCAGCCTGACCAGCACCCAGATCGCAGCCCTGAGCACGGGGGACCTCGACGCACTGACCTCCGACCACATGCTGGCGCTGAAGACCGAGCAACTCGCGGCTCTCACGACGGCGCAGGTCGCCAGCCTCGCCACCGACGAGCTGGCACTGCTTTCAAGCAAGCAGATCGGCGCACTGTCGACCGCGCAAGTCGTCGCGCTCGGCACCGGCCAGGTGGCCAGCCTGACCACCGCCCAGGTGGCATCGCTGTCGACCGACCAGGTGGCGGCGATCGAGACCGCCGACATGGCCGCGCTGACCACCGACGGTGTCGCAGCGCTCAGCTCGCGTGCGATTCCGAGCCTGTCGACCGCGCAGCTCGCCGCGCTCGGCTCGAATCAGATCGCCAGCCTCAGCACGGCGCAAATCTCCAAGCTGACCACGGACCAGATCGCCAGCCTGTCCACCGCCAATCTGAACGCCTTCACGAGCGATCAGATCCAGAGCCTGTCGACCAGCCAACTGGGCGCGCTGACCACCGCGCAGATCGCCAACATGGCGACCGACGACCTGGCCGCGTTGACGACGCGCCAGATCGGCAGTCTGTCCAGCACCCAGGTGCCTGCGCTGACCACGACACAGGTCGCCAACCTCACGACCGCTCAGATCGCCAAACTCACGACGGACCAGCTGACCTGGATCGAGACAGCCGACGTCGCGGTACTGACCACCGATGCCCTGCTGGCCATTCCCTCGCGTTCGATCGCCGCGCTGACCACGGCACAGGTCAACGCTCTGACCACCGCGCAGATCGGCGCGCTCTCGACCAACCAGGTCGCGTCCTTCAGCACCGATCAGATCGCGAATCTATCCACGGCCAATGTCGTTGCACTCACGTCCGACCAGATTGCCTCGCTCAAACCGGCGCAGATTGCCGCATTGACCACCGCCCAGGTCGCGGCCATCCCCACCGATGATCTCGGCGCGCTGAGTACCCGCCAGCTCGTTCAGTTGGGGACCGACGACATCGTTGCGTTGACCACCGCTCAGGTGGCGAGCCTGACGACTGCCCAGGCCGCCAAACTGACGAGCGATCAGCTGGCCGCGTTCGAGACGGCCGATGTCGCCGCCATGACGACCGACACATTGCGCGCGATTCCGTCGCGGGCGATCGCCGCGTTCACCACGGCCCAGGTAAACGCTCTGAGCACCGCCCAGATCGGCGCGCTCGACACGCGTCAGGTCGCGTCGATGAGCACCGAGCAGATTGCGAATCTGTCCACGGCCAACCTGGCCGCGCTGACCTCCGACCAGATGGCCGCTCTGAAGCCGGCGCAGATTGCCGCGCTCACCACGGCGCAGGTCGCGGCGATTCCGACCGACGACCTGGGCGTGCTGGGCACCAAGCAGTTCGCGCAGCTCGGCACGGACGACATCGCCGCCCTGACCACCGCGCAGGCAGCCAGCCTGACCACCGCGCAGATGGTCAAACTGTCGACCGAACAGCTCGCCGCGCTCGAGACCGCCGATGTCGCGGCGCTGAGCACGGACAACATCGCCGTGATTCCGACCCGTACGATCGTCGCGCTCGGATCGGCCCAGTTGGCCGCGCTGACCAGCGACCAGATCGGCGCACTCGCCACCGGACAGGTACAGGCCCTGACCACCGCACAGCTGTCCTCGCTGGGCACAGCCGACCTGAATGCGCTGAGCACGGCCCAGTTCGCGGCCATCAAGCCGCAGACCCTGAGTGCGCTGACGACGGCACAGGTGTCCTCGATGGAGACCGCCGACCTCGCCGTGCTCGACAGCAAGCAGATCGGCGCACTGGGCACCGACCACATCGCGTCACTGACCACCGCACAGGTGGCCAGCCTGACGTCGGCTCAGGTCGCGGCCCTCGGCACGGCGCACATCGCCGCCCTGACGACCGGGCAGGTGGCCGCACTCGAAACCGCCGACCTGGCGGCGATGAGCACCAAGCAGACGATCGCCCTGAGCACCGCGCAGATCGTCGCGCTGACCACCGGCCAGGCAGCCGCGCTGACCAGCGAGCAGATCGCCAAACTGTCGACCGACCAGATCGCAGCGGTCGAGACCGCCGATCTGGTGGCGATGGGCACGGCGGGCGTGCAGGCGATCCACACCACCTCGCTGGCCGCGATGACCAGCGCCCAGCTGGCGTCGCTGACCTCGGATCAACTGGTGGCCCTGACCACCAAGCAGGTGTCGGCCCTCAGTACCGATCAGATCTCGACGCTGGGCACGGCCGATCTGAACTCACTGACCAGTGACCAGTTCGCGGCCATGAAGGTCGATCAGATCGGCTCGCTGACCACCGCCCAGATCGCCAATCTGGCCACCGATGATCTCAACGCGCTCGACACCCGCCAGATGGCAGCGCTGGGCACGGCCGGTGCCGCCGCGCTGACCACGGTACAGCTCAATGCCCTGGCATCCGCTCAGCTGACGTCGCTCACCACCGACCAGCTCGCGGCGATGAGCACGGCGCAGATCGCCAACCTGACCACCGACCAGCTCACCCTGATCACGACCCGGCAGATCGCCGCGCTGACGTCGGCCATGATCACCAGCATGAGTTCGGGCCAGATCGCTTCGCTGACGGCGGACCAACTGAGCAAGATCGGCACCGACCAGGCGGCCGGGCTGACCAGCACCGCCGGTATTGCCGCCTGGACCTCGGACCAGGTGGCCGCCATCAAGCCCGACACGATCGGCGCCATGACCACCGGTGCGTTCAATGCCCTGACCTCGGCCCAGTTGCCGGCCTTCGACAAGAAGCAGATGGCGGCCGTCACCACTGCCCAGATCGCCAGCCTGACCACCACCGACATCAACGAGTTCTCGTCGACGCAGATCTCGTATCTGAGCAGCGAGCAGATCGTTGCGATCACGACCGCGCAGGTGGCCGCGATGAGCACCGACACGCTCAATGCGATCACGACCCGTCAGTTGCCCGCGCTGGGCACCGCGCAGATCGTCGCGCTCACCACGGCGCAGGTCGCCAACCTGAGCAGCAAGCAGATTGCCAAGCTGTCCACCGACCAGATCGCGGCCCTCGAGACCGCCGACGTCGCGGCACTCAGTTCGGACGGCATCGCCGCCCTGCAACCGGCCTCGATCGGCGCGCTCAGCACGGCCCAGATGACCGCATTCACGACCGACCAGCTCGGCCTGTTCAACAAACGCCAGATCGATGCGATCACCACCGACCAGATCGCCAGCCTGGCCACCGCGACCTTGAACGCATTGACCAGCGAGCAGATCCAGTGGCTCGACGCCGACCAGCTCGGCGCGCTCACCACCGCCCAGGTGGCCGGCCTGGCAACCGATGACCTGATCGCGCTCACCACGCGCCAACTCGATGCCTTCGGCACTGCCGCGATCAATGCCCTGACCACCGGTCAGATCGCCTCGCTGACCACCGCCCAGATCCGTTCGCTGGACACCGAGCAGATCGCCGGCTTGGCCGACACCGCCGACATCGTCGCACTCACCACTGACCACGTGGCGGCGCTGACGAAGACGCAGTTGGCAGCGCTGTCGACCGCCCAGTTCGCGGCATTGGAAACCGCCGACATCGCCGCACTCTCGTCCACCCAGATGCGCGCATTGACGACGGACCACATCGTCGCGTTCACGACCGCGCAGATCACGGCGCTGGAGACCCAGGACATCGCCGCGATGTCCATGACGCAGATCTTCGCCTTCGCCACCGACGACGTCGCCGCCATGACCGCCGCCCAGGTCGACGCCATGCTCGCCGCCACCCCCATCATGCTCGACCTCGACGGCGACGGCGTGCAGACCGTCTCGGCCTTCAACGGCGTGCGCTTCGACATCAACGCCACCGGCGAAGAACAGCGCATCGGCTGGATCTCGCGCACCGACGGCCTGCTCGCCATGGACCACAACGGCGACGGCCTCATCAACGACGGCTCCGAGCTGTTCGGCGCCGCCACCCGCCTGCCAAGCGGCGAGCGCGCCGGCGACGGCTTCGCCGCCATGGCCACCCAGGACAGCAACGGCGACGGCGTACTCGATGCCAACGACGCCAACTGGGACCAGCTGCGCGTGTGGGTCGATGCCAACTTCGACGCCCGCACCGACGCCGGCGAGTTGCACACGCTCGACGAACTGGGCATCCGGTCGCTGGACCTCGCCGCCGAGCGCTCGGGCGTGCTCAACCACGGCAACCTCGTGGGCCTGAGCTCGACCTACACCACCGAGGACGGTGCCCAGCACGAGATGAGCGACGTCTGGATCGCCCGGCGCCTGCCCGCGGCCCAGCTCACCGCGCTGAACGAGGTGTTGATCGAGCCCCCGGCCCCGCCGCTGCCCGAGCCCGAGCCGGCGCCTGCGGTGGTGCTCAAGCCCGACGAGGACCTGAGCGGCCCGGTGCTCACCAAGAGCGCCTCGCTCGACGACGAACTCGGTGCGCAACTGCCAATGCTTTGAGCAATCTCGGCCGCGGGGCCGATACCGGCCCCGCGGGTAATCCGCCCGGCACTGTGCCGGAGCCAAGCCGCGCCGCATGTTGCCGAAGCCCGCTCGCCCAACGCCCTGCGGGCCCGCGCACCTGGCGCAATACTTCCGGGCCCCTTCGTTCGCGCGGCGTGCCGGCCGGGATCAAGGCGCCTTCGCGGCGCGCGCGGCCTGATCGCGCGCGGCGCGTACCTTCTCTGCCGTCTGATTGAACAGCAGCGCGCGGCGCGCGGCCGCCTGCTCGGGCGTGAGATCGAGATTGCGTTTCTCCTCGAGCACGGCGCGGCCCCGAACGGCGGCCTCGCGCTTGCCGACCTCGTCGATCCAGCGCTTGACATTGGGAAAACGCTGCCAGATGTCGTCACCCATCAGCCGGCGCAGCAGCATCGCCCACGGCCAGCTGGCGATGTCGGCAATCGTGTATTCGGCGCCGGCAAGATAGGCGTTGACGCCCAACTGCGCGTCCATGACCCCGCACAGGCGGTCGACCTCGCCGACGAAGCGCTGACGGCCATACTCGAGCTGCGCGGGATCGTCGACGATGTTCCTGGCGTAACCCTTGAAGTGATTGGCATTGCCCATCATCGGCCCGAGGTTGGCCATCTGCCAGTGCACCCACTGCAACACGCGATATTTGCCCGCCGTGTCGTGCGGCAGGAAGCGGCCGGTCTTCTCGGCGAGATACTCGAGAATGGCGCCGGATTCGAAGATGGCCAGCGGTGCACCACCGCCGAGCGGCTCGTGATCGACGATTGCGGGCATGCGATTGTTCGGGCTGATGCGCAGGAACTCGGCCGTGAATTGTTCGCCCGCGCCGATATCGACCGGAATCACGCCGTAGGCCAGACCGCATTCCTCGAGCATGATCGAGATTTTCCAGCCGTTGGGCGTGGGCCAGTAGTAGAGATCGATCATGACGACTGCCTTTGGTTGCCTGATGATCCCCGCATCATAGAGCGTCGCCGCGTCGCCACGTCGCCACGTCTGCGCGTCTGCGCTTCTGCGTCTCCCACTTGCTTTCGGAGGTCGCTTCGCCGGGCGCGGCGGGTGTGCTTCGCGCTCGCTTAGCTGGCGAGCCGGCGCCAAGGCGCCGGTTCCGCGCTGCGGGCGCCATGGGGCGGGCCGAGCGCAAACTCGCTCCGCTTCGCTGCGCTCAGACATGCGCTCGGCTTTTTCCGCCCCATGGCGTCCTCGCGCGCTCGCCAGATGCGCTCGCACGAAGCACACCCGCCACGCCCGGCGACATTTTGGGAGATCGGTGTTTTCGCCCGGTATTGGTGGTGGGAAGGTCGTCTTCCGACACCCGAGTCGGGCAGAGGCGATTGCCACACACGTGATGGGCGCATGGCCGAACCGGCTTTGCGGCCCGCCGCCAACGGCAGCTTGGGGACTGACGTATGCTGCCAGCATGCTTCTTGGAATCGAGGATGACATGAGTCAGACGACGTTTCGGATGGGACGTCTCGATCACGTCCATATTCGCGTGCCCGACCGTGAGAAGGCGGCACAGTGGTACGCGGAAACGCTGGGCTTCGAGGCGGTCGACAGGTTCGAGTTCTGGGCCAAAGGCTTTGACGGTGGCCCGCTGCAGATGTCGGCGGATGGTGGCAAGACCATGCTCGCGCTGTTCGAAGCCACCGACGGGCATCCCATGATTGCGCAGCAGACCGGAATCGCTTTCAGCGTCGATGCCGAGAGCTTCGTGGCGTTCGCGCGATCGCTGCCCAACGGCATCGATGGCCCCGCCGGAAAGCCGCTTTGCATCGATGATGTCGTCGACTTCGACATGTGCTGGGCCTACGACTTCGCCGACCCCTGGGGCAACCGTTTCGAGCTCAATTGCTACGAGTACGAGCGCATCAGGGCCGAGCTCATCGAAGCAGACGATGTCAAGCCGGTGCGTTACTGGCCGCGCGAACTATACGAACGCTTTCAACGCTGAGAGCCACGCCCCCGAAGCCCGGATTCCGCTTCTTTTACGCCTACGACTCTGCTTCGCAGGATAGACCCCTGCAGCTCGATCAAATAGGCGGCAAGCATTCCCCTGCCCCAGATGTCGCCATGCGTGGCGCCTGAGTCGCTGAGAGCGCATCTGGCGAGCGCGCGAGGACGCTCTCGGGCGGAAAAAGGCGGGCGCATGTCTGAGCGTAGCGAAGCGGAGCGAAGCGGAGCGAGTTTGCGCCCGACCCGCCCGAGAGCGCCCGCAGCGCGGAACCGGCGCCAACGGCGCCGGCTCGCCAGCTAAGCGAGCAGCGACTCAGGCGCCGCGCATGGCGAAGCGACCCGGCAGCCTCAGTCACCCCACTTGGCGCGATAGGTCCGCAAGCCCTCGAGCCAGGGCTCGGTGCCGAAGGCGCCGCCGCTCTGATGCGTCAGGCCGATGGGCCAGGTGCCCAGGCGCAGGCCGGCGGCGCGCACCGTGCGACAAAAATCGATGTCGTAGAAGTGGAAGCGAAAGCGCGCATCGAAACGACAGTCGTGGCTGCGCAGCGTGCTCGCACGTCCGGCCAGCATCACCCCGTCGAGCAACTCGCACGCCGCCGGCGTCGGACCATAGCGGGTCACTTTGCCGAACGCCTGCTGACCGTGGCCGACCATGCCGCTCAAATGCTCGGGCGCGTCCCAGGTGAACGTCATGTTCGTGAACGCCCAGCCCGGCTGGCCGCGCAGCCGGCGGCGATTGCCGGCCACGCCGATCACATCGTAGGCATCGCAGCCGGCGATGACGCGCTCGGCGAACAGAAGATCGTCGATCCAGACATCGTCGTGAATGAAGACCAACAGCCCGTCGACCGCCGCATTGGCGATCAGCTCGTTGTAGATCTCGGGCAGACCGCGCCCGTTGTCATACGCGATCCAGGGGACCAGGCGCGGGTCACCGGCCAGGCGGCGCAGCGACATGCCGAGCGCCGTCTCGGCCCAGAAGGCATCCTTGTCGCGCCGCGTGGCGCTGACCAGGTGCACGCGCAGACCGTCGTCGATCATTGCGGCACGACCCTGAACACGTACTGAAACGGTGTGGCATCCTGTGCCGCGAGTTCGGGGTCCAGGTCCGTCAGCCTGGCGAAGGCCCGCACCGCTTCCAGATAGCGATCCTGATCGGGCAGCTGCAACTGCCGGGTCAGGCCCTGCGCCACATGCCAGCCGGTCTGCGCGAACATCTCGAGCAGGGTCACACGGGTGAACCAGCGGATGTGGGTGCGGTCCATCAGCCCGCTGTCTTCGTAGCGGAAATTGCCCGACACCAGACGCCACTGAACGCTCCAGTGCTGAGCGTTGGGCACGCAGGCGACCAGGCAGCCATCGTCCGGGATCGCCGCGCGGATGCGCCGCAACAGCGCCCACGGATCGCGCAGATGCTCGAGGCAGTCGCCGAACACCCAGCAGTCGCTGGGCAGCAGCCTGGCGAAGGTCGCGTCATCGAAACCTTCGATATCACCGGCCATCGCCAGATCACAGTGACCGGCGGCCACCTCGGCATAGGCGGGGTCGATATCCACGCCGGCCACGTGCACGCCGGGCTGACGCGCGTGCAGGGCGCGCGCCAGCTGGCCATGCATGCAGCCGACGTCGACCACTCGTCGAGCCTGGTCCGGAATCATCGCCAGCAGCTCGGGATTGGCATGATCGTGTGCGGGAGTCTGGTTCATCGAAAGCAGATCGGGTTCATGGCATCGAATGTCGGATCCGGGCCGTCGGGATCGCTTGCGGCGAACCGATCGAGCCCAGGGGATTTGGTCGAAGCGGCTTCGTGCGCACCCTCATCGCGCCGGCCTGTCGCCCGCCGGCGTTTCTTCGCCCAGCCAGGCATCGAGACCCGGTCCGAGCGCCCACAGGCGGGCCACCGCCTCCTGGGCGTCGTGCAACGCGTCGACCTGACTGATACGCAACCCGTAGTGGTCCTGCTCGGCCGAGATGACGTCGAACAGCGAGCGCCGGCCCATGGTCCGCCACTGCTCCAACGTGAAACGGCGCAGTAGATCGCTGTTCTCCAGGATCGCATCGACGTCGTCCATGCGCGCGAACGACGCCCGCGCGCGTTCGCGGGTCTGGGCCAGATCGGACAGGCGCTCGGCCACGGCATCGTCGACCCTGGCCTGCAAGGCCTGTTCGCGCAGCACGCCGGCATCGATCTGAGGGGCTCTTGTCAGGTCCAACACCGGCAGACTCAGCGTGAGGGCTGCGCGCCACTCGGTGCTGTCCTGCGTTCCGGAACTCTGCAGGTGCCGCAGCCGCCAATCGAGTTGCGGCAGTCGCTCGGCGCGCAGGGCGCGCGTACGCGCTTGTTCCGCGCGCAGACGTGATTGCAGCGTCAGGATCGCGGCGTTGCCGCTCATCTGTGACTCGACCGCGGCCGGCGGCGGCGACTCCCGCAGCAGCGTCGTCAAACCCTCGAGTTCGGGCAGCGGATCACCGATCAGCTGCATCAGTCGCAGCTCGACCTCGGTCTTGGCGGCGCGCGAGCGCTCGCGCGCGAGTGCGAGTTGCTGAATGGACTTGAGCGCCTGAACCCGTTCGCTGGCGCGGCCTGGGTCGGCCTTGGCGATCACCTCGATCGCATCGGCCAGGCACTGCATGCGCGCCATGTGCTGACCGTAGACCTGCTCGTGCTTATAGAAGCGACTGCGCTCGAGCGCCGCCGTGATCGTCAGCCGTTCGAGTTCACGCGACAGGTTCAGCGCATCGAGGCGCGCGGCCTCGGCCTGCTGGCGCTGCGCTTCGGTCAGTGCGCCGAGCCTGCCGCCGTCGTAGAGTGGTGCGCCGAGATCGACCGCGACACTGTGTTCACCGAAGGTGCGGGCCGGCTGTCCCTCGATGTCGACCCCGGCACGGCCGGCACTGGCAGACAAGGTCATGCGCGGCCAGCGCGCGGCGCCGACCGCCGCCACACCAGCCGTCTCGGCCCTGGCCAGGAGCTGCGCCGCGCCCAGCGCGCGCGAGCGCTCGCGAACGCGCTGCAACAGCTCGCCGACGAGCCCGCGGGCGCGCTCATCGAGTTCGGGCGAGGATCCGTAGAGCACCGGTGAAAGTCGCGTAGCGCGCGAGTTGCAGTCCAGCGCATAGACGCTGCCGCTGACCATGATCAGAGCCACGGCGATCAGGGCGCGTACGACTTGGTGGGCGCGGCGACGCACGCGCCCCGTGCCACGCACGCCGCGCAGAACACGGCGATGCACGAGAAGACTAACGGCAGATGCTTTGCGGCGACGGTGCTTCATCGACGGATTCCGGGCTGGGCGGTCGTCGCTCAAGTACAGCGCGACCCGCGCTACGCCGGTTGCGGAAACAGCCGGGCTTGCACAGTCGAATTCGGCAGGCCGGGCGGAAATCCGCCGCTCGCAGCGGCGGCGCGACCGCCCATCCGTCGCGTTCAGGGCGAGCGGAACGCCTCCTGTCCGCGCAACATGGGCCTGAGCAGGAAACTGAGCACGGTGCGATCACTGGTCGTGATCTCGACGGTCCCGGTCATGCCCGGCCGCAGTGGCAGCGACTCGCCGTGGCTCGACAGCCCCGCACCGATGGGGCTCAGATGCGCGCGATAGTAGGTACCGCCGGCGATCCGGTTCGGGCCTTCGTCCGCGATCGCGTCGGGGCCGATCGCATCGACGCGGGCCTCGAGCGCGCCATAGGTCGTGTACTCGTAGGCCGACAGCTTGACCAGCGCCGTCTGCCCCTCGCGCACGAAGCCGACATCGGCCGGCGTGAGCTTGGCCTCGATGCGCACCGGCCCGTTCACCGGCACGATCTCCATGATCGCCTGCCCGGCCGCCACCACGCCGCCGACCGTGCCGATCTGAATACGTTTGACCAGCCCGGTCACCGGCGAGCGCAACACGGTGCGCGCGAGCATGTCCTCGCGCAACACCAGCTGCTCGGCCAGTTGGGCGAGCTCGGCGCGCACGTTCAGCAACTGCGATGCCACCTCCTGGCGGAAGTGATTGACCCGCTCCTGGGCCTGCAGTTCGAGCTCGTTGAGCTGACGCCGCAGGCGCATCAGCTCGACCTTCGGCATCAGGCCGTCGGCGGACAGCTTGTTGGCAACCTTCAACTCGTCGCGCGCGAGTTCGATGCTGCGGTCATAGGCGTTGCGCGCGTCATCGAGCACTCGCTTGCGAATTCGCCAGGCCTCGAGTTCGCCGGCGACCAGGTCGGCGTGATCATCGAGTTCGGTCGGGAACGTCGGTTCGCGGTCGTCGAGTTCGGCGACCAGCCTTGCCTGGGTCGCCTGCAGGGTACGCCGGCGCGCGGCGGCCTCGTTCTGGATCGCGCCCGCTCGGGTGTCGTCGAGGCGGGCAAGCGGCTGGCCGGCCGTCACCGCCGCGCCCTCGTCGACCAGGATCTCGCGCAGGATGCCGCCCTCGAGGCTGGCGATCATCTGCACCTGGCCGTCGGGCACGAGCCGCGCCTCGGCGCGCGTGACCACGTCCACGCGCGCGAAAGCCGACCAGAGCACGGTCGCCACGACGACGGCCGTGATCAGCCAAAGCACCCAGCGCACACCAGGCTGCGAATCCATCAGCCGCGCGGCCTCGATGCTGCGCATGAAGCGCTGGGCATCGGCGGCCGGCGCCATTGGCGAGTGATCGCGGGTTTCGAGGCTCACGGGGGGCTCGTCTCGGTTTGCGGCCGCGTCGACGACGGCCGTACGCTCCCGGCGGCGTCGCGATCGGTCTGCCCGACCGACGCGAGCGGTCTGGCGCGGACGCGGAACACGGCCGGCAGTTCGGTGCCGGCGGTCGCGACCCTGGTCGGGGCCGGCGCGGCACCGGCCTGCAACTCGCTGTGCGGGGCATCGGTCATCGGGTGCGGCCTGGGCCCGGCGCCCGAGCCGGCGGGACGCTGTCCGTTCGCGGCGGCAGGTGCCGCGCCACCGGCAGCGCCGCCTGACCCGGCTCCTGTCGCGCGCGGGTCGCCACCGCGCCCGGCCAAGGCGGCCAACACCGCATCGCGCGGGCCATCGAGCAGCAGCCGCCCCCCGTCCAGCACGCATACACGCGTGGCCAGATCCAGCAGCGCCGGCCGATGGGTGACCATCACCACGGTGCTGTCGCCGACGATCGCCCCCAGACGGCGCACGAAGGCCTGTTCGGACTGCGCATCCATCGACGAGGTGGGCTCGTCCATCAACAACAGCCGTGGCCGCGTCACGAGCGCGCGGGCCAGCGCGACCAGCTGACGCTGGCCGCCGGAGAGCAGGCCGCCCATCTCGCCGACCGGCATCTCCCAACCCTTCGGATGCTGCGCGACCAGCGCGTCCAGACCCGTGATCGCGGCGACCTCGGCCAGGCGGCGCGAGTCGATCCAGGCACGGCCGAGCACGATGTTCTCGCGCAGGCTGGCATCGAACAGCCGCGGCTCCTGGGTCACGAAGCCGATGCGGGCGCGATAGTCGATCGGGTCGATCTGGCGCAGGTCGATGCCGTCGGCCGACACCAGCCCCTCGGTTGGCCGGTACAGGCCGGCCAGCAGTCTCAGCACGGTCGACTTGCCGCTGCCGATGCGACCGAGCATCACCATGCGCTCACCCGGGCGGATCTGCAGATCGATGCCGCGCAGCACGGGCGGCGCGGTCTCACCCGGCTCGGCCGGATACGCAAACGCCACGCCGCGCAATGCGATGGCACCCGACAGGGGCGGGCACGGCAGCGGATTGTCGCGACCCTCGTGTTCGAGCGGCAAGGCCATCAGCCGGTCCAACGAGGCCAATGCCGCGCGCGCGCCCTGAAAGCGCGAGGCCAGCGAGACCACCGTCGACAGTGGCGCGATGCCGCGCGCGCCGAGCATCACGCAGGCGATCAACGCCCCCGGCGAGAGTTCTCCCGCGTGGATCAGGTAGACGCCCCAGACGAGCGTGACCAGCGTGATCAGCTGTTGCGAGACGGCCGACACGTTGCTGGCGAAGCTGGATGCGCGGCGCACGCGCATGGTGGCCTCGGCCGAGGCGATCGTCGCCTGCTCGAAGCGGCGCGCGAAAAACCCGGCCGCACCGGCGACCTTGAGGTCCTCGAGCCCCTCGACCGATTCGACCAGCAGGCTCTGCAGATCGGACTGATGGCGTAGATTCGCCCGCGTGGCGCGGCGCAGCGAGCGCTGGGCGAGCACGGCCACTCCCACCACCAGCGGCACGGCCATCACGAGGACCCAGCCCAGTTTGCCGCCGATCGCGAAGCTCGCGCTGACGAACAGCAGCACGAAGGGGAGATCGGTCAGCGCCGACAGCGATGCCGAGGCGAAGAAATCGCGCACCGTCTCGACCTGCGCCAGGTGGTGCGAATGCGCCCCCGCCGAGCGCGGTCGATGCTCCATGCGCAAGGCCAGCGTGCGCCGGAACAGCTGCGAGCCGATCAGCAGATCGGCGCGCTTGCCCGCGGTGTCCAGCAAGTGGCTGCGCAGCTGCCGTGCAGTGAGGTCGAAAGCGAGCGCCACCAGGCCGATGGCGGCCAGCGCCCACAAGGTGACGAAGGCCTGGTGCGGTATCACCCTGTCGAACACCACCGCGGTGATGATCGCAGTTACCAGCATCAGCACGTTGCTGAGCGTGGCCGCCTGCATCGACGAACGGTAGTAGGGCAGGAAGCGCCGCATGGTCGCCCAGAGCCAATGGCGTCCTTCGTTCTGCCAAGGCCCGGCGCCGGCAGCGGGCCGAGCGGCCTCGTTCGGAGGCGTGGCGGCGATCAGGGTGCCCGCGTAATCGCGCTGCAGTTCCTCCTCGCCGACCCGCCGCGTCACGCCCTCTTGCTCGGGCAGCAGGACATCGAAACGGCGCCCGTCCTCGCCATTCTCGATCGCGGTCAGCACACAGGCGCCGCCCGCGCCGCGCAGCAGGATCACCGGCAGCAACAAAGGATGGATCGCATCCGGCGCGCGCTCGAGCACGGCGGCTTCGTAGCCGTTGTCGCGCAGCATGCGAAGCGCATCGTCGGCGCCCAGCGGCAGGGGCGCGCCGCGCTCGGCGAGCAGCGACTCACGCGAGCGGGCACGCCCGTCGTGGGCCATCAGCCAGGCTACCGCCGCCAATAGCGAGTCCTGCCCGGGCGTGACGAACGCGGCCGACGCCGGGCCGGCGGGGTCGGGTGCGGCGGGGTCGGACGCGGCGGGGTCGGACCTGGCGGGGTCGGGCCTGGCGGGGTCGGACCTGGCGGGGTCGGGCGCGGCAGCGGTCCGGGCCTCCTCGGGCGCGACCGCTGGCGCGCCCGGCCCGCCAGCGGCGTTGGTCACGATGCGTCGTCCGCCGCCCAGGCGTTGCTGCATTCGAGCAATGCCACCAGGCCGTCCTCGAGATCACGCACACGGGCGGGAATATCGAACAGGCGCGAGCGGCGCCCGTCGGCGGCCAGAAAACGCTTGTAGCCGAGTGCGCGCTCGCGATCACGCCCGATCGCGACCGCCAGCGCCTCGTAGTCCTCGATCGTGGTCGTGATCAGTTCGGGCAGGCCGACATTGGTCAACAGACTACCGGCCATGCGCGAGATGTAGGTGCGTCCGGAACGCGTGACCATTGGAGTCCCCATCCAGAGCACGTCGCTGGCGGTGGCACCGGCGTTGTACGGAAACGTATCCAGGAACAGATCGGCGACCGCGAAGCGCGCCAGATAATCCGGCGGCGCCACCCGCGGCGCGAAGATCAGACGCGCCGGGTCGATGCCGGCGCCCTGGGCCGCCGCCACCAGATTGGCCTGCGCCCAGCGGTTGTCGGCCAGCAGCCAGAGCACGGAATCGGGCACCTGCCGCAACACCGACATCCAGCTGCCGAACACCTCGGGCGTGATCTTGTGGTTGTTGTTGAATGCGCAGTAGACGAACGCATTCTCGGGCAGGCCACAGTCGGCGCGCGTCGGGATCGGTGCCACCGGCCGCTGGCGGTCGCAGATCTGATAGACGTGCGGCATCATCAGCGGCTGCTCGGTGCAGAAGCGCTCGTAGCCGGGCTGCATCACGTACGGGTCGGCGATCATGTAGTCCACGCCCGGCACGGCCGAGGTCGCCGGCAGGCCGAGGTAACCGATCTGCACCGGTGCCGGCCGCCGCGCCAGGATGCCCGGGCGCGCGCCGCTGCTCAGTCCCTGCAGGTCGATCAGGATGTCAATGTCGCGCTCGGCGATCAGGGCCGCCGCGGCGGCGTCGTCGAGCTCGTGAATGCGCACATGGTGGTCCATCGCGTCGATCAGACGTTGGCGCAGCGCCGACCCGTCTTCGCGGCTGAAGCAAAAACCGGTGACCTCGAAACGGGTGCGGTCGTGCAGCTCGAGCAGCTCGGGAATCAGCAGGCCCATCGCGTGCATGCAGAAGTCGCCCGACAGATAGCCGATCCGGATCCGTCCCTCGGGCCGCACTTTGCGTCGATGGAGCGGCGCGTCCGTGATGCGCTCGACACGATCGGCGACGAACCGGTGGGCGGCCAGCAACTGCAGCGCCGGATCGTCCGACGCATTGAGCATCGCCAGGGCCGAGGTGCCCATCAGCAGTTGGTTGTCGGTGACCCGGCCGACACGGTGATAGACCGGCCACTCGCACTGCTTCTGCCTGATGTGCACATAGTGCTGGATCACGTCGGGCTGGCGCGGCTCGAACTCGAGGCTCGCCACCATCGCGGCTTCGGCCTCGTCGTAGCGTCGTTCACTCTCGAGCAGGCGCGCCGTGTTGTTGATCGCGTGCAGGCGAAGCTCGCGGGTCATGCCGGCGGCTTGCGGCGGCGCCAGCCAGACCTCCCGCCACTGGGCGAGCGCCTGTTCGGCCTGGCCCAGGTGCTCGAACTGATGACCGAGATTGAGCCGCGCCTGGATGAAACCCGGGTTCTGAGCGAGCGCGAGCCGGTAGGCGTGAGCCGCCTCCTGATGACGACGAAGCGTGCCGAGAACGGTGCCCCAGTTGAAACAGGCGATGTGACGGTGTGGCGAATCCGATTGCTCCAGCCAACGCTGATAGAGCAGCGCCGCGGCCTCGTCCTGACCTTGTTGCTGCCAGGCGCTGGCCAGCATCAAGAGTTCGGCAACGGACATCTGGCCGCTGGCGGCCCAGGCGAACGGATCCGCCTGCGCGGGTTCGGCCTGCGCAGATGGTTTGTCGAGCACGGTGTCCATCGGCAATCCTCTGGCTCTGGTGTGGTCACCGATAGTAGGCAAGCGTCCCGGGCTCGATGCCGCGAGAAGCACGGCGCGGACCGCCCAATCGTTGGCGAACACCATCTGGGGCGCGGGGGCGACCGGCTACCGGGCCACGAACCTGCACTCCGGGTCGACCAGCGCCTGCGCGCGCGACCATTGGTCGTCCAAGTGACGCCAGCGATCGTTGAAGCTCACAACAGAGTGGTTCTTGTGCCGAAGATCACGCCGGAACCAACGTGCGCATGCGAGGATGCTCGCGCGGTGGAACCTTTGAACCGATTCGCGCCACGGACCGACTTACAGGCACGAATCTTTCGTAACAAGGATTGAACGAACCGGCGGATACCATGCCGCCCTTCGAAACCCATTCCACCGTGGGCGGCCCTTGCGGACCGCGCCCGAGCTCCGATAGAGCGAAGGAGACCGATCATGAGCATTCTCACCATCCCCGAGCCACTGGCCGCCGACTCCGAGCGCGCAAAAGCGCCTTCCATGGTGGCCGACGATGCCAAGACCGGCGGCATGCCGATGACCACGCAGCTGCCCGGCCTTTGGACCGAATCTCCGCTGCTGAACACCGAGCCCGGCCAGCGACGCTGATCGGTCCCGAACGAGCACGACCGGCATGGCCGGCGCTGTAAGCAGGAGCGAGCGCCGGTAACATTGGGCCCTTTTCTTCGACCAGGGGCCCGACGTGAAACGCTATCGCATTGGCCTGATTCCCGGCGACGGCATCGGCAAGGAAGTCATCCCCGCCGGCCGTGACGTCCTGCAGGCGCTGGCCGCGGACGCCGGCTTCGGCCTGAACTTCGAATCGTTCGACTGGGGTGGCGACCACTATCGCCGCCACGGGCTGATGATGCCCGACGACGGGCTCGAAGCCTTGAAGCCGCTCGATGCCGTCTTGTTCGGTTCGGCCGGCGATCCGGACATTCCCGATCACATCACCCTCTGGGGCCTGCGCCTGAAGATCTGCCAGGGCCTGGACCAGTACGCCAATGTCCGACCCACGCGGCTGCTGCCCGGCATCGAGTCACCGCTGCGCCACTGCGGGCCCGGGCAACTCGACTGGGTGATCGTGCGCGAGAACTCGGAAGGCGAGTACTCGGGCATCGGCGGCCGTGCCCACCAGGGCCAGCCGATCGAAGTGGCCACCGATGTGTCCATGATGACCCGCGCCGGCGTCAGCCGGATTCTGCGCTATGCCTTCACGGTGGCGCGTTCGCGCCCGCGCCGACTGTTGACGGTGGTAACGAAGAGCAACGCCCAGCGCCATGCGATGGTGATGTGGGACGAGATCGCGCGCGAGGTTGCCGCCGAGTTCCCGGAGGTGCGCTGGGACAAGGAGCTGGTCGACGCCGCGACCGCCCGCATGGTCACGCGCCCGGGCTCGCTGGACACGATCGTCGCCACCAACCTGCATGCCGACATCCTCAGCGATCTGGCCGCCGCGCTCGCCGGCAGCCTGGGCATCGCGCCCACCGGCAACATCGATCCGGAGCGCCGCTACCCGTCGATGTTCGAGCCGATCCACGGCTCGGCGTTCGACATCATGGGCAAGGGCCTGGCCAATCCGATCGGCTCCTTCTGGTCGTGCGTGATGCTGCTCGAGCACCTCGGCGAGACCGACGCCGCCCGGCGCCTGATGAGCGCGATCGAAAGCGTCACCGCCGACACCGCGTTGCACACGCGCGATCTCGGCGGCAAAGCAGGCACCAGGCAGGTGACCGACGCCGTGTGCGCGGCTCTGGCAGCCGGCCGGCCGGCATCCCGCCGCGACGCTGCCTGATCCGGCTTCGGCTCAGACGTCGGAGTCGATGATTCCGCCCAGGCGCCCGCCGCGCCCGAAGCCGGGTCCGGCGCTGTGCACGCCTCGGCCCACGGCAATGACCTTGAACAGCTCGCCCATCTCGGCTTCCGAGACGAGCCGCTGCACCGCCTGCGCCTGACGCAGATATTCCGGGCTTTCGCGCGGCATGCCGGCCAGGCCATCGAGCAGACCGGCATTGAGCAGGAAGTTGGCCTGCGAGGTGTAGCCCAGCACCTCGAGACCGGCACGCTCGGCACGACGTGCCAGCGCGGTGAAGTCCACGTGCACCGTGATGTCTTGCAGGCCCGGATAGAGCAAGGGATCGTGATGGACGCGGTGCCGGTAGTGGCAGGCGAGCGTGCCCCCGGCGCGCTGCGGATGATAGAACTCGCGGGCCGGGAAGCCGTAGTCGATCAGCAGCAGAACGCCGGCACTCAGCCGCTCGGCGATCGTGTCCAACCACGCCGCGGCGGCCTCCGGGAGCTCGGACGCATAACCCTCGGGCCAGGCGCCGAGGTCGATCGACAAGGGATCGGCGCCCCCCCAGCCGGCGCCGGCGAGCGCGCGGCGGACCCGCGCCGCGAACGCGGCATCGGCGAGCCGGGTCTGCCAGACCAGTGGCGCGTCGCTCTGGCCACGCATCAGCCCGCGTTCGTGGATCGCGCCCTCGTGCAGCTCGAACAGGCGCACCGGCATCGCATCGAGGACCTCGTTGGCGACGATCAGACCGTCGAGGCTGTCGGGCAGGTGATCGAGCCACTGCACCCGACCGACCAGCCCGGGACACATCAACTCCAGCGTATGGCGCTGCTGCTCGCGCAGTGCGGGAGAGACCTCGATGATGCGGTAACGCTCGGGTGTGCGGCCCAGCCGCTCGAGGGCATTGAGCATCTGCGCGGCCAGTTGCCCCGTGCCGGCGCCGAACTCGGTGATCGTCGGCGCCAGCGACTCGAGCCACTCGACGCTGGCGCCGGCCAGACAGTGGCCGAACAGCGGCGTCAGCTCGGGGGCGGTGACGAAATCGCCCGAGGCGCCGAAACGGCGGGCGCCGGCGACGTAATAGCCGAGTCCAGGCTCGTACAGAGCCGCCTGCATGAAACGATCGAAGCCGAGCCAGCCCCCGGCGGTCTGCGCCAGCGAACGCACGCGCGCCTGCAAGGCATCGCTGATCTGCAAGGCCTGGCCATCCGGTAACGGCAACTCGTCCATGACGCAATTGTAGAATCGCTGGATGAACCTCCCCGGCAACGACCCCGCCACATCCTCGGACCATCGGGCCGTGCTGGTCACCGGCGCGGCGCGCCGGCTCGGACGCGAGATCGCTCTCGGGCTCGCGCGCGCAGGCTGGGATGTCGCGGTTCACTACGGCCGCTCGGCCGCCGACGCACACGAAACCGTCGCCGCCATCCGGGCGCAGGGCCGTCGCGCCCAGGCCTTCGAAGCCGATCTGGCCGACGAAGTCGCGGTGCGCGCACTGTTCGACGCCGCGGCGTCGGCCCTGCCGATCCGGGCCGTGGTCAACAACGCCAGCCGCTTCGAGGACGACCGCCCCGAAACCGTCACGGCCGACAGCCTGCGGGCCCATCTGGCGCCGAACCTGGTCGCGCCGGTGCTGCTCACCCGTTTCCTGTTCGAGCACCTGCCGGCCGCCGAGCGCGGGGTGGTCATCAATGTGCTCGATCAGAAGCTCGAGCGCCTGAATCCGGACTTCTTCTCCTACACGCTTGGCAAACACGCACTGTGGTCGGCCACGCAGATGATGGCCATGGCTTATGCACCGCGCTTGCGCGTGCTCGCTGTGTCGCCGGGTCTCACACTGCCCAGCCACTTGCAGACCGACGACGCGTTCGCGCGTGCGCATCGCGACACCGCCCTGCTCGACCGCTCGAGCACGGCCGCCGACATCGTTGCCGCCATCGTGTTCCTGATCGCGCAACCGGCCATCACGGGGGTCAACCTGACCGTCGACGGCGGCCAGCACCTGATGGGGCTGGCGCGCGACGTCAGCTTCCTGGCACCGGACGGTGACGGAGCCGATTCGTGACGGCACTCGCCAAGGGGCTCGGCGACACCCGCCGGCGCGATTTCGAACGCAACAAGCTGCACAAGCGGCTGCTGCGCCAAACCGGCCAGGCGATCGCGGACTACCAGATGATCGAAGCCGGCGACAAGGTGATGGTCTGCCTGTCGGGCGGCAAGGACAGCTACGCCTTGTTGGACCTGCTGCTGACCCTGCGCGAGCGGGCGCCGATCCATTTCGAGATCGTGGCGGTCAACCTCGACCAGAAACAACCGGGCTTTCCGCCCGAGGTGCTGCCCGACTACCTGCGTGGCCTGGGCGTGCCCTTCCATATCGAAACCCAGGACACCTACAGCATCGTCACGCGCGTGATCGAGCCCGGCCGTACCATGTGCTCGCTGTGTTCGCGTCTGCGCCGGGGCATTCTCTACCGCCTGGCCGACGAACTGGGCGCCACGCGGATCGCGCTCGGGCATCACCGCGACGACATCCTCGAGACCTTCTTTTTGAACCTGTTCTACGGTGGCAAGCTCAAGACCATGCCGCCGCGGCTGGTGTCGGACGACGGCCGCCACATGGTGATCCGCCCGCTCGCCTATGTTCAAGAGCACGACCTGATCGAATACGCGGCCTGGCGCGAGTTCCCGATCATTCCGTGCAATTTGTGTGGTTCTCAGGAGAACCTCAAGCGCAGCGAGACCAAGGCGCTGATGCGCGAATGGGAGAAGCGCTTTCCCGGGCGCCTGGACAGCATTTTCGCGGCCATGGGCCGGGTCACGCCCTCGCATCTGCTCGATCGCGAGTTGTTCGACTTCGCCGGCCTGCGCATCGGCGACGATACCGCCCCACTGGACGGTGGCGATCTGGCCTTCGATGCCGACCCGTCTCTGCTCGACTCATCGCCGCCCGCCACCCGCCGGGGCGGCTCGGCGGGCACCCTCGCTCAGGAGCGTCCGTCGCCCGATCTGGAGGCCGACGGCTCGGCACCGGTCGTGTGGGCAGCGCGCCGACCGCGCTGACCCCGCCACCGTAGAACTCCGTCGATGAGACTTCCCCGTCTGTTGCGCATCATGTTCACCGCCTGGCGATTCGGTCTGGACGAGATCGTCGCCAGCGGCGCTGCCGCCAACAGCGGTTCGCCCTGGCTGGTGCGCACGGCCCGCCTGCTACGCTTCGGACGGCGCCTGAAGGCGCCGCGCGGCGAGCGGCTGCGCCGATCACTCGAGAGCCTGGGGCCCATCTTCGTCAAGTTCGGCCAGGTGTTGTCGACCCGGCGCGACCTGCTGCCGGCCGACGTGGCCGACGAACTGGCCCGCCTGCAGGATCACGTTGCGCCGTTTCCGGGCACGCAGTCGATCACCGAGATCGAGCGCGCGCTGCGCCGGCCGGTGGCGCAGATGTTTCGCGAGTTCTCGGTCGAACCGGTCGCCTCGGCCTCGATCGCGCAGGTGCATTTCGCGGTCCTGCACGACGGCACCGAGGTCGCGGTCAAAGTGCTGCGCCCCGGTATGCGCGACATCATCGAGCGCGATCTGTCGCTGCTGCGCGTGCTCGGCCGGATGCTGCTGCGCATCTCCAAAGACGCCCGCCGGCTGCGCCCGCTCGACGTGATCGACGAGTTCGACACCTACTTGCACGACGAACTCGATCTGCTGCGCGAGGCGGCCAACGCCAACCAGCTGCGGCGCAACTTCGCCGACAGCTCGCTGCTGGCGATTCCGGAGATGTACTGGGACTACTGCGCCGAGACCGTGCTCGTCATGCAACGCATGCGCGGCATCCCGATCGGCCGTACCGACAAGCTGCGTGCTGCCGGCATGGATCTGAAGCGGCTGTCTCGCGACGGCGTGGAGATCTTCTTCCGCCAGGTGTTCCAGGACGGCTTCTTCCACGCCGACATGCACCCCGGCAACATCCTGGTCGGCACCGACGGCGACGAGTTCAATCGTTACATCGCGCTCGATTTCGGCATCGTCGGCGCCCTGTCCGATTTCGACAAGAACTACCTGGCACAGAACTTCCTGGCCTTTTTCCGGCGCGACTACCGCCGGGTTGCCGAGCTGCACATCGAGTCGGGCTGGGTGCCGGCGCGCACGCGCGTCGAGCAGCTCGAGGCCGCGGTGCGCTCGTGCTGCGAGCCGTTCTTCGATCGGCCGCTCAAGGAAATCTCGCTTGGGCTGGTGCTGATGCGTCTGTTCCAGGCCTCGCGTCGCTTCGATGTCGAGATCCAACCGCAGCTGGTGCTGCTGCAAAAAACGCTGCTCAACATCGAAGGTCTCGGCCGCGAACTGGATCCCGATCTCGATCTGTGGGTCACGGCCAAGCCGATTCTCGAGCGCTGGATGAGCCAGCAGATCGGTCTGGAAGGCATGGTGGAGCGCATCAAGCGCGAAGCACCCCGCTGGGCGCAGACCCTGCCGCAGGTGCCGCGGCTCGTCTACAGCGCGCTCTCGCGCATGGATTCGGCGCTGATCGCCGGCAACACGCGCGATCAACAGCGCCTGGTCGAACGCCTGATCGAAGAGCAAAGACGCACCCGCGTGCGGCTCAATTTCACGCTCGCCCTGCTGTTCGTGCTACTGGCGATGGTGTTGTCGCCGATCTGGCTAGGCTGAGCACGGCTGCGCCGGCCGCCCCTCCCTCAGGTGCCGCGCGACAATTCCCGGAAGTCGTTGGCCAGCTGGCCGAGAAACGTGCGCGCATGGGCCCGTTGCGCCGGTTCGGCCGACCCGAGCAGTTCGACGATCAGCCGCTGCGCATCGTCGGCCGAGTCCTCGGCCAGCGCGCGCGCCGCATCGTCGCCGGGCTGGAGCCATCGATCGAGCCAGACGCGCACGCGCGGTGCGGCCTGATCGGCCGTCGCCTTCTCTCGCACCAGGCGCTCGAGTTCGTCGACGAAGCCCTGCTGCCAGTCGAAGCGGGCCTGCCACCAGCGCTCGTTGGCCGGCATCTCGGCCACCCGGGCCGCGATCAGCGCACGCTGACGATCGGTGAGCTCGCCCAGTAGTCGCTCGAGCCGGCTCTCCCAGCGCTCGACGCGATGCGCGACCCGGCGCGCCGGATCGTCGCCGCCATGCTCGGCAAGAATCTTGCGCTGGCGTGCGCGTATGCCGGCGCGAATCTCGGCCAGTTGCCCGGCATCGAGCGTGACCGCGATCTCGGCCACCGGGGCGGCCAGCCGTTGCGCCAGCGGCGGCCAGACTTCCTCGGCCTGCGCGCGCCAGCGCTGCAGGTCGGCCATGCCGATCGCCGCCGGCTGCCCGGCGGCGTCGGCAGCCAGCGCCGGATGCGCGGCGATCCGCTCGAGCAACGTCGCGTAGCGGGGCAATTCGACCGTTCGATGCCATTCGAGCAGTGATTCGAGGTGTTCATCGATTTTGTTTTGCTGCTCGCGCGTGGGCGTGAGATAAGACGCAAGACGCCAATTGACCGCCGTGGGCAGCCAGCCATAGCCGCTGCGCACCAGCGAACAGGCTGTGATCGATACAGTCATCGCTGCCACCACGAACACGGTGGCCAGGCGTCGGATACTGCTATTCTGTTGCCCTGATCTGCTCGTTATGCCCATCGTCAAGTACTTGTTTTTCCTAAGGAATTTCGCCACATGAACATCGTGGTGCTGGCCGCCGGCATGGGCAAACGGATGCGCTCGGATCTGCCCAAGGTGTTGCATCCGCTCGCCGGCAAGCCGCTGCTCGGACATGTCATCGACAGCGCCCGTGCACTCGGTCCGCGACGGCTGGTGGTCGTGCACGGTCACGGCGCCGAGCTCGTGCGCTCGGCATTTGCCGACGATGATATCCACTGGGCACTGCAATCACCCCCTCGCGGCACGGGTCATGCCGTCCAGCAGGCGGTCGACGTGCTGGACGACGCCGTGCCCACCCTGGTGCTCTACGGCGACGTGCCGTTGACACGGGTGGCCACGCTGGCTGCGCTGATCGAAGCCGCCGGGCCCGACCGCCTCGCACTGCTGACCGTGAACCTCGACGACCCCACCGGCTACGGCCGAATCGTGCGCGAGTTCGGCGCGATCCGCGCCATCGTCGAGGAAAAGGACGCCAGCGAACATCTGCGCCAGATCCGCGAGATCAACACCGGCATCCTGGTCGCGCCCACGCCGGCGCTCAAACGCTGGCTGGCCGGCCTGACCAACGACAACGCCCAGGGCGAGTACTACCTGACCGACATCGTCGCAGCCGCGGTGGCCGACGGCGTGCCGGTGGTGGCGACGCAGCCCGCGCACGTCTGGGAAACGCTCGGCGTGAACAGCAAGCGCCAGCTGGCCGAGCTCGAGCGCATCCACCAGCGCAACCTGGCCGATGCCCTGCTCGACGCCGGCGTCCATCTGATGGACCCCGCCCGCATCGACATCCGCGGCACGCTGCGCTGCGGGCGTGACGTCGTGATCGACGTCGGCTGCGTGTTCGAGGGCGATGTCGAACTTGCCGACGGCGTGCGCCTGCATGCGCACTGTGTGGTGCGCGACGCCAGCCTGGGCGCCGGCACCGAGGTGCTACCGTTCTGCCACATCGACGGCGCCAGGGTCGGCGCGGCTGCCCGCATCGGCCCCTACGCCCGCCTGCGACCCGGCACCGATCTCGGCGACGACACCCACGTGGGCAACTTCGTCGAGTTCAAGAACACCCGCATGGCGCGTGGCTCGAAGGCGAACCACCTCGCCTATGTCGGCGATGCCGATGTCGGCTCGAACGTGAACATCGGCGCCGGCACCATCACCTGCAACTACGATGGTGCCAACAAGTACCGCACGGTGATCGAAGACGACGCATTCATCGGCAGCGACACGCAGCTGGTGGCGCCGGTCACGGTTGGCCGTGGCGCCACACTGGGCGCGGGCACCACGCTGGTCAGCGATGCGCCGGCCGATAAACTGACGATCTCGCGCCCGCGCCAGGTCACGATCGAAAACTGGCAGCGGCCGGTCAAGAAGAAGCCCCCGGCCTGACGGCCCGGCCTCCTCTACCGCCAAGAACACGAACCTCCCTCCCGAACCCACGCGACCTTCCCTTCCTGGAGCCCCTCATGTGCGGAATCGTCGGCGCCGCCGCCCGGCGCAATGTCGTCCCGATGCTGATCGAGGGCCTGCGCAAGCTCGAGTACCGCGGCTATGACTCGGCCGGCATCGCCGTGCTCAACGGCAGCCTCGAGCGCGTACGTGCGGTCGGCCGGGTGGCCGATCTCGAAAAGAAGACACGTGAAGCGCACACCGATTCGGTCACCGGCATCGCCCACACCCGCTGGGCCACCCACGGTGGCGTCACCGAAGGCAATGCGCATCCTCACGCCTCGATCAGTGACAAGCACGAAATCTGCGTGGTGCACAACGGCATCATCGAGAACCACGACGCATTGCGCCGGCGGCTCAAGGAAGCCGGCTACCGCTTCGACTCGGAAACCGACACCGAGGTCATCGCCCACCTGCTGCACAGCCACGTCAATGCCGGCGCCAGCCTGTTCGACGCGGTGCGCACCACCGTCAATGAGCTCGAAGGCGCCTACGCGCTGGCGGTCATCTCGCGCAGCGAACCCGATGTGGTCGTCGGCTCGCGGCGCGGCTCGCCGCTGCTGCTGGGCGTCGGCAGCAACGGCACCGGCCAGGGCGAGAACTTCCTGGCCTCGGACACCTCCGCCCTGTTGCAAGTGACCCGTCACGTGGCCTATCTCGACGAAGGCGACGTGGTCGAGATCCGCCCCGATGGATATCGCATCGTCGATGCCTCGGGCAAGCCCGCCGAGCGGCCGATCATCGAGAGCCAGCTCTCGGCCGATGCGGTCGAACTGGGCACCTACGATCACTTCATGCAGAAGGAGATCATCGAGCAGCCGGGCGCCGTGGCCAACACGCTCGAAATGGTCATCAACGCCAAGTCGCTGTCGCCGGGCCTGTTCGGTGCCGATGCCGAACGGATCTTCGCCGACACCAAACAGGTGCTGATCATCGCCTGTGGCACCAGCTTTCACGCCGGCATGGTGGCCAAGTACTGGCTCGAGTCGATTGCCGGCATTCCGTGCAGCGTCGAGATCGCCAGCGAATACCGCTACCGGGTCTCCGTGCCGCTCGAAGACACGCTGCTGATCACCGTCAGCCAGTCGGGCGAAACCGCCGACACACAGGCCGCCTTGCAACACGCCAAGGGCATGGGCATCGGCAATACGCTGACGATCTGCAACGTGCCCGAGAGCGCCCTGATCCGCCAGAGCAGGCTGCGCTTTCTGACCCGTGCCGGCCCCGAGATCGGCGTGGCCAGCACCAAGGCGTTTACGACCCAGCTGGTGTCCTTGTTCACGCTCGCGCTGGTGCTGGCCAAGCAGCGCGGGCGCCTGGCCGGCCAGGCCGAGCTGGAGATGATCACGCAGATGCGCCATCTGCCGGCCGCGATCCAGCACGTCCTGGAGTGCGAGCCCGCCGTGCGCGACTGGGCGACGCATTTCGCGAACAAGCATCACGCGCTGTTCCTCGGCCGCGGCGTGCACTATCCGATCGCCATGGAAGGTGCGCTCAAGCTCAAGGAAATCTCCTACATCCATGCCGAGGCCTATGCGGCCGGCGAGCTCAAGCACGGGCCGCTGGCGCTGGTCGACAAGGACATGCCGGTGGTGGCCGTGGCGCCCAACGACCTGCTGATCGAGAAGCTCAAGAGCAACCTGCAAGAGGTGCGCGCGCGCGGCGGCGAGCTGTTCGTGTTCGCCGATCGCGACACCCACATCGACGAGGGTGACGGCGTGCACGTGATCAACCTGGTCGATCACGCCGGTGCGCTGTCGCCGATCCTGCACGTGGTGCCGCTGCAGTTGCTCGCCTATCACGTCGCGCTCGCCAAGGGCACCGATGTCGACAAGCCGAGGAATCTGGCCAAGAGCGTGACGGTGGAGTGACGCCGCGCGCCGTGCCCGACGGCGATCGGCCGAACGGGCATCGCATCAAGAAGACCATCACGATCGGTGGCCTCGAATGCAGGTCGCTCGCCCGGCCGGCAAGCTGGCGACCGGCGAGGCGGCCCCGTGCGTTCGAGCGGCGATTCGGGCCGGTTGCAATCAAGAGGCCGTCACGGCGTCCCAGTCCAGCCCATGCTTATGCAAGTACTTGCGCAGGCGATCGGCATCGTTGACCACCGTGCGCTGCAGCCGCGAGCGATCGAATAGCCTGCGCCCGGCATCCGACAGCGATCTGGATTCGCGGCAGACCTTGACCACCTCCTGCAATTGCACACGATCGAAGAGGTCGAGCGCCTGCAGGCGCTCGCCGCTCAGTAGTGCGCCCAGGTCAATGTCGACCGCCAGAGGCGCGAGTTCCTGTCGGTGCCACAACCACTGCAGCCGCTCGATCTCGGCATCGACCTGTCGCGACGTGATGCGTCCGCCATCGGCCAGGGTTGCCAGGCGGGTGACGCTGGCCGACAGGTCGCGAAAGTTTCCGCTCCAGAGCGCCTGCGCAGACTGCGCAAAGCGCAGATAGCGTGCCTTGGCTTCGACATTGAAGCGCACCGCACGGCCGAGTTCGCCGCTCGCCTTCGACAGCAGATGGTCGAGATTGGGCTCGAGATCTTCGCGCCGCTGCGCCAGGCCCGGCAGCGTGTAGGACCACAGGTTGATGCGCGCATAGAGGTCTTCGCGAAAGCGGCCCTGTGCCACGTCCACCCGCAGGTCGCGGTTGGTACCAGCGATCAACTGAAAGTCGCTGGCTGCCTCGCGGTCGCTGCCCATCGGGAAGAAGCGCTTCTCCTCGACGGCCTTGAGCAGCATGGCCTGTTCGTCGGCACCCAGTTCGCCGATTTCATCCAGGAACAACACGCCGTCGTGCGCGGCGCGTAGCAAACCGGCACGATCGCTCGCCGCACCGGTGAAGGCACCCTTCCTGTGACCGAACAAGGTGGAGGCGGCACCGTCGCCACGCAGGGTCGCGCAGTTGACTTCGATGAACTCGCCCGCGACCTGATGGCGCGACTTCTTGAGTTCATACATGCGACGGGCCAGGAACGACTTACCGGCGCCGGTCGGGCCGGTCAGCAGGATCGGCGCGCGCGAGCGGATCGCGACCCGTTCGATCTCTTCGATCAGCGCATTGAAAGCCCGGTTGCGGGTGGCAACACCGCTCTTCAGAAACGCCAGGGCGTCGCGCTGCTCTTGTGCAAAGCGCTGCGCCAATGCGTCGTAACGCGACAGGTCGAGGTCGATGATCTCGAAACTGCCCGGGCTGCCGTGCTTCTGCTTGCGCGGCGGTGCACTTTGCAGCAGCAGCCCCGGAACGAAGCGCGACTCGACCAGCAGGAACAGGCAGATCTGCGCGACATGGGTGCCGGTGGTGATGTGCACCCAGTATTGCTCGCGGTCGGTGTCGAACGGATAGCGGCGCGCCCAGTCGTAGAGCACACCATAGACCTCGCCGAAGTCCCAGGGATCGGCCATCGACATCGGCACGGCCCGGACCTCGGTGTCCGGCGACACGGTGACGATGTCGCGCCGGACCACTTCGGCCAGCGACTCGTGCGCGGGCGCGTGCAGCAGTTCGAGACGGTGGATCCGTGTGTCCGGGTGCTGCGCCAGCGACACCGTCGGGCGCCACTTCGCCCAACGGCCGGCGCCCCGCCCTGAGTCGAGCTGGCTGCCCAGGAATCCGATCACGACGGTTTTCTTGGTCATATCCGTCAGGATACATCACTAGCTTCAAGGCTAGTATCGGACATTCGCTCGAGGCACACATCATTCCGGAATCAACCGCGCGAACAGCGTTTTCTTCTATCCGATCAATGGCTTACCGACTCGCTCAGGTCACCGGCCCCAGCCTGGCACGCCCTGTGCAATGACGTCGTGACGGCATCGGAGAACAACACGGCCGATGCCGGCCTCCCCCAGATTCGAAGGTGAGACCCGATGAAAACGCAAGACAACTACGACATCGAACAACCCGACGGCGGCGTGCCGATCAAGATGTGGACCCGCGGCGTGCCGGTCGAGGCCGAGGCCCGCGAGCAGCTGGCCAAGGCCGCGCGCCTGCCGATCACGTTCAAACACGTGGCGGCCATGCCCGACGTTCACGTGGGCATCGGTGCGACCGTCGGCTCGGTGATCCCGACCCTGAAGGCCATCATTCCGGCCGCCGTGGGCGTCGATATCGGCTGCGGCATGATGGCCTGCAAGACCACGCTGCATGCGAACGATCTGCCCGACAATCTGGCGCCGCTGCGCACGGCGATCGAGCGCGCCGTGCCGCACGGGGGCGGGCCCCGCTCGCGTGGACGCGACCCGGGTGCCTGGGAGAACCCGCCCGAGAGCGTCGACCGGGTCTGGGCCGGGCTGGCGGACGAGTTCGATCGCTTGTGTGAGTTGCATCCGCGCCTGAAGAACACCAACAACCACAAGCACCTGGGCACGCTCGGCACGGGCAACCACTTCATCGAGGTCTGCCTGGATCAGGACGGCCACGTGTGGTTCATGCTGCACTCGGGCTCGCGCGGCGTCGGCAATGCCATCGGTCGGCACTTCATCGAACTGGCGAAGAAGGATGCGCAGGCAAACCAGCGCAACCTGCCGGACCAGGACCTGGCTTACTTCGAGGAAGGTGCACGCTACTTTGGCGACTATGTCCGCGGTGTCGGTTGGGCACAGCGCTTCGCGGCGAAGAACCGCGAGGTGATGATGGTCAACCTGATCGCCGCCGTGCGCACCGTGATCAGCAAGCCGTTCGAGACCCACGTCGAGGCGGTCAACTGCCACCACAACTACGTGCAGCAGGAGCACCATTTTGGTGCAGACGTCTATGTGACGCGCAAGGGGGCGGTTAGCGCCAGGCGCGGCGAGCTGGGCATCATCCCCGGCAGCATGGGCGCGCGCAGCTACATCGTGCGCGGCCTGGGCAACGCCGAGAGCTTCGAAAGCTGCAGCCACGGCGCGGGCCGCGTGATGAGCCGCACCCAGGCCAAGAAGCGCTTCACGGTGGACGACCAGATCAAGGCCACCGCGGGCGTGGAATGCCGCAAGGATGCCGAGGTCATCGATGAGATCCCCATGGCCTACAAGGACATCGATGCCGTGATGGAAGCGCAGAAGGATCTGGTCGAGGTCGTGCACACGCTCAAGCAGGTCGTGTGCGTCAAGGGTTGACGGGCGAGGGCGCCCGGGTGACCGGCGTCGGTCGCACACCCTCCGGCAATACGAAGCGAAGGCGCAGGGCCACCACCCTGCGCCTTCGTTCCGACTGGCGGGTCGTCGATCAGTTCTTGTACCGTTTGATCTCGCCGGACTTCAGACGCGAGAGATAGCTGTCCATCTCGCCGCGCACGACCGGCATCAACATATAGAGCCCGACGATGTTGACCAGCGCCATCGCGAAGATCGCGGCGTCGGAGAAGTCGATGACCGGGCCGAGATTCATCGCCGCACCGATGATCACAAACAGGCAGAAGATCAGCTTGAACGAGAGTTCCTGCACTCTGCCTTCGCCGAACATGTAGGTCCAGGCCTTGAGGCCGTAGTACGACCAGGAGATCATGGTCGAGAACGCGAACAGGATCACGGCCAGCGCGAGGATGAACGGGAACCAGCTGAACGCACTCGCGAAGGCGGCCGAGGTGAGTTGCACGCCCGAGACGTCGCCCGCGGTTGCGATCCGACCGGCCTCGGCATTCCAGACGTAGAGGCCGGTCGCCGGATCGGTCTGCAGCACCCCGGTGATGACGATCACCAGCGCGGTCATGGTGCAGATGACCACGGTGTCGATGAAGGGTTCGAGCAGCGACACGAATCCCTCGGTGATCGGTTCCTTGGTGCGCACCGCCGAGTGAGCGATCGCGGCCGAGCCCACGCCGGCCTCGTTGGAGAAGGCCGCCCGCTTGAAGCCCTGGATCAGCGCGCCCACGAGCCCGCCGGCCACGCCCAGGCCGGTGAAGGCACCGGCGAAGATCTGGCCGATGGCCCAACCGATCTTGTCGGCGTTCATGATCAGGATGATCAGCGCGGCACCGACATAGAGCACCGCCATGAACGGCACGACCTTCTCGGTGACGCGGGCGATGGACTTCAACCCGCCGATGATCACCGCGAACACGATCGCCGCGAAGATCACGCCGGTGATCCAGCCAGGATAGTCGCCGACGATGCCGGCGATCTGGCTGTGCGCCTGGTTGGCCTGGAACATGTTGCCGCCGCCGAACGCACCCAACACGCAGAAGATCGAGAACAGGATCGCCAGAAACCTGCCGATGCCACCCCGATTGCGCTCCGTCAGCCCCTTGGAGAGGTAGTACATCGGCCCGCCCGAAACGGTGCCGTCGGCATACTCGTTGCGGTATTTGACGCCCAGCGTGCATTCGGTGAACTTGGACGCCATGCCCAGCAAGCCGGCAAGAATCATCCAGAACGTGGCTCCGGGGCCTCCGATGCCGATGGCCACGGCCACACCGGCAATGTTGCCCAGGCCCACGGTCCCCGACAACGCGGTGGCGAGCGCCTGGAAGTGGCTGACCTCGCCGGCGTCATTGGGGTCGGAATAGTCGCCCTTGACCAACGAGATCGAGTGCGGGAAGGCCCGGAACTGGATCAAGCCGAAGTAGATGGTGAAGATGATCGCTGCGATCACCAGCCAGAGCACGATCCACGGGAAAGCGTAGCCGAAGATGGCCTCGGAACCGGGCAACGGCGAGAAGATGAAACTGACGAACGGGCCGGTTACCGCACTGACCCGATCGTTGATGGTCTGGTCGAGGCTCTTTGCAACTTCCTGTGCCACGGCCGGGGCCGCGCACACGAGGGAGGACAGCGCCGCGAAGGCGGCGAGGGTTTTGCGAGACATGAGAACTCCTCCGCGTTCAGGGCACGATGACGACGGGGACCGTCGAGACCTGTGCCAGCGCGAGCGGCACCGAGCCGAAGACCCGCGCGGCGATGCTGCCGCCGCCCGAGCGTCCGACGAAGATGAAGGTCGCGCCCTTGTCCTTCGCGACCTGGGCGAGCAGGTCGGCGATCGAGCCGTACTTCATTTCGGAAGTCACGTCCGCGATGCCCTGCGCCTTGGCGTGCGCCACCGCCGGGGCCATGATCGCCTTCTCGGCGCGCGCGAGTTCCTGGGTTCTGTGCTTGTGTCGCTCTGCCAGTTCCTGCGGGGTCAGGAAGCTGTAGGGCGACCATTCGAGAATGTGCACCAGATGCAGGCTGGCGCCGTTTCTGCGGGCGCGCTCGATCGCGAAATCGAGCACCGTGTGGTCTTCGCCCTCGTAGGCGACGACATAACTCTCCTGCGACATGTCTTTCCTCCGTTTTCCGCGGTTTCTTGTGGTGAAGCATGCGGCGCGCGAATACGCCGCAGTTGAACCGGTCAGGTGGCCAGAGCCTGCCCGACCGGCGTGAACTCGAGGCCGAGGTCGTGCGCCACGGCTTCGTAGGTCACCTTGCCGTTCCAGACATTGAGCCCGTTGGCCAGGTGGGGATCGTCGCTCAACGCACGCTTCCAGCCTTTGTCGGCAATGGCCAGCGCATGGGGGAGCGTCACGTTGTTCAGGGCATAGGTGGAGGTGCGGGCAACGCCGCCGGGCATGTTGGCCACGCAGTAGTGCACCACGTCATCGATTACGAAAGTCGGGTCGGCATGGGTGGTCGGCCGCGATGTCTCGAAACAGCCGCCCTGGTCGATGGCCACGTCCACCAGCACCGCGCCGCGCTTCATCGTGCCGACCATCGCGCGGGTGACGAGCTTGGGCGCGGCAGCACCGGGAATCAGCACCGCACCGATGACCAGATCGGACGCGGCCACGCATTCCTCCAGGTTGGCCTTGTTCGAGAACCGGGTCTTGGCCGCCGACTCGAAGTGCATCGCCAGCCTTTCCAACACCGCCGGGTTGCGATCGAGGATGGTGACGTCGGCACCGAGTCCGGTCGCCATCTGGGCGGCGTTGAAGCCGACCACGCCGCCACCGATGACGGTCACCTTGGCGGGCAGCACACCGGGCACACCGCCAAGCAGTACGCCGCGTCCGCCCTGGGCCTTCTCCAGACAGTGGGCGCCGGCCTGTATCGACATGCGCCCGGCCACCTGGCTCATCGGCTTGAGCAACGGCAGCCCGCCGCTGGCATCGGTCACCGTCTCGTAGGCGATGCAGATGGCGCCCGAGGCGATCAGGTCGCGGGTCTGCTCGGGGTCGGGCGCGAGATGCAGGTAGGTATAGAGGATCTGCCCCGCGCGCAGCATGGCGCGCTCGGCCGGCTGAGGCTCCTTGACCTTCACGATCATGTCGGCGGTGGCGAAGATCTCCTGCGCACTGTCGAGCACGCCGGCGCCGGCGGCGCGAAACTCGTCGTCATGGGTTCCGATGCCGAGCCCGGCGCCCGCCTGCACGACGACCTCATGGCCGTGCAAGACGGCCTCGGCCACGCTCTCGGGCGTGAAGCCGACCCGGTATTCGTGATTCTTGATTTCCTTTGGAACGCCGATTCGCATGACACGATCCTCCTGCAGCGGTGCTCGATTGGATGATTGGGATACTATCCATTCAAGGGCGGGAATATTTGTCTAATTGAGCGATGATCCAGGCCAATTTGAGGATTCATTGTCGTCATTCGAGTTTTAAGCCGGAAAATTTTCCATGGACAGAATCGACGCGCGAATTCTTGCCCTTCTGCAGCAGGACGGGCGCGCATCGGCTGCCGATATCGGCGAGCAGATCGGTCTGTCCGTCTCCGCGACGCATCGCCGTATCAAGCTGATGGAAGATTCGGGCGTCATCGAGCGCTACGCCGCGGTGCTCAACCGGCGGGCGCTGGGTTACACGACCGACTTCTACGTGGAGATCGCCCTGCAGTCGCAATCCGAAGAAACCCTGGACGCATTCGAGGCCGCCGTCGGGCGCTCGCCCGACATTCTCGAGTGCCACCTCCTGACCGGTGGATTCGACTATCTGCTGCGCATCTCGACCAGCGGGCCGGAAGACTACGAACGCCTGCATCGCCAGGTTCTCGCCACGCTTCCGGGTGTGATGCGAATGCAGTCGAGCCTAGTGTTGCGCACGGTGCGCCCCTGGCGCGGTTATCGTGTCGCGCCGGACGCCTGAGAGCGCTTCCTTCGCGTCGATCACCGCGGGGGTCGAGTCGGTCACGGTTCACCACCTGCAAACCATTTCCGTCCGCCATCCTCCGAACGCGTGCAGCGGAGCACCCATGTGTCACGGGATTGCGCTAAGGTAGCCGGCATTGCAGCCAGCCACCGACAGGAGCCACTCATGGGTTTGTTCAATTCGATTCTCAGCAAGCTCGGCCTGGGTGTGGCCGAGGCCGCCATGCCACCGACCGAGGCACCTTCGGATGCGGTCGCATCACCCCCCGGTTCGGCGGCTCCCGCCGCCCCCACGCCGATGTCCAATGTCGACGTGGTCGCCAAACTCGAGGCGATGGCCGCCGCCAACCCGCAAAAGCTCAATTGGAAGACATCGATCGTCGATCTGTTGAAGCTGCTCGGGCTCGACAGCAGCTTCGGTGCCCGCAAAGAGCTGGCCGCCGAACTCGGTTGCCCGCCCGAGAAGATGGGCGACTCGGCGCAGATGAACATGTGGCTGCACAAGACCGTGATGAACAAGCTGGCCCAAAACGGCGGCAACATTCCGCCGGAGCTTCTCTGAACCGGCTTGCGCGAGTCGCCGCGCTGCTGCTGGCAAGCGCGGTACTGTCTGCGCCGGTCGCGGCGGGCGAGATCTTCATCACGAATCAGGCGCTGACCCAGTCGGCCCGTCAGGGCCTGTTCGTGCGCGACGGCCGCTGGTACCTGCAGGATGCCGGCCGCTGCAATCACGCCTATATCGAATCGCCGGCCATCACGACCGGCGACGGCCGCTTGCGCCTGCGCGCGCATTTCGGCGCGCTGCAAGGCATCGATGTGCAGGGCCAGTGCCTCGGCCCGCGCTTCGCCTCGCCGGTCACGCTCTCGGGCGAGCTCACCGTCAAGGGCGACACCTTGTCGCTCGAGCGCATGCGGGTGGATTCGATCGAAGACGACGCCACGAGGCTCGCCTACTCGGTGGCGCTGCGCACGGGACTCGTCAGCCTGCCTCAGGCCATCCGGTTCGGCTTGCGTGAGACGCTCGACGACATGCTGCGCCAGGCGCCCGACTGGCGGGTCGAGACCCGATCACTGGTCCTGGCGCTCAAGGGCACCGAGGCAAACGGCGTGCGACTGCGGGTGGACTTCTCGCTCCAAGTCGATGCGGCGCGCTGAGGTTTGCCGTTTACTCGCGAACCTCGCCTGACCCGCGATTCGGACGGGAACCCTTTGCGCCGATTGCAGATTCTCGACTGACCGCCGACTCGCGGCCGGCGGTGCACCAGTAGAAGAAGGCCCGGAACCTTGCGGGGACCGGGCCTGCGTTGGCAGCGCTGCGACGATGTTCGTCGAATGTCGCAATGAAATGTGCGGCCGATCGGCGATGCATCGCAAGACGGCTCGAAGCGATCTACGATTGTCGGGCCTTCAATGACGCGACACGAGTCTTCGAGACGAGATGGTCCCACTGCATGAATCACATGTCCCAAGCGACGCAGTCTTCGATGACTGCGTGCGCACGGTGTACCGCGCCGCGCTTGGCGGCGTTTCGTGGCGGCAGGCGGCCGAGGCGATCGCCGACGCCTATGGCCTGTTCGTCGCCCACTTCATCGGGGTCGACAAGACCGATGGCCGCTTGATGTTCTCGTGGGTGAATTCGCGTGCAACACCCGCCGGCGAGCTCACCTACATTACCGATTATCACGGCGACAACCCACGTATCGGCCCGGCCATCGCGCTGCAAGGTGATGAGTGGGTCCACGATCACCTGCTGTTCGACGACGGATTCGTTGCGAGCAGTGCGTTCTTCCAGGACTACGCGATTCCCTTCGGCTTTCGCTATCTGTCGGGCACGAAGATCGTCGACGATGACCGACACGTCGTTTTGTTCGGAGCCGTTCGAAGCAATGGCGCCCGCCCCTTGAACGCCGACGAGATGAGCAGTCTGAGCCGGCTGCGCGGTCACATGGTCGACGCCATGCAGCAGCATCTCGCGCTGCGCGAGCAAAGCGACCGCCTGTTGGCGGGCGACGCGATCCTGGAAGCGATGCCGCAGGCGATCTTTCTGATCGACGAAACACGGCATATCCGGTATCGCAATGCTGCGGCGGCACAGCTCGCCGAAGGCGGCGCGCTCGTGCGCCATGACCCCCGAATTTTCTCGCTCGAACCGGCTCGGGATGACGAGCAACTGACCGCGGAGCTCACCCGTCTCGTTCGCAATGCCCATGAGCACGAGCATCGCGCCGAATCACGTTTCGCGATGCGCATCGCGGCGCGCGACTCGACCGACCATCTGCTGCTCGGTCAGCTCGTGCGGCCGGAGGCGACGATGAAGGCCTTTGGCAATGAACCGCGCGTGATCCTGATTCTGCATCCGTTGAGCGACAGCGCCCGGCTCGAACCATTCCTGGTCGCGCGGCTGTTCGGGCTGACACCGGCCGAAGCAGAGGTCGCGGTACGGCTCGCGCGTGGCGATTCGCCCGAGACCATCAGCCGTGAACGTGGCGTCACCGTGCCCACGATTCGCAGCCAGACCCGCAGCGTCTTCGAGAAAGTCGGGGTCACGCGCCTGGCCGAACTCGCCGGCGTGCTGGCCCGTTTGCACGTGCCGCCGCCGGACCGCCCTCACCAATGAATTCGGCATAGCCCCGGCGAGCGCGACGAATCGGCCTGCGGTCGTCTCCTGCCCGAGGGTTCATACCGCAAAGTAGGGAAGCCCAAACCCGCATCGATGGACAGGGCGCTGCAGACACGATAGCGTGCAGCGACATACGGGTTCGTCGCCGGCGCCGATAACGAGAATGACGTTACCGACGCGGCCGAGGATCGAAGCGGTCGTTGGGGGAAGCGGTGCGTGACCAGGCAACGGGAAGAACCATTTCGGAAGCCGGCTACGACGCTTGCGTCAGGGCGCTCTATCAAGCGTCTTCGGGGCGAGCGCCGTGGGAACGAGCCTGCGCCGCGATCGCTGAGGTGTTCGATCTGCACATGGTTCACATCGTTGGCGTCGACAAGCATGACCGCCGCCTGATGTTCTCCTGGCAGACCGGCTCAGACCCGGGCTGGGAGCTGAAGATTGCCGCCGACTATCGCAGCATCATTGCGCGCATCAGCCCCCCGATGGCCGTGCCGCGCAACAATGGGCTTCGCGATCGACCTGCGTTAGACGGAAACCCCGTTTCGTCGCACCTTTACTTTCAGGACATCGCCCTTCCCGGGGAAGCATGCAAGCTTTCCGTCGCAAGAGTGCTCGACGACGAGCGGCACCTGGTTCTGTTCGGTTGCGCGCGTGCGCGAGTCAGCCCCGGCCCGGGAACCGCGGAAATGACTGCTCTTTCGCGCTTGCGCCGACATCTGGTCTCGGCCGTCGAAGCCACCATGGCCATTCGCGATCAGGCCGAGCGCGCCTGTGCGGGCGATGCGATTCTGGCAGCGCTGCCAAGGCCGGTCGTGCTGATCGATGACGCCCGACGGATACGCTTTTGCAATGCATCGGCCCGACAATGGATGGCCGACGGCGAATTGATCGAAGACGACCACGGTCTGCTCGGGCTGGCGAGCGCGCGCGACGACAAGGCCCTGGCGCACGAGGTCGAACGAATGGCGCTGGAAGCCGTCGGGCCGCAAACGGGCGCACAGCGTTTCGTGCTGCGCGTCGGACGGACCTACGGCAGCAGCGACTGCGTGCTGATCGGCCTGCGCATGCAACCGGGGACGACCCTGAAGGCATTCGGCAGCGAACCGCGAACGATCCTGATCCTGCATCCACTGCACGACGATGCCTCGCCTGACCCGTTCATCATCGGCCAGGCGTTCGGGCTCACAGCGGCGGAGGCCGATGTCGCGGCGGCCATTGCGCGCGGCGAATCCCCCAAGGAGATCAGCCGACGCCGCGCCGTATCGTTGAACACCGTCCGGGCACAGACAAGGGCCATCTACGAGAAGCTGAACGTAGCCCGCCAGTCGGAGCTTACCTGGATGCTCGCGAGGCTGCCCTTGCCGGCCTTGACTCGCCCGGTGGCCGTGGCCAACATCGGCGTTACCCCGCTCACCGGTCGTCAGCCATGACCCCTCCGCGATTCTGGCGCCTGCCCCGCTGGCAAATGCTGCTCGTTCTCAGCCTGGCACGCCTGGCCATGGGTTTCCAGTTCCAGGCGATCGCCTCGGTGGCGCCCGTGCTGCAGGATCGCTTCGGCTTTTCTCTCGGCGGAATCGGCTGGTTGATCGGTCTGTACCTGCTACCCGGCATCGCGCTCGCGCTCCCCAGCGGGATTCTCGGCGCTCGCTATGGTGACCGGCGCATCGCGGCGATCGGTCTGTTGCTGATGACCGTGGGCGGCGCGGTCATGGCATTGGCCGACGCCCCCGGCATGCTCACCACCGGTCGCCTGCTCGCCGGTGCCGGGGCGGTGCTCTTCAACGTCATCGTGCAGAAGATGATCGCCGACTGGTTCGCCGGCCACGAGATCGTGCTGGCCATGGCGATCATCATCAATACCTGGCCGATCGGCATGGCACTGGCACTGTTCACGCTCGGGGGCGTCGGCACGGCCTACGGCGCCGGCGCCGCGTTCGCGATCACGTCTGCATTCGCGCTGCTGGCGCTGGTACTGCTGCTCGCGTTCTATCGTTCTCCGGCGGAGGTCGCGGGCGCCTCGAAGCCGAGCCTGGGCGCGATCAACCGCGGCGAGTGGCTGTTGCTGGCGCTGGCGGGCGGGGCGTGGATGCTGTTCAACGTCGTGTTCGCCGGCATCGCCAGCTTTCTGCCCGCATTCCTGATCGAGCGTGGTCTCGACGCGGTTGCGGCGAACGCAACGACCGGGCTGAGCACAGTGGCGGTCACGATCTCGATCGTGCTCGGCGGCATCGCGAATCAGCGCTGGCAGCGGCCGGGGCTGATCACCCAGATCGGACTGGTCGGCAGCGTCCTCGGTTTCGCGTTGCTGCTCGCCGGTGCCGATGTCACCGTTTCGGTACTGTTGCTGGGTGTGCTGGCCGGTCTGGCCGCAGGGCCGATCGTGTCATTGCCGGCCCAGTTCCTGCGACCGCAGACTCGCGCCACCGGGCTGGGCGTGTCCCTCACGCTCTATTACCTGGGCATGACCCTGCTGCCGGGGCCCATCGGCGGGCTCGCGGCGCGGTTCGGCAGCACCGACGCCATTCTCGCCGCGTTGATCGCGATGACGATCGCGACCGCGCTGCTGACCGCGACCGTATCAGTGTTGCGCAAGCGCGGTGTGTGCGCGCCGCTGGCCGAAGGCCGGATGCCCGGGGCGGCGATCGGCCAGGCCGAGCAAGGCTGAACGCGGGGTGGCCTCGCGCGAGGCTGCATCGCGATTCTCCTGGTCGGTCAGGCATCGCATGCAGGCATGCGACGCGGTGGCACGCGGCGCAGGCCGCAGGGATCGACATCCGCTGCCGGCGTATACGCCACGGCTGGCATCCGATCGGCTGCTCACGGGCTTACCATGTCGGCCGTCAACCCACCACCCGCGCCATCGCACCACGGAGCCCAGGCAAGGTGCAAACGTTCTCCATCTGGTCGTTGCTGCGTCACGCGCGCTCGTATCACGAGGGCTGGCAGCGGCAATGGCGCTCACCCGAACCCCGCGCCGAGTACGACGCGGTCGTGGTCGGCGGCGGTGGCCATGGGCTGGCCACCGCCTATTACCTGGCCAGCGAGCACGGCATGCGCCGTGTGGCCGTGCTCGAGCGCGGCTACCTCGGGGGCGGCAATACCGGCCGCAACACCACGATCGTGCGCAGCAACTATCTGTGGGACGAGGCCACGGCGCTGTATGAGAAGTCGATGCAACTCTGGGAAGGCCTGTCGCAGGCGCTGAACTACAACGTGATGTTCAGCCAGCGCGGGGTCATGAACCTGGGCCACACGCTGCAGGATATGCGCGACATCGAGCGCCGCGTCGCGGCCAACCGTCTCAACGGTGTCGATGCCGAGGTGCTGGGCCCGGCCCAGATCCAGGCGATGATCCCGTTCATCAACCTGCACACCCGCTATCCGGTGCTGGGCGCATCTTTTCAGCCACGCGGCGGCGTGGCCCGCCACGACGCGGTCGCCTGGGGCTTCGCCCGGGCGGCCGATGCGCTGGGCGTGGACATCATCCAGAACTGCGAAGTCGTGGGCATCGGCCGCGACGGCGCCGCGGTCACCGGCGTCGACACGAACCGCGGCTTCATTCGCTCGCGCAAGGTGGCGCTGGTGGCGGCCGGCCACTCGAGCGTGCTGGCCGCCATGGCCGGGGTACGCCTGCCCATCGAGAGCCATCCCTTGCAGGCGCTGGTCAGCGAACCGCTCAAGCCGGTCATGCCCACCGTGGTGATGAGCAATGCGATCCATGCCTACATCAGTCAGTCGGACAAGGGCGATCTGGTCATCGGCGCCGGCATCGACCAGTACAACGGCTACGGCCAGCGGGGCAGCTATCAGACCATCGAGCACACCTTGCAGGCGATCGTCGAGATGTTCCCGCCGTTCTCCCGCGTGCGCATGAACCGCCAGTGGGGCGGCATCGTCGACGTGTCGCCCGACGCCTGCCCGATCATCGGCCTGACCCCGGTTCAGGGCCTGACCATCAACTGCGGCTGGGGCACCGGCGGCTTCAAAGCCACGCCCGGCTCGGGCTGGGTGATGGCGCACACCGTGGCCACGGGCCGCCCGCATCCGATCAACGCGCCGTTCTCCCTCGAGCGCTTCCACACCGGCCATCTGATCGACGAGCACGGCGCGGCGGCGGTCGCGCACTGAACCTGGGCAACCCTTCGAATACCGACCGCGAATGCTGCTGATTCCCTGTCCGACCTGCGGCCCGCGCGCCGAGACCGAGTTCAGCTGCGGCGGCGAGGGCGGCATCGCCCGACCCACGCAGACCGATGCCCTCTCCGATGCGCAGTGGGGCGACTACGTTTTCTTCCGCAGCAATCCCAAGGGACTGCAACACGAGCAGTGGTGTCATTCCAGCGGTTGCGGTCGCTGGTTCAACGTGCTGCGTGACACCGTGAGCTATCGCATTCACGCGAGCTGGAAGATCGGCGAGCCGGCGCCCGAACAGGGTGTGCCTCCCGGCCGCGCGCCGACGCTCGCCGCGCAGGGTGATCCGGCATCCGACGACACCGGGCGCGCGCAACCATGAGCGCCCGCCTGCCCACTGGCGGCCGCATCGATCGCGGCCGGGAACTGCGGTTCCGGTTCAACGGCCGCGAGTTCACGGGCCACCCCGGCGACACCCTTGCCTCGGCGCTGCTCGCGCACGGCGTGCGGCCCGTCGCACGCAGCTTCAAGTACCACCGGCCGCGCGGCATCGTGGCGGCCGGAGTCGAAGAGCCCAATGCGCTGGTGCAGTTGTTCGACGGTGCGCGGTCCGTGCCCAATGCGCGTATGACCGAGATCGAACTGGTCGACGGTCTGAGCGCGCGCAGCGTCAATGCCAGCCCGAGTGTGGCGTTCGACCTGCGGGCGGCCAACGGCTGGTTCGCGCGGCTGATGCCCGCGGGCTTCTACTACAAGACCTTCATGGCTTCGCAACGGGCCTGGCATTTCTTCGAGCGCCACATACGCGCCGCCAGCGGATTGGGCGAATCGCCGCGCGCGGCCGACCCCGATCACTACGAGAAGCGCCACGCGCACTGCGACGTCCTGATCGTCGGCGCCGGCGCCGCCGGTCTGAGCGCGGCGTTGGCGGCGGGCGCGAGCGGCGCGCGCGTGATCGTCTGTGACGAGGGCAGCGAACCCGGTGGTTGGCTGTTGGCCGGCGACGAGACCATCGACGGCCAGCCCGCCCCGGCCTGGGTGGCGGCGAGCCTGGCACGGCTCGCGTCGATGCCCGAGGTCACGCTGCTGGCACGCACGACCGCGTTCGGTTTTCACGATCACGGACTGGTCACCTTGCTCGAGCGGCGCGCCGACCATCTGCCGCGCGCCCTGGCACCCGCATTTCGTGAACGCCTTTGGAAGGTGCGCGCGGCGCGCGTGGTGCTGGCCACCGGAGCGCACGAGCGGCCTTTGGTGTTCGCGCGCAACGATCTGCCGGGCATCCTGCTGGCCGGCGCGGTGTCCACCTATGTGCGCCGCTACGCGGTGCTGCCCGGGCGCGATGTGCTGGTGTTCACCAACAACGACGCCGGTGTCGATGCCGCGCTTGCGCTGTGGGCGTCCGGTGCCGGCGTGCGCATCATCGACGCGCGCGCTCAGCCCGATGGTGCGCTTACGGCGCGGGCGCGTGAAGAAGGCATTCCGATCCTGTCCGGCCACGCGATCGTCGAGGCCGTGGGTCGCCGGCGGGTACGCGCCGCCCGTGTGGCCGCGCTGGACGAACACGGCCGCCTGAGCGGCCGGGTCCGCACCTTGCAATGCGACCTGATCGCGATGTCGGGCGGCGCGAGCCCGGTGATCCACCTGCACGCGCAGGCCGGCGGCAAAGCACGCTGGGACGATGCCCTGGCGGCCTTCGTGCCTGGCGAACCGGCCCAGGGAGAACGTTCGGCCGGCGCCTGCGCGGGCGCTTGCACGCTGGTCGAGGCGATGCAACAGGGACAGCACGCGGGCAGCGAAGCGGCGTACGAAGCGTCGGCGCATCACCGGCACGATGGGTCGCCGGCCACGGCGGCGGACTCGGAATCCCATGCCTCGCTGCCCGCCACGGGTGACGCGGCCCGCTCTCCTACCCGGGACGGCGGCGATGGCCCGGCCATCGCCCCGGCCGACCCCGGCACGATCCGCCCGCTCTGGCTGGTGCCGCATCCGGCCGGGCCCACCCGCGCGCCCAAGCAGTTCGTCGACCTGCAGAACGACGTCGCGGCGAGCGACCTGCTGCTGGCGGTGCGCGAGGGCTTCGAATCGATCGAGCACGTCAAGCGCTATACGGCGATGGGCTTCGGCACCGATCAGGGCAAGACCGGCAACATCAATGGCATGGGCATCGTCGCGCAGGCGCTGGGCAAAACGATCGCGCAGGTGGGCACGACCACGTTCCGGCCCAACTACACACCGGTCAGTTTCGGGGCGGTGGCCGGCGTCGAGCTGGGCGAGGCCTTCGATCCCGTGCGCACCACGTCGCTGCACGACTGGCACGTGGCGAGCGGCGCGCACTTCGAGGATGTCGGTCAGTGGAAGCGGCCGTGGTTCTATCCGCGGCGCAACGAGGACATGCCTGCGGCCGTGCGGCGCGAGGTGCTGGCCGTGCGCAATGGCGTCGGCCTGCTCGATGCCTCGACCCTGGGCAAGATCGACATCCAGGGCCCCGACGCGGCCGCGCTGCTCGACTGGGTCTACTGCAACGGCTTTTCCACGCTCGGCATCGGCCGGGCGCGTTACGGCCTGATGCTCGACGAGAACGGCATGGTGTTCGACGACGGTGTCACCGTGCGACTGGCCGAGCATCACTACCTGATGCACACGACCACGGGCGGCGCCGCACGGGTGCTCTCGTGGCTCGAGCGCTGGCTGCAAACCGAGTGGCCCCATCTGCAGGTCTATCTGACCACCGTGACGGAACACTGGGCGACCGTTGCGGTGGCCGGGCCGCTGAGCCGCACGCTGCTGCAGCGGGTCGGCACCGACATCGATCTGGACGACGATGCCTTTCCGTTCATGAGTTACCGGCCGGGCGCCGTGGCCGGCATCGCCGCGCGGGTATTCCGCATCAGTTTCTCGGGCGAGCGCGGCTACGAGGTCAACGTGCCAGCCGGACGGGCGATGTCGCTCTGGCAGGCGCTGCTCGAGGCCGGAAAACCACTCGATGTGACGCCTTACGGCACCGAGGCGATGCACGTGCTGCGCGCGGAGAAGGGTTTCATCATCGTCGGCCAGGACACGGATGGCTCGCTCACACCGGTCGATCTCGGCATGGGCGCGATGGTGTCCAAGAGCAAGGACTTCCTCGGCCGGCGCTCGCTGAGCCGCAGCGACACCCGGCGCGACGACCGCAAGCAGTTGGTCGGCCTGCTCGGCGAGGACCCGAGCCGGGTATTGCCCGAAGGTGCGCAGATCCTCGACGCGCCGCCCACGACGATTCCGGCGCCGATGCTCGGTCATGTCACCTCCAGTTACGCCAGCCCCACGCTCGGCCGCGCGATCGCGCTGGCCGTGATCAAGGGCGGGCGCGCGCGGCATGGCGATTCGGTCTGGGTGGTGGCGCGCGACCAGAGCCCGATGCGCGCGACGATCACCGCACCGGCGTTCTACGATCCGGGCAACGAACGCCAACGGTTCGTGGTCGCGGACGACCACGACGCGCCGGCTGCGGCTCGCGCCGAGCCGGACGACGCAGGTCGCGCGGCCCGGCCCGATGGGGCCGTCGATGCGCATGCCGCTGCTTCCGTTCGCGCCAAGCCGGCGCAGGCCGCCGCGCCGGTTCTCGTCGGGCCGGCACACGCAGCCACGCCTGTGCTCGTCGAGGCGCCCGCTGCCACATCCGGCCAGGCTGTGACGGCGCCCGCCGTGAACCCGCTACACGCGCACTGGAAACGCTCGGCGACGATCCTGAATCTGCGCGGACCGGCCGGTGACGCCGACTTCCGCCAGCGCGTCGAAGCGGCACTGGGCCTGCCCTTGCCGACCACCGCCTGTACCACTCAGGCCTGCGCGCACCGACGCATCGTCTGGGTCGGGCCCGACGACTGGTTCGTCATCGCCCCCGCCGATGACGGCGGCACCGAGCGCGCGCTGCGCTCGGCGCTTGCCGGCCAGGCGCACGCGCTCACCGATGTCGGTAGCGGCTACGTTGTCTTGCGGCTGGCGGGAGAAGCGGTCCGAGACATCCTGGCGCACGGCTGCCCGCTCGATCTGCATCCGCGCGCGTTCACGCCGGGCACGAGCGCGGGCTCGCACTTCTTCAAGGCCTCGATCTGGCTCTGGCGGCCGGACGATGCGCCGGCCTTCGAATTGCTGATCCGGCGCAGCTTCGCGAACTACGTTAGCCTTGTGCTGAAGCGCTGCTGCCGCGAGTGCGGGCTGGCCGAATCCTGGTCCGCCTGAGCATCGCGCAGGCGCGGCACGCGCGTCGCGGCCCGTAGCATGCGCCGGCCGGCATCCGTTTCGCCGGCCACCCTTTCAGCGAGCAGGAAACGGTCGCCCACGGCCGGACAGTGTCGAGGATCGTGCCCATGCCCGACGAACGGCCGCCACACCGGATTCCGGCCACGCCGGTCGACGACACGGGGCGACGGCAGGCACTGCGCGTAGCAGTGGCGCTGGGCGGCGCGGCCTTGGGCGCGACACGCGCCGCGCCGGTGCCGGCCGCCGACCCACGCGCGGCCACCGCCGGATTGCCGGGCACGTCGTCGCAGGGTCGGCCCGGCACGCTTGCGCGCGATCATCCCGACCCGTTCACGCTCGGGGTCGCCTCGGGATACCCGCACGAACAGGGCATGGTGCTCTGGACACGACTTGCGCCCGTGCCCGACGCGCCGCTCGGCGGCATGAGCGAGGACCCCGTCGAGGTCACAGTCGAGATCGCCCACGACGAGAAGTTCACGAACATCGTGCAGCGGCGCACCGCCTGGACCACGGCCGAGTGGGCACACTCGGTACACGCCGAGGTGGCCGGGCTCGAGCCCGGGCGCTGGTACTGGTACCGCTTCCTCGCGCGCGGTCACCGCAGCCCGACGGGCCGCACGCGCACGACGCCACCCGGCGACGCAACTGATACCCGTCTGCGCTTCGGCGCGGTGTGCTGCCAGCACTACGAACTCGGCTATTTCAGCGCCTATCGGGCATTGGTCGACGACGCGCCCGATCTGATCGTGCACCTCGGCGACTATCTCTACGAAGGCCACGGCGGTGCGGACGCAGTGCGCCGGCTCGACGGCCCGCCGCCGGTCACGCTCGACGACTACCGTGTCCACCACGCGCGCTACAAGCGCGATCCCGACCTGCAACGCGCCCATGCCGCCTGCCCCTGGCTGCTGACCTGGGACGACCACGAGGTGGAGAACGACTATGCGGCCGACCGGTCGGGTGCGCAGTGGCCGCGGCAGTGGTTCCTCGCGCGTCGCGCCGCCGCCTATCGCGCCTACTACGAACACATGCCGCTGCCGCGTTGGATGCTGCCCGTGGGCCCCGAGATGCGCATCCACACCGAATGGTGGTTCGGTCGACTGGCGCGCTTCTTCATGCTCGACACCCGGCAGTACCGCGACGACGAGGTCTGCCCGGACAAACGCTCGGGTTTTTTGCGCGGGCTCGATCCCGGTGACTGCCCGCCCCTGCACGACCCGGCGCGCACCATGCTGGGCTGGCAGCAGCGCCGCTGGCTGTTCGGCCGGCTACCGGGCAACCCGGAGATTCCCTGGACCATCCTCGGCAACCAGACATTGATGCAGCCGGCCTCGGTCAGGTTCGACGATGACCGGCCACTCGTGTTCACCGATGGCTGGGACGGTTATTTCGGCGAGCGGGATGCGCTGTTGGCGATCCTGGGCGACACGCGCGTCGCCAACACCGTCGTGCTCAGCGGTGACGTGCATGCCTTTTACGCCAACGCGCTGGCGCGCGACGATGCGCGGCCGCACGAACGCGTGGTGGCGACCGAGTTCGTCTGCGGAGCCGTCACGGCTCCCGCGCCCAGCGCACGATTCGTCGCCCGGGTGCAGGCCGAGCATCCGGCCGTGCGCTTCACGCATGCCGACAAGCGCGGCTATGTTCGCTTCGATGTCGATGCGCGCGAGTTGCGCGCATCGATGATCGGCATGTCGAGCGTGCGCGAGCCGGGCGGTCGGGCGCTGGAACTCGCGAGCTTCCGGGTCGCCGCCGGACGCGCGGGCCCCGAACGGCTGTCGGGGCCGGCTCGCTGATCGAGCCCGCGCGGGCGCCGCCGGGTCAGTCGTCGCCATCGCGTTCATGAACGCCCACCGCCCGCGCCAGATCCCAGGGCAGCAGACCGTTGGGGGAATCGACCCAGGCCCAGGTCCAGTAACCGAGCACCACGGTCAGCATCGTCGCGGCCAGCCAGGCCCGATTGCTGCGGGCGGGATCCGGCCCACGTCCGGGAATGCGGCCATCGAACATCTGGCGCGCAAGGTTGCGTCGCAGGCTCAGACTGACCGCGACGACGGCCAGCAGGTGCACGAGCATCACATTGAAGGCGAGCGACCCGAGCACTTCGTGCAGCTCCTCGAAGAGGTCGCCGCCGAACACGTCGCCCCACTCCTGATAGCTGGCGTAGCCGGTCACGAGCAACGGCAGCATCCCGATCAGGAGCAGCACGATCGAAGCGCCCAGCACCAGCGGCAGCGCCTGCCGCCACGGCGCCCGCCGGAGATTCCGCGTCCGGCGCAGGGCGCCCAGCCAGGCACGCAGACCGACGATGCGTTGCCACAGCAGGCGCAGCCTCGCCTGACGCGGCCCGATCAGTCCGTAGACGAGACGGAATGCCAGCAGGCCGGCGATCGTATAGCCGAGTGTCACATGGAGCAGACGCAGACTCTCGGCCTCGCTGGTCAGCCAGGCGCCCAGGAACGACAGCGCGAAGAGCGCATGGAACATCCGGATCGGCGCGTCCACGACGCGCCGGGTCGGCGGGGCCCGACGGGCGTCGGAGCCGGCGGCCGAACCGGTTGCAGTGCCGCCGGCCGCGATCGAAGCATTCGAAGTCATGTCTTGTCCTTTGGGTGGGTAATGGTCTCGGGGTCGGCCACGTCAGTCGCGCCGACGCCGGCCGGCGGTCTCACCCGGCATCACGATGCCGCGCTCGTCGAACACGCCGCGAGCGGCATCGGTGTGACAGGCGGCGCAGTTCGCGGCGCTGCGCACGGACGGGTCACGCCAGGTCGCGGCGGCAATCTCATCGTGCTCGTGTACGAACCAGGACGAGCGGGTGATGCGGTCTTCGGGCGGTGGATCGCCGCGACGGTCTCCGCGTGCGTGAATCGACAAGTACTCGGTGATACGCGCGACCTGGTCGGCATCCAGGCTCGCGTCGGCGCCATAGTGGTTGTCGAGCCCGGCCATGATCCGCCGCCACGACCGAACCGGTAGAAGCCGTGCGGGATAGGCGACGTGGCAGGCGCCGCATTCCTCGCGCACCTCGGCCGGCATGACCGTGCGACGGCGTCGGTCGTCGTCGTCATCATCGTCCGCCCAGACGAGCGCGGCCGCGAGTCCGAGGAACAAAGCGATCGATGACCCGGCGACGCGCCGCAGCCAGGGGGATGTCGGATTCGGCATGGCAGTTTCCTGTTTCGTTGGGGTTGAGCGGGAAGGACTCATCGAAGCCCGATCAGCCAGACCAGGATGTCGGCCTTCTCTTGCGGTGTGCATTCGCGCGCGAGCACATCGCGGCAGTTGCGGCGGAACCACTTGTCGGCGCGGCGCTCCTGCGTGAAGGCATCGGCGTTGACGGCGGGCGCGAGGGCATCGATGGCCTTGCCGGTGCTGACGTGCTCACCCGGGACCACGGGCCGCGCGTGATGACAGCTCGAACAGGCCAGATCGTTGCCACCGCGACGGGTGAACAACTGCTCACCCCGAACGGCGTCGCCGTTTGCACCCGCGGCCTGCTGCCAGCGTTGCAGCTGTGCCGCGGGGGTGGTGTCCGCGGCAACCGCCTGAGCGGCCATCGCAACGGCGGCGAGGATGCCGGCGCCCAGCGTTTTCCATCGACCTGAACGGGGGTTCATGCGTGTTCTCCGAATGTCGTCATGGTTGGGCAGCATGCCGGGCCACGCCTGAGCGCAAGCTGAACCGCCCGTTCATCGCCGGTTCAGGAAAACGCCGGACAATGTCGGCATGAACCTGCCCAGACGCCGGATGCTCGCGACCCTCGCTCACGCCTCGCTGCTCGCGACGGCCCTGGCTGCGACGCCGCTGGCACGGGCCGATCACGACGATCACGATCGGGCCCGACGCGCGGTGCTGGCCGGCGAGGTCCTGCCGCTGAGCGTGGTCATCGAACAGCTGGAGCGCACGCAGGGCGGTCGCGTTCTCGAGGCCGAGCTCGAGCGCAGTCACGGCCGGTGGATCTACGAGGTGACCGTGCTGCACGACGACGGCCGCCTCGTGCGCCACGAGATCGACGCCCGTGACGGCAGCGTGAAACGCGACCGCGACAGCCGCGACGACGGCGACAAGGGCAGGAAACGGCGCGGGCGCGGGCGCGACCGCTGAGCACCGGCGAGACGATGAGAATCCTCCTGGTCGAAGACGAGCCCACCTTGCGTGCGCAGCTGCGCACGCTGCTCGAGCGGGCCGGACACGCCGTCGACGACACCGGCGACGGCATCGACGGCCGCCACCTCGGATCGACCGAGCCGTACGACGCCGCGATTCTCGATCTCGGCCTGCCCGGCATGGACGGTCTGTCGGTGCTGCGCGCCTGGCGCGAGGCAGGGCGCACGATGCCGGTGCTGATCCTGACCGCGCGCGGCAACTGGAGCGACAAGGTGCTGGGCATCGACTCCGGCGCGGACGACTACCTGACCAAGCCGTTCCACCCCGAGGAACTGCTGGCACGCCTGCGCGCGCTGATCCGCCGCTCGGCCGGTCTGGCCTCGCCTCTGCTGCGCGCCGGCCCGGTGTCGCTCGACACCCGCACCGGGCACGTCAGCGTCGACGATCAACCGGTGTCGCTGACCGGCCACGAGCACCGGGTGCTCGAGTATCTGATGCACAGACCCGACGCCGTGGTCACCCGCAGCGAGCTGATCGAGCACATCTACGACCAGGACTTCGATCGCGACTCGAACACGATCGAGGTGTTCGTGGCACGCCTGCGACGCAAGCTGCCCCCCGGACTGATCGAGACCGCACGCGGACGCGGCTATCGGCTTCGGTCGGGCATGGCCGACAAAGGTTGAGCACGATGGGCGGCCCGCCGGGCGTTGCCGTACCGACGCGATGGCGAGGCTCGCTACGGCTGCGCTGGCTGCTCGCCACCTTCGTCGGCGTGGTCCTGGCACTGCTGCTGGCCGGCGTCCTGCTGACCGATCTGTTTCGCGAGCATGTGATGCGGCAGTTCGAGAACAGTCTGGCACGCCAGCTCGACAGCGTGACGGCCCGCCTGTCACTCGACGCCGACGGTGACCCGCACGTCAATACCGAAGGCTTGTCGGATCCGCGTTGGCATCGGCCCTACTCCGGCCTGTATTGGCAACTCGATCGGGTCGACGAGACACAGGCGACGCGGGTCGGGGTCCTGCGCTCGCGCTCGCTCTGGGATGCGGCGCTGACGCTGGACGCCGACCCACAGCCCGGCGGCGAGACCCATGTACACACGATGACCGGGCCGCGTGACGAGCCGTTGATGGTGCTCGAACGCACCGTGTTCATCGGCGAGTCGTCACCGTCGCGATGGCGGGTCGCCGTGGCAGCCGACACGCAGGAATCGCACGAGGCGCTCGCGCGATTCAACTGGGTTCTGATCGGCTCGCTGTTGTCGATCGGTGCCCTGATGGCGGTGGCCGCGCTGGCCCAGGTCGCTGTGGGGCTGCGCCCACTGGCGCGGCTGCGCGATGCCCTTGGCGATCTTCGCGACGGCCGCAGCCCGCGCCTGGTCGGCGAATTCCCGATCGAGATCCAGCCTCTGGTCGCCGACTTCAACAGCGTGCTCGAACGCAACGACCGGATCGTCGAGCAGGCGCGCACCCAGGCGGGCAACCTGGCGCACGCGTTGAAGACCCCGCTGGCGGTGCTGGCGCAGGCTGCGACCGGCAGGTCCGCCGACAAGTACGACGTGGGCGACACGATCGGCACTGGCGACGTTGGCGAGACCGACGACCAGCGGGTCGAACTCGCCCGGCTGGTGCGCGAACAGATCGCCACCGTGCAGCGGCATGTCGACTGGCATCTGGCTCGCGCGCGCGCCAGCGCCTCCCGACACGGAGCGGGCACGCGCGCACCCGTTGCCGAGGCCATTGGCGGCATCGTCCGTGTGATGCAGCGCGTACATGCGGAGCGCGGGCTCGGCATCGACGTCACCCCGATCGAACCGGATCTGGCCTATGCCGGCGAGACCGAGGATCTGCAGGAGATGTTGGGCAATCTGCTCGACAACGCCTGTAAATGGGCGCATCGGCAAGTGCGCGTCGAGGCCGCGCGATGCGCCGACGATGGTGCGACCTTGTCCATCACGATCAGCGACGACGGCCCGGGCCTCGACGCCGGGCAACGAGCGGCGGCGCTGCGACGTGGCGTGCGACTGGACGAAAGCGTGCCCGGATCCGGCCTGGGCCTGGCGATCGTCGCCGACCTGGCGCGCTCGGTCGATGGCTCGCTGAGCCTGTTCCAGGCACCGACGGGCGGGCTCGGCGCACGTCTCGTGCTGCCGGCCGTGCCCTGACGGCCGTCACGGATCAGGGCACCAGCACCGCCGCGCCGCGCAGATTGCCCTCGCGCAGATCGGCCAGGGCGCGATCGGCATCGTCGAGCACATACGGAGCGACATCGACGCGTAGCGGATGCGCCGCCACGTGCGCGAGAAAGCGCTCGCCGTCGGCGCGGGTCAGATTGGCCACCGAAACGAGTTGACGCTCCCCCCACAGACGGGCATACGGGAACGACGGAATGTCCGTCATGTGGATGCCGCCGCAGACGACCCGCCCGCCCTTGCGGACCGCTGCCAGCGCCAGTGGCACCAGCGCCCCGACCGGCGCGAAGATGATTGCCGCATCGAGCGACTCGGGAGGCGATTCGTCGGAGCCGCCTGCCCACACCGCCCCCAGTTCGAGCGCATGCGCCTGCGCGGCCGCATCGCCCGTGCGCGTGAACGCGAAGACCTGCTGGCCACGGTCGCGCGCCACCTGGGCCAGCAGGTGGGCGGCGGCGCCGAAGCCATAGAGCCCGAGACGCCTGGCATCGCCCGCCGCCATCAGCGAACGCCAGCCGATCAGGCCCGCACACAGCAGTGGCGCCGCATGAAGTTCGTCGATCGACAGAGCCTGCAGCGAAAAGCAATAGTCGGCGCTGGCGACCACGTGGCTGGCGAAGCCGCCGTCACGCGAGTAGCCCGTGAACGCCGGCGCGTCGCAAAGGTTCTCGTGCTCGCCGAGACAGAATTCGCAGTGGCCGCAGGTGCCGGCCAGCCACGGCACACCGACACGCTCGCCCGGCCGGATGCGCGTCACGCCAGGCCCAAGGGCCTCGACGATGCCGACGATCTCGTGGCCAGGTACCAGTGGCATGGCGAGCGGCGGCAGATCGCCGTCGACGACATGCAGATCGGTGCGGCAGACGGCGCAGGCAAGCACCCGCAATCTGACTTCACCGGGCCCGGGCTCGGGCATCGGCCGGGTCTCGGCGCGCAAGGGAGCGCCGATCCGGTCCAGCACCATTGCGCGCATCGCATCGCCTGCCATATCGAACTCCCGTGCAGAGGCGTCTGCGTGACATGATAGACGTCCGCAGGCGACCATTGGCGCGATACCGGCTTCTGTGCGGGACTGTCGCCGAAGCTCCGATCATCCCCGCAGGTCTGGCCAGGGAGCGTCGGTCCCGCCCCGTTCCACCGCACCGGATCGCTGACTGGAACCACGAGGCGCATCTCGCGAGTCCACGAGTCATGCGATTGCGCGGCACGCGAGATGCGCGTGTCGGCCGCGTGGACATGGGCAGCCAGAACGAGCAGATTGCCATCTGGAGAACCGTGATAGGCCGCGACGACGACGCCGTGCTTGCCCTCTAGCTCCTGGAGAAACGCTGCGGCCGTCGCGTTGATGCCGTCGGGTGCGTGCTCGATGCAGTAGATCAAATCATGCGCATCCTTGCGCTCGAAGCGCTGATCGAACGCGAAGGACTTCAGGCACGTGAAGCTCACGAGGTTCGCGTGCTTGACCTGCTCCGTGGCAATGCCGTTGCCCCCGAGCAGTTCGGCCCGTATTTCCGTGACCTGGTGCAGGTCGAAGACGATGGATGAATGCGGAATGTTCAGCGCCGAGATGGCTCCCTTTGTGGGCAACGGTTGCACCTTGCCACCGGCGATGTCAGGCGCATCAGCCAGAAGTTCCAGCACCATCAGCGCGCCGTGCTCCGTGCGGGTCTGCCAACGCCAGGACAGCTTCTGTTGCTTGTCGTTCTCCGCCCGTTCGAAACCCATCTTCCTGAGGTTGTCCTCCAGTGTGTGATAGGCCTCGGTGTCGGCGAAGATCTGCAAGTCGATCACGATGTCGACATCCAACGTGCCGGCGTGAGCGGGCACCCCGGGCGGTCGCGCGGCGACGAGGTATCTGGGCGTGAGTCCCCCGACCAGGTAGACAGAGTCCTTCCAGGGCCCGAGCCCGCGGAGCAGGGTCACAAGGACCCGTTCGCAGTCAGCGGTGTACTGGTCGTTGTACCCGTCCAGTGTTGCCGGCTTGGCCATCAGAAGCCGATCCTTTCTTTCCGAAAGTGCTCGGCCATCTCCTTGGCGCGGCCCTCGCCGCACAATAGGTCAAGGTAGATCTGGATGGGGCTAGCGAGCCACAGGTCTTGGAACTGCTCGCGAAACAGCAACTCGCCAAGTGACTTGGCTTCGATAACGCTGAAGTTGGCGCCTTCGCTGACTGGCCGCGCGTTCAACTCGCCGATCGCCGCGTCGGCATGCGCACCGCCCAATACGCGCGCGCGCACCTGGGACACATTGGATAGGAACGGGGTGTAGCGCTGCGCCGCGGCCTCGTGGCTGATCGCATACGCAACATCGTGCGCGCCGAAGACCTGACCGATCCGCACCTCCAAGGCATCAGACTTCGTGCCCGGCACGTAGTACCGGTGCACCGTCGGTGGCCGGATGGTGGCGAGCTGTTTGGCCCAAGCGTCGAGCAAGGCCGACGGCTCCCGCAGATGGCGCTCCTTCGCCGGCCCCTGCCCTCGTGCCGTCAGCCAGTCGAAACGCTCCAGCTCGGAGAGAACCTGCGATGCGGTAGCAGGTGACACCATCGCCTCCTGCGCGAGGCCCCTGACACCGAACCAATCATCATGCCGAGCCAACAGCGCGTGCAGGACCTGCGCTCGCCGTCCGGAGAACAGCGATCGCATCGATCTCGCCAAGGTCTTGGGCGGCGGCTTGTCGATGTACAGATAGGCGCCTCGGGCCGGTAGATAGAGGCTGCCGCCACTGTCGAAATAGCCGACACGCTCACTTCTGAGCATCTCCTTGGCCCCCGGCGAGATCGATTCGGCAACCAGGAGCGCGAAAGTCTCCTCTCCCTGTTTCGCAGATCGTCCGAGGCTGACTTCGCGAAACTGCCAGAGCACCTGACGGACGTCACGCGGGAAAACGGCTTTCTTGGCTTCGATCAACAGGACATAGGACTTGCCGGCGACGTGCAGATCGACCTTCGCGTCGTATCCGTGGTCGCCCGACCTGGCGGGCTCCCAGTGGCCGAGGTCCGCCTCGATCTCGGGAAGCTCCCGCAAGGCGTCCACGAAGCTAGTGATGAGCTGGCGCTCCGTCGAGCTAGGCACAGACATGACAACCCTTTGTTCACTACGCAGTAAATATTGACATTATGGCGAATGTTCGACGAATAAGGAATGTTTACTGTGCACCAAACAATCGCCTATCGCCAAACAAGTCTCCCAATGACTCGGCTCGCAACATGCTGCAAGGGAAAGGGTCGTACACATCGTGTGCCTCGGAATACCTTTGATATGAATTCGCCGGCTGGTCCCGACAAACTTCCGTCGCCGCCCACAGGGGCAAACGGACCAAGGTAGCGACATACACCGTTGGGTGGAGGCGAAGCATTGCCTGCCTGCTGCGGCGTTGCCTCACGGCCCAGCCGCGAATGACAGCCTGGCACCTCGAGCGGTCAGCCACGTTCTATGCGCGGCTGTCCGCAGCCAGTCTAAAGTCGTCGCTTGGTCGTTCGCATCGGCCACGAGCAACGGCCGAAGCTGGCTGCCGGCCTCAGCCCGTCCGGAGCTGAATCACCTTCGCCTCGCGCCGCAATTCATCCCGCTGATCCGCCCAGGCCTGCATCAGGAGCCGCCGCTCCCTCAGGTACGTCGCTTGGTTGTAGGCCGAGTTCGCCGGGAAACAGCAGTTCGGTGATGCTGCGCGGCTCGAGCGCATTGCCGCGTCTGACCTCGGCGGCGGGATTGCGCTCCAGCAGGCCATGGGCTCGCGGGGCCGGCCTTGCCCTGGTCAGCATGACTGCGGGCAGGTCCCCAGCGACAGGCGCTTCTCCTTGCCGCCGAAGCGGTACTTCCAGCGCCAGTGCTTGCGCCGGGCTGTCCAGACACCCGATGGGACGTCCGGAAAGTGAGCTATTGCGATCAGTCGTGTGCTGCGATCCCCGGCCAATGGCGACGTTTCGAAGCCGATGTCCTGCCCGCCCTGCTTCCGCGATCTGTCGAGCGCTATGGAGCGGGTCCCGGACTGTGAATCGGGCCTAGCGTTTACGATGTAAGGCCAGACGCGGCGATGCCCCCATCGGGCCCGCCCGCACGTCCGACCCGCCCCGGAGACCGCCATGCGTGAATCCCCCGCCCCCGATCACGAGGTCGTCGTCATCGGCGCCGGCGTGGCCGGCATCTACATGATCAAGCGGCTCACCGACCTGGGCGTGAGCGCGATCGTGCTGGAGGGCGAACCCGATCTCGGCGGCACCTGGTACAAGAACCGCTATCCGGGCGCGCGCTTCGATTCGGAGAGCTACACCTACGGTTATTCGTTCTCGAAGACACTGCTCGACGAGTGGCACTGGAAGGAGCGCTTCTCGCCGCAGCCGGAGAATCTTCGCTACCTGAACTTCGTCGCCGACCGGCTCGATCTGCGCCGCCACATGCGCTTCGATTGCCGCATACAGAGCGCTCATTTCGATGAGGCGCAAGGGCTCTGGCGACTGGGGTCGGCCGACGGCGAAACCATCACCTGCCGTTTCGTGGTGATGGCGCTCGGCCTGCTGTCCACCCCCACCCTGCCGCGCATCCCCGGCCGCGAGACCTTCGCGGGACAGGCATTCCACACCTTTCACTGGCCGGCCGAACCGGTGTCGCTGGCCGGCAAGCGGGTGGCCGTCATCGGCACGGGCGCCACCGCGATCCAGCTGATCCCGGTGGTGGCCGAACAAGCCGCCGAGCTGACCGTGTTCCAGCGCCGGCCGAACTGGGCGGCGCCGCTGGGCAACAGCACGATCTCCGAGGCCGAGATGGCCGGGATCCGGGCGCGCTACGACGAGATCTTCGCCAGCTGCGACCGCTCGCCCTACGGCTTCGTCCACACCCCCGACCGACGCGGCTTCTACGAGGTTAGCCGCGAGGAACGGCTGGCGCTCTGGGATGAGCTCTACGGCTCACCGGGCTTCGCGATCTGGCTGGCCAACTTTCTCGAGATCTTCAGCGACGAGGCGGCCAACGCCGAGCTTTCGGAGTACATCGCCTCGCGCATCCGCCAGCGGGTGAAGGATCCGGTCACGGCCGAGAAGCTGATTCCCAGGGACCACGGCTTCGGCGTGCAGCGGGTGCCGATGGAAAGCGGTTACTTCGAGGCCTACAACCGCGACAACGTGCATCTGGTCGACATCACCGAAACCCCGATCCAGTGCATCACCCCCGCCGGCATCCGCACCCTCGACGATCCGTCCGATCCGTCGCGCACCCGCGATCGCGCGTTCGACATCATCGTCTACGCCACCGGCTTCGACGCCATCACGGGCGCGTTCGATAGCATCGACATTCGCGGACGCGACGGCCAGGCGCTGCGCGCGAAGTGGCGCGACGGCCCGTCGACCTACCTCGGCGCGATGGTCCACGGTTTCCCGAACATGCTCATGCCCAACGGCCCGCAGAGCGGCTCGGCCTCGACGAATTATCCGCGCGGCATCGAGGTCGGTGTCGACTGGTGCGTGCGTCTGCTCGAACACATGCGGGACAGGGGCCAGCGCCTGGCGGAGCCGACCGCGGCCGCCGAAGAGAAGTGGACCGCGCACGTGGCCGAGATGTATCAGATGCTGCTGATGCGCAAGGCCAAGAGCTGGTTCACCGGCTACAACTCGAACGTCGACGGGCACGAGGAAGGCCGCATCCGCTACTTCGTCTACAACGGCGGCATGCCCAAGTACCGCTCCGTGCTGCGCGACGTGGCCGAAGAGGGCTACGCCGGCATCCGCTTCGAAGACGACGGTGGCCACGCGACGATCGCCGCGCCCGAACCCGATTTCAACAGCCGGCGCCGGGCGCGCATGGGGGCCGCACCGGCCTCCGCGGGCGTGGCTCATGGCCCGGCGGGCGCTGGCGCTGGCGCTGGCTGAATACTTATCAAGCGTCGGCCGCCCCGTAACCGCATCGATTGAATCGCATCGCGGTCGGTCGGCCCATCCCCTCGACAGGAGACACCCACCATGCTTGCCCCCGACCAACGAGTGATCATGATTTCCGGCGCCAGCCGGGGCATCGGACTGGCCTGCGCGCGCGAACTCGCCCGGCTCGGCTATCGGCTCAGCCTGGGCGTGCGCTCGCCCGACGCCGTCGACCGCAGCGGCCTCGGCGACGATCTGCTCGTTTGCCACTGGGATGCGCTCGACAAGGCCAGCGCCGCGGCCTGGACCAATGCCACGCACGATCACTTCGGCCGCATCGACGGCCTGGTGCTCAATGCCGGTATCCTGAACAAGGTGGGCCTCGAGGACGACGACGACGAGGCACTCGACGCAATGTGGAACGTCAACGTCAAGGGCCCGCTCGCGCTGGTTCGTGCGGCCCTGCCGGCGCTGCGCGCCAGCGGCCACGGCCGCGTGATCACGCTCGCCTCGCTGGCCGGCAAGCGCGTGCTGAGCCCGGCCAGCTTCGGCTACTCGGCCTCCAAGTTCGCCGCCATGGCGCTCAGCCACGCCCTGCGCCAGGCAGGCTGGGCCGACGGGGTGCGCGGCACCGCAATCTGCCCGGGCCTGGTCGAGACCGACATGACCGCCGGCGTCACGCCGCCGGCGGGTCAGTTCATGATCCAGCCCGAGACCATCGCGGCCACGGTCGCCTACGCACTGTCGCTGCCCAACGAGGCGGCGGTGGCGGAGATCCTCGTCAACAGCCGGCTCGAGTTCGCGCAGTGACCGGTTGACGACCCCGGCCGCACGGCAGCCGACGTCGGCCATGCGCCGGGCATCGACCCGACCCACCTGTAAGGCAGAAGCGAGATCGCAGACCCAGGCACACCATCAGCGGAACGCACCGGCTGCACAACCAGGAGACGCCCATGACCCCGCAGCAAATCGACCAGCGCATCTTCGATCTGTACGACGAGTACTGCCACGGCCATATCGATCGCCGCGAGTTCCTCAAGCGCGCGAGCGCGATCACCGTGGCCGGAGTATCCGGTCTGACCATGGCGCAGGCGCTGATGCCGCGCTATGCGCAGGCACAGACGATCTCGTTCACCGACAACCGCATCAAGGCCAACTACGTCGAGTACGAATCACCCGGCGGCAACAGCGGCCGCATGCGCGGCTACATGGTCAAGCCCGCCGGCGACGGCAAATTTCCAGCGGTGCTGGTCATTCACGAGAATCGCGGCCTGAATCCGTACATCGAGGATGTCGCGCGCCGCGCGGCCGTCGCCGGCTTCCTGGCGCTGGCGCCCGACGGCCTGTTTCCGGCCGGCGGCTATCCCGGCAACGACGACGACGGCCGCACCATGCAGCGCAACCTCGATCAGGCCAAGCTCAAGACCGACATGGTCAACAGCGCCCGCTACCTGAAGAACCACGAAGCCAGCGACGGCAAGCTGGGCGCTGTGGGCTTCTGCTGGGGCGGCGGCATCGTCAATGCGCTGGCCGTGACACTGGGCGCCGACCTGCAGGCCGGAGTACCGTTCTACGGCGCGGCGCCCGCGGCGGCCGACGTCCCGAAGATCCAGGCACCGCTGCTGATCCAGAGCGCCGAGGACGACCCACGCATCAACGAGATGTGGGCCGGCTACGAAGCCGCGCTCAAGGCCAATGGCAAGGCCTATGAGCGCTTCGTCTATCCGAACACCCGGCATGGCTTCCACAACAATTCCACGCCGCGC
>JAWKYD010000020.1:0-128493 GCA_041396685.1 Burkholderiaceae bacterium
CTCGTCCAGCACCCGGGCGCTCGTCGATGCACGGCGCGCGAGTTTCACGAGCGGCATGCAAAGAATCTGATGACTGATCGTTTCGAAACCCAGCACCGGCAGCATGCGCGCCACGCCCGCGGTCGCGCTCAGGTCGGTATAGGTGACATCTGCTCGCCGGGTAAGCGCCTTGAGCATCCAGAGCGCGTTCGCGCGCGCCTGCGGCCGGACGTACCAGCTCGACAGATTGACGATCGCGCGCGGCATCGCGCCGGCATCGCGCTCGCTGGCGATCTCCAGAACCAGTCCGGCCGGGACGCCATCGATCAGGAGTAACTGCCCGAGCCGCCCCGAGCCGCCCGGCGGCGGCGATGCTGCGAGCCGCTCGAAGCCGCGTTGCCAGACGCGCGCCGGCATGGACGGAAAGCCCTCCCGCAGCAGGTCGAACGCCTGCTCGCGATCATCGCCACCGAAGTCGACGAGTTGCGGCACACCGGGCTTCATTGCAGAACCGCCCGGTAGAGATCGAGGTGACCGCTGAGACAGCTTTGCATGCTGAAACGCTCACCGACCCGCTGGCGCAGACGCGCACCCCGACGCAGACTTTCCTGCGGGTCGCGCAGCACGTCGATCATCGTTGCCACCAGCCCGGACGGTGCCGTGAGATAGCCGCATCGGTCACCGAGAATCGTCGGCAGACCGCCCACCGGCGGTGCGATCACCGGCATCGCGACGGCCCCTGCCTCGAGCACCGCCATGGGCAGGCCTTCGTACTCCGACGCCATCACCAGCGCGTGACACTGCTCGAACAACGGGGCCACGCGCGATTGCATGCCGAGAAAGCGCACCAGCCCGCGCAGGGCGAGCTGATCGACCAGTTGCTCGAGCTTGGGGCGCGTGGGTCCGTCGCCGGAGATCCAGAGTTCGCAGCGCGCGATGCCGCTGATGCGTCCATCGCGACGCATCGCCTCGATTTCGGCCATCGCCCGGATCAGGAGATCGACGTGCTTCTCCGGGGTCAGGCGCCCCAGGTAGAGGAATCGGACCGGCTCGCGCTCCGATGGCGCCCGACGCGGCGCGCGATGCGCGTCGAAGGGCACGCCATTCGGAATGATCGAGACGCGACGCGTGTTCAGTTCGGGATGCTGATCGGGCCCGAACAGGATGTCGGCATCGCGCAGCACGCGGGTCCAATGCAGGAACGCCGCCCGACGCGGGCTGAAGCCGCCATAGTTGTGACTGGTGAACACGACGCGGGCCCGTGGTGCGATCATGCGCAACAGATAGCCGACGACCAGGCTGTGAAACAGGTGGGCGTGAATCAGCCCGATGCGCTCGCGGCGGACGATCCGGATCAGTTCGAGCAGCCCACGTGCAATGTCGGTCGGGCGACGGCTCATGTTCAGGGCCCGGACATCGAACCCGGTCGTGTCGACCTGCTCGAGCAACTCGACATCGGTCTCCAGGCCGACCACGATCACCCGCCAACCGCTCTCGACGAGACCGCGCGCGAGTTGCAACGTCAGTCGCTCGGCACCGCCAACGCCAAGACCGGAGACCAGCAGCAGTATCGCGGAGGCGGGCCGACCGGTCGCAGCGATCGGGGTGGCGTCCGTCATGTCGCCGGGCGCCCGGCGCCGAAGGCCTGCCGGATCTCGCTCAAGCGCCGCACCAGTACCCCGCGCGGCTGTTCGACGAGCGCATCGAGGTACAGTCCGGCCACCTTCGCGCACATCGGCTCGAGCTGAAAGAGCGCCTCGTATCGCTGACGCGACGCCCGGCCCAGACGCGCGCGCAACTCCGGATCGTCGAGCAGGCGCTGCAAGGCATCGCGCAAGCCATCGACATAGCCGATCGGCACCAACATCCCGTTGACGCCGTGTTCGACCAATTCACATACCCCACCCGCATCCGACGCAACCACCGGCAGGCCGGCCCGCATCGCCTCGATGATCGACAGCGGCAGGCCTTCGTAGCGCGAGACCAGCACGAAGACGCCGGCCCCCGCCAGATGCGACGGTACGTCCGTCGTTTCGCCCACGAATCGAACCCGATCGATCGCCGGACCAGCCCAGGTCTGGCCATCGCGACGGAACTCCTGTTCGCGCGTGCCGGCGCCAATGCAGGTGAAGGTTGCGCGCGTGCAAAGTCCCGCGAACGCGCGCAGCGCGGTTTCGTGATCCTTGGACCAGTCCACCCGCGCAACCATGACGATGCCATCGCTCATTGCCGGATCGGCGCGCGATTCCTGGTCGCGGACGCCGTTGTGGACCACCACCATCCGCGGCGCTTCGAGTCCCAGTTCGCTGCGAGCCACCTCGGCGTCCGCCGCCGAGACCGCGATGTAGCGGCTGCCCAGCGGCGCCAGCCATCGCTCGGTGATACGCACGATCCGACTCTGGCGTTTCGGTCGTCCCATGCCGAAGCCCCAGCCATGCACGGTGAACACGACCGGTACCGCGGTCATCAGACCCGCAATGCGGGCGACCATCCCGGCCTTGGTGCTGTGCGCGTGGACCAGACTCGCCCGCGTCGCGCGGATCAAGCGGACGAGCGCAAAGATCGTTCGTAGATCGGCGATCGGCGAGATCCGACTGGCCAACCGCGGCAGCAGCCGTGTGTCGATGCCCTGCCCGGCCAGCAGACGCTTGATGGGCCCGTCCTCGCCGAATGCGACGATCAGGTGAAAGCGGTCGCGCAATTCCGACACGAGGTCACGGACATGAGACGGCGCTCCCGCGAGATCGGCATTGGTGACGACGATCAGCACCACCGGCTTGTCGCCGGCGCTCGCATCGGTACGCATGCTCTCCTCGGATGACGCGATCGGCCGACGGTCACGTCCGACGATCGCGGGTAGTCGCGGTACAACGCCATTGCCGCCGAGTATCGAGCGGGCCTCTCGTTCCCTGGCATGGAGGGGCGTCGTTTGACCTCCTGGCGAATTCGATCGTCACGTTGCCACAGGGTTTGCTTCGATCGGTTCGCCATTGAGGCGTTTCGAAGAATTCTTTCAGACGCGGACAGGCCGGCCGCGGAACTATTTCTCAGTCGCGCGGTCCGCAGAGGGGGTCCGCATGCGCACGCTCGGCGAGCGTCAACGGCATCGACACACGTCGATGATCGAACCGCGGGATCGTGTCGGACGCGCTGACATTGCATCGCTCGATGCGTTTGCCCGCACCGCGTCGAGCGCCGGTCAATGGGTAATCGTTCCTCGGCAGCGCCGACCGTTTGATCTACGGTCCGACCGGGTACGCGCACCCATCATGCCGACCACCGCCGAACAGGATCGATGTCGAAGTCAGACCCCAGCACGAACTCGTTGCATCTCGGACCACGACAGAGTCGGCCCGCCTCACCCGCGGGCGCGCGTCGGTCATCGACGGACTGGCGCCGCATCCGTCACTGGCTCCTGATCCTCTGGGTCGGAATCGGTTTCGTCGCGCTCGACGGCCTGGACGTGCTGACCCGCGTCGACACGGTCGGCGTGAACATCGACGGCCGGTCCTGGATCGAACGCTTGAAACAACTCGTGTTCCTGTCGCCTCATCTGCTGGCGATCGCCGCCCTGCTCGCCTGCATGACGATGCGGCGGTGGCTGGCATTGAGCGTCCTGTGCCTTCTGTTCACGCTGACGGTGATCGACCTCAGCGTGCTCCTGATCCTGGGCCATCCGGCGAGCCTCACCCACGTGTCGATGCTCAATTCGGCCGTCGGCCATGCGTCCGATGCCATCGAAGAGCACGCACGCGCAATCGCGTGGGCGGTCGGGCTGAGCGCGCTCTACTTCCTGCCGATGTTCGTCGCGGTCGTGCGGCGCCGGGCCAAGGGATCGCGGCGCGCGGCGCTGGTGTTCACAGGCTGCACCGCCCTGTTGTTCACGATGTACCTCGGCCTGTTGGTGAGCAAGGGCGAGGATGTCCTGATCGGCTTTCCGCGCGGATTCGCCTATGGCTTCGGCTCGCTCGGTCTGGTCATCAATGACGCCATCGCCGAGCTCGACCCGCAGCCGAACCTGGCGACCGATGGCCCCGCAGCGCCGCTGGCTCGCACGATCGTGATGGTCATCGACGAATCGATCGCCTATGCCGAGATGGCCCGCATGCCACTGGACACCCAGGGCGTCATCGACTACGGCCGCGCGTACTCGGCGGCGAACTGCTCGGCCACCGCGAACTACGTGCTTCGCAAGGGCGGCTGGCGGCGCGCGGAGAGTGCCGAACGCATCGCCGTATCGCGCATCGAAAGCCTCTTCTCACTGGCCAGGCGCGCCGGCTTCGCGACCGTCTACGTCGACAATCAACGCGTGCTGCGCGACCCGTCGACGAAGAACTATATCGACGGCACGGAGCTGGCCGCCGTCGATCACGTGATCGAATCCCAGGAGACCCGCCCCTGGCGCGATCTGCGCTCACTGGCAGCGATCACGGCGCTGATCGGCAGACAAGGCGGCTCGTTGCGCGGCCGGCCGGTGTTCGTGCTGATCAACAAGGCGGGCACGCACTTTCCCTATCGTGGCTCATTGCCACCGGGCATGGCAACCGGCGATCGCATGACCGACTATCGGCGCTCTCTCGCGCGCAGTACGCAGCATTTCATGGTCGAGCTGAGCCGCATTGTCGATGATCGCACCTTGATCTTCTATACCTCGGACCATGGGCAGGATTTCGCCGGCCGCAACACTCACTGCAAGGCCGGCGCGGAGATCAGCCCCGATGAATACGCGGTACCCATGATGTTGATCACGCACGACCAGGCGCTGGTCGAACGCCTGGCGAGATCACGCGAGCGTTTTCTGAATCGCCTGACCCACCTCGAGTTCTCCGAATCGGTGCGCAATGCGCTCGGCTACTCGACGGCCGGAATCGGCTCGGTGTTCAAGGAGAACGACCCACCCTTGCCGCATGCATTCTGCGGCCTTTATGGCGCGCCAACGGCGATCTTCGGCGTGCTGCCGCGCTGCCTGCCGCTCGAGGCGGCGCCCGATTCCCCGCTCGGCGCGGCGACCCGCGGGCCGCAACACAATCCCGGCACCTGAGACCGTCGGGTCAGGCCCGCAGCGGTACTCGGACGTCGGCCGGGCAATCGCGGATGTAGGCCTGCAACAGGGCGTCCGCGTCCGCATCCCGTTCGAAGCCGAGCGCCAGCGCGCGCGGCGTCTCGAACTCGCAGGCCCAGGTCTTGGACATCTCGGTGATGGTCGGGTCGAGGCACTCGCCGACCTTGCCACCGATGCCGGCGATCCGCTCGAGCGCGTCGACGGCGTCCTGCATGCTGACCGCCCGACCCGGCAGGTTGATCGCGCTCCAGGGTGACAGTTCGCGCGGCGCGAGCCGTAGTGCATGGACCAGATTGCCGGCGACCACTCGTGGCGACGCACACCACATGCGTGTCTGGCGCGGCACCGGCAGGGAATACGCGCGCCCGGCCAGGGGCTCTCGCCAGACCGCCGACGAAAATCCCGTGGCCGCCCCGTTGGGTGAGCCCGGGCGGACGACGACCGCCGGCAGGCGCAGGCTGCAACCGCGAACGACGCCGCGCCGGCGGTGATCGTGCAGCAGCACCTCGCCGCACAGCTTCTGGGCGCCATAGGACAGCAGCGGCATCGGCTGCGTCTGGTCATCGACCACGGCGGGCATGCCGACTCCGAACACCGCGATCGAACTCGAGAAGATCAGGTGCGGGCAGTGCCCGAGCCGCGCGCTGCGCGCAAGCAAGTGGCGCATGCCGTCGAGGTTGACGCGCATGCCCAGGTCGAGATCCGCCTCGGCGGTACCGCTGACCACTGCGGCAAGGTGGAAGACGACACCGGTGTCGGCATCGAAGCAGGCTTCGAGCGACTCGGCCCGCGAAATGTCGCCGACCACGTAGCGCACGCGCGGATCGACGATCGCGCCGCTGCCGCGATCGAGACAGACGATGCCTTCGATGTCGTGCAACGTGGTGCGGCCATCATCGCCGGCGAGCTCGACCTTACCCCGGTCGAGCAGATGTCCGAGAAGTGCTTGACCGACGAAGCCGGCGCCGCCTGTGATCAGGATCTTCATCTGTCGGTACCTCCCGAAAATCGCCATTGTGGGTCACGCGGCGGGAACGCGCGAATCGCCGATCGCCCGGCCGAGACAAGTCCGCGGGCGCCTCGGCGCGGGTGCCTCAAGCGTGGTGCCGGGGTCGAAGACCGCGGGCGGCCCGAAACACGGCCGGATCGTCATAGAAGCCGGCTTGCTCGTTGTCCGCCCACCAGCCCGGTATGCCGAGCACCGGCAATGGATGCAAGGCATCGCCCATCGGCAGACCGGCCGCGATCATCGCCGCGAGCCGCGCGTCGACATGGCGGCGCGGCAATGCCGGTTCGACCGGCAGGATCCAGGCACGGCCGCAGACCGCCTTGAACGGCTGGCGCAGTTTGTCGAGCAGACCATGACCGACCGACCAGATTCGCACATGCCGGTCGAAGGCCTCACGATCGGTGACGAACAGCGTCTGCCAGCCGTGCGCGCGCAGCGCCGCACGCAGCCGCGGCTGATCGCAGACCATGACGAGCCCGCTCTCGTCGAACAAGGTGATCGAATCGCGCCCCGCGCTGCGTCCGTTGCCTGTCGGACACTCGCGCGTCTGCACACGGATCAGCCGGCACTGCGCCTCATTGAGCGCGCGCTTGGTCGACGACCAGGCAAGCCAGACGAGCGCGTTGTACCAATCGTGCCAGACACCATGGCCCTCGCAACGCGTCGGCACCTCGCCATGACGACCGATGTGCGTCTCGTACCCGACCGCCGACAGACGCCCGAGGGAGCCGGCGTCGATGAAGCGCAGCGGCCGATCGGGGCCCGCCCGCAGGCCGGCACTCGCCGCCGCCTCGTTCAGCGCATTCAGAGAATCGGGTCCGAGCCGATCGTCGCGATCCGGTGGCCGGCCGCCCTGCGCGATGACGGCCGCGAGCGCATCTTCGAGCCCCGCCTCCCACGGCCCGGTCGGCGCCTTTTGCAACGTGCCGAGCAACGCTCACCCCACGAAATGCCACGGCAGGCTTTCGCCACCGGCCAGGGGCACGATCTCATGCTCGCCATAGGGCAGGCGCTCGGGGATCGGCATCGACTCGCGCACCAATGTCACCGTGCCCCGGTTGCGCGGCACGCCGTAGAAATCCGGGCCGTGAAACGCGGCGAAGGCCTCCAGCCGATCGAGTCGGCCAACGCGCTCGAACGCCGTGGCATACAGGGCCAGGGCATGCGGCGCGCTGAAGCAACCGGCGCAGCCGGCCGCATGCTCCTTCAGGTGAGCGGCGTGCGGGGCGCTGTCGGTGCCCAGGAAGAAGCGCGGATTGCCCGAGGTGGCGGCCTCGACCAATGCCAACCGGTGATGCTCGCGCTTGAGCACCGGCAGGCAATACCAGTGCGGGCGCAGTCCGCCCGAGAAGATCGCATTGCGGTTGTAGAGCAGATGCTGTGGCGTGATGGTGGCGCCGATCGGGCCTTCGGCGTCACGTACGTAGTGCGCACCCTGCTCGGTCGTGATGTGTTCGAACACCACCGGCAGCTCGGGGAAGTCGCGCCGCAGCGGAATCATGACGCGCTCGACGAACACGGCCTCGCGGTCGAAGACATCGACCGCGGCATCGTTGACCTCGCCATGGATCAACAAGGGCATGCGGTGCCGCTGCATGGCCTCGAGCACGCTGCGCACATGTGCGACATCGGTGACACCGGCATCGGAATTGGTGGTGGCACCAGCGGGATAGAGCTTGACCGCCACCACATGGCCGCTGGCGGCGGCGGCGTCGATCTCGGCCGCCGGCGTGCGATCGGTCAGGTAAAGCGTCATCAGCGGCGTGAACCCGGCCGCGCGCTCGTCACCGCTGCTGCGCAGCGCGGCCATGATTCGCTCGCGATAGGCCAGTGCCTGCGCCACCGTGGTCACCGGCGGCTTGAGATTGGGCATGACGATCGCGCGTGCGAACTGGCGCGCGCTGGCGGCCACCACGCTGGCCATGGCGGTCCCGTCGCGCAGATGCAGATGCCAGTCGTCCGGGCGGGTGATCCGCAAGGTCTGGGGCGATGTGGTCATCGGCGACTCCTGCCGGAAAGAGATGTCGGGCCGGGGGTGGCGCGCGGCCAGGACGTTGCCGCAGGCCGGTCGACCCCTTGCGACCTGGTGAACCGAAACCGGGACGGAGCCCGCGCAGGGCCCCCAATGAGAAGAAGCCCGGCAGCGCCGGGCTTCAATGCAGCGTTCGTTTCGAACCGCTGCGCAGTACAGTCACCCCCCTGGATGCCTGCCTGCAAGACCGTTGTGTGTACGAATGTACCGGTCTTGTTTTGTAACGGTGCCAACTGTAACCGGTTTTACACGAAACACCAAACGTTGAATTCGCGCCTTGACAAAGCCGGTCGAACGAACGGCAAATTCGGCCGGCCAGTCGGTCGGTCAGCGCGCCACGACCTCCGCGATCGCCTTGCCGACGTCGGTGGTGTTCGCGCTGCCGCCCATGTCCGGGGTACGGGGCCCGTCGGCCGTGACGGTCTCGATTGCGGCCAGCAGCGCATCGTGCGCGTCCTTGTGGCCCAGGTGGTCGAGCATCATCGCCCCGGACCAGATCTGGCCGATGGGATTGGCGATACCCCTGCCGTAGATGTCGGGTGCGGAACCGTGCACCGGCTCGAACAACGAGGGAAACTTGCCCTCGGGATTGATGTTGGCCGACGGCGCGATGCCGATGGTGCCGGTGCAGGCCGGACCGAGGTCGGACAGGATGTCGCCGAACAGATTGCTGGCCACGACCACGTCGAACCAGTGCGGGTTGCGCACGAAGTGTGCGGTCAGGATGTCGATGTGGAACTTATCGACCTTCAGACCGGGGTAATCGGCCTGCATGGCAACGACACGCTCGTCCCAGTACGGCATCGAGATCGAGATGCCGTTCGATTTGGTGGCCGAGGTGAGGTGCTTCTTGTCACGCCGCGCGGCCAGCTCGAACGCATAACGCAGCACCCGATCGACACCGTGACGGGTGAAGATCGACTCCTGAATGACGACCTCGCGCTCGGTGCCCTCGAAGATGCGCCCGCCGATCGACGAATACTCGCCCTCGGTGTTCTCGCGCACCACGTAGAAGTCGATCTCGCCGGGCTGGCGATTGGCCAGCGGACACGGCACGCCGGGCATCAGACGCACCGGGCGCAGATTGATGTACTGATCGAACTCGCGCCGGAACAGCAACAGCGAACCCCATAGCGAGACATGATCGGGAACGGTGGCCGGCCAGCCGACCGCGCCGTAGTAGATGGCGTCGTGGCCACCGATCTGCGCCTTCCAGTCGTCGGGCAGCATCTTGCCGTGCGCGGCATAGTAGTCGCAGCTGGCGAAATCGAAGTGGTCGTAGGCGAACTCGATGCCGAAGCGGCGCGCCACGGCGTCCAGCGCACGCAGGCCCTCGGGCATGACTTCCTTGCCGATGCCGTCGCCCGGAATGACGGCGATGCGAATCTTGCTCATGGTGTCTCCAGCCAGTGATCGAGCACCGAGGCGAGCACCGCGGCGGGCGCCTGCTCCGGGATGTAGTGTCCACAGGGAAGCGGGCCGCCATCGACGACGACACCGTCGTGGCAGGCCGCCCGCCATTCATCGAGGGGATTATAGAGTCGGCCGATGATGCCATCGGCCCCCCAGTGCACGCGCAGGCGGCAGCGCAGGCGATGACCGCGATCACGGTCGGCGCGATCGAGCGCGGCATCCGGACCGGCGGCGGCGCGGTAGTCTTCGCACATGGCGTGCACGGTCGCGGGATCGCCGACGTGGCGCAGGTACTCGCGCCAGGCGGGCGGCGCGAACGGACCCAGGCCCGCGCTGCGGTTGCCCATCAGGCCACGCAACCAGGCCTGCGGATCGGCGCCGATCATGGTTTCGGGGAACGGCGCGCGCTGCACGAGAAAGAACCAGTGCCAGTAGGCCGAGGCGAATGCCCGGTCGGTGCGTTCGAGCATGACGATCGTCGGTGCGATGTCCAGCAGCATCATGGCCGCGACGCGATCGGGCCAGTCCAGGCCCATGCGGTGCGCCACCCGGGCGCCGCGATCGTGGCCGACGACCGCAAATCGTTCGTATCCGAGCGCCCGCATGACGGCCACCTGGTCGGCGGCCATCGCGCGCTTGCCGTATGCGCTGTGCGGCTCGGCCCCCGGTGCGTCCGGTGGCTTGCCTGCGTCACCATAGCCTCGCAGATCGGTCATCACGACGCGAAAGCGCCCGGCCAGCCCGGGTGCGAGCCGGTGCCAGATCACGCGCGACTGCGGATGACCGTGCAGCAGCAACAGCGGCGGCCCGTCGCCGATCCAGGACACGGGAATGCGCAGCGGGCCGGAACCCGATTCGAGCGTGCAGACGGCATGCTCGCATCCGTCCAGCAAGGTCTGGATGTCGGCGTTGACGGCGACCGTTTCGATGGCCTTGACGATCGGCTGCTCGGGCATTGTGACTCCGGAGACGGACGCGGGCTGACTCGGATCCACGAGTCCGGGCAGCGGGCCCGCATGCGCAAGGTGGCGCGATCCACCCAGGGCCCGCCATCGCACCATACACCCGGCAGAGGCCGAGGCGAACGATGCGCGGTCACGCCGGATCGCCGATAATCTTCCTGCGTCCAGGCGCCGGCCGCATCTTGGCCAGCCGGCCCGCGCTGCCACCATCCCGACACCATGCCCGCCACCGCTGCCCCCGAACGCGACGCCCCAGGGGCGGACGCCTGTCCCCTCGAGACGATCCAGCTCGACATCACCGGCATGACCTGTGCCTCGTGCGTGGCGCGGGTCGAGAAGGTGCTGGGCCGACACGAGGGCGTGCATCGGGCCGAGGTGAATCTGGCCACCGGCCGGGCACGGGTCACGATCGACGCCGACAAGGCCGACGCCGAGGCGCTCGCGGCCCGGGTCACCAAGGCCGGCTACGAAACCCATCCGACCGTGCAGGCCCCCCCGGGCACGCCGGCCGGTGCCGATCTCGGCGCACCGGGCGAGCACGCCGGCCTGCGCACGCGCCTGATCATCGCCGCGCTGCTGACGCTGCCGGTGTTCGTCATCGAGATGGGCGGCCACCTGGTGCCCGCCTGGCACCATCTGCTGAACCAGACCTTCGGCGCCAGCGCCATCGGCTGGTTGCAGTTCGTGCTCGCGACCGCGGTCATGGCCTGGCCGGGCCGCGCGTTCTTCAGCCACGGTCTGCCGGCCCTGGCGCGCGGCGCGCCCGACATGAATACGCTGGTGGCGGTCGGCTCGCTGGCCGCATGGGCCTACTCGGTGGTCGCGCTGATCGCGCCCACCCTGCTGCCCGAGGGCGCGGCCAATCTCTATTTTGAACCGGCCGCCGTGATCGTCACGCTTATCCTGCTCGGGCGCTGGCTGGAGTCGCGGGCACGCGCTCGCACCACCGAAGCGATCTCGCTGCTCGCGGGCCTGCAACCCGCCACTGCCCGCGTCCGGCGCGACGACCGCTTCGTCGATCTGCCGATCGCCGAGATCCGGGTCGGTGACACCGTGCTGATCCGCCCCGGCGAGCGCGTGCCCATCGACGGCACGGTGCTCGACGGCCAATCGCATGTCGACGAAAGCATGCTCACCGGCGAGCCGCTACCGGCGGCTCGCGGCATCGGCGATGCGCTGGCCACCGGCACGCTCAATCAGTCGGGTGCGCTCACCATCGAGGTCACGCACGCGGCGGGCGATACGGTGCTCGACAAGATCGTGCGCATGGTCGAAGACGCGCAGGGCGCGAAGATGCCGATCCAGGCGATGGTCGATCAGGTTGCGGCATGGTTCGTGCCGGTGGTCATGGGGCTGGCGGCGCTCACGTTCGTGGTCTGGGTCGTGTTCGGCCCCACGCCGGCGCTGAGCCTGGCGCTGGTCAATGCGGTGGCGGTGCTGATCATCGCCTGTCCGTGCGCGATGGGTCTCGCCACGCCGACCTCGGTGATGGTGGGCATCGGACGCGCGGCGCGCCTCGGTTTGCTGTTTCGCAACGGCGCCGCGCTGCAGGCGCTCGACGGCGTGCGCGTGATGGCCTTCGACAAGACCGGCACGCTGACCGTCGGTCATCCGCAACTCACCGACCTGATCGTGGCCGACGGCGCCGATGAAACCACGCTGCTGACGGCAGCGGCCAGCGTCGAACAATTCAGCGAGCATCCGATCGCGCGCGCGATCGTGACCGCTGCCGAGGAGCGCGGATCGGCCCTGCAGGCCGCGCGAGGCTTCGAGGCCCGGATCGGCCACGGCGCGGTCGCCGAACTCGGCGGCGAGCGCGTGCTGGTCGGCAGCGCCGACCTGATGGCCACCGAAGGGCTCGACGTCGGCCCGCTGCAGGCGCGGGCCGACGATCTGGCCGGCCGCGCCCGCTCGATCGTCTTCGTTGCCCGCGGCGCGCGACTGCTCGGTCTGATTGCGGTCGCCGATCCGCTCAAGCCCGATGCCCGCGAGGCACTTGCCGCGCTGCGTGCCGATGGTCTGCGCCTCGTCATGCTGACCGGCGATAACGCCCTCACCGCACGCTCGATCGCCGCGGAACTGGGCATCGACGAAGTACATGCCCAGTGTCGTCCGGAAGACAAGCTCGCGCAGCTGAATCGCCTGCGCGAGGCGCATGGACGAATCGCCTTCGTCGGGGACGGCATCAACGACGCGCCCACGCTGGCCGGAGCCGACGTCGGCATCGCGATGGGCTCGGGCACCGACACCGCGATGGCGGCGGCCGACGTGGTCTCGATGGCCGGGCGCCTGTCATCGTTGCCCACGGCGCGCCGGCTGGCCGCGGCCACCTTGCGCAATATCCGCCAGAACTTGTTCTGGGCCTTTGCCTACAACGTTGCCCTGATACCGCTGGCCGCCGGCGCGCTGTATCCGCTCAATGGCATGCTGCTGTCACCGCATTTCGCCGCGCTGGCGATGGCGATGTCGAGCGTCTTCGTGGTCAGCAACGCTCTGCGCCTGCGACGCATCGCGCTCTGAGTCTCGCCGGCGGCCTGCCGGGCAGGCCGCCGGCGACGGCGGGAGTCCGCCGCCCCGGCGGCGAACGCGTGTTCGCCCGATCGGTTCATTCAACCGTGGCGGCACTCAGCCAGCCGCTCCAAAGGGAAACCGACCGTCACGATGACGATTCCCGCCGTCGGCGTCCCCGGCGGACGAATCGCCCGCGATGCTCCCCGAGTTCTGCTGCAGGCGCCACATCGCGGCATAGACGCCGTCGGCGGCGAGCAGCGCCGCATGCGTGCCGCGCTCGACCACCCGCCCCTCGCGCATGACCAGTATCTGGTCGGCATTCACGACGGTGGACAGTCGGTGCGCGATGACCAGCGTGGTGCGTTGCGCGGCGAGCGCTTCGAGCGCCGCCTGGATGGCCTGCTCGTTGCGGCTGTCCAGCGCCGAGGTAGCCTCGTCGAGCACCAGGATGGGCGGATTCTTGAGCAGCATGCGGGCGATCGCGACGCGCTGTTTTTCGCCGCCCGAGAGCTTCAGGCCGCGTTCGCCGACCGGGGTGTCGAGCCCCTGCGGCAGCGAATCCACGAAGGGGCCGAGTTGGGCCGCCTCGAGCGCCGCACGGATCTCGGCCGGGCCGGCCTCGGGCCGGCCGTAGCCGATGTTGTAGCCGATGGTCTCGTTGAACAGAACCGTGTCCTGCGGCACCACGCCGATGGCCGAGCGCAGGCTCTGCTGGCTCAGGCTGCGGATATCGGCATCGTCGATACGGATCGCCCCGCCGGTGACATCGTAGAAACGGAACAGCAGTCTGGCGAGCGTCGATTTACCGGCACCGCTGGCGCCGACCACCGCGGTGGTGGTGCCGGCTTCGATCGTGAAATCGACGTCCTGCAGAATCGGCCGGTCGGGCCGGTAGGCGAACTGAACATGCTCGAAGCGCAGGCGGGGCGCCGCCGGGACGCCGGCCGCATCGCGCACGGGCTGCCAATCGCTCGCGCCGGGTGCATCGTCGATCTCGCGGTGCGCATCGAGCAGGCCCAGCATGCGTTCGAGATCGGTCAGGTTCTGGCGGATCTCGCGATACAGCGTGCCGAGAAAGTTGAGCGGAATGTAGAGCTGGATCATGAAACCATTGACCAGCACCAGGTCACCGAGCGTCATCTCGCCGGACACCACGCCCGCGGTGGCCAGCCAGATCATGCCGGCCACCGCCGAGGAGATGATCAGCGCCTGGCCGACATTGAGCAAGCCGAGCGAGAACTGGCTGCGCAGTCGCGCGCGCTGATAGCTCGCCAGCGCCTCGTCATAGCGCGCGGCCTCGAGACGCTCGTTGACGAAGTATTTGACCGTCTCGTAGTTGAGCAAGGAATCGACCGCGCGCGAATTGGCGTCGGCATCGAGCCGGTTCATGGACCGACGGAAATGCGTGCGCCATTCGGTGACCGATACCGTGAACAATGCATAGGCGAGCAACGCGGCGACCGTGATGAGCGCGAAGCGGACGTCGTAGTTGACGACCAGGTAGCCGATGACCAGCGAGATCTCGATCAGCGTGGGGACGATGCTGTAGAGCGTGTACGACACCAGGGTGGAGATGGCACGGGTACCGCGCTCGATGTCGCTGGTCAACCCGCCGGTCTGGCGCTCGAGATGGAAGCGCAGCGACAACCCGTGCAGGTGACGGAAGACCTCGAGCGCGGCCGAACGCATGGCGGCCGCCGTCACCGGCGCGAACACCATTTCGCGTAACTCGGTGAGCAGCGTGCTCGAGAAGCGCAGCAGACCGTAGACGAGCACCAGCGCCACCGGCACGACCAGCACCTCGGCGGCGCCCAGGCGGGCCGGATCCAGACCGTCGACGATGGACTTCAGCAGAATGGGGACACCGACCGTGGCCGCCTTGGCGCCGGCCATGCAGAGCAACGCGACGACGATGCGCCAGCGATGGCGGGACAGATACGGCAACAGCCGGGCCAGCGCCCGCCAGTCGCGCCGATGCGATGAGCCACGCTCGGCCATGGGGGGGGCTTGCCGGGACGAACTGGCGGCCATTTCGCGCATGCGGGGGCTTCCTGCGAGGACTCGGCCGATCAGTGTAGCGCCCAAACCCGGGCACTCGCCGGCGATCGCGGACGGCGACTATGGATGAACGAGCCCGCGATGCGCGTGTCCCGGACCCGATCCCGACCATTCGTCGGCGCCCCCGGCAGGCGCGCCCCACCGATCGCACGGGCTCGTGTCCGATGTCGGGCTTATTCGTTCGATCACCGCATGGGGGGATGTCCGACACTTCCATCCAATGCTGTTACCAATGCCCCTGGCGGGCCCTGAAACCGAGTTCAGACGCCGTCGATCACCCGTAGCACATGAGCGACTCAACCCGCAGCGACGATTCCTCTCTCTCGAGCGCCGACCAGCGCCGCGAGAAGGTGCGCGGCTTCGAGGATCCGAACACGGATCGAAGCGCCGAATTGTTGCGCCTCGCGCTGCCGATGATCTCGCGCCACGGGCGCGGATTCGCGCCGATCTCGTACTCGGTCTGGTACGAATACGTGCGCGGCGAGAACCGCGCGCTGCGCACCGAGGTCGACACCCTCCTGCAAAACCAGAGCCGGCTGACCTCCGAGGTGACCTTCGACGTCTATCGGCGCCATGTGGTCGGGCAGTACGAAGAGGCGGTCCTGCAGGGCCGTGCCAATCTGCTGGGCGTGCTCGACAACATTCACGATTCGGTCGAGCACACCGCCGAGTCGACCGGCAGCTTCGACGGCCGGCTGGCCGGTCTGATGGCCGATCTCGACAACGGTATCGATACCCAGGTCCTCAAGAGCCAGCTCGACAGCTTCCGCGGCGATCTGTCGGAAGTCACGACATCCATGCGTTCGCTCAACGAGCGCCTGCAGGAGAGCCGCGACGAGGTCGAGCGGCTGGCCGACGAGTTGGTGAAGGCGCGCGAAGAGGCTCAGCTCGATCCGCTGACGGGCCTGTTCAATCGACGCATGTTCGACCATCAGCTGCACGCGGCGGTCGCGTCCGTGCAGGCCGGCGAATCGACCGCGCTGACGCTGTTGATGGTCGACATCGACCATTTCAAGAAGGTCAACGACGAGCACGGTCATCTGTTCGGTGACAAGGTGATCCAGGGCATCGGACGCATCCTCAGCGAGGGAGTGATGCGCAAGGACGCGGTCTGCCGCTATGGTGGCGAGGAGTTCGCGCTGATCCTGCCGCAGACCGACGAGGAAGGCGGCACCGCCGTTGCCGAGCGGATTCGCAAGACGGTATCACGCAGCCGCATCCGGCGCGCCAACTCCGACAAGGTGCTCACCAACATCTCGGTCTCGATCGGGGTCGCGCAACTCAAGGCGGGCGAAGCGGCCGAAGAACTGGTGGAACGGGCCGACCGCGCGCTCTACCAGGCCAAGGCCAACGGCCGCAACCAGACCCAGATCGCCGACTGACCGGGCCGGCGCGGCGATCGCGCCGCGCGGTATATTCTGCGAAGTATCGTAGCCGGCCGCCCGGACCGGTTGCTACCGGATCCGCCCGTCGCGCCCCCATTCTTCGCGGACACTCGAACCTTGGACATCACCGAACTCAAGTCACGGCTACGCCTGCCGGTCATCGGCTCGCCGCTGTTCATCATTTCCAACCCGGACCTGGTCATCGCCCAGTGCACCAGTGGCATCGTGGGCTCGTTCCCGGCGCTCAATGCGCGCCCGGCGGAGCGCCTCGACGAATGGCTGGCGCAGATCACCGAGGCCCTGGCGGCCTGGGACCGCGCCCATCCCGAGCGGCCTTCGGCGCCGTTCGCGGTCAACCAGATCGTGCACAAGTCCAACGAGCGGCTCGAGCACGATGTCGAACTGTGCGTCAAATACAAGGTGCCCTTGATCATCACCTCGCTGGGCGCCCGCGAAGATCTGAATCGGGCCGTTCATGGCTACGGCGGCATGGTGCTGCACGATGTCATCAACCAGCGCTTCGCGCACAAGGCGATCGAGAAGGGCGCCGACGGCCTGATCCTGGTGGCGGCCGGTGCCGGTGGTCATGCCGGCACCCAGTCACCGTTCGCATTGGTGCAGGAAACCCGCCGCTGGTTCGACGGCCCGATCGCGTTGTCGGGCTCGATCGCCAGCGGTGATGCCGTGTTGGCCGCGCAGGCCATCGGGGCCGATTTCGCCTACATCGGCTCGGCCTTCATCGCCACCCGCGAGGCCAATGCCAACGAGGCCCACAAGAACGAGATCGTCGCCAGCGACGCCGACGACATCGTCTACTCGAACCTGTTTACCGGCGTGCACGGCAACTACCTGCGCGGCTCGATCGTCAACGCGGGGCTGGACCCGGACAACCTGCCGCAGAGCGATCCGAGCAAGATGAACTTCGGCAGCGGCGGCACCGAAGCCAAGAAGGCCTGGCGCGACATCTGGGGCTGCGGCCAGGGCATCGGCGTGATCGGCGACGTGCCGCCGGCGGCCGAGTACATCGACCGGCTGGCCGATCAGTATGCCAAGGCGAAGGCGCGCATCTGCGGCTGAGCGAGGGCACCGATGCGCACGGTGCGCCGGCCACGGGGCCGACGCACCGACCCACCGACCCACCGACGCACCGACGCACCGACGCACCGACGCACCGACGCACCCACGAGTCTGATCGGCCTCGCGCGCCGACACCCATGCGGCGCATCGTCGGCCCCGCCCGAGGTCGACCGAGACGCGCGTGATCAGACCCGCTCGATGATGCCGGCAGCGCCCATGCCGGTGCCCACGCACATCGTCACCATGCCGTAGCGCTGCTGGCGCCGGCGCAGCCCGTGCACCACCGTGGCCGCGCGAATCGCGCCGGTGGCGCCGAGCGGATGGCCGAGCGCGATCGCGCCGCCGAGCGGATTGACGACCTCCGGATTCAGACCCAGGTCGCGCATCACCGCCAGCGACTGCGCCGCGAAGGCCTCGTTCAGCTCGATCCAGCCGAGGTCGTCCTGCTTCAGCCCCGCACTCTTCAGCGCGGCCGGAATCGCTTCCTTCGGGCCGATGCCCATGATCGCGGGTGGCACACCCTTGACCGAGAACGACACGAAACGCGCCAGCGGCGTCAGGTTGAAGCGCTTGAGCGCGGCTTCCGAGACCACGATCAGGGCACCGGCGCCATCGGAGGTCTGCGAGCTGTTGCCGGCCGTGACCGTGCCCAGACCGGAGGCCTTGCCCTGCGGCGTCTTCGGCGAGGCGAAGGCCGGTCGCAGTCTGGCCAGCCGCTCGGCGGTCGTGTCGGCCCGTGGACCTTCGTCGAGCGCGATCGTGCGCTGGCTGGTGACCACCTCGCCGGTGGCCAGATCGGCCGCCCGTTCGGTGATCTCGACCGGCACGATCTCGTCGCCGAATTCGCCGGCCTGCTGTGCCGCCAGCGCCTTCTGGTGCGAGGCCAGTGCGAAGGCGTCCTGGGCCTCGCGGTCGACCTTCCACTGCTGGGCGACCTTCTCGGCGGTGAGGCCCATGCCGTATGCGATGCCGATGTCCTGGTCCGTCGCAAACACTGCCGGATTGAATGACGGCGTGTTGCCCATCATGGGCACCATGCTCATCGATTCGGTGCCGGCCGCGATCATGACTTCGGCCTCGCCGACGCGGATGCGGTCGGCGGCCATGGCCAGCGCGCTCAGGCCCGATGCGCAGAAACGGTTTACCGTGATGCCGCCGACCGTGTCGGGCAGACCGGCCAGCAACACGCCCATACGGGCCACGTTCAGGCCTTGCTGCGCCTCGGGAATCGCGCAGCCGACGATCGCATCCTCGATCGCCGCGGGGTCGAGATCCGGCGCCTGGGCCAGCGCCGCGCGCAGCACGTGCACCAGCAGGTCATCGGGACGCGTATTGCGAAACACACCCTTGGGGGCCTTGCCGATCGGGGTACGGACGGCGGCCACGATATAGGCGTCGCGCAGTGTCTTGCTCATGATCGAATCCTCGGTTGTCGACGCTCAGTTGCGCACCGGCTTGCCGGTCTGCATCATGCCCATGATGCGTTCCTGGGTCTTGGGGTTGGCCAGCAGCGACACGAAGGCCTGGCGCTCGAGCGCCAGGAACCAGTGCTCGTCGACCACCGACCCGGCGTCGAGATCACCGCCGCACATCACGTGCGCGATCGTGCTGCCGAGGTGGTAGTCGTATTCGCTGATCAACGCACCGTCACGCATGTTGATCAGTTGCGCCTGGATGGTGGCGCGAGCCGAACGGCCGGCAACCGCGATGCGCGCCGGACGCGGTGCACGATAGCCGGCGTCGGCCATGGCGCGCGCCTCTCGTACCGCGCGGTACAACAGCTCGTGCCGGTTGAAAACGATCGGGTCGGAGTCGAGCAGGTAGCCGAGGCGGCGTGCCTCGTGAGCGGAACGCGACACCTGGGCCGTGGCGGCCGCCATGAAGTAGCGCCGCAGGAAGGCCAGCGGCGCCGCGTCGGGCGCGGCCGTGTTCTCCTCGGACGCGCGCCGCGCGCCATAGGTCAGACCACCCGCGCCCGGAATCAGACCGACGCCGACCTCGACCAGACCGATGTAGCTCTCGACATTGACCACGCGACGCGCGCAGTGCAGCGCGAGTTCGCAGCCACCGCCGAGCGCCATGCCCGAGACCGCCGCCACCACCGGCACCTGCGCATAGCGCAGCGCCATCATCGCGTCCTGCAGTTTCTTCTCCTCGGGGCCGATCGCCTTGGCGCCGCCGGCCATGAACACGGGCAGCATCGCCTGCAAGTCGGCGCCGACCGAGAACGGCTCGTCAGGCGACCACACCACCAGACCGTCGTAGTCGCGCTCGGCCAGACTCACGGCCTCGAGCAGGCCGGCCGTGACACCTGGGCCGATCGCATGCATCTTCGAGCGGATCGAGGCGACCAGCACCCGGCCCAGATCGTCGCGCTCGAGCGTGAACAGACGGATGTCGTCGGTTTGCTCGATCGTCGTGCCGACCTCGCCGCCCGATTGGTTGACGACCGGGGCGCGTGCCACCTGTCTCGAGTACACCGGCAGGTCGGACGGCGCGACGAAGGCATTCGCGGCCGGCGAGTACGAACCCTCGGCCTGATGAACGCCGCCACGCTCGGCGACCGCACCTTCGAACACCCAGGCCGGCAGCGCTTCGGCGACCAACGCATCGCCGGCGGCGATGTCGTCGCGGATCCATTCGGCCACGGCCTGCCAGCCGGCTGCCTGCCAGATCTCGAACGGCCCCTGGTTCCAGCCGAAACCGAAGCGCAGCGCCAGATCGAGATCACGCGCATTGTCGGCGATCTCTTCGAGCTTGACCGCCGCATACTGCATGCCATCGCGCATGATGGCCCACAGGAACCGCGCCTGCGGATTCTTGGATTCGCGCAGTAGCTTCAGCCGCTCGGCCCAATCCTTCTTCTTGAGAATGCGCGCGACGGTCTCGTCGGCCTTGCCGCCGGCGGCGACGTACTCGCCCTTGGCCGGATCCAGGCGCAAGATGTTGCGGCCGTCCTTGCGGTAGAACCCGGCACCGGTCTTCTGACCGAGCGCCCCCTTCTCGACCAGCGCGCTCAACACCTTGGGCGTGGCATACAAGGGGGCGAACGGATCGTCGGGCAGGTTGGCCTGCATGGTGTGGATCACATGCCCCATCGTGTCCAGACCGACCACGTCCGCCGTCCGGAAAGTACCGGACTTGGCGCGACCGAGGCGCGCGCCGGTCAGGTCGTCGACCACGTCATAGGACAGGCCGAACTTCTCGGCCTCGGCGATCGTGGCCAGCATGCCGTAGATGCCGACCCGGTTGGCGATGAAGTTCGGCGTGTCCTTGGCGCGCACGACCCCCTTGCCCATCACGGTGGCCAGGAAGGTCTCCAGCGTGTCGAGAACCGCCGGATCCGTGCTCGCGGTCGGGATCAACTCGACCAGGTGCATGTAGCGCGGCGGATTGAAGAAGTGCACGCCGCAGAAGCGCCGCTTGAGGGCATCGTCGAAGCCCTCGGACAGGGTCGTGATCGACAGCCCCGAGGTGTTGCTGGCCAGGATCGCGTGCCCGGCGACATGCGGCGTGATGCGGGCATAGAGTTGATGCTTCCAGTCGAGCCGCTCGGCGATCGCCTCGATCACCAGATCACAACCGGACAGCTGGGCGAGATCGTCGTCGTAATTGGCGGCGACGATCTCGTCGGCCAGTTCGGGCACGCCCAGCGGTGCCGGGCTGAGCTTCTTGAGGCCGTCGATCGCGCGTCGGGCGATGCCGTTCTTGTCGCCCTCTTTGGCGGGCAGATCGAACAACACCACCGGCACGCCGGCGTTGACCAGATGGGCGGCAATCTGCGCGCCCATGACTCCGGCGCCCAGCACGGCTGCGCGCCTGACCAAGAATCGATTCATGTCGTCATTCCTTGCGAGGATGGAACTCACTGCACACGCTGCCAGGTCTGCGATCGGCCGAGCAGCGGCATCCCGATGTAGCCGCGAACCGTCAGTGTGGCCGGATCGTCGCCGAGCCAGAGCTTGACCTTGTAGATCTTGCCGTTGTTAGGGTCGAGGATGCGACCGCCACCGTATTCGTCGCCCTGGGGCACGACGTCCCACAGGATGCGCATGCCGCGAATCGGCTGTCCGTGGCGCTCGCCCTCACAGGCATCGCAGCGCGCGTCCTCCTTGCCGGCCACGAGGATCTCCTCGACCGTGCCCACGAGGGCATCGCCGACACGGGAGATGCGCACCAACGACTTCGACTGGCCGGTTTCGTCGTCGACCGTGCGCCAGACACCCTCGGGAGTAGGCGCCTGGGCCGATGCCGGCAGCGCGAGCGCGGTCAGCGCCGACGCGATCAGAACGCGCGCGCTTTTCATGTCGGGCATCATCAGAACAGTTCCGCGTCGAGTTCCATCAGATTGGCCGCGCCCGAACGCGCCGAACGCATCAATGCGGCCGTCTCCGGCAGCAGGCGGGCGAAGTAGAAACGTGCGACCGCCAGTTTGGCCTCGTAGAAACGATCGCCGCCGTCACGCCGGTCGAGTGCGATGCGCGCCATGCGCGCCCAGAAATAGCCCAGTGCCAGATGACCGAGCACGCGCAGGAAGTCGACCGACGCGGCACCGACCTCGTCGGCATTGCCCATCGCCTTCATGCCGATCTCCATCGCAAACTTTTCGAACTTGCCGGCGAGATCGGCGAGCGGGTTGATGAACTCCGCCATGTCGTCGTCGGTGCCCTGCTCTTCGACCAGCTCGCGCACCATCGCGCCGAACGCACGCAGGCGCGCTCCACCATCGGAAAGCACCTTGCGGCCGAGCAGATCGAGCGCCTGGATGCCGTTGGTGCCCTCGTAGATCAGATTGATGCGGGCGTCGCGTACGTACTGCTCCATGCCCCATTCGCGGATGAAACCGTGGCCACCGTAAACCTGCATCGCCAGATTGGTGGCGGCGAAACCATTGTCGGTGAGAAAGGCCTTGACCACCGGCGTGAGCAACGTGAGCATGCCCTCGGCGCGTTCGCGCTCGCCGGCATCCGGATGACTGGCGGCGACATCGGACTGCAGTGCGAGCCACATCGCGAAGGCCCGGCAGCCCTCGATCCAGGCGCGCTGCGTGAGCAGCATGCGTCGCACGTCGGGATGCACGATGATCGGATCGGCCGGTTTGTCGGGCGCCTTCGGTCCGGTGAGCGATCGCATCTGCAGCCGCTCGCGGGCGTAGGAAACCGAATTCTGATAGGCCACCTCCATCAGGCCGAGCGACTGCAGACCCACGCCGATGCGCGCCGCGTTCATCATCACGAACATCGCATTCAGGCCGCGGTTGGGTTCGCCGACCAGCCAGCCCGAGGCCGACTCGAAATCCATCGCGCAGGTGGCGTTGGCGTGGATGCCCATCTTCTCCTCGATGCGCGAGCACTGCACGGCGTTGCGCTCGCCCACCCCGCCGTCGGCACCGGGCAGGAACTTGGGCACCACGAACAAGGAGATGCCCTTGGTGCCTGCGGGCGCATCGGGCAGCCGGGCGAGCACCAGGTGAATGATGTTCTCGGCCATGTCGTGCTCGCCGGCCGAGATGAAGATCTTGTTGCCGGTGATCCTGTAACTGCCGTCGTCCTGCGGTTCGGCCCTCGAGCGCAACATGCCGAGATCGGTGCCGCAATGCGGCTCGGTCAGGCACATGGTGCCGGTCCACTGGCCGCTGATCAGCTTGGGCAGGTACAACTGCTTGAGCTCGTCGGTGCCGTGCGCAAGCAGGCATTCGTAGGCGCCGTGCGACAGCCCGGGGTACATGGTCCAGGCCTGGCTGGCGGAGTTGAGCATCTCCTGCATCGCCATGCCCACCACGTGCGGCAGCCCCTGGCCACCGAACTCGGGCTCGCAGGTCAGGGTCGGCCAGCCGGCCTCGCAGTACTGTCGGTAGGCGTCGGCAAAACCGTCGGGCGCGCGCACCACGCCATCGCCCTCGTGGCGGCAGCCCTGCTCGTCGGCCGGCAGGTTCAGCGGAAAGATCACCTCGCTACAGAACTTGCCGCCCTCTTCGAGCACCTGATCGATCAGCTCGCGGTTGACCTCGGCATGGGCGGGCAGCCCGGCCAGCACCGGCTCGACGCCGAGCAACTCGTGCATCACGAACTGCATGTCACGGAGCGGAGGAACGAAAGTGGGCATCTGAGACTCCTGTCAGGGCAATCGAATGTCAGTCGGATGAGGATGCGCCGCCGGCCGGCGGCGCTAAGGCACGATCGTTGGCAGTCTGGGGCGTCAGACCATGTCTTTCGCCACCGGCGTGCCCGAGCAGGCGCTCGAACGAGGCGGCGGCGCGCGCCGTGCTGTTCGGGCTGTGCAGCAAGCGCGCATCGTGATGCAGCGCCAGCATGATTCCGTAGACGTCGAAGATGAACGCCGGAACATCGAGGTCGGCGCGCAGATCACCGCGCTCGACCGCCTGTCCGGTGGCGCGGGCCAGCTCGGCCTGCCAGCGCAGCACCATCGCCACCAGGGCGTCACGCAGGGGGCCCGGCTGATCGTCGTACTCGGACGCCGCCGACATCAGGATGCAGCCGGACTCGGATGTGTCCGCGGTGTGTTCGACCCACAACTGGAAAATGCGCCGCAGGCGACCCAGGCCACGAGGTGCCTCGAGCGCCGGCATCAGCACGGCGGCCGCGAAGCGCTCTTCGTAGGCCTTGAGCACAGCAAGCTGCAACTCCTCGCGCGAACCGAAGTGAGCAAACAGACCACTTTTGGACATGCCCGTGAGTTCGGCCAATGAGCCGATCGTGAGACCTTCCAGGCCCTTGGCGGCGGCCTGCGCAATGGCGGCGCCGAGGATGGTCGAACGGGTTTGGCGGCCCTTGCCGGCGTTGACCCTGCGTTGCTTTTTCGGACTGTCGAGCATAACTTACCTAAAACGAACGTTCGTACTATTAATGACATTTCGTTCGTTGTCAAGTTCCCCTGACGCGTGGGCGGGTATCGAACGCCGGTGCACCGACGCGCAAGCCCCCGGTGCCGTCACCCGACCCGCCTGCCGTGCCCGCCTCGGTCGCCGGACGTCGCCCAGCCACCCGCTATGATCCTGCGCACGGCCCCACGCCTTTCACCAGACAGGAAACCCAAGTGCGAGAGAACAAACTGAGACAGATGGCCGCCGCCGGCGAGACCGCGATCGGCGGCTGGATCGCCATCGGCCACCCATATTCGGCCGAGATGATGGGTCACGCCGGCTACGACACGGTCACGGTCGATCTGCAGCACGGCCCGCTCTACATCGACCAGGCGGTGAGCGCCCTGATCGCGCTGTCGGCGACGCCGGCGATGCCGATGGCGCGCGTGTCGGGAAACAATTTCTTCGAGATCAACAAGCTGCTGGACGCCGGCGCCTATGCCTTGATCTGCCCGATGATCGACACCGCCGCCGACGCCACGGCGTTCGTCAAGGCATGCCGATATCCGCCCGCGGGCGGTCGTTCGTTCGGGCCCACCCGCGGTCTGCTCTATGGCGGCGCGGACTATTTCAAGCACGCCAACGACACCATCGTCGCCTACGGCATGATCGAGACCCCGAGCGCGCTGGAGAATCTCGACGAGATCGCCGCCGTCGATGGCCTGGACGGCCTGTTCATCGGCCCGGCCGACCTGTCGCTGGCGCTCGGCGCCTCGCTGCCACCGCGCCACGATGCGGACCCGCTCAAATCGGCGATGCAGCGCATCCACGATGCGGCGCGCAAGCACGGCAAGATGATCGGCGCATTCTGCAGCGGGCTGGAGATGGCGCACGAGTTGAAAGCGATCGGCTACGACTACCTGGTGCTGGGCGTCGACGCGATGCTCGTTCGCTCGGGCGGCGAGGCGATCGTGCGCGCGCTGCGCGGCTGAGCGGCCTGGCCCGGCGGTGCGTCGAACGGCCGGTCTTCAGCCGGCCAGCAGCATCTTGAAGTACTCGTCCTGCGAATGATCGTGCAGCGCGTGGCGGGTCTTGACCCACTCGATCAGATCGTCGGCCGGCAGCGGCTTGGACAGGAAAAAACCCTGGATCTCGTCGCAACCCATCGCTGCCAGCGCGCGCATCTCGGCGGCATTCTCGACACCTTCTGCCACCACGCTCAGGCCCAGCTTGCGACCGAGATCGATCGTCGATTTCACGATCGCCGCATTGCCGCGGTCGTTGGTCATGCCGTGCACGAACGAGCGATCGATCTTGAGTTCGTCGACCTTGAGCTTCTGCAATTGGGTCAGCGACGCATAGCCGGTGCCGAAATCGTCGACCGAAAGCTTCACGCCGAACGAAGCGATTCGCGTCAGATTGCGCAGTGCCACATCGGTCTCGCTCAGCACACCGGTCTCGGTGATCTCCAGACCGAGGCGTCCGGGCTCCAGTGCCATCGAGCGCACGATGTCCTGCACGGTCATGGCGAACTGCGCTTCTTCGAGATCGATGGTCGAGACATTGACCGCGACCCGGACATCGAGTTCGAGATCGCGAAGTCGTGCCGCGAAGCGTGCGCCCTCGCGAACCACCCACGGTGTGAGCTCGCGCATGAAACCCGATTTTTCGGCCAGCGGGATGAACTCGCCCGGCGGGACCATGCCGCGCTTCGGATGCTTCCAACGGATCAAGCCCTCGACGCCGGCGATCAGACCCGTGTTCAGGTCGAGCTTCGGCTGGTACATGAGCATGAAGTCACCGTTTTCCAGCGCGACCCGCATCTCGCCCAGCAGCGATAGTTGCTCGCGCTCGCGCACGCCGACGCTGCTGGATACGTGTTTGTGCTCGGCGCGACCGGAACGCTTGCGCTTGGCGTCGTACATCGCGGTGTCGGCGTGGCGCATCAGGGTCAGGGCATTGTCGCCGTGCTCGGGAAAGACGGCGATGCCGATGCTCATGGCCACATCGACCCCCTGGTCCTGCAGCCGGACCGGCTCTTTCATTGCCTGCAACAAGTGATCGGCGACGATCCGTGCCTGCGACAAACCACCGTGGATCAACAGCACGAACTCGTCGCCGCCCAGACGTGCCACCGTATCGCTGCCGCGAACGGCATTGCGCAAACGCCGCGCAACCTCGCGCAGCAAGGTGTCGCCGGCGCCATGGCCGAGCGTGTCGTTGACCCACTTGAAGCGGTCGAGATCGATTACCGCCACCGCGAACTGCCCCGCCTCGCGCTTGGCCTTTGCGATCATCTGGTCGAGCCGGTTGGACAGCAGCGCGCGATTGGGCAGGCCCGTGAGCGAATCGGTCATGGCCGAGGTGGTCATCTGCCGCTCGCGTTGCTCGGCATTCTCGCTGACACCATTGGCGCGTTCGGCCAGCAAGCCGAGCTCATCGCGATACAAGACCTTGATCCGCGCCGCATAGTTGCCGGCCTCGGCCTCCGCCAGCAGACCGGAGACCTGATGAATACGGCGGCGAATGCCGAACAGCGCCAGATAGCCGCCGACGCCGCCGATCGCGGCGGCGACCATGCCCATCAGGACCATCGTCACGGGATGAATGTGAACGCCGGGCAGACCGGGCAGATACGCCACGCTCAACGCAGCCAGGTATCCCAGCAGGGCGATGCCGGCGCTCTTGAGCGACATGATCTGGCAGATACCCGGCGCGACCGCGCGACGGGCCTTGGGCTTGGCCGCTGGCGGTTTGACCGCCGGCGACGGTTTCGCCGACTCGGTCGCATCCCCGGGTGCTGCGGTGCTCGCATTGCGGGTCACGCGCATTGATCATCTTTGTTGGAAGTAACAGACGAAAAGCAGTTTATTCGGACGTCGTCACCCGGTCTGCCCATGATCGCCAGGCGGTGCCACCCGACCGACGAGAGCGGTACGGCCATGCCGCACGCGCTCAGAAGGTGATTTCGTAGCGCACCATCAGACGTCTGAACGACGCCCTTATGCGCCAGCGCGAGTGCGACTTGGCCGGCTCGAACAAGTGCGCACCGCCTTGCAGGTCTTCGACGTTGCGCGCCCGCCAGCCGTTGATCACGATGTCCAGGGCCACCGCCGACGCGGAAAAGTGCCGTCCGCCGAACAAGGGATCGCCCGATTGCGTGGTCGGATCGAGTTGCGTCGCGCTGACCGGTCGCAGCGCCGAACCGACCTGCTCGGTGGTCAGTGCGAAGCTCACAGGGCCCGCGGCTTGCGCCAGCGGCGCGTTCAGTCCGCCCAGCAGGGCGAGCATCAGTCCAAGAGTTGCTTCTCGCATCGGTCGCTCCTCGGGCTGGGCCTGCCGGCCGCCCCCGTGATTGCCTCCGTGTCGGAAAGCGTGACACCAATGCTTACATGATCGCGTGATCGACCGCACATTTGGTCAAACGGTTGACGTCCGGAGCCATTGCGTGCCTGTAAGGCGGAACGAAATCACGGGTGGTGAAAAGCGGCCGTCAACCGGCGGCGGCGATCCATCCCTCCAGCAGATCGTGATCGGCCGGACAACCGAATTCGCGATGCCTGCGACGAGCCGACCAGGCGGCGAGCAGTGCACACAAGAGCGCATCGAGAGCATCGCCGCGCGCATCGGCTAGCAGTCGCTCACGCCGATCGGCGGCGATCGACACCGGGCCGCCTTCGGGATGTCGCCCCTGCTCGATCGCGGCCAGAATGCATTCGCGCGCCGCGCGCCGCGCCGAAGTGTCGCCGCGCGGCGCATCGCTCTTGTAGGACTGCCGGGTGATCGCGCGCGCCAGCATGCCCGGATAGGCCTCGACGCCCACGCGCGAGCGATCGCCGTCGACCAGGCCCGGCAGGTGCAGGCCGGCCGCCCGCAAGCGAGGCACACCGGCGTGCATCATCCAGGCCACCGGCGGATTGACCCATTTCATCGACGGGCTGGAACCAGCCGGACCATCGGTGCGACGGTGGGCGAATTTCCGACCGGCCGGCCGCGCATCGCAGAAGGCCCGAAACGCATCGCGCAACCGAGCGCGATCGAGCGCCGCATAACGGTCCATGCAGGCCGCCCAGTCGAGCGGCCAGCCCTGCGCGATCACGAACTCGCGCGGCAGACCGAACGGCAGATCGAAGCCGGCGACCCAGGGGCCGGGCGCCGCGAGCATTCGCTCGAACGAGGCGAAATCGGCCATCGCTTCGATCGAATGCAACTCGAGCGAGGCGCCCGCGAAACGCAGGTCGGCAACCACGATGGGCTTGCGGCGGCTGGGCGCGGAGGTGAAATCGACCCCCAGCAGGCGGTAGTGCTCGAGGCCCGGCTCGTCGGGATCGCCTGCGCGCCCGACATGCGACGGTGTCACCACAGCGGCAACGCGACCTCGAGCGCGATCGTTGCCGTGCGTCCGTTGCCGCCACGCCCGGCGATGAACTGCAGCTTGAGTTCGTCGTCGAGCTCGAATTCGACGCGCGCGGCGACGGCCGGACGCTCGTGGCGACCACCCGAATAGTCCACACCCAGCAGTACGCCGTGGCCGATCTCGCGCGCCACCTGCACCGCCCACACCGGGCGCGAACCGGAATCATCGCGACGCGCCCCCAGGTCGAGTTCCCACTCGGTTGCGGTCTGCGGGTGCGCAAAGAGCACGACCGCGTCGAACCCCGTTTCGCGCTCGCTAAGACGCGTGCCCCGGTCTTTCTCGCTCTCCACCAGCACCCGCAGGCCACCCGTCCAGCCGGCTGTCAGCGGGCGCAAGGCCTCCACCGTCATGCCCCAACCGGAGGTACGCGATTCGTCGGGATCGTCGGCCGGCCGGGCGCGCCCGTATTCGAGCTCCAGATGAAGCCCCGGCAGGATGCCGGCGTCGATCGCGAACTCGGTCGCATTGCGCTCCGCGCCGCCCGTCCAGGCCACCTGCAATTCAACCTCGCCCGCCTCGGGCCGATCTTCGGCCAACACCGCGGGGGCCGCGCATTGCAGGGCCACGGCCAGCGACAGCGCGCCGCGGCGCGGCAGGCCCCAACATGTTCTCGTTGTGCTTATCATGGTGAGATGTCGCCACCGGGAAGCGCGTTCAGGTTACTTTCAGGACGTGAGTCTAATGTGTGCCGGCTCGGCACCTGTGCGCTGCTCCGCGGGGAGAGCCCTTCGGCGTCAGGCGCGCCCCGCCGGCGCTCGGCGGGGCGCGGGCCGATCCCGATCGACCACCGGTCGAGGCTGGCTCACTTGCCGCGGCTGCGCAAGACCGAACGCGACACCGCCACGGGGGTCCAATCATGCGTCTGCTGATCATCGAAGATTCCCACCGCCTGCGCGACACCTTGCGCGAAGGGCTCTCTCGCAGCGGCTTCAGCACCGACTGCGCGGCCGACGGCATCGAAGGTCTGAGCCTGGCCATGAGCACCGACTACGACACCATCGTGCTCGACCTCATGCTGCCCGGCATGCCCGGGCTCGAGGTACTGCGCCGTCTGCGTGATGCAAGGCGTCGTGCGCAGGTGCTGATCCTGTCGGCGCGCGACGCGGTCGCCGATCGCATCGAGGGATTGCAGAGCGGCGCCGACGACTACCTCGTGAAGCCCTTCGATTTCGACGAGTTGCTGGCGCGCCTGCGCGCCCTGTCGCGGCGTGCGCACGGCCAGCCCGATCCGGTGCTCAGGGTCGGGCCGATGGCAATCAACACGGCGCTGCGCGAGGTCACGGTGAGCGACCGCCTGGTTCCCCTGACCCCCATCGAACTGTCCTTGCTCGAGATCCTGGCGCTGAGCCGAGGGCGGGTGCAGTCGCCCAACGCTCTCGAACAACGGCTCTACGACCATCGAACGATCGTCAACCGGAACACCATCGAGGCGCATGTCAGCAAGCTGCGACGCAAGTTGCGCGCCGCCGGCGCCGGCGAGCCGATCGAAACCCGACGCGGGTTCGGCTACCTGATCCCATGAGCAACGGTTCGAGCGCGCTCGCGCCCGCAACCCTCGGCGCATCGAGTCCGCCGGTCGCAGCGATCGCGCGTCGCTCGATGCGACGCACGATCGAGCGACGACTGCTGCTGGGCATCGCGCTCGCCCTGCTCGTCGGCGGCACGATCATCGATCGCCTGCTCGAGCCGCAGATCATCGACCTGTTCGATCAGCGACTGGTCGGCATGGCCAGCGCGATGCGCAGCAACATCGAGCAGGAAACCGACGGCATCGACGTCGATCTCCCCAATGGTCTGCTGCTCGCGTTCCGACGCGAACGGGATCCCGTCGCATTCCAGCTGTGGGACGATGATGGCGCCCTGTTGGGCCGCTCCGATGCCGATGACCCGCCCGTGCTCGAACGTCGGCCGACCATCATCGACCAGCCCACGTTCGACACCCGGCGGCTGGCCGACGGGGCGGGCCTACGGGTCATGCATCTGAGCTTCATGCCCGAGCCGGATTCGAACGACGATGGCGAGCCGGTGGCCTTCCCGCCCGGATTCGAGTTCCGGCCGGTGCACCTGACCCTGGCCGGCCCGGCTGCGCCGCTCGAGCACCAGCTCTGGCAGCTGCGCGCGACGCTGCTGGCGGTGGCGATACTGCTGCTCACCGCGACGGTCGTCTACATCAGGGTCAGCCTGCGGGCCGGCTTCGCACCCTTGAACGACATCCGCGCCCAGATCGCACGATCCGGCGCGGCCGGAGAGCCCGCCCGTCTGACTCTGCCCGAAGGCGGCGCCGAACTGGCCGAGGTTGTCGACCAGCTGAATGCCCTTCTCGACCAGCTTTCGCGCACCTTGCAGCGCGAGCGTCAGTTCTCCCACGACGTCGCTCACGAACTGCGCACGCCACTGGCCGAGTTGAAGGCCGTCATCGACGTCGGCTCACGTTGGCCGGGCGACACGCGCCTGAGCGCGCGCCTGTACGAGGATGCACGTCAGGCAAGTGCTCAGATGGAGCAGATCGTAAACAATCTGCTCGCGCTCGCGCGCTCGGAACAGGGTCGCGACCTGATCGACCTGACACCGTTCGACCTGATCGACGTGATCCAGCGAGCCTGGCGCAGCGCTTCGATCGTGCACGGGGTGGCGAACGACCACCCCGCGCCGCTGATTTCGGCCCAGCACTGCACGTTGGCGGGCGGACGCGATCAATGGCTGCTGATCCTGCAGAACCTGTTCGGCAACGTGTTCGCCCACGGTGACCGCCCCCCGGAAGCAAGCATCGACCTGCGCGTCGAGGGCGCGCGGCTTCGGCTGTGCATCACGAATCGCGCGTCGTCGTTGACGGCAGACGATGCCCGCCACCTGTTCGACCGGCTTTGGCGCAAGGATTGCGCGCGCGCCGACACGCGCCACGCCGGCCTCGGTCTGGCACTCGTGCAGGCCTATGCCGCGCTGCTCGATATCGGCGTCGAGGCACGCATCGAGCGCGGCTCGCTCGAAATCATCCTGACGGCGTCCAACGCGCTCTGACGCATGCCGCGTCGGCGGTCTCACCGGTCAGAGAACATTCAGCACCGCTTCAGAGGGCAGCAAGCTCGCCTGCCTAGGCTGTCGTCTGCCGCTCGCCGTCCGTGTGCCTGCGGCTTCCTTGACAGACAGGTGAGACCATGACCAAGAGACTGACGAGTCTGCTCGCAGCGAGTGTCATCACGATCGCGGCCTGCGGAGGCGACGACGCACCCGTGGTCGGCAGTGACGCCGACAACCGCGACGACACGAGCCAGCGGGTAGAGCTGGCCATCACATCGTGCGACCCGAACAGCGTGAACTTCACGCCTGGCGTGGAGAACGCCTACATGCCATTGCCGGTCGGCCGACGGCTGCGCCTCGAGGGCGACGACGACGGCGAAGCGGTGGTGCTCGAGATCGATGTCCTCGACCGGACCAAGACGGTCGCCGGCGTGCACACGCAAGTGGTCACCGAAACCGAGTTTCACGATGGTGAGATCTACGAGCGTACGTTCAACTATTTCGCGACCGCCGCCGACGGTACGCTTTGCTACTTCGGCGAAGATGTCACGTTCTACGAGGACGGCGAACCGGTGCGCACCACCGGTTCGTGGCTGGCCAACGGCCAGGACAACAAGCCGGGTATCCAGATGCCCGCCGCGCCGACGCTGGGCCAGTCGTTCTACCAGGAGTTCGCGCCGGGCGTCGCCGAGGACCGGACCTCGATAACCGCCACCGGGCTGACACAGGACTGGTCGGGCGGCCGCTTCGACGACGTCATCGAGCTGGGCGACTACAACCCGCTCGAAGGGCAGACCGAACGAGATGCCGAGGCCAAACGCTATGCGCGTGGCATCGGACTGGTCGCCGACGGCCCGATCGTGCTCACCGGGTACCGGGCGCGTCTGAACGAGTTGTCGGGCGCAAGCTGCGATCCGGCCACCCAGACCTTCTCGCTCACCATCGATCACCCCTACCTGCCGATGCCGGTCGGCAAGCGACTGGTGCTCGAGGGTGAGGAAGACGGCGAACAGATCCGGCTCGAGATCGAGGTACTCGATCAGACCAAATTGGTGGCCGGGGTTCAGACGCGCGTGGTCACGGAAACCGAGACGATCGACGGCGAGCTGTTCGAACGAACCTTCAACTACTTCGCGCAGGCCGCCGACGGCACGGTCTGCTATTTCGGCGAGGATGTCGCGTTCTTCGAAGAAGGCATCGAAACGAGCCGCCAAGGTAGCTGGCTCGCCGGGGCTGCTGGCGCACGACCCGGCATCGCGATGCCGGCCGTGGTCAGGGCCGACGACTGGTTCGCGCAGGAAGTGGCGCCCGGTATTGCCGAAGACCGCAGCCTGGTCGAGGCAATTGGTCAGTCGCTGGCAACGCCGGCCGGCGACCTGAACGACGTGATCCGGCTCGGCGATTGGAATCCGCTCGACGGAGACTCGTTCCTCGATGCGGAACCCAAGTTCTACGCGCGCGGCCTGGGCCTGGTCGGGGACAACGTGCTCAGGCTGACGACCACCTCGCCGTAGGGCCGCGCGCCGCCCAAAGTGCGTCCAACGACCGTGGCCGATGTCCTCGCAGATGGTCTCGAGGTTTCCTCTTGAGGTTTCCTTAAGGGCGCGCGCCTACTGTTCGTTCGCTCGGCGCCTGTTCGCCGCTCCGCGGGGAGAGATCCACGGCGGCAGGAGCATCCCGCCAGCGTCCTCGCTGGCGGGATGCCGGCCGAGCCCGACCGGCCCGGGGCCTCGGGGGTGCACCGATGCGCGAGGCGGCATTGGCGCGAATACCGGGCATCGCACGTCATGCGATCATCGACAGGAACCGTCGCAGGCAACCGTGGAGAGGCTCATGACGACATCGCTGCCGACCGGCATGCACGAGTATCTGGCTCAGGACCGGGTCATCTGGGGTCACCCTGCCGCCGAGGCGGTCGTCGAAGAAGCGACACGCCGTGGCGCGCGTCGGGTGATGATCGTCAGCAGTCGAACCCTGAACCGCCGCACCGACGCGGTCGAACGGATTCGCGCGGCGCTCGGCGATCGCCATGTCGCCACGTTCGACGAATGCGTCGAGCACACGCCACGCGAGACCGTCATCGCCGCCGCCGATGCCGCCCGCGCCTGTCAGCCGGATCTGGTCGTCACCGTGGGCGGTGGCACGGCGATCGACACGGTCAAGGTGATGCAGATCGCCGTCGCCCACGACCTGCGCGAGCCGGCGCAGTTGTCGGACTTCCATTTGAGCGTCAATCCAGATGGCAGCCGGCGCACGCCGACGATTCGTCCGGCGCCGTTTCGCCAGATCGTCGTCAGTACCACGCTCGGAGCCGCCGAGTTTTCCGATTTCGGCGGCAGCACCGATCGCGAACGAGGCGTCAAGGACGGCTATGCCGGCCGCCTGATCGGCGCGGCGGCGGTCATTCTCGACCCGGCGATCACCCGCCACACGCCACGCGAGCTCTGGCTGTCGACCGGCATTCGCGGCGTCGACCATGCGGTCGAGGGCATCTGCTCGACACAGGCCTCACCGTTGATCCATGCCACCTGCATGCACGCCTTGCGGCTGTTCGCCCGCTCCCTGCCCCGCACGATGGCCGACCCCGACGACCTGCAAGCCAGGCTCGAGTGCCAGCACGCGGGCTGGCTGGCCGGTCTGGGCATTCTGCGTGTGCCTTACGGCGCCAGTCACGGCATCGGACACAGCCTGGGCGCCGTGACCGGCATCAGTCACGGCGTCACCTCCTGCATCATGCTGCCGCACGTGATGCGCTTCAATCTCGCGCAGACGCGCGCGCAGCAGGCCGACATTGCCGCGGCCTTGAACGACGGGCGGCGAACGACCGGCCCCGAGGCCGCCGCGGATCTGGTGACCGATTTGATCGAGGCGCTGCAACTGCCGACGCGGCTGTCGACACTCGGCGTCGATCCGGCCCTGTACGGCAAAATTGCCGAGGGCGCACTGAACAACCTCTGGGTGCGCACGAACCCGCGGCCGATCACCGATCGGGCCACGATCGAGAATCTGCTCGCCGCCGCCTCGTGAACGCGTCGCTCAGCGACGCGCGGGCTTGATCAATACCAGCGACAACGCGGCCGCGCTGCAGGCCATGGCGGCCATCTGCAGCCCGCCCAGAGGCTCGCCGAGCACGACCGCGCCGGAAATCATGGCCACGACCGGCACCAGGATCGGACTCAGGCTCGCGACGTTGGCCGGCAGCAGGCCGACGATCGTGAACCAGGCGGCATTGCCGATACTCATCGGCACCAGCGTGATGTAGGCGATGATCAGTATCGACGTCGGGCTCGGCACGAACCAGGCGCCCTTGCCCAGCACCAGCGCGACGATCGTGATCGGCAGTGCGGCGATCAGCAGTTGCCAACCGGTCAGCACGAGCGGCGGCAGACCCATCGGGCGACGCTTGAGTACCAGCGTTCCGACGGCCCAGCCGACGCCCGAGAGCAGGCCCAGTCCGAAGCCCAGGGGCGCATCGGCATACGAGGTCAATGCCGGCCCCATCAGCAGCCCGACCGATACCGCGCCCAGGATCACGGCCAGCACCTGGCGCCGGCTCAGACTCTCGCCCAGTGCCAGCCAGGAGAACAGCGCCGCCCACAGCGGCATCGTGAATCCGAGCACGGCCGACTGGCCCGATGGAATCAGGATCGCGGAAAAAGCGCTCGCGATGTTCCATATGACCAGATAAGTCAGCGAGGCCCAGATCAACGTCGGCCAATGGGCCCGCGGCACCTTCAGCGACTGACCGCGCAGCCGTGCGATCACCAGCAGGGCCAGGCCCGCGCCGGTCACCGACACGGCGCGAAAGGTCCACACCGAGATCTCGCGCATGGCCAGCGGAAACAACGGCCAGTTGGTTCCCCAGACCAGCGTCAGCAGCACGACCAGCGCGATCGCGCGCGGCGGCACGGCGGTATCGTTCACCTTTGCGTCCTAATATCGATCGCCAACACCACTGACGGAGACGGCGAAACGCAGGAGTATGAACGCAAGCCAGTTCATGACGCGAATCGGCCACGGCCGACGGCGATGGGTCTCGAGCACCTGCCGCTCACTGCGCTCGGTGATGGCGGCGTCGAGTTTGGCACGCAGCTGCGCGGCGAAACCCGCGTCGTCGACGACCACGTTGGCCTCGCGCGCGAGCAGCAGCGAAAACGGATCGATGTTGGACGAGCCGACGGTCGCCTGGTCGTCGATGACCGCCACCTTCGCATGCAGGAAGCTGTGCCGGTATTCGTAGACCTCGATCCCCTGGCGTAGCAGCCTCTCGTACAAGGCCTGCGTGGCATAGTGCTGCAAGCGGTACTCGATGCGGCCTTGCAGCAGCAGGCGCACACGCACGCCGCGCGCGGCCGCCCGCCGCAGTGCGCGCCGGAAACGCACGCCGGGAAGGAAATAGGCATTGGCGATCAACACCTCATGGCGGGCGCGGCCGATCGCGCGCAGATACCAGTCCTCGATGGTTCGGCGATAGCGGACATTGTCGCGCAGCATCAGCATGGCGGTCGTGGGGCCGGCGCGACGGGCCTTGCCAGCGGATGGTGTCGGCCAGGCAAAACGGTCGCGCTGGGAAGCGGCGATGCCCGGGCTGCGGGGTCGGCCCAGCGAGCGGTTGACCAGGTCGAGTTCCCACCAGAGACGGCTGACGGCCAGGTGTGCGAGATCGACCAGCGGTCCGCGTACCTGTACCGCGAAATCGTAGCGCGGCGCGTCGAGCTCGCCGTAGTTCGGGTCGGACCAGTCGTCGAGCATGTTGATGCCACCGATGAACGCGGTGCGGCCGTCGACCACCACGATCTTGCGATGCAGGCGGCGAAGGCGCTGGCGATCGAGCGCGAGACGGCGTCGTTCGGGGCGAAACGTCTCGACCCGGATGCCTTCGTGCGACAGCGAACGGCCGACCTCCCCGTCCAACCTGGGCGTGCCGAAGCCGTCGACCACGCAGGTGACGCGCACGCCACGATCGGCCGCCCGCGCCAGCGCGCGCGCGACCTGCCGGCCGCTACGATCATCGGCGAAGATGTAGGTCTCGACGTAGATCTCGTCGGTGGCGCTGTCGATCGCCTCGAGCAGCGCCGGGAAATACTGTGCGCCGGAATCGAGCAGACGTACCTCGTGACCGCGGGTCAGCCGGGGCCGCAGGCTGCGGTACCAGGCCGAATCGGCCCAGCCCGCCGACTCTTCATCGTCCAGCGCGAGAAGCTCGCGTCCGGGCACCGGCTTATCAGGCCGCACGGTCAGCGGCCGCCGCCAGCTTCAAATCGACGAGCAGCGGGCTGTGATCGGACAGACGCGCCCATGCCGGCCCGCGCAGGACATCGGCACGCTGCACCTGGAAGCCACGCAGATACATACGATCCATGCGCAGCCACGGGACCAGCGACGGAAAGGTGCGCGCGCCGCGAACCCTGCGCGGCATCTGCCATTGCGCGCGGGTCTGCTCGACCAGGCCGATCTCGGTCAGGCGATCGGTCACGTAGCGCACGGCCTGGTTGACGCGCCGATAGCGGGGCTTGAAAGAGTCGAAGGCTTCGATCAGTCCGAGCTCGTCGTAGACCCGATCCGAGAGCCTGTTCTGCCAGTCGTTGAAGTCGCCGGCGACGATCACCGGCGCGTCACGCGCGACTTCGTCGCGGATCCATCGGATCAGCACGTCGAGTTGGCGCTGTCGGCTGCGCGCGAAAAGACCGAAGTGGACGACGAAACAATGCACGGCGCGGCGGTTGATCGTGACCACGCAGTGCAGCACACCGCGCTTCTCGAGCGCGTGATCCGAGATGTCGCGATTCTCACGATGCACGATCGGAAACCGTGACAACAGCGCGTTGCCATGATGGCCGTGCAGATAGTTGGCATTGTTGCCGTAGGCCGACTCGAATACGTGACGCATGCTGGCACTGCGCGCCAGGAACTGGTGCTGCGGCTCACTCGGCCAGTGCGCGAAGCGGCTGGCATTGCGTGCGTGATGCCCCTGCACTTCCTGCAGGAAGACCAGATCGGCATCGAGTTCGTGCAGGCGGTCGCGCAGGTCGTGGATGACCGGTACCCGGCGCAGCCCGAACAGATCGTTGAGCACTCCTTTGTGGATGTTGTAGGTGGCCACGCGCAAAGGGAAGTCGCTCACGGCCGGCGCTCCGACGACCCGACACGCCCGGGCAACTCACGGATCGCACCGGCGTTGGTCCAGGAGAAGCAACGGTCGGCGGCCTCGCGCCAGGGCAGCCAGCAGTGATCGCGATGCTCGCGCGCAGAAAGCGTCACCATCGCGCGGGCAGGCAGTTCGAGTCCGAACACATGCTCGGTATTGTGCGTGACCCCTTGCGCATATCGATGCCGCCAGGAGGGGTAGATCTCGTAGCGGTTGACCAGCTGCCAGTCGGTGAGCCGATAGCGGTCGCTGTCGATGCCGGTCTCCTCGAGAACCTCACGTCGACAGGCCAGCACCGGAGTCTCGTCAGTGCTCGCCAGCGAACCGGTCACCGACTGCCAGAACCCCGGGTGATCGGCTCGCTCGATCAGCAGCACCTCCAGCGCCGAGGTGTGGATGACCACCAGCACCGACTCCGGGATCTTCATCGCGCCCAGCCCGCGGCTGCCACTCAACCCGCCTGCTTGCCTTCCTCGGTGGCCACCCGCCGCAGGCGGATGTGCAACTCGCGCAGTTGCCGTTCGTCGACCTCGGAAGGTGCCTGCGTGAGAAGATCCTGTGCGCGCTGGGTCTTCGGGAATGCGATCACGTCGCGGATCGAGTCGGCACCGGTCATCATCGCCGCCAGCCGATCGAGGCCGAAGGCGATGCCGCCGTGGGGCGGTGCGCCGTACTGCAGGGAATCCAGCAGGAAACCGAATTTGGCGCGCGCCTCCTCGACCTGGATGTTGAGCGCCTGGAAGACCTTGGTCTGGATGTCGGCGCGATGGATACGCACCGATCCGCCACCGAGCTCCCAGCCGTTGAGCACGAGGTCATAGGCCTTGGACAGACACTTGCCGGGGTCTTCGGTCATCAGGTTCTCGTGCCCGTCCAGCGGCGACGTGAACGGGTGATGCACGGCGCTCCAGCGGCCGTTCTCCTCGTCGTACTCGAACATGGGGAAATCGACCACCCAGAGCGGGCGCCAGGCCTGCTCGAACAGGCCGGTGCGACGGCCGAACTCCGACAGACCGATACGGTTGCGCAGCGCGCCCAGCGCATCGTTGACCACCTTGGCGCGATCGGCGCCGAAGAAGATGATGTCGCCGCTGGCCGCGCCCGTGCGGGCCATGATCTCGGCCAGCGCCTGGTCGTGCAGGTTCTTGACGATCGGCGACTGCAGGCCATCGCGACCGGCAGACGCATCATTGACCTTGATCCAGGCCAGCCCTTTGGCGCCATAGATCGACACGAACTCGGTGTAGCCGTCGATCTCGCCCCGCGAGAGCTCGGCGCCGCCGGGCACGCGCAGTGCCGCCACGCGTCCGCCGGGTTTCTTGGCCGGTGCCGAGAACACCTTGAACTCGACGTCGCGCATCACGTCCGTGAGCTCGGTGAAGCGCAGGCTCACGCGCAGATCCGGCTTGTCCGAGCCGTACAGCGACATCGCCTCGGCGTGAGTCATGACCGGAAACACTCCCGGCAGGCTGACATCGAGCACATTGCGAAACACCACCCGGATCATTTCCTCGAACAATGCGCGGATCTCGTCCTGCTTCATGAACGAGGTCTCGCAATCGATCTGGGTGAACTCGGGTTGGCGGTCGGCGCGCAGATCCTCGTCACGGAAACACTTGACGATCTGGTAGTAGCGATCGAAGCCGGCCACCATCAGCATCTGCTTGAACAACTGGGGCGACTGCGGCAGCGCGAAGAAGGCCCCCGGGTGCACCCGCGAGGGCACGAGGTAGTCGCGCGCACCCTCGGGCGTGGAGCGCGTGAGCATCGGCGTCTCGATGTCGATGAAGCCGTGGCAGTCGAGATACTTGCGCACCTCCATGGCGATGCGATGCCGCAGCAGGAGATTGCGCTGCATCTGCGGGCGGCGCAGATCGAGCACCCGATGGGTGAGGCGCGTGGTTTCGCTCAGGTTCTCGTCGTCGAGCTGGAACGGCGGCGTCACCGAAGGCGCGAGAATGTCGAGATCCAGGCACAGAACCTCGATCTCGCCGCTCTTGAGCGCCTGATTCTCGGTGCCCTTCGGGCGCCGGCGCACGCGGCCGCGAACCTGCAGGCAGAACTCGTTGCGCACCCGCTCGGCGCGCTCGAAGACCTCGCGCGTGTCGGGATCGCACACGACCTGGGCGATGCCTTCCCTGTCGCGCAGGTCGATGAAGATCACCCCCCCGTGGTCGCGACGCCGATGAACCCATCCCACGAGGGTGACCTCGCGGTCGAGATGCTCGGCTGAGACCAGACCGGTGTAACAGGTGCGCATGGGTTGATTCTCCTGTGGGAATGCGTTTCGCGCGGACTATCAAGCCGGGCGATCAGTCTTGCGGCGGCCGCCGTGCAAGGATGCACGCTGCCCGGACTCGATCGTGGCGGGAGCCACCACACCCATCGAGACCACGTATTTGAGTGCCTCGTCGACCGACATCTGCAACTCGACCACCTGGTCGCGCGGCATCATCAGGAAAAAACCCGAAGTCGGGTTCGGAGTCGTGGGCACATAAACCGAAATCATGTCGGTCGGCACGTGCCGAAGCACTTCCGAGGCTGGCGAACCGGTCTGGAAGGCGATCGTGAATACGCCCGGCCGCGGGTATTGGACCAGGATGGCCTTGCGAAACGCGTTGCCATCCGGCGAAAGGATGGTGTCGCTGACCTGTTTGACGCTCGAGTAGATGCCGCGCACGATCGGAATGCGGCTCAGCAAACCTTCCCAGCCGCGAACCAGTCGCTGGCCGAGAATATTGCGGGCCAACAAACCCGTGACCAGGATGACCAGCGCGGTCAGCACCACGCCCAAACCGGGAATTTCCCGTCCGAGCCAGACCTTGGGCTGCCAGGCGATCGGCAGCAGATCGAGCGTGCGGTCCATCGAACCCACGATCAGATTGACCACCCAGATCGTGATCGCCAGCGGCACCCAGATCAGCAGACCGGTGACGAAAGTGGCTTTCATCGTGCGTCCCGGGATGGATTCGAAGAACGTAGGAGGATGGTCGACGGCCGCGGTCGAAGCGCGGCCGGCGCTCAGGCGGCCTTGGCGCCGCCGCCACTCGAGGACGATACACCGGCAGACGAGGAACCGCCCGACGAAGCGCCGCTGCCGGCCGCCGAGCCGCCCGCAGGCGAGGATCCACCAGACGCGGATCCGCCAGGCGACGATCCGCCAGACGCGGAATCACCCGAGGCCGGGGCCGACGCGCCGCTCTCGGCAGACTGGGTCTTGCGCTCCGGGGAGGCACTGTCGCCCGCGCCGTCGGCGGCGGGTTTGTCGGCACCGCCTGCGTCCGCCTTGCCGCCCTTGTTGCCGTCGCGAAAGTCGGTCACGTACCAGCCCGAACCCTTGAGCTGGAAAGCCGGCGCACTGACCTGGCGCGAGAACGCCTGCGCATGGCATGACGGACACTCGGTCAAGTGTGGGTCGGAAAGCTTCTGCAGCACATCTTTCTGATGGCCGCAGCTCGCACAACGATAAGCGTAGATAGGCATGATGCAATCCCACTCGAACCCGCGCCGGGTCTTTGTACAAAACCGGGCAGCCAAACCCGCCCCGGCGGGCGTCGGTGCCCAATCGGCCTGCGCCGCCGCCAGCCGGACCGCAGCAGGCGACCGCTGGCCGCAACGCGTCTTCTCCGAAACGACCGGGCCGCTCCGGCGGGGCCGGCGAGCGGGTCGAAGCGTTGTCTGCCCAATGTGCGATCGGCCAGGCGATCCAGCGCGTCGGCGCCGCGCTTGGTTTCGGGCCAGGTCGGCGCATTCGACGAAGCTGCGCCCGAACCGCCGACACAGTCTCGGCGAACCCGTTATTCTAGCAGGCGCTTCGAAGGACGGCCGCCCTCGGGGCCACCTTCGACGGCACTGCGCGGCGCTGGATCGGCTCCGCCATCATGACAGGAGACGCCATGGATCCGAACGGTTCGGACACGCCCATTCTCGCGGGCATCAGGGTCCTCGATTTCGGTCGCTATATCGCCGGTCCGTACTGCGCGACCCTGCTCGGCGAGTTCGGCGCGGACGTGATCCGCATCGAGAAGCGCACCGGCAGCGAGGACAGGTTCTCGGCGCCAGTGGCGCCGGACGGGCCCGGCGCGCTGTTCCTGCAAATGGCGCGCAACAAACGCTCGATGACGTTCGACCCGATGAAGGCCGACGCCGCGCCGCTCATGCGCCGCCTGATCGAGAACGCGGATGTCGTGGTCGCGAACCTGCCGTCGCCGATGCTCACCCGCATGGGTCTTGACTACGACAGTCTGAGCACGATCAATCCCAGCATCATCCTCACGCACCCGTCGGCATTCGGCCCGTGGGGCCCGTGGTCGGAGCGGGTCGGTTTCGATGGTGTGGGCCAGGTGATGTCGGGCAGCGTGTTCATGACCGGCGAGCCCGATCGCCCGTATCGTGCAACCGCGCCCTATGTCGACTTCGGCACCGCGCTGCACTGCGCGCTGGGCACCGTGCTTGCGCTCTATCAACGCGCGAAGACCGGGCGCGGGCAACAGGTCAGCGGCAACCTGCTGGCAACGGCGGTCACGATCAACAACGCCGCGCTGATCGAGCAGGCGATGCTGCAACTGAACCGCCAGCCCACAGGCAACCGCGGCCAGACCTCGGCGCCGGTCGATCTCTACCGCACCAAGGACGGCTGGATCCTCTGTCAGGTCGTGGGCTGGCCGCTGTTCGAGCGCTGGGCGCGGCTGGTCGGGGCCGACGATTGGCTGACCGACCCGCGTTTCGCCACCGACGAATCACGCGGCAATCACGGTGCGATCGTCAGCGAGCGCATGCAGCGCTGGTGCCTGGACTACACGACCGAACAGGCGTTGACGCTGCTGGGCGAAGCGCGAGTGCCTTGCGCACCGGTGCTCAATCAGCAGCAGGCGCTCGATCATCCCGCGGTGCAAGGCCTGCGGCTTCTGCAGGCGCTGGAAGTTGCCGGCCTGGACAAGACCGCGCCGATCGCGCGCGCGCCGGTCTGGCTTTCCGAGAACGATGCGCGCATCAGTCGTCGGGCGCCTGCGCTGGGCGAGCACACGCACGAGATTCTGGCCGAACTGGGCTACGACGCCACGCAGATCGCCGACCTGGAACGGGCCGGCATCGTCTGACAACGGGTCGACGGGAGCCGCCCGGCCCGCCCGTTTGGAACGCGCGTCAGCGTCGCCCGCCCTGCTCTTCGCACTGCGTGCTCACCATCACGTAGGTCAGCGCGCCGCTGAACGAGAACAACACCCAGAAGACCAGGAAACCGAGCGTGTAGATCGACAGGCGGTCGTTCTCGAGGTGTAGGCCGAACAAATCGACCTGCAAAGGATCGACCGCCGAGAAGAACACGCCGGTGGCCGCCGCCGCGCCCAGGAAGGCCGGCCAGAGTACCTGCATGAGGAAACGCCCGAACGGCCGACCGGCATCGATCGACCGTGACTGCTCGATGCGCTCGATGTCGTCTGGCTGGGGCCCGAAGCCTTGGTCGTTCATCACCGCTCCTGGATGCCGTAGCGGGCGATCGCGCCGGAGCGGACCTGCAGCATCAGCGTCGGCGCGCCCGCCTGGAACACCTCGCTGACCAGCCGCCACTCGCCCCCCGGTGGCGCGAGATGCAGCCGGTAGCGCCCCGGCGCCAGATCGATCCCTTGGCCGCTCAGGCGGCCGTCGGGGCCGGCCAGTAGTAGCAGGGCGCGGTCGTGGCGGGCGTCGGCCACATGAACGAAGCTGGCCTCGAGGGCGGCCAGACCGGCCGGCACACGGCCGCTGAGCGCCACCTGCAAGCGGCCGTGATCGATGCTGGCGTCCGCCGACAGTCCGAGTTCGCTTGCCCGGGTGTCGCGCGCGATCCGCTGATTGATCGCCTTACCCTCTTTGTAATAGTCGTCGACCACCAGCGAGTTGTTGGTACTGAGCGCCAGCCAGAGGGTGATCATGCCGGCCACCACCGCGCTGGCCGGCAGGGCCATCAGGATCCACGGCCAGGGCTCGCGGCTCCAGTGCTTGTTGACATCGGTGTGCAGTGCCATGGGTATTTGCCTCGGAATCGTGTCACCGCGGGATGAAGAACGAGGCCGACTCGACGCGCTTGACCTCGGGGTCGTCGGTGGCCGTGACTGTGAACTCGATCGTGTTGCTGCCCGGCTCGCCGGATTGCGGCATCACGCGCACCCGCACCGGAACCAGCCGGTTCGACGCGGCATCGACCGAGACCGAAGGATCGGAGTCGAGCCGGATACCCTCGAGACCGCCCACCGCAAGCGTGTACTCACGAGTCTTCTCGGCGCTGTTGATGATCTGCAGCCGGTAGACGTTTTCGATCAGGCCGTCCTCGACGATGCGCGCGAGCGCGCCCCGATCGCGGATCACGTCGACCTTCAACGGTACCCGCGTGACGACGTTCACGAGCAGCGCGACCGCCACCGCCAGCAGGATCGAAAAGTAGATGAGCACCCGCGGCCGCAGCACGCGCGAAAACAGCTTGGCGCGCGACCACTTGTTCTCGACGCCGTGGGTGGTGTCGTAGCGGATCAGGCCACGCTCGTAGCCCATCTTGTCCATGACCTGGTTGCAGGCGTCGACGCAGCCGGCGCAGCCGATGCATTCGTACTGCAGACCCTTGCGGATGTCGATGCCGGTGGGGCAGACCTCGACGCAGAGGCCGCAATCGATGCAGCTGCCCAGACCCAGCTTGGCCGGATCGGCCTTGCGGCCGCGCTTGCCACGCGGCTCGCCGCGTGCCTCGTCATAGGTGATGATCAGCGTGTCCTTGTCGAACATCGCGCTCTGGAAGCGCGCGTACGGACACATGTACTTGCACACCTGCTCGCGCATGAAGCCGGCGTTGCCATAGGTGGCGAAACCGTAGAAAAGGATCCAGAAGGTCTGCCAGGGGCCGAGCGAGAGCGCGACCACCTGACCGGCGAGTTGGGTGATCGGCGTGAAATAGCCAACGAACGTGAAACCGGTCCACAGCGCGAAGGCGATCCAGATCGCGTGCTTGGCCGCCTTGCGGCCGAGCTTGCCGCCGGACATCGGCGCGTTGTCCAGCTTCATGCGCTGGTTGCGGTTGCCCTCGACCTTGGCTTCGATCCAGAGAAAGATCTCCGTGTAGACGGTCTGCGGGCAGGCATAGCCGCACCATAGCCGCCCGGCAACCGCCGTGAACAGGAACAAAGACAGCGCCGAGATGACCAGCAGTCCGGTCAGGTAGATGAAGTCCTGCGGATTGAGAATGATGCCGAAGATGAAGAAGCGGCGCGCTTCGAGGTCGAAGAGCACAGCCTGGCGGTCGTGCCAGCTCAGCCAGGGCAGGCCGTAGAACAGGCCCATCGTGATCCAGACCAGCGCCCAACGCCAGGTGGCGAACCAGCCGGACACCGCACGTGGGTAGATCTTGCGTCGGATCTCGTAGAGCGAGATCTCCTGCACGACGCCTTTGTCGTCAGTGGCGACGGCGGCCGAAGCCGCCGCCGAAGTTGCCGGCCGGACGCTGTCCGGGCCGGCGGGGGTTTCCCCCTTTACATCGGACATGCTCATTTACCGCCTGCAGAAAGGCTCCAGACATAGGCCGCCAGCACGTGCGCCTTGCCTTCGCCGAGCAGATTGCCGAACGACGGCATCTGATTGTTGAAGCCCTTGTTGATGGCTGCCGTCACCTGCGAGACGCCACCGCCGTGCAGCCAGGTCTTGTCGGTCAGATTGGGCGCACCAATGGCGGCCATACCCTTGCCCTCGGGACCGTGACAGGCCGCACAGACCGCGAATTTGTCCTTGCCGAGTTGCGCCTTGAACGAATCGTGCGCACCGCCGGACAACGAGATCACGTAGTGGGCCAGCTGGTCGATCTGCTCGGGCGAGCCGACCGAGGCCGCCATCGGCGGCATCACGCCGACGCGACCATTGAGGATGGTGGTCTGGATGTGGGCGGGCGTGCCGTCGCCGAGCCAGTCGTTGTCGGTCAGGTTCGGGAAGCCGGTACTGCCGCGGGCGTCCGAACCGTGGCACTGCACGCAGTAGGTGAGGTACAGACGCTCACCCATTTCCACCACCTTGGGATCCTTGGCGAGAGCGGCGATGTCCTGCTTCTGGTACTGATCGAACAAGGGGTCGTACTTCTCGCGCGCCTTGGCCATCTCGTTCTCGTACTGACCGACCTGCGACCAGCCGAGCTGGCCCTTGAACGAGCCCAGGCCCGGGTACATCCACAGATAGATCAGGCCGAAGATGCAGGTGATGTAGAACAGATACAGCCACCAGCGCGGCAGCGGGTTGTTGAGCTCTGCCAGGTCGCCATCCCAGACGTGGCCGGTGGTGTCGACCGATCCGTCGGCCGCCCGCGGTGCCTTGCGCGAGGCGAGCGTCATCGCCACCCAGAAGCACCAGAGGATGGAGACGACCGTCACCGCCATGATGGCGACGCTCCAACCGTTAGACATGAAATCAGACATGACTTACTCCTGTTCGGTTCCCAGCCGGCTGCTATCGGCCAGCCCTTCGTCGGCAAACGGCAGATTGGCGGCTTCGTCGAAGCGTCGCTTGCTCTTGGGCGAATAGGCCCAGTAGACGATGCCGACGAAGGCAAGGAAGCAGAGCACCAGCAAAATGGTTCGCAGTTCGTTGACGTCCATCACTGCACCTTCGTGACAGCCGTGCCCAGCACCTGCAGGTAGGCGATCAGCGCGTCGAGCTCGGTCTTGCCCTCGAGCGCTTTCGGCGCCGCGGCGATCTCCTCGTCGGAGTACGGATGCCCCAGCATGCGCAAGGTGCGCATCTTGGCCTCGATCGTGCCGGCATCGGCGGCCGACTTGGCCAACCACACGTAGGCGGGCATGTTCGACTCGGGAACGACGTCGCGCGGGTTGTTCAGGTGCACGCGATGCCATTCATCGCTGTAGCGACCGCCCACGCGGGCGAGATCGGGACCGGTGCGCTTGGATCCCCACTGGAACGGGCGGTCGTAGACGAACTCGCCGGCGACCGAGTACGGACCATAGCGCTCGGTCTCGGCGCGGAACGGACGCACCATCTGCGAATGGCAGTTGTAGCAGCCTTCGCGGATGTAGACGTCGCGCCCCGTCAGTTGCAGCGCCGTGTAGGGCTTGAGACCGGCGACCGGTTCGGTGGTGGATTTCTGGAAGAACAGCGGGACGATTTCGACCAGACCGCCGACCGAGATCAGGATCACGATCAGCACCATCATCAAACCGATGTTCTTCTCGATGGTGGCGTGTGAGAGTTTCATCACTGGATTCCTTTCGAGAGGGTCAGGCGTGGGCGACGACGGCGGGGATCGGGGCCGGTTTGGCCTCGCCGCGGCTGATCGTCATGAGCATGTTGTAGAGCATGATCAACATGCCACCCAGGTAGAGCAGACCACCCATCAGACGGATCGTGTAATACGGGTAGGTTGCCTTGACGGACTCGACGAACAGTAGGTGAGCGTGCTGCCCTCATTGGTGGCGCGCCACATCAGGCTCCCGGTATTGACATTCGGCGATCCACATCGAGGCGATGTGCAGCACGATGCCGACGGCGGCGACCTGAAGGCGCACCTCGATCAGGCGCTTGCTGTACATCTGATTGCGGCCGTACAGGATGCGGGATCAGGTAGATCGAGCCCACGCCGAGATCAGGCCGACTCCAGCCGAGCGCGCCGCTGAGTGCACGTGGCCGACGGTCCAGTCGGTGTAGTGCGACAGCGACGATCGTCTGATCGACATCATCGACCTTCAGCCGTCGACATGCCATAGAACGACAGCGAGACGATCAGGAACTTCATCGGGTCTTCACGCAGCTTGTGCCAGGGAATTCGAGAGCGTCATGATGCCGCCGATCATGCCGCCCCAGGACGGTGCCAGCAGGATCACGAGAACACTCCATGTTGGATGACTGGCGCCTGGGTCGGGCAGCGCCGTGTAGTGCAGGATGCGGGCCGGCCCATGTAGGTGTGAAGATCAGCGCCCAGAAGTGCACGATCGACAACCGGTACGAGTAGATGGGCCGCTCGGCCTGCTTGGGGATGAAGTAATACATCATGCCCAGGAAGCTGGCCGTCGGGAAGAAGCCCACCGCATTGTGGCCATACCACCACTGGATCATGGCGTCCTGGACACCGGCATATGCCGAGTAGACTTGGTCAACGTCACCGGCAGCTCGATGTTGTTGACGATGTGCAGCACCGCGATGGTCAGGATGAACGCGCCGTAGAACCAGTTCGCCACATAGATGTGCGGCGTGCGGCGCTTGACGATCGTGCCGAAGAACACGATCGCGTAGGCCACCCAGACCACGGCGATCAGCAGGTCGATCGGCCACTCGAGCTCGGCGTATTCCTTGCTGGTCGTGATGCCCAGCGGCAGCGTGATCGCGGCCAGCAGGATCACCAGGGTCCAGCCCCAGAACGTGAACGCCGCCAGCGGCCCGCCGAACAGGCGGGTCTGGCAGGTACGCTGCACGACGTAGTAAGACGTGGCGAACAACGCGGAACCACCGAACGCGAAGATCACCGCGTTGGTGTGTAGAGGTCGCAGACGGCCATACGACAGGAACGGGAGATCGAAGGAAAGGCCGGGCCAGATCAGTTCGGCGGCGATGTACACGCCGACGAGCATCCCGACGATGCCCCAGATGACGGTCATGACGGCGAACTGCCGCACCACCGTGTAGTTGTAGGTGTCGCTTCCTCCAGCGACCGTGCTGCTGCTCATGGCGCGCGCGCCTCCGTAAGGCTCGTGAAAGGTGAGGGATTGGCAGAGCGATGCCTGCGAAGGCATTGCCATCCCACAGCCTACGGAAGTTGTCCGCGCGCGTCTTGATTCGGATCAAATCCGAAGCGAGGTCCGTTGCAAAAGCAATCAATGACGCCGCTCGCGCGGTCGCCGGGCGCGACCGCGGAGGTCGGGCTACGGTCGTTCGCGATTCACATCGGACGCGGGTATATCGGTACCGGCCCGGGCTTGCGGGTCGCGCCGGCCGCGGGTGGGATCGTCGTCGTCGAGCAGGATGCTGTAAGCGGGCCCCTCGGTGTCATCGAACTGGCCCGAGGCATTCATGCGCAGAAACACCCAGATCGCGCCGCCGAGCGCGATCAGCGACAACGGTATCAACAAGTACAAGGCTTCCATCTGCCGCCTCTCGATCGTTGGTCGTGGCTCGCGCGCCGGCTCAGTGGCCGGGGCGCGCGTTCTCCTGCTCCTGCAGCAGGCGCCACATGACCTTGCCGGATCCGGACTTGGGCAATGTCTCGACGAACTGGATCAGACGCGGCACCTTGTATGCGGCCATCTGCTCGCGCGCCCAGGCTTCGATGTCGGCGGCGCCGATCTTGCCGCGGCTGGTCTCGCGCAACACCACGACCGCCTTGACGGTCTCGCCACGATAGGGGTCGCGCGCGGAGATCACGCAGGCCTCCTGGATGTCCGGATGCCGGTAGAGCATGTTCTCGACCTCGGCAGGCCAGACCTTGAAGCCGCTCGCGTTGATCATGCGCTTGAGCCGGTCGGTGATGAAGAAGTAACCCTCTTCGTCGGTCACGCCGAGATCGCCGCTGCGAAAGAAGCGTAGGCCATCGATGGTCACGAAAGCCTGCTCGGTGGCCTCCGGATTGCGCCAATAGCCGAGGAAGACCTGCGGACCGCGAATCATGATCTCGCCCTGCTCGCCCGGGCCGAGCTCGTTCAGGGTCTGAGGATCGATGATGCGGGCGTCGGTGCCGATGGTGGGGATGCCCAGGCACTGACGCTTGGGATTCTGCGGCGGGTTCTGGTGCGACGGGGCAGCGGTCTCGGTCAGGCCGTAGCCTTCGGAATAGCGCAGGCCGTAGGCGTCGAACAGGCGTTCCGCCACGGCCTTGGGCATGGCCGCGCCACCGCCGCTGATCACGCGCAGACTGCCGAGGTCGAACTCCGCCATGTGCGGACTGGCCAGCAGGTCGATGACCATGGTCGGGATGTTGGTCCAGGTGGTCACCTTGTAGCGCGAGATCATGCGGCCGGCCAGCTCGCGATCCCAGCGCGGCATCAGCACTGCCGTCGAGCCGAGGTAGATCGGCACGTGCATCGCGAACAACATGCCGGTGATGTGGAACATCGGCACCACGGCCAGGCCGACGTCGGCAGCGCTCAGGCTGTTCCAGACCGGCGCGGCCATCACGTTGTGACCGATCGTGCGGTGCGAGTGCATGCAGCCCTTGGGCTTGCCGGTCGTTCCCGACGTGTACGCGAGCGCGACCAGATCGTCGGCCCGGCCGGCATACGGCGGCGGTGGCAGAGCGGCGGCCAGGGCCTCGGTCCAGGGCGTGCAGATCGCATCGACCGGCATCGCCGCGTTCAACCAGGCATCCCAGGCAGGCGGCGGTGCGTCTTCGGGTGCGATCGCGGCGGGCATCTCGTCGGCGTAGCGGGCGACGACGATGGTGCGCAGACGCTGCTCGGGCGCCAGGCCGGCATTGGCCTCGATCAGCTCGCCGGCGACTTCCGCGGTGGCGATCGCGACCCTGACGTCGCCGTCGGTGATGTAGTGCGGCAGTTCGGCGGCCCGCGCCATCGGGTTGACCGGCACCACGACGCCGCCCAGACGCAGAATGGCGTAGAAGGCGATCACGAACTGAGGACTGTTCTGGGTCATCAGGATGACCCGGTCACCATGCTCGACTCCGGCGCGCGCGGCCAACCAGCCGGCCATCGATTCGACTGCGTCGAACAACTCGCGAAACCCTATCTCGCGTCCGAAGAACACGAAGGCCGGCCGCTGCGGATAGCGACGCGCCGAGATCTCGAGGTTCTCCCAGAGCGTCGTTTCGGCGGCCGGAATCGCCAGCGGCGCGGCGCGCGGCCAGTGTGCGAGATGGCGTGGCGGGCGGGTGTCGAGCGGCATTGGCGGTCTCAGGATGTCGGGTAGACGGCGGGCCTGGCTATCGGGCCTGCGGGACGCAGCCAAAGTCCGGGTCCACTTGAACGGAGGTGTTCACACGGCGATCGATGGCCGGCGTTGACGATACGCTTGGCAGGGGCTACGCGCGATCGCGATCGATGGCGCGCTCCCGACGGCGCGCGCAAGCTTACCCGAATGGCCGGTGCTGCGGCCCCAGCTCGCGGCACAACCGATTACCCCAACCGCAACAGACGCGCGGCATTGAAAACCACCACCAGAGAGCTGGCGGCCATGCCGATGGCGGCCAGCCAGGGCGGCACCCAGCCCATGGCGGCCAACGGGATGGCCATGAGGTTGTAGGCGAAGGCCCAGCCCAGGTTCTGCCGGATGATGCGACGCGTTCGCCGGCCGATGTCCAGCAATTCCGGGACCGCCTCCAGGCGCGGCCGCATGACGACCACATCGGCCGCACTCTGGGTGAGCATGGTTGGACGGCCGAATGCCACGGAGACGTCGGCACTGGCCAGCACAGGTGTGTCGTTGATGCCGTCGCCGACCATCAGCACCCTGCGCCCCCGCGCCTGCAAGCCCTGCACGTAGGTTTGCTTGTCCTGTGGGTCGGCATCGCCACGCGCTTGTTCGATGGCGAGGCTGGCAGCCACCGCATCGACCACGGCGCGTCGGTCGCCGGACAGCAGATGCACGACGATGCCGTCGCGGGCGAGCCCGCTTAGCACGGCCGGCGCCGCGGCACGAATCGCGTCGCTGAACGTGAAGCGCGCCAGCACCGACAGGCCGGGGCCTGCTGCCGGCCCCACACCATCGCGGTCGGCGCCATCGGCCCGCCACGGGCGCGCGCTCAGCCAGACCTCGCTGAGCGTGTCACCGGGCTCGGAAGCGGCCAGGCGCTCACGTGCGCCGACGACATCGGACACGCCGCACCATGCCGGCGCGCCGAGAAAGACGGCCATCGGCCCTCGGCCGTCCCAGTCGATGCGCGCGGCCACGCCGGCGCCGGCGCGCTGCAGCCGGCTGTCGATGGCGGCACGGGTCATCAGCGCTCGCGCCGGATCGTCGAGAGCATCGTCGATTGCCCGCGCGAGCGGGTGCGCGGCACCGTGCTCGAGCATGCCGGCCAGGGCCAGCGCGCCGTGGCGGGAAACGGGCTCGGCCGACTCCAGCCCGACCAGCGTGGGCCGGCCCTCGGTCAGCGTGCCGGTCTTGTCGAACACGACGTCGGTCACCGTCGCCAGGCCTTCGAGCGCGTCGCCGCGCGCGAGCAGCAGCTGCGCGCGCAGCGCACGGGCATGAGCCGCGGCCAGCGCGGTAGGAGTGGCCAGCGACAACGCGCAGGGGCAGGAAACCACCAGGACGGCGATCGCGTTCGGCCAGGCGAATTCGGGGGCCAGCCACGCCCACACCAGACCGGTGACCAGCGCCAGCAAGAGGATGGTCGGCACGAACACGGCCGCGATGCGATCGGCCAGCCGGGCCATGGCCGGCTTGCGCGTCGCGCCTTCTTCGGCCAGGCGGGCGATCACTGACAAGGTGCTGTCGGCGACCGCGCGCATCACGGTCAGGCGCGCCGGTGCGCTGGCCAGCAATGCGCCGCCAGGCACCCAGTCTCCCGCAGCCAGGGCCACCGGCCGGCTCTCGCCGGTGAGCAGCGACTGATCGACCTCGGCGGCCGCGTCGAGCAGGCGTGAATCGGCCGGAACCGCGTCGCCCGTGTGCACGATGATCGGGTCGCCCGGCTGCAGGCGACCGACCGGCACGATCCGTTCTACGCCGTCGGCGCCCAGCAGCCGCGCGGTCTCGGGCGTACCGGCGGCCAGCGCATCGATGATCGCCGAGGCACGGCGGCGGACGCGCCACTCGACGTAGCGCGCCGCCAGCAACAACGCGGTGAACATCGCGATCGAATCGAAATAGACGTCACCGCTGCCGCTGACGATTGCGCGCAGGCTGCCCACGTAGGCCAGGCACAGGCCGAGGGCGACGGGCACATCCATGCCCGGGCGGCCGGACCGCAGATCGCGCCAGGCGCCGCGAAAGAACGGCGCGGCGCTGTACAGCAAGACCGGCAGCGCGAGCACCAGCCCCGCCGCCCGCAGCAACTCGCGGAACTGCGGCTCGATGGCCTGCGCACCGTACAGGTACTCCGGCAGCGCGAACATCATCGCCTGCATCGCCAGCAAGGCAGCGACGAATAAACGCTGCAGCAGAACCTTCCCGTGCTGCCGGACCGACTGCTCTCGTCGCGCGCTGTCGAAGGGCCAGGCCTTGTAGCCGAGCCGTGCGATCGTTGCCAACATCGCCGACAAGCGCTGACGCGAGGGGTCCCAGACCAGATGGGCACGTTCGCTGGCGAAGTTCACGCGCGCCGACGCAACCCCCGGCAACGCCCCGAGACCACGCTCGAGCAGCCAGACGCAGGCGCCGCAGTGCATGCCTTCCAGGGCCAGATCGACCTCGGCCAGCGCCGGTTCCCCGCCGACGGCCGGCCGTGCGCGCACGTAACGCTCGAGCATCTCGGGCTCGTCGAATAGCGCGTGATCGCCGGCCACGGCCACTTGCGGCGCCAATCCGTCGGGCAGGCGGCCCGGTACGCGGTGGCCACGATAGAAGTCGTCCAGACCGGCCGCGATGACGGTCTGTGCAACCGCCTGGCAGCCTGGACAGCAGGTCGGGCGCAACCGCCCGTCGAGCGTCACGGGGAATGCATCCGCTGCGGGAACCGGGTCGCCGCAGTGCAGACAGGGCTCGGCGGCGGGCGGGTGCGACGGCGGGCTGGTCGCGGGCGGATCCGCATCCGCCATCGGCGATGCCGCAGCGGGCGAAGGCAACTCGGCAGCATTCATGCCGGGGGTCTGCGCGGCCTCACCTGCGGCGCGCGATGCGAACGGCGGAGTCGCGGCCACGGACGAATTCATCGCGATTCAGGCGCCGGGCACGAAACAAAGCACATCGGCAAGCGGTCCCAGCGGCGCGCCGAACACCCGCGCCAGGCCGATCAGCCCGAACGCGACCAGCAACAGCGCGACCGTCCAGCGCACGGCAGGCAGGCCGCGCAGGCGCCCCAGCCAGGCCGCCGACAGGCCCAGCGCCAGCAGATTGGGCAAGGTGCCCAGGCCGAAGGCAAGCATCAGCGCCGCACCCTGCCCGGCCGAGCCGGTGCTGAGTGCGCTCAACATCGTGCCGTAGACCATTGCACAGGGCACCAGCCCCCATAGTCCGCCAATCAGGAACAAGCGGGCCAGGCCAGAGCGCTCGATGCGCAGTGTGCGCACGGCCAGCGGCTGAATGTGGCGCCAAAGTGGCGCACCAACCGACTCGAGCCAGCGGCCGAACCGGCGTTCGCCCAACAGGTAAAAACCCATCAGCAGCAATACCAGACTCGCCAGCGCAAACGCGGTCTGCTGAACCGGCAAGACGCCATCGATCAACCAGGCCACCGAACCGGCCGAACCGGCCAGCGCGCCCAGGACGGTATACATCGCGACCCGCCCACCGTTATAGGCAAGCAGTCGCGGCAACGAGATCGCGCCCGCGGACGCGGACGCGCAGGCCGGCACGGCCGCCGGCGCGGCGGCCCCTGCCGGGCCACCAACTCCTGCCAGCGCCCCGACGGCTTGCAGGCGGACGACGCCTGGGAACGGTGCGGAAGCCGGGCCGGATCGCCTGGCACGCAGGCCGATCGCCGCGGCGATGCCGCCGCACATCGATGCGCAGTGCACCCCGCCGAGCAGCCCGACGAGAAAAGGAGGCCAGAGCGGCGCCACCGCCACCAGCCAGGGGGAGAGTTCGTTCACAACACGCGCGAGAAGTTCTGGCGCTGCTCCGAAGACTGGAAGAACCGATCGAAGACCGCCGCGATCGCACGCACCGCCGAGCGGCCGGGCGCCGTGATGGTGATCCAGCTGTCGTCGACGGCGACCAGGCCGAGCTCGACATAGGGCTCCAGCAACGCGAGTTCGCGCTCGAAGGCAGTGTCGAAATCGACCAGGTTGGCGATCTCGATCGAATCGATAGAGACGCGCCCCTGGCACATCAGGCCCATGATGATCGAACGGCGCATGAGATCGTCGCGCGAGAGTTCGATGCCGCGCAGGATAGGCAACTCGCGCTGGGCCAGACGGTCGGCATATTCCGGAAGCGTACGCACGTTCTGAGCATAACAGGAGCCGACCCGGCTGATGCCGCTGACCCCGAGCGCCACCAGATCACCCTCGGGGTGCGCCGTGTAGCCCTGGAAATTGCGATGCAGCGTGCCGGCCCGCTGGGCGAGCGCCATCTCGTCGTCGGGCAGGGCGAAGTGGTCCATGCCGATATCGATGTAGCCCGCCTGGGCCAGTGCCTGCAGAGCGGCCTCGGCGATGGCCAGCTTGACGGCCGGCGCCGGGATGTCGGCGTCGTTGATCTGGCGCTGGGCGCGAAAGCGGCTCGGCAGGTGGGCGTAGTTGTACAGCGCGATTCGCTCGGGACGCATCGCGATGACTTGCTCGAGCGTGCGCGCGAAGCTCTCAGGCGTCTGCAGCGGCAGGCCGTAGATCAGGTCGAAATTGGTGGACGTGAAACCCATGCTGCGCAGTTGCTCGAGCGCCGCGCGGGTGACTTCGATCGGTTGCACCCGGTTGACCGCGCGTTGCACCTCGATGTCGAAATCCTGCACCCCCAGGCTGGCCCGGTTGAAACCGTGCTCAGCCAGTACCGCGATTTTCTCGGCATCGACCGCGCGCGGGTCGATCTCGATCGCGAACTCACCGCCCGGCGCGAACTCGAAGCGCTGGCGCAGGCGGCGCATGAGTTGGTCGATCTCGTCGCTGCTCAGGTAGGTGGGCGTGCCGCCGCCCCAGTGCATCTGATTGACCGTTCGCGGCCCGCTCAGATGCTCGAGCACCAGGTCGGCTTCGGTCGCGAGCATGTCCAGATAGGGCCCGACCTTGTCGCGCCGACGCGTCACGACCTTGTTGCAGCCGCAGTAGTAGCAGAGCGATTCGCAAAATGGCACATGCAGATACAACGACAGTCCGCCGATGTGGGTCAGGCCGCGATTGCCCAGGTGGCGTGCGTAGTCGCCCGGCCCGAAGGCCTCGACGAAGCGGTCGGCCGTGGGATACGACGTGTAACGCGGCGCGCGCATGTCGAGTGAGCGGATCAGCGCGTCGGCATCGCCCGCGGCCGGCGGCGCCGGTGGCCGGATGGCGCCCACGACCGGCAGATGGGTCTGCCGGCCCGACGCCGCGCGAAGTGGAATTACCTTGGACATGGTGCGCACTATCGACGAAACGCGCGTCCGGCTTCTTGATGCCGGTCAAAAGAAGCGACAGCCGGACCGCGAAGCCGGCATGGGCCGGCCGCGGCGACATTCGGTCGGCATTGCACCAATGGGCATATACCGAGAGCGCGGAGCGCCTTGTTCCCGCAGGGAAGATCGCCTGCAAACGTTGCAATAATCAAGGCGGAAGTGCCGGCAGTCGGTATCATGCGGGTTTTGCGGAACCCTTCCTTCGAGATGAGACCCATTGCCATCGGCGCAGAGGCCTCGCGCACGGGCGATTTACGCGCGCGCTTGCAGGCCAGCTGCGCCACCTGCAATCTGCGCGAGCTTTGCGTGCCCGGCGGCATCTCGAGCTCCGAGCTCGAGATGCTCGACCCGCTGGTGGCGACGCGCCGCCGGGTGCGACGCGGCGAAGCCCTGTTCCGGGTCGGTGACGTATTCGATTCGCTCTATGCTGTGCGCAGCGGCTTTTTCAAGACACGCCTGACCAGCGAGGACGGCCGTGACCAGGTCACGGGCTTCCAGATGCCCGGCGAGCTGCTCGGCCTGGACGGCGTCGCCACCGAGGCGCATTCGGTTGACGCGGTCGCGTTACAGGACAGCGAGGTCTGCGTGCTGCAGTTTGCCGACCTCGAGCGTATCGCGCGCGAATTCTCGCCCTTGCAGCACCAACTGCACCGCGTCATGAGCCGCGAAATCGTGCGCGAACACGGCGTCATGGTGCTGCTTGGTTCGATGCGTGCCGAGGAGCGTGTGGCAGCCTTCCTGCTCAACCTGTCGCGGCGCTTCGAGACACTCGGCTACTCGCCCGTGGAATTCAATCTGCGCATGACCCGCGAGGAGATCGGCAGCTATTTGGGCCTGAAGCTCGAAACCGTGTCGCGTACGCTGTCGCGCTTTCAGGCCGACGGCCTGATCGAGGTCTCGAACAAGCGCGTGCGTCTGGTCGACCTGCCGGCGCTGCGGGCCCTGCTGAGCCCGGCGCCCTGCTGAATCGCACGGTGACCGCACGCTCGATACGCGCCGAGGGCGATGTCGTGGTCACGCTGGACCAGACCCGGCTGCCGTTCGAGCAGGTCTGGCTGACGCTGGCCGACGTCGACGCCTGCGAGCGGGCGATCCGCACCATGCAGGTGCGGGGTGCGCCGCTGATCGGCGCGGTCGGCGGCTACGGGCTGGCGTTCGCGCTGCGGGCCGATGCCGGTGACGGCAATCTTCACGATGCGCTGCAGCGTCTGCTCGCCGCTCGTCCGACGGCGGTCAATCTGCGTTGGGCCCTGGAGCGCGTGGCCGCGGTGGTCACACCATTGCCCGTCGCCGAGCGCGCCACCGCCGCCTGGGCCGAGGCCGGCAGCATCTGCGACGAAGACGTGCAGTGCAACCGTGCCATCGGTGAGCACCTGATCCGCGTCCTGCCCAGGCCCGCCGAGGCGGGTCGTGCGCTGCAGATCCTCACGCATTGCAATGCCGGACGCCTGGCCACGGTGGGTTACGGCACCGCCCTGGCGCCCATCTACCTGCTGCACGAACGCGGCGTGCCGATTCATGTCTGGGTCGACGAGACCCGGCCGCGCAATCAGGGCGCCAGCCTGACGGCCTTCGAACTCGCCGAGCGCGGCATCGCGCACACGGTGATCGCCGACAACGCCGGTGGCCTGCTGATGATGCGCGGCGAGGTCGACGCCGTGATCGTCGGCTGCGATCGGGTCACCCGCAACGGCGACGTGGTCAACAAGATCGGCACCTATCTGAAGGCACTCGCCGCCAGTGCCCACGGCGTGCCGTTCTATGTCGCCTGCCCGAGCAGTACGGTCGACATGCGCCTGGCCGACGGCCTGCAGGTGCCGATTGAAAACCGTGCCGGCGATGAACTCACCCATGTCACCGGCGTGGACGAGCGCGGTCAGGTGCACTCTGTGAACATCATGCCGACGGCCGGGCGGGTGGCCAACCCCGCCTTCGACATCACGCCGGCCGCGCTGGTCACCGCGCTGGTCACAGAGCACGGGGTGTGCGATCCGTCGGTGTCCGGCCTCGAGGCATTGGCCAAGCGACGGCAGTAGCGCTAGCGCGTCCGATCGAGATCGCCGCCGGCGCTTCGGCCCGGCCAGCGCAGCCTGCGCCGTACTTGAACCCGCGAGACGCCGGGGTCGGTTCTGTGGGAGCATGCAGCCCATGAACCCGCCACCGGCATTTTCCGAGCAGCAAGCCCGCGAGCAGATCGTCGCGGTCTGCCAGCGCCTGGACGGGCTGGATCTGAACAGCGGGCGGGCCGGCAACATGAGCCTGGCCTGGTCGCGAGGCGCTCGCGACGGCATGCTGATCACGCCGTCGGCGATGTCCTACGAGCACATGAGCGCCGACGACGTCGTCTGGATGCCGCTGGCGCCCCTGCCCGGCGAGGCCGATGCGGCCGACGACGCCACGCACCCGGTGGAGCAATTCGGCGAGCACCCGGCATCGTCCGAGTGGCGCATGCATCGCGCGCTGCTGTCGCACGCCCGGGCGCCCGACGGCGCCTGCGTGCTGCATCTGCATTCGCCCTATGCCAGCACGCTCGCCTGCCTGCCCCGCGTGCAACACGAGGGCATCCCGGCGTTTCACTACATGGTCGCCGCGGCAGGTGGCGACGACATTCGCTGTGCGCCTTACGAGACCTTCGGCACCCAGGCGCTGAGCGATGCCCTGCTGCCGGCCATTCAGGACCGCCACGCCTGTCTGCTGGCCCACCACGGCATGATCGTGCGCGGCGCGTCGCCGGCTCATGCGCTCGAGCGCGCGCGCGAACTGGAATGGCTGGCGCGCGTGTACTGGCAGGCATTGCAGGTGGGCGAACCGGCCGTGCTCGACACCGCACGGATGCGGGCCGTGCACGCGCGCTTCGCGGCGAGCGCCTATCGCGCCCCCGAGGGCTGAACATCCGAACCGCGCAGGCGAACGGCGCCGTCTCCCCGACAGGCTCCTGAAGCAGTCTCTGTCTCGGCCGCGACGCCCGAGCCGCGCACCTCAACTGCTCCCGTCACTGCCCGAGCAACCGCCGCAGATACCGTCCTGTGTGACTGTCGGGATTCGCGGCCACGGCCTCGGGCGTGCCGGTGGCCACCACCCGGCCACCACCGGCACCGCCTTCCGGGCCCAGATCGATGATCCAGTCGGCGGTCTTGATCACGTCGAGGTTGTGTTCGATGACGACCAGGGTGTTACCGCCGTCGCGCAGCTTGCGCAAGACCTCCAGCAGCATCGCGATGTCGTGGAAATGCAGGCCGGTGGTGGGTTCGTCGAGCACATAGAGCGTGCGCCCGGTATCGCGCTTGGAGAGCTCCTGCGACAGCTTGACCCGCTGCGCCTCGCCGCCCGAGAGCGTGACCGCGCTCTGGCCGAGCCGAACGTAGCCCAGGCCGACGTCGAGCAGGGTCTGCAACCGGCGGTGGATGACCGGATGGGCAACGAAGAACTCGTGCGCCTGCGCGACCGTCATCTCGAGCACGTCGGCGATCGTGCGGCCGCGGTAACGCACCTCGAGCGTCTCGCGGTTGTAGCGCTGCCCGCCACACTGATCGCAGGTGACGTAGATGTCGGGCAGGAAGTGCATCTCGACGCGGATCACGCCGTCGCCCTGGCAGGTCTCGCAACGCCCGCCGCGCACGTTGAACGAAAAGCGCCCCGGTCCGTAACCACGTTCGCGCGCGGTCGGCGTCTCGGCGAACAGCTCGCGGATCGGCGTGAACAAGCCGGTGTAGGTGGCCGGATTCGAGCGCGGCGTGCGGCCGATCGGGCTCTGATCGACGCTGATGATCTTGTCGAAGTACGCCAGGCCGTCGATACCGTCGTGCTCGGCCGGCTCGGCCTGCGCCCGCATCAGGTGGTGTGCCATGGCGCGCGTCAGCGTCTCGTTGACCAGCGTCGACTTGCCCGAACCCGACACGCCGGTGACACAGATCATCAGCCCGACCGGAAACGCGACATCGATATCGGCCAGGTTGTTGCCGCGCGCGCCACGCACGACCAACTCCCCCGCCCCAGGCGCGACGCGCGTCGGCGGCACCGCGATACTGCGCCGCCCGCTCAGATAGGCGCCGGTCAGCGAATCGGCGTCGGCGGCGATCTGCGCGGGGGTTCCCTGCGCGATCACGCGCCCGCCGTGCTCGCCGGCGCCCGGGCCCATGTCGATCACGTGATCGGCGGCACGGATCGCATCCTCGTCGTGCTCGACGACCAGTACGCTGTTGCCCAGGTCGCGCAGCCGGATAAGTGTGGCGATCAGCCGGTCGTTGTCGCGCTGGTGCAACCCGATCGAGGGCTCGTCGAGCACATACATGACGCCCGACAGGCTGGCGCCGATCTGCGAGGCGAGCCGGATGCGTTGCGCCTCGCCGCCGGAAAGCGAGTCGGCGGCACGCGCCAAGGTCAGATACTCGAGCCCGACGTCACAGAGAAACCGCAGCCGCGACACGATCTCGCGCCCGATGCGCTCACCGACCTCGGCGCGTGCGCCCGGCAGGCGCAAGGCCGCGAACCAGTCGCAGGCGGCCGACAAGGTCATCGCGCCGACCGTGGCGATGTCGAGATCCCGACCCGGCAGACCAACGCGCACGTGGCGGGCGTCCTCGCGCAGCCGGCTGCCGCCGCAGACCGCGCACGGGCGCACGCTCATGAATTCGGCCAGGGTGTCGCGTACCTGACTGGAATCGGTCTCACGGTAACGCCGCTCGAAGTTCGGGATCACGCCCTCGAACGGATGCCGACGAAGGCTGGCCCGGCCCTTGCCATCGACGTGGGTGAACGCGATCTGCTCGTCGCCCGATCCGTACAGAATGCGCTGGCGGATCGGCTCGGGCAAATCGGTCCAGGGTGACTCGATGTCGAAGCCGTAATGCTCGGACAGGCTCGAGAGCATCTGGTGATAGAACGAGTTACGCCGGTCCCAACCCTTGATAGCGCCTGCGGCCAGGCTCAGGTGCGGGAACTCCACGACGCGCGCCGGATCGAACACCCGTTCGCTGCCGAGCCCGTCGCAGGCCGGGCAGGCGCCGGCCGGATTGTTGAACGAGAACAGACGCGGCTCGAGTGCGACCAGCGCATGGCCGCAGACCGGGCACGCGTAGCGGTTCGAGAACGGCGTCGCCTCGCCGCTGTCATGATCGAGCACGATCGCACGCCCCTGACCGAGTTCGAGCGCCGTCTCGAAGGACTCGGCCAGGCGCTGGCGGATGTCGGCGCCGCTGCGCAGACGGTCGACCACGACCTCGATCGTGTGCTTGTGGTTTGGCGACAGGCCCGGATCCTCGCTGCCCAGCACCACCAGCCGCGCCGGCGCGCCGGCGGCCTCGGCACGCACCCGTACCCGCACGAAGCCACGCGCCTGCAGGTCTTCGAGCAAGGTACGGTGATCGCCCTTGCGCGCCTCGAGGACCGGTGCCAGGATGAGCAGCCGACGTCCTTCGGGCAGGGCGAGCACCGTGTCCACCATCTGCGACACCGATTGCGCGTTCAGCGCGTGCTCGGGGTGATGCGGGCAGTACGGCGTGCCGGCGCGCGCATAGAGCAGGCGCAGGTGATCGTGGATCTCGGTCACCGTGCCGACGGTGGAGCGCGGATTGTGGCTGGCCGCCTTCTGCTCGATGGCGATCGCCGGCGACAAGCCCTCGATCAGATCGACGTCGGGTTTGTCCATCAATTGCAGGAACTGGCGGGCATAGGCCGACAGCGACGCCACGTAGCGGCGCTGGCCTTCGGCGTACAAGGTGTCGAACGCCAGCGACGACTTGCCCGAACCCGAAATGCCGGTGATCACGACCAGCCGCTGACGCGGAACATCGAGATCGCAATTCTTCAGATTGTGGGTACGCGCACCGCGAATGCGGATCAGATCCATGCCGCAGCGATCAGGGGTGACGGAAGGCCTGGCCGGGAGGGTCGGCGCGGGGCCGAAGCGACCGAATCGACTACTATACCGTGATGCCCCGATCGGTGGTCCGAACACGGTTCGCGCAAGCGCCTGCCGGCCGGCGGCCGGGCTGCGGGCTCACCCGATGAGCCATCCAACCGCCCTCGAGCCTAGTGCTTCGGCATCCCGTCGGAGGCCGGCTACGGCAGCGGGCCACGATAGATTTGCGATGACGGCGGGCCGCGCCGGTCCGGGACCGATGCCACCCCCAACGGCGGCCGCGAGCACAGGCGACACCACCGTCTGCGCCCGCCAGACAAGGAGAACGAACGATGGCTTCCATTAACAAAGTCATCCTGGTCGGCAATCTCGGCCGGGACCCCGAAACCCGCTACTCGCCCAACGGCGCAGCGATCTGCAACGTCACGATCGCCACCTCCCGCCAATGGAAAGACAAGACCACGAACGAGCGCCGCGAGGAAACCGAGTGGCACCGGGTGGTCTTCTACAACCGTCTGGCCGAGATCGCCGGCGAATACCTGCGCAAGGGTCGCTCGGTCTACGTCGAGGGCCGGCTGCAGACCCGTAAATGGCAGGACAAAGACGGCCAGGACCGCTGGACCACCGAGATCATCGCCGACCAGATGCAGATGCTCGGCGGCCGTGACGACGCGGAAGGCGGCGGCGGTGGCGGTGGCGGCATGCGCGGGCGCCCGTCGTCCGGTGGTGGCGGTGGCGGTGGTGGCGAATCGCGGCCGGCGCCGAACTTCGACGACATGGACGACGACATCCCCTTCTGAGCATCGCGCCAGCCAATGGCGGCCCGGGCGCTGGCAGCGCATCAGCGCGGTCGAGCGCGGCCCGTGGTCATGCAGGTCACGCAAGCCGAACGCGGCGGTCGGCTCGAGGCATCACGGCGAACCAGCCTGGGCCGACGAGCCGTCGGCGCCTGCCCTCCGCGTCGAGCTCAGCGCCCGCCGCCAACGTCGAGCAGGGCACCGGTCACGTAAGAAGCCTCGCCCGACAACAACCAGACGATCGCATTGGCCACCTCTTCGGCGGTGCCACCACGCGCGAGCGGCACCTGGTGGGCCAGCTCACCCACCCGGCCGGGGCGGCCGCCGCTGGCGTGGATGTCGGTGTGGATCAGCCCTGGCCGCACCGCATTGACACGAATGCCTTCGCCGGCCAGTTCCTTGGCCAGGCCCAGCGTCATGGAGTCCATCGCCCCTTTGCTCGCCGCATAGTCGACATACTCGCCAGGCGAGCCCATTCGCGAGGCGGCCGACGAGACATTGACGATCGCGCCGCCAGCCCCGCCGCGCGAACGCGCCATGCGCCGCGCCGCCTCGCGCGCGACGATGAACGCGCCGAACACATTGGTCTGGAAGATGCGCTGCATGCGTTCGGCCGTGTAGTCCAAAAACGGCTGCGACCGATCGAGCACGCCGGCATTGTTGACCAGCGCATCGAGGCGGCCGACTTCGGCATCGAGCGTGGCGAACAACGCCAGTACCGAGGCCTCGTCGGCGACGTCGGCCGGCACACAGACCGCATGTGCGCCCTGCTCCCGAGCGCGCTCGGCAACCGCCTCGGCGGCGCCGGCATCGCTGCGATACGCCAGCACCAGGTCGTAGCCGCGCTGCGCGGCCAACACGGCGGTCGCGGCACCGATGCCACGACCGCCGCCCGTGATCAGCGCGACCGGCCGCTGGCCAAGAGCCGCCTTGCCCCGGCCCTGTGGCGGCGCCGTCTCGGTCGCACTGTCATGGGTCGTCAGATCGTCGCTGCTGGCCGCCATGGTCAGGAATCCTGTTCTCGTTGCAGTTGTTCGATCAGGCGACGGTCGCGTTTGGTCGGCCGCCCGGCCGCGATGACCGCCGCCGGATCGAGGAATACCCGTCGATCGCGACGGGCGGCCTCACGCCGTTCGACCGATTCGACGGTCTCTTCGTACAGCTGCTGGGCAATGGGTGCCGGGCCCCGCTGCTCGCTCAGGCCCAGTACCTTGATCTCTCGTTCGATGTCGCCGGTGCGCACCTTGAGAAGCTCACCACCCTGCAGGTTGCGGGCGCGTTTGACGCGCTCGCCGCCAACCAGGACCCGGCCGTTCTCGATCGCCGTCTGGGCGAGCCCGCGGGTCTTGAAGAAGCGCGCGGCCCATAGCCATTTGTCGATGCGCACCGACGCCGGTGGTTCATTGGCCATCGGCAAAACTCAGCAAGACGTAAAGCTCGATGCCGGCTTCGCGCAGCGCCGCCGAGCCGCCCAGATCGGGCAGGTCGATGATGGCTGCACCTTCGACCACACGCGCACCCAGACGGCTCAGCAATTTCGCGCCGGCCAGCATGGTGCCGCCGGTGGCGATGAGGTCGTCGATCACCAGCACACGATCGCCGGGCCGGCAGGCGTCTTCGTGGATTTCGACCGTAGCGCTGCCGTACTCGAGCGCATAGCTTTCACTGACCGTGGCGTAGGGCAGCTTGCCCTGCTTGCGAATCGGCACGAAGCCGAGATTCAACTCGTAGGCCACGATCGAACCGAGTATGAAACCACGGGCATCGATGCCCGCCACCAGATCGAGCCCCACGCCCATGTAGCGATGGACGAACGCATCGACCAGCACGCGCAGGGTGCGCGGATCGCGCAGCAGCGGCGTGATGTCGCGAAACAGGATGCCCGGCTGCGGCCAGTTGGGCACCGTGCGTATGCGGCTGCGCAGGAATTCGGTATCGATCAGCGGTGTCGCTTGACGGGTCATCGCGATGCTCGGTGGTGGCCGGCGAGCCTGCGGCACGAGCGATCCGTTCGTCACACGCATGATCGCGCACGATTGAATCGGGACATTCGTGGCAGCGCCGGCACGCGGCCAGTTTACCCGTGCTCGCGACCGCAGCGCCGGATGCCGCACCCGAGCCGCCAATCCGGGCCACGGCCGGAACCTACCCGTGCGCCTGCTCATGGGTCCGCCCGCGAGCCCACCCGTGCGCCCGCCCATGGGTCCGCCCGCGAGCCCACCCGTGCGCCCGCCCGTGGATCCGCCCGCGAGCCCACCCGTGCGTCCGCCCGTGGGTCCGCCCGCGAGCGCACCGGTGGATCTGCCCGCAAGCCCTTCCCCGGATCCTCTCCTACGCCCTCTTCCTTGCTCGAGCCCAGGCCCCGGCTATCATGCCCACCACACCGAACGGAGAACCCATCGATGCCCCCCGCGCCCAAGGATCGCTACTTCGAGGACTACACGGTCGGCGAAGTGCTCGAATACGGACACTATCCGGTCACCGCCGAGGAGATCGTCGAGTTCGCGACCCGATACGACCCACAGCGATTCCATCTCGACGAACAGGCGGGCCGTGAAAGCCATTTCGGCGGCCTGGTGGCCAGCGGCTGGATGACCGGCGCAGCCATGATGCGCATGATGGTCGACCACTACATTTCGCAGGTGGCGAGCATGGGCTCGCCCGGGCTGGATGAAATCCGCTGGCTGGCGCCGGTGCGCCCCGGCGACGTTCTCTCGGTGCGCTCGACCGTCACCGACGCACGCGGCTCGCGCTCCAAACCCGACCGCGGCGTCATCTGGACCGAGCACCAGGTGCTGAACCAGCGCCGAGAAGTCGTGATGAGCGTCAAGGGCATGGGCATGTATCGCCGGCGGCCCGCGGGCTGAAGCGCATCGGCTCGGCGCAAACATGGCGATCCGAGCCACTTCAGCCCGGCGCGACCCGGCGATCAGCCCGGACGGCCTCGGCGGCCGTTGCGCATGGCCGGCGAGTCGAGCAGACCCGACAACGCCCGGGCGGCCTCCCGGTAGCCGATGTCGATCAAGGCGTTGGCACGATCGAACTCCAGGGTCCGCGCCGAACTGCGGCTGATCTCGACGAGCTCGTCGGGCGGATAGGCCGCCAGCTTCTGGCGCGCGATCGTGCCCTGCATGGCGTCGAACGCCAGGTAGGCGACATCGTAGGCCGACCAATCACGACGCGGTGACGGCAGCAATCGCTGACCGCCGCGCCGCATCGTCGCGCCCGCGAGCTCATCGGCGCGCGGACCGTTCGCTGGGACGGCATCATCGTCCGCCCCCTTGAGGCCGCGATCCGTGTCGATGTCGCCGGGCGCCCGGGCGCCGCGATGCATCGTGTCGGTGAGCACGCCGGGCGCATCGTTGCGCGCGACATCGTCGGTGCGAAACAGGGTCTGAATACGCTCGATCCACTGAGCGATCTCGGGCGACAGGGTGAGACCGCCGGCGTCCGGCTCGAGCTCGGCCGACTCTGGCGTCGAGAACATCTCGGGCACACCGTTCAGACTGACCGCGATGGTCAGATCCGTATCGTCGCCGAAGGTGGGGGCGATGGGCACCGGATTGAGCACGCCGCCGTCGATCAACAGCGTGCCGTGATGATCGTATGGCGTGAACAACAGGGGCAGCGAAATCGACGCACGAATCGCCTGTAGCAGGTCGCCGCTGCGCAGCCAGATCTCCTTGCCCGTGGCCAGTTCGGCGGCCACCGCCGTGAACGCGATCGGCAGGTCTTCGATACGGCCCGGTGGCGCGTAGCGGGCCAGTGCCTCCATGAAGCGCTCGCCCTTGACGAGGCCGCCTCGCTCCCAGGACAGATCCATGAGGGCGATCATCATCGGCTTGCTGATGCCGCGCACCCAGCGCTCGAATTCGTCGAGTCGGCCACTGGCGAACACCCCGCCAACCAGCGCGCCGATCGACGCCCCCGAGATCGAGCAGATCTGGAAACGATGTTCGACCAGCCAGCGGATCACGCCGATGTGCGCCAGGCCGCGTGCGCCGCCGCTGCCCAGCACGAGCGAGACCGTGGCACGCGGTCGCGTCTTGCCGGCGCTCATGCCGTGCTCGCGCCGACTGCGCTCACGCCGCCGGCGGCTCGGGCCAGTCCGTCTGCGGCGGCCGCAGCGTTTCGAGCAGCTTCGACAGGCGCAGCACGCCGAGATCGTCGAAGCGGCGGCCGATGATCTGCACCCCTACCGGCAGGCCGTCGGCATGTGTCCAGTTCAACGAAGCGGCCGGCTGCTCGCCGAAATTCCAGGCCACGGTGAACGCGATGTGCGGCAGCGCATCGTGCGGATCTTCGCCCGGACAGTGTCGGCCGGCCTCGTAGGGCAGGATCGGTGACACGGGGGAGATCATGAAGTCGACTGCGTTGACCGCGCGGGTGGCCGCCGCGCGCATCGCCACGACCTGCGCGTAAGCGGCCATCACGTCGACGCCGGTGAACGTGCGCGCCCGCCAGCTGCACCACTCGACCAGGAAGGGCAGCACCTTCGCACGGGAGGCCTCGTCCATCGCGACGACATCGTTGTAAGAACGTGCCTCGAAGAAGCGATGAATGCCGTCGAACATGCCCTCGGTAAGGAACGACTGAACCGGCTCGACGATCGCACCCTGCGCCTGCAGTGCAAGCGCGGCGGCCTCGGCAGCCGCCACCACGCGTTCGTCGGGGCGGGTGCCCACCCCCATGTCGGTGAGCAGCCCGATGCGCAGGCCGCGCGGGCTCAGCCCTTCCAGGCCGGCCACGTAGTCGGTATCGTCCGGCGGCAGGGACATGTGGTCGCGCGCGTCGGGACGGGACAGCACCTGCAACAGCATGGCGGCATCGTGTACCGTGCGCGTCATCGGTCCGGCGCAGCGGCCGATGTACGGCGGATCGACCGGGATTCGTCCGAGGCTGGGCTTGAGCCCGAAGAGGCCGCAGTGCGCGGCCGGCAGTCGCACCGATCCGCCGATATCGGTGCCGACATGCAGCGGCCCGTATGCCGCCGCGCCGGCGGCGCCAGCGCCCGACGAGGATCCGGAGGTGTTGCGATCCAGGCGCCAGGGATTGCGGGTGACGCCGTGCAGCGACGACAAACCCGACGAGAGCATGCCGTAATCGGGCATGACGGTCTTGCCCAACGAGACCGCGCCCGCCTCGCGCAGGCGGGCGGCCGCCGGTGCGTCCACGCTTTTGGGTTGCATGTTGCCGGCAGCCGTACCCGACGGCGATGGATCACCGATGGTGTCGATGTTCTCCTTGATGGTGACCGGCACGCCATCGAGCGGCGACAACGCGCGCTTGGCGCGCCAGCGCCCCTCGGATTCGCGCGCGCTCGCCAGCGCGGCCTCCGGATGGAAGCGGTACATCGCATTCAGGTGCGGTTCCCAGCGCTCCACGCGCCGGATCACGGCTTCGGCGACCTCGACGGGCGAGCAGCTGCCATCGGCGTAGGCGCGGCTCAGCTCGGCCGCGGTCATGCGGATCGGATCGGACAAGTCGGACCTCCTGACGGGCTGTTCGGGGTGTCGGGCATCGTGGGCGCGAGCGCGCCGAGGGTTGCCGGAACATGATGCGCCAACGCGCGATCGCAGCCGACATCACGATGATGACACGAATGCCCGCCCGCGCCGCACGGGCCCGGATCGAGCGGCGCGCGACACAAGAACATGCGCGCCCCCGCGATTCGCGCCCCCGCCGCCCCGATCAGCGTCAACGCGGCAGCGTACTCTCGCCCATCAGGTAGAGATCGACTTCGCGCGCGCACTGACGGCCCTCGCGGATCGCCCAGACCACCAGCGACTGACCGCGACGCATGTCGCCGCTGGCGAACACCTTCTCGACATTGGTGCGATAACAGCCCTCGCCGTCGGTGCTGGCCTTGGCATTGCCACGGGCATCGGCCTCGACGCCGAAATCGGTCAGCACACGTCCGACCGGCGACACGAAGCCCATCGCGAACAAGACCAGATCGGCCGGGATCTCGAACTCGGAGCCGGGCACCTCGGCCATCACCGGGCGACCGCTCTGGGGGTCGTTCTGCCACTCGACGCGGGCGGCCACCAGGGCACACACGTTGCCTTTGCCATCGTCCTTGAACGACTTGGTGGTGATCGACCAGTCGCGCTCGCAGCCCTCTTCGTGCGAAGACGAGGTGCGCAGCTTGGCAGGCCAGTACGGCCAGGTCATCGGGCCGTTCTCGCGCTCCGGCGGCCGCGGCATCAGTTCGATCTGGGTGACCGACGCCGCGCCATGGCGATTGCTGGTGCCCACGCAGTCCGAGCCGGTGTCGCCACCGCCGATGACGACGACGTGCTTGCCGGTGGCGAGGATCTGATCGCCGACCGAATCGCCCGCATTGACGCGATTCTGCTGGGGCAGGAACGACATCGCGAAATGCACGCCCTTGAGTTCACGCCCCGGCACCGGCAGGTCGCGCGGCTGTTCCGCGCCGCCGGCCAGCACGACCGCGTCGTAGCGGGCCATCAGGTCGGCCGGCGAAATGCGTTCGTGCGACAGGTTCTGCACCGGTCCCAGATCGTCGTCGGCCGCGATCAGCACCGAAGTACGAAAACTCACACCCTCGCCCTGCATCTGCAGGACACGGCGATCGATGTGGGATTTCTCGAGCTTGAAATCCGGAATGCCATAGCGCAGAAGGCCGCCGATGCGGTCGTTCTTTTCGAACACAGTGACATCGTGACCGGCACGCGCCAGTTGCTGGGCGGCCGACAAACCGGCCGGCCCGGATCCGACCACGGCGACGGTCTTGCCGGTGCGCACCCGCGCCGGCTCCGGTTCGACCCAACCCTGCTCCCAGGCCTTGTCGATGATCGCGTGTTCGATCGACTTGATTCCGACCGCGTCGCTGTTGATGTTCAGCGTGCAGGCCGCCTCACAGGGCGCCGGACAGATACGGCCGGTGAACTCGGGAAAGTTGTTCGTCGAGTGCAGGGTGTCGATGGCCTGGCGCCATTGACCGCGATAGACGAGATCGTTCCAGTCCGGAATGATGTTGTTGATCGGGCAGCCGGTCTGACAGAACGGAATGCCGCAATCCATGCAACGCGCGCCTTGCTGCGCGGCCTCGTCATCGGCCAGATGCAGCACGAACTCGCGATAGTGCTTGAGCCGGTCCGACGCCGGCTCGCTGGCCTCGGACAAACGCTCGAGTTCGAGGAATCCAGTGACTTTTCCCATCTTTGTATCGACCTCGATGGCGAGCCCCCGACGGGCCCGGAAAATTGGCTTCAGACGGTGGCGGTGGTTTTCTGCGCGAGCTGCTTGCGGGCGTGCAACTCGCCCAGGGCACGACGATACTCGTTCGGGAACACCTTCACGAACGACTGCCGCGAGCGATCCCAATTCTCGAGCAGGGCGCGGGCACGCTTGCTGCCGGTGAGCTTGGCGTGGGTTTCGATCAGGCCCTTGAGCAAGACCTCGTCGCACTCGCCGCGATGCCAGATGGCCGGCTCGACCTTTTCGATCTGCTCGGCCGTCGGCGTCACGCGCTCGACCGTGACCATCGCCATGTTGCAACGCGGTTCGAACCTGCCATCGGGGTCGTAGACGTAGGCCACGCCACCGGACATGCCCGCGCCGAAGTTGCGCCCGGTCTCGCCGAGCACCACCACCGTGCCGCCGGTCATGTATTCGCAGCAATGGTCGCCCGCGCCTTCGACGACGGCGGTCGCACCCGAGTTGCGCACCGCGAAACGCTCGCCGGCCACGCCGCTGTAGAACGCTTCGCCTTCGATCGCGCCGTAGAGCACGGTATTGCCGACGATGATGTTCTGGTCGGATTCGCCGCGGAACTCGGGCGTCGGCCGCACGATGATGCGCCCGCCCGACAAACCCTTGCCGACGTAGTCGTTGGCGTCTCCGACCAGGTCGAGCGTGACGCCGCGCGCCAGGAAGGCGCCGAAGCTCTGGCCGGCGGTGCCGCTGAACTGGATATGAATGGTGTCGTCCGGCAGGCCGTCGTGACCGTAACGACGCGCCACCTCACCCGAGAGCAGGGTGCCGACCGTTCGGTTGACGTTGTGGATCTGCGAGATGAACGAGACCTTCTCGCCACGATCGAGCGCCGGCCGGGCGAGTTCGATGAGCTTCTGGTCGAGCGCCTTGTCGAGCCCGTGGTCTTGCACGTACAAACGGCGACGAGCGACGTCCGGGCCCACCGCCGGCACCGCGAACAGCCGCGAGAAATCGAGCCCGCGGGCCTTCCAGTGGGCGACACCTTTGCGGGTGTCGAGCAGGTCAGCGCGGCCGATCATGTCGTCGAAGCGGCGCATGCCGAGACTGGCCATCAGCTCGCGAACCTCTTCCGCCACGAAGAAGAAGAAGTTGACGACGTGTTCGGGGCGACCCCGAAAGCGCTCGCGCAGCACCGGATCCTGCGTGGCCACGCCCACCGGGCAGGTGTTCAGGTGGCACTTGCGCATCATGATGCAGCCCTCGACGACCAGCGGCGCGGTCGCGAAGCCGAATTCGTCGGCGCCCAACAGGGCTGCGATGACGACGTCGCGGCCGGTCTTCATCTGGCCGTCGGCCTGCACGACGATGCGGCCGCGCAGATTGTTCAGCACCAGGGTCTGCTGGGTCTCGGCCAGGCCGAGCTCCCAGGGCGTACCCGCATGCTTGATGGAGCTGAGCGGCGAGGCGCCGGTGCCGCCGTCATGGCCGGCGATCACGACATGGTCCGATTTGGCCTTGGAGACCCCGGCAGCGACCGTGCCCACGCCGACCTCGGAGACCAGCTTTACCGAGATGTCGGCTCGCGGATTGGCGTTCTTGAGATCGTGGATCAGCTGAGCGAGATCTTCGATCGAGTAAATGTCGTGGTGCGGCGGCGGCGAGATCAGGCCGACACCCGGCACCGAGTAACGCAGCTGGCCGATGTAGTCGGATACCTTGTGGCCGGGCAACTGACCGCCCTCACCGGGCTTGGCGCCCTGCGCCATCTTGATCTGGATCTGGTCGGCCGAGGACAGGTACTCGGCGGTGACCCCGAAGCGACCCGACGCGACCTGCTTGATGCGCGAGCGCAGCGAGTCGCCGGCGCGCAACGGGATGTCGGCCACCACGCGATCGGCACCGATCACGCCGGCCAGCGAATCGCCGTCCTTGATGCCGGCATTGCCATTGCGCATCTCGGCACGGTAGCGCATCGGGTCCTCACCGCCCTCGCCCGTGTTCGACTTGCCGCCGATGCGGTTCATCGCGATGGCCAGCGTGGTGTGCGCCTCGGTGGAGATCGACCCCAGCGACATCGCGCCGGTGGCGAAGCGTTTGACGATCTCGGCCGCGGGCTCGACCTCGTCGAGCGGCACCGGATCGCAGCGATCGAGGCGGAACTCGAACAGACCGCGCAAGGTCATGTGACGGCGCGACTGGTCGTTGATCAGCTGAGCATATTCGCGGTAGGTGTTGTGGACGTTGCCGCGGGTGGCATGCTGCAGCTTGGCGATCGCGTCGGGGGTCCACATGTGGGCCTCGCCGCGCGTGCGCATCGCGTACTCGCCGCCGGCGTCGAGCACGCCGGCCAGCACCGGACTGTCGCCGAACGCATCGCGATGGCGGCGAATCGCTTCCTCGGCGATGTCGAACACCGAGATACCTTCGACCGTACTGGTCGTGCCGGTGAAGTACTTGTCGACCACCGCGCGCGACAAACCGATGGCCTCGAAGATCTGCGCGCCGCAATAGCTCATGTAGGTCGAGATGCCCATCTTGGACATGACCTTGCGCAGCCCCTTGCCAATGGCCTTCACATAGTTGCGCATCGCCTTTTCGGCGCTGATCTGCGGATGGTCGCGGTACAGGTCGGCCAGCGTCTCGAGCGTCAGGTACGGGTGGATTGCCTCGGCACCGTAGCCCGCCAGCACCGCAAAGTGATGTACCTCGCGCGCCGACGCGGTCTCGACCACCAGACCGGCATTGGTGCGCAGGCCGCGGTTGACCAGATGCTGATGCACGGCGCTCATGGCCAGCAGCGTGGGAATTGCCACGTGATCGGCATCCACCATGCGATCGGAGACGATCAGGATGTTGTAGCCGTTGCGCACCGCATCTTCGGCTTCGGAGGCCAGCGAGGCCAGCTTGGCCTCGATGCCCTCGGCCCCCCAGGCCACCGGGTAGCAGAGGTTGAGCTCGAACGCCTTGAACTTGTCGCCCGTGTAGTGCTCGATGCCGCGGATCTTGGCCATGTCCTCGAAGTCGAGGATGGGTTGCGGCAGCTCGATGCGGATCGGCGGGTTGGTGTTGTTGAGATCGAGCAGATTCTGCTTGGGCCCGACGAAGGTGACCAAGGACATGACCAGCTCTTCGCGGATCGGGTCGATCGGCGGATTCGTGACCTGCGCGAACAGCTGCTTGAAATAGTTGTAGAGCGGCTTGCTGCGGTCGGAGAGCACCGCCAGCGGCGAATCGTTGCCCATCGAGCCAGTAGGCTCCTCGCCGTTCTCGGCCATCGGCCGCAGCAGGACTTTGACGTCTTCCTGCGTGAAGCCGGCCGCCTGCTGGCGATCGAGCAGCGGAACGTCGGGATGCGCCTGCGCCACCAGCTCGCCGGCATCGCGCGGATCGAGATCGATGTCGTGCAGCTTCACGCGGATGGCCTGAATCCACTCGCGGTAGGGCTTGCTGTTGGCCAACTGCTGCTTGAGCTCGTCGTCGCCGATGATGCGGCCCTGGTCGAGATCGATCAGGAACATCTTGCCTGGCTGGAGGCGCCACTTGGCCACGATGCTGCTTTCGGGAATGGGCAGCACACCGGCCTCCGAGGCCATCACCACCAGCTTGTCGCTGGTGACGCAGTAACGGGCCGGGCGCAGGCCATTGCGATCGAGCGTGGCGCCGATCTGGCGACCGTCGGAGAATGCGATCGCGGCCGGGCCGTCCCAGGGCTCCATCATCGCCGCATGGAACTCATAGAACGCACGCCGCTTCTCGTCCATCAGCGTGTGCTGCTCCCAGGCCTCGGGGATCATCATCATGACCGCGTGAGCCAGCGGAAAACCGGCCATGGTCAGCAACTCGAGGCAGTTGTCGAAGGTGGCGGTGTCACTCTGACCCGGGTAGACGATCGGATAGAGCTTCTGCAGATCGTTGCCGAGCACCGGCGAGCTCATCACGCCTTCGCGAGCGCGAAGCCAGTTGTAGTTGCCCTTGACCGTGTTGATCTCGCCGTTGTGCGCGATCAGGCGATATGGGTGCGACAGCGGCCACTCGGGAAAGGTGTTGGTCGAAAAGCGCTGATGCACGAGTGCGAGCGCCGACACGAAGCGCGGATCGAGCAGATCCTTGTAATAGCGGCCGACCTGCGTGCACAGCAACAGGCCCTTGTAGACGATGGTGCGCGCCGACATCGAGACGACGTAGTACTCCTTGCCGTGTTTGAGCTGCAGCCGCTGGATGTTGTGGCTGGCGCGTTTGCGGATCACGTACAGCTTGCGCTCGAGCGCATCGGTGACCATGACGTCGGGGCCGCGACCGATGAAGATCTGGCGGATCGTCGGCTCCTTGCCCTTGACCGCTGGCGACATCTCCATGGCGGAGTCGATCGGCACGTCTCGCCAGCCAAGCACCCGCTGGCCCTCGGCCTTGACGGCCCGCTCGAGCTGCTGTTCGCAGGCCAGCCGCGACGCGCTTTCCTTGGGCAGGAAGATCATGCCGACGCCGTATTCACCGGCGGGCGGCAGAATCACGCCCTGGCGGCGCATCTCCTCGCGGAAATACTGGTCGGGAAGCTGGGTCAGGATGCCGGCGCCGTCACCCATCAGCGGGTCGGCGCCCACCGCGCCGCGGTGGTCGAGATTGCAGAGAATCTGCAAGCCCTGCTCGATGATCCGGTGGCTTCGTTTGCCCTCGATGTGGGCGACGAAGCCGACGCCGCAGTTGTCGTGTTCGTTGCGCGAGTCGTAAAGGCCCTCGGCCTGTAGACGCTGGGCAGCTTGCATGAGTCACCTCGGGGCGGCCTCGCGGGCCGCGGGTTCAACCGTCGATGAGCAGGCCGCTGCCCCCGGGCGCGAACGACACTCGCGTTGGGTTGGCAGCCTCCTCGGGGCTCGCTCAGCCGGAGTTCCCGGCCGATCACGGGCATTATCGAGCACGGATCGAAGATGGAGTCGGCATCGATCGCACCGCGCTGGTGCAAGACGATTCCGGGCGACCGCGGTCGAGCCTGGCTGGATGGTGAATGGCTCCCCACCAACCGAATGGCTCTCAGGCACGCCCGGGCGCGACTTCCCCGTGGCTCGCCCGCCAGACCGTAAGGCACTGCCCGACCGCGACGTTTGCGGCATGACAGGCTGATACGGCAAGCGAGAGCAAACCGGCCCGCCATCGGCGCACGGACCGGCGACTAACCGACCCTCTGGCACCGCTGGGCGAACCGTCAACTATACATGAGACGTTTCGTAACGCCAACGCAGGCGGACAGCGAGGCCGGGCTCAGGTGGCCACCGCCCATTCGCGCAGGGTTTCGAGCAGAGGTTCTTCCTCGACCCGGCACAGGGTCGCGTCGCCCAGTGCCGGCAGCAGTACGAAACGGGGAATACCCTGAGTGGCCTTCTTGTCGACCCCCATCAGCGCCAGGTAACGCTCGGCGGGCCAGGCGGGCGCACGAGTCGGCAACTCGGCCACGCGAATCGCATCGCGCACCAGCCCGGCGTCGGCGGCCGGCAGACCGAGCGCCCGGTGCGACAGATCGGCCGCCGCCACCATGCCGGCCGCGACCGCCTCGCCGTGCAGCCACTGTCCGTATCCGGCACCGGCCTCGATCGCGTGGCCGAAGGTGTGGCCGAAGTTCAGGATGGCGCGCCGGCCGGACTCCCGTTCGTCCGAGGCGACCACCTCGGCCTTGATCTGGCAGGAACGCAATACGGCAGCGGTCATGCGTTGCGCATCGCAGCGCCGAAGGGCGGCCATGTCGTCGACCAGCCCCGCGAGATAGCTGGGATCGGCGATCGCGCCGTGCTTGAGCATCTCGGCCAGACCCGCGCCGAGTTCGCGCTGCGGCAGGGTCCGCAGCGTGCCCGTGTCGGCCAGGACCAGGCGCGGCTGATGGAACGCTCCGATCATGTTCTTGCCGGCGGGATGATTGATCGCGGTCTTGCCGCCCACCGACGAATCGACCTGCGCGAGCAAGGTGGTCGGCACCTGCACGAAATCGATGCCACGCTGGTAGAGCGCCGCCGCCAGGCCGGCCAGGTCGCCGATCACGCCGCCACCGAGCGCCACGATCAGGGAGTTGCGGTCGAACCGGGCCGCGAGCAGCGCATCGAAGATCGTGGACAGCGACGCCCAGTTCTTGTGCGCCTCGCCGTCCGGGACGAGGACCGGCAGCACGCTATGCGCCTGACCGGCAAGCGCGCGTTGCAGGCCCGCCATGTAATGCCCGGCGACGGTGGGATTGCTGACGATGGCCACCTGACGTCCGCGGACCAGTTCGAACAGGCGATCGGGGGGACGCGTCAGCAGATCGTCGCCGATGAAGATGGGGTAGCTTCGTTCGCCCAGTGCGACATCGAGGGTCAGGGCTTCGGCGGCTCGGTCGGGATCACCGGGCATGCTGGTTCCTGCAGATGAGGTTCGAGGATCTGCATGATATCGCCGACGAATCGCTCGATCGGCTGGCGTCGGCTGCGCACCCGCAGGCTGGCCACGCAGGCGTAAAGCAGACGCCGCTGCGCGAGCAATGCCGCCACCCGCGCGCGCGGATCCTCGCTCTGCAGCAACGGGCGCTTGCGATCGTGCCGCAGCCGGTTCCACAGCTCGCCCAGGCTGGCATCGAGAAACAACACCAGGCCGCTCTCTCGCATCAGACGACGGTTGATCGGCCGCAAGACCGCGCCACCACCGGTGGCTACGACCACGTCCGGCCTGGCCGCCAGTTCGCGCAGGACCCGGGTTTCGCGCTCCCGGAAACCGGCTTCGCCCTCGATCTCGAAGACGGTGGCGACGCTGACACCGCAACGCTGCTCGATCTCGCGATCACCGTCGACGAACGGGCGTCCGAGCCGCGCGGCCAGCCGGCGGCCGACCGTCGATTTGCCGGATCCGGGCATGCCGACGAGGAATATCGGCCTTGACACGCGCTGAACCTCTACTTGAGCAAACGGACCGAGAGATTAACAGGCTGCCAACCAGATACGCGACGCGGCGAGTCGATCGGGAATCGTCCTCGCCGCGCGTCGCGTACACCCCTATGAACCAAGCGGTTTCCGGCTGCGATATCAGTTGGGATTCGCGCAATCACCGACGACCCCGAAAGGTCCATCCGGGGCGTTCGCGCCCGGCGGCGCGATGGTGACATCGGCGACATCTTCCGCCAGAACGTTGAGCCAGAAGGTGGTCGAAGCATCGCCTTCGGTGGCGCCGGAGGAGGTGGTGATCGTGACCTTCAGCGCAACCTCGAGAAAGCTGGCGTAAGTCTTCGCGTACTTGACTTCGAAGGTCGCGAAGCCATCGGGCCCCGTTTTGCCGTCGGCCGAGGTGACATAGGTGGTGACAGGCGCACCCGGATCGAGCTGACCGTCATTGTCGGTGTCTTCGCCCGCATCGAGGGTGAAGTTGCGATTGACGTCTTCGTTGGGACAGGTAATGGCAGTTACCCGGGTCCAGGAACCACTGCCGAGATCTCGCCAGTCGCCCTTGATGAAGCGTGTCGGCGCGACCGACACGGCAACGCTCGCGCCGCTCACCGGGTTGCCGCTGGAGTCAGTGACCAGGGCGACCCAGGGCAGCGTATAGGTGGTGTCGTTGTCGGTGGATTCGAACTTGTTGCCGGTACCCATCTCGACCGCAAGCTGCAATTCGGACACCGTCAGCGTCGTGAACTGCGTCACCGCGGGCGCGGCGAACACCGTCGCGCGAGCCTCGACCTTGTCCGGTCCCGATGGATTCGGCCCGGCGATGAACGATGCCGTCGCCGTACCGAAACTATCGGTGATCGCGAAGCTGGGCTCGACACGACCGTTGCTCGGGTCGGCCTGCATCGAGAAGTCGACGCGCACGCCCTTGACCGGATTGTCATTGGCGTCCTTGACCACCGCGATCAGCTGGCTCGAATTCGTGCCGCTCGAATCGAGGTTCGCGCCGACGACCGCCGGGCTCGGCTGGATCGAGATCTTGCTGGGCGAGCGGGAGACGAACTCGATCGTACGGGTCGAGGTGACGCCGCCCGCGGAGGTCGCCGTCAGCGTCCCGAACCCGGAACTGATCGACTGGATCTGCACGCTGGCGATCCCCGCGGCGTTGGTGACCGCCGTATTGACATTGCCCACGAAACTGCCGCGCGTGGTGCTGAACGTGATGGTCTCACCCGCCATCGCGACGCCGCTCTGGCTCATCTGTATCGAAACGTCGGTCGGCGTGTTGACCTCGACCTCCGCCAGGATCGCGGGTGTCGTATAGGCGATCAGGGTGCCTGAAACGGTCGCCTGCAGCGTCGAAGTCACGCCGAGCGTCCTGGCGGTCAGCGTATCGGCTCCGGCATTGACGCCGGTCACGGTGAAGCGGGCCTGACCGAGCGCGTCACTGGTCACTGACGCAGCACTCAGGGTATTGCCGGCAGCCGACGTCAACGCGATCACCGCGCCCGAAATGGCGGCGCCACCCGAGTCGCGAACGCTGACCGTGAAATCGGTCGGCGCATTGAAGACGATGTTGTTCGACCCGTTGATGGTCACCGTGGTGCCGACCACCGGCACGTTGATCTGCGTCACGATCGTGCCGGACTTGGCCGTGACCGGAATCGAGCGCACCGATTTGTCCGAGATCGACAGCGTGGCCTCGGCACGACCGGTGGCATCCGTGACACTGCTGGTCACCGCGATCGTGGCCCCCGGATCCGTGGTCGAGAAACTCACGCTCTGGCCGGACATCGCCACGTTCTCGGCATTCTTGACGATCGCGGTGATGGTCGCGGTGGCCCGGCCGTCGGAGGTCAGCGAACTCTCCGACGACAACAGCGAGAGTGCCGCAGCCTTGGTGGTGGCGTTACTTGCCCCGCCCGCCCCGGCTCCCGAGCCACCGCAGCCGGCGAGCGCAACGGTCGCGGCGAGCAGTACCAGCCAGATCCGCTGACGAGTCAGACGAAAGATCATCGAAATCAAATTCATGGATGTCTCAAGGTCGTAGCATGCGACGCCGATATCAGCGCACCACGGCGGTATCGGAAACCACGCGCGGCGTGATGAACACCATCAACTCCGTGCGATCGTTGGTGCGCTGGTTGTCGCGGAACAGATAACCGATGACCGGGATGTCACCGAGCAGAGGCACCTTGTTCGTACGGTCACGTTCGAACTGCTCGTAGATGCCACCGATCACCACCGTGCCACCGTTCTCGACCAGCACCTGGGTCTGCACCCGGCGCGTATCGATCGCGAAGCCGGCCGGCGTGAGCTGCCCGACTGCGTCCCGGTTGACCTCGACCGCCAGGATCACGTTGCCCTCGGGCGTGATCTGTGGCGTGACCTCGAGCTTCAGGTTGGCCTTGCGGAACGCGATCGAGGTCGCGCCACTCGAGGTGGCCTGCTGGTACGGAAGTTCGGTACCCTGCTCGATCACTGCCTTGGTCTGGTCGGCCGTGAGCACACGCGGGCTGGACACGACTTTGCCCCGCTGATCGGCTTCGAGCGCAGACAGCTCCAGGTTCAGGAAGCGTGTCAGGCTGGATCCGAACAGGCTGACCGCGAAGGTGGCCGGGTTCGCACCCGAAATCGCCCCCGCGGGCAGGTTCACGAAGTTGGTGTTGTCGAGCGCCGTGAGCCGACCCAGACCTTGTGCGTTGACGCCGTTGGTCAGGTCGGAGCCCTGCTGCGACGACAGCTCGGCAACACCGGTGAGGTTGCCCGACACGGTCGCATAACCACCGCCGACGGACGAGCCGGCACCGTAGACCGGCACGTTGACGTCGATGGTGCCGCCGGCGCCATCGGGGGCCTTGATCGTGTTGTAGACGCTCGAGCGAACGTCGTTGTAGCCGAGCTTGACACCGAGGTTGCGCGAGAAGCGATCGTCGGCCTCGACCACCCGGGCCTCGATCAGCACCTGACGGATCGGAATATCGATCTGCTGGACCATGCGACGAACGGCTTCGAGGCGTTCGGCCACGTCCTGCACGAACATCTTGTTGGTACGGGCGTCCACCACCACCGAGCCGCGCTTGGACAGCACCCGCTGCTCTTCACTTGCCAGCAGCTTCTGCAGTTCCTCGGCCTTCTGATAGTTGAGCTGAAACACCTCGCCATGCAACGGTTCGATCTCGGCGATCTGCTGGCGGGACTCGAGGTCCTGCTTTTCCTTGGCGGCGAGTTCGGCGGCCGGAGCGATCAACAGCACGTTGCCGTTCTTGCGCATGCCCAGGCCCTTGGACTGCATGATGATGTCGAGCGCCTGGTCCCAGGGCACGTCCTTCAGCCGCAGGGTCAGCGAGCCGGCAACCGAATCGGAGGTGACGATGTTCAGATTCGTGAAGTCGGCGATCACCTGCAACAGCGCACGCACGTCCACGTTCTGGAAATTGAGCGACAGGCGGTCGCCGCTGTAGCCCTTGTTCGTGCCCTGAGTGAGGCTGTTCGGATCTTCCTTGATCGGACGTACCTCGACCACGAACTGGTTGTCGCTCTGGTAGGCGTTGTGCTCCCACAAGCCCTGGGGCTCGATGGTCATGCGGGCAAGCTTGCCCTGCTGGAAGGCACGGACATAGCGCACGGGTGTGCCGAAATCGCCCACATCGAGCAGACGCCGGAGGTTGTCCGGCACGGTCGTGTTCTGGAAATCCACCACCAGCTTGCCGCCCTGCTGGCGGATGTCGACACCGACGTCGCCATCGGACATATCGACCACGATACGCCCTTCGCCGGCCCGCCCACGGCGGAAATCGATGTCGCGCAGCGCATGCGCGAGCGTCGGGTTCTTGCTCTGCGCGAAAGAGTAACCGGCGGGCGCCGCGCGCTCGGTCTCCGCGGCGGGCGCCGCCTGCTCGAGGATGATCAGCAGATCGCGCCCGTCGAGCTCGGTGCGAAACTGCATTTGACGCTTCAGGCTGAGCACCATGCGCGTGCGATCACCGGCGGTGATCACGTTCACGCCGCGCACGTCACCCTGCTCGGGCACCAGCCGATTCGAATCGAGCCGCGAATCGGTGCTCGGGAAATCGAAGGCCAGGCGGGGCGGGTTGTTGACCGTAAAGCTTGCCGGAACGTCTGAGAGCGGCCGGCTCATGCGCACCCGCACGAAGCTGGTCGCACCCCGCGCAGCGGTGCTGATCGCCTCGATGGAGTTCTCCTGGGCATGCGCGGGCGACACCATCAGTTGACAGACCACTGCGGCGACGATGCCCAGTGAGACGAATCCGGTGTGCGCCGACCGCCGGGTCGTGCGCAGCCACCATGCCATGCGGGCCGACCGACGGATCCCCGCGGTCACTTCAGCGCCCAGTTTCATCGCCTGTCTCCTGCAGTCTCAACGTCGCCTCTCGTTCAACCCATTCGCCTGCCGCATCCTGAACCAGCTCTCTCAGCCGGATTTCGGTTTCGTCGATGGCGGTGATACGTCCGTAGTTCTGGCCGGCGAAGCTGCCGACCCGTGCCGTGTAGACGGTCTCTTCGACCTTCAACAATGCAGCGCTGACCTGTTGATTGCGCATCGAGCCCACCATGTGGATCTGCTCGAGCGGGAAGCTTTCCAGCAATTCGCGGCGCCGCGTGACATCCGGTGCCAGCCCGCCCCGGGCGCGTACCTGCATCGGGTCCTGGAGGATCGCCAGTTTCTCCGGGGAGAAGGGACCGGTCGCCTCGATCAAGTCGTAGCGATAGGGCTGGAACTTCCGGGGCTCGGCGATCGTGCGCGTGACCGGCTGGGTGTTGTCGCGAACGCCGGTCATCCATCCTTCGAGTTGGGCAAGCTCGGGGCTACAGGCGGCCAGGCCACTCAGGCCCGACAAGACCAGCAGCCGCAGGAGATGACGGTTGGCGCGCCCGAGACACGTGCGACGGCTTTGAGACGAGACTCTATCGTTCATCCGCGGCCTCCCTTGCGCGCCGCTTCCGCCTTCGCCTTGCGCTGCTCGGCGATCTCGTCCGCGTCGAGATAGCGGTAGGTGTTGGCCACTGCCTCCATCGCAATCTGACCGGTCTTGTCGTTCAGGGTCAGAGCGATGTCGTTGAGCGTGACGATGCGCGCCAGATTCGCGACGTCGCTGGTGAAGTGCCCCAGCTCGTGATAGCCACCGACCAGGCGGATGTTGATCGGCAGTTCGGCGTAGTAGTCGCGTACGATCACCTGCGACGGTTTGAACAGCTCGAACTCCAGACCACGACCGACACCAGCCTGATTGATATCGGAGAGCAGCGCGTCCATCTCGGCCTTGGACGGCAACTGCTTCTCCAGAATCGACACGTACTGCGCAACCTGGTTCTTCTGCTGGCGCAGCACGGAAAGATTGACCGCCTGGGCCATCTTGTCCTGGAATTCCGCCCGCAGGGCGTTCTCGCGCGCACGCGCGGTCTCGTGCTCTTCCTGCAGGCCACGCCAGTAGAACATGTAGGCGAGCAGGCAGATGCCCAGCAGCGCGCCCAGCATCAGCAGCGCACGCGGAATCGGCGGCCACAAACCCGGATGCTTGCCCTGCAGGCCTTCGAAATCTTCCTTGATCGCCGCCAGATCGATATTCATGATCGACTCATGCTCCTTCAGCGACTCGCGACCTTGCCGGGAACACCCGGCTTGGCCTCGTCCTCGGACTTGCCCGACTTGACCAGCGCGTTGATCGAGAATTCGAACAGGCGCCGCTCGTCGGGATTGCGCGCGTCGCCCGAGCGCAGGGTGATCGCCTTGATCTCGCCAAGCTGCGGCTTGTCGAGCGTGGTCTCACCACCACCCAGCTTGCGCAGAAAATCGGCGATGCGCTCGGTGGTCTGGGCACGGCCGGTCATCGATACCGAGGCACCCGATTGCGCCAGACGGGTCAGGTAGACACCTTCGGGAACCGCGCCGACCAGATCGTGCAGGAGGTGCACCGGAATCGTGCGGTTGCTCTGCAACTGCTCGACCGCTTCCTGACGGGCGCGCAACGAGTTGATTTCGTTCTCGAGGTTCGCGATCTCCTGGATCTGTGCGTCCAGATCGGAGATGCGTGCCTGGATGAACTTGTTGCGCGCCTCCTGGGCCTCGATCTGCGAATTGATCAGCATGCCCACGCCAAACGCTATCGCGGCGCCGAAGCCGGCCACCACGCCCATTTGAATGGCAAACTCTTTCTTGCGCTGTTGACGCCGCATCTCCCGATGCGGCAGCAGATTGATGCGAATCATGCGTCGAATCTCCGCATCGCGAGGCCCGAGGCAACCATCAGGGCCGGCGCGTCGTTGCGCAGCTGGGTCTCGCGAATCGCATCGTCGACCTCCATGCCCTGGAACGGCGAGAACAACTCCGTCGGAACCTGCGTCTGCTCGGCGACCGCTTCGACGAGACCGGGCAGCACTGAACTGCCGCCCGCCAGATAGATCTGATCGACGCGTGAGTAGGGCGTCGACGTGAAGAAGAACTGCAGCGTGCGGCTGATGTCCAGCGCACCCTGCTCAACGAACGGCCGCAGGATCTCGTCGTCGTAGGAATCCGGCAGATCACCACTGCGCTTTTTCTGCTCGGCCTCTTCGTAGGTGACCCCGTACATGCGCACGATGTCCTGGGTGAGCTGATTGCCGCCCAGCGACTGCTCGCGCTCGAAGATCGTCTGGCCGTTGAGCACGATCGACACGTAGGTCACGTTCTGACCGATCAGGACCATCGCGACGATCTGGCCCTGCCCTGCATTGGGCAGATAGGACGTGACATGATCGAGCGCGGCGCGAATCGCATAGGGCTCGACATCCATGACGATCGGGGTCGTGCCCGCCATTTCGGCGATCGCAACCCGGTCTTCGACCTTTTCCCGGCGCGATGCGGCCAGCAAGACCTCGACTTCATCGGGGGCCGATTCCGAGGGGCCGAGAATCTGGAAATCCAGGTTCACTTCCTCGATAGGAAACGGGATGTACTGACTGGCCTCGCTCTCGACCTGGACCTCGTAGTCCTCGTCGCGCAAATCGCCGGCCAGATTGATCTTCTTCGTGATGACTGCCGCCGAGGGCAGGGCCAGGGCGACTTGCTTGCCCTTGAAGCCCGCCTTGACCAAGGCCGTACGCAGCGAATCTGCAACAGCCTCAGGCTTCTCGATTGCGCCGTCGACAATCGCGCCACGCTCGACCGGCTCGATCGCGTAGCGCAGCAGCCGCATCGGCAGCCGTTCACCGCGACCGAGTTCGACCACTTTGACGCTGGACGCACTCAGATCGACGCCAACCAGCGGAGGAATCGACTTCTTGAACAGGCCCGAGAACGAGAGTGCCACACGCACCTCTGGAAGAAAATCTTTATTTGATAATGGCTTACGAAAGATTTCGATAATCCGCTTGAATCGTAGCCAGCCGCTCGAATGACTGTAAAGATTTTTGTCAGCGAAGGCACCCGATCGACCGACCGTTTGTCGCCTTGGCGCGACCATTTGTTGGAAAGCGGTGAAAGATCACCGACTTGGCGGTCGGGAGCGATGCCCGCGGCGGTCGCTGAACGATGGCCCCCGGGGGTGGGCAGCGGAACCTATAATGGGCCGCCCTAGTAGTTCGCCGCGCGATACGTTGCGGCCAAGCGACTGATGCCATGAAACCCTCCTCCCGCGTTCGTCAACACGGTGGCGTCCTATTTCGAGTGCTCGGCTGGCTGATCGGTCTGCCTCTGGCAATGGCGGTCGGTGGCGCGCTGATCGCCGGTATCGTGGTGATACTCGCCAACGATCGCCTGCCGTCCCTGGAGCCGGTACTCGACTACACGCCGCGCATGCCGCTGCGCATCTATACGGTCGACGGCGTGCAGATCGGCGAGTTCGGCGAAGAGCGGCGCAGCTTCGTGCCCTACACACGCATTCCCGCCCGCGTACGCAATGCGATCCTGGCAGCCGAGGACGCACGCTTCTTCGAGCACGGCGGCGTCGACTTCCTGGGCGCCTTGCGTGCGGCGCTCGCGAACTTTCGCGCCGGCGGCACCGCCCAGGGTGCCAGCACCATCACAATGCAGTTGGCGCGCGAATTCTTCCTCAGCCAGGAGCGCACGTATCCACGCAAGGTGGCCGAGATTCTGCTGTCGATGCGCATCGAGCAGGCCCTGAGCAAGGAAGAGATCTTCGAGCGCTACGTCAATCAGATCTTCCTGGGCAAGCACGCCTATGGTTTCGAAGCCGCCGCGCTGACGTACTTCGGCAAATCGCTTGCCGATGTCAGTGTCGGCGAGGCTGCCATGCTCGCCGGCCTGCCCAAAGCGCCGTCGCGCTTCAACCCGCTGGTCAACGAAACCCGTGCCCTTCAGCGCCAGCACTACGTGTTGCGACGCATGCTGGAGAACCAGTTCATCGACGAGCAGACCTACGAACAGGCCTTGCACGAAAAGCTGGTCTACGCAGAACCCAAACCAAGCTATTCGCGTCTGGCGCCGTATGTCGCCGAACTCGCCCGTCAGATGGCGGTCGAAATGTTCGGCAGCGCCGCGTATTCGGCCGGGCTCAACGTCTATACGACGGTGCATTCGCATGATCAGGCCGTCGCGAATGCCGCCCTGCGCGATGGCATCCTGGCCTATGAGCGGCGCAATGCGTATCGGGGCCCCGAAGACCGTCTGACGCTCAGCACCGACCCGGCGACGGTCGCGCAACAGATCCGCGATGCGGTCGACAAGGCCGGTGACATCGAGGGTCTGGAGGCCGCCGTCGTCATCGAGGTAGGCAGCAAACAGGTCAAGCTCTGGAAGGGCACGGGCGACGTGATCGTGGTCCGCGACAAGGGCCTGGACATGGTGCAAGACGCGATCGGCAAGAAGGCCAACCCCGATGTTCGCCTGCTGCCGGGCGCGCTGGTCCGTGTGATCGCACGCGACGACGGCTATCACCTCACCCAGGTTCCCGAAGTACAGGCCGGCTTCGTCGCGCTCAATACCCACGACGGCTCGATCCGGGCGATGGTCGGCGGCTTCGATTTCGAGAAGAACAAGTTCAACCGGGTCACGCAGGCCCTGCGTCAACCGGGTTCGAGCTTCAAACCTTTCGTGTTCTCGGCCGCGCTGCAGCGTGGCTTCATGACCTCCACCGTGGTCAACGACGCGCCGATCTCGCTGATCGACGAAGACCCGGTGGCCGGCCCGCAGCTCTGGGAGCCGAAGAATTTCGACGGCCGCTTCGAGGGGCCGATGACCCTGCGTACGGCGATCGCCCGCTCGAAGAACCTGGTGTCGGTTCGGGTCATGCAACGCATCGGCGGCCAGTATGCACGCGACTATGTGACTCGCTTCGGCTTCGATCGCGATCGCCAGCCGCCCGTACTCACCCTGGGCCTGGGCGCCGGCCTGGTGTCGCCGCTACAGATGGCCTCCGGCATCTCGGTGTTCGCCAACGGGGGTTTCCGCATCGACCCGTTCCTGGTTTCGCATATCACCGACGCACACGGCACCCTGCTCGCCGCCGCCCAACCGCGGCTCTCGGGTGACGAAGGCAACCGCATCGTCGATGCCGAGAACGCCTACATCATGGATTCGATGCTGCGTGACGTCGTGCGCCGGGGAACCGGCAGCCACGCGCGGGCGCTCGGCAGGCCCGACATCGCCGGCAAGACCGGCACCACGAACGACTCGTTCGATGCCTGGTTCGTCGGTTACCAACCAACGATCGCCGCCACCGCCTGGGTGGGATTCGACCAACCGCGCCAGCTCGGCGTTCGCGAGACCGGCGGTGGTTTGGCGCTGCCGATCTGGCTCGACTACATGAAAGGCGTGCTGCCCAACGTTCCGGTCGCTCGTTTGCGACCGCCTCCGGGCGTGGTCCGCATCGATGGCGAGCTGTATCTGTCGGCGGTGACACCCGAGGTCGGCATCCGCAGTGTCGGCATGGACGAAGGCGGCCTGAGCACCGGCGTCGAGCGACGGCGCGATGTCGACAAAGTGCGCAACGAATTGTTCTGAGGCAGGCCGGCACACGGTGGCTTCCGAGCGACGCCCGGCACGGCGCACGCGGCCGGCCACCTGACCGGCCTCGGGCCGGTTAGGCTAGCCGACGACGACGTCTACCGGCGTGCCGCTTTGGCGGCTGACGGCGCTGGACAGCACCGTCGACAACGAACTGCCGCTGCGCGTATCGATCCAACCGTCTGGCTCACGACGGAAATGATGCGCGCCCGCCGGCGAGGCCAGCCAGATCTCGCGCATCGGCACCTGGCCATTGACGACGATGCGCGAATCGTCGTCGAAGACGATCTCGAGCACATGGCCGGACCGTTGCAGATCCAGATCGAGATCGAGATCGTCGAGGACGGTCTCGATGCGGTCGAGCAGGGCCTCGCACAGACCCAGAAACTCGTGTTCGCTCATGCTAGACTGGCCGGCCCGGACCGGACGTAGGGTAGTTTCGACACCGATGCGCCGCAGGCGCGAGGCAAACTGGCCCGCCGGTCGAACGAATCCAACCCTCACGGATCAACGCCCCGGCATGCGCGGCCCCCGAATTCTGACGACCATTCTAGCCGCGCTTGCGCTGACCCTGGCCGCATGCGGGCAACGTGGCCCGCTGGTGCTGCCTGCGCCCGATGCACCGGCGAGCACACCGGCGCCGGCAAAAACCAAGAACCCGGCAGCGCCGCGCTGAAACAGGCGACGCAGCGGCGGCCTCAGCAGGCGTCGGCAAGACGCACGGAAACGATCATGCCCGTAACCAGTCCCTCTCCTGCCGCGCAGGACGCCTTTTCGGTCCGCGACGGCGTGCTGCATTGCGAGGAGGTCTCGCTGGCCCGCCTGGCCGAGCATCACGGTACGCCCCTCTATGTCTACTCGCGCCGTGCGTTGCGCGACGCCTATCGCGAGTTCGCCGACGCCGTGCCGGGCGATCGGGTCGCCATCCACTATGCGGCCAAGGCCAACGCGAATCTCGCGGTGCTGGACGTACTGGCACGCGAGGGGGCGGGCTTCGACATCGTATCGGGTGGCGAGCTGGCACGAGTGCTGGCGGCCGGTGGCCAGGCATCGCGTGTGGTGTTCTCCGGCGTGGGCAAGCAGGTGGCCGAAATGCAGGCCGCCCTGCGCGCCGGCGTGCGCTGCTTCAACATCGAGTCGATCGCCGAGATGCACCGTCTGGACGAGGTGGCGCGAGGCCTGGGCACGCGCGCGCCCGTCTCCATCCGTGTCAATCCCGACGTCGACGCCCGCACCCATCCGTACATCTCCACCGGTCTGCGCGAAAACAAGTTCGGCGTCGCGCACGACGAGGCGCTGCAGGCCTACCGAACCGCAAAGTCGCTGCCCGGCCTGGACGTCATCGGACTGGACTGCCACATCGGTTCCCAGATCACCGCACTGGGGCCCTATCTGGAGGCGCTGGATCGCCTGCTCGAGCTGTTGCGGGCGCTCTGGGCCGACGGCGTCGCGATCACTCATCTCGACCTCGGCGGCGGCCTGGGTATCCGCTATCGCGACGAGCAGCCGCCGGCGCGCCCGGCGTTCGTCCGCGCGCTCGATCAGCGTTTGCGCGAGCGGCTCGGCGGCGACGCCTCGCGAATCACGATGTGGTTCGAGTTCGGCCGCGCGATCGCCGGGCCGGCCGGCATTCTGCTTACCCGGGTCGAATACCTGAAGCCGACGACCGCGCGCCGTTTCGCGATCGTCGATGCGGCGATGAACGACCTGCTGCGCCCTTCCCTCTACGATGCGCATCATGGTGTGCTGCCTGTGTCGGCTCGCGCGGGCGAAACCCACAGCTGGGATCTGGTCGGCCCGATCTGCGAATCCGGCGACTGGCTCGCCCGCGATCGCATGCTGGCTCTCGAGGCCGGCGACCTGCTCGCGATAACCGAGGCCGGCGCCTATGGCATGGCCATGAGCTCGAACTACAACAGCCGATCACGGGCCGCCGAGATCATGGTCGACGGGTCCGACGCCTGGGTCGTGCGTGAGCGCGAGACCCTGGCCCACCAGATGGCCGGTGAGCATCGTCTACCCGGGTGACCAGCCGCGCCCCGCGAGCTGTTTCACACGCGTCTTGCGAATCAACTCGCTGGCTTGGCAGTCAGCGTGCCAGTGAGCGCCGCGAGCCGACGCGATAGCCACGGGCGGCAGCGGCAGACCCGACACCTTTGCCACCGCCCGTGGCCCGACCCTGCTGCAGGCGATGGATGAAGCGCCAGGCGAGCAGCACGGCCACGACCAGCGCGTAGACGGCCGGCTCCTCGAAGTCGTTCTTGCCCGCCTTGTGCCACCAGAAGTGCAACACGGCCAGCGGCGCGATCGCATAGATCAAGCGGTGCAGGGTGTGCCAACGTCGGCCGAGGGCGCGCATCGACGCACTGTTCGAGGTGATCGCCAGCGCCAGCAACAGCAGCCAGGCCACGAATCCCACCGTGATGAACGGCCGCTTGAGCACGTCGTGCCACATTTCGCCGAGGTCGAACCACTGATCGAACCAGACCCAGGTCGTCAAGTGCGCGCAGGCGTAGAAGAAGGTCCAGAGACCGAGCATGCGTCGCAGTCGCAACCACCAAGGCTGGCCGGTCAACCAGCGCAGCGGCGTCACGGCAAGGGTCACACACAGCAGCACCAATGTCCACGTGCCGGTCGAGCGGGTCACGAACTCGATCGGATTCGCGCTCAACTCGCCAAGATATCCGAGCACGAACAGGCGCACGAACGGCACGGCGGCCAGCAACCAGGTCAGCCACCAGAGCGCTCGCAGTCGCTTGGGCGTCATTTTCATGGCCGGCGGCCACTCAGAACTGCTGAGCGAGATCCATGCCGGCATACAGGCCGGCAACCTGCTCGGCATAGCCGTTGAACATCAGCGTGTCACGCTTGCGACGCAGGAAGCCGTCTTCGCCGATGCGCCGCTCGGTCGCCTGCGACCAGCGCGGATGGTCGACGGTCGGATTGACGTTGGAGTAGAAGCCGTATTCGAACGGCGCGGCCCGATTCCAGCTCGTGACCGGTTGATCACGGGTAAAGCGAATTCGCACGATGGATTTCGCACTCTTGAAACCGTACTTCCACGGCACCACGATTCGCACCGGCGCACCGTTCTGATTCGGCAACACCTTGCCGTACAGGCCCAGACCCAGAATGGTCAGCGGATGCCGCGCTTCGTCCATGCGCAGGCCCTCGACATAGGGCCATTTCAGCACCGGGTAACGAAGGCCGGGCATCTGCTCCGGGTCGGCCTTGGACTCGAACGCGACGAACCTGGCGTTGCCGGTGGGCTGGACGTGATCGATCAGCGCAGCGAGCGGATAGCCGATCCAGGGAATCACCATCGACCACCCTTCCACGCAGCGCATGCGGTAGATGCGCTGCTCGAGCGGCGCCAGCTTGAGCAGATCCTCGATATCGATCGGGCCGGGCCTTGCCACCTCTCCGTCGATCTGAACCGACCAGGGACGGGTCTTCAAGGTGTGCGCATAGCGCGCGGGATCATCCTTGTCGGTGCCGAACTCGTAGAAGTTGTTGTAGCTGGTGACGTCGTCGTAGGAGGTGGGCTTCTCGTCGGTGGAGAGCTTGCTCGGACGCGCCTCGAGCACCGATGCGTCGGCAGCGTGCGCCGGGGACAGGCCCAGGGCACTTGCGCCGAGCATGCCACTGGCGCCGAGCAGGAGACGCCGGCGGCCATGGAATACGGACTCCGGCGTGACCTCGTGCTCGGGACAGTCGCCAGATTGCGGCACGCGGATCAGCATGAGAGGCTCCATCGGGGATTGGTTCGGACACGCCAGACTGGCACGTTTGGCGAAACACTTCCGAACACCTTACAAGCTTCACCGATGGACGGCCGCGTTTCCCGCACGGCCGGCCCGGGGCCGCCTCCGCGGATTCAGCGCAAGCCGGCCAAATATTCGGCCAGTGCCGCGATCTCGTTGTCGGAGAGGCGGGCGGCGATGGACGTCATGATCGGGCTGTTGCCGCGCTCTCCCTGGCGAAACGCGGTCAGTTGCGCGGCCGCGTACTGAGCATACTGCCCCGCGAGATGCGGGTACTGGACCGGGATGCCGGCGCCGTTCGGGCCGTGGCAACCCGCACAAGCGGGCACGCCCTTGGCCGGAATGCCCGCGCGATAGAGTTGCTCGCCGGCCTTGGAAAGGTCGGCGTTCTCGGCCCAGGCCGGGCGCAGGCCTTGCGAGGCGAAATAAGCCGAGACATTGGCGATATCGGCATCGGACAACGGCGCCGCCATGCCGGACATGATCGCGTTGGGGCGCGCCGCCGGCTTGTCGCCCTGGGGTTTGAAGTCGTGCAGTTGCTTGGCCAGGTAATCGGCGTGCTGCCCAGCCAGATTCGGATTCGCGCTGGTGGGGCTGTTGCCATCGGGGCCATGGCAGGCGGCGCAGACGGAGCCGGCGATCGCCTGCCCCTTGGCCGGATCGGCCTTGGCGGCATCGGCGGCCTGTACTGCCGGCGTGGCCACCAACGCCGCCAGAGCCGCGCCCGCGGCCAGTCGAGCGCGGACGGCGACACGGGCGGATGCCAGGCGCGAATCGGCCTGCGGTGCTCGGGTTTGACGAGGTTGATGGTGGTAAGTCATGGTCGCTTCCTGGTCGCTACGAACCCGCCCGCTCGGAGCAAGGCAGGCGGCGCTCCGAACGGCATCGGTCAAACCGGCGATTGTACAATGCCGGCCTCCGTCTATTGGACAACCGCGTGGGAGCCCGCCTACAAACTGCGCGCTTTTCGGTCACCGTGGTACGCATGCGCGACCTGCCGCGCGACCCCCTGCCCGAGGTGGCATTCGCCGGCCGCTCGAACGCTGGCAAGTCCTCTGCCATCAACCGGCTGTGCGAGCGCCGTCGGCTCGCGTTTCCGAGCAAGACGCCGGGGCGCACCCAGGCGCTCAATTACTTCGCGGTCGGGCCGGCCGAAGCGGCCAGCGGCTATCTGGTCGATACGCCGGGCTATGGCTATGCCGCTGTGCCCCAGGAGCTCAAGTACGGCTGGCAGGCGCTCGCCGGCAGCTATCTGCGCCAGCGCGACAACCTCACCGGCGTCGTACTGATGGTCGATTGCCGGCGGGGCCTGGGCGGGAAGGACAGCGAACTGCTCGACTGGATCCGCCCCGACTGCGCGTGCCTGATCCTGCTGACCAAGGCCGACAAGCTCTCGCGTATGCAGCAGGGCAAGGCTCTCGACGCACTGCAGCGCGCCTATGCCGGGCAGCATGCGGCACGCCCGGTCAGCATGCTGCTGTTCTCCGCCCAGACCGGACTCGGTGTCGAGGCCGCACGCAGCGTCATCGAATCCTGGCTCGAACCCGCGGCCGACTGACGCCTTCGAAAGGCCCGAGCCGGCATTCGAAACGCCTCACGGGCTCATGTCGGAGAGCCGGATCGCGGCGGCACGCTGCGGGTCACGCTTGCCAGGGCGGGGCGACATTGCCACCAAAGCCCGTGCCCCGACATACTTGACGTTCTTCAATCCGACCGAGGCGCCCTGACCGGCGCTCCTGCGCATGAGCATTCAGTCCCGCTTTCCGATGATCCGCCTGCGGCGCAACCGCCGTGACGACTTCAGCCGCCGCCTGGTGCGCGAGCACCGGCTCAGCGCCGATGACCTCATCTACCCGGTGTTCGTACACGATGCCGGCGAGGCACGCGTGCCGGTGCCCTCGATGCCCGGCGTCGAGCGCCTGAATCTCGATGCACTGCTCGAGGTGGCCGAAGACTGCCTGTCGCTGGGCATCCCGGTGATGGCCTTGTTCCCGGCCATCGACCCGGCCCTGAAGACACCCGATGGCCGTGCCGCCTGCGATCCGCAAGGCATCATCGCGCGCGCGGTGAGCCTGCTCAAGAGCCGGCTGCCCGAGTTGGGCGTACTCACCGATGTCGCGCTCGATCCGTATACCAGCCACGGCCAGGATGGCGTGCTCGACGAAACGGGCTACATCCTCAACGACGAAACCACCAAGATCCTGGTCGAGCAGGCGCTCGTGCAGGCCCGTGCCGGCGTCGACATCGTCGCGCCCTCCGACATGATGGACGGGCGCATCGGAGCGATTCGCGAGGCGCTCGAGCGCGAGGGCTTCATTCACACCCGCATCATGGCCTACTCGGCCAAGTACGCGTCGGCGTTCTACGGCCCGTTCCGCGATGCCGTGGGCTCGGCCGCCAATCTGGGCAAGAGCAGCAAGGCTACCTACCAGATGGACGCCGCCAACAGCGATGAGGCCTTGCGCGAGGTGGCCGCCGACATCGCCGAAGGGGCCGACATGGTAATGGTCAAACCGGGCATGCCCTACCTGGATATCGTGCGCCGAGTCAAGGATGCCTTCGGTTTCCCAACCTTCGTCTATCAGGTCAGCGGCGAGTATGCGATGCTGAAGGCGGCAGCCGCCAATGGCTGGCTCGACGAACGAGCTGTGGCGATCGAGTCACTGCTCGCCATGCGCCGGGCCGGCGCCGACGGCGTGCTGACCTATTTCGCCCGCGATGTGGCGCGCTGGCTGCGCGAGCGGGGCTGAACCAAACCTTCCAACGGAGCTGAGAACATGGCCAATGAGGGCTATCACGAGCCGATCGCCGAACTGTCCGACGAGACCCGCGACATGCATCGCGCAATCGTTTCCCTGATGGAGGAACTCGAGGCCGTCGACTGGTACAACCAGCGCGTCGATGCCTGCAAGGATCCGGAACTCAAGGCGATCCTCGCGCACAACCGCGACGAAGAAAAAGAGCACGCCGCAATGACGCTCGAATGGATCAGACGAAAGGATCCGAGCTTCGACCACGAATTGCGCGACTATCTGTTCACGACCAAGAAGATCGCCCACGAGTGAGCACCGGCTGGCGGCCTCTGCGCCGCCGATCGGCGGCCGATCAGGCGTCGGGTTTGGATCGCAAGGCCGGTAAACCGACCCCGGTTGCATCGAAGCCACCATCGACCGCAATCGACTGACCGGTCACGTAGGCGGCCTTGTCCGAGCAAAGAAACACGATCATCTCGGCGATCTCGCGCTCGGAGCCGTAGCGGTTGAGCGGAATCGCGTCATGGTAGGCGGCGATGATCTCCGGCGAGTGGACGGCGATCGCGAGCTTCGTTCGCACCGGCCCCGGTGACACGCAGTTGACCCGGATGCCGTATTCGCCGAGTTCGGCCGCCTGCTGCTTGGTCAGATGGATGACGGCCGCCTTCGAAGTGCCATAGGCGACGCGCAAGGTGCTGGCGCGCAGCCCCGAAATCGAGCCGATGTTGACGATCGCGCCGCGCGTGCGCTTCAAGGCCTCGGTCGCCGCCTGCGAACACAGGAACACGCCATCGAGATTGGTCGCCATCACGGTGCGCCAGCGCTCGAAATCGACCCCCTCGATCGGACCGAAGTCGGCGACCCCCGCATTGTTGACCAGGGCATCCACCTGGCCGAGCTCGTCGAGCACACGCTCGACCATGGCCTCGACCTGATCGGGAATCGAGACGTCGCACACGACGGCCAGCGCGCCGCTCAGTCCGGCCGCGACCGAGCTCAGTTCGGGCGCGTCGCGGTCGATCATGGCCACCCGCCAGCCCGCATCGAGAAGCAAGCGGGACGTGGCCAGGCCGATGCCGCGCGCGGCGCCGGTGACGATGGCGACTTTCTCAATCATGGCAGGATCCCGGTCGAGGCCAAACCGCGATTATCGCGTCGAACCGGAACATACGACTTGCGGCGATGATCATCGGCCCGATGTGCGGCCGATTGAATGCCGGCAGGGCCCCTGGAATCCTTCACGACCGCCCGTCAGGCATCGTCGCCGAGTCGGCCGACCCAGGGACAGGCACCAGGCATCGTCTGGTGATTGCCGGCGATCACCTGCACGGGCTCGCGTACCCCGCGACGCCCGACGTCGAGCACCGTCTGACGGGCGCGGGCCCGGTCGTCGGGCGGCAGCCAGTAGCGATCGTGGCCCCACAGACTGGGTCCATCGGTCATCTCGACCGCTTGCCAGGTACCCGGATCGACCAGGCGGCCACCCCAACCGACTTCGACCATGAAGCCCGACGGGCTGTTCGCATAGAACGACGTCATGAAATCGTTGGTGTGCCGCCCCAGCGTCTGGCCGACACCGAGCGACGACTCGAGCGCCATGTCGTAGCCCTGCCCGACGTCGTCCAGTGACCAGTGTTCGACCATGAAATGATGCAGACCGCTCTTGGGCGACTGGATCAGCGCGAAGCTGTGGTGACGGGCATTGACATGGAAGAACCACGCCTTGAATGGCCGGCACACGTAGTCGCTGACCGCGAAGCCAAGGACATCGCGATAGAAAGGCAGCGCCCGCTCGACCTGCGGGTCGACGACCACGACATGGCCCATGCCAAGCTCACCGGTGCGGAAACCCGACACCGGGCGGCCGGCGACGAACGGGGTCGCCGCCGTCAGAGCCCCCTGGAACAACTCGAAGCGATGACCGAGTGGATCCGTGAACGAGACCAGTTCGGTCACGCCCCGCCGATCGGCAAGCGCAGCCGGCTCGCGCCGGACCTCGACGCCCGCCGACTGGACACGCGCGGCCATGCGATCGAGCGCCGCGGCATCGGCAAGCTCCCAGCCGAACACCCGCGCCGCGGCCGCGGCGTCTCGCTCCAGAAACACGCGCTGCACGCGATCGTCCATGCGCAAGGACAGCGTGTCACCCGTACGCTCGGCCATCTGCAACCCGAGCTGACCGCAACCGAATGCCTGCCAGGCATCGAGATCGGCCGCACCGAAACCGAGATATCCCAAAGCCAGGATCGTCATGCCCCCACCTTCTGTTCGAGACGCCCTGCCGCGAGGACGACAACCGCGCCGGCGTTACCGAGTTTGCGCTCCGTCGCCCGCCGCACCACCACGCTCACGCCACCAACGCAGCCGGGCCGGCTGCCCCGATGCCAACCCGAGACCCGCCGTGAACTCGAAGAATACGCCCAGTGCGTCCCGCTCGCAGAGCCGGCCGAGCATCGGCTGCACGGGATCGCACGCAAACGCAGGCGCCGCGAGCGAAGGATCGATCGCGCTCGGCAACGAATACCGGATTCTTGCGATAGCTCATCCTCCGCTGCATCGGGATTGCTCTTTTGGCGGTGATTCTTCCTATACTGCAGATCGCGAGTAGTTGCCGATGCTTCTCATCGGAAACAGCACGGCATCGTTCGAGAGACCCCGACCGTGGCACCCGAAGGAAGATTCCTTCACGCGGGCAGACTTTGGATCCGAAGCGGGACGGGCCCCTGGCCGGCCTGGCTGCTCGTGGTCTGCGTCTGGCTGCTGGCGAACCAGGCCATCGCTCAGCCGACGGCGCGCTCTGGCGCGCCCGATATCGCGGCCTCACGAGTCCCGCCGGACTTCCTGACCATACCCGAACGGGACTTCATCGGTTCGCACCGCCTGATCCGGGTGGCGATCGCGCGCGAGAACTACGCGCCGCTCCAGTACATCGACGAACAGGGGCAGCCAGCCGGGGTGGCGGTCGGCGTGCTCAATGCGATCGGCGAGTCCCTGGATGTTCGCTTGGAGCCGGTCTATTTCGACCGTTGGCAGGAGGCGCTCGATGCGGTGCGCAAACGCGAGGCCGACGTGCTTCCGTACGCGGCTTATACGCCCGCGCGGGACGAGTTCCTGGATTTCACCGTCGGCATCGTGCGCAACCCGCTGGCCCTGATGGGGTTTCGTGGTGTCGACCTGCATCGCACGAACCCGAACCTCGCGGGTGTGCGCATCGCGGTGCCGACCGGCTACGCGTCCGAAAAGTATCTGCCGACGCTGTTTCCCAACGCCATCACCGTGCCCATCAACGGCGACATCGGGCAGATGCTGGCCGCCCTGCGCGATCATCGCGCCGACTACTACGTCGGTCCGATCGTCGAAACCATGACAGAGGCCCGACGCACGGGCCTGACCGATTTCGAGTTCAAGCGTCAGCTCTACTTCGGCTCGGGCTGGGCGCACATCGCGATTCGCGACGATTGGGCGGCTTACGTGCCAATCTTCAATCGCGTCATCAGCGACGGCCTTGCGGAACGTGCCAGCCCGCTCGGGTCCGCCCCAGGCATCCCGGACCCGGGCGGCCCGACCATCTCCCTGACCGATCGCGAAGCGCGGATCATCGGCGATCTCGGCACACTTCGCGTCGGCGCCGTTCGCGGTCTGCACGCGTTGAACGACATGGACTCCACCGGCACCCACCTGGGCATCGCCGCCGAGTACACATCGCTGATCGCGCACCGGCTCGGCGTACCCATCCGTGTCCTGCCGTTCGATTCGGTCGCCGACATGATCGATGCTGCGCTCGACGCACGCATCGACGTGATTCCGTTCTTTACCCGCACACCGGCCCGGGACGCCGACTTCGCATTCAGCAAGCCCTATGTCGCCATGCCCTACGTACTGCTGAGCCGGGCCGACGCTGCGCTGTACTGGGACCTGGGCAGCCTGCGTGGACATCGCGTGGCACTGGCCGCACGGCATCCGCTGATTCCCATCATCGAACAGCGTTATCCCGAGATCACGATCGTGACCGCGGCGAATGGCGAACAAGCCATGGCCGCGGTGGTCGACGGGCGCGCCGATGCGGCGGTCGAAGTCAAGCTCTACGCAAACCAGTTCGTCAACACGCGCTTCGCCGGCGAGTTGCGCGCGGTCGCTCAGATCGAGGAATTGCCAGCCGAGTTTCGCATGGCCGTGCCCCATCGCCTGCAGGCCCTCGTGCCTGCGCTCGACCGGGTGATCGAATCGATGAGCGCGATCGAACATGATCGGGCGATGCGCCGCTGGGTGGCGATCGATCTAGAGCCGCAACGCCGATTGCGCCGCTATCTGAGCCTCCTGATTCCCTCGATCGTGGCGCTCACGGGGCTGGTTCTCGTCACCTTGTTCTGGAACCGGCGGCTTGCCCAGGAAGGCCGCCGCCGTCTGCGCGCCGAGCAGCACCTCACCGACATGACCGATCACCTGCCCGCCGGCGTATACCAATACCGCCAACACGGCGGCAAACGCCTCGAGCCCGAGTTCGCCAATCGTGCCGCACGCGAAATGGCGCGCGTTGCCGGCGATTCACACGATATTCTGACCGGTGTACTCGCGCATGTCGGCACCGACGATCGCAATCGTGTGAAGGACGCCGTTCGCCGCAGCATCCGCAGTGGGGAGCCCTTCTCCGAGACCTTCTCGTTCGAGTTTCCGGATGGCACCCAGGGTTGGATGCTGGCCGAGGCACGCGCCCGACCGGAGGCTGACGGCACGAGAAGCTGGACCGGATATCTGTTCGATCTGACTCAGGAACGCGGCCTGCTTGCCGAACTCAATGCCTCGATCGCAAGCCGCGAACGCTTCTTCGCGACGGCCGGCCACGAACTGCGCTCGCCGGTCCAGAACATGTGGCTGGCGATCGAGGCGATTCGCGCCGATGCGCTACCCGCCCGTGACCGCGAGGTACTCGAGGTCGCCCGCTCATCGGCACGTGAACTCGAGGAGTTGATCGCCGACCTGCTCGATCTCAGCCGCGTTCAGGCCCGCGGGATCACAGTTCGGCCGCAGTTCATCGATGTCGCGGCCGTCGTTCATTCGGTGCTTCGATCATTCGAGTTGCCGGCCGAGGCCAAGGGCGACACGCTGGATGCGAGCATCGATCCGACGGTGCCTCGGCGCGTCTGGGTCGATCCCATGCGGATTCGCCAGATTCTGCACAATCTCGTCAACAATGCGGTGAAGTACTCGACCAATAGCCGGGTACACGTGAGCCTGGCTTTTGAATCGAGCGGTCGTGCGCCGGACGCCGGTGAGACGAGCGGCCGCGGGCCAGAGGGGCGCCTGGTGGTGAAAGTCGCTGACACCGGCCCAGGCATACCGGCCGACAAGATCGATCACATCTTCGAACCCTTCGCCGTGATCGACGAAACCAAGCGCGGTAGCACAGGTCTCGGACTGTCCATCGTCAAGGAACTGGTCGAACGAATGAACGGGCGGATCGCAATCGAATCCGCGCCGGGAAAAGGGTCGACGTTCACGGTCCATTTGCCTGCGTCGATTTCGCGCGGCGAGTTGCGCGAGCAATCTCGGACCGCCGAACAGATGACATCATTGCCGAGTGACGGGATCCTGGCGGCAACAACGGCCGACCACCGCCTGCTGTTGGTCGATGACAATCGGCTCAGCCGGGTGTTGTTCGCGGCGGGTCTGCGCGGCGTCGGCCTGATCGTCGATGAAGCCGACGACCTGGAGATGGCAAGAGCATTGCTCGACAGACACCAATACGCAGTGGCCTGCATCGACCTGAATCTGCCTGATGGCAACGGTGGCGAGCTCGCGCGCGAGATCCGCAATCGCGTCGCCGAGCCTTCGGCAACCAAGCCCTTCCTGATTGCGGTCACCGGTGAGGCGGCCGGCATCGACGTCCTCGCGATACGCGAACCGTTCGATGAATTCCTGGTCAAGCCGGTCTCACAGGAGCGCCTCAATCGCCTGGTTCTGGCCGCGATAGGCTTGCGACCACAGAACGTCAGCCGCCCAGGAGTCGCGCCAGCGTTTGCGCCGCCCGCTCGCACTGGGCCCGGCTGACATCGAGGTGTGTGAGCAGGCGCAGCTTGTGCGGGCCGAGGGCGTTGACCAGGATGCCCTCGTCGGCAAGTGCCTTCACCAGTTCGGCGGCTGAGCGACGCGCCCCCGACAGTTCGAAGACCACGATGTTGGTCGGCGGCGGGTCGGCCGCCAGCACGACGCCCGGACACGCCCGCAGCCGGTCGCAGATCAGTCTGGCGTGTTCGTGATCCTCGGCGATGCGTCCGAGGTGATGATCGAGCCCGAAATCGCAGGCTGCGGCGAACATGCCCACCTGCCGCATCGCGCCACCGAGCATGCGCCGATGCCGTATCGCCGGCTGGATCAGATCACGCGGGCCAGCCAGCACCGAGCCGGCCGGGGCGCCGAGGCCTTTGGAGAACGCCACCATCAGCATGTCGAACGGTTCGGCCAACGCCGCCGGCGCGACATCGAGTGCGGCTGCGGCATTCCAGAGTCGGGCGCCGTCCATATAGGAGGCCAGTCCCAGTTCGCGCGCGACCGCGCCCACCGAGCGAAGCTCGTCGAGCGCCCACACCCGTCCACCGTGCCGGTTGTGGGTATTCTCGACCTGGACGAGCGTGGTTCCTGGGATCGGCAAGACGGGTGCGTTGCGCGGCTTGGCGTGCGATCGAATGTCCTGCGCGGTGAACAAGCCCCGATCGCCGATCTCGGTGAACTGGACGCCGGCGTTCGCGGCGGAACCGCCGGCCTCGTGCCACACGGAGTGCGCCTCGCTGCCGACCAATACATCGTCTCCCGGGCGGGTCAGGACCCGCAGTGCGACCTGGTTCGCCATGGTGCCCGACGGCAGCCACAGCGCGGCCTCTTTGCCGAGCAGGTCGGCCACGCGGGCCTCGAGCGCATTGAGCGTGGGATCGTCGCCGTATTGCATGTCGCCGACCGGCGCGCTCGCCATCGCGGCACGCATTGCATTTGTCGGCCGGGTGACGGTGTCGCTACGAAGATCGATGGGGAGTTGCACGGTAGGCCACCTGTGGATGTCGTCGGCGACACGATACCCGCCCTCGTCCGACCGGCTCGCGGTCGGACGATCGCCGCATTCGAGGCGGTCGCCGAATGCCAGCATAGCCCACCCTGCCGATGGGCCCCGCCGGCTCGAGATCGGCGATGGTCGGCGCGCCGCCCCGACCGTTCAGCCGCGCGTCACGGATGCCCGGCCCCATCCCGTGCAGGCCGGCACGGGCCAGTGCCAAGATGCAGCGAAAATCGTGGTCGAAGGTTTGCAACGACGAGGACACAGGGATCGCCTCCGCGGCGATTCTGTGGTGCGACCGGGCCGATCAGGCCACGGCAACGATCGAGACGGCCATGACCACCTGCGCGAAATAGTACGCAGGCAAGCCCCAGACCGAATTGACGAAACCAGGACACACGAAGCGATCGCGCGCGACCGCCAGATCCGATGCGGCGAATACGAGCGCACCGAGCGCCGGCTCCCAGCGACCGATTGCCGCCGATAGCGACACCGCCGTCGTCAACATCACGAGGATGGCGACGACATAGAGTACGACCGGCCAGCGAAATGCCGGCGCCAGGTGAGGGCGCAGCCAGCGCAGAACGCACCAGCCCAGAACCAGCGACGCGACCGCCGAAATCGTCAACACCCAACCGTCGATCGCACGCGTTGCGAACGCCGTCGCGAAGCACAGGTGCGAGACCAGGAATGCCGCCAGGCCGCCGAGAAACAAAGGCTGTCGCGCCGACAGCAACAGCGCATCCCCCAGCCAACCCAGGCAAAGCGCCACCAGTATTCCGAGGCCGTAGTCCGAGGCCATGGCATCGAACGAGATCGCCAACAACACGAAGGCGGTGCTGGCCACGAGCTTGCCGGCGGCACGAGCCGTCGGTCGCGACGAACGCTCGGCGATCAGGAGTACCAGCACGGCAAGCGCGCAGACGACGATCAGCAGCGCCTGCCAAAGACTCACGTCAGGCCCGGCCACCAACGGCCCGGGGGAACATCGAAGGCGCACGCGATTTCAAGGATCGTCTCAGGCATCAATCCACGATGATGCGCTTGCCAAGGGAGATCGCATCATCGCACGCGAAGCCGATGCCTTCGTAGAATGCGAGTGCGGCCCGGTTCGTGCCGCGCACCTGCAGGTTGATCTTCGGGCAGCCCATGCCGAGCAGACGCGCCTGCACGTCGTCCATCAACCGGCGGCCGAGCCCCTTCCGACGGTGATCCGGGTGCACGGCCAGATAGTTGATCCAGCCACGATGCCCGTCGTAGCCGGCCATGATCGTCGCCACGATCCGAGCCTCGAGGCTGGCGACCAGAAAGAGCTCTCGCTGCACGGACAACTTGCGCGCGATGTCCTTGGCAGGATCGTTCCACGGGCGGGTGAGATCGCAAGTGCGCCACAGCGCGATCACCTCGGCCTGGTCAGCTTCGACGAAGGGTCTGATCTCGGCTGGCATCGTCGCGTAGGGCGGGAAGGTTGGTCGATCGGGTCGGACGTGGCGACGGCTCAGGGTGTCAGAACCGATCGGCCGACAGGTCGTATTTCTCCACCATCGGCTTCGGCAGAGCCTGCACCGTGCCGTCGCGGCTCGACACATACCGATCGGCGACCAGCTCACTCTGATTTCGCGGCCGCCAGATCAGCAGATCGCGGCCCGGATCGTCGTCGGCCTCGTGAAACGACACGTATGCCGGTCGTATATCCATCTGCTCGTCGGTTTCGAACCAGGACTCGATTTCGGTGCGCACGTCACCGACCCTCACGATGATCATGGCCCGGCCCCGGCCCTCGGGCTCGCCCTCGGCCGGCCGGGTTTCAATCGACACCCGGTGGCGACCGACCTCGAAAACCCGTTCGCCCTCGACGCGAAGGCCCTGCAGGGACTCCTCGGGCCAGTAGGTTACGCCAATCGCGACAGTCAGAATCGCGATCGAGGTCAGGCCGAAATAGAAGCGTCCCCGTCTCATCGGTGCATGGGTCCGGAAGGGCTGACGAGCGCGGGCACCCTGCCGGCGCGCAAATCGGATGATAGTCGACGCCTGCCGGAATCCTGTGGGCCTGGAGTCCGCGCGCCGGACCGCGCCGCGTCGGCCTCCCGGGCGAGACATTGTGGTCAGGCCGATCGGCCGCCGTTCGGCAACCCGATCGCCAACGCCCGATGGTGCATCGCAGCTGGCGCGGCGAGCGCGACCCCTCGCGATCGCGATCATTCCGTCGGCCCGCACCGTTCGGCCCGTGCGAGCGCCTGCTGCAACTGCTTGATCAACTGCCGAACCTCATCGGCCGCAAGTTCGAGTTCGCAGTTGGCCTCGACGTCCGAGTCGGTCAACTCGTCGCCGTCGAGCTCGATCGATGAAAGGTCACATTCGGCACGAACGCCCCAGATCTCGAGATTGACGAGGCCCTCGTGGATGTTGGGTGTCACCTCGATGAATCCCTGGCGATAGACAACGGAACGGCATTTGATTCTCGTGGACTGCTCCATATCGATTGACTCCTGAATGGCGAATCGTCGGCAACGGATTCGTGCCGCGCCACGCCCGGCAATCGCGCGGCCGGCAAGCGGCCGCGCGATTGCCGACGGAGCAAATCAGGCGACGGCGAACGGCAGCGAATCCAGACTCGCCAGTGTCGCCAAGCAGGCGCTGCCGACTTCGATCCCCTTCTTCGTGAAATGCTCGCGGAAAAAGGCCTGATGCTCGGCGTGCTCATGAAAGTCGCGCGGGGTGAGCACAGCCGAGAACACCGGCGTGTCGGTTTCGATCTGCACGCGCATGAGGCCGTCGATGACGGCCGAGGCCACAAACTCGTGCCGGTAGATGCCGCCGTTGACGACCAGACCGCAGGCAATGATCGCATCGAAACGTCCCGAACCCGCCAGCCGCTTGACGTGCAACGGAATCTCGAACGCGCCGGGTACTTGGAACACGCGCAGCGCCTCGGCGGGAAGTCCGGCCCGCGCGAATTCGTTCCGGATGCCATCGATGGCATTGGAGACGATGTCGGCATGCCAGCCGGATGCGACGATCGCGACGCGGGGTGGCCGCAGGCGCGGCGGATGGACGGCGCCAGCCGAGTGTAATGCTTGGGAAATCTGATTCATGGAAGTCCTCGAACGAGTGGAACCAGGAATCAGGGCGCACGCACACGCACGAGCAAGCCGCAACCCGGCGGCGCATGCGTATGACGCGGTCTCTTTCATCCGGACTGTAACCGTCGGCTCTGGCTTCGAACCAGATCTGCTGACCCTGCCGGCGCTGACAGGCCGGACAGGCGCTCGCGGGCTTGCGCAGCAAACGCTGCGGCTACCGCCGGTGGGGACTTCCACCCCGCCCTGAGAACGCTGCCGGCCAGATTCGACCGACCGGACCATTATAGGGACCGACCGGCCCCGAGGGTATCGGCGGCGGGGCCAGCCGGCAATCGGGCGTGGCCGGACGCAATCCGGAACGGCACGGTGCGATCGTGCCGAACGATGTCGCGCTCAGCGCCCCATCGCCGACAGCAGTTCCGGATTGACCACGAGATTGCGCACGCCGTGCGCATGGTCTTCTTTGAACACATTGCCCCGGCACCATTCGCCCACCGTCTCGATGTTCACCTTCGCGACATGGGGACGCACGCTCCACGTCACCTGGAACGGCGAGCCTTTCTCGTTGTAGCCGGGCCCGGTGGTCGACCCGGCGTACTGAACCGGAGCGCCGGTCCAATCCGGCATGTTCACGGCCTGATGCAGACCGTGACGTAGCTCGTGCGCGGCGAGTCGGTTGAAGTCGTACGCGTTGCGGTTCGTGACCAGCACGTAGACCTGGGCTTCCACCCGCAGGTCCGGATTCTTGATCGCATCGTTCATGCAGGCGGCCAGCGTCGGCCCGGGTTCGACCTGGGCACTCGAGTAGACATAGTGCACTTCGATGGTGTCGCCGGGCCGCAGACCGCCGTGCTCGCTGGGACAGACCTCGCCGTGCAACGGCCCGAGTTCGGACTGCGCCAGCCTCCCCGAGTAGACGAAGCCACCCTGGTAACCGTGACCGTCGCCATTGCCCGCGTAGGTGGAGAACTCGCCACCCTTGTGCTCGGCGTTCTTGTGGAAGTGGATGTTGCACAGGTTCATCGTGTTCGACGGCGGCGCCGCAGTGAAACTGCGCGTATTGCTGCCGGCTCGCGATTCGATGTCGCGCGGGGCCTGCGGCCCGAAGCCCTTGTTGCGGGTGTTTGCTGCCAGCCGCTGGCGTTGCTGGGTGATGACCCGGTCATCGACTGCGACCGGATGGACGCCGGGGGCGCCATGTGTGCCGGCCGGGGGTGCGTGCCCGGCATCGCGGCCACCGCTGGCGTCGTGCGCGCCGTGACCCGCATGCGCGACGACGGCGGGCGTGGATATCTGTGCCGGATAGGCGGGAGCCGGCACGTGGGTGTCGGCCGGCGCCTGCAATGGCGCCGCTACCGGCCCGGCCGCCGCCGCGGGCCCGGCCGCCACCGGTCCGCCCAGATGCTGAACGGCCGCCGGCTGGCCGAGATTGCCCGTGTATACCTGTACGCAACCGGCAATGGCCGCGATTGCGCACACGAGCGCGAACCTGTTGAATCTGGTAGGTACCATCGTAGCGATCCCCGTCGTCCTTCCCCCGCCCGCTCGCGCATCCAGAGCGGGCATCCTGCGGGGAAAATAGTCGAGCCTTCGCGTCTCGATCGCAAGAAAAGCGACCGTATTCCAGGCATTCGATCAGCGGTCGACCGATGGTCACGACCGGCGGCCGAGACAAGGGTACGGCCGCAGGCGGGGTCACCCGCGATTGGCGCCGGATCGATAGAATGGGTGCAGAGGTCTGCCGCCACGAGGTCCTGTCATGTCAGCCGAGTTCGAACCCATTTCCAGACTGCATCATTTCGCCTGGCGCTGCCGCGATGCCGAACAGACTCGCGCCTTCTACGAGGACATCCTGGGCCTGCCGCTGGCACACGTGATCCGTGCCGAGAACGTGCCCAGCACTGGCGAGCACTGTCCCTACGTGCATCTGTTCTTTTCGCTTGCTGACGGATCCTGCATCGCGTTCTTCGACCTCGGTGACGACCAGGCCGCGCAACCCTCGCCGAACACGCCGGCCTGGGTCAATCACTTCGCCATGAAAGTCCGTTCGCTCGAGTCGTTGCAACGTGCCAAGGCTCGTCTCGAGGCGGCCGGGGTCGAGGTGCTCGGCGTCACCGATCACGGCTTCGTTCGTTCCATCTACTTCTTCGATCCGAACGGCTTGCGGCTGGAGCTGACGGCCGACGTCGACGACGGCTTCGACATCGAAGAGCACGACCGGGCCCGTCGAGAGCTCGACGCCTGGACGGCCGAGAAGGCCGAGCGCCGAGCGCGCTGAACGCTGCCTGAGAAGCCCTCCTGCCTGGCCCCCTTGCGGCCTACCGACGCATTCCCCGAAGGAGACATCCGTGCACCAGCCCGCGCTCTCGCAACATCGGGCCAGCTACTTCGAATACGAGACCTACCCCTACGTGCGTCCGCCCGAGATGAGCGAGGACGTGGCCCGCCGACGCGAGGCGGTGATCGTCGGCGCGGGGCCGAACGGTCTCGTGCTCGCGATCCTGATGGCGCGCCAGGGCGTGAAGCCGATCGTGATCGAAGCCGAAGCCCAGGTCTGCAGCGGCAGCCGTGCGCTGGCACTGGCGCGGCGCACGCTCGAGATCGTCGAGCAGTGCGGCGTTGCCGACGAGTTCCAGGCCGGCGCGCTGCTCTGGAAGGACGGCTACAGCTTCTACAAGGGCCGTGTCGTCCACCATCTGGACATTCCGTTCTCGCCGGACGACAAGTTCGCGCCGATGACCAATCTCGCTCAATGCATCATCGAGAAGATCCTCGTCGATCGTGCGCGCGAACTCGGCGTCGAGATCCGTTTCCAGACCAAGCTGACCGGCCTCGAGATCGGCGACGACGGCGTCTCTCTGGAACTGGACACTCCCGAGGGGCCTTATGTGCTGGAGTCCGATTGGCTGGTGGCCTGCGATGGCGCTCGCTCGGCGGTGCGCCAGATGCAGGGTTTGCGCTTCGAGGGGCAGTCGTTCGAGAGCCGTTTCCTGATCGCCGACTTCAATATCGAGATCGATTCTCCCAACGGTCGGCGATGCTATTTCGATCCGCCCTGGCTGCCCGGTCAGAGCGTGCTGATGCACAAGGCACCCCACGGCGTCTGGCGGCTCGACTACCAGGTTCCGAAAGATGTCAGCGACGAGCAGGCGCTCGATCGCGACCGTATTCGCGAGCAGATCCAGGCGCATCTCGACTACATCGGCGTCGATGCGCCGTGGACCTTCGAATGGGTAACGCTGTACAAGCCGAACGCGCTGACCCTGGCCGACTACCGGCACGGTCGCGTACTCTATTGCGGCGATGCGGCCCATCTGCTGCCGGTGTTCGGCGTGCGCGGCATGAATACCGGCGTGCAGGATTCCATCAACCTCGCCTGGAAGCTCGCCGCCGTGATCCGCGGATGCGCGCCCGAGAGCCTGCTCGACACCTACAGCAGCGAGCGCGTCGCCGACGCGCGCCAGATCTGTATCGAGGCGGGCCGCAGCACCCGCATGATGGCGCCGCCCTCAGGCGGCTTTCGCATCATGCAGCAGGCGGTGCTGTCGCTCGCGCTCGACCGACCCTGGATACGCGGCCTGCTGCACTGGCGGACCTCCCACCCGATCGACTACGCCGACAGCCCGCTGACCTGGCATGACGACACCGAGGCGGCGTTCGGCGCCGGACCGCGCCCGGGAGCGCCGCCGCGCAATGTCCGGCGCGGCAACGACACGGATCCCGAAGGCTTTCTACTCGACGCGGTACAGCCGACGTTCACGGTGCTGGTCTTCGGCGGCGACGAGGCGCAGTGGTGCGCTGCGCTCGACGACGCCCGTTCCCTGCGACAGGACGGCATCGACGTCCGCATCCTCGCCATCAGGCGCGATTCGGTCCGCCCGGCGGGCGCCGATGATGTCATCGCCGACGCCAGTGGTCATGTCCATGCCTGCTGGGGCGCCGATGACGGCGCGGGACGCGGCTCCGTCTATGTGCTGCGCCCCGATCAACACGTCGCCGCCCGTTGGAAGACCGGCTCGGCCGCGCGGGTGGCCGGCGTGGTCACGCGAGCGCTGTCGTCGGCGGGGCTGCGCGATGAAGCGCTTCGCGCCTGAAAGGCTGCAAAAAACCCTTCCGAGGAGCGACGATGTCCGCCCTGAGCTTCGATGAGCTGGAATCTCTCTACGACGAACTGGCCACCGCGCTGGACTCGGTGCCCGAGCAACGCGAGAGCGTGTTTCTCGCCAAGCTGGTGCTCAGCATGGCCCATGAGTTCGGTCACGCCGAGCGCGTCTCGGCACTGATCCGACAGTGCCTGCACGAACCACACGACGACGCGTCCGCACCGCGCAGACTCGTCTGGGGAGAAAGCGATGTCTGATGCCGCCCAACCGATCGCGCACCGCTGGGTGCATATCGCCTATGCCGAGGTCAGCAAGATGACCGAGAGCTACGGTTTCTCCGGCAGCCAGGGCACGGTCAATCTCGAGGGACTCCTGATCGAGCCCGCCCAGCGACGCTCGCGCACCGTCTTCTTGATGATGCACCCGAGTTCCACCCTGCAGCTGTTGCCACTGCCGGCGGCGCTCGCGCAGGCCGGACACTCGGTGCTCTGCATGGGCAGCCGTTATGCGAAGAACGACACGCCACTGATCTTCGAGAAAGTCGCGCTCGATCTTGGCGCCGCGGTTCGCCATGCGCGCGAGCAACTCGGCTTTCGGAGCGTGGTGCTGCTCGGCTGGTCCGGTGGCGGCGCGCTGTCGATGTTCTATCAGTCGCAGGCCGAGAAGCCGACCATCACCGAAACACCGGCCGGCGATCCGGTCGACCTGAGCGCGGCCGATCTGCAGCCGGCGGATGCGGTCATTCTCGAAGCCGCACACCGGTCACGCGCCCACTGCCTGGCCGACTGGATCGACCCATCCGTGGTCGACGAGCACGACCCCGACCGGCGTGACCCGAGATTCGACCTCTATTCGCCCGATCTGCCGGTGCGCCCACCTTACCCGGCCGATTGGCTGGCCGAGTACCGGTCCGCACAGCTGGCGCGCATGCGCCGTATCACGGCCCGGGTCCAGGAGACGCTCGAGACCCTGCGCCGCCGTGGCACGGCTGAAGTGGAACGCGGCTTCGTCACGCACCGCACGATGGCCGAACCACGGTTCCTGGATGGCACGATCGATCCCAACGACCGTGTGATCGGCACCTGCTATCTCGGTGTCCCCGAAACCGTGAATACCGGGCCCGTCGGGCTCGGCCGGTTCTCGACGCTGCGCGCCTGGCTGTCGCAGTGGTCGCTCGATCACTCCCGCGCCGACGGCGAGACCTGCGCCGCACGCATGCAAGCGCCACTGCTGGCGATCGAGCACACCGGCGACGACGCGGTTCCCCAGCCCGACATCTGGCTCATGCATGCCGCCGCCGCCAGTGCCGACAAGTCGATGCACCGGATCGCTGGCGCGAGCCACTACTTCGAGGGTCAGCCGGAGTTGTTGGCCGAATCGGTTAGATTGATCACTTCCTGGGCGGGCTCACGCTTCGGCTGATCCCGGGCAGGTTTTCAAAAGTCCTTACGGCCCGATGACGCTGAGCCGGTTCCACGAGGTGCGAGCCAAGCTTCGTTCGCGTCGTGGCCCGGCTCGCACGCGGCCCCGTTGCGGGCCTCCACTATGATCGGGCCATCGATCCCGGGAGCACGTCGATGATTCTCTACAAAGGCATGGATGCACGTACGCTGGAAGCCCAATACAACCTCGGTGCCCTGCGGCCGGACCTGCCCGACGTCATGCAGCGCTGGCAGGAGCGCGCCGCCCGGCATGTCGCGACCAGCGATGCGCGCGTCGATCTGCGTTATGGCGGGGGCGAACGCGAGCGTTTCGACTTCTTTCCGAGCGGCGACGCCAACGGTCCCCTGCTGGTCTATATCCACGGCGGATACTGGCAGCGCGGCGACAAAAACCTCTACAGCTGGATCTCGTCGGCATTCATGCGTCACGGCGTGTCGGTCGCGATTCCCAACTACGACCTCACGCCATCGGTCCGCATCGGCCGGATCGCGCCGCAGCTGCGTCGTGCCATGAGTCGCCTCTGGCACGACGCAGCAGCGCTCGGCTACGCGCGTGAGCGCATGCACGTGATGGGTCATTCGGCCGGTGGCCACCTGACCGCGATGATGATGGCCACCGACTGGCCCGCGGTCGATACCGCGCTGCCGGCCCGGTTGTTTCGTGCCGCCATGCCGATCTCGGGTCTGTTCGAGCTGGAACCGCTCGTACACACCACGATCAATGCCGGCCCACGCATGGACGTCGACGAGGCTCGCGCCGAAAGCCCGTGCAACCTGCCGCCGCTGACCGATGCACCTCAGTTGGTCATCGCCGGCGCCCGTGAGCCCGCCGAGTTGCTGCGCCAGTCCGACGATCACGCCGCCCGCATCCGCACCGACGCTCGCCGGGTCGAGCGCTACAACGTGCCGGATGCCGATCACTTCGACGAACTCGAGCCGCTGACCGACGAGAACAGCGTGTTGTTCGGCAAGGTCATGGCCTTGATCCACGCCTCGCAATGAACGACGTCACCCCCTCGAACCACGTCGACGACGACGCGCCGCTGACCGGCTATGTGATCGCCGATTTCACGCGCGTGCTGTCGGGCCCCTACTGCACCCGCCTGCTGGCCGATCTCGGCGCCACCGTCATCAAGATCGAGCGGCCGGGCGAGGGTGACGAGGTTCGTTACGTGCTGCCTCAACTCGATCCGCGGCGCGCGGACCGCAGTGCCTATTTCGCGCGCATGAATGCCGGCAAGCACGACATCGCGATCGACCTCTCCCATCCCGAAGCGCGTGAGCTGGTGCATGCACTGGTGCGCCGCGCCGACGTGGTGGTCGAGAATTTCTCGCCCGGAGTGATGGCCAAACTCGGTTTCGACGAACCGAGCCTGCGCCGCGTCAAGCCGGACCTGGTCTATTGCGCGATCTCCGGCTTCGGCCAGACCGGTCCGCTGGCCAGGCTGCAGGCCTACGCGCACCTGATCAATGCCTTCTCCGGCATGATGGAACTCGATCGGGCCGGTCAGTTCGCGCCGCGCGCTTCGAACCTGCAGGCCGCCGACGTGCTGGCGGGCGCCCATGCCTTTGGCGCGATCTGCGCGGCGTTGCTGCGCCGCGCGCGCACCGGCAAGGGGGCTTTCATCGACGTCTCCATGCTCGAATGCCTGGTCGCCGCCGACGACGTCAATTTTCCCGCCCTTCTCAACGGTCACCCGGTGGCACGTCAGCCGCGTGCCGGCATGCTCGTGCATGCGATCGGCGATCGCCACGTCGCCATGCAGGTCAGCGGTGTGCCGTCGATGTGGACCCGGCTCACAGAGCTCATGAACCGCCCGGAACTGCGCGACGACGAGCGCTTCGCGACGCCGGCGGATCGGCGCCGCAACTGGTCGGCGCTGGCACCCCTCATCGGCGAATGGTTGCAGGGCTATGGCAGCGCCGAGGCGGCGCTCGAGGTGCTGCGCGAGGCCCGGTTGCCCAATGTACCCGTGCTGCATCCCGAGGAGCTGATCGAGCACGAGCACATGGACGCGCGGGGCGCGTTTCCGATCGTCGCCCATCCGGTGTCGGGAAGTGCGCGGGTCACCGCGACCCCGTTCCAACTCGACGGCTCGGCCGTCGTGCCGGCCGGACCGGTGCCCTACGAAATCGGCCAGCACACACGGGCCGTGCTGCGTGACTGGCTCGGCTATTCCGACGAGCGGATCGAGTCCCTGCTGGAATGCGGCGTCGTCGCAGGCTCGTGAGCCCGTCTCTTGGCAACGCGCCGATGCCACCATTCGATCAATGGTGCGAGCGCGCCGCGCCGGCTTCGGATCGACCAGGCGGGTCGCCAGGCGGCGCCGAGGACGACATCCCAATCCGCGCGTGGATCAGGCCGCGCTTTGGACGGCGCTTGGTCGCACGGACGAGCGGTGGGGCACTGTTCGCTTGTCATGGCTGCTCGTTGATCTCCGACGATTCGCGACACGGAAGACTCGGCGCGCCAGCCCCGACTGCCTGCGGCAGTCCCGGGCGGGTCGTCATCGGCCCGGACGCCGTTCGCCTGGCGCTCAGTATGCGGCCGGTGCTTTCGCGCGAACCCATGCCTGCGCCGCTCCGAGGGTTTACCATGGTCCGCCGTCGAGCGCGGGCTGGCGGGTGCCTTCCTGTGCCGGTCTTCCCGGATCCCCGATCGCAACCCATTCGATGAGCGCGCGCGTGCTGCCCATGAAGATTGCCGACATTCGCACCCATCTGCTGTCCATCCCCTTCGCCGATCCGCCCAAGACCGGCTTCCTGGCGCTCGAGAACATCGACCTCCTGGTGGTCGAGGTCGAGACCGAGTCGGGCGTGATCGGTACCGGCCATCTGCACCCGCTCGCCGGCGGTATGCGCACCCTGAAGGTCTGCATCGAAGAAATGCTCGCGCCACTGCTGCTGGGGCAGGATGCCGGCAATGTCGAAGCACTGTGGCGAAGGATGTGGCAGGCCACGTTCATCCAGGGACGCATGGGCATCACCGTGATGGCGATGTCGGCCCTGGACATCGCGCTTTGGGACGCCGCCGGCCGCGCACAGGGCAAGCCGCTTTGGGCGCTCTGGGGCGGGCGGCCCGATCCGCTGCCGATCTACGGCTCGGGCTGCTTTCGCGGCCTCGGCCACGACGGCATGATCGAGAAGGCGCAGGCGTTCGTCGATCGTGGCTTCACGGCCATCAAGATGCAGGTGGCACACTTGTTCACGCACGACGAAGACGTGGCCAATGTGCGCGACATGCGCCGCGCGCTCGGTGACCAGATCGAGATCATGGTCGACGTCAACCAGGGCTGGACGGCCGACGAAGCCATCGCAGTAGGGCGCCGCCTCGATGAATTCGAACTCGCCTGGCTGGAGGAACCGGTCATTGCCGACGACTTCGACGGCTATCACGCGGTGGCCGACGCGCTGACGACCCCGGTGGTGGGTGGTGAGAACCACTTCACGCACCACGACCTGAAGCCGTTCTTCGCCAGCGGCAAGATCCCGATCCTGCAGCCCGACATCATGCGCGGCGGCTTCACCGAGTTGCGGGTGATCGCCGATCATGCGCACCGGGCGGGCCTCTCGATCGCGCCGCATCTCTTCCCCGAGTTGAGCGTGCATCTGAACGCGTCGATTCCGAATCCGTCCTGGCTGGAATGCATGGGCTGGTTCGACCACCTCTGGACCGAACCGAATCTGCCGGTGAGCGGTCTGCTGTCCCCTCCTGACCGCCCCGGTCACGGCATGGACTTCAAACCCGAACTGTTCAAGGACCATCCCTATCGCGGCCGATGACCGGCAGCGGGCGTGACTGTCGCGGGCCAGCATCACCACCGGCGCGCCATGCGCTCATGCGCCGCGTTTGCGGGTACGCTGCGACACCGCTGTTCCCGTCAATCCGCCCGGCACCGCGCAATTGCACCGCAAGACCGTCTTCACCATGCTGTTCTGCTGCGTGCTCTGGAGCCTGTCGGGCATCGTCAGCCGTCAGTTCGAGCAGGCGGCGGGTTTCGAAGCCGCGTTCTGGCGATCGCTGTTTGCGGCCCTGGCGGTGGCCGCGTGGCTGATCATCCGGCACGGACGCGCCGCACCGCGCCAACTCGCGGCGACGGGCGCGGCCGGATTGTTCTCCGGCCTGATGTGGTCGGTGATGCTGACCGCCTTCATGATCGCCCTGCTGATGACCACGGTCGCCAAGGCGATGATCGTGCTGGCCGTCGCGCCGCTGCTGACCGCGCTTCTGAGCCGCGCGTTCCTAGGTGAGCGCGTCGCGGCGCGCACCTGGTTCGCCATCGCTCTCGCGGGCATCGGCATGGTCTGGATGGTGTCGGACGCACTGGCCGGCGACGAACACTACCCTTACAGCGCTTGGGGCATGCTGATCGCCTCGGCGGTACCGCTCGCCTCGGCCTGCAACCTGATCGTCATGAAGCGTTCCCAGGCGCGGGTCGACCTGATGCCGGCGTTGTTGATCGGCGCCTCGATCTCGGCGCTGGCGACGCTGCCGTTTGCGCTGCCATTCGTCGCCACGACCCGCGACATGGCTTGGCTGGCCTTCCTCGGCGTGTTCCAACTCGCATTGCCGGGGCTGCTGTTCATCACTGCCGCGAAGAGCCTCTCGGCCGCCGAATCCGCGCTCCTGATCCTGCTCGAGGTCGTGTTCGCGCCCTTGTGGGTCTGGATCGGTGCCGGCGAGCGGCCGGCCGACGCGACGCTCTGGGGCGGAAGCCTGGTCCTGAGCGCGCTGATGGGCAACGAGTGGCTGGCGACCCGCAGCCGCCCGCGCGCTCCCACCGCACAGGCTCACCGATAGAGGGTTGGGCGGCAGGATCTCTGCCTCGAAGAAGTCGCGCACGCGCGTGACGATGCCGGCGGCGCGTTCCGAAATGGCGAAAGATCAGTGCCCACCGCGCACCAGCCGCTTGCCGATGTTGAGCAGGTGGATCTGGCTCGTGCCCTCGTAGATCCGCAAGGCGCGCACGTCGCGATAGAAACGCTCGATACCCGTGCCCTTCACATAGCCCTGGCCGCCGAAGATCTGCACCACCCGATCGGCCACCCGGCCGCACATCTCGGTGGCGTAGTACTTGCACATCGATACATCCAGGGTGACATCCTCGCCGCGGTCGCGTTTGCGCGCCGTTTCGAGAATCAACGCACGGGCCGCCTCGATCTCCACCTTGCACTCGGCCAGCATGGCCTGCACGAGCTGGAACTCACCGATCGGCTGGCCGAACTGCTCGCGCTGCCGCACGAACCCGATCGCGTCGTCGAGCATGCGGATCGCCGGTCCGGTACTGAGCGCCGAAAGATTGATGCGCTGCTTGTTGAGCGCCTTCATGACCGTGCGAAAACCCTGGCCCTCGATACCGCCCAGTAGCGCCGCTGCCGGCACCCGGCAGTCGTTCAAGTAGACCTCGCCGATCGGCGCGCCCTCCTGGCCCATCTTCGGCGTCGAGCCGCTGACACTCAGCCCCTCGGTGCCGGCCTCGATCAGGAACGCGCTGACCCCGGCCGCGCCACGTGAGCTGCCGTCGGTGCGAGCGAAGACCGTGTAGAGATCGGCGATCGGTGCCAACGTGATGTAACGCTTACTGCCGTTGATGATGTAGTGCCCATCGTCGGTCGCGCTGGCGCGCGTCTGCAACGCGGTGGCATCGGACCCGGCGACCTCCTCGGTCAGTGCCAGGCAGCCGATCAACTCACCGCTGGCGAGGCGCGGGAGATAGCGGTGTCGCTGCTCTTCGGTACCGTCGCGAATCAGGCACTCCGAGCCGATGCCCGCATTCTGGGCACCGATGACGCGATAGGCGATCGAACACTGGGTAAACGCCATGAACGCGAGCGCGAGTTCCTCGGTGGTCAAACCTGCGCCACCATATTGCTCGGGAATGCTCCAGCCGAACGACCCCAGGCGACGCATCTCCGCGACGACGTCGTCGGGCACCCGGTCGTCGCGCTCGACCCGGTCTTCGTTCGGGATCGCGACCTCCGTGACGAAGCGGCGAATGTCTGCAAGCAGCGCGTTCAAGCGCTCGGGATCGCGTATCACTTCGGCTCCTGCGGGGCGTGTCATCGGCGCACAAATCTTAGTGCATTGGACTCACCCCCATGCAGGTGACCGGCCGGTGAGATCGAGAGCGACTACGAATCGGCCGCCCTCCTGCCGGCACGACCCATGAATCCATCGTCCGAACGGCAGGCAACCACGATGGCAACAGAGACGACGATCGACGAGAAACCGCGTGCGCGGGCTTCCGGTATCAGAGCCATCGTGACCCGGGCCGCCGATCGTGTTGATCGCGATCGCCGGCATCGTGCAATGCCTGTTCGGAAACGACCTGCCGGGCTTCCTCTACCACTCCGATTCCTCGCTGAGCCAGCCCATGCAGGTGGTCTGTCTGGTGGCCGCCGCGGCCTGGATGGAGGTGATCTCGCCGGATACCGCGCTGTCGCAGATGAACATGGCGCTGCACATCGGCGCCGACAGGTACTTCCGCGAGATCGGCATCAAGGCGCCCGACGAGTTGGTGCCGCCCGACGCCAGGCGAGCCAGCGCGCGCATCGGCTGCGCGCCGTGGATGAGTGCCCGACAAATGACAGGAGCTGCCGGACTCATAGCGTTAACACACGCTTGATCGCCTCAGTGTTCGCCTGCGCATCGGTACGGCCGAGGTCCATCAACGTGCGCGTATAGCGGGCATCGAACAGCAGATAGGAAGCCAGACCGGCGCCTCTCGGGCCGGCGGCGCCGAGCAGCCGCAGCATGCTGCGGGTCGTCGCCGGCAGGCGGCCGACGTGGTCGTTGGCCAGTTGATCGAGCCGTTGGCTCGGCATCAACATCGCGCTGTCGATGGTGCGCAGCGGCGAAAGCGTACGTGCGGCGGGATCCATCAGGGCGAGCGTGCCATTGACCCGGTCCAGGCGCTCGATGTCGCTGGCGACATTGTCCAGGAAGATGCATGCCATCGCATGGGTCGCGATCTGTCCGAGACTCGGATACTCGAGCCGCGGGTCGAGGTGTTCGGCCTGCGCCAGGCCTCGCTCGATCCGCCCCGCACCGATCATCACGATCCGCGATGCCCCCAGATGGATGGCCGGGCTGATGGGTGCGGTCTGGCGCATGGCCCCGTCGCCGAAATACTCGTGATGTCCGCCGAGCGTCAGCGGCACTGCCGGAAACACGAACGGAATCGCGCTCGATGCCATCAGGTGGTCGAGACCGATCTGCGCCGGGCAGGCGAGCCGCTGCGTCCGGTACCAGGGGTCGCAAGGGGCACGGCTCGCGTAGAAAGTGACATGCTGGCCCGAACTGTAGCTCGATGCGGTCACCGCGAATGCTTGCAGCATCCCGGCGGACAAGGCCTTCCGAATCGCGCCGAAATCGACGACCGACTCCAGCAGCCCGGCGAGCGGTCGGTTGTCGAACAGGGAGCGGGGGGCGCGGCGCACGGCCCAGCCCGCGGTCAACGCCCCGACCCAGTGGGCGGCATTGGCGAACGCTCCGGCGACATCGGTGCGGTAGATCTGGTCCGGGCGAATGTCCGACCAGAGCGCGACCAGCCGTGCGACGGCTGTCTGGAAGTCTGCGGCGCCGGCGGCCAGGCTGGCGGCGTTGATCGCGCCGGCGGACGTTCCCGCGATGATCGGGAACGGATTGACCGAGCGGGGCCAGCCCGCCCGCGACAACAGTTCGCAAATGCCTTCCAACACGCCGACCTGGTAGGCCGCGCGCGCGCCACCGCCACTGAGCACGAGTCCGAGGGGCTCTGTCATGGCGACATTGTGGCCGCTGCATGCCCTGCCGCGAGCGAAGAAACAGAGGCAGGCGGACGAGGCTGCTCGATGGGCCGACGCTCGATCGCCCTCTTGTGCCCACTCGCCCGAGGAACACCGAAGCGACGCCGGCCGACGTCAGTCTTGCGTCGTTTCCGCGCCGACCCAAGCGGCATAGGCGATAGGTGCCCTGGCGTCGAGCACGAGAATCTCGGGCACGGAGTAAGGATGCAGTTGCGCCAGTCGGGCGCAGGCCGCCGACGCGAGCTCCGGGCGCGTCTTGATCCAAACCGGCACCTCAGACTCGTCCTGGGGCTGCCCGTCCCAGCAAAACAGTGACCGGCATGGCGCCTGAATATTCGCGCAGGCGATCAGGCGCTCGTCGAGCAAACGCGAACAGGCCGCTCGCGCGGCCTGTTCGTCGGGGAAGTTGCTGATCAGCAAGACGAGCGCGTCAAGCTCAGCCCGCGCGGCGGATCCGGCAATCGCCGCCTCGAGCCGCCCGGCACCCGCGTCTGGCTCGTCGCCACCGGATGCGGGTTGGTCGGCCATGGCGGCGCGAGGCTCAGCTTGCGTCGGCCTCGGCGGCCTCGGCAACCTCGGGTCGATCCATCAACTCCACCAGCGCCATCGGCGCATTGTCACCGAGGCGATAGCCGAACTTCAGGATGCGCAGATAGCCACCCGGCCGATTGGCAAAGCGCGGGCCGAGCTCATCGAAGATCTTGACCACCATGTCGCGATCGCGCAGGCGGTCGAACGCCAGGCGACGATTGGCCAGTGACGGTTTCTTGCCCAGCGTGATGATCGGCTCGACGACGCGGCGCAACTCTTTGGCCTTGGGCAGCGTGGTCTTGATGCGCTCATGCTTGATGAGCGCGTTGCAGAGGTTTCGCAGCATCGCCGCACGATGAGCACTGGTGCGGTTGAGCTTGCGGAGTCCGTGACGATGTCGCATTTCTATTCCAGCCTGTCAGGGGCGCTCGAGACCGACGGGCGGCCAGTTCTCGAGACGCATGCCCAGCGTGAGTCCACGCGAGGCAAGCACTTCCTTGATTTCGTTCAGCGATTTACGTCCGAGATTCGGCGTCTTCAAGAGCTCGTTCTCGGTGCGTTGGATCAGATCGCCGATGTAGTAGATGTTCTCGGCCTTCAGGCAGTTGGCCGAGCGGACCGTCAGCTCCAGGTCGTCGACCGGGCGCATCAGGATCGGGTCGACCTGCGGGCCACGGCCCACCTGCTGCTCGACCACCTGCTCGATACCGCCCTCGAGCGCCGCGAACACCGACAACTGCTCGACCAGGATGCGCGCGCTCTGACGCACGGCCTCCTCGGGGGCGATCACGCCATTGGTCTCGATATCGACGACCAGTCGATCGAGGTCGGTACGCTGTTCGACGCGGGCGCTCTCGACCTGGTAACTGACACGACGAACGGGCGAAAACGAAGCGTCCAGCACGACACGGCCGATGGTCTTGCTCTCCATCGCGTCGCGCATCGTGCCCGGCACGTAGCCGCGGCCACGCTCGACCTTGATCGACATGTCGAGCTTGCCGCCCTCCGTGAGGGTGGCGATCACATGCTCGGGATTGATCACTTCGACGTCGTGCGGCAGATCGATGTCGGCAGCGGTGACCGGGCCTGCGGTTTCCTTGCGCAAGGTCAGATAGACCTCATCGCGGTTGTGGAGCTTGAACACCACGCCCTTGAGATTCAGCAGGAGGTCGACCACGTCCTCGCGGACACCATCGATCGTGGAGTACTCGTGCACGACACCCGAGATCTGCACCTCGGTTGGCGCATAGCCGACCATCGACGAGAGCAGCACACGCCGCAGCGCGTTGCCCAGCGTATGGCCGTAACCGCGCTCGAAAGGCTCCATGACCACACGGGCATGCGACGCAGCGATCTGCTCGACCTCGACGATGCGCGGCTTCAGCATTGCAGTCTGCATAGGGAAATCCTTATTTATTAGCGTGAGTACAACTCGACGATCAGGCTCTCGTTGATGTCGCCTGCAAGGTCGCCGCGGTCGGGAACCGCTTTGAAGACTCCCTCCATCTTGTTCTTGTCGACCGACACCCAGCCAGCGAAGCCGGTCTGCTCGGCGAGGTTCAGCGCATCCTGGATGCGGGCCTGGTTGCGCGATTTCTCGCGCACCGCGACCACGTCATTGGGCTTGATCATCGCCGACGGAATGTTCAGCACCTGGCCGTTGACCGTGATCGACTTGTGGCTCACGAGCTGACGTGCCTCGGCGCGCGTCGAGCCGAAGCCCATGCGATAGACGACATTGTCGAGCCGCGACTCGAGAAGCTGCAGCAGGGTCTCGCCGGTATTGCCACGACGACGCACCGCCTCGGCGAAATAGCGCCGAAACTGGCGCTCGAGTACGCCGTACATGCGCTTGACCTTCTGCTTCTCGCGCAGCTGCCGACCGTAGTCGGACATGCGCATGCCGGAGATGCGGCCATGCTGACCAGGCTTGGTGTCCTTGGCCTTGCTGTCGAACGAGCGCCGTGCGCTCTTCAGGAAAAGGTCCGTGCCTTCGCGACGCGAAAGCTTGGCTTTGGGTCCCGTATATCTTGCCACTGATGTTTCCTTCGCTTGCCTACGCGACCGGGGTCGCGGTTAGTCTGCTCTTTTCGCTACCCGCAATGGGTGGCAGACGGTGGTCTTGAGAGTTCCGCTTCGCCCGCAGCGTAGCGCCCGGGCCGGCGGCGGAACACCGCCGTGATCGATGTTGTCGCTCAGATGCGCCGGCGCTTGGGCGGGCGGCAACCGTTGTGCGGAATCGGCGTGACATCGGAGATCGACATGATCTTGATGCCCAGCGCGTGCAACGCACGTACCGAGCTTTCGCGACCGGGACCCGGACCACGAATCTGGACTTCCAGATTCTTGATGCCGCATTCCTGGGCCGCACGGCCGGCCGCGTCGGCGGCGACCTGGGCCGCGAACGGAGTCGACTTGCGCGAGCCTTTGAAGCCGGCGCCCCCCGACGACGCCCACGACAAGGCATTACCCTGCCGATCGGTGATCGTGATGATGGTGTTGTTGAACGAGGCATGCACGTGGGCGATGCCGTCCGAAACATTCTTCTTGACCTTGCGGCGGGTGCGCTGACCCGAGCCTTGGGAACCGCGTGCCATGCAATGTGCTCCTTACTTCTTCAGTGCGATGCCGGCCTTGCGCGGACCCTTGCGCGTGCGGGCGTTGGTGCGGGTACGCTGACCACGCACCGGCAGACCACGACGATGACGCAGACCACGGTAACAACCGAGATCCATCAGGCGCTTGATCGACATCGAGATCTCGCGACGCAGGTCGCCCTCGGTCAGGTACTGACCGATCTGATCACGAATGCGCTCGAGCTCGGCGTCATTGAGCTCGCGAACCCGTTTGTCGAACGGTACGCCGGCCGCCTCGCAGATCTTGCGTGCGCGCGTCCGGCCGATGCCGTAGATGGCCGTCAGACCGATCTCGGTATGCTGGCGGTCGGGAATATTGATGCCGGCGATACGTGCCATATGTGCCTCTGCGAATAAATAGCTGGCTTAACCCTGGCGCTGCTTGTGGCGCGGGTCGGTGCAGATCACGCGCACCACGCCATTGCGGCGGATGATCTTGCAGTTGCGGCACATCCGCCGCACCGATGCCATGACTTTCATGATGATCCTCGCGATGCTTCTTTCAAGTTGCGCATCAGCGTGCGCGGAATACGATTCGGCCCCGTGACAGGTCGTAGGGCGTGAGCTCCACCGTCACCTTGTCACCGGGAAGGATGCGGATGTAGTGCATACGCATCTTGCCGGAGATGTGCCCGAGAACGACGTGACCGTTCTCGAGCTTGACCCGGAAATTCGCGTTGGGGAGGTTCTCGATGACCTCGCCCTGCATTTGAATGACGTCGTCCTTTGCCATGCTCAGTTTCCGTCAGAGACCCTTGACGCCCGACTTGCGTAGCAGCGGCTCGTACTGGTGCGACATCATGTAGGCCTGAACCTGCGCCATGAAGTCCATCGTGACCACGACGATGATCAGCAACGAGGTGCCACCGAAGTAGAACGGCACGTTCCACTGCAAGACCAGAAACTCGGGCAACAGACAGACCGCGGTGATGTAGATGGCGCCGATCAGGGTGAGCCGCATCAGGATCTTGTCGATGTAGCGGGCGGTCTGCTCACCGGGGCGGATACCGGGCACGAAAGCGCCACTCTTCTTCAGGTTGTCGGCCGTTTCGCGGCTGTTGAATACCAGAGCCGTGTAGAAGAAGCAGAAGAAGATGATCGCCAGTGCGTACAGAAGGACGTACACGGGCTGGCCCGGCGACAGCGTGCCCGCCAGATCGCGCAGGCCGTTCACGAACGCATTCTGCGACTCACCGGCCGTGAACCAATTCGCGGCGGTGGCCGGGAACAGGATGATCGACGAAGCGAAGATCGGCGGAATGACCCCGGCCATATTGAGCTTCAGCGGCAGATGCGATGACTGCCCGCCGTAGACCCGGTTGCCGACCTGGCGCTTGGCGTAGTTGACGGTGATCTTGCGCTGACCGCGCTCGACGAATACCACGGCGGCCGTGACCAGCGCCACCAGCGCAACGATGATGAGCGCCACGATCGGGCTCATCGCGCCGGTGCCAACCAGGTCGCCCATGCCGCCGATAGCCTGAGGCAGCCCGGCGACGATGCCGGCGAAGATGATGATCGAGATGCCGTTGCCCAGCCCGCGTTCGGTGATCTGCTCACCCAGCCACATCAGGAACATGGTGCCGGTCACCAGCGAGACCGCCGCCGTGAAACGGAACATCAGGCCCGGGTCGATGACCAGGTTCGGCTGCGACTCGAGAGCAAGCGAGATGCCCAGGGCCTGAAACGACGCGAGCGCCAGCGTGAACCAGCGGGTGTACTTGGTGATGATGCGCCGACCCGCCTCACCTTCCTTCTTGATCGCCTCGAGCTGCGGCACGACGACCGACAGCAACTGCATGATGATGGAGGCCGAGATGTAGGGCATGATGCCCAGCGCGAACACAGAGAAACGCGACAGCGCGCCGCCCGAGAACATGTTGAACATGCCCAGGATGCCGCCCTGCTGGCTCTGGAAGAGCGCGCTGAGTTGCACGGGGTCGATGCCGGGCACCGGGATGTGGGTACCGAGGCGATACACGACGAGCGCTGCCAGCAGGAACATCAGCCTGCGCTGCAGATCGCCGGACTTGCGTGCCGTCGATAGAGCCGATTGAGCTGTTGCCACTTGATTCGCGCCGTTGGGTAATTGGGTCGGGAGTACGGGACGGGATCGGGATCAGGCCACCGAACCACCGGCGGCTTCGATCGCCGCCAGCGCGCCCTTGGTAGCCGCCACGCCTTTGAGCGCCACTGCCCGCTCGATCGTGCCCGACAGGATCACCTTCGCGCCCTTGGCCAGCTGCGGCACGATGCCGGCAGCCTTGAGCATGAGCAGATCGACCTCGGGAGCCTCGAGCCGCTGTAGCTCGGACAGGCGAACCTCGGCTACCGAGCCGGCCTGACGCGACTTGAAGCCACGCTTGGGCAGGCGGCGATGCATCGGCATCTGGCCGCCCTCGAAGCCGAGCTTGTGGAAGCCGCCGGCACGGGATTTCTGGCCCTTGTGACCGCGGCCGGCGGTCTTGCCCAGGCCCGAGCCGATTCCACGGCCCACGCGCAGTCGGGCCTTCTTCGAGCCCTCTGCCGGTTTGAGGTTGTTCAGTCGCATGACGGTGACTCCGATGGGTGCGCGGTCAGTCTTGGACGCGCACCATGTAGGCGACGCGGGTGATCATGCCCCGCACCGCCGGTGTGTCTTCGAGTTCGCGGGTCTGGTTGATCTTTTTCAGACCCAGGCCCAGAACGGTGGCGCGGTGCTTGGCTCGCGTGCCGATCGGGCTGCGCACCAGCGTGACCTTGACGGTTTTCTTGCTCATGCCAGGATCTCCTCGACCGACTTGCCGCGCTTGGCCGCGACCTCGGCCGGCGTATTGATCCGGCGCAGGGCGTCCAGCGTGGCGCGCACGAGGTTGTAGGGGTTGCTCGAGCCATGGCTCTTGGCCACGACATTCGAAACACCCAGCACCTCGAAGACTGCACGCATCGGGCCGCCGGCGATGATGCCCGTACCGTCGGGGGCGGGCGCGACCATCACGGTCGAGGCGCCGTGGCGGCCGATCACGGCGTGGTGCACGGTGCCGCCCTTGAGGCTGACCTTGAACATCTTGCGACGCGCTTCGTCCATTGCCTTCTGGACGGCCAGCGGCACCTCGCGCGACTTGCCCTTGCCCATGCCGACACGGCCATCGCCGTCACCGACCACGGTGAGTGCGGCGAAGCCGAGGATCCGGCCGCCCTTGACCACCTTGGTGACGCGGTTGACCGCGATCATCTTCTCGCGCAGGCCGTCGTCTCGGTCCTCGGCGCCTACTCGTGCCTGAATTCTTGCCATCTCGTGACTCCTTGGGACCTGATCAGAACTTCAGGCCGGCTTCGCGCGCGGCCTCGGCCAGCGCACGTACACGTCCGTGGTAACGATAGCCGGAGCGATCGAAAGCCACCTGCTCGATGCCCGCCTTCAACGCCTTCTCGGCGATGGCCTTGCCAACCGCCGAGGCCGCGCTGATGTTGCCGCCGTTGCCGTTGACGCCGCCCTTGACGCCGGACTCCACGGTGGAGGCGGTGACCAGCACCGTGGCACCCGAGGCGTCGGTGATCGACGCATAGATGTGCGCATTGGAGCGGTAGACCAGCAAACGGTTGGTCCGCAGCTCGCGAATTTTGAGTCGCGTCTGGCGCGCCCGGCGCAGACGACGGTCGTTGCGATTGCCGATCATTTCTTCTTCGTCTCCTTGAGCACCACGCGCTCGTCGGAATAGCGAACGCCCTTGCCTTTGTACGGCTCCGGCGGACGGATCGCGCGCAACTCCGCGGCGACCTGGCCGACCTTCTGTTTGTCGGCACCCTTGATGACGATCTCGGTCTGGGTCGGCGTCTCGGCGGTCACCCCCTGCGGGAGCTTGTACACGACCGGATGCGAGAAACCCAGCGAGAGGTTGAGGCTGCTGCCCTGAGCCTGGGCACGATAGCCCACGCCGACGAGGTTCAACCGCTTCTCGAACCCACCGGTGACCCCGCGGACCATGTTCGCGATCAAGGCACGGAAAGTGCCCGACAGCGCATGGGCCTCGCGGCTCTCATTGGCGGGGCTGACCTGCAAGCCGGCATCCCCGCGCTCGATGAGAACCCCGGGATGAAGTGCCTGTACCAGGGTTTCCTTGGCCCCCTTGACCGTGATGGCCTCGGCGGTCAGGTTGATGTCGACGCCCTTGGGGACCTCGACCGGCAGACGTGCTACGCGTGACATGACTCTCGAACTCCAATCAGGCGACGTAGCCGATGATCTCGCCGCCAACGCCATTGGCGCGCGCATGACGGTCGGTCATGACGCCCTTGGACGTGGTGACGATCGCTACGCCGAGGCCATTCATGACCTTGGGCAGATCGTCGCGCGCCTTGTAGACGCGCAGGCCCGGCTTGGACACCCGCTCGATGCGCTCGATGACCGGCTCACCGGCGTAGTACTTGAGCTGCACCTCGAGTTCCGGGTGTTTGCCATCGCGCTTGACCTGGAACGCCTCGATGTAGCCCTCGTCCTTGAGGACCTGGGCGATCGCGACCTTCAGCTTCGAGGAAGGCATGGACACCGACGGTTTGTCCACCATCTGGGCATTGCGGATACGCGTGAACATATCGGCGATGGGATCACTCATGCTCATGGGGATTCCTTTACCAGCTCGCCTTGATCACACCGGGAACTTCACCGGCCATGGCAGCCTGACGCAGCTTGTTGCGCGCCAGGCCGAACTTACGGTACGTGCCGCGCGGACGCCCGGTAACCTCGCAGCGCGAACGCAGCCGGGTCGGGTTCGCGTTGCGCGGCAGTTGCTGCAGTTTGAGGCGCGCCTGATAGCGCTCTTCCTCGGACTTCGACTGGTCGTCGATGATGGCCTGCAGCGCCGAGCGCTTGGCCGCGTATTTCTTGACCAGCTTGGCGCGCTTGATATCGCGGTTGATCAGTGCAAGTTTCGCCACGTGTACCTCTCAGGTGCGGAACGGGAATTTGAAGGCCGCCAGCAGGGCCTTGCATTCCTCGTCTGTCTTGGCGGTGGTCGTGATGCTGATGTTCAGCCCCCGGACCTTGTCGACCTTGTCGTACTCGATCTCGGGGAAGATGATCTGCTCGCGAACGCCCAGGTTGTAGTTGCCACGGCCGTCGAACGCGCGCGCCGACACCCCGCGGAAGTCACGAACGCGCGGCAAGGCGATCGTGACCAGGCGGTCGAAGAACTCGAACATGCGCTCGCCGCGCAGCGTGACCATGCAGCCGATCGGGTAGCCTTCGCGGATCTTGAACCCGGCGATGGCCTTGCGGGCCTTGGTGACGACCGCCTTCTGACCGGAGATCTGGGTCAGGTCTTTGGCTGCATTCTCGATCAGCTTCTTGTCGGAAACCCCTTCGCCCACACCCATGTTCAGGGTGATCTTGCTGAAGCGAGGAACTTCCATGACCGACTTGTAGCCGAACTGCTGCATCAGGGCCGGCGCGACCTGCTCGCGATATTGCTGTTGGAATCGAGCCATGGTTATGCCTTCACGATCTCGCCGTTGGACTTGAACACGCGCACACGCGTGCCGTCCTCGAGCGTCTTGATGCCGACCCGGTCACCCTTGCCGGTGGCCGGATTGAACAACATGACATTGGACAGATCGATGGGCATGGTCTTGTCGACGATGCCACCGGTCTGCCCGCGCATGGGATTGGGGCGCTGGTGTTTCTTGACGGTATTGATGCCCTCGACGACCAACTGAAAGGCATTGGGCCGCGACAACACGGTGCCACGCTTGCCTTTGTCGCGGCCGGCGATGACGACCACCTCGTCGCCCTTGCGAATCTTGTTCATGCCGGATTTCCTCAGAGCACTTCAGGAGCGAGCGAGACGATCTTCATGAACTTCTCGGTACGCAACTCGCGGGTCACCGGCCCGAAGATTCGGGTACCGATCGGCTCGAGTTTGGCGTTCAGCAACACGGCGGCGTTGCCGTCGAAACGCACCAGCGAACCGTCGGGACGGCGCACGCCCTTGGCAGTACGCACGACCACGGCGTTGTAGATCTCGCCTTTCTTGACGCGCCCGCGCGGCTGGGCTTCCTTGACGCTCACCTTGATGATGTCGCCAATGCCGGCATAGCGCCGCTTGGAGCCACCGAGCACCTTGATACACATGACTGAACGTGCGCCGGTATTGTCGGCGACGCCCAGCGTCGACTGCATCTGGATCATTTGTTCACTCGCCCCAACTTGATCCACTGGCGGCGAACCGCGTCGTGGTCAGTATTGGTCCCGTTCGGGTCTGGTCACCAACGCCGCATCCGGATGAATGTGGCGACGGAGTGTCTTGTTCGTGAAGGCCCTTGCCCCGAGCCGTACAGCCCGGTGGCCGGCCGGCATCGCCACGAACCCGATGCGGCCGGACCCGTCCGCTGCGCCGCCACCGACTTCGGTGGCCTCGCAGGGCCACACGGCCCACGGACTGAACGACGCCGGCCTAGACCGACTTCGCGTGTCGCCAGAAGCGACCTCCGCCAGTGCCGCCGCCAAAACGGCGTCAAAAGCGAAGCCCTACATTATATGGTGCCGCCGCCAAAACATCAAGCGAAGCGGCCCAGGGAGACGCTCCCTAGCGCGATCAGACTTGCACGGCCTCGGCAAGACGCCGGGTAACGACCCACGTCTTGCGCTTGGAGATCGGGCGGGTCTCCTGGATCTCGACGGTATCGCCCTCGCTGAACGCCTGCTCGGCGTGGGCCAGGTATTTCTTGGACCGCACGATGTACTTGCGGTACAGCGGGTGGGCGACCTTGCGCTCGACCAGGACCGCAACGGTCTTTTCCATCTTGGTGCTGACGACCCGTCCCACGAGGGTGCGGGTGCGCTTGCCGCTGTTCGTTTCGACGTCGCTCATTGCTCGTTCGCCTTCTCGCGCAGCAGCGTCTGGACCCGGGCGATGTCACGCCGGTTGCGACGAAGCTGGGCCGTGTTGGTCAGTTGCTGCGTTGCATGCTGCATGCGCAGCGAGAAGCCGGCCTTGTACAGCTCGGTCAGTTCCTTGCGCAGCGCCTCGCCATCCTTGGCGCGCATTTCCTTGAGGTTCATGTTCGTTCGCCCTCGCTCACATGCCGGTCATACGGGAGACGAACATGGTCGGCAACGGCAGCTTGGCCGACGCCAGGCGGAATGCCTCGCGCGCCAGTTGCTCGGTGACACCGTCCATCTCATAGAGCACCTTGCCCGGCTGGATCTCGGCGACCCAGTACTCCGGGTTGCCCTTGCCCTTACCCATACGAACCTCGGCGGGCTTGTTTGAGATCGGCTTGTCCGGAAAGATGCGGATCCAGATCCGGCCACCCCGTTTGATGTGGCGGGTCATGGCGCGTCGCGCGGCCTCGATCTGGCGCGCCGTCAGACGACCGCGGCCGGTCGACTTCAGGCCGAACTCGCCAAAGGCCACGGTATTGCCGCGCGTCGCGAGACCGGTATTGCGGCCCTTCTGCTCCTTGCGGTACTTGCGGCGTTTCGGTTGCAACATGGTTCGATCCTTGGATTAATCCTGCGCGCCATCGGCCGAGGCCGGTTGGCCATCGCCCGAAGCATCGCGATTGTCGCGGCGGCGACCCGTGCGCGGCCCGCCCCGGCCCGGTCGGCGCGGACGGCGGTCTTCACGCTCACCCCCCGGGGCCTCGATGGCCGACTGCGGAGCGTCGGTGGCGCCAAGATTCTCGCCGTGATAGACCCAGACCTTGACGCCGATGATGCCGTAGGTCGTGGTCGCTTCCGAAAAGCCGTAATCGATGTGCGCGCGCAGCGTGTGGAGCGGCACCCGGCCTTCGCGATACCACTCGGTTCGTGCGATCTCGGCACCGTTGAGCCGGCCCGAGCACATGATCTTGATGCCCTGCGCACCCAGACGCATGGCGTTCTGCATCGCCCGCTTCATCGCGCGCCGGAACATGATGCGGCGCTCGAGCTGCTGGGTGATGGAGTCGGCGATCAGCTGCGCATCGATCTCGGGCTTGCGAACCTCTTCGATGTTCACGTGCACCGGCACGCCGACCATGCGCTGCAGGTCGACCTTGAGCTGTTCGATGTCCTCGCCCTTCTTGCCGATGACCACACCCGGACGCGCCGAATAGATGGTGATGCGGGCATTCTTGGCGGGCCGCTCGATCAGCACCTTGCTGACCGACGCGTTGCGCAGCTTGCGACGCAGGTACTCGCGAACACGCAGGTCGTCGAGCAGGGTCTCGGAATACTCGCGGCCCTGGGCATACCAGCGCGAACTCCAAGCCTTCGTGACGGGCAGCCTGAACCCGGTTGGATGAATCTTCTGTCCCATGGTTTCGGCCTCAATCCCCGACGGTCAGGTAGATATGGCAGGTCTGCTTCTCGATGCGAGCACCGCGCCCCTTGGCGCGAGCGCGGAACCGGCGCAGAGACGGCCCCTCCTCGACATGGACGATCTTGACCTTGAGCTCGTCGATGTCGGCGCCATCGTTGTGCTCGGCGTTGGCGATCGCCGACTCGAGCACTTTCTTCATGATGGCCGATGACTTCTTCGGCGAGAAGGCCAGCAGGTTCAACGCCCGCTCGACGGGCAGACCACGAATGAGGTCGGCGGCCAGACGCCCTTTCTGGGCGGAGACCCGCACGCCTCT
>JAWKYD010000021.1:0-125663 GCA_041396685.1 Burkholderiaceae bacterium
GGAGCAGCGCGTCGGAGCCGTCGCCATCGGCGGAAAACCGGTAGATGCGTCCGTCACGGGTGTGCGTGTACCAGTAACGACCGTCCCCGCGCGCCTGCTCGAGATTCAGCAGCGCGCCGGCGAACGGAAGGTTCACGTACACCGCCTGTTCGCGAACCTCTCCGCTGTCGGGCTCGGCGGGGGCGACACAGCTGGCATTGGCGGGTCGTCGGTCCAGGCCGACGACTGCCGGAGTGTTCGATGTCCCGACATCGTTTCCGGCCGCGCCCTGGTCTCCGTCAACCAGGGACGCCGCATCCGATCCGGCGGCAGTGGCGCCACTGCCACCGCCACCGCCGCCGCCACAGGCGGACAGGACGGATGTCATGATCAAGCAAATCAGCAGGCCGACCAGAAGGCGGCCCCGTCTACGAAACGAGAGCATCGATGGGTCCAGGCTGACGGCGCGATGTCGGTGGCGCGATTGGAATCGCCCTGGGTTGGCGGCGTCGGGAACACTCTCGTACACGCGTCGCGTACGACGATCGAACGGCGGCCCCGTGCCAATGATAGCCAACACATGGTTCGCGCCACCCATGACCCGGCCGTATCAACCCTTGAGATCGTGGGGTCAGCCCATATCTTGAAAACAAGACGGTGACCGCGTCACACGCAACTGCATGAGCGGTCACGAACCGGCGCCCGGCACGGGCCGCCGCGGAAAGGAAACAGGACCCATGCGAATCGACAAACTCACGACCCAGTTCCAGCAGGCTCTCGCCGAGGCCCAGAGTCTGGCGCTGTCCAAAGACAACCAATACATCGACCCCCTGCACGTGCTCGCGGCCGTCGTCCAGGAACGCGGTGGCTCGGGGCGCGCACTGCTCGAGCGCGCCGGGGCACGCATTCCGGCGCTCGCCCAGTCGCTCGGTCAGGCGATCGAGCGCCTGCCGCAGGTAACCGGCACGGGTGGTGAGGTGCAGATAGGGCGTGACCTGGTCAATCTGCTCAATCTGGCCGAGAAGGCCGCGATGAAGCGCGGTGATCAATATGTGGCCACCGAGATGTTCCTGCTCGCGCTTGTCGAAGACGGTGGCAAGCGGGCCGGCGAGGCGGGGCGCTTGTTGCGCGAGGCGGGGGTCACTGAGTCCGCATTGAGTACCGCGGTGGACGCGGTGCGCGGGGGGCAGAACGTGGATTCCTCCGACGCCGAAGGGCAGCGTGAGGCGCTCGGCAAGTACACCATCGATCTCACCGAGCGCGCCCGCGCCGGCAAGCTCGATCCGGTGATCGGCCGCGACGACGAAATCCGGCGCGCGATCCAGATCCTGCAGCGGCGTACCAAGAACAATCCGGTACTGATCGGCGAACCCGGTGTGGGCAAGACCGCGATCGTCGAGGGGCTCGCCCAGCGCATCGTCAACGAAGAGGTGCCCGATACGTTGCGCGACAAGCGCGTGCTGGTGCTCGACATGGCCGCACTGCTGGCCGGCGCGAAGTTCCGTGGCGAGTTCGAGGAGCGGCTGAAGGCCGTCTTGAAGGAAGTGGCGGCCGAAGAAGGGCGCATCATCGTGTTCATCGACGAGATTCACACGATGGTCGGCGCCGGCAAGGCCGAGGGGGCCATCGATGCCGGCAACATGCTCAAGCCGGCGCTGGCGCGCGGCGAGCTGCACTGCATCGGCGCCACGACGCTGGACGAATACCGCAAGTACATCGAAAAGGATGCCGCGCTCGAGCGCCGCTTCCAGAAGGTGTTGGTCGGCGAACCCTCGGTGGAAGACACCATCGCGATCCTGCGCGGATTGCAGGAGCGCTACGAGCTCCATCACGGGGTCGACATCACCGACCCCGCGATCGTCGCAGCGGCCGAATTGTCCAACCGCTACATCACCGATCGCTTTCTGCCGGACAAGGCCATCGACCTGATCGACGAAGCTGCGGCCCGCATCAAGATGGAGATCGACTCCAAGCCCGAAGTCATGGACCGACTCGATCGTCGCCTGATCCAACTCAAGATCGAGCGGGAGGCGATGAAGAAGGAGTCCGATGATGCGTCGCGCAAACGGCTCGAGCTGATCGAGGGCGAGATCTCGCGTCTGGAGAAAGAGTACGCCGATCTCGACGAGGTGTTGCGTGCCGAGAAGGCGGCCGTGCAGGGCACGGCCCAGATCAAGGCCGAGATCGAGCAGCTGCGCGCCCAGATGGCTGAACTAAAGCGCCAGGGCAAGTACGAACAGTTGGCCGAGATTCAGTATGGGCGCCTGCCCGATCTCGAGGCGCGCCTGGCGGCCAGCGAGGCCGGTGGCGGCGCCGAGGCGCCGAGCGAGCGGCCCAAGCTGTTGCGCACCGAGGTCGGCGCCGAGGAGATCGCGGAGGTCGTCTCGCGCGCCACCGGCATTCCCGTCAGCAAGATGATGCAAGGCGAGCGCGAGAAGCTGCTCGGCATGGAGGCAAAGTTGCATCAGCGTGTCGTCGGCCAGGACGAGGCGGTCCGACTCGTGGCCGACGCGATTCGCCGATCGCGCGCCGGATTGTCCGACCCGCGTCGCCCGTACGGCTCGTTTCTGTTTCTTGGCCCCACCGGTGTCGGCAAGACCGAGTTGTGCAAGGCGCTGGCGCAGTTCCTGTTCGACAGCGAAGACCATCTCGTTCGTATCGACATGAGCGAGTTCATGGAAAAGCACTCCGTGGCCCGCCTGATCGGTGCGCCCCCCGGCTATGTCGGCTATGAAGAGGGCGGCTATCTGACCGAGGCCGTGCGCCGGAAGCCCTACAGCGTCATCCTGCTCGACGAAGTCGAGAAGGCGCATCCCGATGTCTTCAACGTGCTGCTGCAGGTCCTCGATGATGGCCGACTGACCGATGGCCAGGGTCGTACCGTCGATTTCCGCAACACAGTGGTGGTGATGACGTCCAACCTCGGTTCACACGAGATCCAACGTCTGTCGGGCAATCCGGCCACGAATCAGCCGGGGCTGATCCGTGAGGCCGTGATGGGAGAGGTCAAGCAGCACTTCCGACCAGAGTTCATCAACCGCGTCGACGAGATCGTCGTGTTCCATGCATTGGGCGCTGCTCACATTGCCGACATCGCCCGCATCCAACTGGAGTCGCTCGAGGCGCGGCTGGCCGATCGCGACCTGCACATGACGATCAGTGACGAAGCGGTGGCCGAGCTCGCCAAGGTTGGCTTCGATCCGTTGTTCGGCGCGCGGCCGCTCAAACGGGCGATCCAGCAGTACGTTGAGAACCCGATGGCGCGAATGATCCTGGAGGGCAGGATCGGCCCTGGCGAATGTATTCCGGTGGATTTCGCGGACGGCGAGTTCACGTTCGAGCGCACGGTGCATTGATCGGCGCCCGCGCCGGCGAGAGTCGTTCCATCGCGGCCTCGGTGCGCGAAGCGCGGCAGGTCCGGGTCGATCGTTTTCGAGGCGCCCGGTCGCGAGAGCGGCCGGGCGTTCTCGTCATCGGCCGAGCAGAATCGACGCCCACGAGAAAAGCACCAGCATCATCGCGACGAAGACGGCGGCGCTGCCGAGGTCCTTGGCATGCTTGGATCGGGGGTGTCGTTCGATGGAGATGCGGTCGACGATCTCCTCGATCGCGGTGTTGAGCAACTCGATGATCAACACGAGCGCGATCGGTGCGACCAGCGCGACGCGCTCGAGACCCGTCTGGCCGAGCCACATACCGAGTGGCACGAGAAACATCGCCAGCACCGCCTCGACGCGGAAAGCCTCTTCGAACCATCCGCGCGAAAGGCCGTCCAGGCTGTACGAGAATGCGCCCGCGATGCGACGGCGCAGCAGCCCTGACAGCCTCGGGACCGGATCCTCAGCGAGCGCGTTGGACGAATCTCGGGTTGCTTTCGAAGTCGGATTGATGCCCGGAATTTGATCGGGAGTGTTCATGCGAGTGATCGGCCGCGGCCCAGGACAAACCGAATGATCGCGCCGTTACCAGCGCGACCGCAACGGAAATCCACAGGCTCCAGAGCACGTGGGACAGGAAGTGCGCCCCTTGCGCGATACGCAGCCAGCCCATTGCCAGGCCCAGCGCGAGTCCGGCGATTGTAGCGAGCAGCGCCAGCTGGCGCCGGCCGGCCGCGGCCAACGGCAGGATGAGGCCGATGATCGCCAGGCCCGCACTGGGATGGCCGGCGGGCATGCAGTGGCCGGGTGAACCACCGACCGGCATGGTCAGCAGGCCGTGATGCGCTGCCGTGCCGCCAAAGATCGACAGGTCCCAGGGGCAGGGCGTCGAGCTGATGAGCTTCAACAACGCGATCACCGTCGGGATCGCGAGCATTCCCACCGTCGCTGCCAGCGCGATCCGGCGCGGCAGGGAGCCGACCGCGGCGGCGGTCAGGACCGCGCCGATCAGGAGCAGATCGAGCGTGATTGCTGCCAGCTTGCCGTCGTAGTAAAGCACCTGCTGTACCCAGGGTTCGACATGCCACGGAAAGACGTGGGCGCGGGCATCGAAGTAGAACCGGGAAATCCGGATGTCCCACTGCCCGTCGGCCAGGGTCAGCAGAAGCACCGCCGCGAGCACGGCGAGCACAATCAGGGCAATACGGTGGGCGGCGCGCGTCGCCGTGTTCTGGGTATGGATGGAGATCCTGCTCGACATCGGCTCAGCGCAACTTCGCTCGGGTGGCACAACGCGCGAGAAGATCGTCCTCGGCGCGATAGGCACTGGTGTGCAGACCGAGCATTCCGACCAGGGTGTGGAAGACCTGGTCATGGTCTGCGCCGGCCCCCGCGAGCTGGCGCCTGCATGTCTCGTCCAGGCCGGCGCGTGCGCGCCAGTCGGGCGACAACCACAACACCATCGGTACGCGCGTCTGCTCCTCGGGCGCCATCCAGCGTGGCAGGCCGTGCAGGAACAGGCCGCTCTCGCCGAGTGACTCGCCATGGTCGGAGACATAGAGCATCGCAAGGTCGTCGCGGGCCGCGCGTTGCTCCAGCCGCTCGATCAGCCGCGCGAGCAGGCTGTCGGTGTACCGCACCGCGTTGTCATAGGCATTGACGATCTCGGTGGTGTCGCAGCGGGAGAGATCGTCGACCGCACAGACCGGCCGGAAGACCCACTGATCCTCGGGTACGCGGCGCCAATAGCCGGGCCCGTGGTTGCCCATCTGATGCAGCACGACGAGCACGTCTCCGTCGGCGCCGTCGAAGACCTGTTCGAGGCCATCGAGCAAGGCCATGTCGAAGCAGCCGTGCTCGCCGCAGTGGGCGGCGTCGGCCGCTTCCGGGTCGTGCCTCAGCCAGACCGTGTCGATGCCGTCGCAGGCGCCCTTGCAGCCGGCCTGGGCCTCGCGCCACTGCACGGTCACGCCGGCGCGCTTGGCCAACTGGAGCAGATTCTCGCGGCGCGCGATGCGTTCGCGGTCGTAGTGCTGGCGGCCGATGTCGGAGAAAAGGCAGGGCACGGAGGTTGCCGTATCCGTGCCGCAACTGTCTGCGACCGTCGCCAGCAGATCCTGACGAGCGGCGAGCGCCGGCGTGGTCTGGCGCTGGTAACCGGCCAGGCCCCAGTTGCTGGCCCGGACGGTCTCGCCGAGCACCATGACGATGATGCGGCGGCGTTCGCCGGCTGCCCTGTCGCGGCCGCGCACCGCGGGGTCGATGAGCGCGCGTGGGCCGCCATCGATGACCTGGCTGCCGCGCAGGGCGCTGGTGGCCGACGCGAGCAGGTTTCCCGGCGAGAACATGTAGCGCAATTCCTTGTGATTGCGCATCAATGGTGCGAGATCCTGCATATGCAGGCCGACCGCGACCAGTGCGAGGCCCAGACCGGTTCCGAACACGGCCAGCCGCAGCCTGAGCGCCCTGGTGAGCGACGGCCGCGGGCCCCAGGGCAATCGGCTGAGAATCAGTGCTGGAATCGCACCGAAAAGCAGGATGTCGAGCAACATACGACGAGTGATCAGCTCGGCGACCTCCGGCCCATCGGTTTGCAGCGCATTCTCGAGCATGGCCGGATCGAGAACGACGCCGTAGCGCATCATGAAATGCAGTGCGCCAGCGCCGATCAGCAGCACGATGGTGGTGACCCAGCCTGGCCACCGGCCCAGGGGCAGCAGGGCAAATAGCAGCAGGTTGATACCCAGTGCCAGACCAGCCATCGCGGTGATGCGCGCCGCGTCGGTCTCGCGCAGCGCCAGCAGTGCCTGCCACAAGGGCCAGCTGTACAGGACGGTGAACAGAACTGCGAGTAGCGCGAGCCGCAACGGCAGGCCCCATGACCGCGGCTGCGCAGTGGCGGGTGGCATCGACGAACCTCGAATTGGGCGATTCCGTGAGTCTGGCGAGGTCCGCTTAATCGTCGCTTAACGCAAACTTGTCGTTTGCTTGCGTGGCGACCTGTTGCGCCGCCGGTACGGTGGATCGAGGTGGGGTGTCGCGGCGCCGTTGCGCCGGTACCGGCCCCTTACAATTGCGCGCTCGGTCGGCCGTTCGGCTGGCGCGCCAGATTGGGCGTGGTGTTTCCGATCAACGGAGGTCGTTCATGAAATTCCGTTTTCCCGTCGTGATCATCGACGAAGACTGGCGGTCGGAATCGGTCAGCGGTCTCGGCATTCGCGCGCTGGCCAAGGCGATCGAAGACCAGGGCATGGAGGTGGTGGGCGGGTTCACTTACTTCGATGTCGCCATGGTCGCCAATCAGGCGGCGCGTGCGTCGGCGTTCGTGGTCTCCATCGATGACGAGGAAATCAACGAAGATGGTGTCGAGAGCGACGCCATCGGCGAATTGCGCGCCTTCATCGCCGAAACCCGCCGACGCAACGAGCACATACCGATATTCCTGTTCGGCGAGACACGCACTTCGCGGCACATTCCCAACGACATCCTGAAGGAGCTGCACGGCTTCATTCACATGTTCGAGGACACCCCCGAGTTCGTCGCCCGCTACATCATCCGGGAGGCGAACTCGTATCTGAACTCGCTGTCGCCGCCGTTCTTCAAGGCGCTGGTCAACTACGCCAACGATGGCTCCTATTCCTGGCACTGCCCGGGGCACTCGGGCGGGGTGGCATTCCTGAAGTCGCCGGTCGGGCAGATGTTCCATCAGTTCTTCGGCGAGAACATGCTGCGTGCGGACGTCTGCAATGCGGTCGACGAACTGGGTCAGCTGCTCGATCACACCGGGCCGGTGGCGGCCTCCGAAAACAATGCCGCGCGCATTTTCCAGTGCGACCATCTGTTCTTCGTGACCAACGGCACCTCGACATCGAACAAGGTGGTCTGGCATGCGAACGTCGGCACCGACGATGTCGTGCTGGTGGATCGCAACTGCCACAAGTCGGTGCTGCACTCGATCATCATGACCGGTACGGTGCCAATCTTCCTGCGGCCCAGCCGCAATCACCTTGGCATCATCGGGCCGATTCCTCACTCTGAATTCCGCCCCGAAAGCATCCAGGCGAAGATCGATGCCAACCCGCTGGTGCGCGACAAGGGGGCCCGGCCGCAGGTGATGACGATCACACAGTCGACCTACGACGGTGTGTTGTACAACGTCGAGCGCATCAAGGAGAGCATCGGCGACTACGTCGAGAACCTGCACTTCGACGAGGCCTGGCTGCCGCACGCAGCGTTCCACCGCTTCTACCACGAGTTCCACGCGATCGGCGAAAATCGGCCGCGCTCACCCAATGCGATGGTCTTTGCCACCCAGTCCACGCACAAACTGCTCGCCGGGCTGTCGCAGGCCTCGCAGATCCTCGTGCAGGATTCGCAGACCCGCAAGCTCGACAAGTATCGCTTCAACGAAGCCTTTCACATGCATACCTCGACCAGCCCTCAGTACGCGATCATCGCGTCCTGCGACGTGGCCGCGGCCATGATGGAGCCACCCGGCGGCACCGCGCTGGTCCAGGAGTCCATCTTCGAGTCGATGGATTTCCGGCGTGCGATGCGCAAGGTGGCGCAGGAGTTCGGCGATTCCTGGTGGTTCTCGGTCTGGGGGCCGGAAAAGCTCGCCTCGGTCGGTATCGGCGAGCGCGACGACTGGTTCCTGACCGGTGCCGAAGACTGGCACGGATTCGGCGAACTCGAACCCGGCTTCAACATGCTCGACCCGATCAAGGCAACGATCATCACCCCGGGTCTCGATATTCACGGCCGCTTCTCCGATCACGGCATTCCCGCAGCGATCGTCACCAAGTATCTCGCCGAGCACGGCGTGGTCGTGGAGAAGACCGGGCTCTATTCGTTCTTCGTGATGTTCACGATCGGCATCACGAAGGGGCGCTGGAACACGCTGGTCACCGAGTTGCAGCAGTTCAAGACCGACTACGACGCCAACCAGCCGCTATGGCGCGTGATGCCCGAGTTCGTCCAGGCGCATCCCAACTACGAGCGTATCGGTCTGCGCGATCTGGCCCGCCAGATCCACGAGGACTACCGCCGCCACGATGTCGCCCGGGTGACCACCGAGATGTATGTGTCGGATATGGTGCCGGCCATGCGCCCGAGCGATGCCTTCGAGTGTCTTGCGCACCGCCGCGTCGATCGCGTGTCGATCGACGAACTCGAGAATCGCGTCACCACGATGCTGCTTACGCCATACCCGCCGGGCATTCCGCTGCTGATTCCGGGCGAGCGCTTCAATCGCACGATCGTCGAGTACCTGAAGTTCACCCGCGAGTTCAACCGTCGCTTCCCGGGTTTCGATACCGATGTCCACGGCCTGGTCGCCGAGACCGCCAGCGATGGCAGCACTCACTACTTCGTCGACTGCGTACGGAAGTGAGATGTCCTCGGGCGACGCCCGCAGCCGGCGTGCTCAGCCGCGCTTCGTGCGCGCCGCGAGCTCGGGCGGGTCCCAGGTGACCAGCCGGGTGCCGGCAACCCGGTCATAGAGCGCCTGGCTGTCGCGGTCCAGCCAGGCCCAGGCACCCGGCACGATCAGCAATAGCAGCCCGAGCGGGTGAACGTAGCGCGCGATCGCGAGCGCGCCGATCAGCATGGCGGCGGCCGCCAGGTAACGCACGATCGCACGCAGCGTGCCGACCGGTCGGTCGTTGCGGTCGACCAATTGCAGCGAGACGGTCTTCATCGGCAGCGTGCGGTAGCCGGCCCGCCAGAAACCGACGAAATACGCGCCGAGAACCACGAAGAGCACGATCCGGAAGCCGCTCATCTGCCAGCCGGGCATACCCTCGAGCCGGGTCAGTGCCGAATAAGCGTAGCCGACGAACCAGAGCACGCCAAACAGGATGATTGCCTCGTAGCACCCCCCCATGAATCGGCGCCAGGGGTGGGCGGCCGGTATCGTCATCGTGTTCGCTCGTCCGTCAGCGTCGTGTCGGCGCCAGTCCGAGCGGATGCGCCGGTTGGCCGGGCAGGGGCGACGAGGCGGACTCGCCTCCGAGCAGCGGGAAGGCGCGCAGAACCGATCTTTGTTCCGGTGTCATGCTGTTGTAGCGTTCCCACTTGCGAACCCGGTCATCCCGGTTCAAAGACTTCGCCAGGCGGAAATTGCGCCGCGCCACATCGCGCTCGGCCGGGCTCAGTGCGGCCCACTCGCGAATGCGCTCGAGCGCGTGCTCGCGCTGCGCATCGGACAGCGATGGCATCTGGTCGGCGAGATGAATCCAGATGGAACGTTCCTGGGCCGGCCAGCCGTTCCATTGATCTCGAAAGGGAGCGAGTAGCGTGCGTTGCGAGTCGCTCAAAGACGACCAGGGGTCATCTTCGGCGCCGGCCGGCAGGGCGGCCGTCAGCAGCAGGGCGGTCAGGCCCGCCCGCAACGCCAGGCGACGGTGATCCGAGGCGTGCACGGGCGGCTTCATTGATCCGTGTGTTTCAGGAACACGCCGAAGCCGGAGTCGGCATAGCCGGCAAGTGGCACATCATCGAGCAGCACGGCCTTGTCGAGTTCCGCCATCGCCACCAGGCGCTGCTCGTCGGACCACTGCGTGAGCGCAAAGGCTCCGACGGCCACCAGCGCGATCGGGGCGGCGGTCAGCGCAAGCCGTGCCAGCCAGGGGAGCGACTCCCGCTGCGCGCGTTGCCGACGCCGCCCGGCGCGGCGTTCGTTCGTTTGCACGGCAGCCGCCGGGCGCGCTCGCGCACCGGGCATCGCGACCAGGCCATGGATCCGCGTGTCTTGGACGGGCATAGAGACCAGCGCACGGGCACGTGCCTGCGCCAGGCGCTCACATTGCGCCGAATCCAGTGCCCCGGCGCCCTCGTCGAGGATGTTGCGAATCGAGTAAGCCGTACGCAACTCGTTCATAAGCGAATTCCCCTTGCTGCCAACGCCTTGGCGAGTGTCCGTGTGGCGCGCGAGCAATGCGTCTTGACGCTGCCTTGTGAACATCCCATGGCCTCCGCGGTCTCGGCAACGTCCAGCTCCTCCCAGTAACGCAGCAAAAAAGCCTGACGTTGACGTTCTGGAAGTCTCTTAATTTCGTTTTCGATGAGCGTCAAGGTCTGTTGGCGCTCGACCTGATCGGCGGCGCTGCCCTGCTGCCAATGAACATCATCGTCCGAACGCAGGGCATCCAGCAGCTCGTATTCGGGCTCGCCCTCGTCACGGGCGGGTACCAGCGCCGAGACCAGGGTCGTCCAGAGATTGCGCACCTTCTCGCGTCGAAAATGATCGGTGATCACGTTCTGGAGGATGCGCTGAAAGAGCGGCGGCAACTCGCTCGCCGGCCGGTCGGCGTAACTCTTCACCAGGCGCAACATCGCGTCCTGGACGATGTCGTTCGCGTGATGATCATCGCGCACGGCATATGCCGCCTGTTTGAACGCCCGCCGCTCGACCGAGGCGAGGAAGGCGTCCATTTCGTCACGCGTGGCCATGCAGGGGGTGGGATCCGGCGGTTGGATGGGTCCTGATGCTAGCAAAAACGTCAGGTCAGCCGGCGCCTGTGCCGTGCCGGGGGCGGGCGCGTGTGTCCGTCGGCCGGCGCGGCGACGTTGCCGGCACCCCCCGACTGTGCGCTTGACCGCTGGCGCCGCGCCGGAATACGATTATTGGCTTGGCCTTTTCTGGCGTTTTTGCGCTGCAATCGGCCAGCCGCACATCCGGTCGGTGCTCCAACCAGAGCCCGAGCCGGTCGTCCCATCAGTGCTCGGTTTCCGTTCCAAGGTCTGTGCCGGCGACTTTCCGGCGGGCTCTCTCGCGACCATGCGCGCGAAGGGTCCGGCGGCGGGCGGCTGGTGCCGGCGGGCGGCTCCACCGGCGCATGACTCAGGATAGGAAACCGCCATGGAAATCACTGGCGCAGAAATCGTAGTCCGCAGCCTGCAGGAAGAAGGAATCAAGCATCTGTTCGGTTACCCGGGGGGTGCGGTTCTCTACATCTACGACGAGATCTTCAAGCAGGACAGTATCGAGCACATCCTGGTCCGCCACGAGCAGGCGGCCGTACACGCTGCCGATGCGTATTCCCGCTGCACCGAGCAGGTCGGTGTCTGTCTGGTGACCAGCGGTCCGGGGCTGACCAACGCGGTCACCGGCATCGCCACCGCTTACATGGATTCGATTCCGCTGGTGATCCTGTCCGGGCAGGTGCCCTCGCATGCCATCGGCGAAGACGCTTTCCAGGAATGTGACGCGGTCGGGATCACGCGCCCCTGCGTCAAGCATAATTTTCTGGTCAAGAACGTTCGCGACCTCGCGGCCACGATCAAGAAGGCCTTTCACATCGCGCGCTCGGGCCGGCCCGGTCCGGTGCTGGTCGATATCCCCAAGGACATCACGCGCGACCGTTGCAAGTTCGAGTACCCGGACTCGGTCCAGATGCGCTCGTACAACCCGGTGACCAAGGCGCACCTCGGACAGCTGAAGCGGGCAGTCGCCGCGATCATGGCGGCCGATCGCCCGATGGTCTATACCGGTGGCGGTGTCGTCACCGGCAACGCTTCGGCCGAGTTGCGACGTTTCATCGAGATGACCGGCTTTCCGGTCACCAACACCCTGATGGGCCTGGGTTCCGTTCGCGGCACCGACGATCGTTTCGTCGGCATGCCGGGCATGCACGGAACCTACGAGGCGAACATGGCGATGCAGGACTGCGACGTCCTCATTGCGGTAGGTGCCAGGTTCGACGACCGCGTCATCGGCAATCCAAAGCATTTCGCGCAGAACGCTCGCAAGATCATCCACGTCGACATCGATCCTTCTTCGATCTCCAAGCGGGTCAGGGTCGACGTGCCGATCGTTGGTGACGTCCGTGACACGCTCGCCACGCTGAACGAGTTGCTGGCGGCGGAGTTCGACCAGGGCAACCGTCTGAAGGCCGACTCGCTTGCCGCCTGGTGGAAGAAGATCAACGGCTGGCGAGAGCGTCAGTGCCTGCGCTACCAGGGTTCGGACGAGGTCATCAAGCCGCAATACGTGATCGAAACCCTCTGCGAACTGACCGGCGGCGATGCATTCATCACCTCCGACGTCGGACAGCACCAGATGTGGGCCGCCCAGTATTACCGCTTCAACGAACCGCGCCGCTGGATCAACTCCGGCGGTCTCGGCACCATGGGCGTCGGTCTGCCCTACGCGATGGGGGTGAAGCTCGCCCATCCCGATGCGCAGGTAGCGTGCATCACCGGCGAGGGCTCGATCCAGATGTGCATCCAGGAGCTGTCCACCTGTCGCCAGTACAACCTGCCGATCAAGGTCCTGAATCTGAACAATCGTTATCTGGGCATGGTGCGGCAGTGGCAGCAGATCGAATACGGCAGCCGCTACTCGCAGTCATACATGGAGGCCTTGCCGGATTTCGTCGCGCTGACCAAGGCATATGGCCATGTCGGCATGCGCATCGAACGGCCTGCCGATGTGGAGCCGGCGCTGCGTGAGGCACTTGGCAAGCACGCCAATGATCTGGTGTTCCTGGACATCATCACCGATCAGACCGAGAACGTCTGGCCGATGGTGCAGGGCGGCAAGGGGCTGACCGAGATGCTGCTCGGCGCCGAGGATCTCTGAGGGAAGCGCGAACATGAGACACATTATTTCGCTGCTGCTCGAGAACGAGCCCGGGGCGCTGTCGCGGGTGGTCGGCCTGTTTTCGGCGCGCGGTTACAACATCGAGAGCCTTACGGTCGCGCCGACCGAGGACAAATCGCTGTCGCGTATGACGATCGTCACCACGGGATCGGACGAAATCATCGAGCAGATCACGAAACACCTGAACCGCCTCATCGAGGTGGTCAAGGTCGTCGATCTCACCGACAACCCGTGCGTCGAGCGGGAGCTGATGCTGATCAAGCTGCGCGCCGTCGGGCGCGACCGCGAAGAACTGGCCCGCATGGCCGAGATCTACCGCGGCCGGATCATCGACGTCACCGAGCGCTCGTACACGATCGAACTAACCGGCGACGGCGCTAAGCTAGATTCATTCATCGCTGCTTTGGATCAATCTGTCATTCTTGAGACCGTCCGTACTGGCGCATCGGGCATTGCACGCGGTGAGCGCGTGCTCAAGGTCTGAAGCGAATTTTGAAAGCCTGCTTAATCAGGGAGTCAACATGAAGGTGTATTACGACAAGGACTGCGATCTCAAGCTCATCAAGGGCAAGAAGGTCGCGATCATCGGCTATGGCTCGCAGGGGCATGCGCACGCGCAGAATCTGAACGATTCCGGCGTCGAGGTCGTGGTTGGGGTGCGCCGGGGCGGTCCGTCCTGGGAAAAGGTCGAGAAGGCCGGTCTGAAGCCGGCCGAGGTCGCCGACGCGGTCAAGGGTGCCGACTTCGTCATGATGCTCCTGCCAGACGAGAACATTCCCGAGGTCTATTCCCAGGGTGTTGCGCCCAACATCAAAGAAGGCGCCACCGTCGCGTTCGCGCACGGATTCAACATCCACTACGGCTTCGTGCAGCCGCGCGCGGATCTGGACGTCGTCATGATCGCGCCCAAGGCGCCGGGGCATACCGTGCGCAGTACCTATGCCGAGGGCGGCGGCGTGCCGATGCTGGTCGCCATCCATCAAGATCAATCCGGCGTAGCCCGTGACATGGCCCTGTCGTACGCCTGCGCGATCGGTGGCGGCCGGGCCGGCATCATCGAGACCAATTTCCGCGAGGAAACCGAGACCGATCTGTTTGGTGAGCAGACGGTTCTGTGCGGCGGCACGGTCGAGCTGATCAAGGCCGGTTTCGAGACGCTGGTCGAGGCCGGCTATGCGCCCGAGATGGCTTATTTCGAATGCCTGCACGAGCTCAAGCTGATCGTCGACCTCATCTACGAGGGCGGCATCGCGAACATGAATTACTCGATCTCGAACAATGCCGAGTTCGGCGAGTACGTGACCGGTCCGCGCATCGTCACCGATGAGACGCGTCAGGCCATGCGCGCCGCCCTGCGCGACATTCAGACCGGCGAGTACGCCAAGCAGTTCGTGCTGGAGAGCAAGTCGGGCGGGCCGACGCTGGTGTCGCGCCGCCGTCTGATGGGCGAGCACCAGATCGAGGTCGTCGGCGAGAAATTGCGCGCGATGATGCCCTGGATCAAAGCCAACCGGCTGGTCGACAAGTCACGCAATTGATGTTCCCGCGCGGCGTGCCTGCCGCGCGTCGTCTTGGGCCGGCTGGCGCCGGTCCGGGCGGCATGCGCCATTTCCGCCGTTCAGTCGGGTTGGCGCCCCTATAATCGAAAGCCTTTACTTGGCAGCGACTGCGCCGGATTCCGGCGGTCTGCGGTCGGCATCGCATCCGCAAGCGGCAGATGCCTGCCAACGGAGGTCAGGACTGATGACCGAAGCGCAGCAGCGTGGTGTGATCGCGGCTCGCCACCGTCTGGCGCCGCAGTGGCAGGACTGGATCGCAGAGAACCTCCAGCGTGGTTGCCGCGAATCCGACATGATCCAGGTCATGGTCGACAATGGTTTCGATGCAGGCTTCGCGGGAGCGGCGATCGCTGTCATGCGCGACATGGCCTCACGGGTGCAGCCTGGGCCGAAGGCGGCAGGGGTGGACGGCGGCTATGTGTGTGACCCGATCCGCATCGGCAATGCCTCGCGCATTCTGGCGGCAGACCGGGCGGTCGATGTCGGCTTCGTGATGGCCGACCCGAACGTGGCGCTGCTCGAGAACCTGCTCTCCGCTGACGAGTGTGACGAGCTCATCGAGCGCTCGAAGGGCAAGTTGAAGCGCTCCGAGGTCGTCAATCGTGCGACGGGTGGCTTCGAGGTCAATTCGGTCCGAACCAGCGAGGGCACGTATTTTGCTCGTGGGGAGACGGAGACCATCCGCCGCATCGAGGAACGGATCGCGGCGCTCTGCGGGCTGCCGGTCGAGCATGGCGAACCGCTGCAGATCCTGCACTACGGTGTGGGGGGCGAATACCTGGCCCATCACGACTATTTCGAGCCGTCCGACCCGGGAAGTGCTGTTCACACCCGCGCCGGCGGCCAGCGGATCGGAACTTTGGTGATCTATTTGAATACGGTGGAAGAGGGTGGTGAAACGGGCTTTCCGAAAATGAATCTACACGTTCGCGCGCGCCGGGGCGCAGCCGCGTATTTCGAGTACATGAACCAGGACGGGCATCTCGACGAGCGTTGTCTGCACGCGGGCGTGCCCGTGCGTCGCGGCGAGAAATGGATCGCCACCAAGTGGTTGCGTCAGTCTCCCTACGTGCAAGCGGGCAACGAATGAGCGCGCAATATCCGCATCCGCTGATTGCCCGGGAAGGCTGGCCTTTCGTGGTCGGCGCGGCCGTCGTGGCCGCCGTCGTGCAGTTGTTCGGGGGCTTTCTCTGGTCGTGGCCGTTCTGGCTGCTGGCTCTGTTCGTTTTGCAGTTCTTTCGCGATCCTGCTCGCGACATTCCCGGTGATCCGCTCGCCGTCCTGTGCTCGGCCGATGGCCGCGTGATCAAGGTCGAGCGCACACGCGATCCCATTCTCGAGCGGGACGCCCTGAAGATCTCGGTTTTCATGAACGTATTCAATGTTCATTCGAACCGGGCGCCGATCGACGGCACCGTCGAGCGAATCAATTATTTCCCCGGCAAGTACTTCAATGCCGACCTCGACAAGGCGAGTGAGTCCAACGAACGTAACGCGTTGGTGATTCGTCGCGCGGACGGGCAGTTGGTCACCTGCATCCAGGTGGCGGGACTGGTGGCACGAAGAATCCTCTGCTACGTGCGCGAAGGCGACGAGTTGCGTCGCGGGCAGCGCTTTGGTTTCATCCGCTTCGGCTCGCGGGTCGATCTGTATCTGCCGCTGCAGGCGGTGCCGACGGTCAGCATCGGCGAGAAGGTCAAGGCCTCGAGCATGGTGGTGGCGACATTGCCGAGCGCGGGGGAAGTCTGATGACCGATCCGGCACGCGACCTGGAGCGCCCCGCGCGTCGTCGCGGCGTCTATCTCCTGCCCAATGCGTTCACCACGGCCTCGTTGTTCTGCGGATTCTTCTCGATCGTCCAGGCCACTCACGACCGCTTCGCAGAAGCGGCCATCGCGATCTTCATTGCGATGGTGCTCGACAGCCTCGATGGCCGGGTCGCCCGGCTGACCAACACCACCAGCACTTTCGGAGAACAGTACGACAGCCTGTCGGACATGGTCTCGTTCGGTGTGGCGCCGGCCATTTTGGTCTACGAGTGGTCGTTGCACGGCCTGGGGCGCTGGGGATGGCTGGCCGCGTTCGTGTACGTGGCCGGCGCGGCCCTGCGTCTGGCGCGCTTCAATGCCAACCTGGGCAAGGTCGACAAGCGCTTCTTCCAGGGCCTGCCGAGCCCCTCCGCGGCGGCCCTGCTTTCCGGGTTGGTCTGGGTGGCCACTGATCTTCGCGAGACCCGCTGGATCGATGCGGCCGGGGTCGACCTGGCCTGGATTTCGTTCGTGGTCGCGTTGTTCGCCGGCATCACCATGGTGTCCAACGTGCCGTTCTACAGCTTCAAGGACATCAATCTGCGCCGGGCGGTGCCTTTCATCGCGACCATTCTGCTGGTGCTGCTTTTCGTGCTCATCTCGTCCGACCCGCCCAGCATGCTGTTCCTCGGTTTTCTCAGTTACAGCGTCTCGGGCTACGTCGTCTGGATCGTTCGTCGGCGCAAAGGGGACACCAGTGGCTTTCTCGACGAGGATTCCGCCTCGATCGTCGACGCTCTCGGGGCGGACGAGACCGACGAGATGATCGTCACTGCGCCGGAGTATCAGGTCGACGACGATGCCCGCGACCCGGGTTCGGCGCCGCGGCGTCAGGATTCCTAGGTTCGCCACTGAGACGGGCGGGCGGCATTCGTGATGCGGCTTCGGCCGCCCCGACGGGCCATCTTGCCGACCCTGACGCGCATTCGTTTGACCGCGCATTCGCCGCCCCGCTAAAATCAGCGGTTTTTCGCGGTTCCTAGAAGAAAGTCGATGGCTGATCGCAAGCCGCTCGTAGCCGGCAACTGGAAGATGAATGGGTCGCATCGCATGGCCGATGCGCTGCTGGCCGAGATTCGCGAACTCGCTGGCGGCCGGGCGCAGCCCTACGGCGGCGCGATCGATTGCCTCGTCTGCCCGCCGTTTCCCTATCTCGCTTCTGCCGCACGCCTTCTCGAAGGCTCCGGCATCGCGCTGGGCGCGCAAAACGTCGCGTCCCAGAGCGCTGGCGCTTTCACGGGCGAGGTCGACGCCGAGATGCTCGTCGATTGCGGTTGCACGCATGCCCTGGTCGGTCACTCGGAGCGGCGTGCGCTGTTCGGTGAAACCGATGCGGTGGTTGCGGACAAGCTGCGCCGGGCGCTGGCGGCCGGACTGGTCGTCGTGGTCTGCGTCGGCGAGACGCTCGCCGAGCGAGAAGCCGGTCAGACCGAGGCGGTGTTGTCGCGCCAGCTGGCGGCGGTGATGCCGGTGATCGCCGGCAGCCCGGTCGAGCGGGTGGTCATCGCCTACGAACCCGTTTGGGCGATTGGCACCGGCAAGACCGCCTCCCCGGGCGTCGCCCAAGAGGCCCACGCATTCATCCGTGCTCAGCTCGTCGCCGGCGGTGTGGCGGCTGCGGCCGGCATTCGTTTGCTGTATGGCGGCAGCGTCAAACCCGAGAATGCGCGCGAATTGTTCGCCCAGCCCGACATCGATGGTGGCCTGATCGGCGGCGCTTCACTGAAGTCGGCCGATTTTGCTGCGATATGCGAGGCCGCGGTGGCGGTCGCCAAGGTGGGTGGCTGACATGTTCGGTCTGCTCGTGATTTCCGGTTTCATGCGGCAAGGAGCCCTTTGATGGCCTGGTTCGGCAATGTGCTGCAGCTACTGCAGGTGGTCGCCGCGCTCGGCGTGGTGATTCTCGTTTTGCTCCAGCACGGCAAGGGCGCCGATATGGGCGCTGCGTTCGGCAGCGGCTCCTCGGGCAGCCTGTTCGGTGCGAGTGGTTCGGCAAACTTCTTGTCGCGTGCGACTGCCGGCTTCGCGGTGGTGTTTTTCGTGACCACGCTGGGCTTGGCATTCATGGCCAACAAGCGCCCCGAAGCGCCCTCGAGCGTCATGAGCGGTGCGGCTCCGGCGACGGCCCCCGCTGGCACCGCCGGGTCGGCCGCGGGCACATCGACGCCCGCTGATGCGAATTCGCAAATTCCGGGCACCAATGCGCCCGAATCCGGCGGAAGAAGCGATATTCCGAAGTAGAATTCCAGTTGGTCATCGCGCGCACGGCATCGTTGTCCGTAGACGCGCAGATCGATGACAGCTGAACGTCTTTGCCGACGTGGTGAAATTGGTAGACACGCTATCTTGAGGGGGTAGTAGCGAAAGCTGTGCGAGTTCGAGTCTCGCCGTCGGCACCATCAAACAGAGCAAGTCCTCCCCGACCAGACAGGGTCTAGTTTGAATCTCGAAAATTACTTGCCGGTACTGCTGTTCATCCTCGTCGGCATAGGCGTCGGTGTCGGTCCGATGCTCATCGGCAAGTTGCTCGGCCCCAGTCATCCCGATGCCCAGAAGCTCTCCCCCTACGAGTGCGGCTTCGAAGCGTTCGAGGATGCGCGGATGAAGTTCGACGTCCGCTACTACCTGGTCGCCATCCTGTTCATTCTGTTCGATCTCGAGATCGCGTTCCTGTTTCCATGGGCCGTCTCGCTCAAGGCCATCGGCTTCTTTGGATTCGCTGCCATGATGGTTTTTCTGGGCGTGCTGGTCGTGGGCTTCATCTACGAGTGGATGAAGGGCGCGCTCGACTGGGAATGAGCTGTCTCGCACCGTTCCTCAGGGGCAAGCATGAGCATTGAAGGTGTCCTGAATCAGGGCTTCGTCACGACCCAGTTGGACAAGGTCATCAACTGGTCCAGAACGGGGTCTTTGTGGCCCATGACTTTTGGTTTGGCCTGTTGCGCCGTCGAGATGATGCACGCCGGCGCGTCGCGCTATGACCTCGATCGCTTTGGCATCATTTTTCGACCGAGTCCGCGTCAATCCGACCTGATGATCGTCGCCGGTACGCTGTGCAACAAGATGGCTCCCGCGCTGCGCAAGGTCTACGACCAGATGCCCGAGCCGCGGTGGGTGTTGTCGATGGGTTCGTGCGCCAACGGTGGTGGCTACTACCACTACTCGTATTCGGTCGTGCGCGGTTGTGATCGCATCGTGCCCGTCGATGTCTACGTGCCTGGCTGTCCGCCGACCGCCGAGGCCCTGCTCTACGGCATCCTGCAGTTGCAGAGCAAGATCCGTCGTACCTCCACGATAGCGCGTTGACATGAATCCGCCTCTCGCAACACTCGGCACGGCCCTGGGTGAGGTGCTCGCCGAATTCAAGCCCACGATCAGCGAGGCCTTTGGCGAGATCACGGTCGGTCTGCCATCGGCCGGTTACTCCGACGCGATGCTCGCGCTGCGAGACAACCCGCGCCTGCGTTTCGACACGCTCGTCGACGTCTGCGGTGTCGATTACTCGGCATACGGCGACGGCGCGTGGGAGGGCCTGCGCTTCGCCGTCGTCACGCACCTGCTGTCGGTCGAGAACAACTGGCGGGTCCGGGTGCGTGTGTTCTGCCCGGACGACGACTTCCCGGTAGTACCCTCGTTGGTCAGTCTCTGGCCGGCGGCGAACTGGTTCGAACGAGAGGCGTTCGATCTCTTCGGCGTGCTTTTCGAAGGCCATCCCGACCTGAGGCGCATCCTTACCGACTATGGCTTCATCGGGCATCCGTTCCGCAAGGACTTCCCGATATCGGGTCACATGGAGATGCGCTACGACCCCGAGCAGCAGCGGGTCGTCTACCAGCCGGTGACCATCGAGCCGCGCGAGATCGTGCCGCGTGTCATTCGCGAGGAAGGTTACGGGGCAGGGCGCTGACATGGCCGAGATCAAGAACTACACCCTGAACTTCGGCCCTCAGCATCCGGCCGCGCACGGCGTTTTGCGCCTTGTGCTCGAGCTCGACGGCGAAGTCGTTCAGCGCGCCGACCCGCATATCGGGCTGCTGCATCGCGCCACCGAGAAGCTCGCCGAGACCCGCACGTTCCTGCAGACGGTTCCGTACATGGACCGCCTCGACTACGTCTCGATGATGTGCAACGAGCACGCCTACGTGATGGCGATCGAGAAGCTGCTCGGCATCGAGGTGCCGCTGCGTGCACAGTACATCCGCGTGATGTTCGACGAGATCACGCGCATCCTCAATCACCTTCTCTGGATCGGCTCGCACGGCCTCGACGTCGGCGCGATGGCCGTGTTCCTGTATGCGTTCCGTGAGCGCGAAGACCTGATGGACTGCTACGAGGCGGTCTCCGGGGCGCGCATGCACGCTGCCTACTACCGGCCGGGTGGCGTCTATCGCGATCTGCCCGAGCGCATGCCGCAGCATCAGGCGACCAAGGCGCGCAGCAAGGGAGCGGTCGAGGCGCTCAATCGCGACCGCAGCGGGTCCTTGCTCGATTTCATCGAGGCCTTCACCAAGCGCTTCCCCGGCTACGTCGACGAGTACGAGACGCTGCTCACCGACAACCGCATCTGGAAGCAGCGTCTGGTCGGGGTGGGTGTGGTCGAGCCCGATCGCGCGAAGGCGCTCGGCTTCACCGGTCCGATGTTGCGAGGTTCGGGCGTTGCCTGGGACCTGCGCAAGACCCAGCCCTATGAAGTCTATGATCTGCTCGATTTCGACATTCCCGTGGGCACCAACGGTGATTGCTACGACCGCTATCTGGTGCGGGTCGAAGAGATGCGCCAGTCGAACCGCATCATCGAGCAGTGCATCGAGTGGTTGCGTAACAATCCGGGCCCGGTGATCAGCGACAACCACAAGGTTGCACCGCCGCCGCGGGTTGGCATGAAAGCCAACATGGAAGAGCTGATTCACCACTTCAAGCTCTTCACCGAGGGTTTCCACGTTCCCGGCGGCGAGTGCTATGCCGCCGTCGAGCATCCGAAGGGCGAGTTCGGCATCTATCTGGTGTCCGACGGCGCCAACAAACCCTACCGGCTGAAGATCCGTGCGCCGGGTTTCGCTCATCTTCAGGCGATGGACGAGATGGCCCGTGGCCACATGCTGGCCGACGTCGTCACGATCATCGGCACCATGGACATCGTCTTCGGAGAAATCGACCGATGAATGCGCCCGATCGCGGCCGGCGTCTGCTCTCGGACGACGCCTATGCCCGCATCGATCGTGAACTGGCCAAGTATCCCGCCAATCAGCGGCAGTCGGCCGTCATGGCGGCCCTTGCCATCGCACAGGACGAAACCCGCCAGATCTCCTCGGAGGTCGAGCGTGACATCGCGGCCTATATCGGCATCCCGCCAATCGCGGTGCACGAGGTGGCGACGTTCTACAACATGTACAACACGCGGCCGGTCGGCAAGGTCAAGATCGCCGTCTGTACCTGCCTGCCCTGTGCATTGCGCGACGGCGCCAAGGCCGGTGAATACCTGAAGAGCAAGCTCGGCATCGATTACGGCCAGACCACGGCCGACGGCCAGTTCACGTTGGTGGAGAGCGAGTGCCTCGGTTCCTGCGGTGATGCGCCGGTGATGCTCGTCGACAACAAGGAGATGCACAGCTTCATGTCGTCCGAGCGCATGGACGCCTTGCTCGACCAACTGAAGACCCGGGGCTGAGTGGATGGGTGCACAAGATCTCGATCTCACGGTGACGGATGTTCCGGTCTCCGAGACCTGCTTCCATGGCCGGCATATCGCGCCGCAGATCCTGGCGGGCCTGACCTCGCCCGATGGCTGGCATCTGGCCGACTATGAAGCGCGCGATGGTTACAAGGCGCTGCGACGCATCCTGACCGAGGGCCTCACGCCCGAGCAGGTGATTGCCGAGGTCAAGGCCGGTGGGCTGCGCGGCCGTGGCGGGGCGGGTTTCCCGACCGGGCTCAAGTGGAGCTTCATGCCACGTGGCATGCCCGGGCAGAAGTACCTGGTCTGCAACTCGGACGAAGGCGAGCCGGGAACCTTCAAGGACCGCGACATCCTGCGCTACAACCCTCATATCGTCATCGAGGGTATGGCGATCGCCGCCTACGCGATGGGCATCACCGTGGGCTACAACTACATCCACGGCGAGGTCTGGTCGGTCTACGAGCGGTTCGAACAGGCGCTCGAGGAGGCGCGCGCGGCCGGCTACCTCGGCGAGCGCATCCTCGGCAGCGATTTCTCCTTTCAGTTGCACGCCTTCCACGGTTTCGGCGCCTACATCTGCGGCGAGGAAACCGCGCTACTCGAGTCGCTCGAGGGCAAGAAGGGCCAGCCGCGATTCAAGCCGCCGTTTCCGGCCAGTTTCGGCCTCTATGGCAGGCCCACCACGATCAACAACACCGAGACCTTCGCCGCCGTCCCCTGGCTGATCCGCCATGGCGGCGCGGCCTATCTCGAGATTGGCAAGCCGAACAACGGTGGCACCAAGATCTTCTCGATCTCGGGTGACGTCGAGCGTCCGGGCAACTACGAGATCCCGCTCGGTACACCATTCGCGAAGCTGCTCGAACTCGCGGGAGGCATGCGTGGCGGCCGCAAGCTGAAGATGGTGATTCCCGGTGGCTCGTCGATGCCGGTACTGCCGGCCGACATCATGATGGCCACCGACATGGACTACGACTCGATCGCCAAGGCAGGCTCGATGCTCGGTTCGGGTGCGGTCATCGTCATGGACGAGACCCGCTGCGCGGTCAAGTCCCTGCTGCGCCTGTCCTACTTCTATTACGAAGAGAGCTGTGGACAGTGCACCCCGTGCCGCGAGGGCACCGGCTGGCTCTACCGGCTGGTCCACCGTATCGAGCACGGCGACGGAAAAATGAGCGATCTGGATGAGCTGAACCGGATCGCGGACGCGATCCAGGGGCGCACGATCTGCGCGCTGGGGGATGCCGCCGCCATGCCGGTGCGCGCCTTCCTCAAGCACTACTGGGATGAATTCGTCTGGCATGTCGAACACAAGACCTGCCAGGTGCCGAAGTATCTATAGAGCCGAACCCGCTCATGGTTGAGATCGAAATCGACGGTAAGACGGTTGAAGTGCCCGAGGGCAGCATGGTCATGCATGCGGCCAACAAGCTCGGCATCTTCGTGCCGCACTTCTGCTACCACAAGAAGCTGTCGATCGCCGCCAATTGCCGCATGTGTCTGGTCGAGGTCGAAAAGGCGCCCAAGCCGATGCCGGCCTGCGCGACACCGGTCTCCAACGGCATGAAGGTGCACACGCATTCGCCCAAGGCTGTGGCCGCCCAGAAGTCGGTCATGGAGTTCCTGCTGATCAATCATCCGCTCGATTGCCCGATCTGCGATCAGGGCGGCGAGTGCCTGCTGCAGGATCTCTCGGTCGGCTACGGGGGTTCCAAGTCCCGTTACGACGTCGAGAAGCGGGTCGTATTTCACAAGCCGCTCGGGCCGCTGATCTCCGCCGAGGAGATGACCCGCTGCATTCATTGCACCCGCTGCGTACGGTTCGGGCAGGAAGTCGCGGGCATCATGGAACTCGGCATGGCCGGTCGGGGCGAGCACTCGGAGATCATGTCCTTCGTCGGGCAGTCTGTCGATTCAGAGGTGTCGGGCAACATGATCGACATCTGCCCGGTCGGTGCGCTGACGTCCAAGCCGTTCCGCTACTCCGCTCGTACCTGGGAGTTGTCGCGCCGCCGTTCGGTGTCGCCGCATGATTCGCTGGGGGCCAACATCGTCGCCCAGGTCAAGCAGGGCGAGGTCTTGCGTGTCGTGCCGATGGAAAACGAATCCATCAACGAGTGCTGGCTGTCCGATCGCGACCGCTTTTCCTACGAGGGCCTGCGCAGCGAGGACCGGCTCACCCGGCCGATGGTGAGGCGCGACGGTCAGTGGCAGGTCACGGATTGGCGCAGCGCGCTCGATCAGGCCGCGCTGTCGCTCGGCGCCGCCCGGGTCGACCACGGCGGTGACAGCATCGGCGCGCTGGCCGCGCCCTTCGCGACCTTCGAAGAACTGTATCTGACCCAGAAGCTCGTGCGCGGCCTCGGCTCGGACAATGTCGATTTCCGCCTGCGTCAGACCGAGTTCGGTATCGATGAGCACGGCAAAGGCGCTCCCTGGCTCGGACTGCCGATCGCCGATCTCTCGGAACTCGCCGATGTCCTGCTCGTCGGCAGTACCGTGCGCAAGGATCACCCGCTGATCGCGGTACGCTTGCGTGTCGCGGCAACTCAGCACGGCCTGCAGGTGCATCTGTTGCACGCGGCCGACGACGACCTCGCAATGCCGGTGGCCAGTCGCGTGATCACCGGACCGCAGTCCTGGCGTTCGGAGTTGCTGGGCGTTCTCGCGAGTGTGCTGGCCGAACGCGGTCTGGCCGCGCCGGCGGCTCTCGCCGATGCGCTGAGCGGGGTACAGCCGAGCGAAAACCAGCGCGCGCTGGGCCGTGTCTTGTGCGCCAGTGAGCGCGCCGCCGTGCTGCTTGGCAATGCGGCGTCTTCGCATCCACAGGCCAGTGATCTGCTGCGCATCGCGGCGGCAATCGGCGATGCGGCCGGATGCGCGTCGGGCGTTCTGGGCGCGGCTGCCAACAGCGTTGGCGGCTATCTGGCCGGCGCCACCCCGCGCGCGCTCGGCGCGGTCGCTGCACGCGCGCTCGCGGCGACCGGCCGCGATGCGGCGCGTCAGCTCGACGAGGTGAGGCGTGCCTATCTGCTGCTTCACGCCGATCCGGCCACCGATTTCGCCAACGGTGCACAGGCGATGAAGGCCTTCGGGGGCGCCGATGCGGTCGTTGCGCTCACTTCCTATACGAGCCCGGAATTGCTCGAGGTCGCCAGCGTGCTGCTGCCGGTCGCGCCGTTCACGGAAACGGCTGGCAGTTTCGTCAATGCCGAAGGCCGCTTGCAGAGTTTCAATGGCGTTGTCATGCCCCTGGGCGAGACCCGCCCGGCGTGGAAGGTGTTGCGTGTCCTGGCCAACCTGCTCGAGGTCGGCGGCTTCGACTACGAATCGGTCGAAGACGTGCGCGCCGAGGCGCTGCTCGGCTCGGTGGCTGCCGATGCTTCGGGTGTCGCAATCGCCGATTCACTGGTCAGCGGCGAGTCCCGCGTCTCGGTGTTCGAGGGACATCTGTCGAATCAGGTCGACGGGCCCTTGTCCTGTGCGCCGATGGCCGATTGCCAGGCCGGCCAGCTGCAACGTCTTGGCGAAGTGCCGATCTACGCCGGCGATCCGATCGTGCGTCGCGCGCCCTCGTTGCAGGCGACACGCGATGCCCGCAGGTCCGAGGTCGCCACGCTCCATCCGGACTCGCTGGCCGCGCTCGGCCTGACCGACGGTGACCGCGTGTTGCTCGGCTCTGCGGACGCCGGCGACGAGTGGACATTGAGCGCGGACGTGCATCTGGCGCCCGGGGTGGTGCGGGTGCCTGCGGCGGTTGCGGGCTCGATCGGTCTCGGGACCCCCTTTGGACCTCTCTCGGTACGGAAGCTCTGATGGAAGGTTTCATCACCACCGTCGTGTGGCCGATCGTCTGGAATCTGATGAAGATTCTGGCGATCGCGATCCCCGTCCTGATCTGCGTCGCCTACCTGACGCTGTGGGAACGCAAGATGATCGGCTACATGCACCTGCGCATCGGGCCGAATCGGGTGGGGCCGAAGGGTCTGTTCCAACCGTTTGCCGATGCGTTCAAGCTGATCTTCAAGGAGATCGTGGTGCCGTCGCAGGCCAGCGGCGTGCTCTACGTGCTCGGACCGATCATGACGATCATGCCGGCGATGGCCGCGTGGGCCGTGATGCCCTTCGGCCCCGACCTGGTGCTGGCCAATGTCAATGCCGGTTTGTTGCTGCTGCTGGCGATCACCTCGATCGAGGTTTATGGCGTGATCATCGCCGGCTGGGCGTCGAACTCCAAGTACCCGTTCCTCGGTGCGATGCGCGCTTCCGCCCAGATGGTTTCGTACGAGCTCGCCATCGGCTTCGCCCTGGTGGTGGTGCTGATGGTCTCGGGCAGCCTGAACATGACCGATATCGTGCTTGGCCAAGGTCAGGGTCGGTTCGCCGAGCAGGGCTGGAATTTCCTGTCCTGGAACTGGCTGCCGTTGCTGCCGATCTTCGTGGTCTACGTGATTTCCGCGGTGGCCGAGACCAACCGCCATCCATTCGACGTCGTCGAGGGCGAGTCCGAGATCGTCGCGGGGCACATGGTGGAGTACTCGGGTATGGCGTTCTCGGTGTTCTTCCTGGCCGAGTACGCGAACATGATCCTGCTTTCGGCGCTGGCATCGGTCATGTTCCTGGGCGGTTGGTATCCGCCCGTGGACGTCGCATTCTTCAATGCGATTCCAGGCTGGATCTGGCTGGGCATCAAGACGTTCTGCGTGGTCTCCATGTTCATCTGGTTCCGCGCCTCGTTCCCACGCTATCGCTACGACCAGATCATGCGTCTGGGTTGGAAGATCTTCATCCCCGTGACGCTGGTCTGGCTTGTCGTGATCGCGATCTGGATGCAGACCCCCTGGAACATCTGGCACTGAACGGCAGAGGCCGACGATGCAGGCAGTCAAGGATTTCATTTCGAGTTTCATGCTCCTCGAGTTGCTCAAGGGGCTGTCGCTGACCGGGCGTTACTTCTTTGCCCGCAAGATCACCATCCAGTATCCCGAGGAAAAGACGCCGATGTCGCCGCGCTTTCGCGGGTTGCACGCGCTGCGCCGTTACGAGAACGGCGAGGAGCGCTGCATCGCCTGCAAGCTGTGCGAGGCGGTTTGCCCGGCGCTGGCGATCACGATCGAATCCGATGTGCGCGACGACGGCACCCGTCGCACGACGCGATACGACATCGATCTGACCAAGTGCATCTTTTGTGGTTTCTGCGAGGAGTCCTGTCCGGTCGACTCCATCGTCGAGACGCACATTCACGAGTATCACGGCGAGCAGCGCGGTGATCTGCTGTTCACCAAGGAAATGCTGCTCGCGGTGGGCGATCGCTACGAGAAAGAGATCGCCGCGAATCGCGAGGCCGACGCCGCCTATCGCTGATTCGCGGTGATGTGCCGTCCCGTCGCGGCAGCGGCGTGGCGGCGGGTTTTTGGGAAACTGCGGGTTTGGCGCGAGCCGGGCCCGGGTCGGACGCGGGGGCGTTCGGCAGCCGAGGGGAAGCTCGACGACACATGGATGCGTTGACATTACTGTTCTGGATCTTTGCCGCCGTCACCGTGGCAGCTGCGCTGCGCGTCGTGACCGCGCGTAACCCCGTTCATTCGGCGCTGTACCTGGTGCTGACCTTCTTCTCGTCGGCCTGCATCTGGATGCTGCTGCGGGCGGAGTTCCTGGCGATCACGCTGGTTCTGGTCTACGTCGGTGCGGTGATGGTGCTGTTCCTGTTCGTGGTCATGATGCTGGATCTGAACATCGACGAGATGCGCCAGGGCTTCTGGCGTCATCTGCCGGTGGCCTTGTTCGTCGGAACGGCGATCGTCTTCGAACTCGGATTCGTGCTCGTGCACCTGTTCGGTGGCGTCGGTGCGGCCAGCGCGCCGCCCTTGCCGGCCGACTACAGCAACACCCAGGCGCTCGGCGCGCTCCTCTACACCGACTACGTCTATCCGTTCGAGGTCGCGGCCGTCGTGCTGCTGGTCGCGATCATCGCGGCCATTGCGCTGACCTTGCGCCGTCGCAAGGACACCCGCACGAACGATCCGTCGGTGGCCGTGCACACCCGCCGGGCCGACCGTGTCCGTTTGATCAAGATGCCGGCCGTCTCGCGTGCGCGAGGCGGTGACGGTGCCGAGGCGGGTGCCGGGTCGGATGCCGCCGCCCCCCAAGGAGGCCGTTCATGAGCCTGACCCTTGCGCACTTCCTGACGCTGGGCGCGGTGCTGTTCGCGATCAGCGTGATCGGCATCTTCCTGAACCGTCGCAACGTGATCGTCGTGTTGATGTGCGTCGAGCTGATGTTGCTCGCGGTGAACATGAACTTCGTGGCCTTCTCGCATTTCCTTGGCGATGCCGCGGGCCAGCTGTTCGTCTTCTTCATTCTGACCGTGGCGGCGGCCGAGTCCGCCATCGGTCTGGCCATCATCGTGATCCTGTTCCGCAACCTCGAGACCGTCAACGCCGAGGAACTCGACGGCCTCAGAGGCTGAGCCGCGACAACGACCCGACACCGACCAAGACGCCTGCCCACTGATGAAAACGGTTTATGTGATCGCCGCCTTCGCTCCGCTGATCGGAGCGATCCTGGCCGGCCTGTTCGGTCGGGCCCTCGGGCGCACCAACGCCCACCGGGCAACCATCGCCGGCGTTGCCTTGTCGTTCCTGGCTTCGGTCTGGGTGTTCATCGACGTGATGAACGGGCACACCTTCAACGGCACCGTCTATGAGTGGGCGACCGTCGGCGGGGTTCGCATGGAGGTCGGTTTCCTGATCGACTCGCTGACTGCCACGATGATGTGCGTGGTGACCTTCGTGTCCCTGATGGTGCACGTCTATACGATCGGCTACATGGCCGACGACCCCGGTTATCAGCGTTTCTTCGCCTACATCTCGTTGTTCACGTTCTCGATGATGATGCTGGTGATGGCCAACAATTTCCTGCAGCTGTTCTTCGGCTGGGAAGCTGTGGGCCTGGTGTCCTATCTTCTCATCGGCTTCTGGTACACGCGGGATTCCGCCATTTACGCGAACCTGAAGGCCTTCCTGGTCAATCGTGTCGGCGACTTCGGCTTCATTCTTGGCATCGGCCTGGTGCTGGCCTATTTCGGCAGCCTCGACTACCAGCAGGTCTTCGCGGCAGCGCCGTCGCTGGCCAGCACGGAGATCAATCTCTGGGGCGCGGCGCAGTGGTCGCTGATGACCGTGACGTGCATCTGCCTGTTCATCGGCGCGATGGGTAAGTCGGCGCAGTTCCCGCTGCACGTCTGGCTGCCGGATTCCATGGAGGGTCCGACGCCGATCTCGGCGCTGATCCACGCGGCCACCATGGTCACGGCCGGCATTTTCATGGTGGCGCGCATGTCGCCGTTGTTCGAGTTGTCGGACACGGCGTTGGGCTTCGTCATCGTGATCGGCGCGATCACGGCGCTGTTCATGGGCTTTCTGGGCATCATTCAGAACGACATCAAGCGGGTGGTCGCGTATTCCACGCTGTCCCAGCTCGGTTACATGACCGTGGCCCTGGGCGCCTCCGCATACTCGGTCGCCATCTTCCACCTGATGACGCACGCGTTCTTCAAGGCCTTGCTGTTCCTGGGCGCTGGTTCGGTGATCATCGGCATGCATCACGACCAGGACATCCGTAACATGGGCGGTCTGGCGCGCTACATGCCGATCACCTGGATCACGTCGCTGGTCGGTACGTTGGCGCTGGTCGGAACGCCGTTCTTTGCCGGCTTCTACTCGAAGGAATCGATCATCGAGGCGGCGCACATGGCCAATGTGCCCGGCGCGCATCTTGCCTACTGGGCCGTTCTGATCGGGGTGTTCGTCACCTCGTTCTACTCGTTCCGCATGTACTTCCTGGTCTTTCACGGCAAGCCGCGTTGGGGGCAGGGCGATGCCCACGCGCACGAGGCGCCGGCAGATCCGCATGCGTCGCCGCACGAGATTCCGTTCGACGACGACACCCACGGGCTCGATCCCGCCGACGACCACCTTCACCATCACGGCCTGGGCCCCGGCGACAAGCCGCACGAGACACCGCGCGTGGTTACGGTGCCGCTGATCCTGCTGGCGATCCCGTCGGTGATCATCGGCGCGATCGCGATCGGTCCGATGCTGGCTGGCAGCTTCTTCGAAGGGGTGATCCACGTCGACGAGGCGCGTCATCCGGCCATGGCCATGGTTGCCGAGGAGTTTCACGGCTGGTTCGCGATGGCGATGCACGGCTTTCGCACACTGCCGTTCTGGCTGATGATCGCCGGCGCGGTCTCGGCCTGGTTGTTCTATCTGGTGGCGCCGGTGATTCCGGCCACGATCCGCAAGATCGCCGGTCCCATCTATACGCTGCTCGACAACAAGTACTACCTGGACAAGATCAACGAGGTCGTGTTCGCGGCCGGTGCGCGCCTGGTCGGACGTGGCCTCTGGAAGGGCGGTGACCAGGCCCTGATCGACGGTGTCGCGGTCAATGGCAGCGCCCGTCTGGTGGGTTGGGGAGCCGGCGTCGTGCGCATGCTGCAAACCGGCCGTATCAATAATTACGCGATCACGATGATCGTCGGTGTGGCCGTCCTGCTGATGTTCGTCGTCTGGCCGTTGTTGTCCGGCCGCCCCTGATCGCGCGGCCCCAATCCAGACACCGACAGGCTCCCAGCATCTCTCGCCCCGACCAACGAAACCGATAAGTGCCGATGTCGTCCTCCATCGTTCTCAGCGCCGCCATCTGGATCCCGATCATCTTCGGGGCCGTGGTGCTCGCCATAGGCAGCGATCGCAATGCCGCGACCGTGCGACAGCTCTCACTGCTCGGTGCGGTGCTCGGCTTCCTGCCCACGCTCTGGCTCATCATCGGCTTCGAGCGCGGCTCGGCCGACATGCAGTTCGTCGAGATGGCCAACTGGATTCCGGCGCTGGGCGTCAACTACCACCTCGGTGTGGACGGCCTGTCCGTCTGGTTCGTGCCGCTGACCGCGCTGATCACGATCTTCGTGATCGTCTCCGCCTGGGAGGTGATCGAGACCCGTGTCTCGCAATACATGGCCGCATTCCTGATTCTGTCGGGACTCATGATCGGCGTCTTCTGCGCGCTCGACGGCATGTTGTTCTATGTGTTCTTCGAGGCCACGCTGATTCCGATGTACATCATCATCGGCGTCTGGGGTGGTCCGAATCGTGTCTACGCGGCTTTCAAGTTCTTCCTGTACACACTGCTGGGTTCGCTGCTGACCCTGGTCGCGATCATCTATCTGTATCGCCAGGCGGGTAGCTTCGAGATCCTGGAGTGGCACAAGCTGCCGCTATCGATGCGCGAGCAGACCATGATCTTCATCGCATTCCTGCTGGCGTTCGCCGTCAAGGTGCCGATGTGGCCGGTGCATACCTGGTTGCCCGATGCGCACGTCGAGGCGCCCACGGGCGGCTCGGTGGTGCTGGCAGCCATCATGTTGAAGCTGGGTGCCTATGGCTTCCTGCGCTTCTCGCTGCCCATCACACCCGATGCCAGCCAGGAGATGTCGGCGTTCATCATCACGATCTCGCTGATCGCCGTGGCCTACATCGGTTTCGTGGCTCTGGTCCAGTCCGACATGAAGAAGCTGGTCGCCTATTCATCGATCGCGCACATGGGTTTCGTGACGCTGGGCTTTTTCATGTTCAGCCAGCTCGGCGTCGCCGGCGGCATCATCCAGATGATCTCGCACGGCTTCGTGTCGGCGGCGATGTTTCTCTGCATCGGCGTGCTCTACGATCGCCTGCACTCGCGCCAGATCGCCGATTACGGCGGCGTCGTGAACACCATGCCCAAGTTCGCGGCGCTGTTCGTGCTGTTTGCGATGGCCAACTGCGGTCTGCCGGCAACCTCGGGTTTCGTCGGTGAGTTCATGGTCATCCTGGGTGCGGTCAAGTTCAATTTCTGGATCGCCTTCATCGCGGCCACCACGCTGATCCTCGGCGCTGCCTATTCGCTGTGGATGATCAAGCGGGTGGTGTTCGGCCGCGTCGTGCACGAATCCGTTGCCGGGCTGACCGACGTCGGCCCGCGCGAGTTCTGGATGCTGATCGCGATGGCCGTTCTGGTCCTCGCGATGGGCATCTATCCGAAGCCGTTCACCGACGTGACCGACGCGTCGGTCGAGAAGTTGTTGCAGCACGTGGCGGTGTCGAAGCTCAAGATCGAATGACATGCTAGAAAAACTCAACATGATGGTGGCGTTGCCCGGGATCCTGCTGCTCGCGGCTGCTTCGCTGCTGGTCGTCGTCGATGCCCTGAGCCGCGGACGCCCCGGCATCTCGGTCGATCGTCTCGCGCTGGCGGCGATCGTGCTGCCCTTCGTCGTGCTGATCTCGCGCATCGGCGATGCGCCGAGCACCGGCTTCTCCGGCATGGTGATCAGCGACGATTTCGGCAACCTTCTGAAGATCTGCGCCTGCGTCGCGGTCGCTGCCACCATCATCTACGCACGTGCCTACGGCATGGACCGCGGCCTGCATCGTGGCGAGTTCTACACCTTGTCGCTGTTCGCCTTGCTCGGTCAGCTGGTGATGATGTCGGCGCACAACATGCTGGTCATCTACATGGGGCTGGAGCTGATGTCGCTCTCGCTCTATGCGCTCGCCGCTCTGCGCCGCGACTCGGCCGAATCCACTGAGGCGGCGCTCAAGTATTTCGTGCTGGGCGCCCTGGCATCGGGCTTCCTGCTGTACGGCATGTCGATGCTCTATGGCGGCGCCGGCAGCCTGTCCATCGACGTGATCGCGGCTTCGCTGGCCGACAGTTCGCGCGACCATACCGTGCTGATCCTGGGTTCGGTGTTCGTGGTCGCCGGCCTGGCGTTCAAGTTTGGCGCCGTGCCGTTTCACATGTGGGTGCCCGATGTCTACCAGGGCACGGCTAACTCGGTCACCTTGCTGATCGCCGGCGCGCCGAAACTGGCCGCATTCGCCATCGCCTTCCGGCTCCTGGCCGAAGGTCTGCTGCCGATTGCGCAGCACTGGCAGATGATGCTGATCGTACTGGCGGTCGGATCCCTGGTGATCGGTAACCTGGTCGCGATCGCACAAACCAATTTCAAGCGCATGATCGCCTACTCGACGATCGCCCAGATCGGTTTCGTGTTCCTGGGTCTGCTGGCCGGTGTCGACGATCGTGGCGCCGATGGCGCCGCTTCGGCCTACGGCGCTTCGATGTTCTATGTGATCACCTACGTACTGACCACGCTGGGTACGCTCGGCACCATTCTGTTGCTCGCGCGCAAGGGATTCGAATGCCAGGAGATCGACGATCTGCGTGGCCTCAATCAGCGTAGCCCGTGGATGGCGTTCGTGATGCTGATTCTGATGTTCTCGCTGACCGGTATTCCGCCCACGGTCGGCTTCTTCGCCAAGCTGGCCGTGCTGAGTGCGGCGGTCGATGCCGGCTGAGGTCTGGTTGGCCGTGTTGGCGGTGCTGGCTTCGCTCGTGGGGTGCTTTACTACCTGCGCGTGGTCAAGGTCATGTATTTCGACAAACCAGCCGATGCTCGCGACAACCTTCCCGGCATGGATGCAAGGGCCGTGCTTGCGGTCAATGGTGCGCTGGTTTTGATTCTGGGCCTTGCGCCGCAGCCGTTGATGAATGCCTGTCTGAACGCGGTGCGTCAGGCACTGGGTTGAGGTTGCGGGTGGCTGTCCGCTCGTGCGCATTGCGGGTTCCCGTGTGCGGTCTTGTCGGCTTTTCGTCGATGGTGGCGTGACTTGAGTAAGCGCCTGATCGAGACGCCGATCGATGGCGAGATCGTGCACGAGGGCTTGTTCTTCGACGTGCGCCGCGACCGCGCGCGCATGCCCGACGGCGGGGTTGCGCAGCGGGAGTTCGTTCTGCATCCGGGTGCGGCTGCCATCGTGCCGTTGTTCGAGGACGGCCGAGTCCTGGTCGAGCGGCAGTTCCGTTATCCGCTCAAGCAGGTGTTCGTGGAGATTCCGGCTGGCAAGCGCGACCGTGGTGAACAGCCGCTGGCGACCGCCAAGCGCGAGCTTCTCGAGGAAACCGGCTATCGCGCCGCTTTGTGGGCGCCGCTGACCAGCATTCATCCGGCCATCGGCATGGCCGACGAGCGTATCGACATCTTTCTCGCGCGCGAGCTCGAGCCGGTGTCCCAGACGCTCGACGAAGGCGAATTCGTCGAACTCGAGGTGGTCACGCTAGGCTGGCTGGTCGACGAGCTGGTGGCCGGCCGGCTGACCGACGTCAAGACCCAGATTGCCGTGCACTGGCTCGAGCGAATCGAGTCGGGCCGGTGGCCCTGGCCGGCGTTCACGCGCGAGCTCTGATTTTACGACTGGCGGTTTGCTCGGCCAACGCGCCCCGGTGGCGGCCGCTTGCCGTTTTCGATCGTGACGAACGTCTCGTCCTGGGCTTTTGCGATTGTGCTAGTCTCGCTTTTCCCATGGCCTGAGAATGGCATGGTTTTCCCTTGAAGTCAGGGAAGGAGACGATCATCAGCACCGCAGACGCCCCCGGCTCGGTCGCGCGCACCCTGCGCGGACTGGGCATGTTGATTGCTTTTGGCATCGGCTGTCAGGCGCTTTACGTCTCTTTCTTCGGTACCGGCGAACCCACCATGCATCGCTCGTTGGCGCTGCTGGCGAGTACTTTTGCCGTGGTGCTGCTGTTCCCCGGGGTGTCCAAGCATCCGAATGCGGGCGGACCCTTGCGCATCGCGCTCACGTTGCTCGACATTGCCATGTTGACGGTCACCACATTGGCCGTACTGCGCTTCATCTCGGGCGTCGACGACATGGAAAACCTGGTCGCCGAGTTCTCGCCGTTCGATCAGTTCGTCGCGCTAGGCGCGATTCTCACGCTGATCGAACTGACGCGCCGGCTATTCGGTGTGCCCCTGGCGCTGTTGGCATTGTTGGGAGTCATTTATACGCTCTACGGTGAGCACCTGCCGGGCATTTTCCGGCACACGGGGTTCAGGCTCGAAGAAATGGTGGAGGTCGTCTGGTATGGCTTCCAGGGCGTGTTTGGCCTGCCGACCGCCATCGTCCTGTCGTTGATTCTGATCTTCATCGTGTTCGGCGCTGTGCTGGAGGAAACCGGGGCCGGCGACACCTTGATCAAGATGGCGTTCGCGCTGGCCGGCGGCTCGAGGGGTGGCCCGGCGCACGCCGCCATCACCGCCAGCGCGATCTTCGGCACGATGTCCGGCAGCGTGGCGGCCAATGTGGTTGGTACCGGTGCCTTCACGATACCGCTGATCAAGAGGCGCGGCTTTTCGGCCACGTTCGCGGGCGCTGTCGAGGCCGCGGCATCCACGGGGGGCCAGATCATGCCGCCCGTGATGGGTGCGGGTGCCTTCATGATGGCCGAGTTGGTGGGTCTTCCTTACCTCCAGGTCTGTCTGGCGGCGCTGATCCCGGCGCTCCTGTACTACGCAAGCCTGTTCATCGTCGTGATCTTCGAGGCCCGCCGGCTCGACATCAAGCCGATTCCGGTCGCTGAGCGCGAGAAGCTGAGCAGGACCGACTACATCAACGCGCTGATGTTCCTGGTGCCGATCGCGGTCATCATCGGGGTGTTGATGACCGGTCGTTCACCCGCTATGTCGGGCTTCTATGCCACGGTCAGCGCTTTGCTGATGGGTTTCATCAATCCGGCCATCCGTCGACAGCCCAAGCGCCTGCTGCGCGCCATCACCAATGGTGGCATCGGTGGCGCACGCATCATGATGGCGGTCGGCGCCATCGGCGTGATGCTGGCCATTCTGGATCTCACCGGCGTCAGCCTGCGGTTCGCCAGCGCCATCAACGTGATCGCGGATGCCAATTTGTTCTTCGCTCTGCTGGTCACCGCCACCGCCTGTCTCGTGCTGGGAATGGGCATGCCTACGCTGCCGGCCTATCTGATCATCGTGCTGGTGCTGGGGCCGGCCATCAAGAAGCTGGGCATCGAGGACATCGCGGTGCACATGTTCGTGTTCTATTTCGGCGTGCTGTCGGCCGTCACGCCGCCGGTCGCCATCGCGGCATTCGCCGCGGCACCGATCTCCGGTGCCAATCCGATGTCTACCGCGGTCAAGGCGGTCGGGCTGGCCTTGAGCGGCTTTCTGATTCCCTTCGTGATCATCTACGACAACAGCCTGCTGTTGATCGTCAACTTCGACTGGTCGAGCTTCGTTTGGGTGATGATGAGGCTGATACTGGCGATCTGGTTGCTTGCCACGTTCGTGACGGGTTTCGAGAGGGCGCGTTTGTCGGTTGGCTCACGGGTGCTCAGACTTGCGGCCGCACTGATGCTCGTGACCGCGATCGGCAGTGTCCAGATTGCCGGCCTTGCGCTCGCCCTGGTTCTGATCGTCACGGGCAATCTGGTCGCGCGGCGAGCCGCACCCGTCTGAGCGGCCACCGAACGCGGCGCACTCCGTTCACATCCAATTTCAATCCTGCCTTTCGAGGAGACACAGCAGCATGATCAAACTCAATCAAGCGGCTCTGGCCGGTGTGCTGATGGCCGGCCTGTCGGTCGGCGCGGCGCCGGCCAGTGCGCAGCAGATCTTTCGTTTCGAGGCGATCCAGCCGGGCAGCACCGCCGGGCAGTTCAGCATCGGCTGGACGCAGGTCGTCGAGAAGGCGACGCCCTACAAGATTCAGGTGTCCACCGGCAAGCCGGTCACCAAGACCGTGCTGATGGCCGCCAAGGGCGACATCGAGTTCTCGCTGTATTCGCCGGGCATCATGGCCTACATGTACGACGGCGCCGCGATGTTCCAGAAGGTCAGCGAGGCCAAGGAGGTCGCCAAGAACGTACGCGGCATCGTCAATTTTCCGCTGGGCCTCTATCAATACATCGTGTATGAGAGCTCCGGTATCAAGAGCTTCAACGATCTGAAGGGCAAGAAGGTCTTTCTCGGCCCGCCCGGCGGCATCGCGCCGCGCATGAGCGCCGCGGTCATCGAGGCCGTCTCCGGTTTGAAGGCGAATCAGGACTACACCTTGATGCGCTTCGACTGGTCGGCCGCCCGTCCCGCATTCTCCGACCGGCAGATGGATCTGACCGGCGTACCGACGTCGGCACCGTCGCCCATGGTGGAGGAGTACGCAGCCAGCGAACCGCTGCGCTTCCTTGGCATTCCGGACGACAAGATCAATGATCCGGCAATTCGGGAGCAACTCGCCATCCCCGGAAACTCACTCGAGAAGCTCGATCCACGGTCTACGGTGCCGGGGCCGTCAACAAGGAGCCGGTCAACACGATCGCCAGCTGGCTGGGCATGGCCACGAACAAGAACGTGCCCGAAGAGGTCGTGTACAACATGACCAAGGCCTACTGGGAGAACATTGCCGACGTGCACGCCACGGCAGCCTGGATGAAGTCCACGCTGACCAAGGAGAATGCGCTCAAGCAAATGAACGTGCCCCTGCATGCCGGTGCCTACAAGTACTACGTCGAGGCCGGCTGGAAGGTGCCCGAGGGTCTCAAGCCGCCCGAGGCGAAGTAAACCTCGGTGCGGGGTGCCGATGCCCAAGCGGCGTCGGCACCGCAGGCGCTCCCGTTTCGTTCACGGGATGCGGCCGCACGGCAGCATCGTCGGTGCGAGGCGCTCTCGATCGAGGGCGCAGAGTGAGCGCGCTGCAAGCTGCTGAGAGCTTTCCCCGCTATGCGGGTATGCTCGACAGCAATATCATCGGAGCGTCGCGCCGTGCGCGACGCTCTTTGTTTCTGATTGCGACGAAGGGTCGATCTCGCATGCCGCGCGACGATGGCGGCTTGGTCCGAGGCGGCCGATTGCGGAGACCTATGTGAGCACCCTCAAGACTGCAATAGCCGAGCGCTTCGGGTTGATGACGCCGATCTTCGGTTTCAGCCACTCGGTGGAAACCGTCGCCGCGATCAGCAATGCCGGCGGCTTCGGGGTCTACGGCGCGACGCGGCGGCTGCCCGATGAGATCCGGGCCGAGCTCGCCGAGATCAGACGTCTGGTCGGCGACAAACCGTTCGGGGTCGATCTCGTGATTCCCGCGGTGATTCCGGAGGAGAACGACCGCGCTGCGATGGAAGCGCAGATTCCGGATGGCCATCGCGCCTTCGTGAAGAACCTCGCCGACAGGTACCAGGTTCCGCCACCCTCCGGACCCGGCATGCGCACGCGCTTCGTGCGTTCGAACGAGGTCACCGAACTTCAGGTTCAGGCCGTGGTCGAGTCCAGTGTGGATCTCGTCGCGCTCGGCGTGGGTTGCCCGCCCTCGGTCATCGAAAGGGTGAAGGTCCGGGGCAAGACCACGCTCGCCCTGGTCGGTCAGGAGAAGCATGCGCTGAAGGCACTGGCTGCCGGCGCCGACATCCTGGTCGCGCAAGGCACCGACGCCGGGGGGCACACCGGCAGCATCGGTACCTTCAGCCTGGTGCCGCGGGTCGTGGCGCTGGCGGGCGATACACCGGTGCTTGCGGCAGGTGGCGTGGCCACGGGCGCTCATGTGGCGGCCTCGTTGATGCTCGGCGCTCAGGGGGTATGGGTGGGCACCGCCTTCCTGCTCACCGACGAGAACGCCTCGCACCTGACGCCGAACGAGGTCCGCGCGTTGGTGCAGGCCCAGGCTGCCGACACCGTGATCACCCGGGCTGAAAGCGGCAAGACCTTCCGTCAGACCCGCTCGGCCTGGTCCGAGGAATGGGCGGCACCGGATGCCCCCAAGCCGCTCGGACACCCGTTGCACGACATTCTCATCGGCGATCTGCTGGGCGCGATTCGCGAGCACGATGTGGCGCCGCTCGCCCACAGCGGTGCCGGCCAGGGGGTCGGCTGGTTCGACCGCATCCGACCCACCGCCGACGTGTTGCGTGGCCTGAACGACGATGCTCAGGCCGTGATCGACGGGTTCGTCGCGCGGTTCGGCGGCAAGGCTTGAGACCGGAGTCGCCCGCTATGCAGGCCGCCACCACTGACCATGAGACCTTGTTCGACGAGCGCGCTGAACAGGCCTTTCGAGCCGAGATCAAGGCGTTCGTGCGCGCGCAGGTCGGCGCCGATATCCGCGCGCGTTGCGAGCAGATGCGGGGGCTCAAGCGCGAGCAGTATTACGAATGGCAGCAGAAGCTGGTCGCGCGCGGTTGGGGGGCGGTCAATTGGCCGGCGCGCTGGGGGGGGACGAACTGGGGGGTGCGTCAGCAGTTCGTGTTCGACGAAACACTCGCGCAGGCCGGTGCGCCGCATCAGCAAAGCTTCAACACCCGCATGATCGGGCCGATTCTCCTGAACTTTGGCACGCCCGAGCAGCAGGAGCGGTTCCTGCCGGACACACTCACGTTCGACAAGTGGTGGTGCCAGGGCTATTCCGAGCCGGGTTCCGGTTCCGACCTGGCGTCGCTGCGCACGCGGGCGGATCGCGACGGCGATCACTATGTGGTCAATGGTTCCAAGATCTGGACGTCGCACGCCCATTACGCGAACTGGATCTTCTGCCTGGTGCGCACCGACACCGACGCGCCCAAGCAGCAGGGCATCAGCTTTTTACTGATCGACCTGAGCACGCCCGGGGTCAGCATGCGTCCGGTGCCGCATTTCTACGGGGCACACATCTTCAATCAGGTTTTTTTCGAGAATGTTCGCGTGCCGGTCGCGAATCGGGTCGGTGACGAGAACGCCGGCTGGACCGTGGCCAAGGCACTGCTGGAGCACGAACGTCTGTACTCGTCGCGACACAGTGAGGCCAAGCGTCGTCTGCAGCGCTTGCGTCGGCTGGCGGCGCGCACCGATGCCGACGGCTGGCGCCCGATCGACGACGCGCGCTGGCGTGAGCGCATCGCCTGGCTGGCCATGCGCGTTCAGTCGCTCGAGTACCTGGTCATGCGTGGCCTGGACAATCTGGAGCGCAGTGGCGAAGTGGGCCCGTTCGCCTCCACGCTCAAGCTCAAGGGCATCGAGACCAACCAGGCGGTCGACACCGCGATCGCCGAGTTGCTCGGGCCGGACGCGCTTGCGGCGGACGCCGCCTACGATCCGGCGACGGCCGCCGATGACATCGGCCTCGTGGCCGAGGCCCGGCATGCCGTCGAGGCGCGCTACTTCTTCCGCGGGCCGGGCATCGCGGGTGGTTCCAACGAGATCCAGCGCGGCATCATCGCCAAGCGTGTGCTCGATCTCTGAAGACGAGGCGCCGATCGGGCGCAGCGCAGTTGCAGCGACATTGCCGGCGCCGCCATCGTGGCACCGGTCGGAGATTCGGTGATGCGGTTCGAGAGCACTCAAGAGCAGGCCATGATCGCGGAGACGCTCGATCGCCTGTTGAACGAACTGTGGGACAAGAGCCGGGCGCACGAGCCCGGGGCCCGTCACATGATGCGCGAGGCGGTCTGGCTGCGGCTCGGTGAACTCGGTCTTCTCGGTGCAGTCCTGCCCGAGCGTTGGGGCGGCATCGACGGCGGCCCCGGTGAGTGTCTGGCAATGGCCCGGGTCGTCGGGCGGCATGCGGCGGATCTGCCGGTGTTGTCGGGCGTCATGATGGCGGCCGGCGCTCTGCTCGAACTGGACGGATCGGCGCTGCCGTTCCCGCCCGAAGCAATCGGTGCCGGCAGCGTGCGTCTCGCGCTTGGCGTATTGGAGACCGAACGACGTTTCGCGACCGACCCGCGCCGGTTGCGCGCGATGGCCGACGGTGACGGATGGCGGCTCGATGGCGCCAAACAGCATGTGCTCGATGGCACGGACGCCCACTGGTGGGTGGTCAGTGCGGCGATCGGCGACGGGCCGGTGGCCGAGACGGGTCTATTCATCGTGGCCGCCGATGCGGCCGGCGCGACGAGTACCGCCTATCCGGCCGTTGGCGGTGCGCGGCTCGCGCATCTGCGCATGGACTCGGTGCGTGTATCCGGGGCAGCGCTGCTCGCGCGCGGCGCGCCTGCCGATGACGCGATCGAACGCGCGATGCGGCGGGCACGTTTTTGGGCCTGCGGTGAAGTGCTTGGCGGCTGCGAGGCCGCGCTTGCCCAGACGATCGACTATCTGCGCATACGTGAGCAGTTCGGGCGAACGCTCGCCAGCTTTCAGGCGCTGCAGCATCGTCTGGCCGACGCCCATGCGGAGCTGGAATTGCTGCGCAGTCAGGTGCTGGGCGCACGTCTGGCGCTCGAAGAGGACCCGGCCGGCGCGCGGTCGGCGTGCGATCTCGCAGCCGCCTGCGCGATGGCGGCCGAGGTCGGCGATCTGATCGGCCGCGAGGCCATCCAGTTGCACGGTGCGATCGGTATGACGCAGGAACTCGGTGTCGGACGCTATCTGATGCGCAATGACTTTCTGTGGCGCCTGTTGGGCGACGGGCAGTTTCAACGCGAGCGACTGCTGGCGGCGCTTCCCGCGATCGAGGCGCTGGCCTGACGCGGCCTGCCAATGATATTTCTTGGAGCGAGGCAATGACTTCCGAATCCGCCGCACTGCGCGAGCGACTGGTCACCTTCATGCACGAGCAGGTGTTGCCCAGGCATCCAGACGTACATCGCGAGATCGCGAGCTCACCGGCCGGCCACCGGCCGGCGGTCCTGGCCGAGCTGAAGGCGAGAGCGCGCGCGCAGGGTCTCTGGAATCTCGGCATGCCGACGCTGCCCGATGATGCGCCGGGCACGCGTCTGAGCAATGAAGCCTTCGCGCCGATGGCCGAAATCATGGGCTGGGTCTACTGGGCGGCCGAGATCTTCAACTGTCACGCGCCCGATCTGCCGAACATGGAAATGCTCGTGCAACTCGCCAATGAGGAGCAGCGTCGTCAGTGGCTGAGCCCCTTGCTCGAGGGTGCGGTCTGTTCGGGCTTCGCGATGACCGAGCCCGATGTCGCTTCCTCTGATGCCCGCAACATTCGCTGCTCGATCGAGCGAAGCGGTGACGAGTGGGTTCTGAACGGCCGCAAGTGGTTCGTCGGCAATGTCGGCCGGCCCGATTGCCGCTTCGTGATCGCCATGGGCGTCAGCGACCCCGAGGCACCGCCGACGCGCCGCCATTCCGCGGTCATCGTCCCGGTAGACGCACCCGGTGTCGAGTTCGTTCGTCATGTGCCGATACTGGGCTCGCGCCACCGCTATGGTCCGCACGGCGAGTTGCGTTTCAACAATGCGCGGGTGCCGGTGGGCAATCTGCTGGGTGAGCAGGGGCGGGGCTTCGCGGCCGCCCAGGTGCGTCTGGCGACCGCGCGCATCCATCACTGCATGCGCTTCCTGGGGGCTGCCGAAGTGGTGCTGCGCCTGATGATCGAACGGGCCTCTCAGCGCCATCCCTTCGGCCAGGCCCTGATCGATCGCGAGACCGTGCAGCACTGGATCGCGCGCTCGCGGCTCGAACTCGAGCAGGCCCGCCTGCTGACGCTCGATGCGGCGCGTCAGCTCGACGCGCTGGGTGGTATCGGGGCGCGCCGGGCCATTTCGATGATCAAGCTCGCGGTGGCCGAGGCCTGTTTCGCACTTGGCGATCGCGCGATCCAGACCTTCGGTGCCGCGGGTGTCACCGAGGATACGCCGGTAGGGTCATTCTTTGCCGAGGCGCGCGCATTTCGCATCTATGACGGTCCCGACGAGGTGCATCTGCGCACGATCGCGCGGATGGAACTCGACGAGACCGGTGCCCGCTGGCCGGCGCCGCTGCTGCCGATGCTGCACGTGCCGGCCGGTCTTTGAGCCGACGAGAGGGCTGCGCGACCATCGGTGTCGAATCAGCGTTCTTGTCAAGTCAATTCCTGGCAAAATCCGTCTTCCTCGTGATTCGGGTAAAGTCTGACCAGGCATCGGGACGGCCCGCGGTTCGAGTCGCCCGTCTGTTGCCCTCACGGAAGGAGACAAGACATGAAACTGAAGCCCACCGCGCTCGCGGCGGCGGCACTGTTCGCCATTTCCGCCAGCGGCAGTGCCGTCGCTGCCGATTGCAGCGAAATCGTCATCGGTTCGGCCATCTCGCTCACCGGCAAGTACGCCACCAACGGCATCCATGCCAAGAATGGTTATGAATTCGCCATTCAGAAGATCAAAGACGCCGGCGGCGTCAAGGTCGGCGACAGGTGCTACAACTTCCGCGTCATTTATTACGACGACGAATCCAAGGGGGATCGCGGCGCCACCCTTGCCGAGCGCCTGATCAACCAGGACAACGTTCAGTACATGCTCGGCCCGTACTCGTCGGGCCTGACCAAGGCCATCGCGCCGGTCACCGAGAAATACCAGATCCCGATGGTCGAGGCCGAGGGCGCCTCGCGCTCCTTGTTCAACAAGGGCTACAAGTACATGTTTGCGGTGTTGTCGACCTCGGAGCAATACCTTGCCTCGTCGATCGCATTGGCCGCCGAAAAGGCCAAGGAGGCCGGCAAGGACCCGTCCTCGGTGAAGGTCGCGATCGCCGTCGAGAACGATCCGTTCTCGCTCGATGTGCGCGAGGGGGTGGTGGCCGATGCAAAGAAGTACGGAATGAAGGTCGTCATCGACGAGAAGCTGCCGCGCGACCTCGCTGACATGAGCGCGATCCTCACCAAGGTCAAGGTGCTCAAGCCCGACGTGCTCGCCGTCAGCGGTCATTCGAAAGGGGCGGCCACCGCGGTGCGCCAGATCGGCGAGATGCGTATCGGTGCGCCGATGATCGCGGTCACCCACTGCGAGGCTGCCGATGTCACCGGCAAGTTCGGCAAGACGGCCAACGACATCCTGTGCCCCACCCAATGGGCCGAAACTCTCACGTACGAGGATCCGTTGTTCGGCTCGGCGGCCAACTACGACAAGGAATTCAAGGCCGCGTTCCCCGAGTACAAGGACAAGGAGGTCCCGTATCAGACGGCGCAGGCCTCGGCGGCCGTCTACGTGTTCAAGGATGCCTTCGAGCGATCCGGGTCGCTGGACAAGGAGAAGCTTCGCGATGCGCTCGCGGCGACCGATCTGATGACCTTCTACGGACCCGTCAAGTTTGCGCCCGAGGGCAATAACATCGCCAAGCCCATGGTGCTGCGCCAGATCCAGGACGGCACCTACAACGTGGTGGCGCCTTCGAAGTTCGCGTCCCACAAGGTGACCTGGCCGCGCGAGGCTCACTGAGCGGCGATTGCACGGAGGGGGCGGTGGTGGCGCCGGTTCGGCGCACCCCGTCCGAGCCGGATCCGTGCGGCCACGTGCGTTGGGCGCCGGCCGTGCGGGTCTGGCGGCGACCCAGAACGAGAGACAGTGGGCGGCGCGCGTCGTCGCCCGCATAAGCGTCGGCTTGCCGACGCTCTGAGGGGATGCCTGGAGCATGGATCATCTGATCTCCAACTTCAGCATGCTCGTCGATTATCCGGTCCTGAATGCGAAGATCATTCTCGACGGCCTGATGATCGGCGCGCTGTTCGCGCTCGCGGCCTACGGACTCGCGCTGGTCTGGGGCGTGATGAACGTCAAGAATCTGGCCCAGGGCGACTTCGTGATCGCCGGTGGCTATGTGTCATGGTGGCTGACTCAGAAGGGGATGAATCCGTTGCTGGGGGTGCCGGTGGCCTTCGTGGTCTTGTGGGGCATCGGCTGGCTGACCTACAAGCTGGTGATCTCACGCGTGATCGAGCGTGATCTGTTCACTTCGCTGCTGGCCACCTTCGGCCTTGCGATCATGTTCGCGCAAATCCTGAACCTGCTGTTCGGCTCGGATACGCAGAGTATCCAGTTGCAATACGAGACACTCTACTTCTTCGACGGTTTCGTCGATCTGCCGATTGCGAAACTGATCGGTGTCGGCATGGCCGTCGTGCTGGCCGCGGGCGTGATCTTCTTCATGAAGTCGACCCGCATGGGGCAGGCGATCCGCGCCACCGCGCAGGACGCACGCGCAGCACGCGTGCTCGGCATCGATACCGAGAAGGTCTATGCGTTCACTTTCTCGCTGAACTCGGCCATCTGCGGCGCGGCCGGCGCGATCATCGTGATGGTCTGGCTGATCCAGCCGTTCTACGGCATCACCTATTCCGTGCGTTCGTTCGTGATCGTGACTGCGGCCGGGTTGGGAAATCTGCCCGGCGTCATCGCGGCCGGGCTGGGCATCGGGGTGCTGGAGCAATACGGGGGGCACATCTTCGGCATCGGTTATCAGCAGGCGGTGGCGGTGCTGCTGCTGTTGCTCGTGTTGTTCGTCCGGCTGCTGCAGCAGCGGCGCAAACGTCAGGTATTGCAGTGAGGAGCCAACGATGAAGGCCGGAACCTTTCTTCTTCATGCCGGACTGTTGGCGCTGACGATCGTGGCGCCGTTCCTGTTCCCTGACTTTCGCACCCAGTTGGCGACGCTCTGGCTGATGATCATCGTGGCCATGACCTGGGACATGACCGGTGGTCAGATGGGCTACAACTCGTTGGGCAACATCTTCTTTTATGGCACCGGCATGTACGTGGCGGCGGTGGTCGCCATCGGGCTCGTGTACGACGTCGGGGAGTACACCTCGGCCTCGGGCGGCGGCATCACCAACTTCACCGAGACCCAGTATTTCGGCGGAATGCTCCTGGGAACGCTGGCCGCCGCGCTCTTCTGTGCGGCCTCGGCAGTCGTGATCGGTTGGCTGACCTTCGGTCTGCGCGGACCGTATTTCGCGATTGGCACGCTCGGTGTCGCGATCGCCGCCGGCGAGCTGGTGTCGAACTGGGAGTGGGTCGGCGGCGGCCAGGGAATTGCGCTGCCGGTCTACCCGGAGGATCTCGAGCAGGGCAAGTTGTTCTTCTATTTCGTATTCGCGGCCATCGGTGTGGGCACCTTCGCATTCCTGCGCTGGCTGTATGGCACCCGCTTCGGCGCCGCCATCAATGCCATCCGTGACGACGAAGAAAAGGCCGAAGGCATGGGCATCCACACCTTGCGCTACAAGCTGGTCACCTGGGCCATGGCAGGCGCCGTCGTGGGCATGGCCGGGGCGGTGTCGGGCTTCCAGCTGATCCACTTCGAACCGCTGGAAACCGCGTATCAGACCATCAACCTCGGCATATTCATGGTCGTGTGCGTCCTGCTGGGCGGCAAGGGCACGCTGTGGGGGCCGGTCATCGGCGCGGTCTTGTTCCATGTTTTCAAGGAGGTGACCTGGAACTATCTGCTCGGCTGGCAGTGGGTCGCGCTGGGTGCGCTGATCGTGGTGACGGTGGTGTACTTCCAGGACGGCGTGATGGGCTGGCTGAAGCACACGCGGCCGCAGTGGTTCGGCATTCGCGTTCAGGCGAAGGACGAGGTCACGACGGGAGCCACGTCATGAGCGAGTCCATCATCGAGGTCAGTGGCGTCAGCAAGTCGTATGGCGGCGTGGTTGCCAACGAGGACGTGTCGATGACCGTTGCGCGTGGCGGAATCACGGGCCTGATCGGACCCAATGGGTCTGGCAAGACCACGCTTTTCAACTCGATCGTCGGTTATCACCCCATCGATGGCGGATCGATCAAGTTCGAAGGCCGCGAGATCTCCAGGCTCAAGGTGCCGGCGATCGCGCGCCTGGGTCTATTGCGTACGTTTCAGCAGACGCGCATCTTCGGCCAGATGAACTGCGTGGAGAACATGCTGATCTCGGTGCCACATCGAAAAATGGGCTTCTGGGAGGCGTTCAGCCACAACACCGCCGCGGAGCGGGAGCGCGCCGAGCATCTGCTCGATTTCGTCGGTCTCTACGAGAAGCGTCTGCTGCGATCGGGCTCACTTTCGTTTGGTCAGCAAAAGTTGCTCGAATTCGCCATGGCGCTGATGAACGAGCCCACGGTGTTGTTGCTCGACGAGCCTACGGCCGGCATCAATCCCACGTTGATCAACGGTCTGATCGATCGCCTGAAGCGGGCGAACAGCGAGTTCGGCATCACCCTGCTGGTGATCGAGCACAACATGCGCGTGATCATGAACATGGCGGACACGATCTACTGTCTCGCGCACGGCAGGATGTTGGCCTCGGGCGCTCCGTCCGAGATCCAGAACGACCAGCGCGTGATCGACGCCTACCTGGGAGCGCACTGACCCATGGCCGAAGAAAGCAAGCCGCCTGTGACACGGTCGCGCAATGTCACCGGCTACGGTGGTGGCAGCGTCGAGACCGTGATCTCCGTCGACGAGGTCGTGCGCCAGGTGGCCGCGATCGCGCAGGATGTCAGCATCGACACTCTCGACGCACTTTGTGCCGGCGATCCCTTCGTGAAGCTCGACAAACTCTGCGCCGGCTACGGCCAGATGCAGATTCTCCATGGCATCGACATGCGGGTTGGCCGCAAGCAGTCGCTGTGTCTGATCGGGCCCAACGGAGCCGGCAAGTCCACGGTGCTGCATGCGATCTTCGGATTCAACCGGATATTTTCGGGCGCGATCACCGTGGGAGAGGGCAACGGAGCCCAGGATGTCACTCGTCTGAGCCCAAGCGAGAAGCTGGCCAGGGCGGGCATCGCCTACATCCTGCAGGACCGCTCGGTGTTCGGCGGCATGACGGTCGAGGAGAACCTGTGGATGGGCGGCTTTCTGAAAGACCAGCCGGCGCAGGCCAAGCGCGCCGCGGAGGCCGTATTCGACAAATATCCGCGTCTGGCTGCGCGCCGTAAGCATCAGGCCAAGGTGCTTTCAGGCGGCGAGCGGCGATTGCTGGAGATCTCGCGGGCGCTGGTCATGAACCCCGAGGTGCTGTTGGTCGACGAGCCCTCGATCGGCCTCGAGCCGCGCTTCATCGACATGGTGTTCGAGATCCTGCACGACCTGCAGCACAACGAGGGCAAGACCATCATCATGGTCGAGCAAAACGCCAAGAAGGGCCTCGAATTCGCCGACATCGGCTATGTGCTGGTGTCGGGGCAGGTCGCGATCGCCGGCACCGGCCGTGAACTGCTCGAGAATCCGAAGGTGGGAGAGTTGTTCCTGGGCGGGTGAGCCTGGCAAGCACCGCTCAGAAATAGACCGCTGCGAGCGTCGCCGTCAGCGTCGGCACGCATAGTGCGAACAACGGAATGCCCACCTTCAGAAAGTCATTGAAGCGATAGCCGGCCGCGGCCATCACGAGCAGATTGGTCTGGTAGGCAAAGGGTGTCAGGAAACAGAGATTGGCACCGAACAGCACCGCCAGTACGAACGGCTCGAGCGGTGCGCCGACATTTCGTGCGAGCGCCAGCGTCAACGGCGTCATGATCGCCGCTGCGGCGTTGTTCGAGACGAAATTCGTCAGCAGGCCGGTGAAGCTCATGATCAGGCCTAGCAACAAGGGTCTCGGCCAGGCGCCTGCCCAGGCACTGATCTGGCCGGCCAGATACTCCATGGCGCCGCTGCGCACCAGCGCATCACCCAGGGCGATCGAGGACGCCACGATCAGCACGATGCGCCACTCGACCGCGCTTTCGACGTCTTCCCAGCGCATGACGCCGAACGCGACGGTCAGCAGCACACCCGTGGCAGCGGCGACCGAGATCGGCAGAATCTTGAACACCGCGGCGACCACGACCGCCGCGAAGATCGCCAGTGCGATCTTCGAGTCGCGGCCAGCCCGACGCAGCAGCGGTTGCCCGACCGCCAAAAGGCCCAGCATCTCGGCGGCGCGCCCGATCTGTTCCTCGGTTCCCTCGAGTAGCAAGGTGTCGCCGGCGCGGATCGGCATGTGGGGCAGGTCGGAAGGATGCTGGACGCGGGAGTCGGAGGCGAACTCCGACAGTCCGACCACGCGCAGATCGAATCGCCATTCGAGGCCGCTGCCGCGCACGGTCCGGCCAATCAGCGGGCTGCCAGCCGATACCACGCACTGGCGTCGCTGGAGGTCGCCGGGTTCGTCGCTCTCTCCGGGTGTCAGCAGCAGATTGCCGCCGGCCGCGGGCTCGAGTCCGAGATCATCCGAGAACTCGTGCAGTGCTTGCGCGGTGCCGGACAGTACCAGGCGGTCGTCGGCACGCAGCGCCACGGTTGGAAAGCGGGCGATCTCGCGCTCGTTGCGCATCAGATGGCGCAGGGTGACGCTGGCCGGCAGGCGCTTGCGCAACGCATAGATCGGCTTGTCGATCAGCGGGCTCTCGGCATCGATGCGCAGACTGACCAAGAAGCGCGTCTGCGCTTCCTGACGTGGCTCATTGCCGGCGCCACGCAGCAGCCGTGGTGCGACCAGTACCAGATAGGCCAGACCGAGCAGAACGGTTGGCAGGGTGATGAGGTAGAAGTCGAAGAAGCCGAAGCGCGGACCGCCATTGTCAGCGGACAGACCATTGACCAGCAGGTTGGTCGACGTGCCGATGGCCGTCATCATTCCGCCCAGAATGACCGCATAGTTCATCGGCAGCAGCATGCCACCCGCCGGCCGCCCGATCTGTGCCGTGGCACCGAGCAGGATCGGCAACAACATGACCACCACCGGCGTATCGTTGAGAAAGCCGCTGATCGCCAGGCCGCCGGCGAGCACGGCGATGAACGCAAGCCGCGGCACGCGCGTGAGAGCGCCCGATAGCAAGGCCGCCACCGGCCGAAGCGCGCCGCTCATCATCAGCGTCTTGCCGAGCACCATCAGGCCGACGATCGCCACCAGCGCCTCGCTGGCGAAGCCCGAGAACGCCGGCAGGAGCGAGCCATCGTCGGGCTTGTCGTCGAGGCCGTAGATGACCGCGAGCGAGCAGATCACCGCCAGCGAGATCGATTGCAGCGAAATGCGGTTGCTGGCATAGGCGATCAGCGAAAGGACGAGAACGACGACGACCGGGGTCAATTGGACGCTCCCACCGCTTCGCCCACGATGCGGGGCAGCACGAGATCGCATGGGCCGGCGATGCGTGCTGTGAGGAGATCGTCCGCGCGGCCTCGACCGAGTGTCACGGACGCGATCGGCAGACCCAGGCGCGCCGCCTCGCGTGCGAAACGAAAGCCGGAGAACACGGTCAGCGAACTGCCGACCACGAGCATGGCGTCGCTACGCTCGAGTGCCGCCAGCGCATGCGCGACCCGTGGCCTCGGGACGTTCTCGCCAAAGAATACGACATCGGGCTTGACCGTTCCGCCACAGAACCGGCACCCCGGAACGACGAAGCACGAGAAATCGGTCTCGTCGAGATCGGCGTCGCCGTCGGGTGCGAGCTCCGCGGTGCGCGAACCCCAGGACGGATTCGAGGCCATCATCGCGGCCTGGAACCTGGCGCGATCGTCGCGCCGGCCGCAATCGAGGCAAACGATGCGGTCGAGCCGGCCATGCAGATCGATGACCGGATCCGCGCCCGCCTTCGAGTGCAGGCCGTCGACGTTCTGAGTCACCAGTGCACTGATCCGTCCGGTGGCCTGCAAGGCAGTGAGCGCTTCGTGGGCCGCGTTGGGCAGCGCCTGTGCGATCACCGGCCAGCCGACCAGGCTGCGCGCCCAATAGCGGCGGCGCGCCGCCGGCGACGCGGTGAACGCCTGGAAGGTCATCGGCTGCGCTCGTTTCCAGCTGCCGTCGATGCCGCGATAATCGGGTATGCCCGACGCCGTGCTGCAACCGGCGCCGGTGAGCACGAATATGCGCCGCTTGTGCTCGACGAGCTCCCGGAGGTCAGAGAGATCGCATGGCAGTTCGGCGTTTGTCATGAGCGAGGAGGATACCTTCATGTCGATCCGGGCGATCGAAACCCTGCGACTCGGTGAGTTTCCGAACCTGATCTGGGTGAGCGTCGAAGACAGCGACGGCACGGTCGGGCTGGGCGAAACGCACCTGAATGCCAGCGCCATCGAAGCCTACATCCACGATGTCGCCGCGCCGAAGATCCTCGGCCAGGATCCGGTGGCCGTGGATGCGGTGCGCCGGCGCCTGCAGCCCTACGTCGGCTATCAAGCGCCCGGCGCCGAAGTGCGCGCCAATTCCGCGATCGATATCGCGCTGTGGGATCTGTGGGGCCGGCGCACCGGCCAGCCGGTCTGGCGGTTGTTGGGCGGGCGGGTGCGCGAGGCGATCCGTACGTACAACACCTGTGCCGGCTACCGCTACATCCGCTCGGCCGAGGGTCAGGCATCGAGCAACTGGGGGGTAGGGCAGCAGAGCGAAGGGCCGTTCGAAGATCTCGACGCATTCCTGACCGACGCAGGCGCTCTGGCCGAAAGCCTGCTCGACTCGGGCATCACCGGCATGAAGATCTGGCCGTTCGATCGCTTTGCCGAGGCCACCGAGGGCGCCGGCATATCCCCGGCCGATCTGGCCGCGGGCAGCGAACCCTTCGCGAAGATCCGCAAGGCGGTCGGCAAGCACATGCAGATCATGCTGGAGTGCCATTCGCTGTGGTCGGCGCCCGCCGCCCGCGATATCGCGCAGGCGCTGGCACCGTTCGATCTGACCTGGATGGAAGATCCGATTCCGGTCAACAATCTGGCAGCCTTGGCCGACCTTCGCCGACGGGTGCCGATGAAGATCACGGCCAGCGAGACGCTCGCCACCCGGGCCCAGTTCGCGGCGCTCATGGCGGCGGGCGCGACCGACATCGTGATGTTCGACATCGGCTGGTGCGGCGGGCTCACCGAAGGGAAGGCGATCGCCTCGATCGCGGAGAGCTTCGCGCTGCCGATCGCCCCGCACGACTGCGTCGGCCCGGTGGTCTGGGCCGCCTCCTGCCATCTGGCCGTCAATGCACCCAATGCCATGATTCAGGAGAGCGTGCGCGCGTTCTACACCGGCTGGTACCGTGAACTGGTCGACGCGCTTCCGGAGGTGCAGAACGGCATGGTTGCGCCGCCACAGGGCGCAGGGCTCGGTCTTTCCTTGCAGGAAGGGGTTCGGGAACGGCCGGATGCGGTCATCCGGCGCAGCAGCTGAACGGCCGATCCGTTGTAGGATCTCGGCTTCGGAGAGCTGGCAGAGCGGTCGAATGCGGCGGTCTTGAAAACCGTTGTCGGGGCAACCCGACCGGGGGTTCGAATCCCTCGCTCTCCGCCGGCAGGCTAGGTTTTTCGCTTGCGGCTTCCCAGGATTCTCTACAAAAATCAACGGTATAACGCGAGAATCGACGCAAAGAAGCGCAAGCGAATACAATTGATCCTACAACAAATTGTCGGATCGATTGTCGGATGGCAAAGAATTCCTCGAGTTCGAAAGCCGCGCTGACCGAGCGCAATCTTCTGAGTCGCCAGCCAGGTGCTCACAGCGACACTGGGTCAGGTGGCGTGCCTGGGCTAATCCTGCGGGTGAGCCATGCGGGTGGGCGGTACTGGGTCTACAAGTACATGCTTGACCGCAAGCGCCGCGAGATGGGCTTGGGGTCGCTTGCTGATGTCCGGACTCTGGAGGATGCCCGTGACCTGGCCCGGGCCGCCAGGCGGCTGAAACAGGCGGGCTTGGACCCACTAGAACAGAGGCACCGGCAGGACGCGGAGAGGCGGCAAGTCGCGGAGTGGACGTTCAGAAAGACGGCCGCGGCGGTGCACGAGACTCTGTCGCCAAGCTGGCGGAACGCGAAGCATGCGGCTCAGTGGATCAATACCCTGTCGACCTATGCGTTCCCGCTTCTCGGCGAGCGGTCGGTCGGGTCTATTGGTGTGGCCGATGTGCTGTCGGTGCTCAGGCCAATATGGCAGGAAAAGCCTGAAACCGCTCGACGGGTCCGCCAAAGGGTTGATTCCGTGATGCGCTGGGCGGAGGCGCACGGACATGCCGATAAGAATCCAGTGCCGGCCGCTGTAGAGCTGTTGCCCAAACAGCGAATGAAGGCGGAGCACCATGCGGCGATGCCAGCATCCGAAGTTCCCGGCTTCTATTCCGCTTTGGCTTCAGCTGATCCCGTCGCCGGCAATCTCGCCCTTCGCTTCGCGATCCTCACTGCTGCCCGGTCCGGCGAGGTAAGGGGGGCTGCATGGTCTGAAATTGACGAGCGCGAGCGAATCTGGACAGTTCCCCCTGAGAGAATGAAGGCCGGCCGCGAGCACCGTGTTCCTCTCTCGGAACAAGCTCTCGCAGTCCTCGAAGCGGCGAAAGCTTTGGGCGGTGAACCCTTGGTGTTCCCGTCACCAACATCGCGCGGCCGCCGGCCGCTTTCGGATATGACCTTGGGCGCTTCGCTGAAGCGGCGCGGGCTGCCGTTCACGGTGCATGGCTTTCGATCGAGCTTTCGGGACTGGTGCGCCGAGTCCGGCGTGTCGAGAGAGGTTGCCGAGAGGTGTCTTGCACACTCGATCCGGAGCCAGACAGAAGCCGCCTACAACCGGACCGACTTGCTGGATGCGAGGCGGCCGGTGATGGATGGCTGGTCCGCATACCTGCTGGGTGCTATCGGCCATGACTAGTCCGGCGCCGTCCGAGTGGATGGATCTATTCGACATGGGGAACCTCGAGCACATTTGTCATGACGTGCTGCGGGCAGACCTTCGTGGGGGGGCGGAGTGGCGGGCGCTGAGTCTCTCAATGCCGCGGTATATCGCTGCGCCGCTTGACCAGTTCCTCGAGGCGATGAAGGTCGAAGGGCGTCGCACAAATTCAGTGATCGCAGCAGAAGAGTTCGCCGAACTTGCGCTTCAGATCATCGAGCTTGGCCGGGCCGGGATGACCGATGGCGAGCTGCTCGATCGATTCGAGACAGCTTGGCTTCGCTTTGTGGCGACGAAGGCAGCACCAGAGGTATATGCATTTGGCCCGGCAAGGGCGGCGGCGGCAAGGGCCGCGCATGAGCGTCGGTCGCACGCGGCGTCGGGGGATCGGCCTGGTGCGCGGCGGATTGACGATGCCGAGATTCTCGCGGACCTCGATCGCAACCTTGCGGCCGGCAAGAGCATGAGAGAGGCGCGCAGCTCGGTTCGGGCCAGGTTGATGGATCGCGGGTTTGCCAGGGCGACCATCGACCGGGCGCTTCGTCGGGCAGTCGCACTTCGCGAAGTCGCAATGTCGCAGAAAAGAATGAATCAATAGCGACCCTATTGATGCATCGTCCGTCCATCCTTCGCAGCGTAGATCAACGCAAACGAGGTGAACGGAATGCGGTTGCAACAATCCCTGCCCGACGGTTTCCGGTCCGTCATCAGGCGTCGCGATATGGCTGCGCTGCTTCGAGTGTCGTTGCGCACCGTTGACACGTACGTCCAGCGAGGATTTCTTCCCAGGCCGCAGCCTTTCGGCCCTGGCGTTGTCGCGTGGCGGCCGGAGGTTGCGGCCCAGGCGATAGCCGATCTTCCAGCGAAGATCGAGCACTATCAGGCTCAAAAGCGCCAGGTGCGCCGCCGTGGTCGGCCGGGAAAGGTGACGTCATGAGCGCGATCACCGATTCCAAAGAAATCGCCACGAAAACCGTGACGCTGCTCGACGACCTGCAGGTGCTCGCTGCAGCAATCGATGGCTTGCAGACGGTGATGGATCTGGCGAGCGATGCGGGAGTGTCTATCCCGCTTGGGCACCTCGTCGCGGTACACGAGCCGATACGGGCGTTGGCCCTGCGTCTGATGGAAGACGGCACGCGCATCTATCTTGACCTTCGCCAGGAGAATCGCAATGACGAAACCCGCTGACCTGACAACCTCCGATGATCGGCTCTTCGCTGCTGCAGCGTTTCTTGAGCCGATCGGCCTGCAGTATGAAGACCGGCTGATGCACGAGTCTGTAGTGGCAGTGCGGGCCGATGCGCCTCTGGATCTGCTGGCCGTTACAGCGGCGGCGAGAGCGAACTATGCGGCCGACCTGGTCCGCTACTTCTACGATCGAGTGGATCACGTTCAGGTGCCCGAGGTTTCGCTCGTGTTGCCGGCGATCGAGGCGGCATCGAAGCTATCGCTCGAGCTGGCCACCAGGCTTGCCGCTCTGCGACTGCCCGAGGATTCGGAGGTTGATGACAGTCGGGCGAGCCCGATGAAAAGCACCTCGGCCTGAACGAAAAAAAAATCCCGGCTCCTCGAGGAGGTCCGCGAGGAGGTCCGGGAAGAGATACGAATGACTCAGAGTCTACCGGATGGCGCGCGCGCTGGGGCTGGTGGTGCCGGCCTCGTGCTCGATGACGATCGTGAACTTCAGGATGCGCGAATTAGATTCGGGGCGGCCGCGATCAATTGGGGCTCGCTGGACGGAGTGAATCGGCTGCTATCGCCTGATGTCCTGCGCGCGGCGATCCTCGTGAAGGATCGTGATCCCGGGGTCTTCTTCGGGCTTTCGCAAGGGATCACGGATCTGCGTGTTCGGCGTGAACTGGACGATCGTCTTCGTGATCTCGTCAAGGCCAGGGGAGCCGCGTTCGGGGGCAGTGGTTTGGACCTCGATGACCGGCCCGTGCCGTTTCTGCTGCTCTCGCAGATTGCCGCCACTTGGAGCCCAAGCCGGGACATTGTGAAGGACCTTGTGGGCCCCGGGGAGATCATTACCGTGTTCGGTGAGAGCGGGGTAAAGAAGACGTTCATCGCAGCCAAGCTCGCGTTCTGTGTGGCTGCCGGGATCGAATTCCATGGCCGACCAGTCGAGCAGACAGGGGTCTTGATGGTTGCCGGCGAAGGCATTCGCGGAGCAAACAAGCGCCTGGCCGCCTTGCGGAGGATGCTCGGCTCGGACGAAGAGATTCCGCTGGCAATCTCGCAGGCACCAGCGCCAATTCTCGGCGGTGAGGATCGACTCATCGAGCTGATCGGATTGGCCGAAGCGGCGATGGGGTCGGATGTCGGCCTGGTGATCTTCGACACGTTCTCGACGAACTTCGGCAATGGTGACGAGGATAACAACCGGGACATGGCCAGGGCCATGCGAACGATTAAAGAGGTGATCGGTGACCAGCGTACTGCGCTTCTCGTTCACCACCCGGGGCACGGTGCCAAGGATCGGGAGCGCGGGGCATACAACCTTATCGGGAACGCTGATCGCCGGTATCGAGTGATCTCGTTGACCCCGGAATGTTCGCAGTTGGAGTGCCTGAAGACGAAGGACGAAGCTCGCCCCGACCCGCTTGTCTTCGACTTTGAGAGGGTCGGGTCTGGCCTGTTCGATGCCGATGGCCAGGAGGAAATGACCCTTGTCGCGGTTCCGTCGAGTGCTGCGCCTCAGAAGGTATCGGATGAGCCCGTGGGCAAGGTGCAGCGCGCGGTGCTGTTCACGCTCGAGCGACGTGGGCCTATGACAAAGAGCGACCTGGTGAGCCTGCTCAAGGAACAGGGCCATGCGGGAAAGAGCGCTGCGTATGACGCGATCTCGAAGCTCATGGAGCACGGGAAGGTGCTGGAAGCGTGGACGAAGCTCTACGTCGAGAAGAATCCGCCAGCGGGAGCGACAGATGAGCGAGAAACAAGGGTAGCCAATGAACCTTGAGCGTTCATTCCGGCCGGCGCGAAAGCTGGACAAATCGGCTGCATTCAATGGATTCCGGTTTGTCCGTTCCGGTTTCATTCGGAGGATCCCCTTCCAGCATTCCAGTTCGTCCGGTCCGTCCGCCCCCCTAAAGGGGGGCGGACGGAACCGGACTCCGGAAACGGGATCGGCGGATGGGTTTGAAAAGGTCACGTAGGCCCCCCTTCAAAAGGTTGGGGCCTTTATTGCGGACACCGCCCACCAGCTCCGTCTTTGACGGCGCAGGTTCGGGGGGTGGGGGGTGTCGGTCAATTCATGGAGATGAGCATGTACAGGATTGTGAGCAGGGCAGGTCTGACTGAGGGTGAGGTCAGGGAGTGGATGATTGCGGGGTTCATTTTGGCCGGTTCGCGCGCGGACGTTCACGACGTTTCGGTCGTGATGTGCGGCGACGGACAGGCAGCCATTCTTGTCGATGCATCCAGCTGGGGTGCTGACGATCTGATGTCATTCGGCGAGCGTTGCGTCGAGCTTCAGCGACGGCGGTTCGCGGGCGAATTCGAGGCGCTTTCTGGCGTTGATCTGGCGCCACTGTTGGAGAGCATCGGAGACGGCTTCAAGCGGCTCGATGCCGGTTCTGGGGCGTCGCCCGGAAAACCTGGGGCTCATTGATGCAGGCGCGAAAATTATCGGTATACTGCACGCGTGGGCCATTGCCCACGGTTGTGCGCGAGCAAGTGCTCGCTGTGAACGGCGCGCGTCGTTCGGCCATCGCCGACTCGAAGCGCTCACAGCTGCCACCGGACCGCCATTGCGCCGGGATATAGCTGCACCAAACCCTTCATATCAAGGGCGGTGCAGTCATGTCCGCCCGAGCTGCATAGGAGCCGATGATGGCAGCCTCAAGAATCAGACAATTGTCCGACGAGCATTTCGCTGCGTTCTTCAAGCACGCGAATTCGGATGCGAGCGCAACCTACAACAAGATCCGGATTCGCACGGAAAACAAGGGCGGATGGCAAAGCCTGCACAACGCTGACCTTGCGCGTGCGCGCAATTCTTTCGCTACCGCGGCGAGGGATCTCGTCGAGAAGGCGGAGATGAGCGAGGGGCGCGACGAGCGAGAACAGGTCGGCAAGGCGGCCGAGTTCCTGTTCGCGTGGGTCCATGACATTGACGACCATTTGAACTTTCAGTCTCAGGCGGATGCCTACTCCTCGAATCGCGGTCGAACCATGCATGACACTGCGGGCCGAAGGGTGCGCGTTCTGAGTCCTGAACAGAAGCTTTCAGCCGCTTCAGGCCAGGCGGCACCCTATGGCGTCGGTGATGTGATGGCGGCGATGGCTGGGCGGGCCGGAACAATCGACATTCGAGACGCAATGTCCGAGGGCGTTGATTCGGCCGGTGGGTACACCGTGCCCGCCATTCTCATGCCGGGCTGGATCGATCAAATGCGCGCTGCCACCTCAGTCATTGAGGCCGGTGCTCGCACCGTCATGATCGAGTCGGATGACGTGACGATGGCCAAGCTGACAGGTGACCCCGTGGCCGCCTGGCGTGCCGAGGCCGGGCAGGTGGCGCTGAGCGATGCGACCTTCGGCGCCGTCAATTTCAAGCCGAAATCCCTCGCGGTCATCGTCAAGATCAGCCGTGAATTGCTGATGGACTCGATCAACGTCGGCGAGGTGTTGCAGGCGAGCCTGACGACGGCATTCGCTCAGGAAGTGGATCGGGTGGCGCTCTTTGGTACTGGAACGGCCCCGGAACCACGCGGCGTGGTGAACACGGCCGGTGTACTGGCTACCAGCATGGGGGCCAATGGAGCGGCGATCACTGGCCTGAAGGACCTTGGCAAGGTTTATGAACCGTTGCTGACCGCGAACGTCGCTCTGGCGGCAATTCGATCGATCATGCACCCACGCACCTTGATGGCCTTTCATTCGGTCTACAACGCCGACGACGACGGATCGTTCTGGGGTGGGCTGAGCCTGACGACGAGTCCGCCCCTGATCACAACGAAGGTGCCGATCGACGAGACCGAGGGCACGGCAACGAATGCTTCGAGCATCATCAGCGGTGACTTCACTCAGCTGATGCTGGGCATGCGCGAGTACCTGCGGATTCAACTGCTGAATGAGGCTTTCGCGGGTACGGGCGAAATCGGGTTCGCTGCTCACATGCGGCTCGATGTCCAGCTGGCGCAACCGACAGCGTTCCATCGTCTGACGGGAATCATCCCGGCGTAACGGCTGCATGGCTGGCCGCGTGGTGTTAGCCGGTGAGTGGCTGCGCAGCTGGTGCCCGCATCGCGGGCTCTTGACATCTAACCCCGGCAGCCGGGGCGCCCTGACTCGGGGCGTGACCCGGCACCAACCGACGATAACGAGAGTTCAGGTGATACGAATGTTGAAACAGGAAGTCAGCGACTTGCGGCGCTTGGCGCGGTCGGTCGCGCATGAACGGGCTCAGGAGAGCTACGAGAGAATCCGCGATGCGCTCCTTCAAGAGGTCGATAGCATGGTCGAAGAGGGTGTCGTCTATTGCGAGATTGCTGCGTCGATACGGCGCTTGCCGGTTGAAGTTGCTGTCGCTCACATGCCAGGAGGGGCGTGAAGTCTCAGAAGGCCGGTGAGCTTCAACTTTGGCGTGAGCATTGCACGTATCCGTTTCGATACGGCGCATCTGCGAACGACAGTCCAGGCCGAGCTCGCGCGTGTGGAAAAGTTGATCGCCAGCACCAACAGGGGAACGTCGGGCCTGTTTGCTGGAATCGCCGTCGCCGCTGCTACATGGCAGATCGAGCAAGCCATTCGAGATTGGCGGGACTGGAAGACGGTCGCTGAGGCCACGGGCCTCTCGATCGAGGGGCCAATTAGGGGGAACGGCGTGAGTGAGCTGGGGACGCTTGACAAAGAGGTTTTGGGCGATAATCGACAAATCTGTCGCGTCCCCCGATCTTCGATGACGAACTACGCCCTGCCAACCCATTCAGCTTCGGAGGTGAACGCGGCGGCTCGAGAGATCGTCCGTGCGGACAATGCCGGGCTTCCCTTTGACGCAGATGCTCTACGTATTCTGAACACCTGGCGAGCTGCGCATCAGTATCCGTTGAATGGCATTCATATGACGCTCCGCAATCGGGTGGCGTCTATGTCTGCTGGTTCTGGCGTAACCGCACAGCGGATCAAGCGCTTGGAGTCAATTCTGCTCAAGCTCCATGATCGGCCATCGATGAAGATGAGTCAGATGCAGGATGTTGGGGGATGTAGGGCCATCGTGCCGTCCATTCGGGATGTGAGGAAGTTGGTCGAGCGCTATCACCGAAGCCCCGTGGTGCATGAAATGCTTCGCGGTAAGGACTATATCGAAGAGCCAGCTGAAGACACCGGCTATAGAAGTGTTCATCTCCGATTTCGATTTGCAAGTAGAGCAGAGCCTTCGCTTTTGTGGAACGGACTCAAGGTCGAGATGCAGATCAGGTCGCGGCTGCAACATCAGTGGGCAACTGCGGTTGAGGTGGCCGGCACGTTGACACAGCAAGCACTAAAGTCGCGGCGCGGGAATCCAGAGTGGCTCAGGCTCTTCAAGCTAATTAGTGCATGCTTCGCGCTGCGTGAGCGGACAACGCCAGTGCCTGGAACTTCAGATTCATTGGATGAGTTGCGTCGCGAGATTGCCGAGCTCAATCAAGAGCATCGGCTCGTCTCAGTCCTTTCCCAGTATGCTGGTGTGGCAACTCGAATAAGCCGCCGCAGGGATGCGGAGTACTACGTCCTTATCCTAGATCCAGACCGCGGAACTACCGAGATCATGGAGTTCGCGAAATCGGAACTAACGGAGGCGACGATGGCGGTTTCCCGCCTCGAGGAGCGAATCGAGCTGCCTTCTCAGGTGCTACTTGTCGCCGCCGCATCTATTCGGAGTCTCCGTCGCGCGTATCCCAACTACTTCATGGACACGCGCGGTTTCGTGCGACAGGTTGGCAATATCTTCGTGTCCGGGCCGGCACGTGCGCGCCGTCGCGCTCAGTCCTGACGCCTCTGTAATCGAGATTATTAGGCGGCATCTTCCGGGCTTTGTTTGCTCTGACCAATTATCTGGGCCGGGCGGTATTCGCCAGGTGGATGAAGTTGCGGATCGCGGCTGATGGTTGTTCAGCGTGCGTTCCTTCTTGCAATGCTGGTGCGGATGAGATGCTTGCCAAGGGACGGCAGCACGCATCGCGCGATTCTGGATATCTTCGCTGGCTCCAGGCCGAGTTCCGGGATTGATCGCGCTATGTGTCTGGGTTGCATCTCGAAACCGTAGTACAACGCCACGATTGCCCGCTCGGCAAGCGGTCGGGTTGCCAGCCATTTCTCGATTTCTTCCGCGATCGTTGAAGTCGGGTTCGGAGTTCGATCTTTGAAGCCACCACCATCGATCCGGAGCGATGCGATGATTGATCGCGTCGGGTATCCGTGGCGCCGAAACTCTCTGACCTGCTGTCGTCCCCAAGTGCTCAGGGCGTCGAGAGCGATCTGTTTCGTCGCGTCACTGTCCATTGTCGGCGCCGTTGATCGGGAGGGTGGGGAACCGTATTGAAATCACCGCTCGGGCGGCGGCTGAGCCGGCATTGAAGACCGCCCGTTGATCTTCCGGGCAACGATTGGGGGTCACTGCTGACCCGTGGACCGCGATCTCGATCTCTTGCAGACCGCCTGCGATGAACCATCGGTTTCGTAGTAGGCCGCCGCCGAGATGCGCAATGACTTCGTCCGAAAACGCGTTGACCACGTGGGTCTGAAAGGAGGCAATGTCTGGGGCAGTCATCTTCTGATCCCTTGAATTGTCGGGTCGATTGTGGGACGAATTTCCATAATCGGCCGGAACGCCAACGAATGCGGGTCGGTGTGACGGACTCGCTCTCCGCCACCGACTTGACTGCCGGATATTCCCAACCAACCATCAAAGTGGCTTCCAGGGCCGCGATCAAGGCCCCAGCGGATTGATCGCTCGCCAATCCCCCTGCAAGGAGCCCGGATTGAAGCTGGGGTCGTTGGTACGGTAGTAGTCGCCCAGGCCGTTGGTGAAGTTGTACTTGTACTGGCCGTCGAGGGCGATTTCGGAATTGGTCCACGGATCGTTGAAGCTGCTGCGCTCGTGGATCTGGTCGATCAGCGCCTTGTGGCTGTCGTAGTCGCTACCGACCGACGAGAAGCTGCCGCGGCTGCGCAGCGTCTTCATATAGCCCTCATGGGCCGCGTCCTGGATCTGATTGAGGCCCGCCATGTTTCGCTGATGTGACGCGAACGCTGCCTGCTGATCAGCCATCCGTCGTTGGTGGGCCTGTGCGGACTGGTCCATCATCTGGCGGGCATAGGCATCCGACTGCTGGCGCAGTCGCTCGCTGATGGCGGCCATGGTGCGACCGTACTCCGGGTTGCGCACGCGGCTGGCATCGATCTGGTCGGCCACCCAACTGGCTTCGGCGAAGTCCTCGGCGAGCGCGAACACCATGCGCGCCGGTGTGAGCAGGCCAAAGCCTGCATTGGGGTTGACCATGTTGGAGAACACGATCGAACCCTGGTAGCGGCGGCCGTCGCGCTCACCGGTGAAGCCCGCGTCATACATCTCGAGCCGCTGGCCGCGGCTGGCCAGGCGCTGGGCCATGGCGGCCATTTCCGGATCGGCCATCGCTCGCTGATTGGGCTCGAGCCGACCGATTCGCAGGTTCTGCAGGCGCTCGATGGCCAGCACGTGCTCGACGGCCTGCTGCATCGCCCACTCGAACGGCGCGCCGTTGATGCTGCCGTACAGGAAGTTGCCCAGGTACGAGCGGATGTACTGGTTGCGCGGGCCTACCGCGACCATCTTGAACCTGGCGAAACGTCCGCTGCGGGGGTCGAACGCGACCTCGCTCTGGAAGTCCCAGCGAGCCGGTATCCGGACCGTCGACGTCGGCATGCGCAGACCGTGGTCGTAGATCGTCACCTCACGTATATTGGATGTGGCCGGGGCCGCGGCCCACGCCGGATTTGCGGCCCAGGCTTCGTTCCCGAAGTGGCCGGCGCCGGAAACCACGGCTGCGATCGCCAACATGGCGCTCGCGCAACGGGTTTTCGTCCGAGTCAGGTGGGGTTTCGATTCCATATCAGCGTCCTCCGAACGACAGCTTAGTTCATTGGCGACATCGAGGTCGCGCTCGCCATGGGTCGCGGGCGGCCATCAAAGGGTTCAATCGCGCGGTGCCAGTACCGCCTGTCGGGTACGCGCGCCGATGTATGGCTTTCGGTCCGTTGCGCCGCGATGGGCGTCGTCGTCGATCCGCGAAGGCGGGTCCCGATTGGTCGACCCTCGCGGCATGGACTACCCACCGGATCGGGTCGCGGCCCTTGTCCTTCGCAGGCGGGTCGGCAGCCTGTCGCCGCTTCAGGGAAGCATGCAGGCGCGCAGCTCTTTATCGATCTTGCCGCCGCGCCGCTTGCAGTCGCCGATCGGGTCGATCGGCTTGAGCCACTGCGGGCGCGCGTCGGTCGTCGCCGATTCGCCGGCGTTCGCATTCTTGCTTCCGGTCAGGCTCGACGAGGGCAACACGGTGATGTTGGTGCGAGGTTTCCACTCACCGCCGCCATTCGCGCAGGGCTCGTCGCCGTATGTCGTTCGTCCGTCGGAGCCACGGCACTTGTACATCGTGGCGTGCGCCGGTGTCAGACACGCCATCGTCAGCAGCGAGGCGAGAACCGTTGCCGCAGTGCGTCTGGCAACACGGGTCGAGACCTTGGAGGCGGGCCGGTCGCCGGCGCGACGGCGTGCGGAAATGGCGAGCATCGGTGAGTCCTTCGCAAAACCAGCCGCCATCCTGAAGCGGACGGCGCGCGATCGTGACCGCCTTCCGCCATATGGTTGCCCGATGCAGTGCGAGCGGACGTTCGAACGGTTCCGCCATGCGTCGATATGCCAAGATTGGATGATGTTCGGGCGGACGAGGAGCGACCACGTGAACTCGTGGGCAGCGCTCTTGGCGCCTTCGCATCGAGAACTTTTTTGCCACGAAATTAGGTCGCAGGAGGAGCCAGCATGACCGACCCGGATTACTTCGTCGACGGTATCGACACACGTGAAGGCCCGATACGGCGCGTCAGCCGCGAGCAGATGGATGCGATGGTCGGTACCGAGGCAGCGGTTTCACCCTGGACAGCGGTCGATCAGCAGATGGTGGACGCGTTTGCGAACCTGACGCGTGACCGGTTCTTCATCCATGTCGACCCCGAGCGCGCCGCTCGCGAGGCACCGCATGGCGGCACCATCCTGCACGGCTTCCTGACCCTGTCGATGCTGCCGCACATGACCTATCAGGTGTGCCCGTTCGTGGAGGGTACGAAGTCGATGCTCAACTACGGCTTCAACCGTCTGCGTTTCGTGGCCCCCGTTCCTACCGGCTCGCGTATTCGCGGACGCTTCTTCCTGAACGCTTTCGAGGTCAGTGCCGAGGGGCGGTGGACGGCGACCTGGAATGTGACGGTCGACATCGAGGGCGCCGAACGCCCCGCGATCGTCGCCGAGTGGTTGTCGGTGGGCTTTCTCTGAACATCCCCGTCAGGACTTCCACGAAAGGCAGGACAGCGGTGAAGCGGCACACCAGGCGTGACCGGTCGATCCCCGATGAACCGCCCACGAGTCGTGCGTGACTAAGGTTCGGCCCCGGCCCCGGCCCCGGCCCCGGCGCCGGAGTCGATGGCCGGTGCCACCAACCCCGAGACTGCTCAAGCGGAGCATTCAGTCATGCACAACAGCAAACGCATCCCATCCCGTGTGTCCCTGCAACTCGCGCTCGCCCTGGCCGGCGCCTTGTTGGCCACGGCCGCCAGCGCGGCGCCCAATTCGGCAAACAACAAGTACAGCCGCTGTCAGGCCGAGTACGACCAGTGCAAGGCGCTCGGCCGCAACGACTGCCGCACCAAGTACATGGCGTGTATCAAGAAGGACCGCGTCGAGAGCGAGACCACGACGATCGCGCCGAGATCTTCGAGCGGGCGCTTGCAGCGCCTGCAGTGAGGCAGTGAGGACGACGGTCGGCGCGCGTGCCGACCGTCAATCCCGGGCTCACGACCCTACTAATTCACGATCAGGCTATACGTTGCCGACGCGCCGCGCGCAACCGTGCCGGATGCACGGCTGGTTCCGTTGATGGTCATGTTCGGGCTGCTGATCGTGATCTCGAACGTGCCGAGGTTGTCGGGTGCAATGGTTGCGGTGATCACCAGACTGTAGCTGCCGGGGCGCAACTGACCCAGCGCGCAAGAGTTGGACGCACCGATCGTGGTGGTGCAAACGACGCTGCCGTTCAAAGACAGTGAGAATGCGTCGTCTGCCGCCGAGCCGTTGTCGCGCACCGCGATCGAGCCGGTTGCGGTCGTGCTGAAGCAAGGAACCGGATTGCCCTTCGTGCCGGCACTGAATACCCTGCCATTGGGCGCGTGCTCGAAGTGCAGGATCGCGGTGCCGTTGGTTCCGGTATTGCCGGCCAGCGCGATCGTGTCGCCGGCCTTCACCGCCGCGCCGTTGGCAAGCGTGGCACTGTCATCGCGCAGGTGTCCGTACAAGGTGGCGCTGCCGTCGGTGTGACGCAGGATGATGTAGTAGCCCCAGCCGCTGAATTGACCATTGGTTTGTTGTCTGCGGATCTCGATCGTGCCATCGGCGGCCGCCTTGACCGGTGTGCCATCGGCGGTTGCGAGATCGGCCCCATGGTGAAAGACGCTTACTCCTGTCACCGACCCGGGCTGGCTGCCGAAGGGGTTGCTGACCGTGATCGAGTCCAGAGGTGCGGTCAGGGTGCCACCTGCGCAGACCAGCGGGTCGACGACCTTGAGGGAGGTAAAGGGCGACTGATTGGCCGCGGCGGCCGGCGCGGTGGGCGTCGCGGCCAGAACCAGGCTGGATTCGAAGCTCGCGCCATTGTTCCTGGTCGAGAGCGCCTCGATCGGCAGTGCAACGTCGAACGAAGTCGCGTTCTTGCCGGCGCGTGTGTCGATGGGTTCGAAGGTTTCGAGAACCTCGCCGCCGTTTTCGTAGCGATTGAGATAGAAAACCCGGATCTCGCTTCCATCGGGCACCCGAGCAGCGAAGTCGGCCGGTACGGTGACATTCAATGTGATCGGCGAGCGAGGCTGTTCGCCCATCGTTTGCAGCGTGACCTGGGTCGAGTGCTCGGCCGTTGGCGAGAAAATGGCCGCCGAGTCCTTGAACAGGGTCGAGAGATCCGGGTCAGAGACGGCAGACACCGTCACCTGACGCGGTGCCGTGAAAGCACCGGCGGGAAATGTCGTGGCGACCGTATTCGGCAGGCTGATGGTACCGCCGCCGGTTGGAATGACGGCGGTCTTGGTGCTGGCGTTGGCCAAGTCGTTCAGCGCATCCGCGAGGTCGGCAGCCAGGGTCGAGGAGCGGTAGGCGGCCCCGGAGGCCGGTGCCGCCGGATTGCCGTTGGCATCCTTGTCGTCGATACGGCCGTCGGTCAGATCATTGCCGAGATTCTGGGCAAAGGCCAGGCCAGGGGCGCTCAGCGACGGATTGAACTTCGCGGCCTGAATCGCGAATATCGCGAGCGCACGAGCGTAGGTGCCGCGACCATTGTCCGGCAGTGCGTTGAGTTCGGCGGCCGACCCAACGAGGATCGGAATCATCGTGATGTCGGTCAGCTGGATCGATGCCGGCAGCACCCGGTTGATCTCGGCCAGCACGCGGGCATTGGCGGCACTGATCGCGGCCGGATCGTGAATACTCGGGTCTTGCCCGGCCGCGACGCGCGTTTCGAGGTTTCGCACGGCCCCTTCGGTAAGGGGGGTGACGCCGAGATGCTTGGTCAGACGCGGAACCGCCGCGCGCAGAATGGTTCCGCCGCCGGTCGGCAGATAGGCGAGCTTGTCTTCGTCGAAGTAGGTTGAGGTGGCCGAGCCGACGACCGTGGCGATCACCGAGCCTGCATAGCCCGCGTCGGTTTGTGCGGCGATCATGCCATCCGTGCCGACGGTTGCGCTGCCGAGACTGCTGCCGTCGTCGACCGTGACGGCGATCGTGGCGCCGACGAACTTGCCCAGCGAACCGCCGATGCCGAATCCGCCGTCACCGCCGCCGCCGCCGCCATCGGCACCGATGACGTTCTCGCTCAATTGCGATGTGGTCACGCTGGCGGTCTGACCGCTGGATCCGACCGCCGTACCGCCACCACCACCACACGAACTGAGACCCATGACGGCTACCGCGGCAACCATGATGACGAAATTGACGCGACGCTGCTGGCTCGGCATGGCTTCCTCCCTGTCACTGCTTATATCAAGCTGTCTTTGTCCCCAGTATAAGTAGCAACTGCATGCAATGTGGGCCGAATTTCACGAATCCGAGCGTGCGTCGGAGTTGCACTGCCCATCGGTCGAACTTTTTTCGGTTTCTGGGCGCGATATCTGTCCGGGCAGCGCGCGCGGTGTAAGGTCGTCCGGCATCAACGGGACCCAGCAGACATCGTTGGTCACGACCGATGCCAGGGCTTCGATTTGTCTGACGAGACCGTTGGTCGGCGGCAGACCCAGGAGATCGCGATGAAAAACTCTTTCGTGCTGGCCGTTGGCGGCTTGTTCGCCGTATGCACGGCTGCGCATGCCGCCGATGGCTTGGTCGAACTCGAGAGCCCTTACTCCGCGCGGCAGACGATGGATCGGCTGGAGCAGGCCGTCACGGATCGTGGCCTGAAGGTATTCGCCCGCATCGATCATGCTGCGGGGGCAGCCAGTGTGGGCAAGACCTTGCGTGCGACCGAATTGCTGATCTTTGGCAATCCGCAGGGCGGTACGCCGTTCATGCAGTGCGCTCAGACGGTCGGCATCGATTTGCCGCTGAAGGCCTTGGCCTGGGAGGCGGCCGATGGTCGGGTTCTGCTCGCTTACAACGACCCGGTTTATCTGGCCCGGCGGCACGGCGTCTCCGACTGCGCGGTCGCACCGCGCTTGCGCGAGGCACTCGACGGGCTCGCTGGCGCGGCCGTCGCGAAGTGATCGTGGCGTCGCGAGGCGTGCGCCAGTTGGTCGACCTCGGTGTTTCTCGGCCGGTTCACCGGCCCGAACTGCCGGCGGTCTTCAGCGCGCCGCCCAGCCAGCCGAGAATCGCATCGAAAGCGCGACCGAGCGCCCGTCCGGAAGCCTGAGCCATGCCGGGTGCATCAGCGCTTTGAGCCGGCTCGTCGATCCGAAAGACCTGCGCGGTGCCGGGCTCGCTCGCTTGTCGCGGCATCAGGCGCGCCTCGATGACGAGTTTGACGACGGCTTGATCGCCGGTGACATCGAGATAGAGGTCTTCGAGCACCAGGCGCATCGCCCTGGCCTCGGGGGCGGCCGGCGCGCCGCCCTCGCGCAGGCGTGTGACGAACAGCTGCGCGATGCGTTCGGCGGGTGACTCGCTCCAGTTCGCGTACTGGAAGTAGGCACGCGTCGCGCGCTCGCGGCTGAATGCCAGCGCGCGCGACTCGTAGAAATCGGAGCCAGGCTCACCGGTGACGCGAAGACCGCGGGCGCTGGCGGGAACTGGCGTGGCCTGCGTCCCGGCGTCCTCGAGCACGTACCAGACCCGGGACGGTGTATCGCCGCCCCCCAACGGTACGCATCCGAGCAGGGCCAAGCTGGAGAGCGTGGTGGCGCTGAGCAGCAAGCGGCGTTTCATCGTGGCGTCTCCCCTGGACCGAGTTGCTGGGGCCGTGGGCCGAAAATCGCGCTACGCGGGTCTTCGAGTCGGCGGGCGGCGGCCGCGATGGCATCGGCGGCATTGCGCAACTCGCGCATCGTGGACAGCAACTCGCGCATGCCGGTGTCGACCGCGCCCTCGGTGGTGCTGCCGAGGCTGCGGGCCCGCTCGTCGAGCGACTTGGCGAGCGTGGAATAGCGCTCGATTGCCAGACGGGCCTCACGCAGCACCGCATCCGCGCGTTTCGTCAGCGGCTCGGCTTCGGCGCTCAGACCGCGCACGGATTCGCCGACCTGCTCACTCGTCTGTTGCAGCGATCGGGCGACCGATACGAGGCCGCTCGTGGCTTCGTCGATGTTGGCGAGCTGCGCATTCAAGCCTGCGCTGAAATCACGCAGCGAGCGCATCGTCTGCTCGACCATCTGCAGATTCTCGGGCTTCAACAGCTGGTTCATGCTGGCGAGCGCCGAATCGGCGGAGCGGGCGAGCTTGTTCGCCGATTCGGTGATCTGCTCGAAGTCGGAGCGACCCTCCGGGATGACCGGATAGAATTCTCCAGGCGGAACGGTGACGAGCTCGGGCCCTGGCATGCCGGGAGTATCCAGATCGATGCGGGCCACCCCGGTCACGATGTTGCGTGCCACCAGTGCCCTCGTATTCTCGCTGACCGGCGTACGTCGCTGCACGCGGATCGTCACGTTGACCTCGTTGATGTTCTCGCGCTCGATGGCGTAGTCCTCGACCCGGCCTACCTTGATGCCGCGCATGTTGACGTCGCTGCCGACCTGCAGGCCCTCGAGAGACTGGCGTTCGAAGCGAATGGTGTAGAAACGGTACTCCGATGATGCACCCGCGGCCGAAAGCCACACGATGAACCAGAGCATCGCGGCCATCAGTGCCACGACGATTGCTCCGACCAGGGTGTAACGGGTTTCGGGTTCCATGGCTCTGTGTCAGCTCGTCGGCTCGCGCGCAGCGAAGTACGAGCGAATCCATGGATGATCGACCAGACGCACTTGCGCGATGGGGCCGTCGGCGATCAGCCTGCCTTCGCCCAGCACGATCACGCGCTCGACGATTCCCGACAGCGTATCGAGGTCGTGCGTGACCAGCAAGACCGTGATGCCCAGATCCTGGCACAGGAAGCCGAGCAGGCGGTCGAACGCGCGGGCGGCGATAGGGTCGAGCCCCGACGTCGGCTCATCGAGAAACAACACCTCGGGCTCGAGCGCGAGCGCGCGCGCGATCGCGGCCCGCTTGCGCATCCCGCCCGACAGATCGCTCGGCATCAACTGCGCCGCATGAGCTGGCAGGCCCGCCAGCGACAGGCGCAAGGCCACCATCGCATCGATCATGCCCGGGCTTGCCGAGGTGTGCTCGCGAAGCGGGGTTGCCACATTGGCGGCGACATCCAACGAGGAGAACAGTGCGCCGTCCTGGAACATCACGCCGAAGCGCTGGCGCACGGCGTCGACGGCGGCACGCGGCGACGCCCAGATGTCGGTGCCGAGAATCTGTACACGTCCCTCGGTCGGGCGCATCAGGCCGATGATCTCACGCAACATCACCGACTTGCCTGCGCCGCTGCCGCCGATCAGTGCCACCAGTTCGCCGCGGCCGATCGCGAACGAGATGCCGTCGTGAATCGTGCGTCCACCCAGGTGCGTGACCAGGCCGTCGACGACGATTGCCGGGGCATCGTCGGTTCGGCGCGCTTGCGCGGGACTCACAGCCCGATTTCCTGGAAGGCCACCGCGAACACCGCGTCGATGAGAATCACGGCAACGATGCTCTGTACGACGGTAGAGGTGGTATTGATACCGATCGAGCGGGTGTCGCGCTCGACCGAGATGCCCATCCGGCAACCGATCACGGCGACCACTAGCGCGAATACCGGTGCCTTGCTGAGGCCGATCAGCAAATGGCTGATTGCCAATGTTTCGTGCATGCGATCGATGAAATTGGTCGGCGTGATATCGAGCATCAGGTGCGAGACCAATACCGCGCCGCCCAGGCCCGCGATGTTGCCCACGAACGTGAGCAGCGGCAGCGTAATGCAAAGCGCGAGCACGCGCGGCAGCAGCAATACCTGTTCAGCGGAAAGCCCGAGCGTTCGGATCGCGTCGATCTCTTCGGTCAGCTTCATCGTTCCGAGTTGAGCGGTGAACGCGGCGCCGGAGCGGCCGGCCACGATCACCGAGACGATCAACGGGGAGAACTCGCGCACCATGCCGAGCGCGACACCGTCGACGACGAAGATATTGGCGCCGTATTTCTCCGCCTGCAGGCCCAACAGATAGGCGATGATCACACCGATCAGGAAGGTGACCAGCGCGATCACCGGAATGGCGCTCACTCCGGTCTGCATCAGTTGGGCGGCGAATTCGCGAACGCGAAAGCGCGATGGCGCCGCGATCAGGCGCCCGCCCTCGACGATGACCATGCCCAGCGTGCCGAGGTGCCCTCGCAATAGATGCCCGGTGCTCACGACGGCCATCCCGAGACGCGCGAGGCTGCCGGGGCCGCCGGTACGTGGTGTTCGGTCGAGTTCGGGCAAGCGCGCGCGGACCAGCTCGATGACGCGTCCATGCGCCGCGTCGACCTTCGAAAGATCGAGGCGTTCAAGGTCGGCACCGGCCTCACGCAGCCGTATCAGCAACGACAATGCTCCCGCGGTATCGATGGACAGCAGCGCCGAGGTGTCGAGGGTGACGGGTTCTGCGCTTCGCTGCATCGGCTCGGTGTCGAGCGATGCCAGTTCGGCCTCGAGGCGGTCGATATCGCGCAGACGCCATTGGCCGGCAAGATGCAGGTGGGGTCGCCCGGTGGCGCCGCGATCCCATCGGCAACTCGCCGGTTGCCCGGGCGGGGTGTGAAGTTCGGGCGGAGTGGACATGGAGAGGCAGTCTATCGAACTCGTCGAGAGGGTACTCCCGGCAGCTCATTGCCGCCCGCTGGCGTCATTCAGCCGCCGGCCTGCTGCCTCGCCTGGCCACCCCACACCCAGACGTAGTGCAAGCCTGATGCAAACGTGCCGGCGAGGGCAGCGATCATCAGCACATCCCACCCGCGTCCCTCGGGAAGAAGGCCGGCACGAACGCACATCGTGCCGAGCAGCAGCAGGAAGTGAAGCAATGTGTTGAACTTGGATATCTGGCTGGGAGCCATCTCGACCGCGCCAAAGCGCAGGTGCCAGGCCAACGCGCCGCCGACGATCACGATGTCGCGCAGCGCGATCACCGCCAGGTAGGCCACTGGCAGGTCGCCCTGGTAGGTCAGCATTCCGGCAGTGGCCAACATCGTCAACTTGTCGGCGATCGGGTCGGCCACCGAGCCGAACCGCGATTCGACATGCCAACGACGCGCGAGCGCACCATCGGCGAAATCCGACACAGCCGCGACGACGAAGCAAAGCAGCGCCAGGCCGTCTTCGCCCCACCAGAGCAGCAAGGCGATCGGCAGCACGAGGGCGAGCCGCAGGATCGTCAGGAGGTTTGGCAGGAGAGGCCAGCCGCGGGTGTCGGGTCTATCGTGTCCCATGAATAAAGTTCGTCAATCGGTCGTGCCCGCAACCGGGCGAGGCTGTCCGGCGCTGTCTGCCGATGCGCCGCCGGCCTGGCGCTTGTCGACAGCGTCTCGAAGAATCGCAATCGGCTCGGATGCAAGCCGCGATATTGCCAGAAGCCGGATCTTGAGCGCGCATCGAACCGCTTCGATCGCTGACGGCTACGCCGATCTGCTCGTGCAAACCGCTCTGAAATCAATGCGCTTCGCGACCCTCGCGGCGACTCATGAACAGTCCGGGCCAGCGCAGTGATACCGGCGGAGGCCGCGAGCACTGTCAACGCCGCTGGTGGTCATAAAGAGTGGCAGCGACAGCGTCACGAAGATCACACGCCCGCCCTCATGAATGCTCGGCTCGAGCATCAGGTTGTACTGGCTCGCGCCCGCGTCGACCTCCGAGGGGGGCTTCATGGTCCGATCATCATATGATCACGATCATATGCACGGGCTGCGTGCCGGCGCAAACCAGTCGGAAAGGAGAAGCCTCATGAAAGCAAGGGTCAGCGTCATCGTGATATTCGCGGCCATCACGGTGGCGGCCTGTGGCGCGCCGAACGGCGGTGAGCACGGCATGCACCACGCGACGCCCGGGTCGGGCGCTGGCGATACGCGCCAGCTCGTCCGGTTTCCGGAGACGATGCGCGAGCACACGCTGTCGAACATGCGCGATCACCTTGTCGCGCTGGGCGAGATTCAACAGGCGCTTGCCGACGGCAGCTTCGATGTTGCCGCCAAAGTGGCTGAACAGCGCCTGGGAATGTCGTCGCTGGGCTTGCACGGCGCGCATGAGGTCGCCGCGTTCATGCCTCAGGCAATGCAGGATGCCGGGACCGCCATGCACCGAAGCGCAAGCCGCTTCGCTGTCGCTGCGAACGATGCGTCCGCGACAGGGGAACTGAAACCGGCGTTGGCAGCGTTGGCCGAAGTCAACAAGACCTGCGTTGCATGCCATGCGGCATTTCGCCTGCAATAGGATCGGCAGCAGGCAAATGGCTCGCCGGGCCGACGAAGCATCCTGAGGAGCGCTCATGAGTGGACCACTTTCAGATGTCAAGGTCCTGGACTTCTCCACCCTGCTACCAGGGCCGATGGCAACCCTTTTCCTGGCCGAGGCCGGCGCGCAGGTGATCAAGGTCGAGCGCCCCGGCCGTGGTGACGAGATGCGCAGCTACGAGCCCCGCTGGGGCGGCACCAGCGTGAACTTCGCCATGCTCAACCGTGGCAAGAAGAGCATCGAGCTCGATCTGAAGAGTGCGGATCAGCGCAAACGCCTGTTGCCCTTGTTGGCCGAGGCCGATGTCATCGTCGAACAGTTCCGACCCGGTGTCATGGATCGCCTGGAACTGGGCTTCGAGCATGTCAAGACGATCAATCCGGACATCGTCTATTGCGCGATCACGGGCTACGGCCAAAGCGGCCCGAAGCGCGACGTCGCAGGGCACGACCTGAACTACATCGGTGATGCGGGTCTGCTGTCCCTGAGCAGCGGGCCGGTCGCTGCGCCGGTCGTTCCGCCCGCGTTGATCGCCGATATCGCCGCCGGCACCTACCCTGCGGTTCTCAACATCCTGCTCGCCTTGCGCGAGCGCGACCGCAGTGGTCGGCCGGCCTTTCTCGACATCGCCATGGCGGACAATCTCTTTCCGTTCATGTACTGGGCGATCGGCAATGGTCTGGGGGCCGGCCTGTGGCCGGCCAACGGCAACGATCTCGTCACCGGTGGCTCGCCTCGCTACCGGCTCTACCCAACCGCCGACGGCAAACTGTTGGCGGCCGCGCCGCTGGAGCAGAAGTTCTGGTCGGCGTTCTGCGAGGCGATCGGACTCGATGCGTCTCTGCGCGACGATTCCATCGATCCCGTCAGCACCGCCAGGCGGGTGGCCGAGATCATCGCCGAACGAAGCTCTGATCACTGGCAACGTCTGTTCGCACAGGCCGATTGCTGCTGTTCGATCGTGCAAACCGTCGAGCAGGCGTTGGCTGACCCGCAGTTTCGTGCGCGCGGTCTGTTCGATCGATCGATCGTGGCGTCCGAGGGTGAGCGGCTGACGGCGTTGCCTGTGCCGCTGGTCGCGGCCATGCGCGATCAGGCGTCTGAGAAGTCCAGTCCCGCGCTCGGCGCCGACAACGACGTTCTGTCGGGTGGGCAAGGCGGATGAAGGCGGTTCTCGTGCGTGAGTTCGCACCCTTCGAGCAAGCCAGGGTCGAGGAGGTGGCCGATCCTGTGGTGGCCGCGGGAGAGTTGCTCGTCGATGTCCATGTCGCCGAAGTCAATTTTCCCGATATCCTGGTCATGCAAGGGCAATATCAGGTGAAGCCGCCGTTGCCGTTCTCGCCCGGCAAGGCCGGGTCCGGCGTGATCGCGGCGGTCGGCGACGGGGTTCGACATTTTGCGGTGGGGCAGCGTGTCGGCTTCCAAGTCGAATACGGCGCCTATGCCGAGAAAATCTCCGTACCGGCCGCCAATTGTTTCGATCTGCCAGACCACGTTTCTTACATTGACGGTGCAGCGCTGGGGCTCGTCTATCAGACCGCCTACTTCGCGCTCGTCGATCGCGCCGCGATCGAACGTGGCGAGACCGTGTTGGTGCTCGGCGCCTCGGGTGGCGTTGGTTTGGCCAGCGTTCAGCTGGCAAAGTCGCTGGGCGCTGGTCGTGTGATCGCCGTGAGTCGTGGCGCCGACGACGCCGAAGTCGCGCGTCAAGCCGGCGCCGATCACGTTCTCGTGTTGGGCACCGATGAACTGCGCGACGGCTTGCGAGCGCAGGTCGCCGCGATCACCGAAGGTCGGGGCGCGGACATCGTCATCGATCCGGTCGGTGGCGAGGCGAATGCGGCCGCGCTGCGGGCGATGGCCTGGCGCGGGCGCATGGTGGTGGTCGGCTTTGCATCGGGCGTGATACCCACGTTCAAGGCCAACTACCTGTTGGTCAAGAACATCGCGGTCAGCGGTCTGCAGTGGTCGGATTATCGCGATCGCGAGCCGGCCCGGGTATCACAGGTGCAGGCCGAAATCTATGCGTTGCATCGTGCCGGTCAGCTACGCCCACTGGTGTGGCGGTGCGTTCCGATGACACAGTTCTCCGATGCCTTGGCCGAGCTGAAAGGCGCCCGCGTGCAGGGCAAGATCTTGCTGGCCGTGCGGCCCTGAGGGCGTCTCGACAAGCCGACGAGTCGCGCTAGACAGCGAATTGCACATCTGGCGCGGCTCGGACGAAGGCATGCCGCGGTCTCGGCGATGCCAGATTCTTGCCCGGTCCAGACCGGACCGCGGGCCGATGGTCGAAGAACCCGACCGACCCGCGACCATGCGCCCGATTACTTCTTGGCCTCGGGCGGAATCAGCGCATCGGGGATCTGCAGTCCGATCTCGCGGTAATAGCGCAGGGCGCCGGGATGCAGTGGTGCGTTCATCTCGTTGAGCGCGGTCTTGGTGGTGATGCCTTTGAGGAACGCGGCCGCGGAGTGGATCTCGTCGATGTGCTCGAAGATGGTCTTGGTGATGTTGTAGATCAGTTCCTCGTCCATCTCGGTGCGCGTCGACAGGCCCACCCATGAGCCCACCGCCTTGACCGGCTCGGTGTTGGCCTGGTTGGCACCATAGGCGTCCGGCGGAATCGTGACCATGGTCCGGCCAGGAATGTTCAGGATCTTCTTCATGGGCGCGGTTTCGACCGCGGCGGCGGGAATGTCGAGCAGGCGGATTTTGTCCAGCAGTGCAAACTGCTCGATGTTCGGGCTCGGCAACATGGTCGGAATGATTGCGAAATCGACCTGCCGGTCCTGGAACGCCTGATTGCCGGAGGTCCAGTCGAGCTTGGCCTGTTCGTAGTCCTTGCCGGGCTGGTAGCCGGTCGAGCCTTCGATGACGGCCAGCGCCACGACCGTGGCGGCGCCACCCGGCGGGCCGATGAAACCTTTCTTGCCCTTGATGTCCTTGAGCTCTTTGATGCCGGAGCTCTCGTAGGCGATGATGTGGTAGGGCCCGAGTTCGTGGTTGAGAATGCTGCGCACGTTCTTGTGGAACAGTTCAGGCGCATCCTTCATCTTCGCGAACATGGCGATGCCGTCGCCCATGTACTTGTTGATCGACGGCGCGGACGTGAACAGATCGGTATTGCCGCGTGCGGCGTCGAGCGTAGACCGGGTCGATGCCTGCCCGGAAGTGATGTTCAGTTGCACCGGCAGATACTTCTGCAGCACCGTCTGCATGGCCGTGATGAATACGAATGTCGAGGCCCCCGGCTGGCCGGTTTGCACGCGCAGCGTGGTCGTTTGGGCGCCGGCAGGGATGCTCGCCGTCGCGGCAACGGCAGCGGCGGCGAGCACGCCCAGGGTTTTACGAACGTATCTGAAGCTCATGAACGAATCTCCTTTTCCTGTAGGGAATTGACCGGGTTCGAGGTCGGCGTCCGGGCCCGTCCGGCACGGCGGTGGTATGCAACGGCCGCCACCGCCAGCAAGATGCCGACGGATGCAAGCGCCGGATACTCGAGCAGCGAGAGTATGGCGGCGACGATGCGCAGCACGGTTTCGCCAATCGACAGCGGCCGTTGATCATAGCGGGCCAGCGCAGTCGTGAACGCGAAGGTCACGACCAGGATACGCAGCGCCGCCCAGAGGAACTCGACGAAGTCGAAGCCGACGACGAACAGCAGCGAGGGGTTGAATACGAAGACGAATGGCAACAGGAACTTCACCAGGGCCAGCCGGGTGCCTGTGATGGCTACCGACACGGGGTTCGCATCGGCAATCGGCGCCGCCGCCATGGCTGCGAGCGCGACCGGCGGGGTCAGGTGCGAAATGATGCCGTAGTAGAAAACGAACATGTGTATGGCAAGCAGTGGTACGCCGAGCTTTGCGATCGCCGGACCCATGACCAGCACGATGATCAGATACGACGGCAGGGTGGGCAGGCCGGTGCCGAGCGCGATACAGGCAAGCGCGGTCAGCATCAGGCCGAGCAGCAAGGACTGGTCGGTGACCGAGAGCACGGACTGCGCGAAACCGAGGCCCAGGCCGGTGAGGTTCAAACCGGCGATTACGATGCCGATCGCGCCCACCGCGACCAGGATGCGGGCACAGTTCACGCCGGCGCGGGCCAGTGCGTCAATGAGCACCCACGGACGTCGACGCACGTCGGCATTGAGGAATCCGAGCGCGATGCCGGCGATGGTCGCCCAGAAGCCCGCCATCGCCGGCGAGCGGCCGGCCGCCATGACGCCGATGATGGTGAGGATGGGACCGATGAACATGAGCGCGTGCAGCCAGTCTTGTGCTGTCGGCTTGGGCATCTCCTCGCGCGTCAGGCCGCGGATGCCGAGCCGCTTGGCCTCGACATACACGGCGTAGAACAGCGAACCATAGTAGATGAGCGCCGGCAACAGCGCCGCGATGCAGATCGTCAGGTACGAGATGCCGGTCAGCTGGGCCATCAGGAACGCCGCTGCGCCCATCACCGGTGGCATGATCTGCCCACCGGACGAGGCGGCGGCCTCGACGGCGCCCGCGAAAGCCGGATTGAAGCCCTGACGTTTGATCATCGGGATGGTGAACGTGCCCGTGCCGACCACGTTGGCCACGACGCTGCCCGATACCGCACCAAACAGACTGCTCGAAACGATGGCGGCGTGCGCGGCACCGCCCGGGACCCGGCCGACCACCCATAGCGACATCTTGATCATCGACAGCCCGGCGCCCGTGGCTTCGAGAACCACGCCGAACACGATGTAGATGAACAGCACCTCGAGCAGGATGGCAACCGGCATGCCGAACACACCCTGGAAGCCATACCAGATTCCCTGCATGGCCTGATCGAGCGAGAAACCCGCGTGGCCCATCCAGCCGCTCAGGTGCTGACCGTACATGCAATAGGCGAGCGTCAGCCCGGCGAAGCCGGCCAGTCCCCAGCCGAACTCCCGGCGCGAAATCTCGATCAGCGCGATGACGGCCAGCAGCGCGATGACCTGATCGGACATCGAGAAGTCGACCAGCATGTTCTCGACGTTGTCGGCATTGACCAGAAAGCGCCAGATGCCCAGGCTGACGATGACGGCCAGCGCAAGATCGATGATGATCGCGACCGGGCCATAGCCGGATGACTCCGTCTGACGCTTCTCGGCGCGACTCGCGAGCGCGATCAACAGACACACCCAGGCGATGATCGGGCGGTGCAGGGTGGGGTCGAACACGCCCACATAGGCGGTGTAGATCGACTGCAGTGCGACGCCCAGGCCGAGCACCAGCACCAGCACATGCAAGACCCGTGCGCTCACCGGCGTACTCATCGGGCAGGCCCCCCAAAGGCTGCGGGCGGGTCAGGCGGCGTCAGCCCCGGCGGATTGGTGTCAACCGGGGGCGTCGATGACGTTCGGGAACGATGCATGATGTCTCACTGACCACGACTGCCACTGCGGTGGCGCCCGGCCTCAATTCTGGTGAGCGCAGCCTACGCAGAGGGTTGAGCGGTGTCAAGCTGGCAACGCGCACGATATCACGGGGTGCAATTCACGCGGCTGCACCAGCCGCGATACAGTAGCGGCATGGATGCCGCCGTGAGCGCGGCGCGCTTACCTTTCGGCAGGCGTTCATGTCGACACGCTGGATCGGGATTCTGCTTTCAATCGGGCTGTTCAGCGCGAACGGCTGGGCCGCCGATAATCTGCTGTCGGCGAACGGCGCGCGGCTGATGCGCGACACGTTGGCGCCCGAGGCGATTGCCGCCTACGGCACGTTGACCGACGGCCGCCTCGATGGTGGCACCTTGAATATCGGCGCGTCGCTGGAAGTCGTTGTCGAGTTCCAGTCGATGGTGACGGCAGAACGGCTGGTCGTGCATCGTGCCGGACGTGGCGAGGCGGTGTCGGTGGTCGAGCTGCTAGGCTCGATGAACTCTTCGGAGACCGGCTACCGCGTGTTGCGCAGCGCGACGGTGGCCGGCACCCAGCGGCGAGTGGCGTTCGATTTTCCGCCGGCCGGCTTTCGCTGGCTGATGCTGCGCGTACAGCCGGCCGACGGCGTTCCCGACACGCACATCAGCGAGATCGAGATTCTCGGTCGCAGCGGCGCGCCCGAGAGCGACTACGCGTTCCAGGATAGCCCGGCGGCAGCACGGCAAGTCCTCGAGACCATCGGCAAGCGTCTGCAGCTGCCATACAGCGACGCCGAGAGATCTCTGTTCGCGGATGCCGCCGACGGTCGTCTGGACCAATGGCAGACCGCGGAGGCGGCGCTGTTGGTGTCGGGGGTAGCCGATGGGCGGCGGCGCGCGCGCTTGCAGGCCAGGCTGAACGACTGGGTGGGCGATGCCCGCCGCGCCACCTCCGGGTTGCGCGACCCGATGGCCCGTGCACGGCGCCTGCTCACCTGGATGCACGAGCGTGCCCTGACGGGCCGCTATCGGGCCGAGCAGACCGATCTGTCCACTTTGATCGAGACCGGTGACTACAACTGCGTGTCCTCGGCCGTGTTGTATGCCTTGATCGGCACCGAACTGGGGCTCGACGTGCGCGGCATCGAGGTGCCCGATCATGCCTTGGCCATCGTCTACGATGGCATCCGTCACGCGGACGTCGAGACCACCACGCCACGCGGTTTCGACCCCGCCCGCGACCGCGCGGCGCTGGCAGCATTCACGAAGCGGACCGGTTACGGCTATATCCCGAGCAGCCGCGTCTCGCAGCGACGCGAGACCTCTTTGCTGGGTCTGATCGCGCTGATCCAGTACAACCACGGCGTGGCCGCGCTGCGCCGCGCCGACTACGAGGAGGCCTTGCTGGCCAATACCCGCGCGCTGAGTCTCGATGCGGGTTTGAACAGCGCGGTCAAGAACAGTATTGCGACGCTTGGTCGATGGGCGGCTCATGAAGCGAAGGCCGGCGATTTCGAGCGGGCGGTCGATCACATCGAGGCCGGCCTCGCACTGGCGCCCAACGATGCAGCGCTCAATCACAATCGTCGTGTGGTTTGGCAGCAGCGGATCAACGCGGCCGCCGAACGGCTGGCACCCGATGCGTTTCGAGACCTGATCGCTCGCGCGAACGCCGCCGTGCCAGAGGCGGGCTTCGACCGCCAGCAGGCCCTGACCTATATCCGGTCGGCGCGCGCTCTGGCCGAGCGTGGGCAGTGGGCGCCGGCCTTCGATGTCGCATCGCAGGGGGCAGGACGGCTCAACGACCCATCGCAAGCCGAACTCGATCGCTACCGTTCGGCGTTGCTGGCGCGTTGGATGAGCGCCATGATCGAGGCCGACCGCTGGCGCGATGCGCTGAGCGCGGCCGAGCGCGGCGCCGAGGCGCTGCCTGGCGACTGGCGATTGCGCCGCAATAGCGCCTATCTGTTACAAGAGTGGAGCGAGGCCGAGTTGGCGTCCAACGGGCCGGAGGCGGCGATCGACGCGGTGCGGGCGGTACGCTCGCGCTTTCCGGACAATGCGGAGGTTTCGCGTGCCGCACGCTCCTTCGTGGGCCGCCGGATCAACGAACTGCAGCACAGCGCGCAACCCGATCGGCTGATCGGGGAGCTTGCCCGTTACGTCTCGTTGCTGGCCGACGAGCGCGAAGCCGAACGGCTGCTGGCCCAGGCCGTCGATGCGGCGGCATCGTCGCATATCAAGGCGGGGCGCTGGGAGCGTGCCGCACAAGTCTACGAGTCGGCACGTCGAGCCGCGCCGGGCATCGTTCAGGGTGCCGGCGCCTATCAGCAGAACGTGGCCTTCATCGGTCAGGAATGGCTCGCCCGCGCCGGCGAGCGACGGGAGGCCGTGGCCGCCGAGCTATTGGCGACCTTTCCCGAGGTCGCTGCCATGCCCAAGGTGGTGGCGTCGGTCTACATGAAGGCGGTCGACGCCCGTCTGAAGGCGGGCGAACTCGGGCCGGTCGAGGCAATCGGGCTGCGCGGTGCGGATCTGCTCGGACAGACACAGGAGGCGCGCCGCTTGCTGCGCTACACCTATGATCGTCTGGCGCGCACGCATGTCGCGAGCGAGCACTGGCAGCGCGCGGTCGAGGTCTACGACCGGGCCCTGAACCGTCAGCCCGGCGACAACCATCTGTTGAACAACGCGCGCGCCGCCTGGCACTCGTGGGCGAACGAATTCATGTCGCGGCAGGATTGGGCGAGCGCGATCGACATCTATCAGCGAGCATTGGAGCGCCTGCCTGGTACGGCGGCATTCGAGCAGAACATCCGCTATTGTCGCCAGCAGTTGCGACGGGGTTGAGTCGCCGGATCGACGTTCGAACAACACAGCATTCGATATGGATAAGAAGGCACAGATAAATTTCTGGTACGCGATCCTGGCGATGTTCGCGATCCTGATGTTCCAGCAATGGTGGACCGCCACACGCCAGATCGAGGTCCTGCCGTACAGCCGGTTCGAGCAATTGCTCGACCAGGGCCAGATCGAGCAGGTCTCGATCGGTGAGAATCGGCTCGAGGGCCGGCTCAAGAGCCCGTCCCCGGATGAGCGCCCGTACTTCGTCACCAACCGGGTCGATCCCGGGCTCGCGGCCAAGTTGCAGGCCAAGGGTGTCGAGTTCTCCGGCGTCATCGAGAGCACGTTCTTGCGCGATCTGTTGTCCTGGATCCTGCCGGTCCTGTTCTTCTTCGCGCTCTGGATGTTCGTGATCCGGCGCATGGCCGAGAAGCAGGGTTTCGGCGGGCTGATGAGCGTCGGCAAGAGCCGGGCGAAGGTTTATGTCGAGAAGGACACGCGGGTCACCTTCGAGGAGGTGGCCGGGGTGGACGAGGCGAAGGACGAGTTGCGCGAGATCGTTGCCTTCTTGCGCGAACCGCAGGAGTATGGCCGGCTCGGCGCGCGCATGCCCAAGGGGGTGTTGTTGGTCGGGCCACCGGGCACCGGCAAGACGTTGCTGGCGCGAGCGGTGGCGGGCGAGGCCGGGGTGCCGTTCTTCTCGATCAGTGGCAGTGAGTTCGTCGAGATGTTCGTCGGGGTCGGCGCGGCGCGGGTGCGCGATCTGTTCGAACAAGCGGCCAAGTCGGCGCCGTGCATCATCTTCATCGACGAGTTGGACGCCCTCGGTCGCGCGCGTTCGCTGGGCGGCTTCGGTGGCCACGACGAGAAGGAGCAGACCCTGAATCAGCTCCTGACCGAACTCGACGGTTTCGATCCCCAGCAGGGCATCGTGCTGCTCGGTGCGACCAACCGTCCGGAGATTCTCGATCCGGCGCTGCTGCGTGCCGGGCGGTTCGATCGCCAGGTGTTGGTCGATCGTCCGGACAAGATCGGCCGGCTGGCCATCTTGAAGGTGCATGCGAAGAAGGTGCGGCTGGGACAGGATGTTCGTCTCGAGCAGGTCGCCGAGCTCACGCCGGGCTTCACCGGTGCCGATCTCGCCAACCTGATCAACGAGGCGGCGCTGCTGGCCACGCGGCGCAACGCGCCGGCGGTGTCGATGGCCGACTTCAACGATGCGGTCGAGCGCATCGTCGCGGGCCTGGAGAAGCGCAACCGGCTGCTGAACAAGCACGAGCGCGAGGTGGTGGCGTTTCACGAGATGGGCCATGCCCTGGTCGCGCTGGCGCTGCCGCGAATGGATCCGGTGCACAAGATCTCGATCATCCCGCGCGGTGTCGGTGCCCTCGGCTATACGATCCAGCGGCCGACCGAGGACCGCTTTCTGATGTCGCGGCGCGAACTGACGCACAAGATGGCCGTGCTCTATGGTGGCCGGGCGGCCGAGATGCTGGTGTTCGACGACATCTCCACCGGCGCGGCCGACGATCTGCAGAAGATCACCGACATCGCGCGCAGCATGGTGATGCGCTTCGGCATGCACGACAAACTCGGCCAGATGACTTACGAACCGACGCGGCCGTCGTTTCTCGGCGAGGCCAATGCCGCGCCGCCCGAGCGGCACTATGGCGAGGAGACCGCGCGGGAAATCGATTGCGCGGTTCGCGAGCTCACCGATGCCGCACGCGATCTGGCGCTGGGAATTCTCGAGGCCAATCGAGATCGGCTCGATCAAGGGGCAGCGTTGCTGCTCGAGAACGAGACCTTGCTCGACGAGCAGATTCCCAGGCCTCGTCCGTTCGAAGGCGATTCCCGCTTGGCGCGCGTGTCGGCTTCATGACGGCGCGCCGAATCGGGCAGGGGAACTGCCCAGCGCACTGGCCGGTCGGCTGAAACCCAGCGCGCGGCCATCGACGCTGATCGGCATGCCGAGGCGCCGGGCAGGTCCCCACTGGGTTTGCTCGATGTCCGGATCCGTGCTCAGCTCGTCGTCGCCGTTGCGAGTGGGCAGCGCCGGATCGCGTGGATAAGCTTTTAGCCATTCGGCCGACCGCGCGAGCGAGGTGCGCGCGCAAATCGAGCGCCGCGAGGCAAGCCGCTCGGCAAGGCCGTAGATCGCGGCGCTCGCGAGCAGATAGCCGGTGGCATGATCGAGCGCCTGGCAGGGCAGGGGATGTGGCCGTTCGTCATCGAAGGCCGCCATGCCGGCATGGGCGATGCCGCTGCTCATCTGTACCAGAGAGTCGAAGCCGCGGCGCCCCGCCCAAGGGCCCGCGAGGCCGTATGCGCAAAGGCTGACCTCGACGGCGGCGGGTGCCAACTCGCGCCGACGCGCCTGGTCGTAGCCGAGCCCGGCCAATGCGCCGGGACGATAACCGTGCACGAGGACGTCGGCCTCGCTCAGCAGTCGCTCGAAGCGTTCGCGATCGCCTGCGAGGCGCAGATCCAGGCGCGCGCAGCGCTTGCCGACCGTCACTTCCGGGGCGAGTGCGGGCTCGTCCCAGTCCGGCGGGTCGATGCGCAGCACATCGGCACCCAGGGCCGCGAGCGCACGTGTTGCCGTGGGACCGGCCAGGATGCGCGTCAGGTCGAGCACCCGAATGCCGATCAAGGGGCGCGCGGCCGTGGCCGCGCGCGACACCGGTGGGCTGGTCGTGAGCGCCACATGCTCGAGTTCGATCAGCGCCTGGCTTGCGAGCGCGCGCCCCTGTTCGTGCGCCGCCCATTCGGGCGCGCTCATCATCCGCGCCGCGCATCCGCCGGCCGCCACGATCGCGCTCTCCGCCGCGCCCGCCTCGACGTCGGCCAGTACGGCCGCCACCGCCGAGCGATCCTCGAGCGGGCCGAACACGGATTGGAAGGCGCGCTTGTGCAAGGGCGCATTGGTGTGGATGCGCAGCCAGCCGTCGGCGCAGCGAAAGTCGCCTGCGATCGGGTCCCAGGGGGCCGGCACCTGCCAGCCGATCGGCCGGATCGTCGAGGTGAACCACGCCGCGGCCAGTTGCCGTTGAACGCGTGTGTCACCACGCATTCCGATCAGCCCGGCGTAGCGGGCCGCCTGGCGCGCGGTGGCCGACAGACATGCGCTGGCAAGTGCCGAGACCTCGTAGGCGCTCCGAAAGGAATGATCGCCCTGGATCGATGCGTCGCCGGCCGGCCCCGGCAGGCAGCGCTCGATGTCGGCAATCATCGCGCGTTCGATCTTGGTTTCATTCATGTCCGGGCACCTTTCGACCGTAGTGCGCGATGTCATCAAGGGTCGAGGAGCGAGCCCGAATCCAGGATGGCGCCGGTGCGCGCGAGCATTTCACGCACGGCAGTCGGCGAGAATCGCCCGCCGGCGGAAAGGGCGGCCGCCACGCCGGCGGCCTGCCCGGTCGCCATCGCCGTGCCCATGACGCGAATCGCCGCCCCGGCCAGGCGATCGCCGTCGGCCAAGCGACCGGCGCAGAAGAGATTCGAGGTGTCGGCGCTGTGCAGGCAGCCCAGCGGTATTTCGTAGGTGGCCCGGTCGGGCGGGAAATCGAAACTGCTCGCGAACGTCGTGCGATCGTGCCATTCGGCACCCCAGCAGCCCAGGGCAATGGTGTCGGGATACGAACGGCGCGCTTGTACATCCGACCAGAGCAATCGATGCCGGCAGTTCAGGTGGCGCGATTCACGGGTGCCCATCTCCGGTCCCGATGAGACCAGATAGGCCCCCTCGCAGCCGGGAAGGGAACGCAGCACCTCGAGATAGACCCACGCCTGGCGTCGGGCATCCAGTTCGGCACGCGACTGCGCGAGCGCGTCGCGCGGATCATAGTCGGCCGAGGCCAGATAGAGCACGAGATCCCCCGACAGCGGCAGCCGTACGATCACGCATCGTCGCTTGGTGAAGGCGCCAGCAGCCGGCGCGTGTTTGCCGATCGCGGTCTCGATCTCGTCGGCCGAGATCACGCGCTCGGCTGCGATGCCCCCGAAGCGGGTGCCCAGGGTGCCCAGATTGACCTCGCCTTCGTTGCCATACCGGGTACTGGCGCCGGCCATCGCCGCGAGATCGCCGTCGCCGGTGCAATCGACGAACGCGCGGGCGCGCAGGGTGCTGATGCCGCCGTGATCGACGACGGTCAGTGTGGCGATTCTGTCGTCTTCGCGGCCGGCCGCGATGACCGTGCTTGCGAACCGGATGTGCACCCCGGCGCCGTCGACGATGTCGTCGAGCGCGCGCTTGAAGGCTTCCGGCTCGAACGCAGCGAACACGCCCCGAAAACGCTGCGGCGGGGTCAGCGCCCGCATCTGCCGAAGCCGCTCGACGATCTCGACGGCGAATCCACCGACCGCCATCTTCGGAGACTCGCCAAGCGTATACAGGCCGCAAAGCGTGAGCACGTTGCGCACGGCGGCCGCACCACCGAGGCAACCGTGGCGCTCGATGAGCAGGGTCCGGGCGCCGGCACGTGCCGCTGCCGACGCTGCCGCCGCGCCAGCCGACCCGCCGCCGGCGACGATCACGTCGAAGTCGGCTCCGCTCACGTGCGCCACCGCAGCAGGCGCCGCTCGACCAGCCCGACCGCTGCATTGACCAGCACGCCTAGCAGCGACAAGATGGCCACACCCACGAACAGACGCTCGAGATCGTAGAGGGAACCAGCCTGGAGGATGTAGGCACCGATGCCGTATTCGGCACCGAGCATCTCGGCGGCCACCAGCAGAATGATCGCGATCGCCAGGCTGATGCGCAGCCCCGACAGAATGCCGGGCATCGCGCCGGGCAGCACGATCTTGCGCACGATAGACCACCACGACAGGCCGAAGCTCTGACCCATCCGGATCAAGGTGCGATCGACATTGTCGACCGCGCCGTAGGTGGCCACGGCCGTCGGCGTGAAGGTGCCGAATGCGATCAGTGCCACCTTCGAGGCCTCGCCGATGCCGAACCAGATGACGAACAAAGGCAGCAGCGCGATCTTCGGAATCGGGAACATGGCAGCGACCACGGGCACCAGCCCCGCGCGCACATATGAGAGCAGGCCGATCATCAGCCCGATCGCTACCCCGACCCCGACCCCGATCAGGGCGCCCAGCCCGAGCCGCGACAACGACGGTCCGAGATGCTTGAACAGCAGGCCCGATGCGTAGAGCTCCTGGAAGGTTCGCAAGACTTCGGAGGGGCGGGGCAGTGTCAGTGCACTGATCCAGCCCGCGCGCGTGCCCCATTCGGCGATCAGGATCAGGACGACGAACACCGCAACGCCCACCCAGCGGCGATGCACCGGCGTGAAGCCGCCGCCGCGGAATCTGACCGGTCGGGCCGCGGCAGCAACGCCCGCAACGCGCCCGTGCGCCGTCTCGCCCGCGGCCAGGGTCGACGGCTCAGTCATCGATGAGTTCGGCATCGGCCGCGCGCGCCTCCTCACGCATCAGTTGCCAGAGGTGACGCTGTCGTTCGTCGAGCGCGGCATCTCCCGGGCGGCGGTCGGCGAGCGGCGTGTCGATCGTGACGATCTCGCGCACCCGGCCGGGGCGCCGCGACATGACCACGACCGCATGCCCGAGACGTACCGCCTCGGCGAGATTGTGGGTGACGTATACGGCGGTGAACGGCTGGCGCGTCCATAGTCCGACCAGGTCGTCCATCAGCAGCTCGCGGGTCTGGCTGTCGAGCGCCGACAGCGGCTCGTCCATCAGCATCACCGCCGGCTTCACGGCCAGTGCGCGAGCGATCGCAACCCGTTGCTTCATGCCGCCCGACAATTGCTTGGGCAGAGCGTCGGCGAAGTCACCGAGCTTCGTGCGTGCCAGCACGTCGTCGACGATTGCACGCATGCGGTCGCGGCCCAGACCGTGTTCCTCCAGCACGAGCGAGATGTTGCCGGCCACGCTGCGCCAGGGCAGCAGCGCGAAGTCCTGAAACACGTAGGTGAGCGGATTCAGGCAACCCGACGGCGGCTCGCCGATCTGCACGACCGAGCCCGACGTCGGCCGCTCGAGCCCACCGACGATGCGCAGCAAGGTGGACTTGCCGCAGCCGGACGGGCCGACGATACAGATGATGCGGCCGGTGGGGATCTCGAGCGTGATGTCGCGCATCACGTCGACGCTGCCGTAGCGATGGCCGATTCCGTCGAGGACGATCTTCATCGTGCCCGGGTGCCGGTTGCCTGAGACATCACGACGATCAGCCGCCGATGATCTTCACGTACGACGGATCGACCAGCATCTCCAAGGTCACGCCGGCATCGACCAGGCCTTCCGCCTTGAACCAGTCGAGCTGCTGGCGAACGGAACTCAGGTTGAGCGCCGCGTCCTTGTTCAAGCGCATGGTGCCGTCGATGATGCCGGGAGCTGCCTTCTCGCGCGGGCGATCCTCGTAGACGTACTTGTGCAGGAGGTCCACCATCGCGTCCGTGCCCGCCTGGCCAGCGCTCTTGTCGATCATCGCGGCGGCGTAGTCATCGACGCCACGTGAGTAGGCAGCGAGAAAGCTCTTGGTCAATTCGTGTTCGTTAGCCGCGTTGCGGGCCGAGGTGAACACGGTCGTGACCTGGTAGTCGGGGATGTAGTCCTGCACGGCGCCGATGATGTGTACCGCGCCCGACGCCGCCATCGGTTTGGCGATGTGCGGCACGATGTTCCAGGCATCGATCTGCCCCGACTTGAGCGCACCGATCACGGCGCCGACCTTCTGCAGCGGCTTGAAGCTGAGTTCGAAACCCTCGGCCTTGGCGATCTGCGAGCCGATGAAGTGAAAGGACGAGCCGGTCTGGGTGATACCGTACGACTTGCCGCCGAGCATCGACGGCTTGGTGACGCCTGCCCGGAAGGCGGCGTTGGAGGCCAGGATCAGCTGACCGTCGATGCCTTTCTCTTCGGCCAGTGCGCCGCCCACGATCTTGATCGCGCCCTTCTGCGCAAGAGAGATCAGACCGCCGGTAATCGCGGTGACCGCGTAATCGATGTCGCCGCTGGCCATGGCCACCGCCATCGGCTGGGCGGCCTGGAAAAAAACCAGTTCGACATCGAGGCCGGCCTGTCGGAAATAGCCGCGCTCGAGCGCGACGAAGCTGCCGGCGTGCGACGTGAAGCGCAGCGCACCGACCTTGATCTTGCGGTTGGCGGCGACAGCCGGTAGCGGCAGGGCAGCGGCTGCGGCGGCGGTGCCGATCAGCTTCAGGGCCTGGCGTCGATGGCGTTGGTTCATGGTGTCTCTCGGTCGATGAATGAGTGGATCGGGCCCGTCTGGGAAAATCATTCGTGGCGGTGAGCGAATGCCTGCATCTCGCTCAGGCCCACGATCTGCGCATATTCCGCGTAGCCGAGCCGTCCGTCCAGTGCCGCGGGCGCTCCGGCCGCCTTGAGATGCGCGAGGGCCTGGCGGGCGGCGGCCATGGCGGCGAACAACTGGGTGACCGCATAGAGGACGACGGCAAAGCCCATCTGCTCGAGCTCGGCGATGGTCACCGTGGCGGCATCGGTGCCGTCGACGAGGGAGATCACTTTCGGGCCGCTCAGCGACGCGGCGATCGCTTCGACCTCGGCGCGGGTGCGCACGCCGTCGACGAAAAGCAGGTCGACGCCGAGCTCGCGGTAGGCGCGGGCGCGATCGAGCGCGGCGGCCAGCCCTTCGGCCTGCAGCGCATCGGTGCGGCCGATGATGACGAGATCGCAGTCGATCGCGGCACGGGCATCGATGGCCGCCGCCAGCCTGCGCGCAGCCTCGCTGCGCTCGAGCAATCGGATGCCCGCGAGCTGGCCGCAGCGTTTCGGGCTGACCTGGTCCTCGATGTGCAACGCTGCGACGCCCGCCTGTGCGTATTCCTGGACTGTGCGCATGATGTTCAGCGGTCCGCCGTAGCCGGTGTCGGCATCGGCGATGACCGGCAACGGGGTTGCCCGCACCATGGCACGCGCGTGCTCGGCCATCTCGGTCTGGGTCAGCAGACCGAGATCCGGATGTCCGAGACGGCTGGCGGTGGCACCCAGGCCGGTCATGTAAACGGCATCGAAGCCGATGTCGGTGACGAGCCGGGCGGCCAACGCATCGGCCGCACCGGGTGCCACGACGATGCTGTTGCGGGCCAGTCGTTCTCGCAGGCGCGCGGCACCGCCGGTCAGCCTGGGCAGTGTCATGCTCGTGCGTCTCCGTCGAAGATCTTGGCGGGATTGAGCGTTCCCCGTGGATCGAGACCGTGTTTGAGGCGACGCATCAACGTGATCTCGGCCGGGTCGCGTGAGTAGTCGAGATAGTTCTTCTTGACCAGGCCGATGCCGTGCTCGGCCGAGATCGTACCGCCGAAGCGGCGAACCGTCTCGTAGAGTGCCGCGCTGATCGCATCGACGGGCTGAGGAGCGGCGCCCGGCACCCAGGCGACGATGTGCATGTTGCCGTCGGCGATGTGGCCGTAGTGCACCGATTCCGCACCCAGTGCCTCGAGGAGCGCCGGTTTGGAGAAGTCGACGAATTCCTGCATGCGGCTCACCGGCAGGCCGATGTCGTAGGACGGGTGCGGCCCGAGTACCGCCGGACTGGAGAATTCGGCCGCGGCATCGCGTGTGCGCCAGAACGCGCTGGTCTCGGCCAGACTCTGCGCGACCACCCCGTCTTGCAACACGCCGCGTTCGAACAGCATCTCCAGCCAGCTCGCGAAGCGTGGCCCGTCGATGGGCTCGTCGAGCCCCTGCATCTCGGCCAGCAGCACGTGGCTGCCCGAGCCGATGGCGACGGGTGCGCGGCTGCCGGGCACGCGCTCGGTGGCCAGATGCCAGTAGTCGCCCCACATGACCTCGAATGCGGACAGCATCGGACCGAGTGAGGCGCGGGCGGTGCGCAAGACCTCGAGCACGCGATCGTAGCCGCTGACCACGCACATCGCGGCGGCGACGCAGCCCGGTTTCGGGTGCAGACGCAGAACGACACGGGTGATCACACCCAGCGTGCCCTCGGCACCGATGAACAGCTGCTTGAGATCATAGCCGGTGTTGTTCTTCAGCATGCGGTTGAGCATGGGCACGATCGTGCCGTCGGCCAGCACCACTTCCAGCCCCAGCACGAGGTCGCGTGTCATGCCATAGCGGATGACGCGATTGCCCCCGGCATTGGTGGACAGATTGCCGCCGATCGCGCACGAGCCGCGCGCGCCCAGATCGAGCGCGAAGAACAAGCCGGCCCGGTCGGCCGCCTGCTGGATGGTCTCGAGCGGCGTTCCCGCCAGCACCGTCATCGTCATGCCGTCGGGGTCGATGTCCTCGATGCCGACCAGGCGTTCCAGCGACAGCGCGATACCGCCCGCGGTCGGGTGCGCGCCGCCGCAAAGGCCGGTCATGCCGCCCTGCGGTGTCGCCGGCACGCCGGCCTCGTGGCACAGGCGCATCGCTGCGGCCACCTGTTCGGTGTCGGCCGGTCGCACCAGGGCGAGTGGCCGGGTCGGCGCCAGGAATGCCCGGTCGGAGAGATTGCGCTCGGGAAGCTCGGGACCGCTGAGGACAGCCTTCGTGCCCAGGGCGCCGATGAGGCGCTCGATCAGGGCGCGCTCGTACGCTTCGGTATCGGTCATGCTCGGCCTTCTGGAATGGGTCTGCCGCTTCGACGGGCATCGGTGCCGGAGGCTTGCCGGCCGGCAAGCCTCCGGATTCTACGTTCGCTGCGCCGAGGACCGGCCGCGGCGGCCGGAGCATGACCGGGCGGGCCCGCGATCGGCTACGATCGCGGGCTCTTCCAGGAGGGCCGGATGTCCCGACACGCACAGCATCCCATCGACCGCGCCGTCGCCCTCGAGCGGGGCGACGGCGGCGTGTTCCATGGCCAGACATCGCCCGATTACGCCAACATGGTCGGCCCCTTCGGCGGCACCACCGCGGCGACCATGCTCAACTCGGTGCTCCTCGACCCGCGCCGGCTCGGCGATCCGGTGGCCTTGACCGTCAACTATGCGGGGCCGGTCGTCGATGGTCGTTTCGCGATCCGGGCCGATGCGCTGCGCACCAACCGTTCGACCCAGCACTGGTCGGTTGCGATGAGCCAGGCCGACCAGATCTGCACCAGCGCCACGGCGTTTTTCGCCACCCGGCGCGACACCTGGACGCATACCGAGACCGGCTTTCCGGAAGTGCCTCCCGCCGGTGATCTGGCGCGTTTCGACAATGCCGCGATGCCGCCGTGGACGCGCTGCTACGACATGCGCTTCGTAACAGGGGGGCGGCCGAGCACCGGGCAGGGCGTGGACGAACTCGACTCGCTGAGCATGCTCTGGATCCGTGACGAACCGCCCCGGCCACTCGATTTCGTCTCCCTGACCGCGATCTGCGACTCGTTCTTTCCCCGGATCATCATCCGCCGGCCGCAGTGGGTGCCGGCCGGCACCGTCTCGCTGACCGTGTACTTTCATGCCGACGCGGCGCAATTGCAGCGTCACGGTGCCGGGCCGCTGCTCGGCGTGGCCAAGGCAAGCCACTTCGGGCTCGGCTACCACGATCAGACAGCCGAAATCTGGTCCGCTGCCGGGGATCTGCTGGCCACCAGTCATCAGATCGTCTATTTCAAGGAATAGGCGGTCTCTGGCGGTTCCGATTCCTGTGCGGCCGCGACGCGGACGGCCACGACTCGTCGTGCCACTCGAGGGCAGCACCGGCCTGGCCAGGGGTCGGTTCGCACGCACGTGGCGACTGGATTAGCATGACGGGTTTGGCTCATCAGCCGTATCGAGGTCCTCACGTGAACGACATTCCCAGCAGCTTTCGCCAGATTCGCTCCGAAGTCACCGCCGACGGCCACCTGCGGGTGTCGCTGGCCGAGGTGGCAATGCCCAGGCCGGGCGCCGACGAGGTCTTGGTGCGCGTTCGGGCCAGCCCCATCAATCCGTCCGACCTGGGTCTGTTGTATGCCGCGGCCGACCTCGCTACCGCCCGTCGCGAAGGCAGCGGGGCCGATGCGGCGCTGGTCGCCGACGTGCCGGCGGCGGCGATGCCGGCAATGCGGGGCCGGCTCGGCCAGTCGATGGCGGTGGGCAATGAAGGCGCCGGTGTCGTGGTCGCAGCCGGCGACGGCGCGGCTGCGCAGGCGCTGATCGGCAAGACCGTGGCCGCGTTCGGTGGCGAAATGTATGCCGAGTATCGCTGTCTGAAGGCGGCGCAGTGCATGCCGGTGCCCGATGAGCTCGATCCGCGCGATGCGGCATCGTGCTTCGTCAATCCGCTCACCGCCTTGTCCATGCCCGAGACCATGCGCATGGACGGCCACAAGGCACTGGTGCACACGGCGGCGGCGTCCAATCTCGGCCGCATGCTCAATCGCATCTGTCTGGCCGACGGCATCCCATTGATCAGCATCGTGCGCAAGCCGGAGCAGGAAGCGCTGCTGCGTCAAGAGGGCGCGACCATCGTGCTCGACTCCTCGGACGCCGATTTCGAACGCAAGCTGATCGAGGCGATCGCCGAGACCGGGGCCACGTTGGCCTTCGATGCCATCGGCGGCGGTCCGTTGGGCGGGCGCATCCTGATGGCGATGGAAGTTGCCCAGAGCCGCGGCGCCGCATACAGCCGCTACGGTTCGGCCATCCATAAGCAGGTGTACGTGTACGGCCGACTGTCGAACGCCCCGATCGAGATCCCGCCCGCGGTCGGCCTTGCCTGGGGCATGGGCGGCTATCTGCTGACCTACTTTCTGCAGCGCATCGATGCCGACGCGCGCCGCCGCCTGCAGGGGCGCGTGCTGGCCGAACTCAAAACCACGTTCGCAAGCCACTATTCGCACGAGATCTCGTTCGAACAAGTCCTCGACGTTGCCACTGCGCAGGCCGCGAATCGCAAAGCCACCGGGGAGAAGTACCTGATCCGATCGGGCCACTGAGTCAGCCGATGTCTGCAGCAGGCGAGGCGGCGGCCGCGACCGGCTCACACCCACAGACGTCGCCGCCGCCGTCCGGAAAGGTGGTGGTCGCGAACATCATCGCGCAGATCACATTCGGTCTGCTGGCCATGACGATCTGCCTGCCCTCGATCCAGGAGTGGGGCCAGATCTTCGGTGCCGACCAGGCGAGCGTGCAGCTGACCTTCAGCGGCTATGTGATCACCTATGGGGCAATCCAGCTTCTGTTCGGCCCGCTGTCCGACCGTTTCGGTCGCAAGCGCATGTTGATGGTGGGGCTCGTGGTCGGTGGCCTGGCGTCGATCCTGGCCGCGCTGGCCACCAGCCTGCCGGCCCTGATCGTGGCCCGCGTGTTGCAGGGCGCCGGCGGCGCGGCCAGTTCGTCGGTCGGCCGGGCGATGATCCAGGACCTGTTCAAAGGCCCAGAGCGTACGCGGGTGATGGCCTACGTCGGCATGACCATGGGGCTGATGCCGCCGGCGGCGACGATTCTGGGCGGCCAGATTCACGAAGCCATCGGCTGGCAGGGCAATTTCGTGGTCATGGCCGTGCTGGCGGTGGTTTTGTTGATCACCGGCAGCTTCGGCCTGCCAATGGATCGGGCTCGACCGCCGTCCGAGCGTCACTGGCTGCGCGAGATGGCGTCGGGCTATGCCTTGCTCGCCCGCGAGCGGCGGTTCCCGATGTACGTCATCATCCTCGCCTCGAGCGTGGCCACTTTCTACACTTTTCTCAGTGGCGCACCGCTGGTGCTCAAGAGTTATGGTGTCGGACCGGCCGGCGTGGGCTTCTACATCATGGTCGTGCCGCTGTCGTATGTGGTCGGCAACTTCGGCACCACAAGGTTGATCTCACGGGTGGGCGAGAACTGGCTGATGAACGTCGGCCAGGCCGTAACGATCACCGGCATCGCATTGATGACCGCGCTCGGCTTCGCGGGCCTGCATTCGCCACTGGCATTCGCGTTGCCGCTCATGCTGCTCGGCATCGGCCACGGTTTCTTCGTACCGGTCTGTCTGGCCCGCACCGTCGGCTTGGTGCCGGCCGTAGCCGGCACGGCTGCGGCGGTCACCGGCCTCGTGCAACAGTGGACCGGCGCGGTGGGTGGCTATGCGGTCGGCCTGGTCACGCACGAGAACTCGGTCAATCTGGGCCTTTTGATGCTGGGCTTTGCGGCGATTGCGATCGTCGCACAGGCGCTCGTGATGGCGCGCCTCAAGCGAGGCGCGGCCTGATTCAGCCTTTGCCTGCCTCGCGGTCGCGCAGTTTGAACCGTTGAATCTTGCCGGTCGCGGTTTTGGGCAACTCGTCGACGAACTCGATCATGCGCGGATATTTATAGGGGGCGAGGCGGTCCTTGACGAAGGCCTTGAGCTCGTCCTCGCTGGCCTTGGCGCCGCTTTTGAGCACCACGAAGGCCTTGGTCTTGGTCAGGCCTTCGGCATCGACCGCGCCGATCACCGCGGCCTCCAGCACCGAGGCGTGTTCGACCAGGGTGGCCTCGACCTCGAACGGGCTCACGTAGATGCCACTGACCTTCAGCATGTCGTCGCTGCGGCCGGAGTAGGTGTAGGTGCCGTCGGCATTGCGCACGTACTTGTCACCGCTCTTGGTCCAGCCGCCCTGAAAGGTCTCACGGGTCTTGCTGCGATTGCCCCAGTACATCATGGCCGCGCTGGGGCCGTGGATGTACAGGTCGCCGGGCTCGCCGTCGGGCACCGGACCGCCGTCATCGCCGCGCAGTTCGATCTCGTAGCCCGGTACCGGCCAGCCCGTCGTCCCGTAGACGACCTTCTCGGGCGTGTTCGACATGAAGATGTGCAGCATCTCGGTGGAGCCGATGCCATCGACGATGTCGACACCGAAGTGGCGCTTGAAGCGTTCGCCGAGTTCGGCCGGCAGCGCTTCGCCCGCGGACGAGGCCATGCGCAGGGCGACCTCGTCGGCCGTCGGCAGGTCGGGGGCCGCGAGCATGCCGGCATAGCCGGTGGGCGCACCGAAGAACACCGTCGGCTTCAATCCGCCGACCTCACCGCGCCAGCGGGCGAAGGTCGCCGCCGGAGTTGCACGCTCGGCCATCAGCAAGGTGGTGGCGCCGACCGTGAGCGGAAAGGTCAGGGCATTGCCCAGCCCATAGGCGAAGAACAGCTTGGCCGCTGAGAAGCAAACGTCGCGATCGCTGAGCGCCAGGATCTTGTTGCCGTACAGTTCGGCTGTCCAGTAGGGATTGGCCTGCGAGTGCACCGCGCCCTTGGGCCTGCCGGTCGAGCCCGACGAATAGAGCCAGAAGGCGGGATCGTCGGCCGCCGTCGCGGCGGGGCGTGCCATCGGTGGCGCGCTCTCGACAAAGGCGCCGAACTCGATTTCGGACGGATGCAGTGGTGCGATCGGGTGCGAGACGATGACCTTGGCGACCTCGTGATCACTCTTGGTCATCGCCGAGGTGATGGCCGGCAGGAGTGCTCCCGACGTCATCACGGCCTGCGAGCGAGAATGCTCGAGCATGTAGGCATAGTCGTCGGCGGTGAGCAAGGTGTTGACGGCCACCGGCACGAGACCCGCATAGATGGCGCCGAGAAAGGCCACCGGCCAGTCGTTGCAGTCGTGCATCGCCAGCAGGACGCGCTCTTCGCGACGGAATCCCTGCGCGCGCAGTGCCGCCGCGCAGCAGCGGATCCGATCGGCCAACTGACCATAGGAAAGAACCCCGTCGTCATCGACGAAGGCCGTCTTGTCGGGTCGGGACGCATTGACGGCGATCAGATGGGCGGCGAAATTGAACTTCGCGGGCGGTGGCGCGACGCCGGCCAGCATGCCGTCGGGCTGGGAATTTGACATGGTTGCGGCCGACATGATGGTCTCCTCCTCGATGAACCGATCGGGCAATTCTACGGTGCCAGCATCAGGTTCGCGATGGACGAAAAACGGCCCCGCTGCCTGGAACGGGGCCGGAAGGTACTACGTCTCGGAGGGACGGGGCCGGTCGCAGAGCGCCCGGCCCGGTTCGGTGTGCGCGATCAGTCGATCTTCACGTATTCGAAGTCGCCCGGCTGGTTGTTGATGCCACGCGCGGGCGGGGCGATCCAGCTCGCATATTCGCCTGGCGCGGTGCTCGGTTTCATCAGCGAGTCGATGAAGCGCATGTCGGCGTCGTTGGGCAGCCAGTCGCCGCTGCGAGCCTGCCACTGCTGCTCGGTCAGGATCTCGCCGTCGGGACTGATGCGCTGGCCGGCGAATTCGCCGATGCGGCGATTGAAGCCCTTGTAGGGCTGCTTCAGTTCGAATGTGATGCCGGCCTTGGCGATGACCTTGTTCCAGCGGTCGATGCCGCCTTGGCAGTCGGCGATGTAGTCGTCGAGCAGCCGGCAGTTGATTGCCTTCAGTGCCGGGACCGCCTCGTCGACCAAGCGGCCGTCGATCACGCGAGTGACGGTGTAGGTGTCGTTCTGCAACTGGTGGTCGTCGCTCAGTTTGGCCTCGTTGAAGCGGCCCTTGAGGCCCGCCGAGAACGCCTCCGCGGCATTGCTGGAGATCTCGCTGCCGAACAGGTCACGGGTGACCGACATGTGGAAGTTGGCCTTGCGCTGCAGCAAGGGCAGATCGACCACGCCGAGCGCCCGCACGGCCTCGACATCGTAGGGATCGGTGATGCCGGCCTTGTTCATCGCCTCGCAGGTCGCCTGGATCGTGCGGCCCACGCCGGTTTCACCGACGAACAGGTGGTGTGCCTCCTCGGTCAGCATGAAGCGGCACGAGCGTGACAGCGGATCGAAGCCGCTCTCGGCCAGCGCGGCCAACTGCATCTTGCCGTCGCGGTCGGTGAAATAGGTGAACATGAAGAAGCTCAGCCAGTCGGGTGTGCGCTCGTTGAAGGCACCGAGGATGCGCGGGTTGTCCTGCTGGCCGCTGCGACGTTCGAGCAGCGCCTGCGCCTCCTCGCGTCCGTCCTTGCCGAAATATTTGACGAGCAGATAGACCATCGCCCAGAGATGGCGGCCTTCCTCGACATTGACCTGGAACAGGTTGCGCATGTCGTACAGGCTGGGCGCGGTCTTGCCGAGAAAGCGTTGTTGCTCGACCGAGGCGGGCTCGGTGTCTCCCTGGACCACGATCAACCGTCGCAGCAGCGAGCGGTACTCGCCCGGAACCTCTTGCCAGGCTGGTTGGCCTTGGTGGCGGCCGCAGGGGATCGTGCGCCCCTCGACCTTCGGCGCAAGCAGGATTCCCCAGCGGTACTCGGGCATCTTCACATGGTCGAACTTGGCCCAGCCGCTGGGGTCGACACCGACGGCAGTGCGCAAATACACCTGCGCATCCTGGAAGCCTTCGGGGCCCATCTCCTTCCACCAATCGATGTAGTTCGGATGCCAGGTCTCCAGGGCGCGCAGCAACTGGCGATCCGAGGACAGATCGACATTGTTGGGAATGCTGTCATCGAGCGACACCTCGACGAAATTCTCGTCGCGGATGCTCTCCGGGTCTTCGATCAGGGTTTCCGTGTTCTCGCTCATGTCTCTCGTCGTCCGTCTGGCATGGTCCGACCCTGGCGGGGCGCGGGCGTCGTGGCGCTGGGCCGGCGGCAGGGATTGGCATTGAATCGAAACGGCACTGTAGTGCAATGGGCAGCCAGGAAATTGCGCTAAATCAAACCATATCTCAATAAAATGAGCAATAAAGTGCATATTTCGAGTATGGTCGCATCCGATCGCCATCAGTAAGATGGTGTCGTGGCGCCGCCGCATATCAATGTCGGAGATCCGCATGACGACACCTACTACCGCCTCCGACGGATCGCTGACACCGATCGCCCTGGGCGCGCTTGCCGAGCGCTTCGCCGATCGCCTCTCGACCCACCTGAGCGTGCGCGATCACCACGGCCGTGACGAATCGCGCTTCCCGGCCATGCCGCCGCAGGCCGTGTTGTTCGCGCAAAGCAACGAGGATGTCGTCGACGCGGTGCGTCTCTGCCGACGTTACCGGGTTCCCATCGTGCCCTACGGGGTCGGATCGTCGGTCGAGGGGCAGGTGCTGGCGGTGCGCGGCGGGCTCACCATCGACATGTCACGAATGAACCGGGTACTCGCGATCCAGGCCGAGGATCTGACCGCCACCGTGCAGGCGGGCGTCACACACAAGCAACTGAACGAGGCGCTCGAGGGCTCCGGTCTGTTCTTTCCGATCGATCCGGGTGCGGATGCCAGCCTCGGCGGCATGGCGGCCACGCGAGCCTCGGGAACCAATGCGGTGCGCTACGGAACCATGCGTGAGAACGTGCTCGGCCTGACCGTGGTCGATGCCGACGGTGATCTGATCCGCCCGCCCAACCGTGCCCGCAAGAGCGCCGCCGGCTACGATCTGACCCGTCTGTTCATCGGATCGGAGGGCACGCTCGGTGTGATCACCGAAGTCACCGTGCGTTTGATGCCGTTGCCCGAGGCTGTCTCCGCCGCGGTCTGTTGCTTCGATGCGCTCGAGGATGCTGTCGACACGGTCATCGAGACGATCCAGCTCGGCGTGCCGGTCGCGCGCTGCGAGTATCTTTGCCCTGCGACGATCCACGCATTGAATTCATACGATCATTCTTCACTGCGCGAGGCCCACTCGCTGTTTTTCGAGTTTCACGGCTCGGAAACCGGTGTGCGCGAGCAGGCGCGAGTGGTCGAGCAATTGGCCGGCGCGCATCGCGGTCGCGGCTTCGAATGGGCGCTGCGCACGGAAGAGCGCAACCGGTTGTGGAACGCGCGCCATCATGCGCTCTACGCGGTGCTGACCGCCAATCCGGGCACGCGTCCGGTTCTCACCGATGCCTGCGTACCGATTTCGAGGCTGGCCGAATGCATGTCTGCCGTGCAACGAATGCTCGACACGACCCCGTTGCCGAGTGTGATCGCGGGCCATGTCGGCGACGGCAACTTCCACTGCGGAATCTTCGTCGACCCCGATGACGCCGGTCAGATCGATGCCGCCGAGCGACTGAACGAAGAAATCGTACGCTTGGCCGTGAGCATGGACGGCACTTGCACCGGCGAGCACGGCATCGGCCTGCACAAGATCGGCTTCCTGCGCCAGGAGGCGGGCGACAAGGCCGTCGAGCTGATGCGCCGAATCAAACGTGCGCTCGATCCGGACGACCTGTTCAATCCCGGCAAGATCCTTGGCTGAGGGCACGAGCAATCGCCGGTCGGCGCCGACGCCGGCCGATTCGGCCTGCCTGGCCTGATCTGGCGCCTCTCTTAAACTCCCCCTTCTTCTACGCGCGCGCCTGGTGCACGCCCGACGCGTTCGAAAAGTCCGAAAACGATCCAACTGGAGCACTCGATGAAGGTCACCAAGGCCGAGATCTTCGGCCTCAATTTGCGCATGTCGCCGTACTTCCACAACAAGCAGGGCTGGCGCCCGATCATCCTCAAGCTGACCACCGACGAGGGCCTGGTCGGCATCGGCGAGGCGGGCCTCGCGTATGGCCTGGCTCACAACGCCGCGGTGGGCATGGTCAAGGACCTCGTCGAGGCATTCGTGGTCGGATCCGACCCCATGGAACGCGAGGCGATCTGGAACCGCATGCAGCGCCATTCGTTCTGGGGCGGTGCCTGTGGCCCGGTGATCAATGCGGGCATGAGTGCGGTCGACATCGCCTGCTGGGACATCACCGGCAAGGCGCTGAACCAGCCGATCTGGAAGCTGCTCGGCGGCAAAGTCAACGCCGATCTGCGCTGCTATGCGAGCCAGACCCAGTTCGGCTGGAACGACGGCATGCTGGCGTTTGGTGATCCCGAGTCCTATGCGCAAGCCGCGGTGCGCGCGATCGAGCAAGGCTATGACGCGATCAAAGTCGATCCGATCATGCTGACCGAGCAAGGCACCGTCGAAAATCAGAACAACCTGAAGGGGGCTCTGGAGCGCAAGATCATCCATCGCGCGACCAGCCGCCTGGCCGCGATCCGTGACGCGATCGGCCCGGATATCGACATCATCCTCGAGCTGCATTCGCTGACCTCGCTGACCGGGGGGCAACGTCTGGCGGAGGCCTGCGCGCAGTTCGATCTGTTCATGGTCGAGGAGGCGGTGAACTACAACTCCGACCGACCGGCGAAAACGCTCAAGCAGCGCCTGCCGAACATGCGCATGACCGGTGGCGAACGGATCTTCACTCGCTGGCAGTATTGCCACTACCTGGAGGATGCGTCGTTCGACATGCTGCAGCCCGATTTCTGCTTGGTGGGCGGCATCAGCGAAGGGCGCAAGATCTGCGACATGGCCCATGCTTACGAAGTGACGATCCAGGGCCACGTCTGCGGCTCACCGATCTCGACCGCCGTGGCCAAGCATATCGAGACCTCGATCCCGAACTTCCAGATCCATGAGCATCACGTGTACGCCACGCTGCAGGACAACCGTGACATCTGCCTGCAGGATCCGCAGCCCGTCAACGGCCGATTCACGGTGGACGACACGCCGGGCCTGGGCCTGGATCTGAACGAGGAGTTTTGCCGTAAGCACGCGACCAGCTACATCGAGTTGGGCGCCTGAGTATTCATCTGGTTTTCCGGGCGGCACGGGCAAGGCGCGATGCCGCCAGCCTTGGGCTGGCGGCGCCCGCGCACGGCCCGACAAGAACACCCTGAGCGGCTGATTGCGACAAACTGCCGACTCGGCCGGGATGTTCGTTCGTGATCCGGGCTCGAACGTCACTCGGGCACGAGATGCTCGCGCAAGGGCTGGGCGGCTATTCAGCGGCTCGCTCCGGACTGTGCCCGACATCCATTCGGCGGGACCCGGAATCGAGGCCCGCGAGCCAGGACGCTCCTGTTTTATGGAGCCTCCTCGCCGACGATGCGTCGTCGATATCGAGGCGAACGGCGAGAGACCGTGCGCTTTCAGCCGCAACACTTTGTTACGCAACCGCGCGACCGAATTCGATCCGGGCGCATCCATTGCACGGCCCGGCCACTAGAAACAGATGTCGGTCGCGGCAATGGTCTGTCCGCGACCCGAACAAGACTGCTCGGGCGAATGGCTGGCGTGCCGCGGCGTAGATCGTGGCGTGGTGCTTGGTTCGATGCACGAAGAATGCCGTTCCGACGCCGATCGGAAGGCGCCCCCTCGATGATCAGGAGTCGAACGATATGAACATGCAGATGACTGGAACCGGACGGAGCAGCAGGGCGAAGCAATCGAGGCTGGCGGCCGCGGTCGCGCTCAGTCTGTCGATGATCGCGATTGCCGGTTGCGGCGACGACGATGACACGGCTTCGGACATGTCGTCCGTCGGGTCGGATCAGGGCACGAACGACGGCAGTGGTGGGTCCGACACCGGTAGCGACAACGGCAACCCGGGATCGATGGGGGCGGTGCCGTCCGGGAGCTTTGCCGTGGCGCGCAATGCCTCCGGCATGCCGGGCTCGGTTCAGTTCTTCATGCCGGATGTGCAGACGTCATCGGGTTCGTTGTCGACGGCCGCGAACGAGGGCATTGCCTTCGATGGCGCCGGTGGCTTGTATCAGAACGGTGATGGTGCTTCGTTCACCGGCCTGCGCGCATTCGGGCGAGTGGCGGTGGATGCGGATGGCCGTATGTTCGATCCGACACTCGATCGCGATCTGAGCAGCACGCCGGGCAAGGGGCTGACCGTCGTCGATGCGAGCGGGGTACTGGTCTCGTGCGACGTCACCGATGCCTCCGCGGACATCAAGATTTTCGCCACGACGGCGGGCGAGGGTGCTGCGCCGATTGCCACCATCGATACCGATTCGCCGGTTTGGGATGTGTTCTACCACGCGACGGCCGACCGGCTCTATGCCGCGCGCACTGATGGTGTGCTGCAGGTCTTTGACGACTTCTCGGTGAACATGGGCAACGGGACCGTTCGGATGATCACGCCTGTGGATTCGATGGGCAACAAGGTCTCGGTGAACTTCCACGGTGTGTTTGCCGACGGCGTCACGGTCGTGGTGACCGATGTCGGGGACGCCGGCTCGGCGGACGATGGCGCAATGTTCGTGTTCACGGACAACGGTGGGCTCGATGGAACGACTACGAGTTTCGGGCGGGTTGCGGGGAACTCGACGGTGCTGGGAAATCCGGTCGATGTCGTGCTCTCGAACGGCAGCGCGATCATCGCCGAGAAGTCCAATGACGCACTGCTGGTGTTCAACAGCATCGACGGACGCACGGGCGAGTTCGCGCCAGACTACCGGTTCGATTTCACCAAGCCGGAGTCGATCGAGTTGTTCCCGACCACCACGAGCATGACCGACTCGACGGATATCGATTCGCCCGGAACACTATCGGCGATCGCGGTCGCGCTGAACCCCGGGCCGCAGCAGGGCGGCGCCAATGATGCGGTCGGCAGCATCCGCCTGCTCGATGCGAGTCTGAATGACACCGGCGGCTTCAGCGCCGGCGCCGTTGCCGGCGCCGGTGGCGCGCAGCAGTTCCGCACGCTCGAGAACATCCAGTTCGACGGCCTCGGCAATGCGTACGCGGTCGTCGACACCACCGACGGCAGCACGGTCACCGACCGCGGCATCCTGGTACTGCACCAACTCGCGAATCGCGACGGCCAGGCGGTGAACACGCCGGATCGTGACCGCCTCATCGGCAATGCTTCGCTTGGTCTGACCAGTCCGAAGGGCATCGAGATCGACCAGTCGCGTGGGGCGATGATCGTCGCCGACGTAGGCGGCTCGCCAAGCCTGCGGGTGTACTCGCTGGCCGCCGGTGCCAATGCCGCACCGATGTTCGTGGTCGATTCGGTCGGCGCCGGCGCCATCTGGGACGTTGACTACGATCCCGCCAGCGATCGCCTGTACGCGGCCGGTACTGCCGGTGACATCCTCGTCTATGACAATTTCTTTGCGATGGGCTCCGGCGCGATTCCAAGCCGCACGATCCGACCGGATTCCGCGGGCGCGACCAGCAATATCCACGGCATCGTGCACGTCGCGGCTAGCGATCAGCTCATCGTCAGTGATGTCGGCGATGCAGGCGTGGCCTCGGACGGAAAGGTCTATGTGATCGACGCTGCCTCGACGGCCAGCGGCACGGTGACTCCTCGATCGACCCTCTCCGGTCCGGCCTCGATGTTGGGAAATCCGGTGGATCTGGCCTACGACGGTGCCAACCTCTACATCGCCGAGAAATCGAACGACAAGGTGATGATGGTCGCGAACGTACTGTCCCTGAGTGGCGACATCACGACCGCACCCGATGCCTCGATCGATCTGACGAAGCCCGAGTCCGTGAGCATCCAGCGGCGGTGAGCGCCGCGTCGACCCCTGCCGGCCGCCGCAGGCGGTGGTGGGGGCCGTCGGCGCTTTTTGCCGCGCTCGGCAAGGTCGGGAGGCAGATGGCGGGTCGGCGGTATGCTGTGGCCGATGGCCGCCGTCCGGCGGCCCCCCAAGGAACCATCGAAATGGCGAGCTCCGAAGACGCGGCATCAGGTGAGGCGTCTGCGTGTTTCGACACTGCGATGCCGGCGCTGCGGCACCGCTTGTTGTGGCAGGCGCTGGTCGACATCGCGCCGACCGAGGATCTCGGTCAGGGTCCGCTCGGTCATCGCTGGATCGTGCCGATCCTGGGCGGTTGCTTCGTCGGCGGCGAGGGCTGCGAGGATCTTCGCGGCGAAGTGCTGGCCGGCGGCGCCGACAGACAGCTGCTGCGGCCCGACGGCATCAAGGAGCTGGAAGCCGTCTACGAGATGCGTTGTGCCAGCGGTGAACTCCTGTCGATTCGCAACCGGGTGATCATCGACGCCGAGCGCCGGCCCGAGCGCTACGCGCTGTCCCGTATCGAGGTGACCGCGCCCGAGGGGCGTTTCGGCTGGCTCAACCGCCGTCTGATCGTCGGCACTCTGCAGCCGATGCGGCCGGCGCGCCAGGCGGTGCTGATCCGCGCTTGGGAGTTGGATGTGACCCTGACAAGAGATGCCTCATGAGCACGGTACAGCGCATTGGCCATTGCAGTCACTGGGGCGCGTATACCTTGTTGGTCCGGGACGGTCGCATCATCGGCGTCGAGCCCTTCGCCGGTGACCCCGATCCCTCCGAGATCATCGAGTCCGTCCCGGCCTGGGGCGATACCCGCCGTCGCGTGTCGCGCCCGATGGCGCGGCGCAGCTGGCTGGCCGCGCGTCGTGAGGGGCGGGTGTCGACGGCGGCCGAGCGTGAGCTGCGCGGGCGTGAGCCGTTCGAACCCCTGGCCTGGGACGAGGCGCTGGATCTCGTGGCCGGCGAGATTCGCAGGGTTGCCGCCGATTTCGGCAACCGCTCGATCTTCGCCGGTTCGTATGGCTGGACCAGTTGCGGTCGGTTCCATCACGCGCAGTCGCAGGTGCGCCGGCTGATGAATCTGGTGGGCGGATACACCGGCCACGTCGATACCTATTCAGTCGCTGCCGGGCCGGTGATCCTTCGTCACGTCCTGGGCGACGCCGATGCCTGTCAGGGACGCTCGAATACCTTGATCAACGTGGCGCGCAACAGCGACACCTTGCTCGTGTTCGGTGCCATGGCGCGCCGTACGGCCCAGAACGAGGCGGGCGGCGTGGCCGCTCATCATCTGCTTGGTGATCTGAAACAAGTCGTCGAATCCGGCACCAGAATCGTGCTGATCTCACCCCAGCGCGACGACCTGCCCGCGTGGGCGAATGCCCAGTGGCTGCCCATCCGCCCGAACACCGACACCGCGCTGATTCTTGCACTGGCCGGAGAAATCGTCGCGGCGGGCCGACACGATGCCGACTTTCTGGCCCGGTATTGCTCGGGTAGCGAGCGTTTTCTGGACTATCTGCGCGGCGTGCCCGATGGCCAGCCCAAGACGGCCGCCTGGGCGGCCGGCATCTGCGGCCTGCCGGCCGACGCCATCCGCGCCTTGGCCGCGGCGCTGCCCGGCACCCGCACGATGATCGCGATGAGCTGGAGCCTGCAGCGCGCGGTTCACGGCGAACAACCGTTCTGGTCCGCGGTCGGGTTGGCCTCCGTTCTCGGCCAGATCGGCCTGCCCGGCGGCGGTGTCGGCTTCGGGTACGGCTCGCTCGGCGGCGTGGGTCTGCGGGTTGGTCTGGCACGGCCGCCGGCCTTTCCGCAGCTCGGCAATGACCTGAACAGCTTCATTCCGGTGGCGCGCATCACCGACATGCTCGAGAAGCCGGGCGCCAGCTACGACTACGAAGGCAAGACCCGGCACTATCCCGACATCCGGCTGATCTACTGGGCCGGTGGCAATCCTTACCATCATCATCAAGACTTGAGCCGCCTCGAGCGTGCCTGGATGCACCCCGAGACGGTGATCGTGCAGGATCCCATGTGGACCGCCACCGCGCTGCGTGCCGATGTCGTGCTGCCGGCGTCCACTTCGATCGAGCGCAACGACCTGGCCGGCAACCGACGCTCCGATGCCATCGTCGCCATGAAGCGGGCGATCGCCCCGATCGGCGAGGCGCGCAGCGACTACGACATCTTCTCGTCGTTGGCCGGGCGGCTTGGCGTGCACGAGCGCTTCACCGAGGGGCGCGACGAAATGGGGTGGATTCGCAAGCTGTACGAGGTCACCCGTGATGATGCCCGTCGCAATCACGGTTTCGAGATGCCCGATTTCGATCGTTTCTGGGCCGAAGGCATCGCTGCAGCTCCGGTCATGGACGACTTCACCCATCTGGCTGAATTCCGCGCTGATCCGCAAACGCACGCGCTCGCCACGGAAAGTGGGCGCATCGTGCTCGGCAGCGAGATGCTCGCGTCCCGGCAGTATGCCGATTGCCCGCCACATCCGGCGTGGGTGCCACCCGGTGACTGGTTGGACGGACCCGTCCAGCCCGCGGGGTTGTTCCACCTGCTGAGTCCTCAGCCCGAGGGGCGGTTGCACAGTCAACTCGTGCATGCCGGGCCCAGCGCCGGGCGCATACCGGACGGACGCGAACAGTTGCGCCTGAATCCCGCCGATGCGGCCGCACTGGGACTGGAGAGCGGCGACGTGGCCCGGGTGTCGAACCAGCAGGGGGCGTGTCTGGCGGAGGTCGTGCTGTTCGATGGCATCCGCCGTGGTGTGGCCGCCTTGCCCACCGGTGCCTGGCTGACGCCGAACGATCGGGCAGGGGGGCCTGAGCTGTCCGGCAATGTCAACGTGTTGACCGCGGATCTGCCGACATCGCGAATGGGGCAGGGCTGCGCGGCTCAGACCTGTCTGGCGCGGATCGAACCGTGGCACGATGAGGCGCCGCCAGCCGACGCGGCATTCGATGCACTGCTGGCTCGCTTCGCTGGCTCCTGACGGTCGGGCCGACCCGGCACGATCGGGGCCGCGATCGGGGCCGTTCTGCGCGGCGCGGATCGATCAGCCGGATTGCGTCGGTCCGTCGTCACGGATCTCCCAACCCGGCAGCCGTAGGTCCAGGGCCAGGCTGATCACCCGCAGCGAAATGGCCACGCTGGCGGCGATCGGAACGCCGAATCGCGGGGCTAGCGCCATTTCATGGGCCGCGATCAGTGTCCAGCCGCCGGCAAACGCGCAGAGCGCGTAGGGCCGATGATCCTTGAATGCGGTCGGTACCTCGTTGCAGACGATGTCACGCAGCACGCCACCGAAGGTCGCGGTGATCATCCCCATCAGAACGCAGACGATTGCCGGCATGCCTTCGGCGTAGGCAAGCTGTGTGCCGGTGGCGCAGAACAGTCCCAGCCCCAGCGCATCGGGCCATTGCATGGCCTTGCGGGTGAACTCGACATGATGGGTGCGCATCCAGGCCATCGCCAGCGCGCAGGCGATCAGCAGACACCAAAGCCAGTTCGAGTATTCCACCCAATACAGGGGCCGCTGATCGAGCAGGATGTCGCGCAGGGTCCCACCACCGAATGCGGCGACCCCGGCGACGAAACACACGCCCACCGGATCGAGTCGTTTGCGGGCCGCTTCCAACAGACCGGAGGCGGCAAATGCGACGGTCGCGATCGCGTCTATGGCGACGATGACGACATCGATCCAAGCCGTTTCGGGCACGCGCAGGCTCCGAATCCTCGTTGATTGGTGCGGGTCGCCTCGCGTGTCATCACGCCAAGTCTGCAGCATCGGCCCGCGAGGCAATTCAACCGGCTCTGGTCCTGTCTGGTGGCCAGTCTCATTCGTAGTGTGACATGGGGCCGGCGTCCGGCCCCGAGGCCGGTCATCTGCGCCGGCTCGTGGGAAGGGGCGGCGCAGATGACCGCCACGCCGGCGGGCCGGCCGATCGTCGCGGTCGCACGCCCGATGGCCCGACGAAATCCGCAACAGACCGCGATCGGCCCGCTGTTTCGCTCGATGAACGCAAGCCACGCGCGATTAGAGTGTGATTCGTGCGAAGCAAGCGGGGGGCCGTCAGCGCTCACCGATCCGTGACAACGTTGCCGTGAGCGTCATCAAGTGAGATTCCTGAGTCGTTTGAACTGGGCACTCAGTGTGCCGGCGGTCATGGTGATCATGTCCGGCGCCGTCGTCGGCTCCGGAACGGTGCTGATCGACGCGCGCATCGCCGACTACTTCGAACACACCGATGCGTTCGGCAATGCCGTCGTCGAGATGTACGCGCAGGGGCTTCAGCAGGGGCAGGCGATGCGCAACATCCTGCTCGATCCGGCCAATCCGAAGGCCTACGAAAACATGGACAAGGCCGACAAGGCCTTCGACGCGGCGTTGGCGGGTGCCCGGCAGACCGCGAGTGCTGCCAGCGACCGCGAGTGGCTGGATACCGTAGGAAACCAGCGCGCGACGCTCGCGGAAGTCAGGCAGCAGTTGAAGGCCATGGCCAAAGCCGATCCAGCAGGGGCGGTGGCCTTCCTCAACGCGCATGAAACGCCGGCCTGGAGGGAGTTGCGCAAGGGGTTGCTGGAACGCAAGGCCGAAGCCACGGCCGCGAAGCGCTCGTGGCAGGAGAACTCGGCCAAGGACATGGCCTTTGCGCGCAACGGCATCATCGTCCTGTCGCTGATCTGCTCGGCGATCTGCATCATGTTCCCGGTCATGCTGCGCCGGGACGTCCTGCGCGAACTCGGCGGTCATCCGGAAGACGCCCGGGCATTGCTGGCCACGATCGGCTCGGGCAAGCTGGAAGTGTCCGTACCGGTGCGTCCCGCCGACACCTTCAGTGTGTTGGCGCAGATCGAGTCGATGCGCCGATCGCTGCGCGAAATGATCGGCAGCCTGCGTGATTCGTCGGCTGCCATCGCCGATGGCGCCGGTCAGATGGCCTCGGGCACCCGTGATCTCAGCCAGCGTACCGAGAATCAGGCCTCGAGTCTCGAGGAGGTCGTGGCGTCGATCGGTGAACTACGACTGAACGTGCGCCAGACCGCCGAGGCGGCGAGGGTGGCGGACGGCCTGGCAGGGCAGGCGTCTCAGGCCGCCGACGAAGGCGGCCGGGCGGTGCACGAGATGGTCGAGGTCATGGAGCGGATCACGACCAGCTCGAACCGGATTGCCGAGATCATTGCGGTCATCGACAGCATTGCTTTCCAGACCAACATCCTGGCACTGAATGCTGCCGTCGAGGCCGCTCGAGCGGCCGAGCACGGACGCGGCTTTGCCGTGGTGGCCAGCGAGGTGCGTGGCCTGGCCCAGCGCTCGTCGCAGGCGGCCAACGAGATCCGCGAACTGATCGGCACCAGCGTCGGCGACGTCGCCCGCGGCGGAGAAGCCGCACAAGGGGCGGGCGTCACCATCACCGGGGCGGTCGATCAGGTCAAGCGCATGGCGCAATTGATCGCCGAGATCAGTGCCTCGGCGAATCAGCAGAGCCTGGGACTCGACCAGATCGGTTCGGCCCTCGGCGAGCTCGACCAGATGACGCAGGAGAACGCGGCGATGGTCGAGGAGAACACGCAGGCCACCCGTGCACTGGCCAGCAACGCGCAGCAACTGACCGCCAGCGTGCGGCGCTTCGGCGTCGCCGCCTGATCGTCACCGCGCGCCGGCGACAGCGACTCGGCCACACGATCGCGTTCAGGCCGCCTCACGACGCAGCTCACGGGCCGCCGCAAGGCGATCGAAAAGCTGCGAGCCCTGCGTGGCATCGATGCCCAGTGGTTCGGCAAGCGAGCGCACCATTTCCAGGTAGGTCTGAATGCTGCGCATCTTCACGTCCTCGTAGCCGCGAATCTGGTCCGGGCAGTCCAGCAGGGCCACGGCGTCGGCGTGATGGGCGCCGTTCAGCGATGCGAGGACGACGTCGATCAGCTTCTCGTAGTGCTGCAACAGCGCTTTCTCGGTTGCCCGAATCCTGCTTCGTGAAAAGACGTCCAGCGGCCCGCCGCGCACCCGCCGTGCTGCTCGCAGCAGTTTGAGCACGGGCCTGAACCAGGGACCGAATCGGACCTTGCGTTGTACGCCCAAGCGCCGCAGGAAGGTCGGATGCAGATGCCAGCTGACCCTGGCGTCGGGCCCGAAGATGCCCGCGATTCGTGACTGCTCGGCTTGGTCGAGCAGCAGACGGGCCACCTCGTATTCGTCCTTCACGGCCATCAGCTTGTAGAGATTGCGGGCCACCGCGAGCGTGAGTTCGGACCGTTCCCCGACCACCGCGGCTTCGGCACGGCGCACCGTGGCGACGCGCTCGGCGTAGCGTTTTGCCAATCCCATGCCTTGGTAGGCGATCAGCTCGGCCACGCGCAATTCGACGGCACGCGCCAGCTCACCGGTCGCGGCGATCGCGTTCACCCAGCTGCGCGCCTCGTCAGGCAGCGACCGTTGCTCGGGGAAGGCGAGGATCTCGGCCTGCGGGCGCGCGGCCTGCTCGACCCGTTGTCGATCGACGACCCAAAGGCGGCCCCACCGGAAGGCGGCGAGGTTCATCTCCACCGCGCGAGCGTTCAGCCGGATCGCCTGTTCGATGGCATCGGCGGGGATCGGCAGCGCACCGGCCTGATAGGCCACGCCTACCAATAGCAGGTTGCTGGCCATGTGATCACCGAGCAGGCGCTCGGCCAGTGCCTGGGCATCGAGGTAGTGGTTGGACTCGCGACGGGTGCCGGCATCGATCGATGCGCGCAGTTGCGCCTGTTCGGGAAACCGCTTGCCGCGGTCGGCGATCATCTCGCCGGTGGGGACCTCGGTGCAGGAGACGACGGCCACCGTCTTGTCCGGATGGGTCGTGGCGAGGTTGTTCGGGTTGACACCTACCAGCGCATCGAACACCAGATAACAGTCTGCCTCGCCAGTGCCCACGGTCGGCGAACCGGTCTGGTCCGGCGGTATGACCTTCAGATGCGACACCACGGGCCCGGCCTTCTGGCTGGAGCCGGTGTGATCATAGGTCTGTACGCGCATCCCCGCGGTGAAAGCAGCCGTGCCGAGCACCTGGTTCACGGTCACAACGCCCGTGCCGCCGATGCCGGTCAGGCAGACCGAGAAGCGCTCGGTCGGCACGATCGTCACCGGCTCGGGTATCGACAGATCGCGGGGCAGGTCGATCGGGGCCCGCCGGCGCCGGCCGGGCGATTCGGCGGATGTCTCTACGGTTGCGAACGACGGGCAGTCGCCTTTGAGGCACGAGAAGTCCTGGTTGCAGGACGACAGATGGATCTGGGTCTTGCGGCCGAAATCGGTTGCCACCGGCTGCACGCTCAGGCAGTTGGACTGCTCGCCGCAGTCACCGCAGCCCTCGCAGACCCGTGGGTTGATCGTCGCCCACATCGGCTTGTAGTCGAGCCGCCCGCGTTTGCGCAGCCGACGCTTCTCGGTCGCACACTGCTGCACGTGCAGCAGCACCGTAGTGCCCGGCGTCGCGGCCAAGGCTCGTTCGGCCTCGATCAGGCGATCGCGATGCCAGACCGTCGCACTGCCGATCCTGTCGCCGGAGAATTGCTCGGGCTCGTCGCTGGTGACGATGATCCGGCGCACGCCGTCCGCCTCCAGCGCCTTGACCATGTCGGCGACGCTCATCGCTCCCTGGACCCGCTGGCCACCGGTCATCGCGACCGTCGAGTTATACAGGATCTTGTAGGTGATGTTGCGCCCCGAGGCCACCGAGAAGCGAACGGCGACGCTGCCGGAGTGGGCGAACGTGCCATCGCCGAGGTTCTGGAAGAAGTGCGGCGTATCGGTAAAGGGCGCCAAGCCTACCCACTGTGCGCCCTCGCCACCCATCTGGGTGTAACCCTTGACGATGCCGAAGCCCTTGCCCATCCACAGATCCATGATGTGGCAGCCGATGCCGGCGCCGACCACGGCGCCTTCGGGGGCCTTCAGGCTCGTGTTGTGCGGGCAGCCCGAGCAGAAGTAGGGCAGACGCGACGTGCTGAGCGCGATCGGAACGGATTTTGGCCGGTGCAGCAGAGCGACGCGGTCGCGTGCGATCGGGCTCTCGTTTAGCCCGTGCACGACGCGCGCCAGCAGCGCGCGCGCAATCGCGTCGGCCGACAACTCACCGTACGCCGGCAGCAGGGGTCGGCCCTCGTCGTCGAGCTTGCCCAGTACCCGTGGCCGCTGGGGCAGGCCATAGAGGATGTCCTTGATGAACAGCTCGAGGAACGGACGTTTGTCTTCGATGACGATGATTTCGTCCAGGCCATCGGCGAAGCGGCGGACGATGCCCGGCTCGACCGGATACAACATGCCCATCTTCAGAAGACGAATACCCCGGGCAACGAGCGCGCTCTCGTCGAGCCCGAGGTCGTGCAGGGCCTGGCACAGATCCACCCATGTCTTTCCGCCCGTGACCAGGCCGATTCGTGCGGATGCCGCTGCGCCGGTGATCCGGTTGATATCGTTGAGCGCCGCATAGCGCCGCGCGATCTCGAGCTGGCCGTCGACGATGCGTCGTTCGGTCTCGATCATCGCCCATGCGACGTCGTTCATGCGCAACTCGGGAACCAGTGGCTTGCCGTCGAACGGCACCTCGGGCAGCACCGGGCGGATCCGATCCGGCCCTACCTCGGCGACACCGGCACTATCGGCGACGTCGGTCACGAACTTCATGCCCACCCAGAGCCCGCTCGCCCGGCTCAGGGCGAATCCGTGCAGCCCCAGATCGATGACCTCCTGCACGTCCGCCGGTGCCAGCAGAGGCATGAAGAACTTGTAGAACGCCGAATTCGAATCACTGGGAAAGATCGTCGAACGCGCGTGCGGATCGTCGCCGGCGACCGCCAGCACGCCGCCGTGGCGGGCAGTGCCGCGAAAGTTGTGATGGTGAAATGCGTCGCCGGAGCGGTCGACACCGGGCGCCTTGCCGTACCACATCGAAAAGACGCCGTCGTAGCGCGCACCAGGTACTTCGTGCAGGGTCTGGGTTCCGAACACGGCGGTTGCGGCCAGCTCCTCGTTCTGGCCGGGCTGGAACACCACCTTCTGCTCGTCCAGCCACGGGCGGGCAGCCAGCATCTCGTCGTCGACCTGGCCGACCGGCGAGCCAGGATAGCCGCTGACGAAACCGGCGGTGTTCAGGCCGGCGCGCTCGTCCCGGCGCCGCTGATCGAGCATCAGGCGCACCAGGGCCTGCGTCCCGCTGAGGTAGATCTGGCCTGATTCCACCCGATAGCGGTCATCGAGCGAGAACCTGGCGGCTTGGATGTCGGGTGCGTTCATCGGTCTGGGCGCGGGGGGCCGCGCGGTGCGGGTGGAAGCAAGTGGCGCGAGAAAGTCGCTGTCGCGATTGTGCCGGTGTCGTGCGCACCGAATCGATGTCGAAAAACTTTACAATTCCGAGGCGGCGGAACCAGGCGCAGTCGCCACGATTGTGTAGCCGAGCCCTCGCATCGGGGTGTGTCGGGGTGTCAGGTCAAGACGGAACGGTATCACCGATGCTTTTATTGCTTGAGGCTTATGACGGATCATTCATGTGATTTATGAAGTTTGGGGTCTGGCCGGCCTCATCGTACGGCGAACGGCGTCGGATTTCATGACGTTGCAGTGGCAGACTCGTTGTCCATTGCGGTGCGCCGAATCAAGAATCCGAAAACGCACTGCGAATCGTCGAATCGACCGCCGACCGCGGTGGGTCGAATCGTCCGAAAGAAGAAGTCAATAACAGCGCTCCCGGTCGGTCGTCGTTTGCATGCTGCGGCCGGAGCGCCGGACAGGGAGTTGCATCGTGATCAGAGGCTGGCGCGCCGTTGGCGTGCTTTCCGTCTTGCCCTGCGCCGTGATCTGCGCAGCCTGTGGCTCCGCCGACGAAGGCTCGCAGATGGTGTACTCGGGCGGTGGCTATGTAAACGCCGATGGGCATGTCGTCAGCATCATGGGTGACGGCACAGGTTCGGCGAACAAGACCAATGTCGAGGCTCTTCGCGATGCGAACGGTCGCCAGATCGTGTTCACACCATCGTCTCCCTGAGTCGATCGCGTAAGGAAAGGACGTCCGGGCCGTTCTGATTCGGGCGTTGCAGGACTTCGGCACGCGGCGATTGCGCGTACGATCGAGGACAAACTCGGGATCGGGTTGCCGGCGCGAGTCTGGCGCGATCCGAGAGTCATCGACAATACCCGCCGGGAGGAGCTATGGATTTCGCCAACAAGGTCGCTGTGGTCACGGGTGCCGGCAACGGCATCGGTCGTGAAACCGCACTGTGTTTCGCGGCAGCAGGGGCACGACTCGTGTTGGTCGATCGGGACGGCGCGGCCAATGAGCAGACGCTCGATCTCGTGCGGGCGGCCGGCGGCGAAGGGCGGGCGGTGACGGCCGATGTTCGCGATTCGGAACAGGTGCGGGGTTACGTAAAGGCCGCGCGCGAGGCCTTTGGGCGCATCGATTGCTTCTTCAACAATGCCGGCATCGAGGGCATGGTTGCGCCTTTGGCCGACTACGACGAGGCGACGTTCGACACGGTCATCGGTGTCAACGTGAAAGGCGTGTTTCTCGGGCTCAAGCACGTGTTGCCGGTCATGCTCGAGCAGGGGGCCGGTGCCGTCGTCAACACCGCCTCGGTGGCCGGTATCACCGGCTCGCCGGGCCTTGGCGCGTACGTGGCCTCGAAGCACGCCGTCATCGGGCTGACCAAGGTCGCCGCCGGCGAGACGGCTGCCCGTGGCGTGCGTGTCAATGCGGTCTGCCCGGGCCCGATCGACACCCGAATGATCCACGAGATCGAACGCATGGTGAATCCGGCCGATCCGGGGCGGGTCAGTGCCGGCTACCAGGCGTCGATTCCGAACCAGCGCTACGGCACGGCCCGCGAGGTCGCGAACGTGGTGCTGTTCCTGTGTTCCGACCTGGCCTCCAATGTCACCGGAGCGCAGTATGTGGTCGATGGCGGTCGCACGGCGTCACCGGCGGCGGTGACCACCTCACAATCGCGCGCATGACCAATTCACGCGTCATACTGACGATCACCGCGCTGTTGCCGTCCCTGGCCGTTGCGCAGTCGTCGCCGTCGCACGCGGGCGCCTTGGCCGCGACGGGCGCACGAACGGGTGCCCTGGCCGAAATCATTCAGAGACTCGGCCGCGCCCCGGACGCTTCCGAAGACGGCGGCGCCTGCGGCGGCATCATGATCCATGACTGGCACGCGGAAGGCCTGCGTGTGATCACGCAAGGCAATCAGGTGCAGAGCATGAGCCAGTTGCCGCGTCCCGCGGCCGACTGAAGCGTACGGCCGGGCCGCGGAGCTCGGCCGCTGGTGATGAGCAAGCGGAGTCCAGCAATGAACATGCCCCATGAGGCGGTGCGCGAACATGTCGCGGCATTGCCGATCGAGACCTTCGACGTCAGCCAGCCCGAACTGTTCCAGAACGACACGGTAGAGGCGTACTTCGCGCGCATGCGCGACGAAGCTCCGGTGCATTTTTGTCCGGACAGCCGGTTCGGCGCCTACTGGTCGATCACGCGCTATGACGACATCATGGCCGTGGACAGCAACTGGAAGGCGTTTTCGTCGGATGCCTACCGGGGTGGCGCCATCATCTTCGACTTCCCAAAGGGATTCGAACGGCCCAATTTCATGCATATGGACCCGCCCGGGCACGATGCCAAACGCAAGGTGGTGAGCCCGATCGTTGCGCCGTCGAACCTGGCCCGGCTCGAGAGCCTGATTCGCGAACGTGTCGACGACATTCTCGACAATCTGCCGCGTGGCGAAACCTTCAACTGGGTCGAGCATGTTTCGATCGAGCTCACCTGCCGCATGCTCGCCACGCTGTTCGATTTCCCCTATGCCGATCGCCGCCGTCTGATCGAATGGTCCGAGATCGCGACGCGCGATCTCAAGGCAGGCGGCGAGATCGATACCGAAGAAAAGCGGCGGGTCGCGCTGCAGCCTTGTCTGGACGCGTTCAGCGATCTGCTGGCGGAGCGCGCGCGTCAGGAGCCGAGGCCCGATCTCATATCCATGCTCGCGCACTCGCCGGAAACCCGCTCGCTGTCGCCGCAGGAATTCCTGGCCACGTTGACACTGCTGATCATCGGCGGCAACGACACCACCCGCAACTCGATCTCGGGCGGCCTGCTGGCAATGGCCGGGAATCCGGGTGAGTGGCAGAAGCTGCGTCGCAATCCGGCACTGGTGCCGAGTGCGGTGTCCGAGATCATTCGTTGGCAGACGCCGCTCACCCACATGCGTCGCAACACGGTCGTGGATGTCGAGATGCACGGCCGAACGATACCGGCCGGTAGCAAGGTCATCATGTGGTATCTGTCCGGCAACCGCGATGAGCGCTCGATCGAGAATCCACACGCCTTCGTCGTCGACCGCGACCGGCCGCGCCAGCATCTGTCGTTCGGCTTCGGCGTGCACCGCTGTGTCGGCAACCGGCTGGCCGAGATGCAATTGCGCCTGCTATGGGAGGGCATTCTCGCGCGCAATCTCGACATCGAAGTCGTCGGTCGCGCTGAACGCGTGTTCTCCAATCTCGTGCACGGCTTCAGCGACCTGCCGGTTCGCGTGCACTGAGCCGATTCGTCATTCGGCGATGCGTACGCCGATCTTGCCCAGGTGGCGTCGCTCCGATTCGTAGCGAAAGGCGTCGGCCAGGTCGGCCAACGCGAAACTGCGATCGATCACCGGGCGGATGCCGGTGACCTCGAGCGCGCGAACCATTTGTTGTTGCTGGCGCCGACTGCCCACGATCAGGCCACCGATCCGACCCTGCTTGCGCATCAGCATCGCGGTCGGAATCTCGCCCGCGACACCGGCCACGGTGCCGATCAGTGAGATCAGGCCGCCCACGCGCAGGGATGCGATGGATTCCGGCAAGGTGCCGGCGCCCCCCAGCTCGATGACCTGGTCGACACCGCGTCCTTCGGTGAGCGCCATGACTTCTCGTGACCAGTTCGGCTCACGCTCGTAATTGATGGTGGCGTCGGCACCGAGTTGGCGCAGGCGGGCCAGCTTCTCGTCGGACGATGACGTGACGATGACGCGCGCACCCATTGCCTTGGCGAACTGCAGGGCAAAAACCGACACACCGCCCGAACCCAGGGTGAGCACGGTCTGGCCGGCACATAGCCCGCCATCACCCACCAGGGCGCGCCATGCGGTGAGCGCGGCGGTGGTAAGCGTGGCGGCTTCGAGCGAACTCCAGCCTGCGGGTGCGCGCGTGAACCAACTGGCAGGTCGCACGACCACCTCGCAGGCATAGCCGTCCACGCCGTCGCCCGGCACTGTGGAGAAGTCCCCGTGCGTGGGTGTTCCGTCGGCCCAGAGTGGAAAAAACGTGGATACGACCGCGTCGCCGACGGCGAACTCCTCGACCTGCGAGCCGACGGCGTCCACGACTCCGGCGCCATCGGACAGAGGAACGAGCCCGTCGCGCAGCGCGCGGGCGCCGCTGACCACGCCGAAATCGTGAAAGTTCAATGAACTGGCCGCCACGCGTACCCGGATCTCGTGGGGGGCCGGGGCCGCAGGCTCCGGGACCTCGGTCAGTCGTAGGCGTTCGAGCCCGCCGGGGGCTGCCAGGATCATGCGTTTCATCGTCGGGGATCTCACGGTTGATCGCGCGTCGGGGCCACCCACCGGACCCGCTTGCGGCCGACATCTTGCCCCAGATCGGCCGTCGGCAAAAAAAACGCCGCCTGTGAAGGCGGCGCGATAGTCGGGATGGTGCCCGGATCGGCGCTTGCGCGGCGCTCCTTGCCTTTGCCATCCCTGGGAGGAGAGCCCGTCCAGGGCATGCGCACGAAGCGTGCCCGAACGAACCCGCGTTCGGGCACGGGAGATCGGCAAGCCCTTCGCATCGTATGTGGCATGGTGCGTAAGCATGTCCGATGGTGACCAGGTTCGATTCCCGCAGAGACCTGTTGACCGATAGTGTTTCGCGGGGAAATCACGATGCAGGATCCAACGAGTGTGGCGATGTCAAAGGCGACCCAGCCGGGTGGTAAACCGAACACGGACGAAACCCGCCTCGAGCGTGATTCCCTCGGTGCCGTCAATGTGCCACGCGACGCCCTCTATGGCGCGCAGACCGAGCGAGCCAGACGTAACTTCGGCGTCGCCGGTGGCCCCATGCCGGCCGCGTTCATCAAGGCTTTGGCGAAGATCAAGAGCGAGGCGGCGGGCGTCAATGCGAGTCTGGGGCGTCTGACCGGCGCGCGTGCGCTCGCGATTCGCGACGCGGCCGAGGCCATCGTTGCCGGTGAGCACGCCGATCAGTTTCCCGTCGACGTCTATCAAACCGGCTCGGGCACCAGCAGCAACATGAACATGAACGAGGTGCTCGCCAACCTGGCCGCGCGCGCGCTCGGCGAGACCGTTCACCCCAATGACGATGTCAATCTGGGCCAGAGCAGCAACGATGTCATCCCGAGTGCGTTGCGGCTGGCAGCGGCGCGTCAGACCACCGATCGACTGTTGCCGGCGCTTGCCGGGGCCGACGAGACGCTCGTGCGGCGGGGCCGCGAACTGGCCGACGTCGTCAAGACCGGGCGCACCCACTGGATGGACGCGATGCCCCTGACCCTGGGTCAGGAGCTGAGCGGCTGGCGCGCGTTGCTGGCCGACGTGCATCGCAGGCTGAGTGGCGAATTGCCGCGATTGTGTGCGTTGCCGATCGGCGGTACCGCGGTCGGCACGGGCGTGAACGGCCACCCGGACTTCGGGCCGAGGGTCGCCACCGCCCTGGCACAGCGAATGCGTCTGCCGGTGACGGCGCTCGACGTGCCGGCCGAAGGCATGGCCGGTCAGCAGGCACCGCTGATGATGTCGGCGCTGCTGCGCACGCTTGCCATCGCCCTGCGAAAGATCGCCAACGACATACGAATGATGGCATCGGGACCGACCTCCGGGCTCGGTGAGATTTCCCTGGAGGCGCTTCAACCGGGCAGCAGCATCATGCCGGGCAAGGTCAACCCGGTGGTTTGCGAGGCGGTGTTGATGGCCAGCGCGCGCATCGAGGGCAATGACCACACGGTGGCGCTGGCGGCGGCCGATGCGCCGTTTCAATTGAACATGATGCTGCCGCTGCTGGCGCACACCCTTCTGGAAAGCATCGATCTCGCCGCCTGGGCGGTCGAGCTGCTGAACCAGCGGGTTTTCGCGAGCTTCGAACCGCTCGAGGAACGGCTCGCCGAGGGGCTTGCACGAAATCCGATCCTGGCCACGGCTCTGGTACCGCTGCTCGGATACGATGCCAGCGCCCGCATCGTCAAACGTGCGATGGCGGAAGGTCGCCCGTTGCGGGAGATCGCCCTCGAGGAAACCGATCTCGACGCGGCCACGCTGGAGCGCGCGCTCGATCCGCTTCGGTTGACCCGGCTTGCCCGTTCCGAGTGAGCCCTTTTCCGATCGTGGCGCACATCATGACGAATGCGTGACGAATGCGCCGTGCCTGGTTCAGGCACGGCGCAGTGCTCGGGCGCGACGACGACCCCGAAATCGTTCCGGCCCGCTGCCCGCGCGGCCCACGCCAAGAGGGCGTCTTTGCGATCGCTCTCAGTCGTGGTGATCGCGCATGATCAGGGTGCTGACCAGTGCTCCCACCAGCGCGCCGGCGAAGGCGGCGACCGTGGCGGTCTTCCAGGGTTCCCGGTGGGCGATCCGGTCGAGGCCCGCCGCCTGGCGCCGCATCTGATATCGACCCTGGCGCGCATAGTGCGCCAGTCGGTCGGATGAATGCGTCGAGGGTTCCGACTGACCTGGGCCGGCAGCGGTGTGATCGGGTGGACTGCCGCCTTCACCTTCCCACCGGTTCTCTTCGCTATCGAGCGGCTCGCGCGGTCTGCCAAGGCCGCCGGTGGGCATGGTCTGCTGCTCGATGGCCTGCTCGGTCCGCGCCGGGCGCAGACTCGTCGGGTTGCGTTGCATGATGATCTCCAATCGATTGCGGGCGCAAGGTCACCAGCGCGAAGCCATCGTGCGCGGCGCACCTCCGGCCTGCCGCGCCTGGTGGCGTGGGCCCGTCATCCGATTGGCGCAAAGTCCATGCCCGGCTCAGCCGGGTATCGCCGAGCGTGCTCAGTCTGGCGCCAGATCGTCGAGCAGCTTGAGCCGCTGCACCTTGCCTGACGGCCCCTTGGGCAGTGCGGTCAGGAAGACGAAGCGTGCCGGCGTCTTGTATCGGCCCAGCTCACGTTCACAAAACGCCCGCAGATCGTCGAGCGAAGGCTGCACGCCCGCTTTGGGAACGACCGCGGCGAGGATGTCCTGGCCGTAGGCGGGGTGGGGGATGCCGACCGCCGCCGCTTCGAGCACGTCCGGATGACGCAACAGCGCCTCGTCGATTTCACGCGGCGCGATGTTCTCGCCACCCTTGATGATCAGCTCCTTCAGGCGGCCGGTGATGAACGCGTAGCCGTCGGCATCGAGGTGGCCGAGATCGCCGCTGCGCAGCCAGCCGTCGGCCGTCAGAGCCTCCGCCGTGCGTTCGGGGTCGCGGAAGTAGCCGCGCATGACGGTCGGCCCGCGCAGCCAGATCTCGCCTGTTCTCGAGGCACCGAGCGTGCGTCCCCGATCGTCGACCACCTTGACCTCGACGCCGATCGGTAGTCCGGGGCTGCCGATGCGACGCCGTTCGAGCGCCATCGGATTGCAGAACACGACCGAAGCGCTTTCGGTCATGCCCATGGCCTCGATGATCGGAATGCCGAAGCGCTGCTCGAACGCGCGTTGCTGATCGGGTGGCAGTGGCGCCGAGGCCGAGCGACCGAAGCGGATCGCCGGGAGCGCATTCGGTGCCCCGGAGGCCTCGTTGAGCAGGTAGGCGATGATCGTCGGCACCATGTTCAGCCAGGTACAGCGATGATCCATGGCGGCCTGCCACCATCCGCTGACCGAGAAGCGACGAGGCGCCACCAGGGACCCGTGCGAGAGCAGTGGCGTCAGCGTGCCGATCACCTGCCCGTTGATGTGGTACAGAGGCAGAGCCGAGAGCACGCGATCCCGGGGGCCGAGGTCGTGCCAGCGCGCCACTGCCGCTGCGGAATGCAACAAATTGCCGTGCGTGAGCGGCACACCCTTGGGCGAGCCCGTCGTGCCCGAGGTGTACATGAGCAGCGCATCGTCGTCCGATCGCGGCGGCGGGCTGCAGAAGCCGTTGCCCGCGTCGGTGAGTTCACCCCAGGGGCCACCGACGAGTGTGTCGGGATCGACGACCCTCACCCGCCCGGCACGCTGCCCGTTCAGCGTGACGCGGAGCGAGCCGGCGCGGTCGGCGGTCGTGAAAACCATCGCGGGATCGCAGTGATCCAGGACGAAGGCGAGTTGGCTGGGCTGGGCCAGCAGGCTCAGCGGCGCGATCACGCGTCCGGTCGCCATCGTGGCGATGAACAGTGCGCTGGCCGTCAGCCCGTTGGGCAGCAGCATGGCAACGATCGCACCGGGGCCGATGCCCTGGTCGTGAAACCAGACATCGAGCCGGGTCGCCAGGGCGCGCAGCCGATCGTAGGAAAGCTGATGGCCGGTCTCGGGTGCGATCAACCACGGGCGATCCACATTGCCCGGCTCGTTCAGGGCGGCCCGTATGTCGATTGCGATCATGGCCTGCGCCTCAAGCCGATCGGCCGTCCGGCTCAACGGCCATGGGTGTCGAAATAGGCGCCGAAGATCTGTCCTTCGCCGGGTTCACACGCCGGAATCACACGCGCGATGCGCGTGACGTTCATGTAGTGACGATAGTTCAGGTTCTCGGAGAAGCCGTTCCCGCCCCAGGTTCCGCAGCCCATCGACAGCGAGAAGGGCAGGCCGTTGTCGAAACTGCCTCCGGTGGCGATGCAGTGCGCCTGATTGACGATCACACGCGAGACCGGCAGCCGCTCGGCCAGCGCCCGGGCGTGCGACTCGTGGGCCGAGTGCAGCCCGACCGAGTGTCCTGCGCCCTGGTAGGCGTAGATGCCGGCCACGAGTCGGATCGCATCGTCGAAGTCGCGCGCCCGGTAGACGGCCAATACCGGCGCGAGCTTCTCGCCCGAGAACGGGAACTGCGGCCCGAAGCCGCTTTCCGACACCATCAGGAAGCGGGTGCCCGCGTCGCTGCCGGCTGACAGACCGGCACGTTGGGCGATGTCGTCGGCCGCCTGCGCGATCAGGGTCGACGACAGGCGGCCCGCGGGCCACAACGCATCCTGCAGCCGAGCCTTGTCGGCCGACCCGAGCATCACGCCGCCGTTCGCCTGCAGCGCCGCGATCGTGGCGTCGTAGGCCGCATCGAGGATCACCACGGCGTTTTCCGACGAGCAACTGGTGGCATTGTCGAAGGTCTTGGACACGGCGATGCGCGCGGCCGCTGCGGCCGGATCGGCGCTGGCATCGACGATCGCCGCGACATTGCCGGCGCCTACCCCGAACGCGGGTGTGCCGCTCGAGTAGGCAGCGCGGATGTTCGCCTGCGAGCCGGTCGCCACGATCAGGTCGGCGGCGCGCATCAGGGCATGCGTGCCCGCCTTGGTGACCGGTGCGGGCAGCAACTGCACCAGGCCGCGCGCCAACTCCGGATCGGTGCCAACGCGGACGAGTTCGTCCTGAACGAACGAGATCAGGCGCTCGGCCGTCCGCCATCCCTTGGGCGAAGGGGCCACAATGATCGCATTGCGGCACTTCAATGCATTGATGATCTTGTTCGCCGGTGTGGCACCGGGGTTGGTCGAGGGCGTGATCGCGGCGATCACGCCCACCGGACGCGCGATCTCGGTGATGCCGGTGAGGGGATCGTCGCGGATCACGCCCACCGTGCGGGCGTCGGCCAGATCCCGCAGCAGACCGAGCGTCTTGCGATGATTCTTGAGGATCTTGTCGGGTACGTTGCCCAGACCGGTGTCGCTGACCGCCAGCTCCGCCAACTCGCGATTGCGGCCCGGCTCCATGATCGCCCAGCCGGCGGCGAGCACGCAACGGTCGACGGCTGCCTGATCGAAACCGGCGAAACGAGTCTGCGCGGCACGCGCCCGCGACATCAGGGTCTGCACTTGCCGGTGGGCCGGGTCGGCGTTCGCCGAATCCGCTTGGTCGGCGTTGGTGATGACTGCCATGGATTGCCCCTCACTGATGGACCGGTTGGACGGCGGACTCGTCGGCACGTTCAGATGGTCAGCACGATCTTGCCGAACTGACCACCCTCGTCCATGCGGGCCAGGGCCTCGTTGCCCTCGGCCAGCGGGTGGGTGCTGTCGACCACCGGTACGATGCGGTGCTGGTTGACGAACGCCAGCATTGCGGCGAAGTCCTGGTCGGAGCCCATCGTGCTGCCCAGGATGTCGATCTGGTTGAAGAACACGACCTGCGGCGAGACGTCTTGCCAGTTGCCCAAGGTGCCTCCGTAGAGACCGATGCGTGCGCCCTTGCGCGTCAGGCGCACCAGATCGGCGAAACCCTTGCCGCCGGCGCTGTCGATGATGACGTCGAAGCCTCCCGTGGCCGCCTTCAGCGACTTGGCCCAGCCGGCGTCGCGATAGTTCGCGCCGCCGGCCGCGCCGAGCTTGGTGGCGCGTGCGATCTTGTCGGCGGACCCGGACGTGACATGGACTTCGGCGCCGGCCGCGATCGCGAACTGACAGGCGAACAAGGCCACACCGCCGCCGACGCCGCTGATCAACACCCTCTCGCCTGCCTGCAGACCGCAGCGTGAGAACACCGTTCGAAAGGCGGTCAGCCCGGCCAGCGGCAGCGCCGCCGCCTGCTCGATGCTCAGGTGGACCGGCTTGTCGTGGACGCGGTCGGCCGCCACCCGTATCGCCTCGGCGAAGGTGCCGTGGCCCGGCATGCCGAGCATGTGATAGTCGGCAGCGGGGTAGCGTTGGCTATCGCCCCAGCCGATGTTCGGGTTCAGGATGACCTCGCGACCGTCGAGGATGCCGGCGCCGTCGGAGCCGAGGATGATGTTCTCGCGAATGCCCGAGTACAGGCCCTTGGTGATCCAGTTATCGCGATGATTGAGAGCGGCGGCCTTCAGACGCACCTCGACCTCACCCTCGGCCGGCGGTGGCAGGTCCACGTCCTCGAAAGCGAGCGGCGCGTTCTTGGCTTTGTAGACGAGGGCTTTCATCGCGAACTCCGGAGGGTAGGGCGCGTGCGCGTCCCGGATCAAAGACGGGCGGCCATCCGGCCCGAATCCGAAATCGTCTCATACTCGCGAAGTGTCGCATCAGGCGGCGTCGGCGATCGCGGCGCCCTTATGGAACCGGCGGCACCCGCGAGGAGACCCCATTCATGAAAAACAGCGAAGCGACACCTGCACCGGTGGACCCATCCCTGGTCGGGGTCGTCTGGCCCGATGCGCATCCGGGCACCGATCCAGTTCTCTACGGCCATGTGCGGCTCGATCCGCGCGGCGGCTTCGAGGTACGCAGCTCGCAGACATTCCGCTTGACCTATACGGTCGGTCGCTACGGCATCGACGATACCGGCGCGATCCGCGTGGTGTTTCGCTTCTTCGGCGACTGGGGCGCCTTGCAGACGTCGGACCCGCGCGCCCACGGCTATGTCACCGCCCACACCAGTGGCGCCAGCCGGATCTCGCTGAGCTTCGACAAGACGGGCCATCAGCGGCCCTACTTCCAGGCGCTGACGGCCCGGGTGCACGGTGGATTCCTGCGCGAGGGCGACACGATCACGATCGTGTTCGGTGATCCGGTGGGCGGTTCGCCGGGCATGATGCTGCAGACCTTCTGCGAATCGGCCTTTGAGTTCAGGGTGCTGGTCGACGTCTGCGCGGTCGGACACTACGTGCCCTTGCCCGAGATTCCCGTGATCTCCGTCGTGCCCGGCGAACCGGTTCACTGGCGCGCGGTCCTGCCCACGCTGCGCCGACCGGGCGAGCGCTTCCAACTCGGCATCAAGTGCGAGGACCGATGGGGCAACCCGAGCGACAAGGTCGACGCCTCGCTACGACTCGAGCCATCGCTGCCGGTCACCGGTCTGCCGACGACCGTGAGCTTCGAGCCCGGACGACGGGCGGTCGTGCTGGAAGACCTGCGCGTGCAAGAACCGGGCTGCCTGCGGATCGTGGTCTGGCTCGGCGAGCAGCGCGTCGCCGAGGCCGGGCCGCTGATCGTCCGCGAGACCGAGCTCGGTGCCTACTGGGCGGACATGCACGGTCAGAGCGGCGAGTCGATCGGGGTCAGCACCGCCCTGGAGTACTTCGACTTCGCGCGCGGGCTTGCGTTTCTCGATGCCTGCAGTCATCAGGCAAATGATTTCCAGGTCAACAACGCGTTCTGGCGCCACCTGAACGAACTGACCGCGCGTTTCAACGAAGACGGCCGCTTCGTCACGCTGCCGGGCTACGAATGGTCGGGCAATACCTCGGTCGGCGGCGATCGCAATATCTACTTCCGCTCGGAGGGTCGGCCGATTCGCCGTTCTTCTCATGCCTTGCTGGCCGATCGGTCCGACATCGACACCGACGCCACGGATGCGCGCCAGCTGTTCGAGGTCTTGCGCGACGAGGATTGCGTGGCCTATGCCCACGTGGGCGGCCGCTATGCCGACACCGCCTACGCACACGACGGCCGCATCGAGAAATCGATGGAGATCCATTCCGCATGGGGCACCTTCGAGTGGCTGTTGACCGACGGCTTCGCGCTCGGCCATCGCTGCGGTGTGGTTTGCAACAGCGATGGTCACAAAGGCCGGCCGGGTGCAAGCTATCCGGGTGCGGCGACTTTCGGCGCCTATGGCGGCCTGACGTGTTTTCTGGCACCCGCGCTGAACCGCGACGGATTGTTCGACAGCCTGCGCCGACGGCATCACTATGGGACAACGGGTTGCCGGCTGCATCTCGATGTGCGTGTGAGCTTCGCCGACGATGCGGAGTGTTTCGACGAAGACCCGGCGCTGTATCCCGGCACCGGCGTGCGGCGGGTGCGCGAAGTCATCATGGGCGACATCGTCCGCTACGGCGGCGATCAGTGCACGCTCGATCTCGAGGTGGTGGCGGGCGTACCCATCGAACGGGTCGAGATCCGCAATGGCGCCGAGCTTGGCCAGACCCTTCGCCCGTACGACGCCCGGGCACTCGGCTCGCGCATCCGCGTGATCTGGAGCGGTGCGGAATACCGCGGCCGGGGGCGTCAGACCGACTGGCGCGGTCGCGCGCGGTTCGCGGGGGCGAGAATCCGCCGGATGGCCAAGATCAACGCCTGGAACCTCGAGCGCAGGCTGGAGCAGAGCGCCTCGGACACGGTCGAGTGGGATGCGATCACGACCGGCAATTTCGGCGGTTTCGACGTCTGGCTGGACGAGACGCCGGGTGCAAGCCTCGATCTGGTCACCAATCATGGTGCGATCCGGGTTCCGCTGGCGGACATCGGTCTCGAGGACACGACCCTGGAGGCGGGCGGACTGCAGCGACGGCTGCGCGTCTTCCGCCTTCCCGACGACCACGGCGTGCGCAAGATCCGTGAGCGGGTGGCGTTGCCGCTCGCGGCCGGACGCGACAATCCGCTGTGGGTCAGCGTGTTCACCGAGGACGGCTTCCAGGCCTGGTCCAGCCCGGTGTTCGTGTTCGGGCGGTGAGCGCCGGCGCGCCGGCCGGTTGCTATCATTGTCGGATTCGCCGGTGTTCCGGCGGTCCCCTCGCGGCTGGGCGTTTCCCCGGCCACCGGCGCGGCCCGATCCGCGCCTTCCTCGAGACACAGGAGTCCCTCATGCGCGAAGCTCTCAAGTTCTACATCGATGGTCAGTGGGTCGACCCCAGGGAGGGCCGCACGCTCGACGTGATCAACCCGGCCACCGAGCAGCCGATCGGGCGCATCGCGATCGGCTCCTCGGCCGATGTCGATGCCGCGGTGGCGGCAGCCAAGCGCGCGTTTCCGGGTTGGTCGCAGA
>JAWKYD010000022.1:0-105721 GCA_041396685.1 Burkholderiaceae bacterium
AGATGCCGCATTCGGCCATCGATCTGCTCGAGGAGGCGGTCTACGGGCTGCCCGAGGTCAATCGTGAGGCGATTCGCGGTGCCCGTGTGATCGGCATGCCCGGCTGCTACCCGACCGCCATGCAGCTGGGCCTGTTACCGGTGCTCGAGCCCGCGGCGGGCGCCCTGATCGAGCATCAGGGCATCATCGCCGACTGCAAGTCGGGTGTGTCGGGTGCTGGGCGCAAGGCCGAGGTCGGCAGTCTGCTGGCCGAGGCCGGCGATAGTTTCAAGGCCTACGGGGTTGCCGGACACCGCCACTGGCCCGAGACCGAGCAGGGACTCGCGGCCATTGCCGGTGGGGCGGTCGGGCTGACCTTCGTGCCGCATCTGCTGCCGATGATCCGCGGCATTCACGCCACCTTGTATGCTCGACTCACGCCGGCCGGTCGTGATGCCGATTTCCAGGCGATCTACGAGGCCCGCTACCGTGACGAGCCCTTCGTCGACGTGATGCCGGCAGGCTCGACGCCCGAAACCAGGTCGGTCAGGGCTTCCAATTTCGTCCGCATCGCCGTTCACCGGCCGCCCGGCAGCGACCTGCTGATGGTGCTGGCGGTCGAGGACAACCTGGTCAAGGGGGCCTCCGGGCAGGCGGTCCAGGTCATGAATCTGATGTTCGGGCTGCCGGAGACGGCGGGCCTGATGCAGGTGCCGGTGCTTCCCTGAGCCGGCTGCGGTCGGTGAGCCCCGCTGCGCCTGTCGGGGCGGGCGGGTCGGCCGGGTCTTTGCGGGTCGGCGATGCGCCGGTGGGGCCGCCGATCACGACCGCGGGCACACCAAGACCGTGAGCACATCGTGGCTATGAGGCCCGCGCAGTGGCGCGCATTCTAGAATTTGCGGATTGGAGGTTCTCGAATGAATGCAGTGACAGAAATGCCCGATCCGCTCGTCTTCACCGACAGCGCTGCCGCAAAGGTCAGGGAACTGATCGATGAAGAGGGCAATGAGGCCCTGAAGTTACGCGTGTTCGTGCAGGGTGGCGGTTGCTCGGGTTTCCAGTACGGTTTCACTTTCGACGAGGAAACCGCCGACGACGACACGATCATGCAAAAGGGCGGTGTCACCCTGCTGATCGACGCGATGAGTTATCAGTACCTCGTCGGCGCCGAGATCGACTACAAAGAAGATCTCCAGGGCGCTCAGTTCGTGATCAAGAACCCGAACGCCACCACCACCTGCGGTTGCGGCTCGAGTTTCTCCGTCTGATCCCCGCCCGGCCCTGAAGACGCCCGCCGCTGGCGGGCGTTTTGCCGTCTGCGACTCGGCTGCCGGTAGCGCGGAACGGTCGTTCGTCCTGGCTGCGGGGCGCTCGGACGGTGCGCCGCCATGTCTGGCTCGCGCGGCTGCCGGAGACTGGCTGCCCGGGCGCTCGTCAGTGCGGCGCCGGCAGGTGCAGCGCGCCGAGGATCGCCGCCCGTTGTGCGCCAGTGGCATGCGGATGGGTTCCGGTGAGGCCGTGCCAGCGTCGCCAGGCCAGCCACGCGAAGGCCATCGCCTCGACGGCCAATGGCGCGATGCCGGTGGTTTCGTCCGATCGCGCGCAGGGCCGCGGCGCACAGCGCGCCGCGAGTGCCGCCATCAGACGGCGATTGAGAGCGCCGCCACCACAGACGATCACGCGCGCCACCGCATAGGGCTCGATCGCCGCCGCGATCGTGGTTGCAGTCAGTTCGACCAGTGTGGCCTGGACATCGGCGGGTGCGAGTTCCATCCCAAACGCGCGCAGGCTGCTCGACAACCAGGCGAAGTTGAAGTCTTCCCGGCCGGTGCTCTTGGGCGCAGGCAGCGTGAAGTAGGGGTCGGACGACAGAACGGCCAGCAATTCCGGGTTGGGCTGCCCGGTCGCCGCCCAGGCGCCGTCGCGATCGAAGGGCTGCTGCCGGCAGTGGGCGATCCAGTCGTCCAGCAGGCGGTTACCGGGGCCGGTATCGAAGCCGGCGAGTACCGAGCCCGTGAGCGGATCGATGATGCTGACATTGGCGATGCCGCCGATGTTGACGACTGCCGACGGTCCGGCAAGCCCGCCGAATGCGGCCAGATGAAAGGCCGGCACCAAAGGCGCGCCCTGTCCGCCAAGCGCGACGTCGGCGCTGCGCAGGTCGTCGACGACCGGCAGGCCGCAGCGTTGCGCGAGCCGCGCGCCGTCGAGCAATTGCAGGCTGTACCCCTGCTCCGGTCGGTGTCTGATGGTCTGGCCGTGGGCGCCGACGCAACAGGCGTTCGCGCGCGCGCGCGCGGGCAGGGCGTCGATCGCCTGCGCATAGAGATCGGCCAGATCCCGGCGGCAGCGGCCGAGCAACTCGATGGCATCGTCCGGTGCCGTCCCTTCGCCGCTCGCCAGCCAGCGCAGGCCCGCGCCGAGTGCGCCGGGCATGGGCAGATGGGCTTGCGCGATCAGGCTCGGTTCGGGCGCGAAGCGCACCACGCATGCGTCGACGCCGTCGAGGCTGGTGCCGGACATCAGGCCGATCGTGAATTCGGCCGCCATCGGTGTCTACTCGAAGCGACCGGCGAGCTGGATGGTCTCGATCTGCTCGAGCTGTGCCTGCAGTTGCAGCGCGCGCTGTGCATGCACCTGGCGCATGTCGTCGGGCAGGGGGTGTGCTTCGGGCAGCGCGACCGTCAACGGGTTCTTGTGATGGCCGTCGACCCGGTACTCGTAGTGCAGATGCGGGCCCGTCGCCCAGCCGGAGGCGCCCACATAGCCGATGACATCGCCCTGATGGACGCTCTGGCCCTGCTTGAGGCCCTTGGCGAAACCGCGCATGTGCGCATACACGGTGCTGACGCCTTGGGTGTGGCGCAGGATGATCACTCTGCCGTAGCCGCGCTGCTCGCCGATGAATTCGATCGTGCCATTGCCGCTGGCGCGGATCTTGGTGCCCGGAGCGGCGACGAAATCGACCCCGCGGTGGGGTACGTTGCGATGCAGGATCGGATGCCACCGCCCGCGCGTGAAACCCGAACTGATGCGTGCGTACTCGATTGGAAAGCGCAGAAAACCACGACTGGCACGGCCTTCGAAGTCGTAGTACTGGCCCGACCCGTCGTCGTTCTCCAGCCACATCGCGCTGTAGGCACGATCGCCGCCCTTCAGTTCGACCGCCAGCAATTTGCCCGCGTAGTCGACGTCCAGCCGGTCGGGCTCGGTAAGGGTTTCGTAGAGCACGCGCAGTTCGTCGCCCTGGCGCAGATCTCGCTGGAAGTTGATCTCGCCGCCGAGTACGTCGACGATCTGGCTGGCGACGCGGTCGGGAATGTGGGCACCCGCGGTGGTGGCGAACAAGCTGGACACGACTCGGCCGTAGCCGATGCGGCTGTTGCGGATCAGGTCGATGGTCTCGACATCGGCGCGCAGTCCGTCGTGGGTGCGGCGCACGAGCAGGCGTTTGCCCTGGCGATGGTCGAGATCGATCTCGTCTTCGCCGAGCGACAGGCGCAGTTGCTGCACCCTGCCGATGGAATCGATGCGGGCGTGCAACTGCTCACCGGGTGCCAGTTCGAATAGACGTCGGGCGTCTTCGTTGCGGGCCACGAACTCCATCAGTTCGCTGTCGACCGCGCCGCCCCGGAGAATGATTTTTTCCAGCGTGTCACCCTCACGCACCACGAACGTATGGTCGGTGGTGGTGAAACGGGTGCCGTCGGCCGCTGGCACCACCAGCCGGTCGATGACCAACTGCCTGACGGCCGAGCCTTGTTCGCTCGGGGCGGAAACGCCGAACGCGGTGACCGCCACGCCCATTGCGGCGAGGCTGGACAATCCGAGTTTTACGGGGTTCATGGGCATGAAGGCAATCCGCTCACTGGCACGGTCACCGGCGCAAATCGGGGCTTGGATACACTTCGCAGCGAGTGCATCCATCGAGTGGAGATCAGTCCCGGCTCCGGCTGGCACGTCCATGACCTGGCAATGCCAACGACCTTTTCATTGACACGGATTATACGAAACGTCGGCCTATGAGCCGATTCAGGGCAGGAATGAACGGCGAAAACAGGCAGATAAGCGACAGATCCCGCGACGCATTGGCAACGACGCTGCGCGGTTGTGACGAATTGATCGTCGAATCCGAGTGGCTGGACAAGCTCGCGCGCAGTGAAGCCAGCGGCCGACCGCTGCGCATCAAGCTCGGGCTCGATCCGACGGCACCCGACCTGCACCTGGGGCATACCGTGGTGTTGAACAAGATGCGCCAACTGCAGGATCTGGGGCACACGGTGATCTTCCTGATCGGCGATTTCACCGCCCTGATCGGCGATCCGTCGGGCCGCAATGCGACCCGTCCACCGCTCACCCGCGAGGAAATCGAGGCCAATGCGCGGACCTATTTCCAGCAGGCATCGTTGGTGCTGGACGAGTCGCGCACGGAGATCCGCTACAACTCCGAATGGAGCGATCCGCTTGGCGCGCGTGGCATGATCGAACTGGCGGCCAAGGCCACGATCGCACGCATGATGGAGCGCGACGATTTCACCAAGCGCTTCAAGGGTGGCGTCCCGATCTCCATTCACGAGTTCCTGTATCCGTTGATGCAGGGTTATGACTCGGTCGCATTGAAATCCGACCTCGAACTCGGCGGTACCGATCAGAAGTTCAATCTCCTCGTCGGCCGCGACCTGCAGCGCGAATATCGTCAGGAGCCGCAGTGCATCCTGACCATGCCCTTGCTCGAGGGGCTGGACGGCGTCGAAAAGATGTCCAAGTCAAAGGGCAATACGGTCGGCATCACCGATTCGCCGGACGAGATCTTCGGCAAACTCATGTCGATCTCGGATGTGCTGATGTGGCGATACTACGAACTCTTGTCGTCACGTAGCCTGAGCGAGATCGCCGGATTGCGCGAGCAATGCGCACAAGGGCGCAATCCGCGTGACGTCAAGCGCGCGTTCGCGATCGAGATGGTCACGCGCTTTCACGATGCCGCGGCAGCGGACGCGGCGGCCGAGCGCTTCGAGGCGCGATTTCGCCACGGCGCGCTGCCGGAGGACATTCCCGAGTCCACCGTCGAGGGCGCGCCGATCGCGCTGCCCGCCCTGTTGCGGGCGGCCGGATTGTGCGCGTCGGCCAGCGATGCGGTGCGCAATATCGAGCAGGGCGGGGTACGCGTCGATGGTGAACGCATCACCGATCGCGCGGCCGTTTTCGCGGCAGGGACCTACGTGGTGCAGGTTGGCAAGAGGCGCATCGCGCGCATCACGCTGCAATGATCGCCCTGCTGCAGCGGGTTGCGCAGGCCTGGGTCGAGATCGACGGCGAGCGCATTGCGAGCCTTGGCAAGGGGCTGCTCGTGCTGGCTTGCGCCGAGCCCGCTGACGACCGCGAAATCGCCGCCCGCCTGCTCGACCGGATCCTGCGTTACCGTGTCTTCTCCGACGAGCAGGGGCGCATGAACCGTTCACTGCTGGATCTGCGCGAGGCGCAACCGGCCGATCCGGCCGCCGCCGCCGGTCTGATGCTGGTGCCGCAGTTCACCTTGGCCGCCGACACCCGCAGCGGTTTGCGGCCCAGTTTCACGCCGGCGGCGCCACCGGCGCTGGGCCGGGAACTCTTCGAGGCGTTGGTGGCTCTGGCGCATGCCCGTCTGCCCGATGTCCAGTGTGGGCGATTCGGCGCGGACATGCAGGTGGGCCTGATCAACGACGGCCCGGTTACGTTCTGGCTTCGGCTTCCCTGAGCTACCATCGTCGCATGCCGCCTCGCGGCTCGTGATGTCTCGCCGGCACCGCGAGCACGCCGGGCACTTCGTCAGCGTGTCAGGAGCCCGAATGCAGTTGCGCAGCGATTCCTTCAGGGATGGTGGTGCGATGCCCGAGACATATGCGTTTTGCCGGCTTGATTCGCCCGCTCGCGTGATGTTCGCGGCCAATCGCAATCCGCATCTTGCTTGGACCGATCCGCCGGCCGGAACGCGATCGCTGGCCGTGATCTGCCACGACCCCGACGTACCGGCCGTTGCCGAAGACGTCAATCGTGACGGCGTCGAGATCGCCGCCAATGTCGAGCGGATCGATTTCTTTCACTGGGTGCTGGTCGAATTGCCGGCCGATCTGTCCAGCATCGGCGAGGGTGAGTTCGCCGATGGCGTGGTACCCAAGGGGCAGGGGGGGCCGGCCAGCCTGCACGGCGCGCGCTCGGGCGTCAACGACTACACCGGCTGGTTCGAGAGCGACCACGACATGGCCGGCGAATACTTCGGCTACGACGGCCCGTGTCCGCCCTGGAACGACAGCATCGTGCATCGCTATGTATTCACGGTCTACGCGCTCGATGTCGAACGGCTTGCCGACCTGCACAGCCGCTTCAGCGGTGCCGATGCACTCAAGGCCATGCAAAAGCACGTGCTCGATCAGGCGTCGGTCACCGGTATCTACACGCTCAACGCCCGGCTGCGCGCCGACCTGGGCTCGTGACGGCGCCGCTAGCGAGGCTCGTGCTGGTGCGGCACGGGCAGACCGATTGGAACGTCGCGCGCCGCATCCAGGGCAGCACCGATACCGAACTCAACGCGCGCGGGCACTGGCAGGCGCAGCGGCTGGCCGAGCGCCTGGCCGCCGAGAGCTTCAGCCACGTGATCTGCAGCGACGCGCGTCGCGCGCAGCAGACCTTGGCGCCACTTGCCGCGCGCAACGAATTGAGCGTGGCGCTCGAACCCAGGCTACGCGAACGGCGCTATGGCATTTTCGAAGGGCAGGTGCTGGAAGAGCTCACGGCCGGTCCGAATGCCGGGCCGGTGGCCCGTCTGCGCCGACGTGACCCGGATTTCGCGCCCGACGGGGGCGAGACCCTGCACCAGGTGACGACACGCGCGGTGGCGGCATTGGCGCCTGCGCTCGTGTCTGGCGCGAGCGTGCTGGTGGTGACCCACGGCGCCGTGCTCGACTGTCTGTATCGTCATTTCACCGGTCTGTCCCTGCGCGCGCCGCGGCCGGTGGAAATGCTCAATGCGGCGCTGAACGAGGTCCACTGGCACGGTCGGGCCTTCAGCGTCGCGCGGTGGGCCGACGACGGCCACTTGCTGGACGAGGCCGCGGCCTGATCACCGACGCCGCCCTTCGGGAAGCGGTACATCGCCCGGAGGCTGGTGTCGGCCTGCTAAAATCGCGGGTTTCTCCGAAGGTGCGCCATGTTCGATCTCAATCGCCCGCTGTCCGACGTCGACCCCGAGGTGCAGGCCGCGATCAGCGCCGAGAATGCGCGCCAGGAAGCGCACATCGAGCTGATCGCTTCCGAGAACTACACGAGCCCCGCGGTCATGGCCGCGCAGGGCTGCCAGATGACCAACAAGTACGCCGAGGGCTACCCCGGTCGGCGTTATTACGGTGGCTGCGAGCACGTCGATGTCGTCGAGACCCTGGCCATCGAGCGCGCCAGGCGCCTGTTCGGTGCCGAAGCAGCCAATGTGCAGCCCAGTTCCGGTTCGCAGGCGAACCAGGCGGTCCTCTTGGCCTTCCTGAATCCGGGCGACAAGATCATGGGCATGAGCCTGGCCGAAGGTGGCCACCTGACCCACGGCATGGCTCTGAACATGTCGGGCAAGTGGTTCGACGTGGTCTCGTACGGTCTCGATGCCAGCGAGGCGATCGATTACGACGCCATGGCCGAGACCGCCCGCCGGGAGCGCCCCAAGCTGATCATCGCCGGCGCCTCGGCCTATAGCCTGCGCATCGACTGGGCGCGGTTTGCCGACGTCGCGCGCGAGGTCGGCGCGATCTTCATGGTCGACATGGCGCACTACGCGGGTCTGATCGCCGCCGGTGTGTATCCCAATCCGATTCCGCATGCCGACGTGGTCACGACCACTACCCACAAGAGCCTGCGTGGCCCGCGCGGCGGCATGATCCTGATGCGCGCCGAGCACGAGAAGCGCATCAACTCGGCCGTCTTCCCCGGCCTGCAGGGCGGGCCCTTGATGCATGTCGTCGCCGCCAAGGCAGTGGCACTGCAAGAGGCGCTACAGCCATCGTTCAAGCAGTATCAGCAACAGGTGCTCGACAACGCCCGCGTGTTGGCCGAGCGCCTGACCGAGCGTGGCCTGCGCATCGTCTCGGGCGGCACCGAATCGCACGTGATGCTGGTCGATCTGCGGCCAAAGCAGATCACCGGCAAGGAAGCGGAGGCCGTGTTGGGGCGGGCGCACATCACCTGCAACAAGAACGCGATCCCCAACGACCCCGAGAAGCCGATGGTCACCAGTGGTGTCCGCCTCGGCTCGCCGGCCATGACCACCCGTGGGTTCGGCGTCGACGAGTCCAAGCAGGTGGCCGACATGATCGCCGATGTCCTCGATGCGCCGTCCGATGACGCCAACATCGAGTCGGTTCGCGCCCGCGTTGCCGAACTCACCGCGCAGTTTCCGGTCTACGGCACCGTGGAATCCGCACGCCAGGCGGCCTGAGCGGGGCGGGCGCGGCAACGTGCGTTGCCCATTCTGCGGCGCGGACGAGACCCAGGTCACCGAGACCCGCGCCTCCGAAGGCGGCGAGGCGCTGCGCCGCCGGCGCCGCTGCCTGGCCTGCGACAAGCGCTTCACCACCTACGAGCGGGTCGAGCTGGTCATGCCGATGGTCGTCAAGAAAGACGGCCTGCGCACCGAATTCGAACCAGCCAAGCTGGAGGCATCGATGGCGCTCGCCTTGCGCAAGCGCCCCGTGAGCGCGCAAGATGTCGCCGATGCGGTGGGACGCGTGATCGACAAGGTGCGGACCGTCGGAACGCGCGAGATCGCCAGCGCCCGCATCGGTGAATTCGTAATGGCCGAGCTCAAGCGGCTCGACCACGTCGGGTATGTGCGCTTTGCCTCGGTGTACCGCAATTTCGAGGACGTCGACGAGTTCACGAAGGCGGTGCGCGAGGTGCGTCCCAGCACACGTTCGCGCAAGTCCTGAGCTCACGGGTGGCTTCGCACCCTGGTTCGAGGCCGTCACCGATCGCAGCCCCTGTTCCACCCCGGAGGGATTGGCATGAGCGACACGCTCGAACCCACTGACTCGCTACGGCCGGCGGGAATGGCGCTTGCCGAATGGCGTGCGCGACTCGAGCTGGCGGCCTGCTATCGGTTGTTCGACTATCTTGGTTGGGCCGAAGGCATCTACAACCACCTGACCCTGCGCGTCGACGGTGGCTCGGCCGACTGTCCGCATTACCTGATCAACCCCTTCGGGCTGCACTACACCGAGGTCACGGCCCGCAATCTGGTCAAGATCGATGCGCGTGGCGACAAGGTTGGCGATTCTGACGGATTCGTGAATCCGGCCGGGGTCGTCATCCACAGCGCGGTGCACGCCGCCCGGCCCGACGCGCATTGCGTGATGCATACGCACACGACGGCGGGAATGGCCGTTGCCTGCAAGCGGGACGGACTTCGTTACGACAATTTCTACGGGGCGCTCGTGTTTGGCGAGGTCGCGTATCACGACTTCGAGGGCGTGACCACCGATGACCACGAGTGCGCACGCCTGGTCGAGAGCCTGGGCAAGCGCCGCCTGCTGATCCTGCGTAATCACGGTCTGATCGCGGTGGGCTCGGATGTCGCGCACACCTACGCCTGGTTGTGGATGTTGCAGCGGGCTTGCGAGGTCCAGGCGGCCACGGATGCGATGGCCGGCGACAACGTCGCGATCGACGAGGCCGTATTGCGCGGCAATGCCGCCAAGAGCCAGCGCATGTCGGCGCAGATCGACCCGCATCGGATGATGTTCGACGCAATGTTGCGCCGCGCCGGCATCCGGTATTCGGCGCTGGTTTGAATGCACGCGGCGTGGCCGAAGCGGCGTCCTTTGACATCCGGATGCGCCTGACGACCGCGAGGCACGGTCCGGCGCCGGGTCGGCGCCCGTTCAGCCGGCGTTGCTTGCGGCGATCTGATCGAGGGTGCGCGCCGGCGTGATCATCTGTGGGTCGACCACCAACTCGATCAGCGCAAAGCGGCCCTCCGATTCGATCGCATGCAAGGCCGAGCTCAGGCCGGTCTCGAACTCCTCGTTCGTCGTCGCCCGAACGCCGAAGCCGCCGAACGACTCGGCGAACTTGACGAAGTCGGGGTTGGCCAGCGCGGTGCCCAGGACGTTGCCGGGATACTCGCGCTCCTGGTGCATGCGGATCGTGCCGTACATGCCGTTGTTGAACAGCACGATCAGCGGCTTGGCGCCGTGGCCGGCCGCCGTTGCCAGCTCTTGCGCCGTCATCATGAAGTCGCCGTCCCCGGCCAGGCAGAGCACCGTGCGCTGGGGCGCGACGATGCTGGCCGCGACCGCGGCAGGCACGCCATAGCCCATCGCGCCCGAGGTCGGCGCCAGCTGCGTGCGCATCGGCCCGTAGCGCCAGAAGCGATGGCCCCAGGTGGCGAAATTGCCGGCGCCGTTGGCGAGGATGGTGTCGGACGGCAGCCGCTCGCGCAAGGTCTGCAGCACCCGCCAGAGGTCGATCACGGGCGAACCGGTCATCGCCGCCACGGCGTCGATGACCGGTGGACGCTGCTGCCAGCGCTCGTATGCCTCGCGCGCCGTGGCCAGGCGCTCGGACCAACGGCTGCCGTCGGCTTCGATGGTCTCGAGCGCACGCACGAACTCGGGCATGCCGGCGTTGATCGCCAATACCGGCTGATAGACGCGGCCGAGCTCCTCGATACCGGCATGGACGTGGATCAGCGGTACCTGCGGCACCGGCACGTCGAACAACGTGTAGCCGGCAGTGGTCATCTCACCCAGCCGCGGCCCGATCGCGAGCACCAGATCGGCCGAGCGCAGATGCTCGGAAAGCGCAGGGTTGATGCCGATGCCGACATCACCGATGAAACAGCGGTGGTTGTTGTCGAGCAGGTCCTGGCGCCTGAAAACGCTGGCCGTCGGCAGTCCGAGCCGATCGACCCAGGCGGCCAAGCGGTCGCAGCTCTCGCGGTTCCAGCCGCTGCCGCCCAGCAACACGACCGGCCGTCGTGCGGCGCGCAGGCGCTCGGCCAGTTCGGCCATCTGGTGGGCGGCTGGAGCCGGCGCCACGACCCTGAAGGGGCCGGTATCGGCAACCACGGCGGTGGCGGTCAGCATGTTCTCGGGCAGGGCGAGCGCGACCGGTCCCATGCGGCCGGTGGTGGCGCGCTGGAAGGCCTGGGCGATGTACTCGGGAATGCGTTCGACCTGGTCGATCTGCGCGGTCCACTTGGTGATCGGGCCGTAGAAGCGGCGGTAGTCGATCTCCTGGAAGGCGTCGCGATCCATCATGTCGTTGCCGACCTGCCCGATCAGCACGACCATGGGCGTCGAATCCTGATGGGCGGTGTGTACGCCGATGGATGCGTTGGTGGCGCCCGGGCCACGGGTGACCATCAGCACCCCGGGCTTGCCGGTCATCTTGGCGTAGGCATCGGCCATGAAGCCTGCGCCGCCTTCCTGGCGGCAGATCACGTAGCGCATCGCGCGCTGACGGTGATACAGGCCCTCGAGCACCGCCAGGTAGCTTTCCCCGGGTACGCCGAAGATCGTGTCCACGCCCTGCGCGGCGAGCGCGTCTGCCAGGATCTGACCGCCGTGGCGTGACGGGTTCGGTTGCGGGGCTGGGGCGGCGGAGGGCGCTGGCATGAGGGGTCTCGTTGAATGGGGACAGGGACGGCGTGCGATGCGCCAAGGCGATTATCGCGCATGGACGGCGCCGGGCGGCCGGTCCGGTGAATAAGCGTCCGGATCGAAACCGGCGCTTCAGTACACTTGCGGGCAGTCGGGCCGGGAACGTACCCGCGGTTCGTGGTCGTATCCGTCCCTCGAGCGGCTTGCCGCGCGCCCGCCTGGCGCCCGGCGAAGCGGCCGATTCTCAGGAATCAGATCGTGTTTTCAGAAATCGACCATGACCACATGAGCCGTGCGCTCGCGCTGGCCGAGCGCGGACTGTTCTCGACCACGCCCAATCCGCGGGTGGGCTGTGTGATCGTCAAGGATCACGAAGTGGTGGGCGAAGGCTGGCATCGCCGTGCCGGCGCGCCCCACGCCGAGGTGTTGGCGCTGGCCGAGGCCGGTGGTCGGGCGCGCGGCGCCACCGCCTATGTCACGCTCGAGCCCTGCAGCCATATCGGGCGTACTCCACCGTGCGCCGATGCATTGATCGAATCCGGTGTGGCGCGGGTGGTCGCGGCCATGGAGGATCCCAATCCGCTGGTGGCCGGCGCCGGGCTCGAGCGCCTGCGCGCCGCCGGTGTCGACGTCCGCTGTGGCCTGCTGCGACCGGCGGCCGAGGAGCTCAACATCGGCTTCGTCAGTCGCATGCGCCGGGGCCGTCCCTGGGTGCGCATGAAGATCGCCGCCAGCCTGGACGCGATGACGGCGCTGCCCGATGGCAGCAGCCAGTGGATCACAGGCGAGGCCGCGCGCGCCGATGGCCATCAGTGGCGCGCGCGGGCCTGCGCCGTCCTGACCGGAATCGGCACCGTCCGTGACGACGATCCCCGCCTGAACGTGCGCGCAGTCGCAACCGACCGCCAGCCACTCAAGGTCTTGGTGGATTCGCGGCTGGAAGTGACGCCGCAGGCCAGGTTGTTCGAGGGCAGGGCACCGCTCGTCTTCGCCGCCGCGGACGATCCTGCGCGGCGCGCGGAACTCGAGGCTGCCGGGGCGGAAGTGTTGATGCTCGCGAATGCCGCCGGCAAGGTCGACCTCATGGGCCTGCTGAAGGTGCTCGGCGAGCGTGGCGTCAATGAACTGCACGTCGAGGCCGGCTCGAAGCTCAATGGCTCGCTGGTGCGCGAGGGCTGTGTCGACGAACTGCTGATCTATCAGTCGCCGTGTCTGCTCGGAGATGCCCAGCGCATGATCGCGTTGCCGGCGGTCGCCAGCCTCGCGCAGCGACACGATCTCTGTTTCGAAGAGGCCGTGATGATCGGCCGCGATCTGCGCCTGCGGGTCCGTTTCGGCGGCGATGCCCGCGCGCCGCGCGGGGGGCCGCATGCGACAATCGTCGGCGACTGAACCCGACGCGCCGCGCGCGTGTCCGAACCGCTGACGGGAGCACCGATGTTCACCGGAATCGTCGCCGCCAAGGGGCGCATCCTTTCTTGCACGCCGTTGCGTGACGGCCGTGGTCGGCGCTTGCGTGTGCAGGCAGGGTCGCTCGCCCTGGATGACGTCGCCCTGGGCGACTCGATCGCCATCCAGGGCGCCTGCATGACGGTGGTGGAGCTCGAGCCCGGCCACTTCGGCGTCGATGTCTCCGAAGAGAGCCTGGCGCACACGGTCGGCCTCGACGCACCGGGTGAGGTCAACCTCGAAAAAGCCATGCGTCTGGCCGACCGCGTCGGCGGGCACCTGGTCACCGGCCATGTCGACGGCGTCGGGCGGGTGCGCGCCTTCGAGCGCATCGACGAGAGCCATCTCTTGCGTATCGAAGTGCCGGCCTCGCTCGCACATTACGTGGCGCGCAAGGGATCGGTCACGATCGACGGCGTCAGCCTGACGATCAATGCGGTCGTCGACGAAGCCTCCGGCTGCGTGATCGACATCAACCTGATACCGCATACGGTGGCGGTCACGACGCTTCAGCGTCTGACGGCCGGCGACCTTGTCAACCTCGAGATCGACCTGATCGCCCGCTACCTCGAGCGCCTGCGTCTGGGCGCGCCGGCCGACACTGGCGCCGGCGAGCGCGGCTGAGGCCGGCGCAGCCGCTGCGGCGCTTGCAGGGCAAGCGTGGGCTCAGAGACCCGTCGCCACCGGGCTCAGGGCGGGGCCAGCCTGTTCGGCCATGTCGGTGAGCACATGCGCGGCCTCTGCGATCGCATCGTCGCTGCTGTCCCAGACCGTGACCGGCCGCTCCAGGTGCGGGCGGCGCAGCACCACGGCGTCGTCGAAGACGCACAGGCCGCGCTCGAAGTGTGTCGCGGCACCGCCGACCTCGCGCACCGAAAGGCGTTCCCCGTGGCGCAGCATCAACGTCATCAGACGCGGGCAGGCGAGCGCGAAGTGCACGGTTTTCTGCAACAGGATCTGGATCTGCGAATCGGGCCCGCGGCGCAGGAAGGCATCGAAGCGATCGGCCAGATCAGGGCGCGACAATCCGTAGAACGTCTCGTCGCGATCGAACATCAGAATGCGACGGCGGGCGTTCTCGGTGGCGGTGTCGAAGGCCGATCGTGCGTCGGCACGGGCGGTCATGCGCTGGTAAGCGAAGTCGGGCAGGTTGCTCATGGCGCCAGTATGGAACGCGCGCGCGTGCTTGTCCTTGCCCGGCGATTCCGTCGGGCCGGTCAGCGCCGCCGCCGGTCGCGCGAAGCTGCCTCCAGCCAGCGTAGAATGCGCGCATGAAACTGTCGCCCACCCATGAAATCGTCAGCGAGATGCGCCAGGGCCGCATGGTCATTCTGGTCGACGAAGAAGACCGCGAAAACGAGGGCGACCTCGTTCTCGCGGCCGATTTCGTCACGCCCGAGGCGATCAATTTCATGGCGCGACACGCCCGCGGCCTGATCTGTCTGACGCTCACGGAGGCCCGCTGCCGGCAGCTGCGCCTGCCGCTGATGGTGCCCGCCAACGGCGCTCGTTTCGGCACCAATTTCACCGTGTCCATCGAAGCGGCCGAGGGGGTCACCACCGGCATTTCGGCCGCCGATCGAGCCCGTACCGTGGCCGCCGCCGTGGCCGCCGATGCCCGTCCCGAAGATATCGTTCAGCCGGGTCACATCTTCCCCGTGATGGCCCAGCCCGGCGGCGTGTTGGTGCGGGCCGGCCACACCGAGGCGGGCTGCGACCTGGCTGCCATGGCTGGGCGTACACCGGCCGCCGTCATCTGCGAGATCCTCAAGGACGACGGCACGATGGCGCGCCTGCCCGACCTGATCGAGTTCGCCCGCGCGCACGATCTGAAGATCGGCACCATCGCCGATCTGATCCAGCACCGCAGTGCCAACGAAAGCCTGGTCCAACGAATCGCCCAGCGCGAGACCGAGACCCCCTGGGGTCGGTTCCAACTGGTGGTCTATCGCGAGCAGACGGGCGCGAACATCCACCTCGCCCTGGTCCACGGGCGGATCGCCAATGATCAGGAGACCCTGGTCAGGGTTCACGAACCGATCTCGGTCTTCGACCTGATCGACGCCGGTCAGGGGTCGCATTCCTGGTCGGTCGGCAGGGCGTTGGCGCGGCTGGCCGAAGCCGAGGCCGGCGTGATGGTGTTGCTCAATGCCAGCCAGACCGACGACGCGTTGCTGCGCCAGGCACTGGCCTGGGCCGAACCCGGCGGCGAGACCGGCGGCGCGATGGCGCGCAAGATCGATCTGCGCACCTATGGTATCGGTGCGCAGATTCTGCGCGAGCTCGGCGTGCGGCGCATGCGGCTGCTGGCCGCGCCGGTCAAGATGCCGAGCATGACGGGATTCGATCTCGAGGTCACCGGGTTCGAGACCTGACCCCGGGCGCAGGCTTATCGCCGGCGGTCGCGGCCGACGGAGATACTCACGAAATGCTTCCCACCTGATAGGACACACGAGTGGACATCGACGAATTGCAGGGCGGCCTTGATGGCAACGGCCTGAGCGTAGGCATCGCCCAGGCACGTTTCAACGAGCCCTTGTGTGAGGCCTTGCGCGAGGCATGCCTGGCCGAACTGGAACGCCTGGGGGTGGCCGCCGAAGACGTCGTGCTGGTGACCGTCCCCGGCGCCTTGGAGCTGCCGATCGCATTGCAGCAGCTCGCGCGTCAGCAACAGTTCGACGCCCTGATCGCCCTGGGTGCCGTCGTGCGCGGCGAGACCTATCATTTCGAGGTCGTCTCCAACGAGAGCGCGGCGGGCATCGCCAGGGTGTCGCTCGATCACGATATCCCGATCGCGAACGCCGTGCTGACCACCAACGACGACGAGCAGGCGCTGGCGCGCGTGCAGACCAAGGGCGCCGAGGCGGCCCGGGTCGCGGTCGAGATGGCCAACCTTGCCGAGCTCATCGACGATCTGTCGGATGTCATGTCCGATGACGACGTCGACGAATGATCGTGGCCGCTGACGATCCGTCGTTTTCCGGCGAGGCCGACGAAGGGTCTCGTAGTGGAAGTGCTCGCGCGGCCGGCGGTCGCGCCGGCGGCGGTCGCAATGCCCGCCGCCGCTCGCGAGAGTTCGCGTTGCAGGGCTTGTACCAGTGGCTGGTGGCGCAGGCCGACCTCGGCGTCATCCTGGCCGGTCTGGTCGAAGCGCCCGGTTATCGCAAGTGCGATCAGGCCCACCTCGAGGGCATTCTCGGCGGTGTCGTGCGCGGACGCGAGGCACTCGAGGCAATGCTCACACCTCATGTCGATCGGCCGCTGGCCCAGGTCAGCCCTATCGAGCGCGCAATCCTGCTGATAGGCGCACACGAGTTGCGCGCCTATCCCGAGATCCCTTATCGCGTGGTCATCAACGAGGCGATCGACCTGGCCAAGGCCTACGGCGGCACCGACGGCTTCAAGTTCGTCAACGGCGTGCTCGACCGGGTGGCGGCGGATTGCGGCGTCGCCCAGGGGCGACGTTGAACCGGACGCCGCCGACCCGGGCGCTCGGCGAGTTCGAGCTGATCGGCCGTTTCTTCGATCGGGGTCCGGCGCGTCGTGCGGCTCTCGGTATCGGTGACGATGCGGCGCTGCTGCCGGCATCGGCTGACCACGAGCGGGTGGTGACCACCGACATGCTCGTTGCCGGCCGGCACTTCTTCGATGATGTCGAGCCGGCTTCTCTGGGCCACAAGGCGCTTGCCGTGAATCTTTCCGACCTGGCGGCGATGGGCGCCAGCCCGGAGGCCTTCACCCTGGCCGTCGCTCTGCCCGGCGTCGATGAAACGTGGCTGGCGGCGTTCGCGCGCGGCTTGTTCGCGCTCGCTGATGCACATGGCTGCGAGCTGGTCGGTGGTGATACGACGCGCGGCCCCTTGTGCATCTCGATCACCGCGATCGGACGGGTTCCGACCGGTTGCGCGCTGCGCCGCGATGGCGCCCAGCCCGGTGACGACGTCTGGGTGTCGGGGGCGCTGGGTGCCGCCGCCGCCGCCGTCCTGCTCGGCGACCGCGTCGCCTCGGGGGGTGCGCCAACGCCTGGTGCGCTTGCCGAGCGGCTCGACCGGCCGCAACCCCGATTGGCTCTCGGAATCGAGTTGCGCCATCTCGCGAGCGCGGCGATCGACGTCTCCGACGGCTTGCTCGCCGATCTGGGGCACGTGGCCGAACGGTCGCGGCTGGCGATGCGCATCGAGGCCGGTGCCGTCCCCATCGATGGTGCGTTGGCCGATTGGCCGGATGCCGAGGCGCTGCGACTCGCGCTCACCGGTGGTGACGACTACGAACTCGCGTTCACCGCACCGGTCGAGAACCGCCACGCGATCGGTGCGTTGGGCAGTCGCCTGTCTCTGCCCCTCAGCCGTATCGGGACCGTGCTGCCCGGCGATGGCGTCGGCGTGGTCGACTCCCACGGTCTGCCGTTGGCGCCGGATCGCCGCGGCTTCGACCATTTCGCTGCCGATGAACACTGAGCGGGTGCTCCGTCCGGGTCGCGTCTCGCCGGCATTCATGCGCGCGCACTGGTCACATGCGGTCGCGCTCGGATTCGGCAGCGGTCTGTCGCCGATCGCGCCGGGTACGGCCGGCACCATGTTGGCCTGGGCCTCGTTTCGGATTTTCGACCGCTGGCTGAGCACGGGCGCCTGGGTTCTGATCGTGATCCTGGGCACCTGGCTCGGTACCTGGGCGGCACAGCGCGTCATCGATGCACTCCGTGTGCACGATCACGGTGCCATCGTCTGGGACGAGATCGTCGCCTTTTGGTTGGTCCTGGCCCTGGCAGGTGCAAGCACGTGGCAGCAGGCGGGTCTTTTCCTGTTGTTCAGGCTGTTCGATACCATCAAACCGTGGCCGATCCGTTGGCTCGACGGACACGTCAAGGGAGGGTGGGGCGTGATGGTCGACGATCTCGCGGCGGCGTTGGCGACGTTGATCGTGTTCGGGCTGTGGCGGGCATTCTCATGACCGGCAAGGCGGACCCCCTGTTGGCGGCGGAAGACGAAACCACGGACGATCTCGAACGCGTGGCGACCGAGCTCGGCCGTGGCCTGGCCGCGCGCGGCATGACGATCGCCACCGCGGAGTCGTGTACGGCGGGCGGCATCGCGCGCGCGCTGACCGAAACGGCCGGTTCGAGCGAATGGTTCGATTGCGGCTTCGTCACCTACAGCAACGATGCCAAGCAGCGACTGCTCGGAGTGAGGGCCGACGATCTCGCCACTCACGGGGCCGTCAGCGACGCCGTCGCGCGGGCGATGGCCATTGGCGCCGTGCAGCGTTCGGTGGCAACGGTGGCGGTGTCGGTCACCGGCATCGCCGGCCCCGGCGGTGGCTCACCTGGTAAGCCAGTGGGTACCGTATGGTTCGGTTTCGCGCGTCGCAATCGTGTCGAAGGGCAGCCTGAGGCCATCGAATGTTCGGCCGAGTGCATGCACATCGATGGCGATAGGCGCACGGTACGATTGCGCACGGCGCTGCATGCCCTCAGACGCGCTGCCATCATATGGTTATAACGACAGTCTGATTGTTTATACAGTATTTCCGTGCGATACTGACAGCATTCCGAATCGGTACCAGCAGGAGATCGAATTGAACACCGTGGTCAAAATGGATCAAGCCAAGCAATCCGAGCGCGCCAAAGCGCTTGCCGCCGCCCTCTCGCAAATCGAAAAGCAGTTCGGCAAAGGATCGATCATGCGCCTCGGCGACGGCGAAGCGCCGCCGGACATCGAGTCCGTGTCCACCGGCTCGCTCGGCCTGGACATCGCCTTGGGCATCGGCGGTCTGCCGCGTGGGCGTGTGGTCGAAATCTACGGCCCCGAGTCATCCGGCAAGACCACGTTGACCTTGCAGGTCATCGCGGAGATGCAAAAACTCGGTGGCACGGCAGCCTTCATCGATGCCGAGCACGCGCTCGACGTCCAATACGCGGCCAAGCTCGGTGTCGGATTGGAAGACCTGCTGGTCTCCCAGCCCGACACCGGTGAGCAGGCCCTGGAAATCGCCGATGCGCTGGTTCGCTCCGGCTCGGTCGACCTGATCGTCATCGACTCGGTTGCCGCGCTTACGCCGCGCGCCGAAATCGAGGGCGACATGGGCGATTCACTGCCCGGCCTGCAGGCGCGTCTGATGTCGCAGGCGTTGCGCAAGCTCACCGGCACCATCAAGCGCACCAACTGCCTGGTCATCTTCATCAACCAGATCCGCATGAAGATCGGTGTCATGTTCGGCAGCCCCGAAACCACCACCGGCGGTAATGCTCTGAAGTTCTACGCATCCGTCCGTCTTGACATCCGTCGCACCGGCGCAATCAAGAAGGGCGACGAAGTCATCGGAAGCGAAACCCGGGTGAAGGTCGTCAAGAACAAGGTTTCACCGCCGTTCAAGACCGCCGAGTTCGACATTCTCTACGGCGAGGGTACCTCGCGCGAGGGCGAGATCCTCGATCTTGGCGCCAGCTGCAATGTCGTCGACAAAGCCGGTGCGTGGTACAGCTATCAGGGCGAGCGTATCGGGCAAGGCAAGGACAATGCACGCGAATTCCTGCGCGGCAACCCCGAACTGGCCTTGGAGATCGAAAACAAGGTTCGCGAACATTTTGGCGTGCGCCCGCGTGGGCAGTCGGACAATCGCGAGGCCGAGCAGGCGGCCTGAGCCGGCCGCGTTTGCGCACGGTTGCAGCTTGCTTGGTCTTGACAGATGGCGGGGTCTGACCACGTCTTGAAGGGCAGGGCAATTGGTGAATTGCCCATGGCTACCCAACAGGCATTGAAGCGTCTGCGTCAACGTGCAATTCGTTTGTTGGCGCAGCGTGATTTCAGCCGTGCCGAGCTCGCCCGCCGCCTCAGCAGTCAGCCTGCAACGCGGGCGGCCAAGTCGTGCAACGCCACCGGCGTCGACCCAGCCCTCGGTGAGGCCGTCGCCCTCCCGGCCGGCGAAGAACCGACCTTGCCAGCGCTGGCGGATCGCGTCGCCTGGGTGATCGACGACCTGTCCGCACGCGGCTATCTCGATGACCAGCGTTTTGCACACGCACTCGTGCGCCGCGAAAGCGCGCGTCACGGCGTACTTCTCATCGAACGCAAGCTGGCGGAGCACGGTCTCGATCGCGATACCGCCGCGGCGATGCTCGCCGATGCGCGCCAAGGCGAGCTTGCGCGCGCATACGCGCTCTGGCAGCGCCGCTTCGGCGCGCCGCCGGCCGATTTGCGCGAGCGCGCTCGGCAAACGCGCTATCTCGCCCAGCGGGGTTTTTCGGCCGAGGTCGTTCGCCGCATCGTCGGTGGTCGTCTCGACTCCATCGAAATCGGCGACTGATCCGCGCGCCCGCGACTGCGCTCCTTCCCCAGCGGCAGCGCTCTCCCGCGCACTCGATCGCGCTTCTACATCGTGGCGCCGTGGCGCGCAAGCCAGGCCAGCCACTGTCTGATGCCGTTCCCAACCGGGAACGGTGCTCAGGATGCGCGTGCTAACATCGCCCGGTTTCGGAGCCGGCTGGCAGGTCGCGAGAGGACGAGGAATGAAAATCCACGAGTATCAGGGCAAGGAAATCCTGAAACAGTACGGGGTTCCCGTGCCACGCGGCATACCCTGCTTCTCGGTCGACGAGGCGGTCAAGGCCGCCGAATCGCTCGGTGGCCCGGTCTGGGTGGTCAAGGCGCAGATCCATGCGGGTGGCCGGGGCAAGGGTGGTGGCGTCAAGGTCGTCAAGTCGCTGGACGACGTACGCCTGGCAGCCGGGCAGATTCTCGGCATGCAGTTGGTCACTCACCAGACCGGCGCCGACGGCCAGACCGTTCGTCGCCTGCTGATCGAGGAAGGCGCCGATATCAAGAATGAGTTGTACGTGGGCATCGTCGTCGATCGCGATACCCAGCGCGTGACCCTCATGGCGTCCAGTGAGGGGGGCATGGATATCGAGGAGGTGGCGGAGAAGCATCCCGAAAAGATCCATAAGGTCGCCGTCGATCCCGCGAGCGGCCTGACGGACGCACAGGCCGACGAACTCTCGACCAAGATCGGAATTCCGGCCGCTTCGCTGGCCCAGGCACGGGTCGCCTTGCAAGGCTTGTACAAGGCCTTCTGGGAGACGGATGCCAGTCTTGCCGAAATCAATCCGCTCGTATTGACCGGCGATGGCAAGGTCATCGCGCTCGATGCGAAACTGAACTTCGATTCCAACGCGCTGTTCCGTCAGGGCGAAATCGTCTCGATGCGCGATCTCGACGAAGAGGATCCGGCCGAGATCGAGGCGTCCAAGTTCGACCTCGCCTACATTCAACTCGATGGCAACATCGGATGCCTGGTCAACGGCGCCGGCCTGGCGATGGCGACCATGGACACGATCAAGCTGTTCGGCGGCGAACCGGCGAACTTCCTCGATGTCGGTGGCGGGGCAACCACCGAGAAGGTCACCGAGGCCTTCAAGATCATGCTGCGCAATCCGAATCTGAAGGCCATTTTGGTCAACATCTTCGGTGGCATCATGCGCTGCGATGTCATCGCCGAGGGCGTGATCGCCGCCAGCAAGGCCGTTGGCCTCAAGGTGCCGCTGGTCGTTCGCATGAAAGGCACGAACGAGGACATCGGCCGCAAGCTGCTTGCCGAGTCCGGCCTGCCGATCATTTCTGCCGACACCATGGGCGATGCGGCCCGTGAGGTGGTTGCCGCCGCCAAGAAGGCGGCCTGAGGGCGTATGCCCGCCACCCGAGCGACACCAGTAAGGACATCAGCGCGATGAGCATTCTGATCAACAGGGACACCAAGGTCATCACTCAGGGCATCACCGGCAAGACGGGCCAGTTCCACACGCGCGCTTGTCGCGAGTATGCGAATGGTCGCGCGGCCTATGTTGCCGGGGTTCATCCGAAGAAGGCCGGTTCCGATTTCGAGGGCATCCCGATCTACGGCACCGTGCGCGAGGCACGCGACAAGACCGGGGCCACGGTGTCGGTGATCTATGTGCCGCCGGCGGGTGCCGCCGACGCGATCTGGGAGGCCGTCGAGGCGGATCTCGATCTGGTCGTCTGCATCACCGAAGGCATCCCGGTGAAAGACATGATCGTCGTGCGTGATCGCATGCGAAAGGAAAAACGCAAGACGCTGCTGCTCGGCCCGAATTGCCCGGGCGTGATCACCCCCGACGAAATCAAGATCGGCATCATGCCGGGCCACATTCATCGAAAGGGCCGAATCGGGGTGGTGTCGCGCTCCGGCACGCTCACGTATGAGGCGGTTGGTCAGTTGACCAGCCTCGGCCTGGGTCAGTCGTCGGCCGTCGGTATCGGTGGCGATCCGGTCAACGGGCTCAAGCACATCGATGTGCTGCGCATGTTCAACGATGATCCCGATACCGATGCGGTCGTGATGATCGGCGAGATCGGCGGCAACGACGAGGAAGCGGCCGCTCACTGGGTGCGCGACAACATGAAGAAGCCGGTGGTCGGTTTCATCGCCGGCGTGACCGCGCCCCCGGGCAAACGAATGGGTCATGCGGGTGCGATCATCTCGGGCGGCAAGGGCACGGCTCAGGAGAAACTGGCGATCATGGATGCCTGCGGCATCAAGGTCACCAAGGATCCGTCCGAGATGGGTACTTTGCTCAAAAGTGTGCTCTGAGGGAGATGCCGATCCATTCGCCACGCGCAGCGCGCGAATAGATCAGCGTCTTCCTGAGCAGATTCGGTTGATCACCTGGAACCGGGCCGGCCTCGTCCGGTCGGACGGTCGATCGGCGCTTGCTGCGGCATTTGGCGCGGTGGCGCGAGGCGGGAGATCCTGGTGCCGTGAGTCCGACATTCGCTGAACGAGAACACGCCTGGCGCACGCCGACGGCATTGCAAGGCCCCGCAATACAGCCGGTATCGCTACGATTTGCGCCTTGCCGGCACACCCCAGCCGCGTCTTTGTTTTGACCGCGAACTTCGGACCCACAACACTGGCGGAGCTTGCCCCGCAGCCAGGGCGTCCGACCATTGAACCGTGCCCACTTGCGAGGTCGTCAGCGTGATCGAGATGCTGGTCGATCTCAATTGGGCCGCCGTCGGTCAGATCATCATGATCGACATTCTTCTGGGTGGCGACAACGCGGTCGTGATCGCGCTCGCCTGCCGCAATCTGCCGCCGGCCCAGCGCAACAAGGGCATCGTTCTCGGTACCTTGGGCGCCATCGTGCTGCGCGTGGTGCTGATTGCCTTCGCGGTCAGTCTCCTGGCCCTGCCGACGCTCAAGATCATCGGTGCCTTGTTGCTGATCTGGATCGGCATCAAGCTGCTACTGCCGGACGACGATGACGGCCACGACGGTTTGCGTGGTGGCAACACACTGTTCGATGCGGTGCGCACGGTGATCATCGCCGATTTCGTCATGAGTCTGGACAACGTGATCGGCATCGCCGGGGCAGCCGAGCGTGCGGACAGCGATCACCGCCTCGGTCTGGTCATCTTTGGGCTGTTGGTGAGCATCCCTATCATCGTCTGGGGAAGCCGATTCATCATCGGCCTGATCGAGCGCCAGCCGTGGCTGATCTGGTTCGGCGGCGGTCTGTTGGGCTGGATCGCCGGTGGAATGCTGGTGACCGACTACTGGTTCGAACAGCGCGGGATGTTCGTGGCGGGTCATTGGAGCTGGACCGCCTCGGTGTTCGGCGCAGCGCTGGTCGTTCTCCTGGCCGTGCTGCAGAAACGCCGCCGCGCTTCGCGCTGAGGTGCTCGCGCACCGTCCGGCGGAACCGCGCGGCCGTTCATAAAAGAGGCGCTTAGCCGCGCGCTTGTGCGTCGATAGGCTTGCCGGTCATGGACATACCGGCAGAAATCAACGTGCACAGCGGCCTTGATCCGACGACCGCTATCGCGAGCGGCACCCGGCAGACGCCGGGGGCCATGCCCAGCCGGCGCCGGGTGGTGTCGACGGACTTCGATCTTGAGGCGTGCGGCTCACCGCGACGGCGCGACCTGCTCCGAACGGCCGAGGTGGTCCGATGAGCGGCGAGTCGGTGTTGGGTGCGGAACAAGCGATCGAGCGCGAGCCCGACGACGTCGCGCAGTCGACGTTCGATGGCATCGATTTGCGCGAAATCGCTCATCTGAGCGTCGAGCACATCGAGACGGGTCGTCGCGAGATCGCACCGCTTTCCAAAGACCGCTGGACGATCGGGCGGGCTGCGTACAACGATCTGGTGCTCGATCACCGTTCGATCAGCGGCGAGCACGCGGTGATCGTGCGCGAGAGCGACGGCTACCGGATCGACGACATGAGCAGTCGCAACGGTACGATCGTGAACGGGAACGTCGTCGGTCGCACGCCGATCCGCGACGGCGACCGCATCGAGTTGGGCGTGTATCGGGCCGACTGCCACCTGCCCGGCCATCGCGCGCTCGTACAGCCCTCGCGCCGCGCGCCGGTGGTGCTGGAGTTCCTCACCGGCGGCATGCGCGGTATCCACCAGCGCTTCACGCAGAGCACCAACGAAGTCGTGGTGGGCGCGGATACCTTGTTGCTGAGCCGACGGGAGAGCGGCTGGACGCTGACCCGTCTGGCGGGCGAGACCGAGTTGCGCGTCGACGGTCGACGGGTCGGGCCGCTGGGCGCGGTATTGCGCCATGCGTGCGAGATCGACGTCGGCAAGACCCGCATTCGCTTCAGGCATCTGTAGTGGATCGCGACATGCGGTGCGCCCCTGGCGACAGGACGATTGCGCGGGAACGCATCGTTGCTCGCTCGTCAGCAGGTCGGCCGTGAGCGAGCGGCGCGGCGATGGGCTGCGTTGGCTGCGCGCCATCCTGGGGTTGGTCATCTGCGCCGGTTTCGCGATCGTGCAGTGGCGAGCGACGCCGGCAGACGGCCTGACGACCGCCGATCGGTTTCTCTACGATGCGCGCCTGCGCGTGGCGCCGCCGCTTGCGAATGCTCCCGTCGTGATCGTCGACATCGATGAGGCCAGCCTCGCCAAGGTGGGCCGCTGGCCGTGGTCACGCCGCACGATGGCCGATCTGACACGACGATTGTTCGAGAAGGGGCAGCCGGCCGTGGTCGGCTTCGATGTGGTGTTCGCCGAGCCGCAACTCGATGACCCGGACGCCGATCGCCTGCTTGCCGAATCGATGGGCCTGGGCAAGGTGGTGCTCGGCTATTACTTCACCAGCGATCGCGGCGGCTATACGAGCGGCGAGTTGCCGCCGGCGGCCTTCGACAGCGCCACACTGGGTTCGGGTGTACCGCGCCTAGTCTGGAACGGCTATGGTGGAAACCTGCCGGTGTTCATGCAGTCGGCCAGCAGCGCCGGCTTCGTCAATCCGATGCTCGACCCCGATGGGATCACCCGTTCGCTGCCGCTGCTGACCGAGTTCGGCGGCCAGATCTTCGAGTCGTTCGCGCTCAGACTGCTGCGCGCCCGACTCGACAACACGATCATGGCGGTCGGTACGGAGACCATCGATATCGCCAACGCGGATCGTCGTGTCAGCCTGCCGTTGTCCGAGGCGTTGACGGCATTGGTGCCGTTCACGGGGCCGCGTGATGCCAGCGGTCACAATTTTCCGTACGTGTCGGCGGTAAACGTGCTCGATGGCAGCGCCGACTGGTCGAAACTGAAGGACAAGATCGTACTCATCGGAACCAGTGCCCCCGGTCTGGCCGATCTGCGCCCGACGCCGATCAGCGAAAGCCTGCCGGGCGTGGAGGTGCACGCATCGCTGGTCGCGGGCGCGCTCGAGGGGCGCTTGCTGTCACGGGTTGCCGAAGGCAACCAGATTGCCGCGATCGCGATTCTGTTGATCGGCGGTCTGTTCGCCCTCGGCGCGCCGCGGGCTGGCGCATTCGGGGTGGTGCTCGCCACCTGTACGTCGGCCGGCGCACTGTTCGTCTGGAACGTGGTCGCGTTCGTTCATCTGGGATGGGTCCTGCCGCTAGCGGGTTCGCTGCTCACGATCGTGGTCGTCGGCCTGTTCAATCTGGCCGCGGGCTATGCGATCGAGGGGCGCGCGAGGCGGGCGGTGGTCGATCTGTTCTCCGAGTACGTGTCTCCGGATGTCGTCGGCACGATGGCTCGCGATCCGCTCAATTACCATGGCCAGATCAGTGTGAATCGCGAGCTGACGGTCATGTTCGCCGACATTCGCGGTTTCACCCGCATTGCCGAGAACATGCCACCAGACATGTTGCGGGAGTACCTGAACGAGGTGCTGACCGATCTCACCGAATGCATCTATCGATATCGTGGCACGGTCGACAAGTACATGGGTGATGCGGTCATGGCCTTCTGGGGAGCTCCCGTCGACGATCCGGAGCACGCGCGACACGCGGTGCTGGCGGCAATCGACATGCAACGTGCGATCGCGCGTTTGTCGGAGCGCTTTGCGGCACGCGGCTTTCCACCGGTAGCGATCGGCATCGGAATCAACACCGGACTGATGCGGGTGGGCGACATGGGCTCCAAGTTGCGTCGCGCCTATACGGTGATCGGTGATTCGGTCAATCTGGCATCGCGGCTCGAGTCGTTGACGAAGCACTATCGCACGCCGATCATCGTCGGCGAGTCGACCGAGCAGGCTTGTTCCGATATGCGCTTCGATCCGATCGACACCGTGGTCGTCACCGGTCGCCAGGGAGCGGTCCGGATCTTCGCGCCCAGGCCGGTCACGGAGGAAGGGGTCAATATCGGTCCGGCTCGCGCGGTCTTCCCCGCCGAGCGGGTCGCAGCGGGGCCGCTGATACCGGCCGTCCGACCGATCGACAATCCGGGCAACTCCGACGAGCCTCACGATGAAGCTGCGCGTACTTGGTTGTAGCGGCGGCATCGGCGCGCTGGCCCGCACCACGTCGTTCCTCGTCGACACCGACATCCTGATCGACGCCGGTACCGGCGTCGAGGATCTGTCGGTGGAGGAACTGACGGCGATCGACCATGTCTTTCTGACGCATTCGCATCTCGATCACATCGCGGCGCTGCCGCTGTTGATCGACTCCGTCGGCGCGCGTCGCGAAAAGCCGCTGCTCGTGCACGCATTGCCGGAAACGATTGCCGCGCTGCGCGCGCACATCTTCAACTGGACGATCTGGCCGGATTTCACCGAGATACCTCACTTCGAGCGTCCCTGGCTGCGATTCGAGCCGCTCGGTGTCGGCGCCAGCGTCGTGATCGAGGGGCGAAGCATCCGGGCGCTCGAAGCGCGTCATACGGTGCCGGCGCTGGGTTTTCATCTGAGTTCGGGCCGCGGCTCGCTGGTGTTCTCGGGCGATACGGGGCCAAACGATGCATTCTGGCGGGAGGTCAATGCGATGGCCGATCTACGCCATCTGATCATCGAGACCGCCTTCTCGAACCGAGAGCGGGATCTGGCGGTGACCGCCAAGCACCTGTATCCGATACAGCTCAGCGAAGAGCTCGCGATGTTGTCGCGCACGCCGACTCTCTGGGTCACGCATCTGAAGCCCTCCGATCGCCATACCATCGCGCACGAAATCGAGGCCTGGGCCGGACGCCATGCGCCACGCCTGCTCGAACGGGGCCTGATCCTCGAGTTCTGATCGAGCGTCTTTCGCGATCGGGCGACGCCATCGAACCCGCGTCAGGGTTCGCCGGAAGACCCGGACAGCGGCGCAGACAGGGGATCGAGGCGGTCCCATCACCGCAGACTGTGCCGGATCGGGGCAACAGGTGACCCAATGCGTCACCGCGCAAATCGATCGTGCAATCGACGTCGGACGTTTTCGCCATCCCCCTATCGGGAGGGAAAAACCGGTCGATATCCGAACATTCGACCGTCTGTCATGAAAACGGAACCACTCGCGCTGCCTGGCACGGGCGATGCTTTAGGGGAAGACACCGGGCGAGCGACACCGCGAGCCGATTCCTACCGGAGCAAAGATGATGTCGAAAGTGCAAAAAGGTTTCACCCTGATCGAACTGATGATCGTCGTGGCGATCATCGGCATTCTGGCCGCCGTTGCGATCCCGGCCTACCAGGACTACACGGTGCGTGCGAAGGTCACCGAGGGTCTTTCGCTGGCCGCAGGTGTGAAGGCGACCGTCAGCGAAAACGCCGCCAATGGTGTGGCGCTGAACTCGGCGACGCCGGGTCAGAACGGCGTGCCGCTGATCGCGACCCCGTCGGTCGCCGGCATCGTGGCGACGCTGGCCAACGGCCAGATCACGATCACCTACACGGCGACCGCCGGTGGTGGCACGCTGGTGCTCGCGCCGCGCGTCGGTGCCGCTGGCTTGGTCAACGGTGTGATTCCGGCCAATGCGATCACCTGGAACTGCAACTCGGCCGGTTCGACCAAGGCTGGCTCCAAGGGAACGCTGCAGGACAAGTACGCTCCGGCCAACTGCCGCAGCTGATTCATCCGCGTCGGTTGGACGAGGCCGCCTTCGGGCGGCCTTTCTCATGGTGCCGGACGTTCAGGTTGCCGAGTTTGGTCAGCCCGGTCGACTCGGACTGACATTTCTCGGCATGCATTGACCCAATTGCGGCAGGGCGTCGATGCGCCACAGAGCGTCGCGAAGGGCATCGTCAGAGCATCATGATCGATTCGAGCCGATTTGCAGATTTCCAACGCCCAAAGCGACCGTTCATCGGGCGACGGACGTCGTCCGGTCACCCTGGCACGGCAAATGCCTATGTCGATGCGTCGGGCGGGCAAGGGCGCGCCCTAATCCTCGGAGTTATCTGGCATGTCCTCGAAAATGCAAAAAGGTTTCACCCTGATCGAACTGATGATCGTCGTGGCGATCATCGGCATTCTGGCCGCCGTCGCGATCCCGGCCTACCAGGACTACACGGTGCGCGCGAAGGTCACCGAGGGTCTTTCGCTGGCCGCGGGTGTGAAGGCGACCGTCAGCGAAAACGCCGCCAACGGTGTGGCGCTGAACTCGGCGACGCCGGGTCAGAACGGCGTGCCGCTGATCGCGACCCCGTCGGTCGCCGGCATCGTGGCCGCGCTGGCCAGCGGTGAGATCACGATCACCTACACGGCGACCGCCGGTGGTGGCACGCTGGTGCTCGCGCCGCGCGTCGGTGCCGCTGGCTTGGTCAACGGTGTGATTCCGGCCAATGCGATCACCTGGAACTGCAACTCGGCCGGTTCGACCAAGGCTGGCTCCAAGGGAACGCTGCAGGACAAGTACGCTCCGGCCAACTGCCGCAGCTGATCGGTTCACATCGGTCTGAGAAAGGCCGCCTTCGGGCGGCCTTTTTCGTTCTACCGATCCTCGTGTCGTGTTCCATACTCGGACGATCTGCAACGCAATTGCCGGTATGGGTCGTCGCCGAGTCGAGCGCCGTTACCGACCATCGTCCGGTGTTGGCATGAAACATGCTGACTCCATGCGGGACCCGGTAGGCTGCGTCGGGCGCGTGGCCGTGAATGAACAAGGAGTGCAAGTCGATGACCCGAACGATCGAACGGGGATTCACGCTGATCGAGTTGATGATCGTGGTGGCGATCATCGGCATCCTGGCTTCGGTCGCGATTCCTGCATATCAGGATTACACGATTCGGGCCAAGGTCACCGAGGGCCTGACCTTGGCCGCGGGCGTGAAGACGACGGTCAGCGAGAACGCGTCGGCGGGTGTGGCGCTCAACTCAGGCACGCCAGGTCAGAACGGGCTGCCCCTGATCAGTACGCCTTCGGTGGCCGGCATCACCGTATCGGCGGCGAACGGCGAAATCACCATTCAGTATTCGGCCACCGCCGGTAATGGCACGCTGATCCTCGCACCACGAAATGGTGCGCCGGGTGCGCCTCAGTTGGTACCTGGCGTGATCCCGAACTACTACATCGTCTGGAACTGCAACGCCTCTGGTTCGACCAAGGCCGGAACCAAGGGCACGCTGCAGGACAAATACGCTCCGGCGAATTGTCGAAGCTGATTCAACGTCGGATGCCGACCGCGCGAAGCCGCCATCGAGCGGCTCTTTCGTGTCCGCTCGCCGTAGTCGCGGCCGACGTCGCGCGCGCAACGACTTGACCGTCGCCGTCAGATGGTGACCAGTAGCGTCAATCTCGAGAGGTAGGCGGGATTTACCGTGCCGTTCCTGCTTATTGCCCGGGCAACGATGTCGGCCGACGCTCGGCAGTGCCGCGACCATCGGTCTGCAAAAAGCGACCGCTGCCGCCGGCGGGCACGATTCTGGAGTGACCATGAGCAAGCGCGTGGGCAAGACCGCGTACGCTTTATCGACTTCTTCGGGGAAAAGAATATGGCAAGGCTGACGACACAACGGGGTTTCACCCTGATCGAGCTGATGATCGTGGTGGCGATCATCGGCATTCTGGCCGCGGTCGCGATCCCGGCCTATCAGGACTACACGGTGCGAGCCAAGGTAACCGAGGGTTTGTCGTTGGCGTCCGGCGTGAAGGCCACAGTCTCCGAGAACGCGGCCAATGGCATCGCTCTCAACTCGGCGACCCCGGGCCAGAATGGCGTTCCGGCGATCTCGACACCATCGGTCACCAGCATCACGGCAGCGGCTTCGAATGGTCAGATCACGATCCGCTACACGGCGCGCGCCGGCAACGGGACGCTGGTCCTTGCGCCACGGGTCGGCCGATCGAACGGGCCACGCTTGGTCAATGGTGCGATCCCAGCCAACGCAATCGTCTGGAACTGCAATTCCTCGGGTTCGACCAAGAACGGCTCGAAGGGTACGCTGCAGGATAAGTACGCCCCGGCCAACTGCCGTAGCTGAGCTGCCGACCGGGTTCGAGCGGACGTGCCGCGCCTCCGTTCGGGGCGGCCGTTCCTCGGGCTACAGCGGCAGGAGATCGACGCAATCGTAGAAAATCCGACGCATGCGCAATCGCGGGCAAAACACGAGTGCATCGTCACCAGGCTTCACGCTCATCGAGCTCATGGTCGTGATCGCGATCATCGGCATACTCGCTGCCGTTGCGGTTCCCGCCTACCGTGACTACATGATGCGTGCACGCGTGGCGAGTGCAATCGTGGTGGCGGCACCGGCAAAGTCGGCCGTCTGGGACAACGCAGTCGGTGGCAGCGAAAGCCTCGATTGGGGCTTTGCCGAACTGACCGACCCCACCGCCGAGGTGCGCAGTGTGCGCGTCGATCCGGACAACGGTAGCGTGACGATCACCTTCTCTGCCCTGGTCGAAGAGGGCACGACCCTGGTGTACCGTCCGCTGTCCAACAATGCCTTGTTGCAGGCGGGAGTCATTCCGGCACGGGCGATCGCCTGGATCTGCGACAGTGCACGCTCGACGGTTCCCGTCAACTATCGGCCACCCAACTGTCGTTGAAGCATCTTCATCGATCGTCATGATGTCCAAGTCTCTTCCTCTCGTGCTCGCCAAGCTCAGGGCCGGCGCCATTCACTTTCTGCTCAGCGCCGCGGTGGTTTGTGCCGTGCTGGCGCTCGCCATCTCGCTCTGGTATCCGAGCGGCCTCAGGCTCGCGGCCGGCTGTTGAACCTCGCGATGATCATGGTGCTGGTCGATCTCGTGCTCGGACCGGCCCTGACGATGCTCGTCTTCCGACCAGCCAAGCCTAGTCTTCGCTTCGATCTCGGCGTGATAGCGCTGGTTCAGCTGTCCGCGCTCGTCTACGGTGTGATGAGCATCTACCAGGCGCGACCGGTATATGTCGCCTATGTCGTCGACCGATTCGAGATGGTGTCCGCCGCCGATCTCGAACCGGCCCTGCTCGCCAAGGCAGCGGCTCCGTTCAACCGGTTTCCGGATCGCGCGCCATCGTGGGTACACGTGGAGCTTCCGCGAGACCGGCAGGAACTCGACAAGCTGACGATGGCCGAGGCATTGAACGGTACCGGCCCGGCGCTGCTGCCCGAGCTGTACCAGGCCTTCGATGGGCGGACGGCGCTGGCCAAGGCAAAGCCGGTCGCGAATCTGCGGGAATTCAATGAAGTCGGGCAAGTCGACCGTGCTCTCGCCGCGCTCGGTCGCGACGATGACCAAGTGCGCTATCTGCCGTTGCACGCCATCGGCCGCGACATGACGGTATTCGTCAGCGCCGAGAATGGCGAAGTGCTCGAAGTGGCCGATCTGCGCCCGTGGAGCTGAGCGTCGGCCGGCACCGGACGATCGTCAGCGGGCGGCGGCTGCCAACGTAGTGAACTCGGCCGCGCGCTGCTCGATCTGTTCGAGCGGCGCCTCGAACAGATCGGAGATCACGGCGACCGCATCGGCGCCCGCCGCGAAGACCCGAGCCGCATTGCCGCGATCGATTCCGCCAATGGCCACCGAACACAGGCCGGCCGCACGGGCACGGCCGAACAGATCGAGCGGCGCACGAACGGCGGTGGGCTTCACCCGCGAGACGAAGACGCTGCCGAACGCAACATAGTCGGCCTCCGGCCAGCGCTGAGCGCGCGAGAAATCGTCATAGCAGGAGACGCCGATGATGGCTGCGGGACCGAGCCGCGCGCGTGCCGTCCCGGGTGCGGTATCGTCGGCACCGAGGTGCACGCCGTCGGCGCCAAGCTCGACGGCCAGTTCGACGTCGTCGTTGACCAGGCAGATCGCGCCATGCCGACGGCACGCTTCGAACACCGCCTGCGCGATCGCGCGCTGCAAGTGTCTGTCGACCTGCTTGCTGCGTATCTGCACGATGCCCGCGCCACCTCGGACTGCGGCGCTCACCGCAGCCGACAGCCGTTCCGGATCCGGCCAATCGGGCGTGACCGCATAGAGACCGCGGATGCGCGAACGGATTCCTTGTACGTTTGTCGCAACGCTGTGGCCACTTATCGGCATCGGGTCGGCCCGAAAAAGGGCGAAGCGTACCATCCGGGGCAAAATCCGTGCTGTTTCATTGATCAATACAGGACGGAGAAATGAGTGTGAACGAGCACGACGGCGAGTCTGGTGCTGCCGAAACCCCCTTCCGCACGTGGATGTGTCTTATTTGCGGATGGGTCTACGACGAGGAGGCCGGCGCACCGGACGAAGGTCTGGCCGCCGGTACCCGTTGGCAGGATGTACCGGTGAACTGGACCTGTCCCGAGTGTGGGGCCCGGAAAGACGATTTCGAGATGGTTGAAATCTAGCGCCTGTCCTGCGCGTGATGCGCATCGGCTCGCGGTCGACTGCGACCGGCCGCGAGCGATCGGGCGGTTGCTTTCAGCTCGGATCGTTGCCTGCTTGCAGGCGCCGGTGCAGTGACGTCACGTGATGGGACGATGACATGAGTGAATCGCTGAGCCTGGCTGGCATCAAGATCATGGTGATCGATGACAGCAACACCATTCGGCGCAGCGCCGAAATTTTCCTGGGCAAGGCAGGCGCTCAGGTCATCCTGGCCGAGGACGGATTCGATGCCCTGGCCAAAATCGCGGATCATCGTCCCGACCTGATCTTCTGCGACATCCTGATGCCGCGTCTGGACGGCTATCAGACCTGCGCCATGATCAAGAAGAGCGCGCGCTTCGGTGATACTCCCGTCGTCATGCTTTCCAGCAAAGACGGCCTTTTCGATCGTGCGCGAGGCCGACTGGTCGGGTGTGACCGCTATCTGACGAAACCCTTCACCAAAGACAGCCTGCTGCGCACGGTCAGTGATCTGACCCGTCGCGCCGAGCACGCCTGAGCGGAGACCCTTTCATGAACAAGAAGGGTCCCAAGGTCCTGGTCGTCGACGACTCGCCCACCGATCGCTACTACATGGCGGATCTGCTGGACAAGCGGGGCTTCTCGGTGATCACGGCCGGTTCGGGTGACGAGGCGGTCGACAAGGTACGCACCGAATCGCCGCGCCTGGTCGTGGTCGATGTCGTGATGCCCGGCCTCAGCGGTTTCCAGGTCACGCGCAAGTTGCGCCGCGACCCCCAGACCGAAAGCATCCCGGTGATCATCGTCAGCAGCAAAGACACCGAGACCGATCGCATCTGGGGGCTGCGCCAGGGCGCGACCGAGTATCTGATCAAACCAGTCGTTCCGGAAGAATTCATCGCGCGCGTCGAAGCGCTCACGAACTGAACGGGGGTCGCATGTCCGAGTTCATGGCCGCCACGGCCGGAGTCGCCGCCGCGCCCACCGAAGAGCGTTCGGCCACTGCCGGGTCGCGCTTGGGGATCGCCATCGGCGATCAGCGATGGTTGATCGACCTTCGTCTGGCCGGCGAAGTGTTGCCGATTCCAGAGGCGATCGCGATCGTGCCCGGCGCGCGACCGTGGTTCAAGGGCCTCGCGAACCTGCGTGGTGCTCTGCACGGCGTGGTCGATCTTGCGGAGTTCCAGGGAGGTGCGCCGACCGAGCGTGGCAAGGATGCCAGGCTGCTCGCGTTCTCGCCGCGCTTGCCGGTCAATGCCGCGATCCTGGTCTCTCGAATGATGGGCCTGCAGAGCATGGCTCGCATGCAGCAGGCGGATTCGGGCGGAGTAGACGACTGGTGCGGCCCTGGTTGGCGCGACGCCAAGGGCGCGCTCTGGCGCGAACTCGACCTCGAGCGCTTGTGCGCCAACGACGCTTTCCTGTCCGCGGGTCGGTGACGGGTGCCCAGAATGAGAACCGAGATGCACGATGAAATCGAGCGCATTCGCGGCGCGGGTGGCGCGGCCCGGTCGTTGACGCGATCCCAGCCCGACGGATCCGGCCCCGCGCGTCATGCAACGCCGGACGCCGACGACGCCGGCACCTCCGATGTCCAGTCGCTGGACGACGCCTTCAATGATCTCTTCGATAGAGCCCCTGTCTCGACGAAGCGTGCCTTCGGGTCCAGGCTGTTCGGTCGCACCGCTGATCAGCGACGCGTGCGCTTGCTGTTGATAGCGTTCGGACTCCTGACGACCGCGATCGCGGTGTTCATGAGCTCGTACTTCCGTGACGGCGAGCGACAGGACAGGCTTGCCCGCGACAACGGGCGGGCCCTGGTGGAGGTGCTTCAACTCGAGCATGCCCTGGGGCGTGCCAAGGGGATGCAGACGCTTGCGCCCGGAGCGCTCGAAAAGCATCGCCAGGCGATCGCCGGCGCGATCGACTCGATCGCCCAGTTCGAACGGCCGGCGCTGGTCGACGATGGCCTGCATCCCACGGTGGCGGCTTTGCTCGCTTCCTGGGATCGTGCCCAGAAAACGCTCGGCGAGGTCGCCGGCGACGGCGGTGCGGCGCTCGAAGTGCGGCGGTCCGGCGCGCAGGCCGTGCAGGCGGCGAGCGAGCGTCTGGGGAGGCTTCAGCGGACTTCCTGCGCCATGCGGGAGCGGCGCGCACACGTAACGCGCTCGCCCAAGCGGCCCAGATTGCATTGTGGGTCGTGGATCTGCGTACGCTGCTCGATCCTCGCGTGCGCCGACGGGTTTCGACGATGTCACCATGACCCGCGCCCTGTCGCTGTTCGGCTCGATTGACCAGCGCATCCAATTGGTGGCCGGCGAGGACGGCCTGGCGCAGCAGCCGTTGACCCAGTTGGCAGGCGCGCTCGATGGCCTGCGGACGGCCGGAACCGCCTATGCGATCACTGCGCCCGCTATGGTGCGCGCACGCCGTACCGCCGGCGACATCGACACGGCGGTTGCGGATGTCCAGGCCCGCTTGCAGGAGATTCGGGGCGCATTGCCGGCGGCCGACGAGCGGCGAGCGATTCAACTTCGCATCGCCGGTGTGCTGGCATTTCTGGCGGCATTGTGCGCGGTGGCCTTGTCGCGCGCCTACATCTGGGTAGGCAACAACCGCGCCGAGCAGGCTGAGCAGCAGCGTGCTCAGGCCGAGCGCATGCAAGTCGAGGCCAAGCGCACGAACGACATGAACCAAGCGGCGATTCTGCGTCTGATGAACGAGCTTCAGGAAGTCGCCGACGGCGACCGACCGTGCAGGCCACGGTGTCCGAAGACATCACCGGCGCGATCGCCGACTCGGTCAACTACACGATCGAAGAGCTGCGCAGCCTCGTGTCGCGCATCAATTCCACCGCCGAGCAGGTCAACGACGCCAGTTCGAAGGCGCAGCACACATCGGCGCGATTGCTCGCCGCGTCCGCCCAGCAATCGCGCGAGATTCGCGAGACCGGAGAATCTGTGCTGCGTCTGGCGACCCAGATCGACGATGTCTCGACACAGGCGGCCGAGTCCGTCCATGTCGCGCGGCAGAGCCTGCAGGCATCACAAGAGGGGGCACGCGCGCGGTCGATCATGCGATCGCCGGCATGAACATGATCCGCGACCAGATTCAGGAGACCGCCAAGCGGATCAAGCGGCTTGGCGAGTCATCGCAGGAAATCGGCGAGATCGTCGAGATGATCTCCGGCCTGTCGGAGCAGACCAATGTGCTGGCGTTGAATGCGGCCATCCAGGCGGCATCGGCGGGCGAAGCGGGGCGTGGTTTTTCGTTCGTGGCCGAGGAGGTGCAGCGGCTCGCCGAGCGCTCGGCCGACGCCACCAAGCAGATCGCCGTGCTCATACAGACGATCCAGGCCGACACGCAGGATGCGGTCGCCGCGATGGAGCGTTGCACGCAAGGCGTCGTCGATGGCACCCGGCGCTCCGACGAGGCGGGCTCGGCACTCGGCCAGATCGGCCGCGTCTCGACTCAGATCGCGCACCTGATCGAGCAATTTTCGGCCACTACCTCCGAGCATGCCGCTTCTGCCGCCACCGTTGCCGAATCCATCCAACGGATGCTGCAGGTAACCGAGCAGACCTCGCAGGGAACCGCCGAGACAGCCGGATCCGTGCAGAAACTATCGGAGCTGGCGCTCGAGCTCAGGAACTCCGTCTCCCGATTCAAGGTGACCTAAGTGCAACTCGCCGCCGCCACGTTACGCGCCCCCGCCCCGGCGGGCCCCGGCACGCAGGATCTACGCGGACTGTCATGGTGCGCGATCGAGATCCGCCATTCCCTGGATGCCGTCGATGCCGCGCTCGAGCGCTATCGCGAAGCCGGCGACGACGCGTCGCTGCTCAGCGCCGCGCGCGCCCAGATTCATCAGACGCTCGGCGTCCTGAACCTGCTCGGATTGGCCGGTCCGGATCTGGTCTGCGCCGAGCTGGAGGCCGTGATCGATCGGGTTCTGGCCGGCGAGATCCGGCTCGATGGCGCGACCAGCAGTGCATTGAGCGCCGCCATGGCGGCGATCTGCGAGTATCTCGACGAACGTTTGCGCGGCATCCCGCCGCAGCCGCTGCATTTGTATCCGTACCTGCGCGATCTGCAGACCGCGCGGCGTGCCGAACGGATTCACCCGGCGGACCTGTTCTTCCCGGCCGCCGGGAGGCTGGCACTCGCGCGCGAACCCTTGGGCGCGCTCTCGCCCGAAGAGGCGGCGCGTGTTCGTCAGCGCTTCGAACTCGGCCTGCTGCGGATGTTGCGAACGCCAGCCGACGCCAGCGCGGCGCGTGACATGCTGGCGGCGATCGACCGGGTCGCGCGCTCGCCGATCGCCGCTGGTCAGCAGACCTTCTGGGCGCTGACCGCGATCTACTTCCGGGCCCTGGCCGATGGACACGGTGCGCTCGACGTCTACGGCAAGCGTCTCCTCGCCCGATTGAATCTGCAGCTGCGGCGTGCGCTCAGCGACGGCGCGCCGGCATCCGAGCGACTGCAGCGCGACACCTTGTTCTCGATCGCATGTCTGCGGCCGAACAACGACGAGCTGCGCCGCGTCTTCGGGATCTTCGGCCTGGACGGCATGGTGCCCGAGAACCTCGACACTCCGCGATACGGGCAGGTCGATCGGCGCGCAAGGCACTCGGTCGCGCAGGCCATCACGGCCATGAAGAAGTCCTGGGAGGCGATGCTGCAGAATCCCGGCGGCGTCGAAGCCCATGTGGGCGAGTTCAAGCAGGCGCTCGCGCGCTATCAAGAGGCGACCGACGAATTCGATCCCGACGGCCTGGGGCGTCTGACCGGTGCCTGGATCAGCGTCGTCAAGGCGATCGGTCTCGACTCGGCGCCCGTCAGCGAACTGCTCGGCGTCGAGATGGCCGTGTCGCTGCTGTTCGTCGAGCAGCTACTCGCCAGCGGGATGGTCGAGTTCCCCCATCGGCAGGCTCGCTGCGCCGAGATCGCGCGGCGGCTGGATGCTTGTCTGCACGGTCTGGGAACGGAGGATGCGCTGCCTGACTGGCTGACTGATCTCACGGCCGCCGTCCAAGAGCGGCTGACCATGGACGTATTCGTCGCCGAATCACAGGCCAATCTGCGTGAGACCGAAGCTGCTCTCGATGCCTGGTTCCGGCGTCCGGAGGAGGGAGTCGAGCAATTGACGGCGGCGGCGGCGCGTGTCGAGGCGGTGGGCGGCACGATGAAGCTGCTCGGTCACGACGATGCGGCGGCCGGTGCGTTCGAGATCGGCGCGGTCGCCAGGGCAATCGCCGCCGGCGAGCAACCGAGCGACGCGGTGGCGGCATCGCTCGCCGAGACTGTCGGTAATCTCGGTTTCTTCGTCGATGGGCTGAGCACGTCCAGTGACGCTGCCGATGCCTACGTGTTCGACACCACCCGGCGGGTGCTTTGCCGGCGCGACCAGAGCGCCGCAGACACGCTGGCCGATGTCGAACTGACCGCGAAGGTCGCCAGGCCGGAACTGACTCTGGAGGCTCGCCTCGAGGTCGAGCTGCAATCGCTCGATGACGCGCTCGCGCGTGCCGGATCGGGCGAGGCCGCCGCGCTGGCCGACGCTCTTCAGATTCTGGCAACCGTTCACGATACGGCGAAGCTCGCCGACAGCGCCGATCTCGCCGACGCCGCACAGGTCGCCGGTCTCTTGCTGGAAGAAAACGGCGCATCGGCTCTGATCCAGGTCGCGCGCATGCTCGGGCGCGACGTCGCCGAACTGGCGGCTGCGCCTGAGGAAGTGGCTGCGGACTTGCCCGAGGCCGCAGCACAGATCGATGCCGAGTTGCTCGAGGTGTTCCTGATCGAGGGTGCGGAGGTCTTGACGTCGATAGGCAGCAATCGGACCAAGCTCGCGCGATCCGGGTCCGATATGGCGGCCCTGACCTCGGTGCGACGTGGCTTCCACACGCTCAAAGGATCGAGCCGGATGGTCGGATTGGACGACTTCGGTGACGTTGCCTGGGCACTGGAAGAGTTGCTCAATCAATGGTTGGCCGAAGAGCGCTCGGTCGACGATGTTCTTCTGGCATTGATCGACGAGGCCCAAGGCGGGTTCCAGACTTGGATCGACGCCTTGTCCGCGGCGGGTGGCGGCCAGGTGACGCACGACATGCGATCGGTGGTGGCGCGCGCCAACCAGTTGCGACAGGGGCGTCTCGAATCCGTTCCCGATGTCACGTCCGCGCCGGTGTCCGCGAAGCCGGCGCCGGCCGACGAAGTTCACGCCGAGGCCGGACCGGTCGCGGTCGCGCCGATCTCGACCGTCGACGAAGCCGGATCGGCACAGGCGGAACCGGCGCTGCCCGCCGAGATTCTGCCGGAGGCAGCGTTCGGTTCCCTGCCCGAGGCGCCGGTTGCCGATCCGTCGCGCGCATCCCTGCCAACGATCGATTTCGACCTGGAGTTCGGCGAGCCCATCGAACTGACGTCTCCCGGATCGGGCCCGGAGCCGGCACCGGGCAACGATCCGGACGCTCTTTGGCAAGCGCCGCTCGGTGTCGATGGCGGGCAGGGCACGGTGGAGCAGGCCGGCGAAGCGTTGCCACCTGCTTCCGGCCAAGTGGCCGCACCGGACGAGCCGGCTCGAGTGTTCGGGCTCGTGGCGCCAGAGGATGTGGTCGAGACCTTCGAACTCGAGGCGCCAGAGGATTTCGTCGAGAGCTTCGCGCGGGCCGCGCCGGCGGACACGGTCGAGAGCTTCGAGCTGACCGCGCCAGTGGACACGGTCGAGAGCTTCGAAACCGCGGTGCCAGAGGATGTCGTCGCGCCCTGCGAACCGGCCTTGCCGCGGGACGAGGTCGCGACGTTCGGGCTTGAACTTGCCGAAACGGTCGCCGAAACCCCCGCTGATGCCCCCGCAATCGCTGCTCGCGACGATGTCGTCGAGAACGTCGATCTGGCTCTTCCTGGCGACGCCGGTGGATCGCTCGAAGTCACCGGCCCGGACGCTCTCGCAGCGTCCGTCGATGCTCGGACCGAACAAGACAGCGATGACGACACCATCGTAGTCGGCGGCCGACGCATCAGCGCATCTCTGTTCCAGGTGTTCGCGGCCGAGGTCGACGAACTGCAGGCCAGACTGATGCAGGACGCGCGCGACTGGCAACACAATCAGAAGCGGCAGGCGAGCGAGTTCGCGCTGCGCGCGGTGCACTCGCTCAAGGGCAGCGCCGCGCTGGTGGGTGCTGACGCGCAGAGTCGCCTGGCGGGACTTCTGGAGCGGGCCTTGCAGTCCCAGGCTGGAAGCGGGCGCCCCGCCAGCGGCGAGGATCTGGCCAGCTACGGCATGCTCCTGCAAACGCTGGTCGGCAGCCTCAGACAGGTCGCGCGCCGCGAGCAGCCGCAGTCGATCGATGCGGTGATCGGTACCGCCGAAGCCTTGGCGGCGCGCTGGGCCGAGCAGCGTGCAGAGCCCAAGGACGCGGCAGGTGCGCCGGCGGTGGGCCCAGTGCGCCCCGCGCAGGACGAGGCGCCCGAGCTGCGCGACGAGATCGACCACGAGTTGTTGCCGTTGTTCGTCGAGGAGGCGAGCGAGTATCTGCCGCAGATCGACGGCAATCTACGCGCCTGGCTGGACCAGCCGGGCGACAAATCGCTGCAGCAGCTCATCATGCGTCAGTTGCACACGGTCAAGGGCAGTGCACGAATGGCCGGCGTGATGATCCTGGGCCAGCGCGTGCACGAGATGGAGTCGCGCGTCGAGACGGCGATGGACGAAGCATCGATCGACCCGTCCATGATCGAGGCGCTGATGAGCGAACTCGACCAGGTCACCGAGGACTTCGAGCGCCTGATCGGCTTGGGTAGTGGTTCGGGTGGCGAGACCGACGCCTATGCCGACGCGGTATCGGGCGAGGCGGATGTGCCGGCGCCGGCTGGCGCGTCGCTGGTCGCGGATTCGCAGAGCATGTCATCCCGGGCGACCGACGACGGTGTTTCGGCCGGCCACGGCGGGCATGATTCGACGGCGCAGCCCGCCGCGCCCGAGTCTGGCGAGGCTCCGGTCGCCGAATCGGCGCCGGTCGCGGTCGAGCGTCGCCAAGCGCCGCGCCCCGAGCCGCTGTCCAGTGCGAACGCACCGATCGATCCGACTCCGGACGCCGGTGCCATCACCGCGACGGCGTCCGGCGCGGAAGCGCCGCGGGGCGGCAACCAGGCGATGGTGCGGGTGCGAGCCGAGCTGCTCGATGCTTTGGTCAACGAGTCGGGAGAAGCGTCGATCGCGCGTTCCCGACTCGATAGCGCGATCGGCAGCGTGCGTATCGCCATGGGCGACCTGGCCGAGAACGTCAATCGATTGCGCCAGCAGCTGCGCGAGATCGAGATGCATGCGGAGACGCGCATCCAGGCCAACCGGGAGCCGGTCGGTGGTGCGAACGGTCCGGCGGGTTTCGATCCGCTCGAATTCGATCGGTTCACCCGCTTCCAGGAACTGACGCGCATGTTGGCCGAGTCGGTCAATGACGTGGCAACCGTGCAGCACAACGCGGCTCGCTGCCTCGACGACGCGGCCACCGATCTGAATCGTCAGGGGCTGACTCTGCGACAGCTCCAGCACGATCTGCTGAGTGTGCGCATGGTCCAGTTCGGCACCATCAACGACCGTCTGTATCGGGTGGTACGGCAGTCGGCCAAGGCATTGGGCAAACGGGTTGCGCTCGATGTTCGCGGCGCCGGCGTGCACACCGATCGCGGCGTGCTCGAGCGTATGGTGGCGCCCCTTGAGCATCTGCTGCGCAATGCGATCGCGCACGGCATCGAGTCGCCCGAGCAGCGCAGTTCGGCTGGCAAGAACGAGGTCGGTGAGATCGTCGTCGAGGTCAAGCAGAACGGCAATGAGGTCGTGATCACGCTTTCGGACGACGGCGGCGGGCTCGATCTGACGCGCATCCGCCAGCGCGCTCTGGAGCGCGGTCTGATACGTGACGGCGTGCCGATCAGCGATGAGGCGCTCGCCGACCTGATTTTCCGCCCCGGATTCTCGACGGCGCAGGTGGTCGACCAGATCAGCGGCCGCGGCGTCGGCATGGATGTCGTTCGCACCGAAGTGTCGACCCTGGGTGGGCGCATCGAAGTGATGAGCGAGGCCGGTCGCGGCTCGCGCTTCGAACTGCACCTGCCGATCACGATGGCACTGGCTCAAGTGGTCATGGTGTCGGTCGGGGCGCTGCGCTATGCCGTCTCGGCGGCCAGCGTCGAGACGCTGATGCAGCTTGGCCCGACCGAGTTGGCACAGGCGTACGCCGAGCGCTCGATCGAAGTGGACGGCAGGCGGGTTCCGCTCTACTACCTGGCCACGCTGGTCGACGAGTCGAGCCTCAAGCCATCGGCGCAGCATGTTTCGCCGGTCATGCTGGTCCGCACGGGTACGGGGCGGATCGCGGTTCATGCCGACTCGGTCAGCCAGGCCCACGAAGTGGTGGTGAAGGCGGTTGGCCCGCAGGTGGCGCGAATCGGTGGAGTGGCCGGGGCGACCGTACTGGGCAACGGCGAGATCCTGCTGATCCTCAACCTGGGCCAACTGGCGCGCGAGGTCAACGACAGCGTGCAGGATGCGGCGATGAGGGCGGGCATGGAGGCCAGGCTCGAGGACGCGCCCGCGACGATCATGGTTGTCGATGATTCTGTCACCGTGCGCAAGGTCACGCAGAGACTACTCAACCGTCTGGGTTATGACGTGGTGCTTGCCAAGGACGGGGTCGATGCCCTGCGCCAGCTCCAGGAAAGGGTGCCCGATGCGATGCTGCTGGACATCGAGATGCCGCGCATGGACGGTTTCGACCTGACCCGCACCTTGCGCAAGGACGAGCGCTTCGCCCGGCTGCCGATCGTGATGATCACCTCGCGAACCGCCGACAAGCACCGCAATCATGCGCTGTCGCTCGGGGTCGACGCCTTCCTGGGCAAGCCCTATGCGGAAGCCGAGTTGACCGGACTGTTGACGCAACTCACCGCCCGCCGGGCCGGCGGCGGGCACTGAAACCCTCCGGCCCGTCGGGGCCGGCGGTCAGGACAGCCCGGCGATCCGGCTGGGCCGGATCCCGTGCCGAGCCGGTGGCGGGCCGGCTCCGAGCCAGGTGCGAGAGCACGTCTGGGAACGCCTTCCAGCCCGCGTCCTGGCCTGGCGGGCCGACCCGGCGATGGCACGGGCCACCCTCGGCTTCGGCCGGCGCGCGGCGTTGCCGAAGGGTCGCAGACCGTCTCGGAACATAACCGACGGTTACCGACCGTTGTGCGCACCTCCAAAATCCTGTTTCCCGATTGTGCTCACCTTGGAGTGGGTTTGGTGATAGGACTACACTGACGTGCATCGTGCGTTGCGTCGAAACGGCGTGACGCGGTGTCCTTCCCGCCCATGTCTGGCGTGCGCTCGAACGCGTTCGAGGAGACAGATGCATCCCACCGATGTCACCCAGCCCGACCACTTTCACAAGGTGGTCGATTGCCAGTGGGCGTGCCCGGCCCATACGCCCGTTCCCGAGTACATCCGCCTGATCGCCCAGCAGCGATACGGGGACGCCTATCTGATCAACTGGCGTTCGAACGTCTTTCCCGGCGTACTGGGACGAACCTGCGATCGTCCCTGCGAGCCTGCCTGTCGGCGCGGCCGGGTCGAGGACGAGTCGCTGACCGGGTCGCGTCGCGAGCCGGTCGCGATCTGCCGTCTCAAGCGTGTCGCGGCCGACCTCAAGGAGGACATTCGCGAGCGTCTGCCCAAGGCCGGGCCCCTGAACGGCAAGCGGGTGGCCTGCGTCGGCGCCGGCCCGGCTTCCATGACCGTCGCCCGTGACCTGGCGCCGCTGGGCTATCAGATCACGGTGTTCGAGCAGGACCCGGTCGCGGGTGGTTTCATCCGCACGCAGATTCCGCGCTTTCGCCTGCCCGAGTCGGTCATCGACGAGGAGATCGGCTACATCGTCGGCATGGGCAACATCGAGTTGCGCACGGGCCAGCGTATCGACTCCATGCGTGCCTTGCTCGATCAGGGCTTCGATGCCGTGTTCGTCGGCAGTGGCGCGCCGCGTGGCCGCGATCTGGACATCCCGGGTCGGCAGGAGGCGGGCGCCAACATTCATGTCGGCATCGACTGGCTGGCGTCGGTGGCGTTCGGCCACACGACCGCGATCGGCAAGCGGGTGGTGGTGCTCGGTGGCGGCAACACCGCCATGGACTGCTGCCGAACCGCCCGGCGCCTGGGCGGCGAGAACGTCCAGGTCATCGTGCGCTCGGGCTTCGATGAAATGAAGGCCAGCCCGTGGGAAAAAGAAGATGCCATGCACGAGGGCATCCCGATCCGCAATTTCATGGTGCCGAAGTCGTTCGTGCACGAGAACGGTCGCCTGAGTGGCGTGGTCTTCGAGAAGGTCGAGGCCCGCTACGACGAGAACGGTCGTCGCCGGTTGGTCAACGTCGGGGAACCGGACGAGACCGTGCCCTGCGACGATGTGCTGATGGCCATCGGTCAGGAAAACGCTTTCCCCTGGATCGAGACCGATTGCGGCATCGCGTTCGATGAATGGGGCATGCCCGTGCTCGACGAAGCCACGCTGCAGTCGAGCGAGCCGCGGGTCTTCTTCGGCGGCGACGCGGCGCTCGGGCCCAAGAACATCATCTGGGCGGTCGCGCACGGTCACGAGGCCGCGATCTCCATCGATCGCTTCCTGGCCGGCGCGCCGGTCGGCGAGCGTCCGGCGCCGGGTATGAACCTGGTCAGCCAGAAGATGGGCATCCACGAGTGGAGCTACGACAACGACGTCTCCATCGAGGTGCGCCACAAGGTGCCCTGGGCGGAGGCCAATCAGGCCCTGGCCAGCATACGGGTCGAGGTCGAGCTCGGTTTCGATGCCGAAACCGCCTGGCACGAAGCCCAGCGGTGTCTCAATTGCGACGTGCAGACGGTGTTCGCGGCGCCGCTCTGCATCGAGTGCGACGCCTGCGCCGACATCTGCCCGACCGATTGCATAAGCTTCGTGCCCAATGGCAGCGAAGCCGATCTGCGCACGCGTCTGCGTGCGCCGGCCCAGAACCTCGAGCAGGATCTCTACATCTCCGACGACCTCAAGACCGGCCGCGTGATGGTCAAGGACGAGGACGTCTGCCTGCACTGCGGGTTTTGCGCCGAGCGTTGCCCGACCGGTGCCTGGGACATGCGCAAGTCCCTGATCAACATGACTCACGCCTATGACGCGCCGGCGTCGGCGGCCCAGACCGAAGAGGAGGCTGCCAATGCCTGATCGGATTTCGGCGGTCAACGATTTCGTCGTCAAGTTCGCCAACGTCAACGGCTCGGGCTCCGCCTCGGCCAACGAGTTGTTCGCCCGTTCGATCCTGCGCATGGGTGTGCCCGTCAGTCCGCGCAATATCTTCCCCTCGAATATCCAGGGTCTGCCGACCTGGTACGAGGTGCGGGTCAGCGGCAATGGCTTCCTGGGTCGCCGCGGTGGCGTCGATCTGCTGGTGCCGATGAATCCACAGACCTGGGATCGCGACATCGCAGAGGTCGAGCCCGGTGGCTATGTCTTCTACGACAGCACGCGGCCGGTGCCACGCTCGCGTCTGCGCGACGATCTCAACGTCGTGGCGATGCCTCTGACCGACATCGTCAATCGGGCGTTCACCGATCCGCGTCAGCGTCAGTTGTTCAAGAACATCGTCTACATCGGCGCGCTCTCGACGCTGCTGGGTATCGATCCGGCCGAGATCCAGAAACTGTTCGGTGAGCAGTACAAGGGCAAGGAGCGCCTGATCGAGGGCAATGTGCGCGCCCTGGAGATGGGCCGCTATGCGCAGGATCACCTTCCGCCCATCGACCTGAAGGTCGAGCGCTCGGACGCGGTCGGCGACCGCATCTTCGTCGACGGTAACAGCGCGGCAGCGCTCGGTGCCGTGTACGGCGGCGCGACGGTGTGCGCCTGGTATCCGATCACACCGTCGTCGTCGGTGGCCGAGGCCTTCGATCGTTACTGCCGACGGTACCGGGTCGATCCCGACACGGGCGAAAACCGCTTCGCGATCGTGCAGGCCGAAGACGAACTGGCCTCGATCGGCATGGTCATCGGCGCCGGCTGGAACGGCGCGCGTTCGTTTACCGCCACGTCGGGGCCCGGTGTGTCGCTGATGACCGAATTCATCGGCCTGGCGTATTTCGCCGAGATCCCGGTCACGATCGTCAACGTGCAGCGCGGCGGTCCTTCGACCGGCATGCCCACGCGAACCCAGCAGGCGGATATTCTGGCCTGTGCCTATGCGTCGCACGGTGACACCAAGCATGTCCTGCTCCTGCCCGAGGATCCGCACGAGTGTTTCGACATGACGGCCCAGGCGCTCGATCTGGCCGATCGCCTGCAGACACCGGTCTTCGTCATGACCGATCTCGACATCGGCATGAACCAGCGCCTTTGTGCGCCATTCGAGTGGGATGACAGCCGCGTCTACGACCGCGGCAAGGTCATGACGGCCGAGATGCTCGAAGCGGGTCGTGATTTCGGCCGTTATCTCGACGTCGACGGCGACGGTATTCCGTTCCGTACCTATCCGGGTACCCATCCGACGCGGGGCGGCTACTTCACGCGCGGCACCACCCGTGATCGCTATGCGCGCTACAGCGAGGAGGGCGCGGTCTACGTCGACAACGTCGAGCGGCTGCTGACCAAGTTCGACACCGCCAAGTGCATGGTGCCCGCGGCGATACGCACCGATGCCGCCAAACCGACCTCGTTCGGGGTCATCTACTATGGCTCCACCGCGCCCGCGATGTCCGAGGCGCTCGCGTATTTCCACGAGCAGGCGATCCACGTCGACGCCCTGCGTCTGCGTGCTTTCCCGTTCGGCGCCGAGGTCGAGCAGTTCTTCGAGGATCACGACAAGGTGTTCGTGGTCGAACAAAACCGCGACGGCCAGATGCGTAGTCTGCTGATCAACGAACTCGGCGTGGCGCCGGCGCGCGTGATCGCCGTTCTGCATTTCGACGGCACTCCGATCACCGCGCGTTTCATCGTCAACGCAATCGGCGAGCAATTGCTGCCTTCCAACGTCACGCCGTTGCGGCGTGCGGGTTGACCGTCATGACTTATCTACCGAAGCCCAAGTTCCACCACCCGTCGCTGGCACGCAATGCGGTCGGCTACACGCGCCGCGACTACGAAGGCAAGATCTCGACGCTTTGCGCCGGCTGTGGCCACGATTCGATCTCTGCTTCGATCATCCAGGCCGCCTGGGAATCCGACATCGAGCCGCATCGTGTGGCCAAGCTGTCGGGCATCGGCTGTTCGAGCAAGACACCCGACTATTTCCTCGGCAACTCGCACGGTTTCAACTCCGTGCACGGGCGTATGCCGTCCGTTCTCACCGGCGCCAATCTGGCCAACCGCGATCTGCTCTACCTCGGTGTGTCGGGCGACGGTGACAGCGCCTCGATCGGCTTCGGGCAGTTCGCGCACGTGATGCGGCGCGGCGTGAACATGGTCTACATCGTCGAGAACAACGGCGTCTACGGTCTCACGAAGGGCCAGTTCTCGGCGACGTCCGACCGTGGCTCCAAGTCGAAGAAGGGTGTCGTCAACAACGACATGGCGATCGACCTCGTCACGGTCGCCATCTCGCTCGGCGCCACCTTCGTCGCCCGCAGTTTCTCGGGAGACAAGGAGCATCTGGTGCCGCTGATCTGCGCGGCCATCAAGCATCGTGGCGCGGCCTTCATCGATGTCATCAGCCCGTGCGTGGCGTTCAACAATCACGAAGGCAGTTCGAAGAGCTACGACTACGTGCGGGCCCACAACGAGGTGTTGAACCGGCTCGATTTCATGCCCAGACGCGAGGCGATCGAGACCGAACAGGCACCGGGTACGACCCAGCGCATTCGTCTGCACGACGGCAGCACGGTTGCGCTGCACAAGGTCGACGACAGCTACGATGCCGGCAACAAAGCGGCGGCGCTGGGTGCGATCGCCGAATACCAGCAGCGTGGCGAGATCCCGACCGGCCTTCTCTATCTGGATCCTTCGGCGGCCGATCTGCACGACGCCCTGCATACCGCCAAGCGCGCCTTCAACACGATGGAGGCGGTCGATCTGAGCCCGGGCTCCAAGGTGCTGGACAAGATCAACGCGTCGCTGCGCTGACCGAGGCCGCCTGCCCGGCGGCCTCAGTCCTCCGACTTCACCGCATCGAAACGCGCGAGCGTGCGCTGGCGCGCCTGAGCGTGGTCGACGATTGGTCCCGGATATGTTTCGCCCAATCGCACATCGGCGGCTGCCAGCCGTGCCGGTTCCACCGTCCATGGCGCGTGGATTTCCTTGTCGGACAATCCCGCGAGTTCGGGCACATAGCGGCGGATGAAGCGCCCGCGCGGATCGAAGCGCGTCGATTGCGTGACCGGATTGAAGATCCGAAACCACGGCTGGGCATCGCAGCCCGTGCTGGCGGCCCATTGCCAGCCACCGTTGTTGGCGGCCAGATCGAAATCGTTCAAGTGCTGGGCGAACCAGGCCTCTCCGCGGCGCCAGTCGATGCCGAGGTCTTTGGTGAGAAACGACGCCACCACCATGCGCAGCCGGTTATGCATGTAGCCCGAGTGCGCGAGTTGGCGCATGCCTGCATCCACCAGCGGATATCCGGTGCGGCCCGCGCACCAGGCCGCGAACGCCGCGTCGTCGTCTTCCCAGCGCACCGCGTCCATCTCGGTCCGGAACGCCTGAGCCACGACATGCCGGGAAATGGAACGCAGGATCTGGAAATAGAAATCCCGCCAGACCAATTCGTGCAACCAGGTCTCGGCACCGACCAATGCCGGCGGCCCCTCGTCCATCAGGGCCGCCGCGAGCGTGGCGGCCTGGCGGACCGATACCGTCCCGAAGCGCAGATGCACCGACAGATAGGAAGGGCCGGCCAGCGCCGGATAATCGCGCCGCGCCGCGTACTCGCCGATGCGCTCGGCAAACCGTTCGAGTTGGTCGGCGCCGCCGCGCTCGCCGACCGCGATGCCCAGTTCGCCCAGGTTGGTGGTCTCGAATCCGAGTTCGGCCAGCGGCGGCAGCGCCGGTTCCCCGCTGGCCGGCAGCAGGCGCCCCGCCGGATCGCTGGCCAGACTCGCCCAGACGTGCGGCCCGGCCTCGCTGCGCCACCGTTTTCGATAGGGCGTGAACACCGTGTACGGTCGACCGGCACCGGTAGACAAGGCGCGTGGGTCGAACAACACATGGTCGCGCACCTGCTCGAACGCGCGGCCGTCGTCGGCCAGTGTTCTCGCAACCGTGTGATCGCGTTCGCGCGCCTGGAATCTCCGTAGTCCTCGGCTGAACCACGCGTGCGGCACCCGGGCGTGCCGCAGGGCGGAATCCCAGTTCGCGCGGGTCACCATCGAGCACGATCAGGCGGCCGCCGCGCTCGCCGCAGACCCTGATCGAGTTCGGTCAGCGCCCGCCAAATGAACTCCACCCGCCGGTCGCGCGAGTGCAGCCGATCGAGAATCGTGCGGTCGAACACGAAGACCGGAGCGATCGGCCCCGGGTGGGAAAGAGCGGCGGCCAGCGCGGTATTGTCGGCAAGCCGCAGATCGCGGCGCAGCCACACGACGGACGGGGAGGCAGTGGTCATGTCCTGATTGGCCGGGCGGTCGTCGCTCGACGACGCCCGCACGGCGGATTGTCGGGCCTCGCATTGTGCGGGCCGAAATCGCCGCCGTACAATCGTAGCCATGGGCTCCTCGCAGGCATCCAATCTCGCCAACCACTTCCTGATGGCCATGCCCAACATGGCCGATCCGAACTTCGATGGCTCGGTCGTGCTGCTCGCGGAGCACTCCGACAAAGGCGCCATGGGCCTGGTGATCAACCGGGCGATGTCGCTCGATCTCTCCGGCCTGTTCGAGCGTATCGGCCTCGACCTGGGCGTGTCACCGATCGGTGCGCAGCCGGTCCTGTTCGGCGGGCCCGTACAGACCGATCGCGGCTTCGTGCTGCATCGCCCGGTCGGTGCCTGGAGTTCCTCGATCGTCATCGGCGACGGCGTCGCCTTGACATCCTCACGCGACATACTCGAGGCGGTGTCGGCGGGCGAGGGCCCCGAGCGCTTCCTGGTCACGCTCGGCTACTCGGGCTGGGGCCCCGGGCAGCTCGAGGAGGAGCTTTCGCGCAATGCCTGGCTGACGGTGCCGGCCAACGACGGCATCGTCTTCGAGACGCCGATCGAGCAGCGCTTCCAGCGCGCCTTCGCCCTCCTGGGAATCGATCCCGTGCTGCTCTCGGGCCATGCCGGCCACGCCTGAGCGCCAGGCAGGTCGCCGACCGATGCAACATTCCTCCGAGCCGGGCGTACTGCTCGGTTTCGACGTCGGCGAGCGTCGCGTGGGGGTGGCACTGGCCAATACCGTCACGGGCCGGGCGAGCGCCCTGACCGTCATCGACCGAACCAGCAACGATGCCTTGTTCACTGCCATCGGCACACTGCTCGACCAGTGGCGGCCGGCGGCGCTGATCGTTGGCCGGCCGCTGACCGACGAAGGCGCCCGCCAGCCGGCGACCGACGCAGCCGAGCGTTTCGGCCGACGACTGCACGGTCGATTCGATCTGCCGGTGCATTTCGTCGACGAGCGGTATAGTTCGGTCGCGGCACAGTCCTGGCTGCGCGAGAACGCGCGCGGGCTGGGTGCATCGCGGCGCGTGCGTGCCGGTGTCGCGCGAGACGATGCCGTGGCCGCAGCCATCGTCCTGCAACAATATCTGGACACCCATGAGCATCCCTGATCCCGAATCTGCTTATGCCACGTTGCTGGCGGCCGTCGATGACGACATCGGCCAGACGTCGGCGGTGATCGTCGGCATCCGCACGGGTGGTGCCTGGGTCGCCCAGCGCCTTGTTGGCGACCTGCAAGCGCGTGGCCGCGACGTGACTCTCGGCTTCGTGTCGTCGGCCTTTCACCGCGACGACTATCACCGTCGGCAAGGCCTGCCCGAGAACATGACGGCGGCCGCGTTGCCTTTGTCCATCGACGATAAACGCATCGTGCTGGTCGACGACGTCCTCTACACCGGTCGTACCGTGCGTGCGGCGCTCAACGAGTTGTTCGACCACGGCCGGCCAGGACAGGTTCGTCTGGCCGTGCTGATCGACCGCGGTGGCCGGCAACTGCCGTTCCAGCCGGATCTGGTCGGAGCATCCTGCGAGTTGGCCGACGAGCAACGCCTCGCGTTGTCGCTCGACGACCAACAGCGCTTCGTGCTGGCGCTCGGCTGATGCCAGCCGCTGCCCATCCCCAGCTCACCCGCGAAGGCCGGCTGCGTCATCTGCTGACCATCGACGGTCTGTCGCGCACGATGATCCACGAGATCCTGGACGCAGCGGCCACGTTCGTCGGCGTATCCGATCGCGACGTCAAAAAGGTTCCCCTGCTGCGCGGCAAGTCGGTGTTCAACCTGTTCTTCGAAAACTCGACGCGCACGCGCACGACGTTCGAGATCGCCGCCTCGCGCCTGTCGGCCGACTCGGTCAATCTGAACATCAACACCTCGTCCACCTCCAAGGGCGAGTCCCTGCTCGACACCATCGACAATCTCGCCGCCATGCACGCCGACATCTTCGTCGTTCGTCATGCGCAGAGCGGCGCGCCGTTCCTGATTGCCGAGCATCTGAACCGCACACGCGGCAACGACGTACATGTGATCAACGCCGGTGACGGGCGCCATGCGCATCCCACCCAAGCCTTGCTGGACATGTACACGATCCGCCACTTCAAGGGCGATTTCACGCAGCTGAGCGTAGCCGTGGTGGGTGATGTCCTGCACTCGCGCGTGGCCCGTTCGGATCTGCTCGCCCTGACCGCGCTCGGTGTGCCCGACGTGCGCGTGATCGCGCCGCGCACACTGATGCCAACGGCGCTGCGTGAGCTCGGCGTCACACCCTATACCGACATCAACGCGGGGCTGCGCGACGTCGACGTAATCATCATGCTGAGGCTGCAGAACGAGCGCATGCGGGGCGCTTTGCTGCCGTCGGCCCAGGAATACTTCAAACACTTCGGTTTGACGACCGAGAAACTCGCACTGGCCAAGCCCGATGCGATCGTCATGCATCCGGGTCCCATGAATCGCGGTATCGAAATCGAGTCCGCGGTGGCCGACAGCCCGCAGGCCGTGATTCTCAGCCAGGTCACCTTCGGCATCGCGGTGCGCATGGCCGTGATGAGCATGCTGGCGGCGGGGTGATGCAATGACAGAGACACTGACCCTGGGCGGAGCCCGCCTTCTCGACCCGGCCAGCGGCCTCGACCGTGTCGCCGACCTTCATGTCGCCGAGGGCCGGGTGCTGGCGGTGGGTGCGGCGCCCGAGGGTTTCGAGGCCCAGCGCCGGATCGACCTGAGCGGCCGCTGGATCATGCCGGGCCTGGTCGATCTCGCCGCCCGTATGCGTGAACCCGGCTTCGAGTATCGGGCGTCGCTCGAGAGCGAGCTGCGCGCCGCACTGGCCGGTGGCATCACCAGCGTGTGCTGTCCGCCGGACACCGACCCGCCGTTGGACGAGCCCGGCCTGATCGAGATGCTCAAGTACCGGGCGCGTACGCTCGGCGGTCCCGCCTTGTATCCGCTGGGCGCCCTCACGGTCGGGCTGAGCGGCGAGACCATCACCGAGATGGGGCAGCTCACCGAGGCTGGCTGCGTCGGCTTCGCGCAGCCCGGCCGTTTGCCGGTCGATACCCAGAGCCTGTCTCGCGCGCTGCAATACGCGAGCACCTTCGGCTACACGGTCTGGCTGCAGCCGCAGGATCCGCATCTGGGGCGTGGTGGCGTCGCGCACAGCGGTCGCGTGGCCAGCCGGCTCGGGCTCATCGGTGCCGGTGACCACCGAAACGGTCGCGCTGCACACGGTATTCGAGCTGGTCCGTGCGACCGGGGCGCGTGTTCATCTGTGCCGGATCTCGTCGGCCGCGGGAGTCGAGTTGCTGCGCCGGGCCAAACACGAAGGCCTGCCGGTGTCGGCCGACGTGGCGGTCCATCATCTCCATCTGACCGATGTCGACATCGGTCACTTCGATTCCCGCTACCGGGTGGACCCGCCGTTTCGCGACGGACGCGACCGGGACGCACTCGGCGCCGCGTTGGCCGATGGCACCATCGATGCCGTGTGTTCCGACCACACCCCAGTTGACGACGACAGCAAACAAATGCCATTTGCCGAGGCCGAGCCCGGTCTGACTGCGCTCGAACTGCTGCTGCCCTTGCTGGTCAAGTGGTCGGCCGACCATGGCATCGATCTGCTGCGCGCGCTTGGTGCCGTCACCGAGCGTGCCGCTCGCGTGCTCGGTATCGAAGCCGGCTCGATGGCGCCCGGCCAGACCGCCGATCTGTGCGTGTTCGATCCGGCGATCGCCTGGCGGCCCGACCAGGGTCGTTGCGCAGTCAATGCGTGCACACGCCGTTCTCCGACTATGAGTTGCAGGGTCGCGCCGTCGCAGCGACGCTGGGTGGGCGCTGGATCCCGTTCGACGACGTCCGGCGTTGATGCCTGCCTTGCTGGCCGCGCCACGCGCACTGCTGCGCATCACGGCGCTGATCTCGCTGATCATCATCGGCCTGGCGATCACCTTCGTCGTTTTTCCGTTCGGCGATCGCCGTGCTCACGAGCGCTGGATCCGACTCTGGTCGGGCTGGTTGCTCTCCGCGGCCGGCATGGACGTGCAGACGGTGGGCAGCCTTCCTGCCGATGGTCAGGGCCTGCTGCTGGTCGCGAACCATCTGTCGTGGATCGACATCTTCGTCATCAACCGCATCAGCGCCGCCCGCTTCGTGGCCAAGTCCGAGATCGCCCGCTGGCCGGTGATCGGCACGTTGGTTGCGCGTGTCGGTACCTTGTTCATCGAGCGTGGTCGGCGCCACGCGGTGCAGCACATGCTGCATACGATGGCGGTTCACCTGGAGCAGGGCGAACGAGTCGCCGTGTTTCCCGAGGGCACCACCTCCGATGGCCGGCAACTGCTGCCGTTTCACGCCAATCTGATTCAGGCGGCGATCGTGACGGGCACGCCGGTCGTGCCCGTCGCGATCGAGTTCCTGGATCACGAAGGGCGGCGCAGCGATGCGCCGCTGTTCGTCGGCGACACGAATCTGTTGGAATGCGTGTGGCGGATCGTGTCGGCGCGTTCGCTGCTGGCGCGCGTGCAACTGCTCGATCCGATCGCAACCTCGCACGACTTGCGGCGCAGCGAGGTGGCTGCGCTCGCGCGCGAGCGGATGAGCCTGGCGCTGGGGTGACCGAGCTGATCGGTCGGTCGGACTGAGCGCTTCGGCGGGCGGGGAGCCGTCGGCCGCTCGACCGGCAGAGGCTCAGAGCGCGGATCGCCGGCCGTTCGGACCGACGACCTCCGGCGGGGCGAGGTCGGGCGGCGAGTTGGCCGCCGGTTTCAGTCGCCCGGGCTGGCATGGCCCGGGCAGTCCACCTGGGTGACGCGCCGATCCGCCAAGCGTACCGCGCTCAGGCTTCCACCCCAGACACATCCCGTGTCCAATGCGATCACATCATCGCGAAGTAACAGCCCGAGCGTCGACCAATGGCCGAAGACCACGCAGGCCTGGCCCAGGATGCGCCGTCCTGGCATGTCGAACCAGGCACGCATGCCGGCGGGTGTCCGCTCGAGGCCGCCCTTGGGTTTCATCGCATAGCGGCCGTCGGCGTGCACGAAGCGCAGGCGGGTCAGCACGTTGACGATCGCACGCAGTCGCTCGTCGCCACTGAGCGCATCCGACCAGCGCTCCGGGCCGTCACCGCTCATGGCATGCATGAAATCGCCCCAGTACGGTCCCCGCAGCACGGTCTCGACCTCGTCGGCGAGCGCCAGCGTGGTGTCGAGATCCCAGGCTGGGTCGACGCCGGCATGAACAAGCAAATGACCATGTGCGGCATGCGCGATCGGCCGCGACCGCAGCCAGTCCACGATCGCGGCGCGCTCGGGGCTGGTCAGGATCGGATCCAGCGTATCACCGCGCGAGATCTTGCGCGCGCCGACGGTGGTCGCGAGCAGGTGCAGGTCGTGATTACCGAGCACCGTGACCGCACCCGGCAGCGCACGGATGCGGCGCAGCGCGGCGAGCGACTCCGGGCCGCGATTGACGAGATCGCCCGCGAACCACAGGCGGGCATCGACGGGCAGACGGCCGAGCAATTCGGCCAATGCACCGTCGCAGCCCTGAATGTCGCCGATCGCGTGAACCGCGGCGAACGCGGCCTGATGGTTCACGCCGACGCGCGGATCGTCGGCTGACCAGCACCCGGGCGCAAGGGCACGACGTTGTCGGGAGCGCCGCCGACGCTGGGCCGATATTCGGGAACGAACCGGGCCAGTCCGCTGCGCACGTCGGTGTCGAGCAGATTCGGGCTCTCGGTCAGCCAGCGTTGGAGATCGACGAACCATGCCGGACCCGGCAGTTCTCCCGAACGGGCGATTCGCAGCTTCGGATGAATGGTCGGGCGAGTGGTCTCGCCGTTGGCCAGCAATTCCTCGAACAGCTTCTCGCCAGGGCGCAGGCCGACGAACTCGATCGGGATGGCCGATTCGGTCAGGCCCGACAGGCGGATCATGTCCTTGGCCAGATCGACGATGCGCACGGGTTCGCCCATGTCGAGGACCAGGATGTCGCCGGAATCACCGACCAGCGCGGCCTGGATCACGAGTTGGGTGGCCTCGCTCACCGACATGAAATAACGCTTGATGTCGGGATGCGTGATGGTGATCGGCCCGCCCGCCTCGATCTGGCGGCGGAACTTGGGCACCACGCTGCCGGTGGAGCCGAGCACGTTGCCGAAGCGCACGATCGCGATCTCGGTGGACGGATTGTGCAGCGACCAGCACTGCAGCAGGATCTCGGCCAGGCGTTTGGTGGCGCCCATCACGCTGGTCGGGTTGACCGCCTTGTCGGTGGAGATGAAGACCAGTTTCTCGACCGGGAAACGGGATACGGCCTCGGTCAGGCGCAGCGTGCCGAGCGCATTGTTTCGGACGGCCTGCCAGGCATTGCCGGTCTCCATCAGCGGCACGTGCTTGTAGGCGGCCGCGTGGAAGACCACCTGCGGAGAATAGGTGGCGAACACGTCGAACAGACGGCTCGCATCCTTGATGTCGCCGACCACCGGATGCAGACGTTGATCCGGGAACTCACGCTGCATGGTCTCGACGACTTCGTAGAGCGCGTATTCGCTGAGTTCGAACAAAATGATCTGGCGCGGCCGGAAGCGCGCGATCTGGCGGCACAACTCGGCACCGATCGAGCCACCCGCACCGGTGACCAGCACGGTCTTGAGGGTGAGCAACTGCCGCAGGCCGCGGGTATCGAGCTGCACCGACTCGCGGCCGAGCAGATCGTCGACTTCGACACGGCGGATGGTGGTGAAGCGCACGCGCTCCGAGATCACGTCGTCGAGGTCGGGCACGATCAAAAGTTTGACGCCGGCCGACTCGCAGAGATCGAATGCACGCCGCCGGGTCGCCTGGTCGGCATGCGAGACGGCCAGCAGCGCATGGCGCGCGCCGGTCGATGCGACCAGGCGGGCGAGTTCGTCCCAGCGGCCGAGGATGCGGTGCCCGAGCACGCGCCGGCCGATGTTTTTCGGCGCATCGTCGAGCACGCCCACGACCTGCCAGCCCGGCATGCGCTCGAGCTGCATGATGAGGCGGAAGCCGGCTTCGTCGGCGCCCATGATGAGCACCGGGATGCCATCGATGGCATCGCGCTTGGACAGCAGGCGCTGCTCTTTCCACCAGCGATAGATGATGCGGCCCCCGATCATCAGGCAGACGAGCAGCATCGGGTGAACGACGAGCGCGGCGCGCGGCAGCAACTCGGCACGGGTGAACAGGAACAACACGACGGTCGAGACCAGCGCACCGATCAGGATCGTGGCGCCGATCTGGCGCAGATCGTGCAGGCTCGCATAGCGCCAGATGCCGTTGTAGAGGCCAAACGCGAGGAAGGTGCTCGCGTACACGGGCACGATCACGATCAACGCGGCCAGCATCGCGGTGATGGCTTCTGCCGGTACCGCGTAGCTCCAGGCGAGGGTGAAGGAGAAGATCCAGGCGCCGACGACCGAGACGAGATCGAAGGACATGGCCGTCAGACGGCGAGGGTCGATTCGGCTCAGCATCAGGGATTGGGGATGGGAGTTATGGTCGGGTAGCCGAAGGTTGATCTGCGCCGCGGGCGGCCAACACCAGAACTCCCCCCTGCAGAACGATTATGACAGCCCAGCATACATTTGACACAAATTCGGTCTGGTAAGCAGATGTTGCGACGGTGACTGTGGCGATCAACGAGAGAGTCGCGTAACCGGCCGCCACCCATGGGACCGGACGGCCCTGGAGGATGAGTCTCTGGTAGGCATGTTCACGATGCGCCTGCCATATTCGTCGGCCACGTATGGCACGCGTCAGCAAGGTCACGCTGGCGTCGGAGACGAACGGCAGGAACAAACCGACCGGTGCCCAGAGCGACCAGTAGCCGCGCGCGGCGCCGAGCAGCCCGATCCCCGCGGCGAGGAATCCTGCAGGAATCGATCCTGCGTCGCCCAGGAACACACGCGCGGGGGCCCAGTTCCAGCGAAGAAAGCCGGCCGCCGCGCCCGCGATCGCCGCGGCCAGCCAGGCAATCGGATCATCGCCCGGTGCCATCCAGGCATAGCCCGCGAAACCGATCACGGTCATCGTGCCGGCCAGTCCGTCGGCTCCGTCCATGAAGTTGTACAGATTGGTGAACCAGACGATCGCCAGCACGAGCGCGATGGCCACCCAAGGAGCGGGGCTCGCGAGCACCGGCAACGCGGTGGCGGGGTCGAACGCCAGGGCGACGACGAGTGCGGCGGCCGCGCAGGCATGGGCGAGCAGGCGCGGCAGCACCGGCAGGCCGCGGCGGTCGTCCAAGGCACTGGCCAGCGCCAGCACGAGCGTGGCGATCCAGAGCACGGCGGTCGGCAGGGTCGGTGCCGGATACGCGCCGACGACTGCGCCGACGATCAGGGTGGCGATCGTCGCGCCGAGTACCGCCAGACCACCGATGCGCGGCACCGGGCGGACGTGCAGCGACCGATCGTTGGGCAGGTCCAGCCAGTTCGGAAAACCGCGCGCGAGCGCGAATCGCAATCCGAGGACGCACAGGATCGCGGCGAGTACGGCTGCGAGCCACAGTCCCGTCATCGTGATCGCGCCACGAGAGTTCGCGCCATCACGCTGAGACCTTCGTGCGCCGGGACCGGTGCCTGCCAATCCAATCGCTCACGTATCCAGGGATCGTCGACGCACAGCGAGGCCGTCAGGCTGTCGACGCGATCGATCTGCCCGCTGAACCTGCCGAGTGTTCGCAGCAGCGACACCGGCACCGGCCAGAACGCCACTGGTGGGCGCCCGATCGCGTCTGCGATCAGCTCGATCAGTTGCGCGGTGCTCCAGTCACCGTCGGCAGGCAGGACGACGCGTCCGGCGGCCTCGGGCGCGACCGCGCAGCGCGCCAGCAGGTCCGCCAGATTTTCGCGCCCGATCAGGCTGCGGCGATTGCGGACCGCTTTCAAGGGCAGCGGTCGGCCGGCGGCGATCCATCGGACCAGTTGAGCCAGGTTCGCACGCACGCCGATTCCATAGACGAGCGGCGGCCTGATGATGCACCAATCGGTCGGGCCACCGGCGCCGAGCGCCCCGGTCAGGCCTTGCTCGGCGGCCAGCTTGCTACGGCCGTAGGCATCACCGGGGTGGGGGGGGTCGTCGGGCAGCAGTGGGCGCCCCGACGAGGTGTCGGCCATGGCCTTGACCGAGCTGACGAACACCACGCGACGCACCCCGCAGCGGGCTGCCGCCCGCGCCAACGCGACCGTGGTGTCGACATTGTCGCGTCGATAGGCCTCGTCGTCGCCGCGCAGACCATGCTGATGTACGCGCGCGGCCAGGTGAAACACAGTGTCGACCCCCTCCAGATCGGGGTCGCAATCGCTCGCCCAGTCGGCCAGGTCGGCAATCGGAATCCAGCTCGTGCGATCGGGCCGCGATGTGATGAGGCTGCGACGGGCCGGCGCGCGCACGCGCCAACCGTCGATCAGCAGTCGCTCGCACAGGGCACCGCCAACGAAGCCGGTGGCACCGGTCACGAGGGCGAGGCGACCGTCGCTGCGATCGCTCATGCGCGAGGCGGTCCCGGGGGCTGCGCTCATCGGCTGGTACCGCGTCTGCGTTCGAACCCGCGCGGCGACCAGCCCCAGGTACGAAAGAAGCGCAGCGCCGATCGCATGAACAGGCGGCGATGCCGCCAGCCCTTGCGGGCCGCATGGCCGCCATCGTGCAGGATCCGAACCTCGGGACGGTAATCGATGTGTCCCAGGGCCAGTGCCCGGCAGCTGAAGTCGTAGTCCTCGAAGTACAGGAAGTAGCGCGGGTCGAAACCACCGAGCGTGCGCCAGGTATCGGCGCGCAACAGCAGGAAGCAGCCGCTCGCACAGACCGTGACCGTATGCGGCCGGTCGATCGGTCGATCGCGGATCTCGTAACGATCGAGGCGGGCGCGTTCGCGGGTGCGCAGCCAGGCCGGCCCTGCACCACGCAACAGGAACACCCAGGGATCCGGGTAGCGATGCGCGAGATGCAGGTCGCGGCCGTGGGCATCGAGTGCGCGCGGCACGAGCAGGGCGGCCGCGGGGGTCACTGCCAGATGCGCGGTGGCCGTCAGCAGGGCGTCGGGCGCCATGCGCACGTCGGGATTGAGCACCAGCACGTAGTCGTCGCCCGAAGCGAGGCCCGCCGCCCTGGCCGACAGTGCCGCCTGTTCGAGCGCAAGGTTGTTGCCAGCGCCGTAGCCCAGATTGCGGCCGGCCACGTGCAGTGCACAGGCGAAGCCGGCGCGCGGGGCGAGCGTGGCCACGACCGTTCTCAGGCGTTCGGCATCGGTGCCCGCGTCGGAGTTGTCGAGCAACACCACTTGCACGGTGGCACCGCAGGCCGTGTGCCATCGCGCACTGGCCTGGGCCAGGGCCTCGAGCGTCGCCAGCAGCGTCGGACCGTGCGAATGATGGCTGACGACGGCCACGTCGAGATGCGGCGGGGATGCAGCACGGGTCATCGGCGCAGCAATGATCTGTCGAGCTGGCGCAGCAACGCCCACGAGCCGATGCGGCGGCCCGACTGTGTCTCGCGTCGTTTGGCCAGGGCAGCCGGCAGGCCGCGCAGCGCGTCGCGCTTGGCGCGCAGGATCACGCCGAAGCGACCGGCCCGTGCGTAGTGGGCCATGACCACACCGGTCATCAGCAGGTGCACCGGCAGCAGCGCCACGAGCAACGGCGCAGGCAGGTTCTTGGCGAAGGTCCAGACGAGGTTGCGTTGTCCGTGATAGACCGAGAAGTCGCTGTCAGGACCTGTGCTGATGGCCCCGACGTGCAGGACCCGGGCGCGATTGGCACGCAGACTGCGCCAGCCCGCCAGTCGCAGACGCATGCCCAGGTCGTTGTCTTCGCAATAGCAGAAATAGTCTTCGTCGAAGCCGCCGACGGCATCGAAAGCGCTGCGCCGGTACAGTGCCGCAGCCGCGCACGGTGCGAAGATCTCGCTGGTCGGACCCATTCGTTCGAGTCGGGCAGCGAGGTCGCCGGTCGGACGGCCATGGCCCGTTCGCCAAGCCAGGCCGCTCAGGTGCACGACATCGCCGAGCCCGTCGATCGTACGCTCGTCGGGCGTGAGTTGAACGGCGCCGACGGCGCCCACGTCGGGATTCGCGCTCAGCACCGCGCGCATCTCGGCGAGCGCGTCGGGCTTGAGCACTGCGTCGGGATTGAGCGTCAGGATCGTGTCGCAGTCACGGTGTCTGGCGGCGGCGGCGTTATTGCCGCCAGCGAAGCCGAGGTTCTCGGCGCTGCGGTAGACGATGAGTTCCGCGAAGCGTTGCGTCAAGGCATCGAGCGCGGCCTGCGTGGCGCCAGCGCTGGCGTTGTCCCAGACGACCACGCGGTCGCCCGGCCCGGCCTGCGCGAGCGCGCTGGCGACCGTGGGCTCGAGATGCGGACCGGATTGCCAACTGACGATGATGATGACGGTTCGCAAACCGGACGAGCAGCCTGACAGGATTGGAAACCCCGGTATTCTTGCACTTCCGGGGCCTGTCAGGCGGAGCACAGTGGACGAAACAGAACTCGCGTCATTGATGGCGCAGGCCATCGATGCGGTGACGGATGACGCGCGCGCGCAATGGGCCGAGCCGCAGGGCACGCGCACCCGCCATTTCTTCGTCGATGACCTGTTGCCGGCCGATCTGGCCGCTCAGGTGCAGGCCGCGTTCCCGCGGGATGCCGAGATCTGGCATCACCGCCGATCGTTTCGCGAGCATAAGCTGACCTGTACGCGCCTGGCCGCCGTAGACCCGTTGATTCGCGCAACCAGCAGCGCATTCCAGCAACCCGCGGTGCTCGAGGCGGTTCGGCGGATCACGGGTCTGGACGGGCTGCAGGCCGATCCGACGCTATATGCCAGCGGGCTGTCGATGATGGCCCGCGGGCACTTCCTCAATCCGCACATCGACAACAGCCACGATGGCCGCCGCGAGCGCTATCGGCGGCTGAATCTGCTCTATTACGTGTCACCCGACTGGTCGGCGGCCAGCGGCGGCAACTTCGAGCTCTGGGATGCCGCCGTGCGTCGGCCGGTTGAGATCGTCTCCAGGTTCAATCGCTTGCTGGTCATGGAAACCCGACCCGATACCTGGCATTCGGTCAATCCCGTACGCGGTGCGGCGCCGCGCTGCTGCGTGAGCAACTATTACTTTTCGTCGCAGTCACCGACGGGCAGCGACTACTACCATGTCACGTCGTTTCTCGGCAGGCCGGGTCAGCCCCTGCGCCGCTTGCTCGGCCGGCTCGACAACGGCTCGCGCCAGGCCGTCGCACGCATCACCGGGGCCGGGCGTGGGCGTCGTCTGCTGAACGACGCCTGACGGGCGCGCATCAGTGCGCGCCGAACAGTTTGCGCTCGATCAGTTCACAGAGGGCGTGCCCGACCATCAGGTGGCACTCCTGGACGTGCGGCGTCTGGTCGGAGGGCATCGCCAGCAGATGGTGGCAACGCTCACGCATCGCTCCGCCACGGCGGCCGGTCAGGCCGATCACGGTCATGCCAGCGTCGCTCGCCGCCTTGATGGCCGCCAGGACATTGGGCGAGTTGCCGGAGGTGGAATATGCCCAGAGCAGATCGCCCGGGCGCCCCAGTGCCTGAACCTGGCGGGCAAACGCGTGTTCGTAGCCATAGTCGTTGGCGATCGCGGTGTTCACGCTGGCATCGGTGGTCAGCGCGATCGCCGCCAGCCCGGGACGGTCGAATGCGAAACGGCCGACCAATTCGCCGGCGATGTGCTGGCAATCGGCCGCGCTGCCACCGTTGCCGCAGAGCAGGATCTTGCCACCGTCGGCAAGCGCCTGGGCGCAGCAATCGGCGACGGTCGTGACCGCCGCGGCGATCGCCTCGTCGCTGGCGAGCAGGGCGGCCGTTTCGGCCGATCGGCGCAGAGCATCGAGGACGGTCATGGTGGTGGGCGGCGCAACGGGCCAAGGGCAACGGATCGCTCATTGTAGTGGGCGGGGCTGCCCGTTGCGTTATCAACCCGTTGAAGTATCGATCGCGTGCCAGGCCGCGCCTTGCGGGTTCATTCGGCGAGGTCCGCCGCGCGGCCTGCAGCGATGCAGGCATGCCCCGTTGCGAGCTCCCAGCCTGTCAGCGGGTCAACCAGAAGTAGAAGTCCTTGTTGTTCGGGCGATGATCGATCGCGTAGTCGGCATACCAGCCGCGCGCAAGCGCCTCCGTGAGCAGAAGACTCAGATTCGAAGGCTCGTAGAAGTGCACGTGGATGCTGTAGCCCGTCTCCATCATCTCTGGCAGCTTGGCGAGCATGTTGCGGCCCTTCGCATAGCGCGCGAACTGCGCCTTGCTCGCCCGTGTGCTCGAGTGCTCGTACTCGGCCATCCATTCGGCCGGTGACGACGGCGCGAAAACATAGTCCTTGGAGCCCGCGATGTCCGGAATCACGCAGGCGACGCGTCCGCCGCGGCGCAGCTTGCCGGACCAATACTCGAGGTGCCCGAGCGGATTGGCCAGATGCTCGAACAGATGGGAGCAGAAGATGAAGTCCAATGATTCGGCGTCGGCGGGAATCTCGGCGGCGGTCCCGACGCGGTAGCGGTCCCAGTGAGAGGTATCGACCGCGATCTTGCCCTCGCGGTTGTAGGTGGCCAGCCACTCGTCGCGGCTCTTTTCTTCCAGGTAGCGGACGTCCACCTGCTGCGACGGCAGAATCTGCGGCTGATGACCCGGACCGATTTCGAAGCCGGTGCCCACGCAGAGGCCGACCAGGCTGCTGCGATCGTTGGCCTCGTTCACCGCCAGGAACACACGCCCGCTCTCGCAGCGCAACTCCAGCCTGGCGCAGCCGCGATCGTGATCGCGATACAGCGGGTAGGGGATTTCCACGGTCTGTGACGTCATGGCCGGGGTGTCCTTGCCCAGTGCAAGCGTCAGTCCGATGGGGGTGTCGGAAGCCAGATAACGTGCAACCAGGCGCCCGTCGTTCGATTGTTTCCATGCGCGCCAGCCGACATCGCGACGAAACTCGCGAAACGGGTGGCACTGGAGAGGCGCATCGATGCTGAGGGTAGCGCCCGGGCCGAGTTCGAAACCACGATAGACGCGGCCATCGTGGGTGGTCTTGTTGGCCTTGACCGGGCCGTCGATCGTGAGGCGCGGATCGGCGCGCCGATGCATGTCGAACAGGTTCATGCGCGTGGCCGCGTGATCAGCGTAGGGCGTAGATGAGCGTACGCGGGCCGTTGCGCTCGTCGCGAAGCTGGGCCACGTCGACCTTGTCGAAACCGCCCGCCTTCAACAGCGAGACCAGGGTGTCGAGCGTCAGCCACTTGGCATGGTCGTACATGCCGGCAAAGGCGTTTTCACGGCCACCTTCGCGATAGTGTTTGTAGCGATAGGAGCGCCCGCCCGACTCGTACTCGAGCGTTGCATCTTCCTCTTTGGCATAGTGGGTATCGAGCAACAGAGCCTTGCCCACCTTGGGCATCAACTGGTGCAGATGCGCAACCGGATCGACGAGGTGATAGAGCACGCCCATGTGATGCGCCGCATCGACCTGCGGAACCTGCGCGAAATCGGCTTCGCGCTCGACGTCGCACTTGAACGCGGTGACGTGGAATCCGAAGCTCCAGGTGCGAACGATCGTCTTGACGACGTTCTCGATGCGGGAGTCGATCGCAATCACATTGGCACCGGCGTTGGCGAGCGCGATCGTGTGGATGCCTTCGAAGCAACCGATCTCGAGAACGGTCTGGCCATCGAGTTCGAACCGTTCGTTGAACTCGACGATGCGCGGATCCGGGATCGGCTGAAACGCATTGCGCTTGCTGGCCGAGGCGGGTTTGCCGAACTGGCGCCCCTGCGAATCGAGCGTGAAGCATTGCCAGGGCAGCAGATCGTTCAGCACCTTCAAATCGTCGTCGAGCAGGTGGTCGACATAGCGGGTCGGAATGCGGCCCTCGCCGTCCACGGACAGCCAGTTCACTTTCGATGTCATTGGGTTCTCCAGGGCGTCAGTGCCGGGCGGGCGCCGCTGCGCGACCGGTCGGGCATCGGTATTGACGGGCACGTGATGCCAGCGCCCGTCGGCACCTGCCCGCTGCCACTCGACGTGGCCGATGAATTTGAATGCATCACTGGCGAGCTGATGCACCGTGAAGCCCGCGGCCTCGAGCTTCTTGGAGGTCGCGATCTCGGCGGCGATGCACTCGCCGTAGTTCTCGCCGATCGGAAAGCCGTCGATTGCCTGCAAGGTCTTGCCCGAGGCGAACCAGATCAGTGAGCGCAGATGGCCGCCGCGCTCGCCCGTCACGATGCCATGGCGCCGCATGAAATCGAGATAGACGTCGACCCGGTTTGCCGGTTGCCCGCCGAGTTCGTGGCCGCGCATGCGGTTTCCGTCCTGCGCCGCGCGAAGGCGCTGCCACGGCCGGTCCCAGCCCGCGTTGTAGCTCTCGCCGATCATGGCGCCGGGATGCTCGCGCGCCGCATCGAGAAACGCGGCGAGCCAGTCCGCGCGCTGCACCACGCACTCGTCCTGCAGGAACAAATAGTGTTCGAAGCCCGGGTTCAGGCGCCAGCCATGATCCCAGGCGCCAATGTTCATGCCGCGGTTCTCGCGCGCCAGCACACGGGCGTGTGACGCCTCCGGCGGCAGGGACAGCGGGGTGTCCGACGCGTCGCGGTTGACGACGATCGACAACTCGTAGGGGCTGCCCGGATCGTGCATGGCCATCGTGCGCAGAAGGCGCACGAGCGCACTCGTGCCGCGCGGCTCGTAGAGCGAAATGACGACCAATGTCGAGGCGCGCGGCACGGTTCGGTCGATCAGGCGGCGCCGGACATCGCTGCCTTCTTGCTCTCGAAGGCCTTGATCGCCCGGTCACGAATCTTCTTGGCTTCGTAGACCGCCTTGTGAGGTTTGTAGCCCTTGAGTTTGTCGTAGGCGGCATTGCGCGCATCGAACAGCGGCCACAACAGCCGCGGCACGAGATGTCGATACTGGATGTCGCGGACCAGTGAGGGGCGGAAATAGCCGAGCTCGATCTCCTTGTCGATCTCGGTCTGCGTCAGCGAGCCGTCACGCAGCATGTCACGGACCTCGTTGAACCAGAGGTATCCCAGGCGATTGAACGGCGAGACCCAGGGTTGCGTCGCCATGTCGGTGTAATGAATCAGCCGGGTTTCCGAATCGTAGTGCTCGAGGCTGTTCCACTCGAATGGCACACCGTACTTGATCTCGCTCTCGGGCAGGATGCACATGTGGTACATCAGCCCGGCATAGTCGTAGCGGTCCGCGTCCATGTCGGCCACGATGCGCTCGATGTTCCAGTCGAGGTTCTCGCAGTCGAGCACCATCACGGCACATTGCTTGATCCGCTCGCGCGGCGCGCCGAATTTGCGGGTGGTCTCGTCGTTGTGCTTGATCTCGCGCTGGATGATCACCTTTGCATCGTCGAACGGAATCGACCAGAGCTCGCGGATGTCCCGAAAGACCAGCATGTCGGCGTCCATGTAGATGGCGCGTCCGCGATAGCCTGCCAGCTTGGGAATGCAGAAGCGGCTGTACGAGAACCCCGTGCGCTGGCCGTTGCGTGGGTCGCGTGGCTCCGGTACCGGCAGGTCGAGCATGGCAGTGACCTCGACCTGCGCATCGGTGTGGCGTTTGATGGAATGCTCGAGGACCTTGACCGCCAGGTACTGGGAGCGATCGGTTCCGACGAACACGCGAATGGGATCAGTCATGATGCAACCTCCGTCACTTGAATGCCCAGGCGGCTTGCGACCGTGCTGGCGATGAACGTTGCCCCGTCTCCCGGGATGACCGCCCGGTCGACAAAGGCGTGCATGCGCTCCAGCATCGCGTCGCGACCCTGCCCCGTGGCCGACACGCGCCTGACGAACGCCACGAGGTCGTCGGCATCGGCGATCTGTGGCAGGGGTTCGTACTGAGGCAGATCCAGATCGAAGCGCGTCACGGCCACGGGCAGGCCGTAGCGCGCTGCATCGAGCGCCACTGTCGAGGGAGTGGTCACCACGCCGGCCAGGTACGAGAATAACTGCGGCGCGGTGTAGCGTGACCAAGGCTCGGTCATCGGGTCGGCGATCAGCAGGTTGGGCAACTGGATCGTGGGACCCTTGTAACGATCGGTAAGCCAACGGCCGGCGTGATGAGGCTTGAGCAGGAACACCACGTCGGGCAGCGCGGAGCAGGCGGTCGAGAGCGCATCGAGGAAGGCCTCCCGATAGCGATCGCTATAGCGGTGCCAGTGCAGGTTCTCGAACAGACCGATCACGGGTCGCGCCTCACGCTCGAGTTCGGGCAGGGACACCACGGGGGGCCGGGCCGGCTTTGGGCAGCCGGCCGGCACACATCGCTCGCGGGTCTCACGGGTGACCCCGTCATGCAACTGAGTCAGGGGACCCCACGTAAAAATGATGTCCGAAAGTATCTGCACGTCCGCGACCGGGTGAACCGAGTCGGAATAGGTGAGGCCCACGTTCTCGTAGCCGTGTTGCACTGTCGCGGTGACGATGTGCAGGCCTTTTGCGAATTTCGCCAGGCGGTTGGCGAATCGATGCGGACGCAGCGATGACTCCGCGAAGCTGATCAGGGCTTTGACGGCGCCGAGCGCCTCCATCGCCTCGGCCTGGGAGAATTTGTCCGGCAGGACCGTCAACGGAATGCGTCGTTCGATCAGGTTCGGTATCGTGCGTGAATCGAGTTTGGTGGCCAGCGAATGGCTGACCAGCGCATGCACACCGAGGCCGGCGGCACGCAGGCGGTCGATGACGCCCGTCGCCACATCCCAGTCCTGGGCGAGGTCGAGCACCAGGCCGACCGATACGGTGCCGGCCCGCTTTGCCGCCGCCTCCCGGGCGTGCCGCAGGGCCTGCGACCAGAGCTCGGCGATGGTGTCATCGCTGAAAAGCCGCTGGCACAGCTGCAGGCCGGTGGCCGCGCGTGCGCGGGCGCGGGCGGGCTCGGCGATCGACTGGGCCAGCCCGTCGTACGGATCGTCGAGCCAGATGCCGTCGCGCAGCGGCTCGAGCGTCGGCGTGGCGTTGGCGATCACGGGCACGCCGTGCATCAGCGCCAGCGCCGTGCGATTGGCCGACTTGCAAATGGCGAATTCATCGAAGCTGTTCGGCACGATGACGGCGGACGCGGCACTCAGTTCGTCGCTCACCGCGGCTGGTGACCATTCACGGTAATGGGAACGGATCTTCAGAGCGTCGGCCAGCTCTTGAAACACGGCCCGGCTGTTGCTGACCACGACCAGTTCGACGTCGAACTCCGCCGCCAGCCGATCGAGGGCCTCTCTGAACAGCAGAATGTCGCGCATCCCGAAGTGCCCGTACGGCGCACCGTGGTTCCCGAACCACAAGATGCGATGGCGTGCTGCGGCGCCGGCGGGCTGGTCAGCCGTGTGCGCGGGCGGCGCGGGCAAAGCGGTATTCGGCGCGGTCGCCGTGACCGTTGCGGACGGGCGGGCGCGAACCAGACGCGCCAAGGCACGCAGCCGGTCGGAGAGTTGCGCGCGCCATGACCGCGCGACGCGCGTCAGCAGTGCCTGCTGGGCCCGGCGCGTCGTCTCGGATTCGAGCCCGTCGGGAATCACCAGCACCGGCACCATATCGCCGAGTTGTCGTTCGACCCGTTGCCTGAGGGGTTCGGTCGAACAGACGATCAGGTCGCAGCGACAGGCGATCTGATAGAAGGCCAGCGGGGCTGGCAGTGCGGACTTGGTCTTGTAGCCCGGCACATAGATGTTGTCGCAGAGGTCGAATACGACGGCCCGCCCGGCCGACCGCGCCCGACTGGCGAGCGCTTGATCCTGGGCGGCGAAAGACTTGACGATCACCAGGGCATCGAAGCGCCGGGGATTGAAGAGGCGGGAATCGTCCGTGACCAGGGTCGTTGCGCGCTGGCGGCTTTCGAGGACGACCGCCGGAAGCAGCGCACGATAGCGGACGCTGGCCATCGACAGGGTGGCACGAGCCAGTTTGATGAAGACCCGCGGGCGTTCGGCACGTGGCATGGTCAGCCGGATCGGCCCGGCACCGAGGCACCTTCGGGCCGGCCATTCGAAGGCCGGCGCCGAACGCCGAGCGAACGCCGATGGAAGATGCGCTCGAAGTCCGGCGCGACGGCGAGGAACTCGTCCACGGCCCGGTTGCAGCCCGAATACGACGAGTAATCATCGAAGACCATGATGCCCCCGGGCGCCATGACCTGGGCGAGCCTCTCGATGCAGATCTTGACCGAGTCGTACCAGTCGCAATCGATGTGGGCCAGGGCCACCGGCCAATCCGGGCTCAGCGTGTCCTCGAACAAGCCGGGCACGAGTTCGATGTTGTCGGCGCGCAGATCGAGGCCGTGGCGTTCGAGGTTCGCACGCACGACATCGATCAGGTTGTCGACGTATCCGTAGTATGTCTGGCCACCGAGGCCGGCCGACTGGCCCGACGCGATTTCGGCGAAACGGTCGTGGGCATCCTGGCCGTCGTTGGCGGTCGGCGGTGGGATCATCCCGAAGACATCGTAGAGGCGCAAAACGCTGGCGCGTGGTTTCAGCTGGCCGATCAGGATGGCCGAACCACCGAGAGCGACACCCGCCTCGAGATAAGAGCCGGCCACCCGCTCCTCACGCACGCGCTGGATCGCCTCGGCGATGTTCTCGAGTTTGGGTGGGCCGCAATAGCTGAGCGAATCGCTGCGGATCTTCGCGATCAGCGCAGCGACCTGGTCGGCGTCGGGCATGGGCGTGTCTGCTGGTGCCTGCCCGAGAAGTGCCTGCTTCAGACGTGAGATCAGGGCGAGCATCGGTTCTCGACGGATTGCAGAAAACGCCGCATCGTTTCAAACGTGCGGATTATACGCTCGCGCACCGGCTCGAAATTCAGCTCCAAAGCCGCCGGCAGCCGCTCGGGCGTGCACAGCGGGAAGTCGAAGTGAGTGGCGATGCCCGTTGCACGGCCATCGACGGGAACGAGTGCGCTACGCTTGGCCTGCGACAGGAACAACAGGTGCGCATGCAGACGGCTCCCACAGTGCATGTCGACATCGCGGTAGATTGCGAGCGCCTCGTCGGCATCCCGGGGCAACACGATGCGATAGCCCAGTCGGCGCGCACACGCACGCAACTCGGCGACCCGGTCGTCGGGCCGGCGTCGGCCAAGGGCATGCCGAAGTCGTTCGAAGCGTGACGGCGGCGAAAAGTTCTGATGCACGACGAACAGGCGCCGGGCGCGCGGGAAGCGGCCTGCCACGGTTTCCAGTGTCGCCAGTTCGCGCGCCATGAAATCACCGCGCTCGGTCGCCGTTACCGCGATGCTTCGCTCCTGGTCGCCAAACGGCTTGCCGTCCAGGATGGGCTTGTCGTACATCACCGGGCAGCCCGTCATCAGAGTCTTGTCGGCCAGTTCGGGCAACTCGCGGCGCAGGTAGGCGACGGTGTCCGGGCAGCGCCAAGACGAGAACTCGATGCGCGCGTGCAGGGTGCGCAGGATCTCGCGCGTGGCTTCGCTCATTGCGTCGTTGTGGCCCGGCTCGCCGTGCAGACCGATGCCCATGGGAATCAGCACGAGGTCGAGCTCGCGCAGGCGGTCGGCGTCCAGGCCCGGCCAGACCGTGTAGCGATCGTTGAGCTGGTTGGCACCGCCCAGAATCACGCAGCGGGCATCGAGCAGACCCTGCAACCCGGCCGGCGTGGGCGCGACACGCGGTGACAGGACTCGGTCGCCGAACCGGATCCGCAACAGGCGCTCGATGGCGCGCAGGATGAAACCATCGCCGATGTTCGGGGTCTTGCGGGTGCGCAGGGTTTCCGGAATCGGATAAGGAGAGAGGATCGCCGGTGCGGTCATGGTCCGGCGTTCGCTCCACGCCCCCGTAGCAACCAGATGCGGGTGCGGCCGTTGGCCGTCAGCACGGAATCGACCGCCTGCCAGCCGCTGCGCTCGCAGACGGACTCGAACTCGCCACTCGACAGGTGATTGCGCCAGCCGAGTTCGGCGATCCGCCCGGGTTGGTGGCTGCTGAGCTCACTGACCACGTGGCTGAACAGCCCGAGGCGCGTGGCTGGGGCGAAACGGGCGAGCGAGGCGGGCAGGTCCGACAGATATTCGGTGACGCCGAGCATGACCAAAAGGTCGAAGTGCGCGGGCAACGGCTGCGTGTTGGCGTCGAACGGGCGTACCCGAGGGTGCTGCGGGTGCAGATCGAACGCGTGGTACTCGACGACCAGGCCGCCGGCCTGCAGCGCCTGTTCGAACTTCATGTCGCCACAGCCGATGTCGGCCACCGACGCGACCGACGTGTCGCGCAGGTAGGGGGCGACGAGCGCGCACGCACGCAGGGCGCGATCGTGCCAGGAGTCTCGTGCCTGGTCGGCGCAGTTGAACGGCTGTTTCAGAAATCCTCGCTTGCTTCGATGTCGAGTTCGCCGGCATCGGGCACGGCCACCAGTTCAGCACCGTCGAGTGTCCATTCGTACGGCTGATGGACACCGTGCCGACCGCGGCCGGGCGGATTGTTGACCACCAGCTTCAGGTTCTCGAAGATCTTCACGATCATATGCATGCGGCCCTGCGAAACGCTGATCTTGAGCAAATAGTTGCCGGCTTCGAGCACGACCGGCGTCAGCCTGAGACAGAAGCGGGCACGATCGTGGGTCGGACGGGCCCAGCCGATGTCGCGCGACATCGTGATCAGACGGTCGAAGTCATGCGACTCACCGGCGGCCGATCGAATGATGATATTGACGCTCAGACCTTCGTCTACGGCGTCTGGGTCGTCGGTCTCGACATCGAGCGCGATCTGACCGGCCTGCCCGCTCACGAGATGGCCCAGCATCGGATCGCTGTCCGTTCCGATCTGCACGGCTCCGACCCGTATCCCCGGCTGCGAATGGCTCGCAGCGACGTCGCCTTCGCCCGCCGCCGACGCGAGCCGACCCTGATTCTCGGCGCTGGTGCGGGCGAGCATGTCCTGCTCGTAGGCCGCCATCACGATCTCGGGCTCGCCGCTCAGTTTCTGCCGACCGCGCTCGAGATAGATGCATGAATCGCAGATGGTCTCGATGCTGACCGCGCTGTGCGAGACCAGCAGCATCGAGGTGCCCTGACGGCGAAGCTCATTGATCTTGTTGCGACACTTGGCACGGAACTGGGCATCACCAACCGACAGGATCTCATCGACCACCAGGATCGTCGGGTCGGTGTGGACGGCGCACGAGAAGGCCAGCCGGGCGCGCATGCCCGAGCTGTAGGTGCCCACGGGCGCATCGATCGATTCCCACAGACCGGCGAACTCGACCACTTCGTCGTAGCGACGTTTGATCTCAGCCACCGGCATGCCGAGCAGGGACATGTTCAGGAAGATGTTCTCGCGCCCGGCCAGCACCGGCTGGAAACCGGCGCCCAGCGCGAGCAGCGGCGCGATCCGGCCGTTGACCGTGACCTCGCCGGTGGTGGGGCGCAGGATGCCGCAGACGATTCTCAGGAGTGTTGTCTTGCCACTGCCGTTCAGGCCGACCAGACCGATGGCGCGGCCGCGCGGCAGCTCGAAGGAAATGTCGCGCAATGCCCAGAACTCGGACGGTCGCAGCGTCTCCGACAGGGGCTGGCCGGTGGCGGTTCGCAGCACGTCACGCGCGCCATAGACGAACGAACGCTTCAGCGAACGGGCGAACTTCTTGGAGACGCCCCGTACGGAAATGCAGACGTCGGTGGGTGAGTCGGCCATCAGCGGCCCCCCAGCAGCATGCGCTCGACCAGGTGAGGCACCGCACCCTTGATGAAGACGACACCCGCCGCGCAAAGCACGACCGCGCAGCCCATCGCCCACGCCAGGCCGGGGTCGCTGGCGACCGGCAGTCCGGCCAGACCATCGCGCGCGAGGCGCATGCTGGGCGCGACCGGATTCCAGTCGACCAGACTGCCGAACAGCCCGCCGCTGGGTACGTAGAAGGCCGGTGTCAGGAAGATGCCGTAGGTCAGCAGCAGGCGCATCGTGTTCTGAAGATCGGCGAACAGGATCATGAACGGCGCCAGAAAGAGGCCGATGCCGATCGCCAGCCCGAAGGCGGTCAGGAATGCAAGCAACAACAACAGGTGTCCGGTCACGCCGCTGTCGTGAAACAGCAGGGTGAGCAGCGAGGCGAACACGAAGCGCACGACGAGGTTGATCGAGCCCTCGTAGATCTGCACCAGCAGGATCGCCTCACGCGGAAACATCACGCGCGTCAGGTACGACCGTGCGCCCTCGATTGCCCGGTAGGGCACCTCGATCGCCTCGGCGAACACCTGCCAGATCAGGACGCCGACCAGCACGAACAGGGGGTAGGGCAGTGGGGTCACGCCGGGGTCGATGACGCCGGAGCGGTTCGCGAGCCAGACGCCTGCCGTGATCAGGAGCGCCGGGATGAGGATCCACAGATAGCCGAAGTAGCTCTTTCGGTACTTCGCGCCGATGGTGCGGCGAAACAATGCCAGCGACAGGTTGACGGCTTCACGAGGCGGGCGCGCGTGCGCATGCAGGTCAGGGCGCATCGTCGGTCTCGGTGTCGAGGGCCGGCGCGGCGTCGGTTGACCGGCCTGCCTGGGTGCGCAGCTTGTGCAGGGCATGCCAGCCCAGCAGGCGCGAAATGGGGTCGCGACGGCGAAGGAGCGCGAGATGGGCGCGCCAGTAAGGCGTCATGAAGCGTTTGCGGCTGCCTTTGAAATGCAGCACGGCCACCGCCGGATCGCGTACTAGATACTCGGACGCCAGGTCGGCCGGCGAGTGGTTGAAACGCTCGCACGGCAGAAAGCGGATCCTGCAGCCATGGATCGTGGCGATTTCCTTCTGGGCCATCTGGCGGTAACTGAGCCCGATCCAGTCGCGCAGGGCGAGTTGATCGCCGTACCAGCCGGCCTTGTCACCGTAGTGCTCGCGATACACGTGCAGCAGGCCTTCCATGAAGCCGATGACCTTGTCGGGTCGCAAATGATTGAAAATCAACATGCCACCGTTGATCGGCATGGTGCTGCTCTTGCGCCAGGTCAGCGCGACATCGATATCCTGATCGAACACCTCGTCGAGCGGGCCGTTGAACAAGATGTCCGAGTCGGTCAAGACGATCGGCTCGGTGATCGGCCGGCTCTTCAAATAGGCCAGCTGGGCAGCCGTTCGGTCCAGCATCATCGATTTCGGCCCGACCGTGCTGCGAACGACCTCGAAGCGCCGGTTCAGGCCGCGCAGCCGCGACCGCGTATCGGTGAGCAGCACCGCGCTCGCGTGGTCGTCGAACAGCGATGCCGACGCGAACATCATGTCCAGCATAGACAAGTAGCTGTCCTGCTTGAGCGTGATCACGGGGTGCCCCGTGAGCTGCTCAGGCGGCTGGACGTGGAAGCTCACGTACTTCAGGTCGAGGTTCTCCAGGCATCAGGTACGGCGATGCCGGTCGCGCATGTGCGCGACCGGCATAACCTGTAAAGTATAGCGTTCGCGTCAACCGCGCCTGGTGCAGCGCGGTGCAAATCGCGACGGTGCATGTGGTCGCCCGCGTGGGCGCTCGGCCGACGGACCGGTTTGGCGGTGCCCTGGCGACAGGGATCGATCAGGCCTCGAGACGTTGGGCCATGACGTGCGCGAGACTTTCGCGCCAGTCGGGCATGCGCAGATCGAAGGCCTTTTCCAGTTTCGCCACCGACATTCGCGAATTGGCCGGCCGGCTCGCCGGGGTGGGAAACTCGGCCGTCGTGATCGCCCTGACCTCCGGGGAGCTCTTGCCGGTGATTTCCCGGCGGGCGTCCATGATGGCCTGCGCGAAGCCATGCCAGGAAACCTCGCCCGAGGCTACCAGATGATAGGTGCCGGTCACCGGCGCCAGGGCGTCGGTCGTCATGCCTCGACGGGCCAGCATCGCCAGCGTGGTTTCCGCAATCAGTCGCGCCGGCGTCGGCGCGCCGACCTGATCCGAGACCACGCGCAATTGCGGCATGGTCTCGGCCAGCCGCAACATGGTGTTGAGGAAGTTCTTGCCGCGGGCGCCGTAGACCCAGCTGGTGCGCAGGATCAGGTGGGTGCAGCCGCTGGCCCGAATGGCCTCTTCGCCGGCCAGTTTGCTTTGCCCGTAGACATTGGTCGGACCGGTCGGATCGGCTTCGTCGTAAGGCTGCTCGCCGTGGCCCGGATACACGTAGTCGGTCGAGTAGTGCACGAGCGCCACGTCGTTGGTCGCACACCAGGCAGCCATCGCGGCCGGCGCGTCGCGATTGATGGCGTAGGCGGCGGCCTGCTCCTCTTCGGCCTTGTCGACGGCGGTATAGGCGGCCGGATTGACGATCAGATCGGGGCGATGTTCGTCCAGCCACGCCGCAACCGCATCGGCCGAAGCGAGGTCGAGCGCATCGCGGCGCGGTGTCAGCGGCTCACCGAGCACGCAGATGCCGCGTGCCAGCTCCCAACCCACCTGGCCGCTGGTGCCCGTTATCAGTATTCGCATCAGTCGTACACCTCGGCTTCGAACAGGGCGGCGCCGCGGGTGTCCTTGTCGGACAGCGAGGGCTCGGCCATGCCCCAGTCGACACCCACGCTGGGATCGTTCCAGGCCAGCGTACGGTCGTGCTCGGGATGCCAGTATTCGGTGGTCTTGTAGAGGAACTCGGCGACCTCGGACAGCACCAGGAAACCATGGCCGAAGCCGGGCGGAATCCACAGCTGGCGCTTGTTGTCGGCGCTCAGGCGAACAGCCACGTGCTGTCCGAAGTGCGGCGAACTGCGGCGCAGGTCGACCGCCACGTCGAGCACCTCACCGACCACCGCCCGGACGAGCTTGCCCTGCGGATACACGAGCTGATAGTGGATGCCGCGCAGCACGCCGCGCGCCGAGCGTGAGTGGTTGTCCTGCACGAAATCGGCGCCCACGCCCGTGGCCTCCTGGAAGCGATCGAGATTGAAGCTCTCGAAGAAGAAGCCGCGCGCGTCGCCGAACACTTTCGGTTCGAGGATCAGCACACCGGGCAGGTCGGTTTCGACGACGTTCATGGGTTGTCTCCGAGGCGGCGCCCGAACGGCAGGTTCAGCCAGCGGCTGTTCGGCTCCTCCAGCATCGAGAGCAGATAGCGGCCGTAGTCGTTCTTCTTCAGCGGCTCGGCCAGGCGGGCAACGGTCTCGGCATCGATGAAACCCATACGGAAGGCGATCTCCTCCGGACACGCGACCTTCAAACCCTGACGCTTCTCGATCGTCTGGATGAACGTGGAGGCCTCGAGCAGCGACTCGTGCGTACCCGTGTCCAGCCAGGCATAACCGCGGCCCATCAGCTCGACGGAAAGCTCACCGGCGTCGAGATAGCGCCGGTTCAAATCGGTGATCTCGAGTTCGCCGCGCGCCGAGGGCTTGATCTCGCGTGCGAAATCGGCGGCGCGGCCGTCGTAGAAGTAGAGGCCGGTGACGGCGTAGTTCGACTTCGGCCTGGCCGGCTTTTCCTCGATCGAGACCGCCTTGCCGTCATCGTCGAATGCCACCACCCCGTAGCGCTCGGGGTCGTGCACGTGGTAGCCGAATACGGTTGCACCGTCGGTGCGCGCGGCCGCGTCGAGCAGCATCGACTGCAGGTCGTGGCCATAGAAGATGTTGTCACCCAGCACCAGCGCCGAGGGCGCGTCGCCGACGTGGTCCCGGCCGATGATGTAGGCCTGAGCAAGGCCGTCGGGCGAGGGCTGCACAGCGTAGCTGAGGTTCAGGCCCCATTGCGAGCCATCGCCGAGCAGCGACCCGAAGCGCGGTGTGTCCTCGGGCGTCGAGATGATCAGGATGTCGCGAATGCCCGCCAGCATCAAGGTGCTCAACGGGTAGTAGATCATCGGCTTGTCGTGAATGGGCAGCAGTTGCTTGGACACGACCCGGGTCACGGGGTAGAGCCGCGTGCCGGATCCGCCGGCGAGGACGATACCCTTGCGGCGGCGCTCAGTTGCGGTGGGCATAGTTGGTTTCCAGCCAGTTGCGGTAGGCGCCACTCTTCACGTGCTCGATCCACTGCGGGTTGTCCAGATACCAGCTCACCGTTTTGCGGATGCCGGTCTCGAACGATTCGGCCGGGCTCCAGTCGAGCTCGGTGCGCATGCGGGTGGCGTCGATCGCGTAGCGGCGATCGTGGCCCGGCCGATCGGTGACGAACTTCACCTGCTCGGCATAGCTGCCACCGCCGCTCTTCGGGCGCAGTTCGTCGAGAATGGCGCAGATCGTGTGCACCACCTCGAGGTTCTTCATCTCGTTGTTGCCGCCGATGTTGTAGGTCTCGCCCAGCCGGCCGCGCTCGAGAACACGAGCGATGCCGCTGCAATGGTCGCCCACGTAGAGCCAGTCGCGCACGTTCTGGCCGTCGCCGTAAACCGGCAGCTTCTCGCCGGTCAGCGCGTTCAGGATCATCAGCGGGATCAGCTTCTCGGGAAACTGATACGGCCCGTAATTGTTGCTGCAATTGGTGGTCAGGGTCGGCAGGCCGTAGGTGTGGTGATAAGCACGCACGAGATGATCGCTGGCCGCCTTGGACGCCGAATAAGGACTGTTCGGCGCGTAAGGGGTGGTCTCGGAGAATGCCGGATCGTCCGGGCCGAGCGAACCATAGACCTCGTCGGTCGACACGTGCAGGAAGCGGAATGCCTCGCGCGCTCCGGCGTCGAGGCCGGCGTAGAACGCGCGCGCCGCCTCGAGCAGGGCGAAGGTGCCATTGATGTTCGTGCGGATGAACTCGCCCGGTCCGGTAATCGAACGATCGACATGGCTTTCGGCCGCGAAATGCAGCACGGCGCGCGGGCGGTGCTCGTCCAGCAGTGCCAGCATGTCCTGCTGATCGCAGATATCGGCCTGCACGAAGACGTGGTCGGGCCTGCCCTGCAGACTGGCGAGGTTCTCCAGGTTGCCCGCGTAGGTGAGCTTGTCGACGTTCACGACGGTTTCATCGTGCGCGCTCAGCCAATGGAGCACGAAATTGGAGCCGATGAAGCCGGCGCCACCGGTGACTAGGATCATGAGCGTTGCGGCAGACACACGTCCGCCGCCCAGTTAGAGTCGAGAGGGGAAGAATTCCACGACGGCCAGAAGGATCTGAGACCATTATGGCCTCTATTTTCTCAACGAATCCCGCCGACATGTCTCATTCGCGCAATGCGCCGACCAGCGCCGTCTCTCGCCCGACCGGCGCCCCCGCCGGCGTTCTTCCGCCCGCCATCTTCAAGGCCTACGATATCCGAGGGGTGGTCGACGAGACCCTGACCGAGGCCGGCGTGCGCCGGGTCGGCACTGCCCTCGCCCTGTTGGCCCGCGAGCGCGGTGTTTCCCGCATCGTGGTGGGCCGGGACGGCCGCTTGAGCGGGCCGCGGCTGGCCGCGGCGCTGGCGGCCGGCATCAATGCCGGTGGGGTCGACGTGGTCGACATCGGTCAGGTGCCGACACCGGTGGTCTATTACGCCACCTATCAACTCGGCACCGGTTCCGGCGTGGCGGTCACCGGCAGCCACAATCCGCCGCAATACAACGGCCTGAAGATGATGATCGCCGGCGAGACCTTGTACGGCGACACGATCACCGGTCTGCATTCGGTGGCCGACGCCAGCGATCTGGATGCCGTGCTGGCAGGCGTCACACCTGGCAGGACCGAGCAGTTGGACATCCTGCCAGAGTATGTCGATCGCATTCTCGGCGGCATCAAGCTCGCCCGGCCGATGAAGGTCGCGATCGATTGCGGCAATGGCGTGGCGGGTGCCGTGGCCCCGATGCTGTACTCGGGTCTGGGCTGCGAGTTGCATGAATTGTTCTGCGAGGTCGACGGCACCTTCCCCAATCATCACCCGGATCCGGCCGAGCCCGAGAATCTCGAAGACCTGGTGCGCGTACTGGCGAGCACCGATGCCGAGATCGGTCTGGCCTTCGATGGCGATGGCGATCGGCTGGGCGTGGTCACGAAGGACGGCAAGGCCATCTTCCCGGATCGTCAGCTGATGCTGTTCGCCCAGGATCTGCTCACGCGCGAGCCAGGCGCCGAGGTCATCTTCGACGTCAAGTGCAGCCGCAATGTGGCGACCTGGATCCGCGACCACGGTGGCAAGCCGACCATGTGGCGCACCGGCCACTCCCTGGTCAAGGCCAAGCTCAAGGAAACCGGCGCGCCGTTGGCCGGCGAGATGAGCGGCCACATCTTCTTCAAGGAGCGCTGGTACGGTTTCGACGACGGCCTCTACGCGGGCGCGCGGATGCTCGAGATCCTCAGCCGCAGCGCCGATCCGTCGGCTGTGCTCAATGCCTTGCCCGATTCGCCCACCACGCCCGAGATCAAGGTGGCGACGGCCGAAGGCGAGAACTTCGCGATCGTCGAGCGGCTCAAGAGCGGCAACTACTTCGCGCGTGCGCGCGAAGTCATCAAGATCGATGGCGTGCGCGCCGAGTACGACGACGGTTTCGGCCTGGCCCGACCGTCCAACACCACGCCGGTGGTGGTGTTGCGCTTCGAGGCCGATACGGCCGAGGCACTGGAACGCATCAAACAGGACTACCGTCAGGCCTTCGCAGCAGTCGCGCCCGACATCCGTCTGCCGTTCTGAGCGGCGGCGCGCGCGCAAGTGTCCGCAGGGCAGGGGCCGGAGCCCCCGCAGCGTGCCGGCCCGCGCATCGCGCTGGTCAAGACCAGCTCGATGGGCGATGTCATCCACGCGCTGCCGGTGGTCACCGACATTTTGCGCGCCCATCCCGGCGCACGGATCCACTGGGTCGTGGAAGAGGCTTTCGCCGATCTGCCGGCACTGCATCCGGGCGTCGCCGACGTGCACCGGATCGCGCTGCGTCGCTGGCGTCGGCAGTGGCGCGTCCCCGCCACGCGGGCGGAGATGCGCGCGGTGCGAACGCGGCTGCGGACGCTTGAACTCGACTGGGTGCTCGATCTCCAGGGGCTGATCAAGAGCGCCTGGATGGCACGCTGGCTGCGCGGCACACGGGCCGGCTTCTCGTGGCGCTGCGCGCGTGAGCCGCTCGCGGCGCTCACCTACGATCGTCGTATCGATGTCGACATGAGCCACCATGCGATCGAACGGCTTCGTGAACTGGCGGCGACAGCGCTCGGCTATCGTGCCGAGGGCCTGCCGTCGTTCGGGCTGCGGGCCGCCGAGCCGTCACCAGCCCTGCGCGCAGTATTGGACGCCGACGCCCGCCCCTATCGGGTATTCCTGCACGCCACCTCGCGTGCCGAGAAGCAATGGCCGGCAGAGCACTGGGTGGCCATGATGCGCGAGGCGGTGACCGCCGGTCTACGTGTGTTGCTGCCCTATGGCTCCGATGCCGAACGGGACGCAGCGCAGTCGCTGGTCGGGCGTGCCGGCGCTGGCGAGGTGTTGCCGCGCCTGGGGCTCGCCGACTGCGCGGCGCTGCTGGCCGGCGCGCACGGCGTCGTTGGTGTCGACACCGGTCTCACCCACCTGGCGGCCGCCCTCGATCGTCCGACGGTCGCATTGTTCGCGGCGACACCGGCCTGGCGTTTCGGGCCCTACTGGAGCGAGCGGGCCCGGGGCCTGGGCGAGGACGGCGTCTGGCCGACGGCCGATCAGGTGTCCGCTGTTCTGGCCGCGCTCGAATCGTCATGAGTCCGACCGAGCGCGGGGCACTCGTTCTCTACCAGGTCGTCTGGCTGGCCGCATTGCCGCTTGCGTTCGGCTATCTGCTCTGGCGCTCGCGTCGGCAACCGGCTTATCGCAGACACTGGGCGGAGCGGCTCGGACGGTATCGGAATGCACGTCCGGCGAGCGCACCGATATGGCTACATCTGGTGTCCGTGGGCGAGACGCGCGGCGCCCAGCCGCTGGTGCGCGCGCTCGAGCAGGCCCATCCCGGCGTACCCTTGCTGATCACGCACATGACACCGACAGGGCGCGACACCTCGGCCGCGCTGTATCCCCACGCGACGCGGGTCTACCTTCCCTACGATCATCCCTGGCTGGTGCGCGGATTCCTGCGAACCTTCCGGCCTCGACTGGCGCTGATCATGGAGACCGAGCTATGGCCCACCTTGATCCATGAGTCCGCCGACGCTGGCGTACCGGTGGCGATCGTCAATGCGCGCCTCTCCGAACGGTCACTGCGCAAGGGGCTGCGCTTCGAGCGTCTGATCGCGCCGGCCTTGCGGCGTCTCACCCGACTGCTCGCGCAGGGCGAGGCGGATGCGACCCGTCTTGCCAGACTGGGACGAGGCGCCGATGCCGTCACCGGCAATCTCAAGTTCGATGTGCATCCGGACCGCGACCTGGAGGCGCGGGGGCGCCAGTGGCGGGGTGCGCTCGGACCGACCCCCGTCGTGATGCTTGCCAGCAGTCGCGATGGCGAGGAGGCGGCGCTCATGCAGGCCTGGACGGCGCGACCGGCAGCGCATCGTGAAGGCGTGCGTCTGTGCATCGTGCCGCGCCACCCGCAGCGCTTCGACGAGGTGGCGGCGGTGATGGGCGCATGTGGGCCCCTGCGCCGGCGCTCGCAGCAATGGGACGGGTCCGATCCGGCCATGCTGTTGGGCGACTCGATGGGCGAAATGGGTGCCTACTATGCGCTGGCCGACGTGGTGATCATGGGCGGCAGCCTGATGCCGTTCGGTGGCCAGAACCTGATCGAAGCCTGCGCCGCCGGCGTGCCGGTGATACTCGGGCCGCACACGCACAATTTCGCGCAAGTCAGCGAACAGGCGATCGAGGCAGGAGCGGCGCTGCGGGTGGCCGACGCCGATGGTGCATTGGCGCTCGCCTTGGACCTCCTCGATGATCGCGACCGGCTCGAGGCGATGCGCGAATCAGCACGCGAGTTCGCAGCCGCGCACCGGGGCGCCAGCGAACGCACCCTGGCGGCCTTGCGACCGCTGCTCCAATGAGGCGCCGCCCCGTGACGTCGCGAATGACCAGCTTGCGCGCGCTCGCCGATGGCGGCCGCGCGACTATTTCTCGGTCGTGGCGCCGACGCGTGGCTCGGGCTTGTTCGCGCGGGTTTCGGTCAGCAGCAGGGTGAACTGACGCATGTCCTGCTCGGACAGTTCGCCGGTCGTGGACTTCAACCGCAGGCTGTTCAGCAGCACGTCGTAGCGTGCGCGTGCCAGGTCGCGCTGGGTCGAGAACAGCTGCTGCTGGGCATTGAGGACGTCGATGTTGATGCGCACACCGACCTGATAGCCCAGCCGGTTCGAATCGAGCGCCAGTTTGGACGATTTTTCGGCGGCCTCGAGCGCCTGCACCTGACCGAGCCCGCTGACCACGCCGAGATAGGCCTGCCGTGCGCCTTGCTCGATCTGGCGACGCGCCACCTCGAGATCGGCGTTGATCTTGTCCAGGTTCGCCTGCGCTTCCTGCACGCGTGCTTCGATCGCGCCGCCCGTGTAGAGCGGGATGCCCAGTTGCACGCCGATCGAGGCCGAGTTCGAGTGCACGCCGACCAGGCTGGCCGAGGCATTGCGCGAATGCGCGACCTGGCCGACCAGATCGATCGACGGATAGCGCGCATAACGTTGCCGGTCGATTTCGCGGCGGGCGATCTCCGCGCCCAGCAGTGCCTGCTGCACGATCAGGCTGCTTTCGCGCGCGCGTTCGGTCCAGGCCTGCTCACGCGTCGGCTCGGGCTGCTTCAACTGAAGGCCCTCGCGCAGATCTGCTACATCGCCGACCGGCTTGCCGGTCAGGGTCGCCAGTGCCGCGCGACGAATGTCGAGGTCGTTGAACGCGGCCAGCTCGCGCGCCACGGTCAGGTCGTAGCGGGCCTGCGCTTCCTGCTGGTCGGTGATGGTGGCCGTGCCGACTTCGAAGTTGCGCTTGGCCGCTGCCAGTTGCTCGGCAATGGCGCGTTTCTCGGCCTGGATCGTAAACAGGTTGTTCTCGGCGGCCAGGACGTCGAAGTAGGCCTCCGCCACGCGCAGGATCAGGTCCTGCTGGGCCACCAGAAACTGCGCCTCGGCGATGCTGAATTGCAGCTTCGACTGCTCGTAGGCCTCGACTTCCTGTCGGGCAAGCAGCGGATAGGCGAGCGAGATCGCGTAGCTCTGGGAGGTGTAGTCACGCGACGGCGATACATTGGTGTCGACGTACTGCTGATTGATGCCGGCCGACGCACTGGCAGACGGTCGCAGTTGCGAGAGCGCCTGCGGCACACGGAATCGACTGATCTCGAGCGAGGCACGGGCGCTGTTCAGGTCGGCATCGTGCGAAAGAGCGTCTCGGTAGGCCTGTTCGAGGTTGTAGCCGAATGCGGGCGAACCGGCCAACAACCCGATCGCCATCACCAGCGCAACCCGACGAAAGGGGCGTTTCGACCGGCGGGTCATGCATCACTCCTGATCAAAAATTGCCCTGGCTCGGATGCGAGGCAAGGCCACGGTTCAATAGACGGGGCAGTTCGGATCGACTTCTCTGGCCCAGGCGTCGATTCCGCCATCCACGTTGTAGACCGTTTGATATCCATTATGGTCTAGAAACAGCGCCACCTGCATGCTGCGCATGCCGTGGTGACACAGGCATACCACGGCGCGATCGCGCGGTATCTCGACCAGTCGCCGGGTGATTTCGCCGATGGGGATCGTCAGGCTGCCCGGCATCGAGGCGATCGCGAGCTCCCAGGGCTCGCGGACATCGAGCACGCAGGGCGGTTCGTCGCTGGCGAGCCAGCGAGCCAGTTCGACCACGGACAAATGCTGCATCGATCGGCGTGAACGTGCGCGTTCAGAAACGGAAGCGCTCGCCGCTCGGAAAACTGCGCAGCGGCCTGGCCAGCGTTTCGAACAGGATTTCGGTACTGACCTCGCGTCGTGCACCGAGGCTCAGCAAACGGGCGGTCATGATCGGGCCCTGGCCGACGATGGCGCCGAGGCGACCGCCTGGCCGCAGCCGATCGAGCAGAGCGGCGGGGATCTCGGCGACCGCGCCCGAGAGCAGGATGACGTCGGCCTGCCAGCCGGTGTCGGCAAGCAGCTCGGCGCCGTCGCGCGCGTGCACCTGGCAGTTGGCGACGCCCTCACGCGCCAGATTCGCGCGAGCGAACTCCGCCAGCTCGGGAACGATTTCGTAGGTGTCGACCTGGCTGGCCTCGTGGGCCAGCAGCGCGGCCATGAAACCGGAGCCGGCCCCGATTTCTACCGCGGTCTCGTGTCTACCGATGGCCAGCGCCTGCAGAAAGCGGGCCTCCACGCGGGGCGTGAACATGCATTCGCCCGTGCGCAGGCCATCGATTTCGAGGGGGATCTCGGTGTCGGTGAAAGCCATGGCGCGGAAGCGGGGCGGCGTGTATTGCTCACGCGGCACCGCGGTCATCGCCTCGAGCACGCCCTGGTCGAGCACGTTCCAGGGGCGGATCTGCTGCTCGATCATGTTGTGGCGGGCAAGCTCGAAATCGAGTGTCTGGCTGGCGTTCATGGATTGGGCTGCCTGATGGTGCGGGCGCCGACGACGCAAGGCCGTTCGTCGGTCCGAAAACACATGATCTTAGCAATTCACGGCCGATCGATCGGCATCGGGGACGCGCGATTTCGCGCCATTGCCGACGCCCACGATGGCCTGGCTGGCGGCATCCGGGGGGCGACGCCATAATCACCGAAGCCGCCGGGGCCATTACTCATCTAGCCAGGACCGCGATGAACCTCGAAAAGATCATCTTCGGATTCTTCATCATCTTCGCCTGCACGCTGAACTTCGGCTTCTTTCTGGGCGATATCGACCGGCCCGAGTTCCACCACCCCGGCGAGCTCCTGGCCACGGTCATCGTCAATCTGATCGCCACCATCCTCAAGTTCGGCGATCGAACGCATCTGGGCACCACCCACCTGGCGACCAGCCTCGTCGCGGTGTTCCAGTTGTTCGCGGCCTCGTTGGTCTGGGTCTGGCACGTGCACCTCAACGGCGAGGTCATGAACGGCGAAATCATGGCCACGATCGTCTCTCTGACCGGCGGTGCGCTGGTGGCCAACCTGATCTCGGTGACCCTGCTGATCGGCGAGACCCTGCGTCAGGGTCGCTGAGCGGCGCGAGCCGACTGCCCCGCTGAGTCGCACGAGATCATGAACCTGTCGCCGGTCTTCAAGGTTGCGCTCCACCCGCCAAGATGCGGGTGCGCCAGATGAGCGACGTCCTGCTGCTGATGCTGCGGCGCCTGCGTGCGCCGATGCTGGTGCTGATCGTGGTCTACGGCATATCGGTCGGCGGCCTGACCTTGATGCCGGGGCATTTGCCGGACGGCACACCGTCGCGCCTGAGCATCTTTCACGCGTTCTACATCATGAGCTACACCGCGACCACCATTGGTTTCGGTGAGGTGCCGCATCCGTTCACCGATGCGCAGCGCTTGTGGGTGATCGTGTCCATCTATCTGTCCGTGATCGCGTGGGCCTATGCCGTCGGTTCGGTGTTCGCGCTGATCAACGATGCCACCTTTCGCGCGGCCGTGGCGCGCAGCGTGTTCAACTGGCGGGTGCGTGGTATCGGTGACCCTTTCTTCATCATTTGCGGCGCCGGCCAGAGCGGCACCGCGCTCGCCAAGGCGCTCGACAAGGTCGGCTATCGCCTGGTGGTGATCGACATCCTCCCCGAGCGCGTCTCCCGCATCGAGCTCGAAGAATTCGTGCAACCGCCGCTGGTCGTGACCGCCGACGCCCGTCTTCCTGATGTACTCGAAGATGCCGGTGTGCACCGAACGGAGTGCGAGGGGGTGATCGCGCTGGTCAGCGACGATGGCGCCAACCAGGCGATCGCGATCGGTGCACGCACACTGAACCAGTCGATGCGCGTGATCGCCCGGGCCAAGTCCGGCGTCGCCCAGGTCAATCTCGAGTCGTTCGGCGGCGTGCATGTCATCAATCCGTTCGAGACCTTCGCCACCAACGTGTCGCTCGACCTGGCCTCACCCGAGGTCTTGCGACTCGAAGAATGGCTCACCGATGCGCCCGGAACCGCCTGCCCGGAGCGGGTCAACATTCCGACCGGGCCCTGGGTGCTGGTCGGCTATGGCCGATTCGGCCATGCGATCTCGGCGGTGCTCGACCGCAGCGGCATCCCGTGGCGCGCGATCGACCTGAATCCGCTGCACGAGGAGGACGAGCGTTTGCTCACCGGCGCCAATTCCGAGACCGCGATGCGCGAGGCCGGCATCGAACGTGCGGCCGTGCTGGTCGCCGGCACCGACAGCGATGCCTCGAATCTGGGTGTCGTGACGCTGGCGCGGCGTGCCAATCCCGGCCTGTTCGTGATCATCCGCCAGAATCATGTCGCTGATCGCGTGCTGATCGCCACCGCCAATGCCAACCTTCAGTTCGTGCAGTCGGCCCTGATGGTTCACGAGTGCCTGCAGATCATCAAGACACCGATGCTCGGCCGCTTCATTTCGCACGTTCGCGCACGCGGTGGCGCGCTCGCGGCCGAGGCCATCGCGCGCATCCAGACCGAGGTCGGTCACGGCGCACCCCGGGCCTGGACATTCGTCTGCGACATCATGCAGCCCGGTATGTTCGGCGCGTTCTTCCAGGGCCAGGGTGAGCGTCTGACGATCGACCTCCTGACCCGCCACCCGAGCGTGGCCGAGACCCGCCTGGAAGCCGTGCCGCTGATGCTGGAGCGGCGTGGCGAGCACACGTTGATGCCGGCCCCCGACACCGGCCTCAAGCCCGGCGATCAGTTGCTGTTCGTCGGTTCCGAGGAAGCGATGCGGGTGCAGCACCGCTTCCTGTCCGAGCCTGGCACCATCCAGCATGTGCGTTCCGGCTCGGAACCCCCCCGCGGCTGGGTATTCCGGCATCTGCGTCGAATGATGACGCGCAGCTGAGGCCCGCTGTTACAAATCATTACGTTTCGAGTCTTTTCTTGTGACTCCGTTCGCGTTCGTGGGCGTTGAATGGCCATATGAGTCGAACAGACGAGGAACCGACATGAAAACGACCCACACCCGCGCGCTTGCCGCGTCGCCGACTTCGGCCGCAGGCCCTCGCCGCATGCGCTGGCTGGTCGCCGGCTCGTTGCTGGTGGCGGCGTTCGTCTGGCAGGCATCTGCACACGCTGGCGGTCGCGGCGACCAAATTGCCGGCGCGATCATCGGGGCTGGCTTTGGCGCGGTGATCGGCCAGCACATCGGCGGCAATGACGGGGCGATCATCGGCGGCGCGATCGGCGCGGCCACCGGCGCCGCCGCCGCCGGCAATCACGGACGCGGCGGCCATCGGGTCTATCGGACACATGGCCCGGCGCCACGGGTGGTTTATCGCGCCCCGGTGGCCGGATATGGGTATTCCACGGGGCACGCCCCCTGGGTTGGCACGCTGGCCGCGCCCGGCCCGGTCTACGTGGCGCCGCCGGTGATCGTTCATCAGCCGGTGGTGCGCATCCAGCGTGCGCCGACCGTGGTCTATCATCCGCAGCGCCCGTTCCGCCATGGTCATGTCCGCGGTCCGGGTCACGGCCATCGCGGTGGGCACGATCGGCGCTACGACCGGCGTTACGGTCACTGAGACCGACCGGGCCGGGTCGCGTGGTTTCCCACCCGGCGTCCGGCCGTCGTGCTCTCGGCGGTTGCTGCGTCGGCCGTGTCGGGCAGGTGACATGACGGACAAAGCGGGGCAGAGCTCCGTCGGTCGACGATGATTCCAAATGTCTTGAGCATCGCCGGTGTCGATCCCTCGGGCGGCGCCGGCCTGTTTGCCGATCTGAAGGCGTTCAGCGCCCTGGGTGCCTACGGGTGCGGCGTGGTGACGGCGCTCACGGCGCAGAACACCCGGGCGGTCGAAGGCGTTTCGCTGGTCGATCCGGCCTTCGTCGTGCAACAGATGCGCACCTTGTTCGCCGACGTGCGCATCGATGCGATCAAGATCGGCATGCTGGGAGCGGTGCCATTGATCGAGGCCGTGGCCGATGGCCTGCAACGGCTGGCGCCGGCCGTGCCGATCGTGCTCGATCCGGTGATGGTGGCCAAGAGCGGCGACCCCTTGCTGGCTGTCGATGCCGTCGAGGCCTTGCGCACGCGCCTGCTTCCCTGGCGACGTTGATCACGCCGAATCTTCCCGAGGCGGGTGTGCTGCTCGACCGCCCGGCGCCGGCGAGCCTGGCCGAGATGCGTGCGGCTTTGCCCGAACTGCGCGCCATGATGGCGCCTGATGGCGGCCGCTGGGTGATGCTCAAGGGCGGCCACCTCGATGCTCGCGCCGATGATCTGCTCGGCGACGGAGATGCGTTGATCGAGTTGAGCGGCGAGCGCATCGAGACTCGCAACACGCATGGCACGGGCTGCACGCTGTCGGCGGCGATCGCAGCGTTGCTGCCGCAGAGGGCCGATCTGCCCACCGCGGTGCGCGAGGCCAAGCAGTGGCTGGCCGGTGCGATCGCACATGCGGACGAACTCACGGTCGGCTCGGGCCACGGGCCCGTTCATCATTTTCATCGCGTCTGGCCGGCGGACTGAGCGGTCCGTTCGTCAGGCGGTGCGGTCGTGGCGCATCGCTGCGATTGTCGGGGGACGCCAGCCAGGGCATAGTCGGGTGATCGCGCCTGGCGCACTCGAAGCCTGCCTCCCGTCATGTTCGAAATGCTCGTGGCCTTGCCCATTCTGGTCAAGGCGTTGATTCTCGGTATCGTCGAAGGGCTCACCGAGTTTCTACCCATCTCCAGCACCGGTCACCTGATCCTGGCCGGCAGTCTGCTCGGCTATCACGACGACTCCGCCAAGGTGTTCGACGTGGCGATTCAGACCGGCGCGATGTTCGCGGTCATCGTGCACTTCCGGCGCCGCATTGCCAGCACGCTGAGCGGCCTGGGCAGCGATCCCAAGGCGCAGCGTTTCGCGCTCAACGTCGTGATCGCCTTCATTCCCGCTGCCGTGCTGGGTGTGCTGTTCGCCAGCAAGATCAAGGCTCATCTGTTCGCCCCGGTGCCTGTCGCGCTCGCGCTGGTGATCGGTGGCGTGGTGATCATGATCGTGGAGAGCTACAACCGCCGTCGTTCGCGGCCGGCGCGGGTCACGACGGTCGACGAGATGACCTGGCAGGATGCCTTGAAGGTCGGCCTTGCACAGGCCTTCGCATTGATTCCGGGCACCAGCCGCTCGGGCGCCACGATCATCGGCGGCATGTTGTTCGGCCTGTCGCGAATCACGGCCACCGAATTCTCGTTCTATCTGGCCATTCCGACGCTGATCGGCGCCGGTGTCTACGACACGTACAAGTATCGGGCGCTGCTGTCGATGGATGATCTGCCGGTGTTCGCAGTCGGCACGATCGTCGCATTCTTCAGCGCCTGGGCCTGCGTGGCCTGGCTCATCCGCTATGTCGCCAGCCGCGACTTCATGCCGTTCGCCTGGTACCGGATCGTGTTCGGGCTGATCGTGCTGGTGACCGCCTGGACCGGCGTGGTGGACTGGGCCGAGGCCTGAGCCCGCGCGGCCTGACGGCTCAGGCAACCCGCTCGAAGATCAGATCGAAGACCCCATGGCCGAGTCGCAGCCCGCGCTGCTCGAACTTGGTCATCGGGCGCCAGTCGGGCCGTGGATGAAAGCCGTCGGCGACATTGCGCAGCGCCGGCTGCGCCGACAACACCGCGAGCATCTGCTCGGCGTATTCGGCCCAGTCCGTGGCGCAATGCAGACGGGCACCAGCGGCCATGCGGCTTGCCACCAGTGAAACGAAGGGTGGCTGGATCAGCCGCCGCTTGTGGTGGCGCTTCTTCGGCCACGGATCCGGGAAGAAGATGTTGACGCCGGCCAGCGTGCCCGGCGCGATCATCTTCTCGAGCACCTCGACCGCATCGGCCTGGATCACGCGCAGATTGCGCAGACCCTGATCGTCGATCCGGCGAAGCAAAGTGCCGACCCCGGCAGGATAGACCTCGATGCCGATGAAATTGCGCTGCGCGGCGTCGGCCGCGATGCGCGCCGTGGTCTCGCCCATACCGCAGCCGATCTCGAGCGTGACGGGAGCATCGTTGCCGAACAGTTCGGCGAAATCCAGCAACTGATCGCGATAGGGTACCGACCATGCCTCGCGCAGCCCGGCCAGCGCGGCGCGCTGACCGGGTGTCAGATGGCCACGGCGGGTGCCGAAGCTGCGGATGCGTGCGCCGGGTGGTCCGGCGGGTGCTGCTGGTCGGCCTGGCGTTTGTTCGCGCGAAGCACCCGGGTCGCCTGGGATGTCCGCCGACGGCTGGGGGACGGCGGCGTTCACGAGCCGATCAGACCCGAGGCGGGCGACGAGGCCGAAGCCGTGTAGAAACGCTTGGGCATGCGCCCGGCGAGAAATGCCTCGCGCCCGGCTTGCACGCCCTTGCGCATGGCGCCGGCCATCATGACCGGATCACGCGCCTTGGCGACCGCGGTGTTCATGAGCACGCCGGCGCAGCCCATCTCCATGGCAATCGTGGCATCCGAGGCGGTGCCGACGCCGGCGTCCACCACCACCGGCACGTTCGACTGCTCGATGATCAGGGCCAGGTTCCAGGGATTGAGAATGCCCATGCCCGAGCCGATCAGGGACGCCAGCGGCATGATCGCGGCCGCGCCGGCGTCTTCGAGCATGCGCGCCTGGATGGGGTCGTCACTGCAATAGACCATGACCTCGAAGCCCTCGGCCACCAACGTACGGGTGGCCGCCAGCGTCTCGGGCATGTTCGGGAACAGCGTCTTTTCGTCGCCCAGAACCTCGAGCTTGACCAGCGTATGGTCGTCGAGCAGTTCGCGCGCCAGCCGCAGCGTACGCACGGCGTCGTCGGCCGTGTAACAGCCGGCCGTGTTGGGCAGGATCGTGAAGCGGTCCGGCGGCACGGCATCGAGAAGATTCGGTGCGCTGGCGTCCTGGCCGATGTTGGTGCGCCGGATCGCCACGGTGACGATCTCGGCGCCGCTGGCGTCGATGGCGTCGCGCGTCTGCTCGAACGACGCGTATTTGCCGGTTCCGATCAGCAGGCGCGAGCCGAAACTGCGTTTGCCGACCTGCCAGGTGTCTTGGGTCATCGTGTGTTCCTCATGCGCGACGCCGATGCGCCGCCGATGGTCATCGCCGCCGCAATGCCGGCCCGCTGCAGCCGCGGTTTCGATCCGATCTCAGCCGCCCCCGACCGCGACCACGATCTCGAGGCGATCGTCGCCCGCCAGTGGCGTGTGGTCGTGCCGCGAGCGCGGCACGATCTCGCCATTGCGCTCGACCGCGATGCGTTTGCCGGTCAGGCCCAACTCGGCGACGAGATCCGCGATCGTGGCGCCGGCCACGATGGCACGGGTTTCGCCGTTGACGCTGATTTGAAACTGTTCTGACGCTGACATGCTCGCGGAAGACGGTGGCATAGGCTCGCAGGGGCGGGCAGCGTGCCGGCAACGCGCACGAAACGCCAGCCAGGGACGCGACGGTATTCTAGTATGCGGCCGACGGGGCGACAGGCCCAACGCGCCGGATGCAAGGTGAAACCGACCGCGGCGTGCTGCTACACTTCGCCCCTGTCGCGGGTGTAGTTCAATGGTAGAACGGCAGCTTCCCAAGCTGCATACGAGGGTTCGATTCCCTTCACCCGCTCCACATCAGCTTTCCAGGGACTTCCACCGAAATCCACGGAGTGTTGTAAGTCGCTGATCCGGTTAGGCTTTAGCCCCTTTTCTCGATCCAGTGACGTCCAGCGAAATCCACTGACAGCCGGTACAAAACGGTACATAAAGTGGTACATCAATGCGGTGAGCGTCCCTCGCGCATTGTTGCTGGAGGAGCCCGGTTAGGGTAACGAACATGGCATCCAACTCGCCTACCAGGAGTTGGACACATGCTCACCGACCTGACGGTCCGGCAGGCCAAAGCCACCGGCAAGCCGTACACCATCGCCGATTTCGACGGCCTTTCCCTCTTCGTCGCCGCCAACGGCGCCAAGACCTGGCACTTTCGCTACACCTGGGTCGGCCGGCGCGTCCGCATCTCCCTGGGCTGCTATCCCGAGTTGTCGCTGCGCGAGGCCCGGGAGTTGCGCGACGAGGCGCGCTCGCTGGTCGCCAGGGGCATCAACCCCCGCACCGAGCGCAAGCAGAAGCGCCAGGCCATCAAACTCGCCGGCGAGAACACCTTCATGGCGGTCTACGAAAAGTGGATGGAGCACCGGCAGCTCACCCTCGAAGAGGGCCGGCAGAGTTCGCTGGAGCAGATTCGCCGCGTCTTCAAGAAGGACATCTTTCCCTACCTGAAGCGGCTGACCATCTACGAGGTCACCCGCCCTCATCTGCTGGAAGTGATCGGCCGCATCGAGAAGCGTAACTCGCTGTCGGTGGCCGAGAAGGTGCGCACCTGGCTCAAGCAGTTGTTCGACTTCGCCATGGTCGTCATCCCGGCCATGGAGACCAACCCGGCCACCGACCTGCACGTGGTCGCGGTGCCGCTGCCCCCGGTCGACCACAATCCGTTCCTGCGCATGGCCGAACTGCCCGAGTTCCTGCAGATGCTGCGCAAGTACCGCGGCATGCTGAAGACGCAACTGGCGATCCGCCTGCTGCTCCTGACCGGGGTCCGCACGGGCGAGTTGCGGCTGGCCACACCCGATCAGTTCGATCTGGATCGGGGACTGTGGATCATCCCGGTCATGTCGCTCAAGCAGCGCAAGATGCTCACCCGCAAGAAGCGCAAGCGCCCCACCGACATCCCGCCGTACATCGTCCCGCTGTCCGTCCAGGCGATGGAGATCGCCCGCCACATGCTCGAGGACTTCAAACCTGCGCAGAAGTACCTGTTCGCAGGCGTCAAGCGCATCAGCGACCGCATGAGCGAGAACACCCTCAACGCTGCCCTCAAGCGCATGGGCTACGAGGACCGCCTGACCGGCCACGGCATCCGCGCGACGATCTCGACGGCCCTCAACGAACTGGGCTATCCGAAGGTGTGGGTGGACGCCCAGCTCTCGCATGCCGACCCCAATCGCATCAGCGCCACCTACAACCACGCCGAATACGTCGAGCAGCGCCGCGTGATGATGCAGGATTGGGCCGACCGCCTGGACCTCTTCGAGCAAAACCAGGTGCAGGTCGCCAGCATGCACCTGACCATCCACCTGCAAGGCCTGCCGACGATCGCCGGGCAGCAGACCACCCCGCTGCCGACTCCCGGCCAACACGCACCCATCCTGCTGGTGGCGCCCACCGAGCAGGGCATGCCGACGGTTGCACCGGCGACGCAGCGCCTGTCGGCCGTGGCGATGCCAGAGTACGCGCAGCCGAAGCTCTCCGACCTGCAGCGCGAGCGCCTGAAGCTGCTGGAAATCTTCGAGGGGCCGGACAACCTGGTGGTGGCCGACTACGCCAAGCTGGCCGGCAAGTCGCGCCGCTGGATCACCTACGAGGTCCAGGCCGGCAACCTGCTGTCGATCCAGCTGGGGAACAAGGGCCAACGGGTGCCAGTGTGGCAGCTCGATCCGCTCAAACGCCAACTGGTCCAGGCCGTCCTCAGGCAGACGCCCCGTGGCGTGGATACCTGGGACATCTATCACGCCCTGCTGCGACCGCATGACGCCCTGGGCAGCCGGCCGCCCATCGAGGCGGTGACGCCCGAGAACATGAAGATCGCTGTGCGGGTGGTCGTCGACCAGTGTTCGCAACGGGAGGAATCACTGGCTCCGATGCCATATCCGATCGAGGTGCGGCAGCGCGTTCAGCAATTGGTGCAAAACGCAATCGCGGTTGATGCGGCGCTGCCTATGGTGAGTGACTGAAAGGCATCCTGTCTGCCGAACGGTGACCTACCGGGAAATATCTGCGGGATGCCAAGGTCAGGCGGCTTCGGTCGCCGCCACCTTCACCGCCCGTTCGGCAAACCGTTCGACAGCTCGTGCCGATCCGTTGGCCTTCCGTAGCAACTGGGTGCTGATGAGATAGGGGCCGTTCGTCAGTGGTCGCATGGCGACACCCCAGCCGCGAGCGCGTGCGATGTGCGAGCGGGGCGCAATGCCGACAGCAAAGCCTGCCGCCACCAGTACCGCCAAGAGATCAAAGGACGTGACCTCCTTGACGGAATGCATTTCAGGCCCGAAGCGCGCCGCCACCTGCTTGCTCAGTGCGTCACATGCCCGCAGGCACCATTGAAGCAGCGGATAGCGGAGCAAGGCATCCAGCGGAACTTCGGGGTACGCAAGCAACGGCGAGCGCAACGGAACCGCCAAGGCCAGTTCGTCTGCCCAAAGCGGCTGTGCGTTCATGGTGAAGGCCGTTGTTGTGGTTGCCAGCGCTATACCGGCGTCGTAGGTGCCGTCGTCGAGTCCACGGACCAAATCCCCGGCGGCAACCTCCTGCGGCAGGATGAGGGTCGCCGGCTCCTCTACGCGTTGCAGGGCGAGCAGACTCGCGAGCCGTGGCGACAGTGCGTCGGCCGACACGGCAAGCTTCAGAATCGTTGTTTGGTCGGGAGCACTCAAGGGTGTCACTTCATGCTGGAAATCTGGGCGCGCGGCCCCCCAGTCATGGTATCAGGAGTTAAATTTAACGTGGTTAAAAGCATGGCGATATTCGACGCTTTTGCCAATGCAAAAGCGTACTGTCCAGCGCGGCCGCCCTGTCGGATCGACGACCTACGAACCCGAACCGGCTTTGGCCTTTGGCCAAGCCGTTCGGGCGGCCCGGATGGAACAGGGAATGGCCCAGGAAGAGCTGGCAGCCTTGGCGGAAATCGAGCGCTCCCACATGGGCAAGATCGAGCGCGGAGAACACATGCCCACGCTGGCGCTGATCCTCAGAATCGCCGTGGCGCTGAACAGGAGTGCCGCGGATCTGATCGCCGCGACGGAGGAAATCCTGCGCTCTGGACCGAGAACCTAGCCTGCGAAAGGCACGGGCATTGCCCGTCACTCCCCCATCTGGTCGTGCAGACGCGCTATGAATCGATCCAGTGATATGGCGGCAGGGGTGCCGGTGCCGCTTTCCGGTCGTAACAGGTAGGTCGTGTGAATGGCGTTTGGGGTCGCAAGGGGACGAATTACGATGTCGGGCCGATTCAAAACCCTTATTCGTGCAGCGTTCGCAAATCCGACGCCATAGCCTGCCGCAACCAATGTCAGCATCATGTCCATCGAGGCAACGTACTCGACATTGGCTTTGACGGTTGCATCTCGCACCAATTGACCCACCTCGCAGTCACAGTTCCCGAATAGCCGGGGATCGGCCACTACAAGCGGATAACGTATCAAGTCCTCCAAGGGGATTTGCTTGTGAACGAGCAGCGGATGCCGTGCCGCCACAACTGCGACGACCGAGTCAACCCAGATCGGTTCGGCGACGACGCCATCCCCGACCTCGGCGGTAAATGCAAACCCCAAATTGAAGCTCCCTGAACGGAGCCCGCGCAATTGCTCGGTCAGCGAGGCCTCGGTTAGACGTATCTCGACGGCCGGATCTTCCTCGCGGCAGCGTGCAAGAAAGGTCGAGAGGCGCGGATCGATGCATAACCCGGTGACGGCAATACGAAGAATGCCCAGGTAGCCTGACGAAACGGCCTTTACGTTTTCACGGGCCAGTTCCAGCGTCGACAATACCCGATGCACATCCTGGAGGAAGACCTCGCCAGCCTGTGTCAGCCGTGTCCCACGGCGATCACGATCAAACAGCAGCACGCCAAGTTCATCTTCGAGTTCCTTGATGGTGCGGGACAGGGGCGACTGCTCGATATGCAATCGCTCAGCGGCACGCGTGAAGTGCAACTCCTCCGCGAGGACAACGAAGCAGCGAAGATGGCGCAATTCCACGACTTGCCCTCCCACGAGACGCCATTTCCTGGCAATGGCATCGATTCTTGGCCCTGATTTTCCGAGCGAAAAACTGGACTCATGTCCGCCAACGACAACCGGGGTGTCCCATAACTTCCAGCGAGCGCGCCGGGCATTGAGCCCGCCACGCGCCCCTCAGCGACTGCCCAGGCGGTGAAGTCCGCGTACCCCCTCGTCACCGCATCATTGTGGTTATCACAATGCGACGTGTAATATATCAAAAACGCATCATAGACAGATTCTAGAGCGGACCATATACTTTCCGCAATAACCCGTACAAGAATTCGCTAACCCGAATGAGCCAGCCAGGATGTCGAACGAACAGCTTGCAGATCTAACCCAGCCACAACGCGATCGGCTCGCGTTCGTGGAGTTGCGCGTGCGCTTCATCGGGGAGATACGCCGCCAGGACTTGGTCACGCGGTTTGGCATCCAGTCCGCCGCCGCATCCAGGGATCTGGCGCTGTACAAGGAGTTGGCCCCGGGCAACATTGATTACGACTCCAAGGGCAAGTCCTACGTCCTGGGGCCGGACTTCCGGCCCGTCTTCGACTTCCCCCCGGAGCGGGTGCTGTCGTGGCTAACCCAGGGCTTTGGCGACGGCGAGCCGATGCGGCTCAAGGCATGGGTGGCCAGTGAGAGCCCGTCACGGCTCACGCATCCGGATCTGGATGTGCTGGCGAGCGTGACCCGGGCGATCCACCAGGAGTGTCCGCTCGGCATCGAGTACCACTCCATCTCCAGTGGCCGCACCGAGCGGGAGATCGTCCCGTTCGCGCTGATCGACAACGGCCTTCGTTGGCACGCCCGCGCCTTCGACCGGAAGTCGCAAGAGTTCCGGGATTTCGTCATCACCCGGATCAAGCGCCCGGTGGTGCTCAAGGGGCAGCCAGTGGCGCCCCACGAGATGAGCGATCAGGACATTCAGTGGACACGGATCGTCGAGCTGGAGCTGGTGCCGCACCCGGATCAACCCCGGCCAGAGATCACCGAGATGGACTACAGCATGCAAGGCGGCGTGTTGCGGATGAAGCTGCGTGCCGCCACTGCCGGATACATCCTGCGCAAATGGAGTGTCGACTGCTCCCCTGACCACAGTTTGCGCGGGCATGAGTACCGGTTGTGGCTGAAGGACCACCTGGCCATCTACGGCGTGCGCAACGCCGTGCTGGCGCCGGGCTACCGATCCCCTGATCAACAACGGCTCGAAGCCGAGACGGACTGAGGGGATGAGCATGCTCGCAAAACTCGAACGACTCATCGGCGAAATCGGCGACCTCAACAGCAAGTTGATCCTGCTGGTCGGCCCCAGCCGCAGTGGCAAGACCCAACTGCTGCGCCAACTCAGCGCCAAGCTCAACATCGAGCCGCTCAACGTCGGCCTGGAGCTGGGGCGCCGTTTGGCTGCCACGCCGAACAACAAGCGCGGCTTTTCGGCAGGCGGACTGCTGCGGGAGATTGCGGACAAGGAGCGAACGGAAGCCCCGCTGCTGCTAGACAACCTGGAGCTGTTGTTCGAGCCGGGCCTGCAGATCAACCCGCTTGACCTCGTCAGGCGGCTGTCCCATTCCAAGCGCGTCGTGGCCGTCTGGCCTGGCGAGCTGCGCGGTGATCGCTTGGTGTACGCCGACATGAGCCACCCAGAACATCGTGACTACAGCCGTGACGGCGTGGTCGTACTCGAAATTTGACGCTACGGGGAAGAGAAAACCATATGGCCAAGAACATGAAATACGGAGATCTGATCCAGTTCGAGCAGATCGAGTCAGTCATTCAGCTGCTCGATGCCGGGCGTCCGGACGAGGCCAAGAAGCTCGTCGCGACTTATGTCATCTCCGACGACATGGCCGAGCGGATCTCCAAGCTCATGGTTCCCCAGCTCAGTTTCGACGACTCGGTCGATCACAAGGGTGTGCTGATCGTCGGCAACTACGGTACCGGTAAGTCGCACTTGATGTCGGTGTTGTCGCTGGTTGCCGAGGATGCGGCCTACGCGCCGATGATCCGCCACCCGAAGGTTGCCGAGGCGGTTGCCCCGATCGCTGGCCGCTTCAAGGTGCTGCGCATCGAGGTGGGCGGGCTGCAGATGCCGCTGCGCCAGATCATCACCCTGCAGCTTGAGCGTTTCCTCGAAAAGATCGGCGTCGACTACACCTTCCCGACCGCCGACAAGGAGCTCAACAACAAGGACTCCTTCGAGGAGATGATGGCCGCGTTCGCGGAGAAATTCCCGGACCAGGGCGTGCTGCTGGTGGTCGACGAGTTCCTGGAGTACCTGCAGTCCCGTCGCGACCACGAGCTGGTGCAGGACCTGGCCATCCTGCGGCAGATCGGCGAAGTCACCAAGCACCTGAAGTTCCGCTTCGTGGCCGGTGTACAGGAAGCCATCTTCGACAGCGTGCGCTTCCAGCATGTGGCCGACAGCATGCGCCGCGTCAACGAGCGCTTCACCCAGATTCTGATCGACCGCCAGGACGTCAGCTTCGTCGTCTCCGCGCGCCTGCTCAAGAAGACTGCTGACCAGCAGAACAAGATCCGCGAATACCTCACGCCGTTCGCCAAGTTCTACGGCTCTATGAACGAGCGCATGGACGAGTACGTGCGGTTGTTCCCGGTTCACCCGGATTACCTGAAGACCTTCGAGCAGATCCACTTCACCGAGAAGCGCGGCGCACTCAAGACCATCGAGGCCGCGATGCTGGCCATCCTCGACCAGGAAGTACCCGCCGACAAGCCGCTGTTCATCAGCTACGAGAGCTTCTGGAACACCGTCAAGGCCAACTCGGTCCTGCGCGCCGACCCGAACATCAAAGAAGTGATGCGCGTGTCCGAAGTGCTGGAGTCCCGCGTGCAGCAAGCATTCACGCGCCCGGCCTACAAGGCAATGGCTCTGCGTGTCATTAATGCGCTGGCCGTCCACCGCTTGACCACGGGCGGCGACATCCATGTGCCCATTGGCCCCACGGCTGCCGAGCTGCGCGACGCCTTGTGCCTGTTCCAGCCGGGCGTGGAGGACATGCCGGGCGATCCGGCCGAGAACCTGCTGTCGATGGTGCAGACCGTGATGCGGGAAGTGCTGAAGACCGTCAACGGCCAGTTCATTTCCAAGGCGCCGGACACCGAGCAGTACTACCTCGACCTCAAGAAGGACATCGACTACGACGCGCAGATCGAAAAACGCGCCGAAGCCCTATCCGACGACGCACTCGACCGCGCCTATTACAGCGCCATCAAGGCGCTGATGGAGTGCAGCGACGATCTGCGTTACCCCGGCTTTCAAATCTGGCAGTACCAGATCGAGTGGCAGGAGCGCCGCGTCGAACGCATGGGCTACCTGTTCTTCGGAGCGCCGAACGACCGTCCCACGGCGCAGCCTGAGCGCGACTTCTACATCTACTTCATCCAGCCCTTCGACAAGCCGAAGTTCAGCGACAACAACCTGGCGGACGAAGTGTTCTTCCGCCTGAAATCCCCGGATCAGGACTACAAGCGCTACCTGTCTCAATACGCGGCGGCACTGGATCTGGCGTCCACCGCCAGCGGCGGTGCGAAAGCCATCTACCTGTCCAAAGCCCAGGACTCGCTGCGGTCCATGAGCAAGTGGCTGCAAGAAAAGCAGATGACCGCGTTCGAGGTCACCTACCAAGGCAAGACCAAGACGCTGCAGGACTGGTCCAAGGGCGTGTCCCTGCGCGACCGCGCCCGACTGGGCCCGGACGAGCGCATCAACTTCCGCGACGTGGTGAACGTCGTCGCTGGCCTGGCACTCGGCCAGCGCTTTGCCGACATCTCGCCCGAGTACCCCACCTTCTCAGTATTGGTCACCGAGGCCAACCGCAAGCAACTGGTGGGTAATGCCCTGCGCGCCCTGGCAGGCGGTACCCGCACCAAAGACGCCGCCGCCATCCTCGATGCTCTGGAACTGCTTGATGGTGACCGCGTCGATCCTGCCGACTCCCGTTTCGCGCAAGAAGTGCTCAACCGCCTCAAGGCCAAAGGCCAAGGTCAGGTGCTGAACCGCAGTGAGTTGCTGTCGGGCACAGCGGATGTCGAGTATTTCGCACCCATCAAGTACCGGCTGGAACCCGATCTGCTGGTCACCGTGCTCGGCGGCCTCGTCTACTCCGGCGACATCGTGCTCTCGATCACCGGCGACAAGATCGACTCCGGCAAGCTGGTGCAGCTTGCAGAGCGTTCGCTGGAGGAACTCAAGCAGTTCAAGCACGTCGAGGCACCCAAGGAGATCAACCTCGCGGTGCTGCGTGCCTTGTTCGAATTGTTCGACCTGCCGTCCGGCCTGGCTCAGAAAGCCAGCCAGGGTGACACCGAGCCGGTCATCAAACTGCAGGAGAAAGTCAGTGGTCTAGTGCCGCGTGTGCTCAAGGCCGGTTCCGACCTGCAGCAAGGCAAGCTCGGCTTCTGGGGCCAGAACCTGCTGCGCGAGGAAGAAGCCAAAGACTGGCACGCCCGGCTGGATTCGCTGAAGAAGTTCACCGAGTCGCTGGCGCCGTACAACACGGTCGGCAAGTTGAAGAATCTGCGCGTCACGCAGGAAGACCTGGACGGCCAGAAGAAGAATCTGGAGATCCTGGCCGCTGTCGAGCGACTGCTCGAGCTGGTGGTGGAGTTGGGCAGTACGGCGTCCTACCTCTCGCAGGCCGAGATGGTGTTACCCGCCGAGCACCCGTGGGTAAAGCAGGCCGAGGCCGCCCGCAAGGCGCTGCAGGAAAAGCTGAGCCAGGACCGCACGGCCGAACACGCCGCCGAATACCGGCAGACGCTCAACCAGCTCAAGAAGGACTACATCACCGCCTACATCGCCAGCCACAGCAAGGCGCGGCTGGGCGTGGCCGAGGACAAGACCCGCAACGCCCTGCGCAAGGACGACCGCCTGCTGGCGCTGCGCGTGTTGGCTGGCGTGTCGCTGATGCCCACCAGCCAGCTCACCGCCTTCGAGGAGTCGCTCAACGGCCTGAAGAGCTGTTCCTCGCTGGATGAGCCGACCCTGGTCACGGCCGCCGTCTGCCCGCACTGCCAGTTCCGCCCGTCTGCAGAACAGTTGGAGCTGATCCCGGCTGCCAACCGCCTGCACAAGCTGGACGACGACCTGGATCAGTTGGTGGCCAACTGGCAGCAAACCCTGCTTGAGAACCTCGAAGACCCGTTCACTCAGGACAGCCTGGGCTTGTTGCCGCCCGCATCCAAGAAGCTGATCGATGCCTTCCTGGCCTCACGCAAGCTGCCGGACCCGATGACCACCGAGTTCGCCAATGCCGTGCAAGAGGCGCTGTCGGGGCTGGAGAAGATCGCGGTCAAGGGCGATGAGATCAAGCAAGCGCTGCTGCAAGGCGGCTCACCGGCCACGCCGGACGACCTACGCAAGCGCTTTGACACTTTCATGAACGAGCGCTGTAAGGGCAAGGATGCCACCAAACTGCGCTTTGTGATCGAGTGACGCGACGTGATCACCCGACTACGACAAGACGAATTTGAGGAACGACTGATGAGTGATCTTTTTCAGAACCACGTGGCCAAGTCCGGCCCGGTTGAATGCCTCGGGCAAACATTCCCGAGCGATGAGGCTCGTCGCGAGCACTACCTGAAGCTGCTTGCCGAGAAGCTGAAAGATCCGGCGTTCCGCAAGATCGAAGGTTTTCCAGTCGGCTCGGACGAAGACATCCTGGCACTTTCTGATCCGCCGTTTTACACGGCATGCCCAAATCCATTTATCGAAGAACTAATTCGTCATGCTGGCAAAACCTACAACCCATCAATTAATTACAACAAGGACCCCCTATCAGTTGACGTGACGGAGGGCAAGAGTCACGCCCTCTATAACGCTCACACCTATCACACCAAAGTACCTCATAGAGCAATTATGAGATACATGCTTCACTACACAGAGCCCGGCGACGTAGTGCTCGATGCATTCTGCGGAACAGGGATGACAGGTGTGGCAGCAGCAGCATGCGGAAGTGCCGGGGAGGTTCGAGACCTTGGTTTTTCTGTAAAGGGCAATCAAGCATTCGATTCGGAAGGCAGGGCGCATTCGATTGGCACTCGCAAAGCCATTCTTATGGATTTATCGCCAATCGCCACTTTCATAGCTTCCAATCTCAATAACATGCCCAGCGCAGTTGATTTGAATGAGGCCGCTCAGTCAATTCTCTCGGATGTTTCTGGGCTTGAGAAAGAGCTTTATTCGTCACTGGATAAAAACGGAAATGTTCGCGGATTGGTTAATTATGTTGTATGGAGCGATGTCTATATTTGCGACGAATGTGCTTGCGAATATGATTACTGGTCACAAGCGGTGGAGCTTGGCTCAGGCGAGGCCAAGAAGACATTCCCATGCCCAGGATGCGGCGCTACACAAAACACTCGGAATTTAACTCGCGCCTACGAAAGCTATTTCGATCCAATATTGAACCATCCGGTTACGCAAATGAAGCAGACACCGGTGTTCATTAATTACTTCGACAACAAGGGAAAAAAGAAAAAGACAGAACTAACACATCATGACATTCAGTACGCCACGACAATGCCGTCGCTAGATGGGATCAAGGGACTGATTGATGCTGTAGAACTCCCGAAAGGCGACCGATATAGACGTGACGCATTTGAGGATCGCAAGGTAACACACGTCCATCATTTTTATACATGGCGAAACCTAAAAGCGATTTTTTCCCTTGTTGGGGCGATCAGAAATTCAAAATTTAATGACGATATCAAGCGTGGACTTCTTTTTGTAGTCACATCTTTTGCCGACCGAAACGGAACGAAAAGAAATAGATTTGTAATCAATGAGCACAACCCAAGCGGGCGAGTAAACGGGCCCATGGCAAATACATTCTATTTGCCAAACCTATTTTGCGAGATGAACATTTTTGAACTCTTCAGAGAGAAGCTCAAAGATGTTCTGTCAGCGTGTGCTGCAAGGTTTGCAGGCACAAGAAATTTTATTGGCACCTCAAGTTCTACTGAAATTCCCGCCCCCGACAATTCCATTGATTACATTTTTACAGACCCCCCGTTCGGACACAACATCCAGTACTCCGAATTAAATCAGCCTTTAGAGGCAATCGTTCGCGTATTTTCGAGGGGAAAAGACGACATAGTGGTAAATGAGGTTGCAGAGAAAGATATTAATTTCTACAAGACTGGCGTTCGCCAAGCGTTTTCTGAGTACTATCGTGTCTTAAAGCCAGGCCGATGGATTACAGTCGAGTTCTCAAATACAAAGGCTGGGATTTGGAACAGCTTGCAAACTGCGCTCACAGAAGCGGGCTTCGTCATCGCGTCAGTGGCAGCGCTTGACAAGACCAGAGGCGGGATGCATGCGATGATTGGAGTGACCGCTGTAAAGCAGGATCTCATAATCACTGCATATAAACCCGGCGGTGATTTCGAGCTCAAAGTGTCATCTCAGGGTGGCACACAAGAGTCTGTCTGGGATTTTGTCGCCATGCACCTCAGCCACCTTCCCGTGGTCAAGGTGAAAAGCAAGAATTTGGAGTTCATAGCAGAGCGAGATCCAAGGATTTTGTTCGATAGGATGGTCGCTTGGTTTGTCCAGCGCAACCTTCTGGTTCTGAACCGCCCCGGTTTTCGCGGAGGCTCCCTCGTTTGAGAAGATGGAGCCATCATGAGGAAGTCAGTGAAGTTTTCGCCGGAGGTACGCGAGCGTGCGGTGCGCATGGTGTTCGAGCACCGAGGGGAGCACGAATCGCAGTGGGCGGCGGTCGTATCGATCGCCGGCAAGATCGGCTGCACGGCGCAGACGCTGCTGAACTGGGTGCGTCAGCACGAGCGTGACACGGGCCAGCGCGAAGGCGTGACCACGGCCGAGGCCAATCGCGTCAAGGAACTGGAGCGCGAAGTGCGCGAGCTTCGCCGCGCCAACGAGATCCTCAAGCTGGCCAGCGCGTTTTTCGCCCAGGCGGAGCTCGACCGCCGGCTGAAGTGATGTACGCCTTCGTGGACCGGCACCGCCAGCAGCATGGGGTCGAGCCGATCTGCAGGCTGCTGCAGATCGCCCCATCGGCATACCGGCGGCACGCTGCCCGGCAACGCGATGCGGCCTTGCTCAGCGGCCGAGCCCGTCGAGACCAGGAACTGATGCCCTGCATCGAACGGGTGTGGCAGGCCAACCTGCGGGTCTACGGCGCTGACAAGGTCTGGCGGCAACTGCAACGCGAAGGCCACACGGTGGCGCGCTGCACCGTCGAGCGCCTGATGCGCCGCATGGGACTGCGTGGCGTCGTGCGCGGCAAGGTGGTGCGCACCACGATCGGTGATGCGCGTGCGCCATGCCCGCAGGACCTGGTCAACCGGCAGTTCAGCGCGCAGCGCCCGAACCAGTTGTGGGTGAGCGACTTCACGTACGTGTCCACCTGGCAGGGCTGGCTGTACGTGGCCTTCGTGATCGATGTGTTCTCGCGTCGCATCGTGGGCTGGCGGGTGAGCACCAGCATGCGCACGGATTTCGTGCTCGACGCGCTGGAGCAGGCCCTGTACGCCCGCCAGCCCGGCCAGGACGGCCCGCTCGTATGTCACAGCGACCGCGGGTCGCAATACGTCAGCATCCGCTACACCGAGCGGCTTGCCGAGGCCGGCATCGAGCCATCGGTGGGCAGCAAGGGCGACTCCTACGACAACGCTCTGGCAGAGACGATCAACGGGTTGTACAAGGCCGAGTTGATCCATCGCCGGGCGCCCTGGAAGACCAGAGAGGCGGTGGAGCTAGCGACCTTGGAATGGGTGTCATGGTTTAACAACCATCGGCTGATGGCCCCGCTGGGCTACGTGCCGCCGGCCGAGTTCGAGGCCAACTACTATCGCAATCTTGAGCAGCAGGTCAGCCCGGCCTGACTCAAGCCAACCGGCCTCCGCGAAAACCGGGGCGGTTCAGGAACGAGTTGCGCCGGGTGCTCAATCGGGGCGAGGCTGTTAACGCCCTCAAGCGCGCCATTTATACCGGCCGGATCAGCCCGGCGCAGGCCAAACGTGTCGATGAAATGCAGGCTGTGGCCGATGCGTTGAGCCTGATGGCCAACATCGTGATGGCGTGGAATACCTCACAGATGCAGGCGGTCCTGGATCGCTGGTCGAACCGCCGCCAGGTCATTCCGTAAGCTCCCCTGACCGGTAGACATTCGGAAGTGGACTTTTCTGGCAGGATTTACTGTCGGAGGAAGTCCGATGAAGAAGACGAAGTTCAGCGAATCGCAGATCGTGGCGATTCTTCAGGAAGGCGAGGCGGGGCTGCCGGTGGCGCAGATCCTCAGGAAGTACGGGATCAGCCAGGCCACGTACTACAACTGGAAGTCGAAGTACGGCGGGGCGTCGGTGGCCGAGCTCAAGCGCCTGAAGGAGCTCGAGGTCGAGAACGCCAAGCTCAAGCGCATGTACGCCGACCTGGCCCTGGAGAACGCAGCGATCAAGGACGTCCTGGGTCGAAAGTTCTGACGCCGTCCGCCAAGCGCGAAGCGATCCGGATCATGACCGAGGAGCACGGGGTCTCGGTGAAGCGCGCTTGCCAGGCAGCCCGGCTCTCGCGGGCGGCGTACTACAGGCCGGAGACAGACCGAGGGGCGCGCGACCGCGAGGTGATCGAGGCGTTGAACGAGATCGTCTCGAAGGAGCTGCGCTGGGGGTTCTGGAAGTGCTTCGATCGGCTGCGCCAGCTGGGCAAGCCGTGGAACCACAAGCGGGTGCACAGGGTGTATTGCCAGATGAGGCTGAACCAGAAGCGACGCACCAAGCGGCGGCTGCCGACGCGCGAGCGCCAACCGTTGATGGCCACCCAGATCATCAACGCGGTCTGGGCGCTCGACTTCATGCACGACACGCTCTACAGCGGGCGCACGTTCCGGACGCTGAACGTGATCGATGAAGCCGACCGCGGCTGCCTGGGGATCGACCTGTCGACGAGCATCCCGGCGGCACGGGTGATTCGCTTCGTCGAGCAGTTGATCGAAATCCACGGCAAGCCGGCGGCGATCCGCTGCGACAACGGCCCGGAGCTGACCAGCTACGACTTCACCGAGTGGTGCAAGGCCAAGGACATCGAGCTGCGCTTCATCCAGCCCGGCAAGCCAGACCAGAACGCCTACATCGAACGCTTCAACCGCACCTACCGCGAGGAGGTGCTCAACGCCTACCTGTTCGACTCGATCAGCGAAGTGCGGGAGATTACCGACGACTGGCTGGGCCGATACAACGAGATCAGGCCGCACGACGCGCTGGGAAGCCTGCCGCCAGCGCGCTACCGCGAGCGTCTGCTCGCGGCGGAAACTCCACTTTAGAACTGTCTACTTGACGGGGGAGCTTACG
>JAWKYD010000023.1:0-89472 GCA_041396685.1 Burkholderiaceae bacterium
CCTCGGTGGGCGCCGTCACCGCCACCGCGAGCTTCCGCTTCTCGAAGTGGATCCAGGGCTGGCTCGAGACATCGGGCTGCAACATCGTCATCGGCAAGGGCGGCATGTCGGGCGCCGACTACAAACGCGCCTTCGTGCCGAACCAGGCCGTCTACCTGACCACCGTGGGCTATGGCACCGGCGCGCTGCTCGGCCGCGGCATCAAACGGGTCGCCGCCACCCACTGGCTCGATGAACTGGGTCTCGCCCAGGGCATCTGGGTGCTCGACGTCGAGAACTTCGGGCCGTTCCTGGTCGAAGGCGATCTCGCCGGCGACTCATTGTTCGAGCGCGAGAACGCCCGCATCGAACCGCGTCTGAAGGAGCTGTACGCCGGGTCGAAGCCGCCGGCTCTGCGCCGCTACGGCGAGACCGACCGGCGCGAAGACGAAGTGATCTAGAGTCGTGCGCCTGCGGCAAAGCCGCGCTACGGCGATCGAGAGCCGGCCAACGGGCCAAGGGCCGACACTGGTGTTCCGATGAGGATGCGCCACGACGTCGAACACCTGCCGATCCAACGCCCGGTCGGATGGCCGTCGGCCCTGCCGGGCGCCTCGACGACCCTGAAACGCACGAAGGCGCGCATCTTGTGCTGATCGCGCCGAACCTGCCGCTCCAGCGCGCGCAGGTGAACATGCTCCGGATGCAGGGTATCGCGCCAGTGCCGCGGCGAACGGCCTTCTGTCCGCGAACCTCGTCGAGCCTGAGCCGCACTCGTTGGATGTCCATCGGCACGAGGGCAGAGCGGGATCGAGCGTTGGGTCACGGGCCGAAATTTGTACGAATTTGCTGTCTGCTTGGCAAGTCGCCTGCGTTCGCCTGAGGTCGTCGTGCCTATTGATCGCGAGCCACTGCGCCACGACCGTAGCGCGATGATCCGGTGGTGTTCGTGCCTGAAGAGGTCGAACCCGAGCGTGTCGAGCGGGTTATCGCGCTCACCCCGATCATGTGGCACGATCCGGCGGTCGGAAAGCATGCACGACGTAGCGGCTTGCATCACATCGACGCGCGATGCGCGAAGACGAGCCTCGAAGGAGCGCCCCTTCCGCTCCGGATTCCGCAGTCCGTGCGCCAGTCCGGGCTTTCCCACTGCAAGTCGCGCAGGAGACATGGACAAGAAGGCATCCCCCGGTACGGAATTCACCGCTCCCTCGGCGCGGGGCGAGCAGGCCTCGATCGTTGCCGGCCTGGGCAATGCCTCTGTCGACGCCATCATCAGCAAAGACCTGGACGGGCGCGTCACCCGCTGGAGCCACGCGGCGGAGCTGCTGCTGGGCTACCGCGCAGCCGAGATGCTGGGCCAGCCGATCACGCGAATCATCCCGCCCGACCGGCAGGACGAGGAGCCGCGCATCCTGGCCAGCATCGCCCGTGGCGAGGAAGTGCTGAACCTCGAGACCGAACGGTTGCGCAAAGACGGAACTCGCACGGCCGTCTTGCTATCCATTTCGCCCATTCGCGATGCCGACGCCAGGATCGTCGGCGCCACGAAGATCGCCCGCAGCATCTCCGAGCCCGGACAGGCTCAGATGGCGCGGCAACGCAGTGAATCGCTGCGACACTCGATCCTGCAGGCTCTGCCAGCGAGGATCGCGTTGATCGACCGTCAAGGCCTCATTCTGATGGTCAATGACGGCCGCGCAGAACTCGCGCACGACACGATGGCCGCGCCGATGCCGGCGCTGCTCGTCGGCGCCAACTACCTCGACATCTGCCGACATGCCACGGCCGCGTCCGAAGAGACTTCGGAGCAAGTGTTGGCCGGCATCGGGAATGTGCTCGCCGGGCGGCTCATGCACTTCTCCATCGAGGTCCCGTGGGAAACGCCTCAGGGTAGGGTCTGGACCCTGATCACGGTCACACCGCAGACGTCCGACGCCGGTGGCGGCGCCCTCATCACCCATCTGGACATCACCGCACGCAAGCAGATCGAAGACACGCTGCGTGAGCGCAACGCGCAGCTCGAATGGCTCAGTGACCTGTCCCACCGCCTGTTCCTGGCCAACGAGTCGCTGGAGCCGCTGCTGCAGTCTGTCTTCGCCGAACTCTCTACCCGGCTCGGATCGGACGCCTATTTCCACTATCGCCCCATCGGACCCGATCGGCTCGCCCTCGAAAGCGCGGCAGGTCTGTCCGACCCGGTACGCGCAGCGGTGGCCATCGTGCCTTTTGGCGAGCTGCTCTGCGGGCGCGTGGCGTCTACCCGGGCCGCGGTCATCGTCGAGAATCTGCAAGACTCGACGCAGTCGGGCGCCAATCTTCTCAAGCGCTGGGGTGCGGCGAGTTATGCGGGCTTTCCGCTCATGGCAGAGGGCACGCTGGTCGGAACCCTCGCGTTTGCATCTCGCACGCGCACCCATGTTCACGACAGCGAACTGCGGCTGATTCAGTCGGTATGCGACCAGATCGCCATGGCGATGGCGCGACAGCACGCCCGCGCACGGCAACAAGAGAGCGAGTCGCGCCTTGCCGCGGTCGTGAACGGCGCCGTCGACGGCATCGCCACGATCGACGAGAGGGGAACGATTCAGTCTCTCAATGGTGCCGCGCTGGCGCTGTTCGGGTACACGGCCGACGAAATCATCGGCCGGAACGTGAACCTGTTGATGCCCGAGCCTTATCGCAGCGCTCACGACGGCCATCTTCGCCGCTATTGCCAAACCGGCGAGGCGCGCATCATCGGCGCTGGCCGCGAGGTCGAGGGCTTGCGCAAGAATGGCTCGACGTTCCCGCTCGATCTGTCGGTATCCGAGGTGTCGATCGACGGTCGCCGCGTGTTCGTGGGCATCGTGCGCGACATCAGCGCGCGTCGCAACGCCGAGGCCGTGTTGCGCCGAAACGAACTGCGTCTGCGCGCGGTCACCGACAACGCCAGCGTGGGTCTGGTGACGCTCGATCGCAATCGCCGTTACACCTTCGTCAATCGTGCCTACGTTCGCATGTTCGACCTGCAACAGGCGCCCGAAGCGCTGGTAGGAAGCGGCCCGGCCGACGCGCTTTCCACCGTCTATGCAACACAGATATCGCCGCGCCTCGACCGGGCGTTTTCCGGCGAACGCGTTGCCTACGAACTGACCCGCCCCGCCGTGGGCGGTGGCGAGCCGGCTCACTACTCGATCGTCTACGAACCGATTTTCGATGCCGCGGGCCAGATCGCCGAAGTCGTCGTCGTGACCTACGATCTCACCGAACGCAAGCTGTCCGAAGCGGCGCTTCAAGAGAGCGAAGCGCGCTACCGCCACCTGGCGGGCGTGCTGCCGGTCGCCCTCTACACCTGCGATACCGAAGGTCGCATCACCTACTTCAACGATCGCGCCGCCGAGCTTTGGGGGCGCCGCCCGATGGCGCGCGAATCCGATGCGCGCTACTGTGGTGCGCATCGCCTTTTCCGGCCCGACGGACGGCCGCTCGCGCACGATCAGACTCCCATGGTTGCCGCGATTCGCGACGGCGTCAGTGCCCGCGGGGTAGAGGTCATCATCGAACGCGCCGATGGCGACCGCTTTCATGTACTGGCGAATGTCGACCCTCTGCGCGACGAACGAGGACGCATCGTCGGTGCAATCAATGCGTTTAGCGACATCAGCGCACACAAGCGGGCCGAAGACCACCTTCGCATCACGCAGAATCGCCTGAAAGCGGCGCTCGAGGCTTCGCAGGTCGTGCTGTTCCACCAAGACCGACAACTGCATTACACCTGGATTCACAATCCTGAACTCGGCTACACCGAACAGCAGGTCGTGGGCGCGCGTGACAGTGATCTCTTCGAGCGCGCCGAAGATGCGGCGCATACCGAGGCAATCAAGCGGTCCGTGCTTGAAACGGGCCAGACGCGACGCGAGGAAGTCTGTATCGCAGACCGCGGCGAGCTACGCTATTTCGATCTCGTCGTGCAACCGGACCGTGACGCCTCCGGCCAGATCAACGGACTCCACTGTGCCGCCATCGACATCACGCTGCGCCGGCGGGCCGAGTCGGTGTTGCAGTCGGCCTCGCGCGAAAAGGACGAGTTCCTGGCCATGCTGGCGCACGAGCTGCGCAACCCGCTGGCCGCGCTGAGCGCGGCCGGTGCCTTGCTCGAAACCAGACTGCCGCAGGACGCCGCGCTGCGCCTGCCTCTGGCCATGCTGCAGCGCCAGACGCAGCAGCTCACACGCCTCGTCGACGATCTTCTCGACGTGTCACGCATCGCGCACGGACGCATCGAGCTGCAGCACGAGGCGCTGGAGCTGGGGACGATCATCGAGCACGCTGTCGAGACGGTTCAGCCCCTGGTGCTCGAGAAGCGGCATCGGCTCGAGCTGCGGTCGGCCAGCGTGCCGTTGTGGATTCGCGGCGACCATGTGCGACTCGTGCAGGTCGTGGGCAACCTGCTGCACAACGCCGTGAAATATACCGATGCCGGCGGCACGATCACGCTGACCACCGGCTTCGACAATGACCGGGTTCAGCTCGAGATTCGCGACAGCGGCGTCGGCATCGGCGCGGAACAGCTGCCACATGTGTTCGATCTTTTCGTTCAGAGCAAGGGCACGCTCGACCGCGCAAGCGGAGGGCTCGGTATCGGTCTGTCCGTGGTGAAGCGCTTGGTCGAGATGCACGGCGGAACGGTTCAAGCCCAGAGCGCAGGACGGGGGTTCGGTGCCACGTTCACCATGAGTCTGCCGCGTGGTCACGGTGCAGTTCCGGAAGCACCGACCGCGCAAGCAGCCGAATCCACTGTGCGTCGACGTATTCTGATCGTCGATGACAACGAAGACGCGGCCGATGCGCTGGCTGCGTTGCTGGAGCTGGATGGGCACGCGGTGCACGCAGCGTATTCAGGCCGGGCGGCGTTGAGCCTCATCGACGAACACGAGCCCGAGATCGTTCTGCTGGACATCGGCATGCCGGGCATGGACGGCTACGAGGTGGCCAGGCGCATACGCGAGCAACATCCAGGCAGCACGATCCGGCTGATCGCGCTCAGCGGGTATGGCCAGGAGGCCGACAAGGTCCGCGCCATCTCCGCGGGCTTCGATGCCTATCTGGTCAAACCCTTCGTCGCCGAGCAGCTCGTACGACTACTCGGTCCCAGCGAGGCGCCGTGAACCTGAAGTCCGTCGTGATCCAATGTCGTGCGGCACGGGCGGTGCATGTTCGGCTGAGATGAATCGACGACACGCATCACCCGGCTGAAACCCCTGACTCTCTCTTGGAAGTCCACATGGAAGTGATCATCCTGGGCAGCGGCTCGCCCATGCCCGATCCCAATCGTGCCGGGCCGGCAACACTGGTACGCGCCGGAGATCGCACGTATCTGTTCGATTGCGGCCGGGCCGTGCTGATGCGGGCCGCCGCGGTGGGCGCATCGGCACAACGGCTCGACGCACTGTTCATCACCCACATGCACAGCGACCACACCACGGATTTCAACGATGTCATCACGACCCGCTGGATCATGAGCGCCGCCGCCAACCCACTGCGGGTCTTCGGCCCGGCAGGCATCGAATCCCTGAGCGAACGCACGTTGGCCGCGCTCGAACACGACATCGGCTATCGCCTGTCGCACCACAAGGATCTGACCGACGGCCCGCGCGTCAGCGCCACGGCGCTAGGCGACGGCGCGGTCATCGAAGAAGACGGCGTGCGCATCCTGGCGGCCGCCACAGATCACAGCCCCGTTCACCCCACGCTGGGCTTTCGTATCGAGCATGAAGGCAAGGTCGTCGCCATCGCAGGCGACACCGTTCCCTGCGACGGTCTAGAGCGTATCTGTGCCAACGCGGACGTCTACGTCCAGACGGTCATTCGCAGCGACCTGATCAAGCAGTCGCCGTCCGCGCGAATGCGCGACGTGCTCGACTATCACTCCGACGTCGCGCAGGCGGGCCAGACCGCGGCACGCGCCAACGTGAAGACGCTCGTGCTCAACCACCTGGTGCCGCCGCCGCCTCCCGGTCAGGAGGATGTCTGGGCGGCCGCGGCCAGGCAGCATTTCCCAGGCAAGGTGATGGTCGCGCACGACCTCATGCGGATCGCCTGCTGACGACGCCACCCCGACCGCCTGCCCGCCACCGCGGCTTAGGAGGTCACGGCGGCCGGGCAAACGGCGGCAGAGGCGATGACGGAACCGCGCCGCGCTCCCCCGGAATCGCGGCATCGAAAAAGCGCAACTCCGGAAAAACGCAACCCACGCGTGTCAGGACACGCGTGGGAAGCTCGCCATCACTGACGCAGTGAGAGCTTTCCGGTGCCGCACATCTTGACGGTGCCTTCGGAGGCCCATGCGAAGACGACAGGTTTGCTGGGGTCCGTTACTTTGATCTTCCAGACCTCTTTGGGGTGCTTGGCACCGATCGCGCCGAGCGGCTTGCACGATTGGCAGGAACCGTTGGTGATCGACAGATTCTTGGGCCCGAACGTGGAGCCGCCAGACGGCCCGCCCCAACTGACCTGCATGTTCCAGGAGCCCTTTTCGCTTTTCAGCGCCTGAACGTTATGCGTCGTCTTGAGCTTGGGGTTGTTGCACCAGAGCGTATTGTGGTCTTGGGCAAAAACGGTGTTGGCAAGCAACAGCGCGACAGGCAGAACCAGACAGCCTTTTTTCAATTTCTCTCTCCAGCAGGGTGCCTACTCTTTATCGGGATTTTCGGCTTCCTCCCGCACTTCTCACGACGAACCGCAGCCCGCGAACGGCACGGATTGCCTGACGACGCCAGGCGTTGTCGTCGGCCTGCTGTCGGCGAACGCTTCCGGATGGCGCTGGGTTCGCGGAATGTACAGCAGCCGTTTAACTTCTGGCGTACCCCATTGCGGGCGCCCCGTTTCGGGGATGGTTTGACCGTGCGGGCGCACACGCCGACGGGCCTCGGATGTTCTGCTCGGCCGCCGGGCCGGATGCCGCCGATGCTTCGTGGCCTGCTGCGGACAGGATCGTCGTCCGCTGGCAAATCAACGCGGTAGCGCGGGGTCGTCACGGAAGACTTTTTGGAAGCGCCTCCGGGGCAGGTTCCCGCCACGCGGTCGAACGACGGCTCCCGGCACCGATCTCAACCCGCGCCGCGGCGCGATGGCGCGCATCGTCCAGGCGTCCTCGACGCTACGAACGCGCGCCCACGGAAAATTGCCACGGCCCGGACTGCAAAGAACCCCGACGGCGGGCGGAAGGCGATCTGGCGCGGGAGACCGCGCCCGGTTCGAACGGTTGAGCAGGCCACGTCGGGGAACGCGCGGGCGCGCTCCTCGAACACCTGCCGCCAGAAGGACATCGACTGAAAGACGTTGGCCTTGTCGACATTGGTCACCCGCCCGGGCTTTCCCTGTGCCTTGCGCTGGCGTGCCAGCCCGAGCGCGAAGTCGCAGATGCGCGCGGTACCCCGGTGCGAGATCTTCATCGTGTCGAGGGCCGCGGCGCCCTCGCCATTGCCTTCGAGGCGCCCCCGATCCCGTGCGTGGAACAGGCCCTCGGTGTTCTCGCGCACCGGCACCAAGTCGATCTGCGCGGCACGCGCATCGGCCAGCGGCCCGGGCAGGCCCGCGAACGTGCGGATCGGCCGCACACCGGCATCGAGGTCGAGCGCAAAATCAGGCAATCGCCGACGAACGGATGGATACCCTGTGAGACATGCCCCTGTTCGTGGTCCGCAATCCGGCACCATGCAGCTTTTACTGCCCGAGACCGACTTGCGCGGTGCCGTCGAGTGCGCCGTGGTGGTGGAGCGTGCGGCGGGTTCGACGAGCCGCTTTCCTGCCATGCCTCGAGCCATGTTGACCCTGACACCGGTAACCGGCGGCGGGGCCACGGTTGACTTTCACGCCATGAGCACGCGTTCGGTCGTCCAAGTGCACCGTGAGCCGCTGCGCGCGATGGGCCTGGTGCTGCCACCCGACACGACCGCGCGGGTCATGGGCATCACCAGCGGAGCGCTGGTCGACGTCACGCTGCCGTGGGCCGAGATGGTCGGGGCTGCCGAATCGGCGCGCCTGGACGGTGCCTTGCAGAGGGCGGACACCGATGCGGCGCGACTGGTGGCATTGCAGTCCAGCCTGCGACGGGTGCTGGCAAGCGGCGGCGCGCGCGTGCAACGGGCACGGGCCGAGTCACTGCAACTGCTGTGCCGGGCCGTCGGTCGAGACGGCGTACAGGCGGCGGCCGCGCTCGGCCTGGGCGAGCGCCAGCTCGAGCGCCGCTGCCGCGCATTGCTGGGCATGACACCGAAGCAGATGCATCGCATCACGCGTTGGCACGGTCTGCTGTCCGGCACGGTCCGGCGGCATCGGATACCCGATGCCGGCACGGCCCTGGCGGCGGGCTTCTACGACCAGTCACACCTGGCCAGAGAGGCCCGACTGTTGAGCGGCGCCTCATTGCGCGAGTTGCTGCAGCAGGCTCACGACGACGGCGCCTGGTGGTCGCTGCAAACACAGCGGCTGCTGGCTCGCCAGCCCGGCTGACTCAACACCTTGGCGCGCCGCTGCGCCACCAACAGTAGAGCGGCAGGGCGAAGGAGAGGCCGACGCCGAAGGTCAGCGGCACCGCCCACCAGCGGCGTGGCCCAGCCGCGGCGTCCAGGCTTACGCCGAAGCAGAACGTCAGGGCCGCCAGGTAGACATCGATCGTGATGGCCGTGGTCAGCGGGTTGGCAAAGGCGGCACCGAAGAATGCGCCTGGCGCCAGGCTGCCACCGCCGCCCAGATAACTCAGGTTGAACCACCAGGGCGCGACCAGGCCGACAAAAGCCATGAACAGGAGCAGCGCGCGAGCCGGTGCAGAGATTGGCTTGATCATGCTCGCAGACTATGTCGTCCGCGGCCGCACGGATAGGAAAAAGCCGTCATCCAACCTGGCATCTGTCAACGCCGATCGAATGCTGACCCACGGTCGTGCACCGGCGGCGACAGGCACCGGCCGGCCGGCCCGGCGTCCGCGATCGGTGTCGACACCCCGTCAGCGCCCGCCGCCCCAGACGGTTCGTCGAATCGCAAGCACGGTCGCCAGGCCATAAGCCGCCATGCCCGCCGCAGCCAGCGCGAAGATCGTCCAGGCCGGGGTCTGCCACCGCACCAGCATCAGGCCGCCCACGGCGACCAACACCAGGCGAAGCGTTCCCGCCAGCACCGGACCGCCGACCTTGCCCGCACCCATGGACGAGAAGTACAGCGACAGTCCCACGCCGAACAGCGCGTATGCCGGTCCGGCCCAACGGAAGTAGGTGGCGGCAGCGGCACGGGCGCTGGGGTCCTGCGTGAACAGACCGGTCCAGAGATCGGGCGCCAGCGCCATCAGGACGCCCAGAGACCCGAGCAGCAGCGCGGACATGGCCGATGCGGACCATGCCGCCCGACGAGCGCGTTCAACCTGACCGGCGCCGATCGCCATGCCCACCACGGGCACCGACGCCACGCCGATGGCAAAGGCCACCGGCACCAGCAGAAACTCCAGCCGGGTGCCGATGCCATAGCCTGCCAGCGCGGTGGTACCGAACTGCGCCACCAACCAGGTGAGGATGAGGATGGTCAGCACGGTCTGGAGGGGCGATATGCAGGCCAGGCCGCCGATTCTGAGGATGTCGCGGGCCAACGGCCACTGCAGACGCGTTGCGCGGATTCGGAGGGTGATCCTTGCCCGACCGGAACGCAGGTAGGCGAACAGGAAGGCCGCGCCCAGGCCGTAGGCCAGCACCTGCCCTGCGGCCACGCCCGACATGCCCCAGCGGGGAAGCGGCCCCCAGCCCAGCCCCAGCGCGCCACCGATGACCACCTGGCCCAAGGCCACCAGCAACAAGGTGCCCGACGGAACGGACATGTTGCCCGTACCACGGATCACGGATGCGAAGGTGTTGACCAACCAGATGAAAACCGAGCCCAGGAAGGCGATGTCGGCAAATGCCCGCGCCTCGGACAACGCATCGTCACGGCCGCCCAGGGCAGCGAACAACGCGGGCCCCAGGCCGAGCATCAACACCATGTAAAGCGCGCCCGCGCCCAGGCCGATCCACATGGCGTGTACCGCCAGCGCATTGGCCCGGCCCGTGTCGCCCGCGCCAAGCGCGCGGCTGACCGCGGACGACACGCCACCGCCCATCGCGCCGGCCGACAGCATCATCTGCAACATGACGAATGGAAACACCAATGCCATGCCTGCCAGCGACGCGACACCGAAGCGCCCCACGTAGCTGGTCTCGGCGATGGCCGCCAGCGCCGTGGCCAGCATGGCGAGCATGTTGGGCAGGGCCAGGCGAAGCAGCAGGGGCAGCAGCGGCCCGTGCAACAACGGGTTGGCCGACGCGGGGGCGTCGGTCGCAGGCAGGCTTGCTGCCGTGGACAGGCTGCTCATGGATGTCAGGGTTCCAGGGCCGGGTAGTCGGTGTAGCCCCTGGCGTCCGGCGTGTAGAAGGTCGACATGTCCGACGCGTTGAGCGGCGCATCGGACTGCATGCGCCGGACCAGATCGTCGTTGTAGAGCCCGGGGATACGCGCGTAGCCCAGGCCGTTCGGCGACGGCGAGGTGCCCTCGGTGACGATCAGCCCGGCGGAGGCGCGCTGGGCGTAGTACCGGGCCATCAGTTCGTTCGGAGCGTTGCCCTGCACGGCGCGGTTGCGCGTCATGGGCGCCATGACGGTGCGGTTGGCGAGCCGCAGTCCGGCGACGGAGAATGGATCGAAGAGCAAGGGAAGTTTCCTTGGGAACGATGATGACCGGGTGGCTCGCGGCGTTGATGCCGACTGCGGCCGAGGAATGGGCCGGGGCGCCGTCAGCCGGTGCGGCCGCCCGGAGTCGGGAGCAGCACCGGCATCGCGCCTACGAATTCATATGATGATTATCATATAAAACGTCGGAAAAGCGCCATTCAACCGGTGCTCAATGGGCCCGTTCGGTCAGGTGCTCCAGCGCGGTATGACGAAGCTTGCCGGCCAGCGCCGGGTCATCGACGGCACGGGCCAGCAACAATGCGCCCACCATGGTGGACACGGTCACGAGCGCGCGCTCGTGCGAACCCGGCTGCCCCCAGTCCGGCGACAACCGCGCCACCAGATCGATCAATGCCCTGGCGTGCCGGGTGGCCACCCGCCGGACTTCGGGACTCTGGCGAGCGGTTTCCGAGCCCAGCGCGGCCAACGGACAGCCGGTGTCCACCTGATCCTGGTGCGCCTTGGACAGATAGCCGGCCAGCAGTGATTCCAGCGCCTTGTCTGGCTCGACCTCGGCCGTCAGTGCCGCCATGGCCGACGCCGCCTGCGAGAAGGCGCACTCGGCGGCTTCGGCCAGCATCGCCGCGCGCGAATCGAAGTGGGCATAGAAGGCGCCGTGCGTGAGCCCGGCCTCTTTCATGATGTCGGCGACCCCGGTGCCGTCATAGCCGCTGCGACGAATGGCCCGCGCCGCCACGTCCACGATACGGTCGTGGGTGGCGTCCTTGGCGGCGGCCCTCGGGGTGGCCGGCTTGGTCGAACTCTTTCGCATGATGATTATCATACCTTCGCATCGCAGCCCGACGCGGAATGCGTGCACGCTGACGCAGCGAGTCCGGAACTCGCGCGAGCCGGAGCGTCCGCGCTCGTGGCGCGACTCGTGCCGTCGTCGTGCGGCCACGCCGGTCTGCGCCGGTCCTGCCGGCGGGGCGTCATCGACGCCCCGGATGCCCGTGGTCAGGCGTCCGCCTTGATGACGCCGCGGCGCAGCTGATCGCGCTCGAGGCTCTCGAACAAGGCCTTGAAGTTGCCCTCGCCAAAGCCCTCGTCGTTCTTGCGTTCGATGAACTCGAAGAAGACCGGCCCCAGCAGGCACTCGCTGAAGATCTGCAGCAACAGCCGTTTGTCCCCACCCGCGGTGTTGCCGTCGAGCAGGATGCCGCGCGCCCGTAGTTCGGCCACCGGCTCGCCGTGGCCCGGCAGCCGCTCCTCGAGCATCTCGTAGTAGACCTCGTTGGGCGCGCTCATCAGCGGCACGCCGGCCGCGCGCAGCGCATCGACGCTGGCCAGCAGATCGTCCGTCAACAGGGCGATGTGCTGGATGCCCTCACCGTTGAACTTCATCAGAAACTCTTCGATCTGGCCCGAACCGCCCGCGCCGGCTTCCTCGTTCAGCGGAATGCGGATCAGGCCGTCGGGCGCGGTCATCGCGCGACTGGTCAGCCCGGTGTACTCGCCCTTGATGTCGAAATAGCGGATCTCCCGAAAGTTGAAGATCTTCTCGTAGAACCCGCCCCAGAATGCCATCCGTCCGCGATACACGTTGTGCGTGAGATGGTCGATCATGCGAAAGCCGTGACCCCTCGGACGGCGATCGACCTCGGGCAGGAACTCGAAGTCGATGTCGTAGATGCTCTTGCCGTCCTCGAAGCGGTCGATCAGGTACAAGGGTGCACCACCGATGCCCTTGATCGCCGGCAGCTTCAGTTCCATGGGCCCGGTGGGCACATCCACCGGCTGCGCGCCCATCTCGAGCGCGCGCGCGTAGGCCTTGTGCGAATCGCGCACCCGGAACGCCATCGCGCAGGCGCTGGGCCCGTGCTCGGCCGCGAAATAACCGGCCAGGCTCTTGGGCTCGCGATTGACGATGAAGTTGATCTCGCCTTGCCTGTACAGCACGACGTCCTTGCTGCGATGCCTGGCCACGAGCGTGAAGCCCATGTTCTCGAACAGCGGCTCGAGCACGTCGGCGCCTGGCGAGGCGAACTCCACGAACTCGAAGCCCATCAGGCCCATCGGATTGTCAAACAGGTCAGTCATGTCGGTTCCTTGTGCAGATTGAAAGTGTTCCAAGAAAAAAATTCAGAGCACTTGCAACGGCGGCGCACAGGCCCGGCCTCGCGTCGAGCGCGCCAGGTGTTCACCCAAGGTCAGGACGATGCGAAACATGGCTTTGCTTGTTTGGTCCCAGGCCAATCGCCGCAAGGACCGGGCGATCGACGCGGCAGAACCTGCCACTTGATGAACTTCGCAGTTTAGGGCTTCTTCCGCTTACCTGCGCGGCCATTCTTCAACCGAGCTTTCCGCAGCGCAATGTCTTTGTCGGAAAGACGACGGCCGGCGCGCTCGGCTTCTGGAGGAGATCGATGCGATCACGCCCCGGGGTTTCAAAGAGGTCTGAAGAGTCGAAGCAGCTGACACGAGCAAGCCAGCCACGCTTGCCTGGGCCACCGACGGCATCGCCAAGATGTGCGGTATGGGCAGGCTGTCACTGCGTCGATGATGACTCGGTTGCCATGCGGGTCGTCTTGGCACGCCTGGCCTCAGTTTCCCCGGATCGTGCGGTCTATACTGCGCGAATCAGGTGGTTATGTCGTTCCCTGTCTCAGCGTGGCGTCGATCGGGTCGCAGGGCTGCAGCAGGCAGGAGCCGGTATGTGTCGGTGCTGAATCTGAACTCGCGCGGCGCAGCTTCGCCCGCGCTCGATACCGATCTACCCGGGGTATCAATATTTTGAGATCCGATTTGCTATGACTGCTTTGCAGGTCTGCGCGCGTGATGCACTGACGATCATCGGGGCCGGCGATCGCTGTCGAAATCGACAGAGGCCTTTCATGGGCCGATTGGTTCTGACGGCTTTTGTCGCGGTGTTGGCAGGTTGCGGTGGTGGCGGCCACGACAACCTGGCCGGCCCGGCAACCACGGATTCTGGCACGCAGGCCGTCGCGTCTGATTCGGCCGGTCAGGGTTCGGCCAATTCAACTGGCGCGGGCGCCACTGGCGACCAGAACACGGCAACGGGTGGCGCTTCCTCACCAGAGCAAGAGCAGACGTCGGCCTCGGTCGGCGGCAACGGAGGAAGCCCCGCTGCGATTCTTTATTCGTCGGTGGGTGCTCTGGACGGACTCCAGGGCTGCATGAACCGTGGACTATATGAGTCACCGACCGACGTTGTGATGACCGCCCTCTATGACGTCGAATCGCGCAGTCTCGGCAAGGGGGTCTGGGATTTGACTTCCCGCTGGGCGGCAGGAACGGTTTCTTTCATGGGAACCCAGGCCCGCGCGCGCACTGAAACCGTGGTGACCACCGGTTTCGTGGTTCAGACGACGCTGACCGAAGAGGTCACCGAGTTTTATCAGTTGAACGGCTGGACTGTCGTCACCGTTGGCTATTTCCTCGACCGCAATATCCCGGATGAAGACCCGGAAGAGACTTATTTCGACTTGGCGGTGGGCGAGTCGCGCTTGTCCGTTGCGTCATCCGAGGGCAATGACAAATCGGCTGTTCATACCTATCTCGGCCGCGAGACGATCTCGGTACCCGCGGGCCAGTTCGAAACATGTCATGTGCGCATGACATGGCCGGCCGACACGAGTCGTGGGTACTCGGATCGCTGGATCGCTGTCGGTAGCGGCGTCGCGGTTCTGGATGCGACTTCCGAAGGAGTCAGGCGGGAACTACGTCAGGCATCGATCAACGGACAGCCGGTATCGCCGTAGCCAGGGCGCGCTGCAGCGCCCATATAAGCGTCCCTAGCCGTCCGGCGGCTCCGCCTCGCGCCGCTCACGCATCGCGCCCAGCAGCAACCAACGGTATACGCGCTCGCGCAGCGAACTCGCCTCGAGAACCTGGAGACGCTCCAGCATGTCGCGTTCTTGGGCGCCCGATGGCGCCGCCCTGATGCCCGCATAAGCAAGCCTCAGGAGCGCTGGCCAGGAACCGCCGTGGCGTTGCAGATGCTCGAGCACCGGCAGCAGGCGGCGTTCGGTCTGGGAGAAGTCCGTTCCAAATGGAAACGGCGGCGCGCGCCCGTCGCGCCTGGCGTCGCCAAGCCAATCGTGCAGACCGTCCTCCGTATTGCGCCGCCAGGCCGGCGGAATCTCGAAGTCCGCAGCGACTTTGCCCGCGGACTTCGCCTGCTCCAGCAACTCGTCCTGGAACGCGCTGTCGCTGATCGCGAGCATCCGCTTCACGCACGCCTCGTCGGTCTGTCCGCGCAGATCGGCCACGCCGTACTCGGACACGACGACATCGCGGAAGTGGCTCGGCACGGTCGCGTGGCCATAGCGCCAGCGTATGTTCGATTGACGTCGACCGGATTTCTGACGTGTCGCGTTGAGGGTCACGATGGCGCGCGCGCCTTCGAGCGCGAAGGCCTGCGAAATGAAATCGAACTGGCCGCCCACGCCGCTGACCACGCGTCCATCGTCGAGACCGTCGGAAACGATGGCGCCCAGGCAGGTGGCGATCATGGCGTTGTTGATGAAGCGTGCATCACGCCGCGCAGCCCGCTTGGCCGGTTCGCCGCCATAAAGGGCATTGGTATAGGAGACCGGCATCATCGCGATCCTGCGACGCCGCGCCGGATCCATGTCACGCAGCCGGCGGTAGAAGTCGCGGCATTCCACGAAGAAACCCGCATGGATCGCGGCGCCGTCGACCTCGCGCCGGATGATGTCCGCCTCGAACAGTTCGAGAATGCCGCCCACCAGCATTTCGGTGACCGAATACAGTCCCTGGTTGAACGGCGCCTGATTGTTCTCCGGCGGGTCCGGCGCGAACGGGCAATCGCGCAGCAGCTCACGATAAACGTCGTTGCGACGGTCGCGCAGGATCAGTGCATGTGCAATTGCATCGCCGATGGAGCCGATGCCCACCTGCAAAGTGCCGCCATCGCGGATCAGTCGCGATACATGCAGGCCGATGGCCATGTCCTGCGGGCTCACCGGACGCCGCACGGCCGAGAAGAGCTCGAATGCGGGATCGGCAGGGTGCAGCAGCAGGTCGAGCTCATTGCGCTCGACCTGCGCTTGTCCGGCCTCCATGAACGGCAGGTTCGGATTGCCCTCGGCGGCGAACAGAAAGTGCATCTTCCCCTGCCGGCGCAACTCGAGAAGATCCGCCGTGATGTCGGTGTTGCACGACAAGCTGATGTTACCGGCGGAGTCGACAGCGACGAGCTGGGCCAGGACGTTGGGCTGGAAGTCGCGCACATAGCGCAGCGCATGCGTGTAATTGGCGCTGATGAAATGGCGTTGGGCATAGGCGTCGTTCAGCCGGCTGCCTGCCTGCATGAAAAACTCGGAGATCCGGATGTTGCGCGGGAGTCGTCCGTCGGCCATCAGCTCGGCATAGCGCAACGGCGGGTAGGCACCGAACAGCCGGTCGCGCGCCGGGGCCAGGAAGCGTCGCTCCAGATCGGAACCCGCGCCGGGCGGGCCGAGAGTCAGGGCGGTGAGAATCGACAGTTCGATCGATGGTTCGGCCTCGGCGAGCCGTACCAGTGAATTGACCAGGGTATTGGCCTTGCCAAGACCTAGCGGCAAGGCCAGACGGATATTGCGCTCGCAGACATCGACGATGTGGCGCGCCACGGCGCCGGCATCGTCGGGGCCGAACGTGAGCGTCTCACGTGACGCCATTTCCCGCCTCGCCGGGGACGAACGAGCGCCCCTCATGTGAATTCATGTCAGCCCTCAGCGGCAACGGACGCTCGCTGCTCACGTCAGGGCATGCCAGCCCTCGTCGGGCACGAAGCGCGGACCGTGACCCTTCGCCAGCGCCTGCAGGCGGGCCACGATCGTGGCGGCTCCGAGCGCGCGGGCATAGTGGATGGGCCCGCCGCGAAACGGCGCGAAGCCGGTGGCGAAGATCATCGTCGCATCGAGCGTGTCGGCATCGTCCACGACGCGCTTGCGCAGGCAGGCCACCGCGGCGTCGACCATGGGCAGGACGAGCCGGTCCTGCATGACCCGGGAATCGTCCGGATCGTCCGCCTGCGCCTTGGATTTGCTCGGCCGGTCATCCTCCCAGCGGTAGATCCCGCGCCCGGTCTTTCGCCCGAGATCGCCCTGCGACACCCGCTCGGCCAGCCAGGTCGGTGTGTCGGGCAAGGGTTTGTCCAAGGAATCCCGCAGGCTGTCCGCCACGTGCAGGCAGATGTCCAGCCCGATGCGGTCGGCGAGTTCCAGCGGCCCCATGGGCATGCCGAACGCTTCGGCGGCCCGATCGATGCGCTCGGGTTCGTTTCCCTCGGAGCACATCAGGATGGCCTCGAGCAGATAGGGCGTCAGGATGCGGTTGACGAGAAAGCCGGGACTGCTCCGCACCGCCGCGGGCAGCCGGTCGATCGTGCCCAGGAAGTGCGCGAGCGCGCGCAGGGTGTCGGCATGAGTCGCATCGTGCGCGACCACCTCCACCAGCTCGAGCTTCGAGACCGGATTGAAGAAGTGCAGGCCGGCGAAGCGCCCGGCATCGGTGACGCAGTCGCGCAGGGACTCGAGCGTCAGGCTCGAGGTGTTGGTGGCGATGATCGCATCGGCGCGGCAGCGACGCGCCAGCGATTGCAGGATCTCACGCTTGAGCCCGGGCTTTTCCGGCGCCGCCTCGATGATGAGGTCGGCAACCGCCACACCGTGCTCGCGCGGATCGGGCATCAGGCGGTCCAACGCATCACGGATCTCGAGGCTGCCCAGGTGCGAAGCCCGCGCAACCCTCGCCGTGGACTGCACCGCCTTGCCGATCGGGTCGAGCGCGATGTCGCTGAGCGTCACCCGATGGCCCTTGATCGCACACCAACCGGCGATCTCGGCGCCCATCGTGCCGGCGCCCACGACGTGAACATGTCGCCTGGCGGAGTCGCCTTGCCCCTGCTTGCGAAGCTTCTCGCGTAGAAAAAACACACGGATCAGATTCTGCGCCGTGTCGGTGCCCAGCAGCCTCGCGAACGACTCGATCTCGGCCTTGCGCATGGCCTCGCGGTCGCCACCGTGTGCCTCCCAGAGATCGATCAGCGCGTGCGGCGCCGGATAGTGATCGATGGGCGCCTTGCCGGCGGTCTTGGCACGCATGCGCGTGGCGGCCAGCCGGCGGGTCGGGCCGAGATCCCAGACCTTGTCGCGCAGGCTGGCGCTGCGATCGGGCTTGCCGCGGCCGGCCAGATCGCGCACCGCGGCCTCGACGTGACGCTCGAGCGTGGCCACATCGGCGATGCCCAGGCGCCGGGCCTTGTCCGCATAGGCCGGCTTGCCGGTCAGCATCATCGTCATCGCCTCGGCGGGGTCGATGCGCTCGGTGAGCCGGAAGGTGCCGCCCAGGCCCGGGTGCAGGCCCAGGCGAACCTCCGGAAACGCGAAATGGCTGCCTTCGACGGCGATGCAATAGTCGCAGGCCAGCGCGATCTCGAAACCGGCGCCCAGCGCGTATCCGTGCACGACGGCGACCGTCGGACACGGCAAGGCCTCGAGCGAATCGAGCACCGCGTGGCCCGCACGCAGTGCCTCCTGCACCCGGGCGGGCTCGTTGGCGGTCGTGAACTGACGGATGTCCGCGCCCGCGGCGAAGCCCCCTGGTTTGGCCGAGCGCACCACGAGGGCGCCGGGCATGTCCGCCCGAACGACATCAAGCAGCGTCGACAGATCTTCGAGGACCTGCCGGTCGATCGTGTTGGTGGTGGTATCGGGACAGTCGAGCAGCGCCCAGGCCATGTTGTCGGCCTCACGGCGCAATCGCCAACGGCCGAACGGCTGGTCGGCACCGCGGCCCAAGGCCAGATGAGTCTGGCCGATCACGTCGAGCACCGGGTGGGTCATGAAACCCTCTCCAGCAGCATTGCGCCACCCTGCCCGCCGCCGATGCATTCGGTGGCGATGCCCAGGCGCTTGTCCAGGCGGCGCAGGGCATTGACCAGATGCAGCACGATGCGGTTGCCGCTGGTGCCCACCGGGTGGCCGAGCGCGATCGCGCCGCCATCGACATTGAGCCGGTCGTGGTCGAGCACGCCGAACGGCTGCGCCATGCCCAGCACCTGCCGGCAGAACGTCTCGTCCTTCCAGGCGGCCAGACAGGCGAGCACCTGTGCCGCGAATGCCTCGTTGATCTCCCAGAGGTCGATCGCGTCGCGCTCCAGGGCATTGCGCGTCATCATGCGCGAGGCCGACAGCACCGGCGCGAGCCCCATCACCGACGGATCGAGCGCCGCCCACTCGCTGTCGCGAATGATCGCCCTGGGCGTGAGCCCGTGCCGTCGCACCGCATCCTCCGAGGCCAGAATGACCCAGGAAGCGCCATCTGTGATCTGCGACGAATTGCCCGGCGTGACCCTGCCGTAGGGCTTCTCGAACGCGGGCTGCAGCCGGGCCAGCGCTTCCGGGGTGCTGTCGGGGCGCACGCCGTCGTCACGATCGTGCACCTTGCCGTCGCGATCGAAAGCGGGCTCGATCTCGTCGTCGAACCAGCCGTTCGCCTGCGCCTGCGCCAGGCGCCGGTGGCTCTCGACCGCATAGGCGTCGGCGGCCTCGCGCGTGATGTCGAATCGATGGCCGAGAATCTCGGCGGTCTGGCCCATGTTCAGATCCGTGACCGGATCCGTGAGGCCGCGTTCGAGCCCGATGACCGGTTTGAAGAAATCGGGGCGCAGGCCGGTCAGCTGCGATGCCTGCTCGAGCGGCCCCTTGGCACGCGCAAAATCCGCATACCAGCGCACCGTCTCCTGACGAAAGACCAAGGGCGCATGGCTCAATGACTCGGTGCCCCCGGCCAACACCAGATCGGCCGAGCCCTCGCGAATGGTGCGGTAAGCGGTATCGATCGACTGCATGCCCGAGCCGCAATTGATCTGTACCGTGAAGGCGACCATGTCGGCACCCATGCCCAGACGCAGAGCCGCGACCCGCGCCGGATTCATCTCGTCGGCGATCACGTTGACGCAGCCCAGGATCACGAGGTCGTAAGCATCGCGCGCCACCGGCTGGCGCAGCAGCAAGGGCCGCCCGCACTGCACGGCCAGGTCCACTGGCGTGAACGGCCCGGGCCCGCCCCTGGCTTTGATGAACGGCGTCCGTGCGCCGTCGATCAGGTAGACGGCGCGGGCTCCGCTCACGCCATGGCCTCCAGGCGCGGCACCGATGTTGCCTCGTCGGGCGCGATCTCGGCGGCATCGAAATCGTCCACTGCGATGACCCGGGCGACCGCCTTGTCATGTTCGCGCAGGCGCGCCGCCTCGTCTGCGGAGATCAGGCCGGACGCTTCGGCATCGTCGATGCCGGCGTGTTGCTCGCGCAGTTTTCGTCGCAAGGCGTCGGTCTCGACGGTCAGGGCAAAGGCGGCCTCGAGATCGTGCAGCGCGCCCCGGCCCGTGGCGATCGCGCGCACTCCCTGGGTCAGCCTCGTGCGGGTCTCGGACGGATCGAGCAGCAATTGCGCGCAGGTTCGCGTGAGTGCGTCGTCCGGCCCGCGATGCGCACCGCCAGGCCGCGTCAGCAATCGCAGCAGCCAGGCTACCGGCCGGCTCGGGAGGTTCGCCAGGGTTTCGTCCAGACTGCGCGCGATCACGGCCAGCGAATCGGCGGCCGCCCATTGCACGATCGGCAGATCGGCCGTGTGTCGTCCGTCGTCCTGCCAGCGCTTGAGCGTGGCGCTGAGCAGATAGAGCTCGGATAACGCATCGCCCAGCCGCGCCGACAGCATCTCGCGCTGCTTGAGTGTGCCGCCCAGCGTCAGCAAGGCGGCGTCCGCAATCAGCGCGAACGCAGCCGCATGGCGCGACATCTGTCGGTAGATCGAGGCGACGGGACCCGCACTGGCCGGCACGGCCGCAAACACGCCGCCGGTCCAGGCGCGGCCCCATGCTCGCAGCACCGTTTTCGCGAAGTGACCCACATGCGCCCACAATGCCTTGTCGAAATCGGCCAGCGCCTTGTGTTCGTCGCTTTCGTCCAGCGCGAGCACCTCGTCCAGCAGATACGGATGACAGCGGATCGCCCCCTGACCGAAGATGATCATGTTGCGCGTCAGGATGTTGGCGCCTTCCACCGTGATCGCCACCGGCACCGCCTTGTGAAGATTGTTCAGGTAGTTGCTGGGGCCATCGATCACCGTCTTGCCGGCATGAACATCCATGGCGGCATCGATCGCCATGCGCATGCGGTAGGTGGCATTCGACTTCATGATGCCCGAGATGACCGCAAGCCTGCGTCCCTCATCCAACCCCGCGCAGGTCAGCCGACGCGCCGCATCGAGCATGTAGGCATTGGCCGCGAGACGACCGAGCCGGTCCTGTACACCCTCGAACTTGCCAACCGGAATATTGAACTGCTCGCGCACCCGCGCATAGGCGCCCGTCGTGTGCGCACAGAGCGACGACGCCGCGCAAGACAACGACGGCAACGAGATGCCCCGGCCCGCGGCCAGCGCGCTCATCAGCATCATCCAGCCCTTGCCGGCATAGTCGGGCCCGCCGATGATGTGATCGAGCGGAATGAACACATCGTGGCCCTGATTGGGGCCGTTCTGGAACATCTGACCGCAGGGAATATGTCGGCGGCCGATGGTCACGCCCGGCAGATCCGTCGGCACCAGGGCGCAGGTGATGCCCTCCGAACCGCGGCCTTCGAGCAGACCGTCGGGGTCGCGCAGCTTGAACGCCAGGCCCAGCACGCTACAGACCGGCCCCAGGGTGATGTAGCGCTTGGACCAGTTCAGTCGCAGCCCGACGACGGTTTCATTGCGCCAGCGGCCCTTGCAGACGACCCCTTCGTCGCGCATGGCCGAAGCGTCCGACCCGGCGTCCTCGCTGGTCAGACCGAACGCCGGAATTTCCTTCCCGCGGGCCAGACGCGGCAACCAGTGATCGCGCTGCTCGTCGGACCCGAACTGCAGCAGCAACTCGCCCGGCCCCAGCGAATTGGGCACCATCACCGTCACGCCGGCCGCAATCGAGCAGGTCGAAATACGCCGCACGATCTGCGAGTGTGCGAAGTTCGAGAATCCGAGCCCGCCGTAGCGCGTGGGGATGATCATCCCGAAAAAGCCCTGCTCGCGCATGAATGCCCAGACCTTCGGCGGCAGATCGCCGGCCCGGGTGATCTGCCAGTCGTCGAGCATGCTGCACAGCGTTTCGCACGGGCCGTCCAGAAATGCCTGCTCGGCCTCGGTCAGGCGCGGCGGTGGTGTCGACAGCAGGACCTGCCAGTCGGGATTGCCCGTGAACAGTTCTGCATCGAACCATACCTCGCCCGCATCGATCGCTTCGCGCTCGGTCTCGGAGAGGGTGGGCATCTGGCGACGCGCCCACGAGAAAAGCGGGCGCGTGACGTGCTTGATTCTGAGATCCGCAAGAGTCATGGCGTTCGGAGGCTCCAGGCGCTGATTCTTTTGAAAGCACGGTTGTCGAAAACGCACCGGCCGGCGCTCGAATAGCCTGGCGCGATGCACCGTTCGTGTCCGAGTGCATCAAGATTCGTGCCCGAGCGCGCTCCGTAGACATCACCCGCGAATCAGATGGGTGCCGGCCCGGCGACGCGTTTCCCCGGCTACGCCGCGCGCCCGCTCGTGCGCTGGTTTCGAAGATCTTTGACCGTAAGGTCGTAGGTATGCATGAGTGACCGGATCCGCGAAATCGCAATCTTGCGCTTCTGCGCAAGTACACACGCGAGCTCGTTGTCAAGCTCGTCGAGTTCGGCAGCCAGCCTGTCGCGCTCGGCGACGAGTACCGCGATTTCCATCAATGCATTCCTTGCAACGGATTGACGAATTGTCGTGCGCGATCGAGCTTACCAATATCGTTCGATCCGTCTGCAATCACCCCACTCTCGATTGGGGCTGACCTTCGTCGCTGGTCGGGCTATGCGTCGGCGACGTCTTGCAACCGACGGCGTTTGATTCCCTTCCAGGCCGACGAACCAATCGCCCAGACGAGAATTGCAGCGGTAATCGCGAAGATCGACGCCGCGATCGGGCGTTCGACGAAGGTAAACAAATCGCCGCCGGAAACCGCCATGGCACGACGGAAATAGACCTCGATCATCGGCCCGAGAACGAAGCCCAGCAGCAACGGCGCGACCTCGAAATTGAGCGCTTTCATGCCAACACCGAGAAACCCGAAGGCGATCAGAACGAAGATGTCGAGGACCTGATAGTTGACGCTGTAGATGCCGATGCAGGTCAGGGCGATGATGACCGGGAACAGCAGGTTGTACGGAATCTTGAGCAGCTTCACCCACATGCCGATCAACGGCAGGTTGAGAATCAGCAGCATGAAGTTGCCGATGATGAAGCTCACGACCAGGCCCCAGAACAGATCCGGCTTGGACTGAATCACGTCGGGTCCCGGCAGAATGCCATGCACCATCATCACGCCCAGCATGATGGCCATGACCGGGTCGCCGGGTATGCCGAGACTGAGGGTCGGGATGAAAGCCGCCTGCACCGAAGCGTTGTTCGCGGACTCGGGCGCCGCGACGCCCTCGATCGCCCCGTGACCGAACTCCTCGGGATGCCGACTCACCCGCCGCTCGACCGCATACGACACGAATGTCGCAACGAGTCCGCCGGTGCCTGGCAAGGCCCCGAAGAATCCGCCGAGCAGTGAACCGCGCGCCATCGGCATCATCGAGCGCCGCCAGTCTTCGCGCGTGGGCGTCATGTCCTTCATGCGGATATTGTCCTGATAGATCCGCGGCAACTTGAGCTTGCCCGCATTGGCGATGATCTCAGGCATCCCGAACAGCCCGATGGCAATGGCCACGAGCGGCAGGCCGTCGAAGAACTCTGTCACCCCGAACGTGAAGCGCGCCGTCCCGCTATTGAGGTCGAGGCCCACGAGTCCGATCGCCAGGCCCAGCGTCACCGAAGCGAGCGATCGGATCGAGCGACCCGTGCCGATCACGGCCGCGGCCACCAGACCGAGCGACATCAAGGCGACATACTCCTGCGGGCCGAACTTCAAGGCCACGCGGGACAATGGGATCGCGAAGCCCGCCAGCAGCACGACGCCGAACATCGTGCCGACGAACGAGGCAATGGCTTTCATGAACAGCGCCGGCCCCGCCCGGCCCTTTCGCGCCATCGGATAGCCTTCGATGCCCGTCACCGCGCTCGTCGCCGTGCCGGGCAGGTTCATCAGAATCGCTGCGGTCGAACCGCCGAAGTCGGCACCGTAGTAGATGCCGGCCAGCATGATCAGGCCGAAGGTCGGATCGATGTGATACGTAATCGGCATCAACATCGCCAGGGTCGCCATGATGCCGATGCCGGGCAACACGCCCACGACCGTGCCGAGAAACACACCCGTGAAGCAATAAAACAAGCCCGACGGCGACGCGGCGACCGACAAGCCCAGTGCGATATCGGCGAGCAGTTGTTCCAATTCAGTACGCCTCGATCTGCAAGCCGAGCCCTACCCGGAAGACCAGCGCCGAGATGACTGCGGTCGCCACGGCCAGCAGCGCGGCAGTGAGCCATGAGGTGTTGCGGTTTCCGAGCGCGGAAACGAATACGGCCAGGAAGACCGAAACGAGCATGCCGGCAGCCTCGATCGTGAAGGCAAACGCGATGAACGCCACGGCGACAAAGAATGTTCCCCGCAACTGCCCGGCTTCGACCGATTTGCGCTCTTCCGTCGTTCTGGCAGTGACGAGCATGATGACGGCCAGAAGGATCATCACCGAGCCCAGCACGATGGGGAAGTACCCCGGACCCATGTCGGTCAGGGTGCCCTTGGCGTAACTCGAGGCCTCGACAATGATGAATGCGCCGATGGCCGCGGTCACCACCGCGGCGATGAACTCGTCCAATCGTTCACGCACGTAACGCATAGCTCCTCCCTCTCCTGGCGACCGGCTCTGCACGAGACGACGCCGGCAGCAACGCCCGAGACCAGGCACCTGCTTTGCCAGCGCGTCGTCTCCTGCGCCGTCGTCGCGCCTCTCCGCTCAGGTGATGGCGATGCCGATGCCACCATCGACGGAATGCACCTGACCGGTGACGAAGTCGCTTTCCGGTCCCATCAGATAGACGACGGCCCTCGCGATATCGTCCACCGTGCCGAGCCGCCCCAGCGGCGTCCCGGCGATGCGCTTCGCGTCGCGCTCGGCGTTTCGATTGCGCAGCGTGCCCTCGGTCGGGATCGCCGACGGCGCGACCGCATTGACGCGGATGTTGCGCAGCCCGAGCTCGACGGCCGCCGCGCGCGTCAGACCCATGACGCCAGCCTTGATCCCGCTGTAGACCAGCGAGTTGGCCGCCGATCGGAAGCCTGCTGCCGATGCGATGTTCACGATCGTGCCGCCGCGGCGGTCGTCCATGGCAGCGGCCGCATGCTTGATGCCCCAGATGATGGCCGAGAAACCGATGGCGAGCATCCTGTCGAGCGTCTCCGGCGCGATATCCGGGATCGACTGGTAGCGTACCCAGGCCGCATTGTTGACGAGACCATCGAGACGGCCAGTCTTCTCGACCAGGGTCTTCACGGCCCACTCGACGCCGTCCTGCGTGGCAAGGTTGCGCACGATTGGAACGGCCATGCCACCGGCCGATACGATCTCGGCAACGACATTGTCGACGGTCTCGTCTTTCAGATCGTTGACGCCGACGATCCAGCCGCGTGCCGCAAGGTGTCGGGCCGTGGCACGACCGATGCCGTTACCGGCGCCGGTGACCAATACGGACTTCTGATCAGCTTGCACGGCGGGCGACCTCGTACCAGGGGTTTGCGGAATCGGCGAGAAGCGATTGGCCCAGCGCCTCCAGGGACGCCGCCGCCTCACCGTAAGCGCTTTGCGCGCGCATCTGACGCAAATGCCGATGCAGCGGCACGTCCCAGGTGAACCCCATGCCGCCGAAGACCTGAATGGCGTCTTCGGCAACCGTCGGCCCGTTGATCGCCGCATTGATCCAGGCGGAGCGGCGGACGAGCTCGATGTCGTCGCCGTTGTGCCTGAGCGCCCGCTCGATGCTGTTGGCAATCGTCTGCGTGATCAAGGCATCGCGAGACAGCTTGTGGCGCAAAGCCTGGAAACCGGAAAGCGGCCGACCGAATTGCTCTCGCTCCTGCGCATAGGCCACCGCCAACGACAGACAGCGACCCGATGATCCATGAACGAACGCGGCCCGGAGCAGGTCCGCGTCGTTGCGCAAGCGCCCGACACCGGCAGGGTCGAGCACGAGCCCGTCAAGCGCGTCGCCGATGTCGATCGTCGCCGCGGGCGCCGTCAAGTCCCAGGATTGCGCCTGGGCCGCGACCGACCGCACGTCACGGCATGAGGCCAGCAGCGCGCTGCCGTCGGCCCTGAAGACCAGGATGAGATCGGCCTCGGTTCCTGACGGTGCGTTGCCGACAACGCCCGCCTCGCCCACCCCGCTCCAGGCGATCGTGGCGATGCTTTCACCCTCGGTGATGCGGCCGGCCGTGGCCGGATCCGACGCACCCACCGCCCGCGCCAGCAACAGGCTCTCGATGAGCGGAAACTGCAAGAGCCCGGCGCCCGCGGCACGCACGACCGGAATCGCGAACCGCAAGGGCAGATCGAGTCCCGACGCCGCCTCCGGGGCCAGGATGCCCAACAGCCCCCCCTCGGAAAGCAGTCCCGCGCGTGCCCGGATGTCGGCGGCGTCGGCGCACGAGGCGATGATCCGATTCGCTGCGTCTTCGAATTCGACGGGGTCCAGATCGTCGGTCATGATGATCGCCGCGGTCGTGACAAATTGAGAATGCGCTTGCCAATGATGTCCAGCTGGATTTCGGTCGTCCCGGCATAGATGGTCTCAGCCCTGCTGTGAAGGTAGAGATCTTCCATTCGTGCCTTGACGTCACGCAGCGCCGGCCCCATGTCGGGCGGGAAGCGCGCCACCACTTCCAGCGCGATGCGCGTGAAGCGCTGATGCGATTCCGACCAATACAGCTTTGGCAGGCTGCCGTTGGGACCGATCTCTTCTCCGGCGAGCAGGTCGTCCACCAGGCGCTCGACATGCGCTTTCAGCATCTCGATCTCGACCCGGATCATGGCCAGGTCGCGCGCGTACTGCTGCAGGATCTGCCGGCTCCCTGGCTCGCTGCGGCACGCGCTGATCAGGTGGTCGAGTTCGCTCTCGAACCGCCACGCCCGATAGATGCGGTTGGTGGCGCGCTCGATCGACAACACCCGCGTGGCGGCCGGCCAGCCCTCGTCCGGGCCACCCAGCATGTCGGCCTCGTCGACGATCACATCGGTAAAGAACACTTCGCAGAACGAGCGCTCGCCGTCGATCGAGCGGATCTCGCGCACATCGATGCCGGGACGGTTCATCGGAACCGCAAACAACACCAGCCCCTTGTGCCGGTCCTCGCGTTGACCGGTCCGGGCCAGCAGCAGGCAGCGCTGCGACCTCGACGCGCCGCTGGTCCAGATCTTCTGGCCATTGATTCGCCAACCATCGGCGCAGCGCTGCGCACGGGTGCGCAAGCCGGCAAGGTCGGAGCCCGCCCCGGGCTCGGAAAACCCCTGGCACCAGATGCTTTCCATGTTGAGGATGTCCGGCAGAAACTGGCGTTTCTGACGTTGGCTCCCCACGGCCAGCACGATGGGCCCGACCAACTCCTTGCCGATCGAATTGACCGACAGTGGCGCGGGCGCGCGGCCGATCTCGCGATTGACATCGAGATGCTCGCGCAGCGTCAGCCCGTAGCCACCGAACTCCGCCGGCCAGGTGATGCCGGCCAGCCCCGCCTGGTAGAGCGAGCGCTCGAACTGCCGGATCTCTTCCAGACTCGGGCCGTCATCGTGCGAGACATCGATTCTCAGACGTTCGGTCAGGTTTTGCTCGAGCCACTGTCTGGCATACGCGGCGAGGTCGGCGGTGACCGCACCCTCGGCACGAGTGCGCTCGCGGACCGAGTCATCGTTGTTGTCGATCATGAGGTCTCTGTCCGCTCGTCGGAACGATCAGGGCAGCGGGTGCGACGCCGCCTCGCCGACCATCTCAGCGACCTTTGAACACCGGCTCCCGCTTCTCGAGAAAGGCCATTCGCGCCTCGCGCGCGTCTTCGCTTTTCGACAAGGCCATGGTGAAGTTTTGTTCCATGCGATACCCGTCGCGCTGGGGCATGTTCTCGACCATGTTCGAGGTCTGCTTCGCGAACTTCATCGCCAACGGCGCCTTGGACGCGATCTCCTGCGCGACCGCCATCACGGTAGGAATGAGATTCTCGTCGGTCGTGACTTCTTCGATGATCGATCGCTCCTTCAACTCGGCCGCGGTCAGACGGACACCCGTGTAGAACATGCGCCGCGCGGTGGAGCGCCCGAACATCGCGTGGATCATGGCGGCACCACCGGCCAGGCCGACGTTGATCTCGGGCATGCCGAACACAGCCGATTCCGAGGCGTAGTAGATGTCGCACGAGGACATCAGCCCCAAGCCGGCGCCGAGGGCGGCGCCATTGACCGCGGCGATGACCGGCTTGTCGCATTCGCGAATCGAATTGCCCGTTTCGCGGACGGCACGGTTGTGCGCCAGGAAATCGCCCGGGTCGTCGGCCTTTGGACGGTCTTTCAGGTCTGCACCGGCGCAGAAGGTCTTGCCGGCACCGGTCAGAATCGCACAGCGAATGTCATCGCGCTGAGAGATCTCGTCGAAGATCTCGATCAGCTCGTACCGCGTGGCCCGATCCAGCACGTTGACGGGCGGCCGGTCCAACGTGACCAGGGCGACTTTCCCGTCCAGCTCAACACGTACACAGCGCTTGGAAAACATACGATTTCGATCCTTTTTGGACTAACCGGTCGGCCGGTCAGGGGAAGAATAACCGTTCTCCCGCGGCCTGACAATGCGCACGCGGCAGACCCACCCCCCCTTGACTGACCGCCCGGACAGTCATACCCTGCGCCCTGGCCGCGGGCAGGACGTCCACGGCGTTCCGCACAGAGAGAGAGACAAGAAATGATTGCCTTTTCCCGCAGGAAGGTGCTTGCCGCCCTCGGCCTTGCGATTTCGACCGCCATGACGCCGGCGATATCCTGGGCCGATGACGCCATCAAACTGATCATCCCTTACGGCGGTGGCGGCCTCATCGACGGCCTCGTCCGCGAGATGGCGGACACGATGACCAAGGAACTTGGTCAACCGGTCATCGTCGAGAACAAACCGGGCTCCAACGGCATCATCGGCGCCAGCTTCGTGGCGGCGGCCAAGCCCAACGGTCAGACTTATCTCGTTGGCGCGACCGGACCGCTCTCCCTGAACGTGCTGCTGCGCAAGAATCTGCCGTTCAAGATGGCCTCGTTCGAACCGGTGGGCACGATGTTCAGCGGCCCCTTGACCGTGACCGTTCCGACGGCGATGGGCGTCAACAACCTCGCAGAGCTGAAGGCCTATGCGGAAAAGACGGGTAAGCCGCTTCGCTATGCAATGCTCGGCCCGGGCAGCGTGACACATCTGTTCGGCATGGTGTTGCAGGACGCACTGGGGGTCAAACTCGTACCCGTCGCCTACAAGTCCAATCCGGAGATGATCGTCGACCAGATCGGCGGCCAGGTCGACCTCAATTTTTCGACGCCGATCTCCCTGGTCAAGCACGTCGAGTCGGGCGATCTGAAGATCCTCGCGGTCTCGACCGAAAAGCGCATGGACAAGTTTCCCAACCTGCCGACCGTGGTCGAGATCGGCCACCCGGAGCTGATCTCCTCCTTCTGGTTCGGACTCGTCGCACCGGCGGGCACGCCGCAAGCGGAAAAAGAGCGCGTGAGTGCGGCTCTCAAGAAGGCGGTGGGCGTTCAGGATCTCCAGGCGAGGATGATCAATGCGGGCATGACCCCGAACGTCGGTGGCATCGACGCCATGAAGGCCCAGCTCGATTGGGATGTGGGCTTCTGGGGCAAGGTCATCAGCAAGAACAACATCTCGCTGAACTGAGCATTCAACGTGCGCGCGGAGGGCGTGCGCCCTCCGCGGAATTCCGGGACGGGCCGCGGGCCACCGAGGTCCTCATGTGATGCCTCGCATGACACCGCCCTTCCCGCGGCGCCGATCGACGGCACGAAGCCGGCGCCCTGAGCACCTGTTGCAGCTCAGCGGGTACCGATCACCATGGTCTCGGCGCCGGGCAGGCGCTCACGGCGCATGTTGCGAAACCCGGCTTCGCGCAGCCATTCAATGCAGTCGGCGGCTGTGTAGTCGAATCCGCCCCGCGTCTCGAGCAGCATCGTCAGGCTCATCAACAGGCCCTGCGCGTTGCTTTCACGCGCATCGTCGATCATCGCCTCGTAGATCACGAGCGAGCCGCCGACGGGCAGGGCTTCGTGGGCGCGCGCGATCAGTGCCCGCTTCTCGTCGAGGCTCCAGTCGTGTAGCACGTGGCCCATGACCAGCACGTCGGCATCGGGCAGTGGATCGACGAAGAAGTCACCCGCAACGAAGCGAACCCTGTCCCCGACGGCGTAGCGGGCAACGTGTTCGGCGAAGAACGGCTCGACGGCTGGCAGATCGAACCCGATTCCCTCGAGCTGCGGATGTGCGCATGCAAGTTGTACCGAGAGGTCGCCCTGTGCGCATCCGATGTCTGCAAACCGCCTTGCCCCTGACCAGGGGAACTTGCGCGCAATTGCGAGGTGCGCGGCGCGCGACAACGCCGTCATCGCACTGAGGAACAAGCGGTGACGCTGCGGATTTGCCGCCAGCGCGTCGAACAGGGTCGCACCGCCATCGCGTAACTCGTTCTGAGGCTCGCCGCTGCGAAGCGCCAGCGGCAACCGGTCCCAGTATCGATAAAGGCGTCGGTCGGCCATCTCGAGCAGTGCGGCGATGCATGTGTCGCGTTTGCGGTCGAGATACACCGCCGCCGGCGGCGTGTTCTCGTACACGCCGTCGCTGCGGCCAAGAAAGCCAAGAGCGACCAGCGCGTCGAGAAAGTCGCGGCTCGAGCGAGGGTGCAAACCAAGCTTCGCCTCGAGTTCGGCGAGCGTTGCCGGGGCCTCCCCCAGTGCCGTGAATACGTCGAGCTCGATGGCCGCAAGAAGTGTCTTCGCGGCCCTGAAACTGGTGCCGACATCCAGGATGTACTCGGGACTCGGGAGCGGTGCTCGATCACGCATTGCGGCCCGCCTCGATGCTGCCGACGTGCAGAACGTGCGTATCGGCCGCGATGAGGTCTATGTTGATATCGGAAAGTTCGCCGAAGCTACCGCTTCGTAGCGGGCACGGCGGTGTGTGAGGATGCACGCGCAGCCAGTCCGAGGTGGCGGGCTCGTCCTCGTCTACCCAGCCCAGCAGCAGTCCACCCGGGGCAGCGCGCTGGCCGGCGAGCCACAATGCGGTCGCACGGCCGCGCGTCGCGAGGCAGCGAGCGTCACCGTGCCAGCCAAGCCGCCGGGCAAGCGCCGTCAGCACCTGATTCGGCTGACTCTTGAGAAACCCGATGGGCAGTGGCAGGCCATCGGTTGCATCGGCCAGTGACGCGCGAAGCGCGACATCGGGACCGTGCGCACTCGCGATGGACAGGCGCGCACTGGTTGGGAGGGTAGCCTCACCCGCGTCGTCGAGACACGCTAGCGCGCCGTACAGCGCGAGTTCCGCCCACTCGCCGATCTTGCGCGGCCTGCCGCCAACCCGATTGGCGAGCTCACTGCGCCAATCCGACGGCAGCGGACCGAGGCGGCGGCCGACGATGCGCCAGATGTTCATGCCGGGCACGCCGTATCCTCGAGGACGATACAGGAGTGGCCACCACCAAAACCCAGGGCCGTCGCAAGCACGTGCCGCGGCGGCGCGAAATGGTCGCTGCATCGCAAGCCGAGCAATGGGTCGGGCTCGAAATCCGGCAACGCCGGCCAGGTTCGCTCCTCGAGGCAGGCGGTCAGCAATGCGAGCTCGGCTGCACCGGCCGCACCGAGTGTATGACCGATGGCAGTCTTCAACGTCGCCAGGGGTGGCAATTGGTCGAACACGGCATGCAGCGCGAATCCCTCTTCGGCATCGTTGTGCAGGCTGCCGGTGGCTTGCACATTGACGAGATCGACATCGCGCGGATGCAGACCACTGTCGGTGAGCGCCGCGTTCATCGCCAGGGCGACGACTTCCCGGTGTGCGCCCGCCGGCTGACGCGCATCGACGAAGTTCGCACCGCCCTTGACCCTCCAGCGCGCCGGAGCGCTGCCGACGACGAGCGCGGCGACCGCCTCGCCCAGCACCAGGCCGCCACGCTTGGCACCAAACGGGCGGGCCGCATGCCTGTCGAGCAAATGCATGGCCCCGAAGCCCGCGCAGGAGAAGCGGTTGCGTAGCTCGATGCCCAGCACCACGGCCCTCGACGCAGCGCCGCTGCGCACCAACGCGGCGGCGTCGAGCAGTGCAACCGGCGACGACGTACAAGCCGTTGAAACCCAGGCGAGTGGCCCCCGCCATGCCAGCCAGTCGGCAATGGTCTCGACGAAAGTCAGGCAATCCGGCAGCCAGGGCGCGCCGTTCTCGAGCGCACCGACGTTCAGCGACGAGGATGCAACGAACAACGGTGCATCGCGGTCGACGCTGGCACCGCACTCGGCGATCGCCGCGCGCACCAGCGCACGTGCACGTGCATACCAGCCGCATTCGTCGAACGGGATCGTGTAGTACGGCCAGGCGTCATCCGTCGCGACGAGGAGTCGCCCCGGTTCCGGCACGGCCTGCTCGCGAATCAGTGCAATTGCGCTGACGAGATCGGCCCCGAGCGCCGATGACAGCGCACGCCCCTGCAGGTAGACCGGTTGGTCCATTCAGGTCATCCGATCCTCGAGATGCGTTGCGAGCGTCGCCAGCGAGCGCAGCGCGCGGCGCGTCTCCTTGCTATCGGGCATGCGCACGCCGTAGCGCTTCTGGATCGCCATCGAGACCTGAAGCGCATCGAGGGAGTCCAGGTGAACCGGCGAATCCGGCCCGAACAGCGGATCGTGGGCATCCAAACCCCCGGGCGGCTCATCCTTGTCGCAGGCATCGAGAACCAGACGCCTGAGCTCTGCGACGAGCGAGGGATCGTGTTCAGTCATGCGTGGATTCTCCGTGCAAACAGCGCGCTTGCGAGTGCGAGGGTCGCGCCGCCGAATAGTGCGAGCCTGAGCGCCCAGGGCGCGGCCTCTGCGAACGAACCGTGGCGCAGCAATACCGCATTGAGCCCCTCGAGACCCCAGTTCATCGGCGAAGCCGCGGCTAGCGTCTGCATCGCTGGCGGCATCGCGAATGTCGGTACCATGATGCCGCCAAGCGCGGCCATCACGATGTTGCAGAACGGGCCAAACGTGTTTGCCTGTGCATGACTGCGCGACAGGCAGGCAATCATCAGCGCAAAGCCGATCGCGGCCATGCTGGTCGCGGCCAGCACCAGGACCAGCGCGAACGGGTCGACGCCGTCGAGTGACAAACCATCGGCGCCAAGAAGAGGCATCGCGAACACGCCGACCGCAAGCATCGCCGCCGCCTGCAGCAGGTTGACGACAACATAGGGCAACGCCTTCGACAATACCTGAATCCGTGGCGGCACGCCGCTCGCGTGCAGGCGCGCGAGCGTACCGTCTCGCTGCTCTTGCACGAACAGGCCTGCGATGGCGATCACGACGAAGAACATGCCGAAGACAAGCCAGGCCGGCACGTTGTACTGGACGGCGGACAGCCGCTCTGCGTCGTTCTGCGCGACGTCGACGAACGGTGCGATCGAGGCAATCTCCGTCGGCAGCTCGGATGCCATGCCCGATAGCAGCGCGCGGGCGCGCATCTCGCCAAGCATTGCCGCCAGTCGTGCATGCAGCATCTGAACGAGGTTTCGCTCGAGAGCGGGTTCGGCGCGTAGGTGTATGACCGGTGTGGCTGGCGCCGCCAGTGATTCGATCGCCGCACCGAAGCCAGAGTCGATCTGAAGCACATACGCGAGCGCACCGCGTTGCAAGGCCTTGGCCGGATCGGCAGGTAGCTCTTGCGCGCTGCCGTAGGTGTCAGCCCAGGTGCGTATGAGCTGCATGGCCGCCACTGACCTGTCGCGGGCATCGATCGCATAGGTAAACGTGGCGAGCGGCGGCGAATACAGGTTCGAAAGTGCCAGCGACATCACGACGATGAACACCGCCGGCATCACGAAGAGCGCACCGAGCGCATGCAGGTCGCGGCGCAAGCACTGCCATTCCTTGCGCATCAGTGCTGCGAGCACGTTGGATCTCTGGTGAGTTGGGCGAGGACCTCTTCGAGCCGACTTCGGCCAAAGCGCGCATTGCGGATTGCAGACCCGTATCGTTCGATGGCGGAGAGTGCTGCGATTGGCGAGGACTCGTGGGCAAGTTCAATCGTCAATCGCGACCCCTCTCTACTGACGACGCCGAAGGACCCCAGGCGGTCGATCAGGTCCTGCGGCGCCGGCGATGCCAGCGCGACGACGAGGCGTTCGGGTTCGCCGGTGAGCAAGGTCTCGAGCGTTCCGGTGCGTAACACGCGTCCCTGGTGAAGGACTGCGACGCTGTCGGCCAATGCCTCCACCTCTTCGAGATAGTGCGATGCGTACACCACCGCGGCGCCGGCACGCGCCAGCGATCGAATGGTTTCGATCAGCAGCATGCGCGATTCAGTGTCGACGCCGACGGTCGGCTCGTCGAGTACTAGCAGGTCGGGCTCCGCGAGCAGCGCGATTGCCAGATTCAGTCGCCGGCGAAAGCCCCCGGAAAGCTTCGCGGCCCGCGTGCGGCCGTGTGCCTGCAGTCCTACGATCGCGGCGCAGCGAGCGCCCGCCTCGCGCGCCCGCCTGGAGCCGAGGCGGCTCGCGGCCGCGAAGCACGCGAGATTCTCGTCGACAGTCAGCTGCGGGTAGAACGCCAACTCCTGCGGTGCGATCGCGATTCGCGTCGGGTCGAGCCGCCTCGATTGTGCCAGCGGAATGTCGTTGATCCGGATTGCGCCAGTCGTGAGCGGGAGGAGCCCGGCCAGGTGTGCAACAAGTGTCGACTTGCCCGCACCGTTCGGACCAAGCAAGCCGAGGATGGAGCCACGTGCAAGCTCGAGCGACACGTGATCGAGCGCGGGCCGGGTCGAACCGGGGTAGCGCCAGCTCAATGCTTCTATCGTCAGCATCGCGCGGCCCGTGCGCCGAGCTCGGTGAAGAATGCCGCCTCGTCTTCGGCTTGTCGGTCGAGCCGCGTAGCAAGCTCGTGCAGGTCGAAGGCCTTGCGCTCCCTGATCATCAGTGCCGCCTGGAGTGCGAAGTCACGCCATGCGTCACCGATTTCCAGCAGGCGCTGCGCGCTGTCGGCAAGGGTTGGGCGCTCGATCAGATCGGCCGCCTCTTGCAGGAATGCTGCGTACAGAAAGCGAAAACCAGCGCCGCCAGTGCCGATCTCTTCCTGCATGCGCACGACGTGTCCGACCAGGCGTCTTGTCGTTTCATCGCGGGCATCGAGACCACGCAGGCGCCTTGCCAGCGTGCGCATTCCATTGCAGCCGATGAGCGGCAAGGGTACGCGCAGATTTCGGACGCTGCGTCGTATTGCTTGCGCGACGAGGGCGGGCGTGATGGGCCGAGAGCGTGCATCGTCGAGGTAGTAGAGCAGCCCCTTCGGTGCAAGCATGCCGCGCGCGAAACGTGCGCGATCCATGTCGTCTCGGCTGCAGCGAACGGGATGTTCGATCACCGGATCGCTGATCAGGAAATCGTGCCCGTCGCGGCCATAGATCACGAGATTGTGCGCATTGAAATGAAAACGCATGTCCTCGGGACAGTAGCCCAGCCAATAAATGGAGGTCTGCGCTCCCAGGGCGCGACCCTCGTCGAGCAGGGCGTCCAGGCGCCGCTCCCCGGCCTCGTTCGAACGAAAGGTTTCGAAGCGAAACCTCACGCCGAGAGCACGCGAGACACCGCGAATGATCGCCCGAGGCTGCATGCGGTAGGCGATCAACGGCATCTCCTGGATCCGCACGAACGGAAGGTAGGCGAACCCGAGTGCACCCGCGAGGCCAAAGGCCATCGGTTCGCTCAAGGGCACGCCCTGATGCGTGAGCAGGTTCGCAACCACGCCACTTTCGCAATGCGCCGCGTGCCGATGTGCGAAGACGGGCGTTGGGTCTGGTGGGCGCAGGGTACTCATGGGCTTCGACGCAGAGCGTCGGGCGTTGTGCCGAGTGCCCGGGCATAACGCGCAAGCAGCATCGGGCTCAACCGCGCGAAGGCAGCCGGCCGAATGTGGCGACGGACGCGCCAGCGCCAGATACCTGTTGACTGCGAGAGCGTCGCGAGGTCCATCCGGCGCGCGTGCATCCAGACCTCCAGCGACGAAGTTTCACCTGCTGCCAGCCGTCTGCGGGCATCATCTGTACGCGCGTTGAACACGTCGACCGCCTGCAAGGTGACCGTTTCTTCGGGCTCCCAGCCGGCACTCTCGACCGCAATGATGCGTCCGTCGTCACGGCGCGCGTAGACGGATTTGCGGATACCGCCCAGCGTCGTGCTCGCGTGCTGCGGAACGTCGCTCGAGCGCATCAAACGACCTCGAACTGCACGAAGCCGCTCGCAAAGCGTCCGCTCTCCGGAATGAAAAGGAGCACGCGCTGACCGGAGCGCAACTGCTTGCTGGCGATGAGTGCATCGAGCATGATGTACGGTGACGCCGATCCGGTGTTACCGCAGGTCACGAGATTCGTGAACCAACGCTCCCTTGGAATCGGCAGGCCGGCCACGGCGAGTGCCTTCTCGAGGCGTGGCGCGAAGTACATGGACGACAGATGCGGCAGGAACCAGTCGACATCGTCGGCCGCGAGGCCGCGCCGTTCGCGAATCTGCTCGACAGGGTCGATTATCGTCGCCTGTGCGATGTGCGCATCGAGCAGACGTACGTCCTGCTTCAAAGCGAAGGTCGAGCCCATGTGCCAGTCGGCGGGAGATTGCCGCATCCACCCACGAAGCGTGCCATCGGGCTCGCGATCAGCACCCAGATACATGCAGGCTGGCAGTTTGTGCGCCTGCGAGAACAACTCGATCCAGTCGATCCGCAGAGACTGACCGTCGCCGGGGGTCGGTTCAAGCAGCATCGCGCCCGCGCCGTCCGACAGCATCCAGCGCAGGAAGTCCTTCTCGAACGCAATTTCCGGATTGCGCTCCAGCGCGTCGACACGTGCCTGCACTTCGGCTTCGAAGCGGCTCGCGTGCAGAAGTGGCGACACGAGCTCAGATGCGCTCGCGACCGCACGGCGGGCGCCGCAAGCGACCGCCATCGCCGCATAGCGCAAGGCAGCGGTTCCGGACAGGCATACGCCGGCGAGTGATACCGCTTCGAGCGACGGCCAGCCGATTTCACCGTGCACCATAGACGCGTGCCCGGGCAGGATCTGGTCAGCAACGGACGTCGCCGCGGCCAGGCATTCAACGGGACCGATTTCGCCAAGCCCGCGGATCGCGGCGGCCGCGAGCTGTGCATTGGTCATTACCGGCTCGCCGGTCGAGCGATCTAGTGCGTAGTGGCGGTGCGTGATGCCGTTATTGCGCAAGACGATCGCACGCGCGCGCGAAGGCCGCCCGCCAACGCGACCGAGCACGCTCTCGATCTCGTCATTCGTCACCGGATCCAGAGGCAAACAGGCCGCGGTTCGGGTCACGAAAACATTATTGATCATAGAGAGCAAGCCGCTCGGTGCCGGATCCCGACGGCGCCTCGAACGCCGACTTCTGCGCAGCGAGCCAGTTGCCGAGAAACGGACGCAGCAGCGTCTGTAACAACAGGGAGATTGGCACGATCGTGACGATGGCGACAATCAGGAATGCCGCGTACAAGGCGAGCAAGGGGACTCGTGCGAGCGCGCCCGGTGGGCCGGCACGACGGATTAGCCGACCCCACAGTTGGAAGCTGCGGGTGCCCGCATGCTCGCTGACGAGTAAGCGCGGCCGTGCGTGCACGGCCTGCAATCCGGCGAGCAAGGGCGCAGTGCCACGTTCATGGCCAGCGAGCAAAGCATCGCGCAGTGCGTGTCCGAAGCGCGTGCTGCGCTCGATCTCGACGCTCGCGACCCCCGCCGGTGGCAGCCAGCTGATGGGCTGCTTGCGGCCGGTCAGCAGCCAAAGCGGGGTCGTCAGCAGCGTGACGAGCGTTGGCGCCTCGTCGGTAAGCACGACGTTGTCGAGGTGACGGGCCCCAAGCGTCGCGAGCATTTGTTGCATGCGTCGGTGCGCCAGCATCCACATGTTGCGGCAGGCGATCACGGTGACGACCGGTTTGCCGGCAAGAAGCCGCGCGGCCTGCGGCGTGCGCAGGAATGCCGTTGCCGGCATGCTTGGTGCGAGAAACCAGACCTGGTAGCAGAGAACGATCAGATCAAACTCGCCATCCAGCGCTTCGCCAGGTGGCTCGAGGTCTTCGCCGACCAAGTACGTGCACTCTGGGAACGCATCGAGGAACCGGAAGAACGGCCACGGATATGGGTGCTCACGCCGTGGCACGAGCGTCTCGACGTGGATCGAGATGCCGGGCGTCGCGCGCAGCGGAGCGGCCACTCGCTCGGCAATCTGCGCGAGTTGTCCGGTCTGGCTGTAGAGCACGAATAGAACGCGCTTGGCGGTAGGTGGGCGTTCCAGAAGGCCCGTCGATTCGGGTTCCATGTCCTGCGAAATCGGATTGCTTCGGTCAGAGGTGGAATTATTCTAGGGCGCGGGCACAGGCAATTCGGGAGCGCTCTGACCATTTCACCAGCAATGCAACAGACCGACAGAATTCATTTTCCTGAATATGGCGCGGAACCGGGAAGGTCGCAGGACGCGACTGCCTGTGTTGGACCGGTGAACTTGGTGAACCCGTCAGCGTCGCCTTGGCGATCAGTTCCGCCCCCGGGCACGACTAGCTAATTTTGGGTATATCGATTGCGGCCCGCTTGCTCGCGAGCGTGACGCACTCGACCGACTGGCTCAGGGCCTCGACGATCTGCAAATCACCGCCCATCCGAACTTGTCCGAGAAACCGCCCGCAACCGCGTCCCCATGATCGTCGCCAAACGCGAGGGCGCCTCATTCCTGCCACTGGAAACGCGCCAGCGCGATGGTCGAGAACAGCAGCGTGAACCCGAGCATCGCGGCCACGGGCACCAGCGCAGCCTGAAACGGCAGCCCGCGCCAGGTCATCGCATCGAGCCCGTCGACTGCGTAGTACGTGGGCATCCACATCGAAATGGTCTGCAGCCACGGCGGGAAGATGAATGACGGCACCCACGCCCCGCCCAGCATCACCATCAGCAGCGTGGCGAGGATGGCCAGTCCGCGCGTCGCCTCGGGCGTGCGGCCGATGGCCGCGATCATGAGCCCGAAGCTGGAGGTCAGCAGCGCAAACGCTGCCAGCACGGCCAGGAAGCCCGGCACACTGCCGCTCACGCGCACGCCGAAGACGGCCATGGCAACCGCATACACGATTGCGAAGACGAGCAGACTGATCAACGCGCAGCTCGCAATCCGGCTGCCCAGCAACTGCGGCCGCGACAACGGGGCCGAACGCAGGCGCTTCCAAAGCCCCATGCGGCGCATCAGCAGCAGCCCGACGCCCATGTCGACGCCCATCAGCAGGATGAACTGCACACCCATGCCGGCGAACGCGTGCGCGTAGCTGTTGTAGTGCGCGCCCAACTCCGACACAGCCGCCTCGTCGCGCGTCGAGAACGGGATGCCGAGACCGGGCAGCGCGTCGCCCCCACCGGTCGTGGCGGTCGCCGCCGCGCTTCCTGCCTGCGGCGCGGGAGCCGGCAGCGCTTGCACGCGGGAGATGCTGTCGAACATCGAAAGCAGCGCCATGCGGCGCTCTTCCGGCAGGCTGCCGGCGTCCATGACCTGCGCGCGCAGATCATGCACCACGAGACTGTCGCTGCTGAAGGCGGACTGGCTGACCGGCTGGATCACATGCTGTGCGAGCAGCCCCTTGATCAACGGCAGCACCATCGCCTGAGACGGATCGTAGAAGACCAGCACCTCGGGCTTGTCCGCGCCACCGAACAATGCCTTCGAAGCCTGTGCGCCGAAGCCCGCTGGCAGCACCACCGCGGCGCGCGCCCTGCCGGCGCGCACCTGGTCGCGCGCGACATCGGCCGTTGCCTCGGTCATCTGCAGCGCGGGCTCGGCGCGCAGATTGGCGCCGATACGGGCCGAGACCTCGCTCTGGTCCAGGTCGGTCAGCACGACGGGAATCTGCGCAGGGCCCTGGTTGCCACCGAACAAACTGCCGAAGAAGGCAGCGATCAGGATCGGCGCAACCACGCTCATCAGAACCGCGCGGCGGTCCGAAAAATACAGCACCAGATCCTTGCGCAACAGCGCAATGAATGCGTTCATACGAGGCAGATCCTCAGTCGCGTAGTTGGCGGCCGGTCAGGGCCAGGAACACATCTTCGAGATTGGCGCGGTCGGAATCCAGGCGCCGCACGGTCAGTCCGGCTGCAACGAGCGCCTGCAACAAACCCACCGTGTCGCGCGACAGATCGTTGAGCCCGAGTGTCCAGCGGCCATTTGCGTGCGTGACGCTGAGAACACCGGGCAGACCTTCAAGCCAGGATGCCGCGGGCGCGCCATCGATCTCTAGCGTCAGCTTCTGCGCCATCGGCAGCGTGCGATAGAGTTCGGGCAACGTTCCCTGCGCCACCACCCGGCCGTGATCGATGATCACCACGCGGTCGGCCAGTCGCTCGATCTCTTCCATGTAGTGCGTCGTGTAGACGAGCGCCTTGCCAGCTGCCTTGAGCGCGAGCAGTGCGTCGAAGATGGCGTTGCGGCTCTGCGGATCGACGCCTGCCGTTGGCTCATCGAGCAGCAGCACCGCCGGGTCGTGCACCAGGGCGCACGCAATATTCAGCCTGCGTTTCATACCACCGCTATAGGTCGCCGGCTTGTCGCGCGCGCGGTCGGCGAGCCCGACCGCGGCCAGCACCTCCGCGGCACGGCGTCGGGCGGTGCCCGCCGAGAGACCGTAGAGCGCACCGAATAGTTCGACGTTTGCCTGCGCCGACAGGTCTTCGAACAACGCGATGTCCTGCGGCACGAGACCGATGCTGCGCTTGACCGTGGCCTCGTCGTTCGCAAGAGCGGTGCCGCCCACCTGCACGCGGCCGGCGTCAGGGGGCGTGAGGCCGCAGACCATGGCAATGGTGGTCGACTTGCCGGCGCCGTTGGGCCCCAGCAGGCCCAGCACTTCGCCGCTCGCGACATCGAATGAGACGTCGACCACGGCGGCGCGTTCGCCATATGACTTCCTCAGACCCTCGGCGCTGAGCACGGGTGCCCTTGCTCCCATGTGACCCCCTCGATGTTGACCGGGTCGATGTTACGTGCGACACTTGGTGCGGCTCGTGTCCATGCGACAGGCGAGCAAGCAGGTGGCGCGAAACGACGGAGTCATGGCGCCAACGGCGGAGGGCGAACCCAATGCCAGAACGCTGCCCCGGATTCGCACGATCAGGCAGCGACGACGCCCAAATCTCATCGCCCCTGACGATCGCGCCCACCCGACGTTCACCGACGAGAACCGCCGCCGCCGATCCAGCGCTCGCGAGCCTCGCCAGTTTCTGACGAACACGGGCGGGGCCCCAGTACCCCCAGGTTGCCTCAACGCATTGGCGCATCGTTGTCTGGCAGGGCGATCAACAGGTGGTAGCTCTAGTCGGAGCAGTTCCTGGATCTCTTCAGCGTTCATCACCATTCGCCATCAGACACCGAGTGCCCTGTCGGCTGAAACGGCATCTCAAACGTCTCCACGATAGAAGCAGATCCGCAAAGCAGGCTTCGAAGCAATATGCGCCGGCTTACGGGAATGCCCGACAAGCACGCCTCCATTGCCCGTGACGAAGCACACGCGAGGCCTTCTCTTACTGGTCAGACGCCGAACGAAGTAGTCGATGGCTGATTCCGGCCCTTCCATCAGGAACCCGCCACCGCCCATGGCCAGAAACCAGTTCCCAGGGCAACAAATCCGAGAAAGCCGACAACGCAGATGTGTGCCACGCCGAGATGAACGACCGGACATCGAACCGTGTCCGCGACCCTTGATCGGTCATCGCCCCGTCTTGGCCACGATGACCTTCATCGAGGCCTTTCACCCCTGCCCCCACAAGCCTTGCACCATGACCGGATAAGTCACCGGCCGAAATGCATGGAACCGGATGTCTCTCACATACCGGAAGTCCGTCAACGGGTTCCCCGTTGCTTGGTCAACCACCGAAAGCTGAACCGAGGAGCGCGCTCCACCATCGCAGCCGCTCGCCGCTGCACCACATCCAGAGAGGATCGCGAACCAGTAGACAAGGGTTATTCGGACAAACCGCGTACAGGGCTTAACGCCGAAAGCCCGCATCATGTCAGGTGGTAGCCCGAAACCCTGTACGAGCCATCGGCTTCCCGAACCGGCGTCACCCGCTCGGTCAGCGCCGTCCCGTTCGCAAACTTTGAATCGAACTCCAAGACAACGTACTCGCCATCTGGTGCGCCTTGCAGCTGTGTCATCGGTGTCGAGCGCGAGAGCTTGCGAGACATTGCCCGCCCAAGTGGACCTCTCGCATCGGCGAGCTTCTGAATGAAGTCATCGGCGCTGATGGCGCCGCGCGCGAACGCCGACAGCCCGTGCCACGAATCCCGGTACTTCCCGGAATCCACCAGTGCCAACCAAGTCAGCGCGGCAGCACTGGCCGAAAGCGATTCATTGGCCATCAGATCTCCTGCCAATCCGACCCATTCGTGAATGGTCGTTGCCACAAAACAGTCTTGCTCAGTCTACGACGCCGGGGTCGGACGGATGTATTCCCTATTCGGCCTATTCCTCCCGCCGCACCATTGGCCAGACCGTTGCATCCAATTGCCAATGCGAACGCTTTGCATTACGATTTGATGCCAGTCACCGATCCAGGATCATCATGACCCGCCTCAACGCCTTCATCACTGCCGCCCTGCTGACCATTGCGCCCCTGGGCGCCGCGCAGGCCGCCGATCCGGAAGCCATGCTCATCATCAAGAACCACCGCTTCGAACCCGCGGAGCTGACGCTGCCCGCTGGCCAGCGGATCAAGCTCGTCGTGCACAACCAGGACACCACGCCCGAGGAATTCGAGAGCCACAGCCTGAACCGCGAGAAGGTCATTCCCGGCGGAGCCAAGGCGACCATCTATATCGGCCCGTTGAAACCCGGCCGCTATAGCTTTGTCGGCGAGTTCAATGAAGCCACGGCCCAAGGCGCCGTGATCGTCCAGTAGCGGAGCATTGCAGCGATGTTCGCCACCGCCCTGATCGTATTTCGCGAGTCGCTCGAGGCCGCCTTGTTCATTGGCGTGATCGCCGCGGCAACGCGCGGCATGGCGGGCCGACAGAACTGGCTGAGCGCCGGCGTCGGCGCCGGCGTGCTGGGCGCCATCGTGCTGGCGCTGCTCGCGCAGCGCATCAGCGGCTGGCTCGATGGTCTGGGGCAGGACATCGTCAACATCGGTGTGCTGTCGCTGGCGCTGGCTTTGCTGCTCTGGCATTGCGTGTGGGTCACGACACACACGCGCCAGATGGTCAGCGAGGCCCGCCTGCTCGGGCAGGCCGTGCAGCAGAAGCAACGCACCCCTTGGGCCCTTCTCGCCGTGGTGGCCCTGGCCGTGCTGCGCGAGGGTGCCGAGACCGTGCTCTTCGTCGGCGGCGCCATGACCGGCAGCGGCACCGTGCAGTCGGCCTCGATCCTGGCGGCGGGTGGCATGGGCCTGGTCGCCGGCGCGCTGGTTGGGGTCGTTCTGTATTTCGGCCTGACGCGCATCCCGACGCGCCATGTGTTCTCGGTCACCAACCTTTTGATCGCGCTGCTGGCGGGGTCACTGGCGAGCCAGCTCGTGCGCGCGCTGGCGCAGGCGGGCTTCATCGAGCGCTGGACCCAGCCGCTCTGGGACAGCTCGCAACTGCTGTCGCCCGACTCCGCCCTGGGCACCCTGCTTCACGGGCTGGTCGGCTACGACGCCCGGCCGTCGGCGGCGCAGCTGGCGGCCTATGCCGCCGTGCTGCTGGTCATCGCCGCCGGCACACGCCTGCTCAGAAGCGATCCGCGTACCTCATAGGGCGCACGGCAGCGGCGCGGACCTGCGGGTGCCCGTTCAGCCGTAGAGTGCGCCCAGCTCGCGCGCCAGGAAATCGTAGACGAAGCGGATGCGGCGGTTGCCCCGGATCTCCCGGTGCACCGCCAACCAGACGGGCAGCGAGGCGGTCGGCAACGGCAGCGGCACGATGACCAGATCGGGGTCGCTGCGCGGCCAGCTCTCGGTCAGAAAACCAATGCCCAGTCCGGCGCGCACCGCCGCCATCTGCACGACGTAGTCGTCGCTACGGAAGTTGCGCGGCACGGCATCGGGCAAGTGCCCGAGCGATATGGCGAGCCGACGCATCTGCTCGACGACGGCGGTGTCGTGATCGGGCCCGATCAGACGGTGTTGGAGCAGGTCGGGCAGCGAACGCGGCAGACCGTGACGGGCGATGTAGTCGCGGTGGGCCACGGCGACCACCGGCACCTTGCCGATGCGGCGCGCGATCAGGCTCCCCTGCTCGGGATCGACCATGCGCACCGCAATGTCGGCATCACGGCGCAGCAGATTGCTGACCTCATCCGAGGCCACCAGCGCGATGTCGATCTCGGGCGCTTCGATCTGCAAGGCCGCGATCATGCGCGGCAGCACATGCACCGCGAACTTGCGACTCGCGGTGATCCGCACCAGCCCGGCCATCTCGCCCGGGCCAGAGGCGGCCGCGGCAGCCAGGCGTTCGGCACCCTGCTGCATGCGCCGGGCTTCGGCGGCGATGCGCCGTGCGGCATCGGTGGGAGTGACGCCCCGCCCCGTGCGCTCGAACAGGGGCTGGCCGATCTGACGTTCGAAGGCCTCGATCTGACGCCCCACGGTGGGCTGGGTGCTGCCCAGTCGCCGGGCGGCACCCAGCAGGCTGCCGGCGTCGAGCACGGCGAGAAACGATCGCACCAATGTCCAGTCGAAGCTCGTGGCGGTCAGGGAATCGGGGGCGGGAGCGCGCGGCATGATCGTTCCGGGTGCAGGCATGTGTGCCGGCGCGCATCCGCTGCCGCGACCGGCTCGTTGAATATACATCTTCGCATATCAGGAATTCCATATTAGGCAATTGTGCATACACCTGCCACGGCTCAACATGGACGCCTACCCCGACAGGAGTTCCATCATGAGCAAGGCGCAATCCGTGGTACCCGCCGCCCGGCGGCGATTCATCCGGCTGGTCGGCGGCGGCACTGTCGCCGCCGCGCTGCCGCTGGCCGGCTGCAGCGCCATGGGCGGCATGCCCGATGTGGCGGTCGCGCCCTGGCGCGGGCCGGCCGCCGAGACCGAGCTGCGTCGCTGGGCCCTGTCATGGGCGATCCTGGCGCCCAACCCGCACAACCGCCAGCCCTGGCTGGTGTCGCTCGAAGACGAAGACGCGCTGGTACTGTCGCTCGACACCGACCGGCTGCTGCCCGAGACCGATCCCTTCAGCCGCCAGATCCTGGTCGGCACCGGTGCATTTCTGGGTCTGCTCGAACTGGCGGCGCGCCAACGCGGGACCAACCTGGACATCGAGACCTTTCCGGCGGGCGCCTTCGGTGACACGCTCGACGCCCGCCCGGTGGCGCGGGTTCGCTTCATTCCGGGTGCACCGGTATCCGCCCGGGAAAGTGAACTGTTTGCCCAGGTGCCAAAACGGCACACCTACCGCGAGGCCTACGCAGCCGACAATGCCCCGGCCGCGGCGTTCACCGCCTTTCTCGAAGCCGAGAACCGGTCGGGCAAGGCGGGCCTGTCGGCGGGCGTCGTCGGTCGTGCGGACCACGCCCCCGTGTATGAGCAGCTGAGCTCGATCGCGCGCGAGGCCTGGCGCATCGAACTGTCGACGCCGCACACGATGCGCGAGAGCCTTCAGCTGCTGCGTATCGGCAGCGACGAAATCGCCCGCCATCGCGACGGCATCAGCATGACGAGCCCGATGATGGTGATGCTGGACACGTTCGGCATGGTGAGCCGAACCGAGCCTTCCGCACCCGACTCGATGGCAATGAAGATGCAGCTCGACGCCTTCAACGACAACCTGGCCACCACACCCGGCTTCTTCTGGCTGCTGAGCGAGAAAAACGACCGTGTCACGCAGTTGGCCGCCGGGCGGGCCTATGTGCGGGCGCAGCTCGCCGCGACCCTGTACGGGATGGTCATGCACCCGGTGTCGCAGGCCTTGCAGGAATACGCGGAAGTGGCCGGCCCGTACCGGGATGTGCACGAGACCCTGCGCCGGCACGCCGGCCGGCCCGCTGCCACGGCGCAGATGCTCTGCCGCATCGGCCAGCCGGCCGCCGGCATGGCGGCCGCGACACCGGCGCCACGCCGCGGGTTGGCGGCACACCTCAAGGCGTGAGCCGACGCCGCGCGTCGAGCTCACGCGCCGCAACCAATGTTCGACATTGCCGACCATGAGCCCCTAAAGCCTTCAACCCCGTGCCGCCCGATTGGCCGCAGAATTCTCTCATCGCAAACGAGATTCGCCATCGCGAGCCGCGTGAAACACTGACCTACTTCATTGCATCGGAAAGGAGCTGTCGTGCTTGAAATCCGCAGAGCTGAACACCGGGGCCAGGCCGACCATGGTTGGCTGCAATCGCGTCACACCTTCTCATTCGGCAGCTATCGCGATGCCGAGCAGCAGGGGTTTTCCGACCTGCTGGTCATCAACGACGACCGCGTTGCCCCGGCCCAGGGCTTTGACACGCACGGCCATCGCGACATGGAAATCTTCTCCTATGTGCTCGACGGCGCGCTGGAGCACAAAGACTCCATGGGAACGGGCTCGGTCATTCGTCCCGGCGACGTGCAGATGATGAGCGCGGGCAAGGGTGTGCAGCACAGCGAGTTCAACCACTCTGACCAGGAACCCGTGCATTTCCTGCAAATCTGGATCATGACCAACGAGCGCGGCGCGCGGCCGCGCTACCAGCAAGTTCGTTTCGACGAGACGGAGAAGCGCGGTCGCCTGCGCCAGATAATCAACCCCCAGGGTACCGACGGCGCCCTGGCCGTGCGCCAGGACGCGCGCGTCTACGCCGGCCTGTTCGACGGCGACGAGGCCACGACACTGGATGTGGGGCCACATCGCCATGTGTACGTGCACGTGGCACGTGGCAGCCTCGATGTGAACGGTGAGCGCCTGGGCGAAGGCGATGGTGCGCGCATCCGCAATGCCGGCGCTCTGCGCTTCGACCGTGGCGACGGTGCGGAAGTCCTGGTGTTCGACCTGCGCCCGAATGAACTGCCCGCCTGGTAAAACGAGCCAGCAGTTCGATCCACCGCAGTGCCCGACCAAGCCGACTTCGAGATAGCCCACGGCAGGGTCATTTGAATCCGCAAAGATCCACATCGGCACACGCTTGCGGATGGCCGAACCAAGGCCGCTTCGACGTCTTCGCCCGCCAGCGGCCGGCTGTTGCGGGTGCGCCCGGCGCCGTCAGCGCGGGCCGGGCGGCACGCCCCGCCACGCTCGCCTGGAACCCGACACTGCCGGGAAGGCGCCCAACCAAGCGTCTCCCTAGCGCAGACCCATGCAGTTCGCGTAATAGGTCACCGTCGCCGGCCAGTCGGAGAAGATGCCGTCGATGCCGACATCGCGCGCCAGCACGTCGAGTGCCAGATACATGTCGCCGTCGCTGCGAATCGCCCGGCCTTCAGGATCGAACCCATAGTAAAAGCCCGCCTTGCTCGCGCCGGCACGTAAGTCCGCGCGCTCGAAGGTCCAGGTGATGATTCTCAGCCCGACACTCTTGATGTCCTTCGCATAGGCCGAGGGCACGACGGAGCCGTTCTCGTCGACACCCAGAAGCGCCGGCATCGGCGGCGCGAAATACCGTACGCCGGCCTCGTAGAGTTCACGGAGCTCGTCGAGCGTCTGGCGGGGAACGGGCGGATTCGCAGTGGGATCGATGCTGTCCAGGAACACCGCCTGGCTTCCGAATTCGGGCGCGGACTGAAGCCAGTAGAGAATGTCGCGCTTGTCGAACGATTGCAGCCAGACATGGCGCGGTCGTACGCCGGCCGCGCGCAACTCGTCGATCAGCTTCCGAGCGTACAACGCCTGGCTACCAAAGGTCTGCGCAATGCGGTCCGCGTCGCCGCCCTTGAGTTCCGGCGTGTGCTTGACGCCCATCGCTTCGTTCAGGGCCAGGCTGTCGCGCAGGCTCATCAAAGTGCCCCGGCCCGTATACAGATCGGTGCGCCAGGAGGCGGTGCCGCCCAGATAGCCCTTGGCGGTGGTCGCTGCGGGGTCGCGGGCGTCCATCTTCCCGTGCAGTGTGCGGTACTGCGCGAGCGTCAGATCGCTGGTGCAGCACTTGGGCGCCGGTGACTGATTCGGCCCCGTCCAGGGCACGCTGCACTGCGCATTCAACGGCGTGTCGACGATGTTCGTCGTCGTGTGCAGATCGCACTCGGAGTGGCGGCAGACAAGCTCGCCATCCTTGGTGAACGTGACATCGCATTCGACGATGCCCGCGCCCATCTTCGCACCCGCTTCATAGGATTCCCGCGTGTGTTCGGGGAACTGCAACGCCGCGCCCCGGTGCCCGATCGAGAAGTCGGTGCGATAGAAGGGGCCCTTGGCGCACTGCTCGAGCCTGCGCTTCAGCGGCCCATCCTGCATGCCGTCGACCAGATAGAACGGTCGAGGTCCGAGTTCGATTTTTCCGGCGGAATCGCCATGGCCGTGGCGACCGTCGCCGGCCCACGACGAAGCGGATTGAATGAGAAACGCCACGGCGAGCAGCCGGGCAAACGTTTGAACTCGCATCGCTCACTCCTGGATCGGGACGATGCGAATACTGTAGCGCTGGGGCATGAAGCCCAGGTGACGACGGTCGAATCAGGAAATGGCGACAGGTCTCGCTAGCGCTCTCGATCTCCTGATCGAGCTCGGCGACCAGCGTGTTGGGCTCATCAGGTTGCACATACGCGCGTACACGGTCAGACTTTCGCCATCGAACCGATCGGAAGTGCCACACGCCCGACCCGAAGCCGACCATCCGGTACTGCAGGGCCCCAGATGGTCGATCGATCGCATGGGCGTCCGTCGGCGAGGGCCCGGGTCTGGTCTTTTGCACCCCGATCAGCCATGTCGCCGAATTCCCGCGCAGTGTGTTCTGGGCGCCCTTCGCGGCCATTGCACGAGGGCGCCGATTCATCTTCTATGACGGTCGCGGTTCCGGACTGTCCGAACGTGAGTTCGAGCGAATCTCGCTCGAGAGCTTCGTCGAAGACCTGTCGAGCGTCGTCGATGCGACCGGGCTCGAACAGTTTGCGCTGTTCGCAGACATGCCCGGGTCACCGGCCGCGATCTCCTACACGGCCCGATTCCCGCAGCGCGTCGAACGCCTGGCCGTGTTCGCTGGATACGCCCGCGGATTCATTCACCGAAGCCCGAGCGCCGCTGACCTCGCCAAGAGAGAACTGGTGCTGAGCGCGCTCGAGATGGGTGACGCTTCGGCACATTCGGCCTTCTGGCAACTCAACGTCCGCGACGGCCTGCCCGATCTGTCACCGCAGGAGCACGCTGATGTCGACGAGATCTTTCATCGCATTGCGTCGGGGCGCGTGTTCGCAGCGGCAACCCGGGCGGGCAGCGAAGCCAACGTCGTCGAGAAAGCGAGGCAGATCCGTTGCGCGACGCTGGTCGTGCATCCCGCGCGCTCGGCACGCGTCCCCATCGAGGAAGCGCGTTTGCTCGCAAGCCTGATACCGGATGCACGGTTTCTTCCGGTCGACAGCAGCAACTGGTTGATACGGCGAAGCGACCCGGTGTTCGACGAGGTCGTCGCCGCGTTCCGGGATTTCCTGGCCGAGGGAGACCGGATATCAACGGCAGAGTCACTCGCCGCGGCGAGTCTCACCGCTCGTGAGCGTGACGTGCTCGAACTGCTGGCTCAGGGCCTCGACAACCTACAAATTGCCGCCCATCTGGATCTGTCCGAGAAAACCGTGCGCAACCGCGTCTCGATGATCTTCGACAAGCTCGAGGTCGAGAACCGCGGCCAGGCCATCGTCAAGGCGCGCGAGGCCGGCATGGGGCGAAAGCCCGGCTGACCGCATTCAGGGACAGTAGTCCCGGCTCGCCCGGTTGCAATGGGCCTCCTTGCTCTTGTCCCAGGGACTTGCGCCTCACGACACAGTAGGCCCGGCGCAGTCAAATGTCTCCCATGGCGTTGCCGTTCCTGCGGCGCCGACTTCAAGGGAGATCCGACCATGAACAAGCTGCTGAAGGCACTCCACCGTTTCCTCACGCCGCGCTTCACTTCGAACGGCACCCACAATGCCGCTACCCGCCAAGCCAACGCCGTCGTCGCCAGGCGGGCAAGCCGCCAACCCTTCGATCTGCCTGAGTACGAACGGATCGAAACGATCGACGGCCGTCGGTTCAGCGGCAAAGCGCACCCGATCGACTGCGAATATGAAGTGATGAGAGCCTTGTCCCGGATCTTGTGAGAGCAGTGCCAACGCGGTGATGTTGGTGCATCGAGCGCCGACGGGACTTGGCGCACTGCCGGCCGTACGTGCAGAACTGCGTGTAGGCCCAGGTGCGCGGGCCCTCGTGCTCGGCGCAATACGCCTGCCAGAGCAGCATCAAGGTCACGCCCTTGCGGCGCAACTCAACTTTGATGCGAATGTCGTACGGAACGATGACCGCGCGTTCGGTGCGACTGGTGCCCAAGAGTCGGCGTTCGGGCTCGGCCTCACCCGACTCGCCCAGATGCGGCCGGTGACCGCCGCATGAAAGGCAGCGCAACGGCGAGATCGGAAACGAATAACCATCGTCGAGCCCAAGGCAAGGTCACGGCAGCAGGACCTTGACGCCGGAGCCAACCCGAAATGCCGGGGCAGTGCAGCGCAGACCCGGAAGGCATCCGACCCCCTCCGCAGGCGAATGGGTCATTGCGCATCTGGAGAAGCCCCATGCCCTTGAGTTCAAAGCGCCTCACGTTGCTTTCACAGGCCACGAACGACCCGTCTGAGCCGTTTCGCCTGCTTGCCGAAAGCATCCCCCAGCTTGTTTGGACGACCCTCCCGGACGGGCGAATCGACTTCGTGAATCGGCGTTGGATCGAGTATACGGGCCTGGACGAGGACCAGAGCCGCGGCTGGTCCTGGAAGGAGGCGGTCCATGTGGACGATCGTGCCGAATGTCTGGCCGCATGGATTACCGCGATAGACAGTGGCGATGACTACGAGATAGAGGTTCGCCTGCGGCGTCACGACGGCGTATACCGATGGTTCCTTGCCCGCGCAAAGCCGGTCCTCAACGCAGAGCGGGTGCCGGTTTGCTGGTTTGGTACGTGCACGGATATTCATGCCCAGAAATCGCAATGGGATGAGACCGGCCAACGTTACCAACAGCTCGTCGAGCAGGGCGAGGCCCAGTCCGGAAGCGTCTGGCGACAGGGACTGAACGTGCGTTCACGCGAAACGCATCTCGAGCAGTTGTGGGCCGATATCGAACGACGGATGGGGGTCTGCCCGGAATTCTTCAAGCTTGCAGCGCCCGAGCCGGTCATCGCACGGGGACTGTTCGACCTGGCGCAGTTCGCCTACCTGGAAAGCCCGTTGCCGCCGTTGTTCAAAGAGCGGCTGTTTACCTACTTGTCACGTTTCTGCTCGGTACCGTATTGCCTGAATCGTCACGCGGCATTTCTGTTGGGCGAGGGGCATATTGCTGGCGATCCCTCTTCACCCGCAATCTCGGCTGAGGAAGTGGCCGGGCTGATCGAAGAGCCCTATCCCGAACCTGATGCGATCCCCGGGCTTCTGTCGGAACTGGAGCAAGCGGCCCCCCTCTTCCAGTGGCCGGAACCGGCGTCATCATCGGACAGGCTTGTCCGTGTCGCCTGTGCGGTGGTCTTCCTGCAACTAGCGAACGCAGAGCGTGCGAGCCGCGCGTTGCGTCGCGTGGTTGGGTCACAGCGGTATGAGCAACTCATGCTGTTGCTGGCGTTTGTCCGCATGGCTCATTTCTGGACAGCGGTGCATCCCGACCTGACGCTCGAAGACGATGTGGAACGCATACTCGCGGAGAACACGCGGCTGCGCGAATCGTTACGCCAGAGGCGGGCCGATGCCGAGCGAGCCCTGCTCGGCAAATCATTGCAATCCGAACTCTCGGAACTGCGTGCCTCTGAAGTTGCACGCGAAGTGGTCAGGGAAAGCCAGCAGCAACTGCAGATGGCCTTGGATGCGGCTAATCTGGGGATCTACTCCTGCGATCCCCGGACGGGCGAAGTGTGGTGGGACCAGCGTATCCGCGGTTGGTGGGGGATGGATCCGGACGAACCAGTCACCTACCGCACATTCTTCGCCGGCCTGCATCCGGCTGATCTACGCCAGACCGAATCCGCTGTCGAACGTGCCATGGATCCCAAAGGCGACGGGCACTACGAATCCGAGTATCGCGTCATCAACCGGAAAACCGGCGACACTCTCTGGATCGCCGCCACCGGTCAAGTGCACTTTGAGAACGGTCAACCCGCCAGACTTGTCGGCACGTTGCGAGACATCACCGCGCGCAAGATGGCCGATGAACAGCTGGCCTTTTATAAACGTGCCCTCGATGCCGCGGCCATCGTTGCTGTCACGGATACGTCTGGGATCATCACCGATGTCAATCAGCAATTCTGCGATGTCAGCGGCTATTCCCGCGACGAGTTGATTGGTCAGAATCATCGCATCATCAATAGCGGCCTGCATCCGAAGGAGTTCTTTCGGAACATGTACCTCACCCTGCGCCGAGGGGACATGTGGCGAGGAGACATTCGCAACCGACGTAGAGACGGCACGTTCTACTGGGTCGATACGACCGTCATACCGGAGGTCCGGTCCGATGGCCAGCCGCTGCACTATGTTGCGATCCGTTAACAGATCACGGATAGAAAACTGGCTGAAGAGGCCCTGAAAAGGGCCAACGCCCATCTTGAGCTGGCCATGCAGGTCTCGCGTCTCGGTGCCATCGAATTCGACTATTCAACGGGATACTGTCAGGTGGACCAGAACGCGGCGCGGCTCTTCGGGCTGGGCGAGTCGGCGTGCGAGGTCACTCGAGAACAGGTTCACGCAACGTTTCATCCCGACGACCGGCGTGCATTGGACCAGGTGATCGCCAAGACGCTTGACCCGGATGGCGACGGCTACTTTGAGATGGACCACCGCGTGCTCAGCCCGGCTGATGGCTCGGTTCGCTGGCTTCGCGTCAGGAAACAAGTGGTCTTTGATGAAATCAACGGCAAACGGAAGCCTGCACGGGCGATGCTCGCCGCGATAGACGTAACGACCGAGAGAAGCCGGGAAGCGGCCATCCGTCGAAGCGAGCAGCGCTACCGGACACTGGCCGAATCAATGGGCGTGATTGCTTGGGCCTGCCCGCTAGACGGTCGACACGTCGAACCGCAGCCGGCCTGGATGGAATTCACAGGTCAGACGGCTCAAGAAATGCTCGGCAACGGGTGGACCCAGGCTATACATTCTCATGACGTTGCGGGCGCCGCCGAGAAATGGGTCGATAGCGTCGAGAGTCTTCAACCGTTTGAACACACGCTCCGGGTTCGCCGGTTCGACGGTGAATGGCGATGGATGCAGGTTTACGCCGCGGTCATCCGGGATTCCGGCGGGCGGCCGCTCGAGTGGTTCGGCATGCATTCCGATATCACCGCGCAACGGTTGCAAGAGTCTACGCTGCGCGAGAGCGAAGCATTGCTGAGCGCGGCGCTGGCGGCCGGGCAGATGGGTGTCTGGTCGTGGAATGTCGACGACAATGTCTCGATATGGAGCAAGCGCGAGTACGAGCTACTGGGCTTGGAGGTCGGTGACGGCCCCGAGCCTACCGACAGATTCTTTCAGTTGGTGCATCCGCACGATCTCCCCGCTCTCCAAGACAACATGGAGTCGGCGTTGCGAACAGGTGCCCGATTCGACCATGAGTTTCGGGTCGTTCATTCATCTGGCGAGGTACGTTGGCTGGCGGGCACGGGGCGGGTCGAGCGGAACGCCTCAGGTCAACCGGTTCGCATGATTGGAATCAATTACGACATCACGAGTCAGCGTGAATCGCGAGCGAAATTGCAGTCGATGGCGTCTCAGCTTGCCGAGGCTGATCGACGAAAGAACGTATTTCTTGCAACACTCGCCCACGAGTTACGCAATCCGCTCGCACCGATTCGAACGGGCCTGGAGTTGCTGAAAGGAGCAGCCGACAACCCTGCGTTGCTCGAAAAAGTGCGTCAGCTAATGGAGCGGCAGACCAATCAGCTCGTTGCCCTGGTGGACGACCTGCTGGACGTGGCACGCATTACCCAGAACAAATTCGAACTGCGAAAAGCCCGGATCGAACTGGCGTCGGTCGTGGAGGCCGCCGTCGAGGCATGCTCCAGCGCAGTGGATCGGGCAGGTCACACGTTGGCGGTCAATACGGCGACGCACCCGGTCGTAATCGATGCTGACCTGAATCGCCTGACCCAGATCGTTTGCAACCTCTTGAACAACGCCGCCAAGTACACGCCATCCGGCGGGAGTCTGCTGTTGAGCGCATATCAGCAAGGTGCCGATGCGGTCATCACCGTCAGCGACAACGGGATCGGCATTGCGCCTGATCAGCAGGAGCGAATATTCGAGATGTTTGCTCAAATCGACCATGCTCAAATCACGGGCCACACGGGTCTGGGGGTGGGCTTGGCACTGGTCAGATCGCTCGTCCAAATGCACGGAGGGAACATCTCGGTGCACAGCGACGGCCCAGACCAGGGCAGCACGTTCACCGTCCGCCTGCCCGTCTCAGAGCAGCAGTTTCCGACAGAGCAGGCTGCAGTAGATCCAGGCGCCGGGCCCGAGGACACGCCTAGCCTCCGCATTCTGGTCGTCGACGACAACGACGATGCCGCTCAGTCGCTCACCATGCTGATCGAGAATCTGGGATACGAAGTCCACACCGCCAGCGACGGTCGGCAAGCCATCATCGCTGCCGCCGATCTGCGGCCAGACATCGTGCTGATGGACATCGGCATGCCCGGAATGAATGGCATTGAGGCGGCTCGAGCGATCCGAAACGAGCCATGGGGAAAGAAGCCGGTATTGATTGCGCTGACCGGCTGGGGGCAAGACAGCGACAGGCAACAGACCGAGGAGGCTGGTTTCGATCAGCACTTCGTGAAGCCAATCGACGCAGCGGCGTTGACACATCTTCTCGCGAGCCTGAGAGATCGCGTGCAACGCGGGTAAGGGGTATTCCCCCAGACGCGCGGCTCGAGCGGGCATTGAAGGTTCGGCCGGAGTTCCTGGTGCTCTGCAGCTTAGAACTTGGCTCGGCTCAACCCGATGGGGGTCTGAACCGATGCGGCGCGCATGGCATCGGCCATGTCGTTGGGCAGCGTAATGCTGAATTGCTGGGTGGTTCGGCGCATGAGACACCTCAAACAGACTGTAGGATTAAATCCGACAAACGCCACGCCAACAGTACAAGCAACGTCTTTCCAAAAGTGGTCGCTATGCCTGATAACGGACGTTATCAGGCATAATGGACGGTATGAAGAGCGCCATCGTCCCAGCCAACCGAACGAGCCAGATCTCGAGCTCGGCATCAGCCGCCAGCATTCCAGCGCTCTATGCTCGTGCCGGGGAACGGGCATGCACCCGCTTCATCGAGTTCTTTACCGCCAACATCCGCAATCCGAACACCCGACGGGCGTACTTCAATGCCACGGCGGCCTTTTCGGACTGGTGTGAACAGGCCGGCATCCTCGATCTCGTCGATGTTGAGCCCGTCCATGTCGCGGCCTATGTCGAGCAGCTTCAAGCCAGCCTGGCGCCACCTTCGGTCAAGCAGCACCTGGCCGCCATTCGCATGCTCTTCGATTGGCTTGTCGTCGGCCAGATCATCACGAGCAATCCCGCAAGCTCCGTGCGTGGGCCGAAGCACTCTGTTCGCCAAGGCAAAACCCCTGTCCTGACCGCCGAGGAAGCCCGTACGCTGCTCGACAGCATCGACGTGAGCAACTTGGTCGGTCTGCGCGACCGCGCCATCATCGCCACGATGACCTACACCTTCGCCCGCGTTGGTGCGCTCACCAAGATGCTCGGCGAAGACTATTTCGTCCAGGGAAAGCGCGGCTGGGTCCGTCTGCACGAGAAAGGCGGCAAAGAGCATCCCATGCCTTGCCATCACAACCTCGAGGCCTATCTCGATGCCTACATCGACGCGGCCGAGATCATCGACGATCGGAAGTTGCCGCTCTTTCGCTCGACCCGAGCCAAGACCGGCAAGCTCACCGAGCGCGGCCTATCCCAGTCCGACATCTATCGGATGCTTCGCCGCCGAGCACTGGCCGCCAGCATCGACACCGAGATCTGCTGCCACACCTTTCGAGCAACAGGCATCACCGCCTATCTGAAGAACGGCGGCCAGCTTGAGATCGCCCAGCGCATGGCCAATCATGAATCGGCGCGCACAACCGGTCTTTACGACCGGCGAAGCGATGATGTTTCGCTCGATGAGGTGGAACGGATTCAAATTTAAACACACTCCATAATCTTTATATTACGACAATACATGAGGAGATATTCTAACTCATCTTCTTTAGTAGAATTTCCCTGTAAAGCTCGTCCAAATTATCTATGCTCATGGCAAAACGATGCCTCTGCCAGTTGGTGCTATGCGCAATAGATTCCCCAACAACCTGGCCAGCGAATTTTCCAAGCACAACCCCTCCCGCAGAAATCATAGCCCCCGCAACAGGGTCGAGCAAGCCTATAAATGGACCGGCCACTCCGCCCACATACTCGCCCGCTCGGCCACCAATTTTTGTATATTTACTAACAGTTTCAGCATGCATCGCAAGCGCGTTTTCCAAATTGGCGACTGAAAAATCACCAACCTGACCTGACAAATATCTCTCAATATCGAACAAGGCGCCAGTAAGGGCGTCTCGGACTCTTCCCATATCCGCATCAAGGAGAATATCTAGAAGCGCGTTTTGCCCAATATTCTCCGGAAGATTGTACGCTCGAATTTTGTTAATTCTATCAACTAGATATTCCATCCGACCGGGTTCATAGTATCGCGACAAATCTTTACTACTCACATCCGTGCTGAGTGCGGCCTTTAGCTGGTCGTCCATTGGACCCCAGTAAAAATCGCCGCCGATAGCGGCTGTGTATCTAGAAATGTACTGATGCTTAGCTGCATGCAGATTTAAATTTAGCTCCAGTAGGCGTCGTGCTCGGCACAGCTCTTCTATATCAGCCACTATTTCAGGATCTTTCGATCTCAGATACCCCAGACGCCTACCGAGCGCACCAAACGTTCCATAGAGCTTCTTGTTATCTGGATCATCTTCGATGGAGTAGTATTTTCTAAATTCTTCGGGCTCAGCACTCCCGGTCGCAATCAAGTCGAAATAGGCCTCGGCCAAATCATTCTCGAAGTCACTGATGGTCTTATTGTAAAGAGAATCCATCCAACCAAAAAAGACATCTGAACGTGCGCCAGCCGAATAGGCAACCTCAAGAATTTTGGCCAGATCATCAGAGCCATCCCAAGCCTCCGGATTTCTCACATATATATTGAATCTTAGGCGATCATTCTTGCGAAGCTCTAAAAGATCATCAAAGGCAAAACCGAACGCTCTTTCTATGGAGTCCTTTGAACCAGGACGTATATCGATGGTCGTACATCGGGCGCCAAGTAGTAACTGGTCTCTTAGTTTGATCCCTCTACCCAAATTCGAACGAGAAAAGCCTTGGTCATGAAACTCTTTTGGCATGAATTTGTTGAAATGTTCGAATCCTGCCAACTCACCTGCATCGTCTAGGTCCTTTTTCGCCTGCTCAGCAGAAATCCGTTCTCTTTCAAGAACATCTTTCACTATATTCTTGGCATTGTTTTTACTCATCGCCTTGCCTCTGATTTATCTAATAATGAAGTGGGCTCAATTTCCAAGACGCTCGGCACGTCCACAATTCCACCATGCCAAAACTACCTACCAAACTCCAACACCCCAATCACTCCCGCGGTCACTCCGGCCAGAAAACCCATAACCCCACACGCCAGCAACCACCGGTTCTGTACCTCCCCCGTCCGAGCCTGATCCACCCAATGCGCAAGCTCGATCTTCTGCTGCTCGAACTCCCGCTTCGCCTGCTCCAGCGCCGACACCGCATTGCGTGTCGCATCCGCCCCGGCATACGCAATCCGCTGCCCATGCTCCTCGGGCATCATCGATAACACCGGCCGCCCACCAAGCACCTCGACCTGCTTGGCCAGATGCGCAATCACCTGCTTCATCTGCGCCAGATCGACCCCGTAATCCGGCGGCCGATTCGCCTCGATCTGATCGTGTAACGCCGCCACGTCCTTCCGGGTGACCGTCACCTCAGCTCGCAGTTCATGAAAAGCCGCCGCTGCCGGATCATCCTCGAACTCGTCTCTTTGCACGCCCTATCGCCCCCGCCCTCGATCAAGATCCCGATCCCTATTCCGGTCCACCTCTCGCGACCGATCCCGCTCGCGCCGCCTGACCTTCTGAACCTCCGGATCTCGCATCGCCAACCGCTCCTGATTCACCAACTCCCGAACCGCCGCCCACTGCGACGGCCCCGCCGGACCGTTCAACACCTTCGCCACCTCGTCCCGCCGATGCTCGAAGACCGAATCCAGCACCGGTTCGCCATCGGCCATCACCCGCTTCAGATCCGCGCTCGCGGTCGCCAACGCCGTCCGATGGCTGGCCAACTCGGGCAATCGCCGCTGTTTCAGATCCTCTATCTGGGTGATCGCCCGCAGGTATCCGACCATCACCACCTCGCGCCGCTGACCAATCGATCGACCGGCATCAAGCGATCCCGCGTCGCGCCCAGCCTGCGCTTCCCGCTGCTCGATCGACAGCGGCGGCTTCTTCCGTAACCCCGCAAACATCCCCTTCGCCTTCTCCCGAAGCCGAGCCAACAACTGCCCCGCCACCTCGATCCCGCGCCGCGTCCCGAACTTCTCCAACCCCACCGACCAATAGTCCAGCGTCGTTTCTTTCGCCCCGCCCCGCGATAACCGCCGCACCATCGCCGCCTCGTCGGCGAACGTGCCCCGCTCCCCGACCAACATCACCGACTCCCGATGCCGCGTCATCGCCACATAGGTCAGATGCCGATCCATCGTCGCCGAGCCCAGCACGAAACTCCGGTCCACCGTCACCCCCTGGCTCTTGTGGATCGTCATCGCATAGCCATGCGTGTATTGGCTTTCCGAATCCGGCACGAGCCGCACCGCCCGATCCATGTCCGGTAAGCCGTCCGCCCCATCGAGCGCCACCACCAGCCCGACCGACCCGGGATAGAGCACCGTGCCCAGCGTCCCGTTCTTCACCCCCAGGTCCGCATCATTGGCCAGGAACAGCAACCGATCCCCAGCCGCAAACGCCTTCTCGCCCTCGGCACTCGGATAGATCCGCTCCGACTTCAGCGCGCCACGGGCTTTCAGCTTCGCGCGGATCTGCGCGTTCAACTCGGCTACATCGGCCCGCCGATGCGCGAGCACCAGGCGACTCCCATCGGGCCGCGCTTCCATGTCATTCACCGCGCCCGTGACGAGCGCCCCCATCGCCCCGACTTCGTCATCCTCGAGCCGCACCCTCCCCCGGTCGATATATGCCTTCAGGCCAGCCGCGGTGTCGTTCTTCCCAAAGGCCACCGACGCCTCACGCTGCCAGGCTTCACGCTGACGCCGAACCTCTTCGAGCGAGGCATACCCAATCCGCTCCGAAATGGCCCGGAATGCCGCCCCGGCCTGGATCGGCTGCAACTGCTCCGGATCACCCACCAGCACGAGCTTCGCCCCAGCTTCCTTGGCGGTGTCCACGAACCGCGCGAGCTGCCTGGACGCCACCATCCCGGCCTCGTCAATGACGAGCACGTCCTTCGGACCCAGGGGGTCTTGTTCCCGATCCCATCGATAGATCCAGGACGCCAGCGTCCGACTCGGCATGCCGCTCGCGTCCTGCAGCCCCTGAGCGGCCTTGCCCGACAAGGCCGCCCCTTGCACCCGATATCCGGCCGCCTCCCACGCCTGGCGCGCCGCATCGAGCATCGTGCTCTTGCCCGCCCCCGCAAAGCCCACCACGGCCGCGATCTGCTCGTCCCCGAGCACATGATCGACCGCCTGTTGCTGCTGCTCGCTCAGGGTGATACCGGAACCCGACCCGACCGAGGCCACCCCAAACCCGCCCCGCTCTTTCATGAGCTGGGCGGTCTCGGCCATGCCGGTTTCGACTTCCAGCATCTCGCGCGTCGTGAACCGCGCCGGCACCACTTCCTGCCGATCCCGGGTCTTGGCCGGCACGAGCTCGACCAGATCCCGGGACGCCATCACCTTGAGCATCACCGACTCGAACGCCGCCGGATCGCTCACGAACCGGTGCAGGGTGCGGGCGATATCGCGCCGATCGAAGACGCTCTTCTGATCCGTCACGACCGAGAGCAACTCGCCCGGCGAGCGCTCGAACAGTTCCGCGTTCACCTGCGCTTCCTCGATCGGCAACGCGGTCCGGTTCACATCCAACCCGCGCCGCTGCATCTGCGTCGCATGCACCCCGACATGCACGGTCGGGGCGATCTCCAGGCCGCGATCAGCGTAGGACCGGTGATCGATCCGGGCTTCGATTTCGGCGCGAGCGAGTGCCCGGTTCGCGAGTTCCGCCCACTGCTCGCGGATCGCCGTGATCTGCTCTTGCGTGACCGGCAATCCGTTCGATCTGAGCCACTTGTTCTCGCGCTCCAGATCGGACTTCTCGCCTAAGCCGCCCTGCCCCACCTGGCGCGTGGTCATCAACAGGTGCGCATGGTGATTGCGATCGTCGCCTTCGCGATGCGGGGCGTGGATCGCGACATCGACCGCCACGCCATAGCGATCGGCCAATTGCTGGCCGATCGAACGCACGAGCGCCGCGCGATCCTCGGCGTTCAGTTCATGCGGAATCGCGACGATGATTTCCCGGGCGACGCGCGCATCTTTGCGCTTCTCACTTTGCTCGGCCGCGTTCCAAAGTGCGGAGCGATCTTTGGCCCAATCGGCATTCGCGTTCGAGGGAACGAGAATCTCCGAATCCTCAACGCCACCTCGCCCACGGTAATCGTGGGTGAGCCCGTCGCGATCGTTCGTCAGGCGCTCGGCCGATCGGTAGGCGGCAGACGCGACCGCGCTTCGCCCGGAAGCGCGACGGACAGTGCTCGTGCTCAGATGAAAAATCGCGATCGCGCCCCGGGGGTGTTCGCTTTCGCGTTTAGAGTTACAAGAAACCCAAACGCCGGATTTGTCAACGACCCGGCACGATTTCAACGGAAGTCCAATGCCGGCGGAATCCCGGAGTGGCTCATTGGACGAATGAAGGCAGACGGGCTGCGCGCGAGATACTAACCCTAAGGTGCGAGTGGCGATGCGTGATTCGTGGCGGTACTGGGCCCAGCTTACAACCAATCTGGACCCGTCTCGGGATTCGCTCCTGAATGAGTTCCATAAGCTAGTCGCGGTACCCTCGACGGCAACCTAGAACACCTTTTCAAACACTTCGCCTTAACACCCCGGCAAGATCACTCATGACACTGATCGACCAGTTCCCCAGGCTCTCCGCCTATGACCCTGGTGCAGTGGGCGAAGGGGGCTTGGATCCCCTGGGTCTCGGCGCCATTGCAGACAGAATCGCAGAGGTGCTGGCGCCAGGGCTCAGAGCCCGAATGAGCCTGCCTCATCTGGTGACGGTGACGGCCGTCGGCGCCATGGCCTACCAGTCGCTGCATGACTTGAGAACCGAAGATGGAAAGACCACGATTGATATCGCATTCGAATGGCTCGTCGTCGAAGCGGTCGTGCGCCATGCGCATAGGGACAGCTGGGCTGGTTTACCCGGTATCCAGAAAGCTGCCCGCGCAAAGGCGTCGAACGAGCGGCTGAGCAGCAGAACGTATCTCAATGGACCGAGGGTCTTCGGATTCACGGGCGTGTACCGACCGTTCTCTCGCGATGCCGGCGTTCTCACTCTGGATGACCTTCCAGCGGAGAACGCCGCACTCTTGGTGCGTGCCTGGGAGAAGGACTCCGACCTCCGCGGATTCTCCGACGGGATTCCGAGCACGCGGGGTGGTCAACTTCGAAAGAACATTGCGGATGCATGCAAGCGGTCGCTTGAGAAGGCCGAGTGCGCAGCACGCGAAGGCGGCAACTTTCTGGAGACTCTCGCTGCCAAGCTCTGGCCTGCCACCGGTCAGAAGAACGAGAAGCGCGTACTGCGAGGACTGATCGATTCCAGCCAACATGACATTCGGAATGATCTGGCCAAGTGCCTCCTTAAAGACATGCCACACATCGATGCTTCGCAGCGGATGTTGGCGAAGCGTTTGGAGCAGAGCGCTAGTCGCCCAACCCAAATCGCCCTACAGGCTGCCTTCGACTATGAGGAGGCTGCTACCGTCCTCGACAATGCGTTCCGGCGCTTTCTCGCTTATACGACGCAACAACACGGATCAGTCATCAGCCGAACCGAGTCGCTCAAGACTCCGTATCTCGAAGAATCAGCGCGAAAAATCAGCGGGCTGGTGAGCCGGGCCATCGACTCCGTTGATGGGCTTGCCGACGAGCGCTTGAGCCGTGACACCGCTCAAGCGCTCGAGCTCTTCAAGTCTCCTCAGAAGACAGCGGATTTTCTGGACTCGCTCATTTCTCGCCACGAGGAAGTTCAACAAAACAAGAAGAAGCTCCCCTGGATTGAAAAGATTGGAGGAGATTGGACCGTCCGCACGCCTTACCGGGATCAGAGCGGCGACTTGGACGATGAGGTATGGGTGCATCCGATGCGGATCACGACGCTCGCGAACTTCCTGAGGCGAACAGCATGAAGCCAAGCCCAATGCTGGACTTCTGGCAAAAGCCAGCCAACGCCGGTCGTCCCGTGGCGCTGCTGGCGACTACGTTCGCGCTCGAACCCGACTTCTTTGAACAGAATTGCCTGGCGCGCTTTCTCGAAGTTTCCAGCGTCAACGAGGACACTGGGGCGGTCGTTGATGTCGTGGCCAGCATCGAACTCCACGAACTGATGCAGGACACCATCGTAACCGTCCTCGCGGATCGTAGTGCCCCGGTCGAGCGCACGTCGCTCCTGTGGGACCTGCTTGGCTGTTCGGTGCCGACAGGACTGCTGCATGCGAAAGTCGCGGTACTCATCTGGGAAAACGCCACGCGTGTACTTCTGGGATCGGCGAACCTGACCGCAGCAGGCTACCGGCGGCAAATTGAACTTGGGCTCGCGGCAGATCTCGGGCCTGACTGTCTCCTGCCCGCCCAGGTGCTCGGCGAGATGGCAGACGAATTATCGTCGTACCTGGAACACGTGCCCGGATACGATGCGCGAGTCGCCGTGTTTGGCCGCGCAGCAGATACGCTCGCGCTATTCCGTGAGCGGATAGAGAGTCAGCCCAAGACCTCGAGGCGAGGATCGGTTCGGGTCGCGTTCGCGCCGACGAATGAGAAGGTCTTTCCATTGGAGAAACTGACCGATGTCTGGAAAGGAGCCGCTCCGCTGCAAGCAATGCACTTGTCGCCATTCTGGGATTCCAACGATGCGACGGCCTTGCAGCGGGTCAAACACCTCCTCACGGGGCGACCAGCTTCGGAACGAATCCACGAGGTCGCGCTCGTTCCGGGACCGCGCGGACAGACAGGCTTTTCGAACCATTTGGCCAAGGAAGTGACGGGGGTTCGGCTGCTGCGTCGTGAGGATCATGAAATCCGCACGCTTCACGCGAAGTGTCTGATTGTGCAGAGCAGTGAATGGGTGGCCGCGCTGGTAGGGAGCTCGAACCACACGAAGGCCGGCCTTGGCCTGAAGGAGGGCGGTAGGCGTCATCGCGAAATGAACCTCTGGCTCGGTGCGCCACGCGATAGCAGAGAGGGTAAAGCCTTGCGCGCCCTCGTGCGAACAGGAAAAGACGCTTGGGTTGATGCCGAGGACGTGGGGCCGACTGACGAAGACGAGGCGCAGTTGCCCTCGCTTCCAGACTGCTTCGGACTCTGCCGACTCGTTCAAGAGTCGACGGAGTTTGTTCGCACGCTGGTACTGGGGGTGACGATGAACGGTCGCATGCCCGCGGCTTGGGAAATCGATATCGCGGGATCGACCTTGCCTTCCCCAACACGACGGAGCTGGGAGGATTCGGGCTCGCCCGAAACGATCGCGATTCCGCTTCAGCCTGGGGCCTTACCGATGTTCGTGCGCGTCAGGTGGGATGGGTCCGAGGCACCGTGGGCGGTTATCACCGATAGCCGCCAGGGGCTTCCGCCGGGTCCCTCGCTGTCAAGTCTTCGCGCGCAGCACCTCCTTGCCGCTCTGGCCACCGGCCGGACGCTCGCTCAGACCTTACGTGAAGAGTTGGAGCGCGGCCCGGTTAGTGAGAAGACGATTGATGATCTTAACCCTCTGAAGCGTTTCGATCTGCCGGGATCACTGCTTCGAAGAGGACGCGCTCTTGCAGCCTCTCTTGAGGCGATGCAGCGGCGTCTCGAACGCCAGGTCATTACCACCGAGGCGCTACGAGCGCGGTTAGCAAGCCCCCTCGGACCGGAATTCCTGGCCGCCAAGGTCGTTGAGGCTCAGGAAGCAGGGCAGATGGGCCGGGCGGAGGCGCTCTTCACCGTCGCCGAGATCGCGCTAGCCGTCGGACGAGTCCGATGGGCACATGTCCTAGAGCATATCGACGAAACAGGGGGCTTTGCCCTTGTCGCCGATACCTTCCGAAAAGTGGATGCCCTTCGCGTTCAACTGGGAGACCAGCCCGCGGACCTTTCAGCCTATGCCAGAAGTGCCATCCAGGAGGCGCGCCGATGCCTGCCCAATTGACGTCCCTCTTGCGTGACAAGACAGAAGACCGCTTCCAGAACGACTGGCAGCGCCAGCGCCGCACCGCGGCCGACATCTTGGAACGGTTTAAACGTCAGGAGGGAGTCATCCTCGCCGATCAGGTTGGCATGGGCAAAACCTACGTTGCCCTGGCCGTTGCAGTAAGCGTGATCATGCGGCACGAGGGGCGTGCCCAAGTCGTCATCTTCGTGCCGGCAGCGGTTGCCGACAAGTGGGTGCGAGAGTGGCGAAAGTTCAGTGAATCTCTCCTGGAAGCCGGCCATGGCATCCGCTGCGTTGAAGAGCCGCTACGCAGTGGCGAGGAGTTCCTGAAGAAGCTCGATGATCCCGATAAGCCTGATCATATTCTTGTCCTGACGCATACGGCACTGACCTCGATGCTAAAGGACTCCTTTGTCCAGCTTGCGCTGCTTTATTACGCCACCCGGCGGCGCAAAGATGTCAACGGCATCCGCAGGCGCATCGCGAAGTGGTCCGCCGGCTTGAAGGGCGTGGTCCCGGATCGCCGGTTCACGACGGAGCGGGTTGCTGCGCTTCTCGACAAGGCGCCAGGCAAATGGAAGGCAGTGTGGGAAGAACTGACCGGTGAAGCGCTGCCTGACGATCCAGTGCCCGCAACGCTGGAGACTGCCGTGCAGAGGCTCGACCTCCAGGAGTTGTTCGATGTCCTCAGCAGCTTGCCGATCAACTCTTCGCATGACATCGAGCGCCGCCTTGCTCGTACGCGAAAGGCGGTCGCTGCTGTCACCCAGAAGACGTGGAAATGGATGCTTGCGGTCACAAACCTTGATCTGCCTCTGCTGATCGTCGACGAGGCGCATCGACTCAAGAATGGGTCGACGCGCATCAGCAGCTTGTTTGGCAAGCGCAATGACGACACTGAGGCTGGAGCGTTCAGGGAAGTTTTTCGCCGAATGCTGTTCCTGACCGCTACTCCGTTCGAGCTTGGACATTCCGAGTTGATCGAGGTAATCCGCCGGATGGGCGCCGTGCGCGCACTTGACCCTCTCCCGCAATGCACTTTGGAAGCACGGCTGAAAAACCTGCATGATTTGCTGACGGCCGCACAGTCCAATGCGATTGCCTTTGATGCCGCTTGGAGTCGTATCCAGCCGGAGCAACTCTCTGCCTTCAACCAGTGGGATACGGAGAAAAGTGCGCCGGAGGGTGTCAGTAACGCAGTGCGAGAGGCCTGGGAGCTTGCAAGAATCGCCGTTCAAACTCGGCTCAGGATGCATGTGGCGCTAAGGCCTTGGGTCATCCGTCACGAACGCCCGCGGCGACGCGAGTATCACCCCGGCGACGCCATCACCTCGAGTACTGGCGAGGCATCCGGTGGTCTGCAGGTTCCGGAGGCCGCTCTGTTGCCCTTTCTACTCGCGGCCAGGGCGCAGTCGATTGCACTCGATGAGAAAGGTGATCGTCCACTGTACGCCTATGGTATTGCGTCTTCGTTCGAGACGTTTAGGAGGCTCGGATCCGACAATCGCAGCGCCGTGATCGACTCGGACCTCGAACGAGCAGATCGACAGGAGGAAGCGGCGGATTCCGCAAAGACGCGCTCCCCGTCCGATTCGGTTCGCTGGTATCAACGATCCATCGAGCACGCGCTTGCGGCTTCAGGCTCCCTGGATGCTCACCCTAAGATCTGTGCCACTGTAGACAAAGCCGTCGAGTTATGGCTCGCTGGGGAGAAGTGTCTGATCTTCTGCTGGTTCATTCGGACGGGGGAGGTAGTCGAACGCACGTTGAAAGGGCGCATCGAGGATGTCGTGCGACAGTCCGCCCGCGATGCTCTGTTCAGAGAGAACCCGCAGCTCCAGGCAGAGGATGTCTTCCGCGCGCTCGATCGCATTTCTGCTCGCCTTCTTGATCGTGACACGCCCTCGTACGCGAAGCTAAGGCATCTTCTAAGTGAGGCAGTTTGTCAGGCCGCTTGCGGTCTGGAGGAAGTCATCACGCTCATCGTGGATGCGGGAATCCGGCATCTGCGTACACGCGAATACCTGGTGCGTTATATGCCACTCGATAGGGATCTGACTGTGGACCAGGTTTGGGCCGGCCTTCGGGGCGAGAATCGAAGCGGGATCGCCCTATTGGATCGTTGGTGCCAATTCGCGGAGCGGCTGGCGAACGCGCATAAACAAATCAGTCGCACTTCGTCGCGCGACGAACCAGATAGCGAGTTCTCACGTATCAAGACCGCCCTGCTTGGTGCAAGCGCGGATGGAGAGGAATCTGAGGGGAGGGGTGGAAGCCTAGAGTCGGTCCGACGCGCGCACGGTGGAACTGATCGAACGACCCGAGAGCGACTCATTGCGCAGTTCAATACGCCATTCGCACCAGATCTGCTCGTGGCGAGTTCTGTTATGGGCGAAGGCATTGACCTCCACCAGGAATGTCGTTTCGTCATCCACCATGACCTGGACTGGAACCCTAGTGTCCTTGAGCAGAGGACGGGTCGGCTTGATCAAGTTGGCGCTCTAGCCGAGCGGGAAGACAAGAGCATCGAGGTTTATGAGCCCTATCTAGCCGGGACCTACGATGAGAAGATGTACCGCGTCGTCAAGGACCGCGCTCAATGGTTCGACATAGTCATGGGGCGTATTGCAACAGGAAGGATGAGCGAGTCACCGATGCGGAGGAGAGCCGGGTGCCGCTTCATGAAAAGATTCGCACTGCGCTTGCAATGGATTTGCGAAGTCGAAGTGACAAGTAACGTTGAGTTCGACGTTATGCAAATTGGATGGTAAGAAACCCGTCATCTTCGTTCTTGATTGTTACGCACGCGATTCGCAAATCGTCAGGTAACTCGACCAGTTTTTAAACAGTCTCAACGGGCGTTTGGCACCGAAGACGGTGAGCCGGGATTGATTTCTGTGCATATCTGATAAAAGATGTTATCAGTAATAGTAGAATGACTCGCACGGGTTGTCCCTGATTATCCAATGCTCGGAAGCCGCGTACGCGGTGCGGTCGCCTACGAGGTCGATGCACTCGCCGGCCCCATCGTGCACTGCCACTGCCATACCTGTCGCAAAGCGCACGCCGCGCCCTTTGCAACGACCGCGCGTGTGAATCGGGCGGGGTTTCGATGGATTCGCGGCGAGGGGCCTCTGGCGCATTCGAATCCACCCCGGGGAAACTCCGACACTTCTGCCGCCAGTGCGGATCCCACCTGATGGCTGAATGGCGTGACCAGGACCAGGTCATTCTTCGCGTGGCAACCTTGGACGACGACCCCCAGGCGCGGCCCGTGAGCCACATCTGGACCGCGCACGACGTGGACTGGCTGCACCATGGCCCGGACCTGACGGCTACCCGGAACGGCCATGAGTGATCGCACGGATATCACGGCACGTCCTCGCGCAACGCCGAGCCCCGGCTCGAAGCAACCCAGCCGGCTCACCGCCGCCGAGTTCCAGGGCCTGGCCAAGGTTCCGCCCGAGGTCGAATGGTTCGCCAACATCGACAGCGCCCAGACCCGGCGCGCGTACCGCAACGACATCCGCGAGTTCATGGCCTTCATCGGCATCACGAGCTCCGGGCAGTTCCGACGGGTCACCCGCTCACACATCATCGCCTGGCGGCGTGACCTTGAGGTCCGGTCAATGGCAGGCTCGACCATCCGCCGAAAGCTTGCCGCCCTGTCGTCGCTGTTCGAGTTCCTCTGCGACGCCAACGCGGTTCACATGAACCCGGTGAAGGGCGTGAAGCGCCCTCGGGTCGAGTCCTACACCGGCAAGACGCCGGCGTTGGGCGACAGCCAGGCCAAGGCGCTGCTTGCAGCACCGGATGACCATTCACTGAAGGGCAAGCGCGACCGGGCCATCCTGTCCGTCTTCCTGCATCATGGACTGCGGCGCGAGGAAGTGTCTGCACTCCGGGTGAAGGACGTCATCGAGATTCGGGGCGTGAAGCATCTGCGGGTTCGCGGCAAGGGCCAGAAGCTTCGGGACATTCCGCTGCATCCGGGGTCGGCGGCGTTGATCGATCGATATCTCGAGGATGCCGGGCATGGGCACGACGGGGACGGCGGACTGTTTCGGGCGGTGCGCGAGTCGGTGCGCGGTGGGCACTGGCGCGGGGGGCTGTCGGCGGAAAGCCTGTACGTCATCGTCAAGAAGTCGGCAGCGGCCGTCGGCCTCAATGGCGAACGCATTGCGCCGCATGCGCTTCGGGCCACTGCTGCGACAAACGCGCTCGAGCATGATGCAGATATAGCCAAGGTCCAAGAGTGGCTTGGACACGCAAACATCTCGACCACGCGGATCTATGACCGACGCAGCATGCAGCCTGAGGATTCACCGACTTTCAAAATCAATTATTGAGTCACCACCCATTTGTTCAAGAGCCAAGTATCTGCGAAAAATTGGAGCATGCACACGGGAAAGGCCCTCCAATCGTTCGGGCAACTCATCTCCAACAGGCCAGGCGAGACAGGCCACACGATCAATCAGTTTTTGTACCACAGTTGTCGATCAACCGCTCAAGATGACATTAGATGGCTTAATTACAGTCCTAGGACTTGTCGTTGCAGTATACGCAGTGATTCCAAGGGTTCGCAGACTCGAGATCGCTCTGAAGTTCGATCGATTCTCTTGGATAATTCTCGCCGGCGGGCTTAGTTTAATAATGCTCGCTCAATTCCACGAGCTAGCGACCTCGCTTGGCTTTATTCCTCGGCTAGAGTCCAGCGATTGGGGAATCAATCCGGAGAAACTCTCATTCCTAATTCTATTGGCAACCTGTGCGGCGCTTTGGTTCGACATATCGACCAAGAGAATCACTCGCCGCAAATTACCAAAACTACAGGCATTTGTGCAAGAGCTATCCAGAGAAAGACGTTTCCCGGAACTGCTCGAACTAGTGACCCACAACCTGCCAGAGGTTGCTAAGGCCTATCACGCAAACTATTTCCTAAGCCGAGTAAGAAACCGTTTGAGTTCGTATAGAGACCCATTATCCTTCCACTTAGCGAGCCTCAACGACCCAGGAGATCAACTAGCCAAACCCAATTCTATTGAATATAGATTCCTAACCATTGCAGCCAAGCGGCTCTCCCCTTTGTTACCCGCGTATACGAAGGAGGCGGACGCCGCCAGAATAATAATTCACGAAGTGCTTGCAAACAAGAAGTCAGTGGTCGGCGGAATCGGTTCTCAACCATACTACGCAATTCCGTTCTATGGTCACAAGTTTTTCGAGTACCAAGATTTTTTTTGCCTCTATCTGGAATCGCTGGCAGCGGACTCCAGTAGCGTTCTATATCAAGAGCTGCGGAACAACCAATCAAAATCATACGATCTAAAGTACAATTTGGACGCATCGAACCGCTTGTTATATTTCTTGTTCTATGACTGCAAGACAGCTTTCGAACTAGCTCCCTATAAAGCGATTGGGGAGGCGGTTATTGATGAACTGGACGATCTGCATTATCGTGGAACTGCCGACAACTATAATTCACCATTACTCAAATTCGATGACGAAGAGAAATGGCACTCCCGAGTCTTTATGGGGATTCGATTTTTTGATGTCATGATATGCGAAGCACTTCATCAGGATATAGAGTGGCACATGTGGCTGTACTATTTTCCCGAGTTCGCAAAACGCATCGCGAGAAACATAGATCCGAGCGCAAAACATGTTGATGAAAGCGCTGAATTTCCGACACGATACCATTATTTGCTCTATGAACTAATTTCGTGTCTTTGTGACTGGGCAACCGGAGCCCTACACATCCCAGCTACCCAAAAGAATGCGATTATTGAGGACGAAAACCCGACACATGAGAATGGCAATATACCTAAAAGCGCCATGCTTGCCTTGGGCCTAATAGTAAAAGAGATTCTTACTCTAGACAAATACGAACAAAGCTTTCGAATTTATATCCTCGAGATCGTTTTCAGAGGCTATTTCGAACTGCGACAGAGCAACAAAGGTTTAGCAAACCATGCAGCGGCAATGCTGAATGCAGTGCGAAACGGGGGGCCCTCCTTTCGGCTGCAACCTGGACCGCATAGCGAAACGTTAGTTGAAACCTTCAATAACATGGACCTTATTCCATATAACCATGAGGCGGTCACTGAAACTAGATATATTCTAGAGTCAGATCGCGACGCATGGAATCACGACGCCGCGTGACCTCGATTTCGATTGGGATGAAGATGTCGGAAACCGCCAGAAATGGCAGAAATGTCCGTTCGAGATGCCGTTGACTCGAGGCCCCCGACGCCCGCGAAACTTTGCCTTGCGGGCGTTACCGCGCGAATTCAACCTAACCGTGGCCACGTCTTACGTTTATCTCCGTTCGGTGCCTCCAGCGTGACGGACGGCAGCGCCATCTCTTTTCCGCTACATCCCAATAGGCAAAGGGTCACATGGGACCAAATAGATCTACTTCGGCACTAGGCGCAGCGCGGATGCTTGGCTGCTACTTGGAAAGTGCCCCACTGGTGCCGGGTCGGCCATCCTTCGAGTGCGCTGACGGTGCTCGCCCCGTCCTGACCCCCGATGCTCGATCATGACTATCAACAGATCCAAGCGCGGGTGATCGCGCTCAAGGACCGTTCACGATCTTCCGAAGTTCCTGTTAATGTTGGAAGATGGCGTCGGCCTCGACCAGACGAGCGTGCGCCAACCGAGCGCCAAGTTTGGCCAGGCAATTCATCCAATGTCTGTCTTTCTCGCTCAATGTCCATCCCTGGGGTAGCACTGGCTGACTCGGAAGATCAGCGCAAGTCTGTTCTTCCGTTGGTGCCATATCACGTCCCCCAGGATCCGCACCGGGAGCTCCAAGCCGGAGGCACCTTCTGACCAGCGAGAAATACGCCGCTTGAGCGTTGTGAGGTGGCCCACTCGGAGACTGCGGCCGCTTTGCAGCGGCCGCAGCCGGTCGAGACCACCGACATCGGAAACTGCTTTCGGCCATGAGCGGCCGTTCACGATTGGCGGCCTTTTTTTGGATTTCGGGCAAAATGTCATCGCGCCACGCCGGATCCCGTTTGGCGATGCCTGCCAATTGCTCATGATGTAGACGTTGGGCCACTCCGTGTAGCACTCACGAAAGCGACAACGGGCATCTGGACCGGCATAGTGATCAGGTCGGAGCCTGTATGGCACCACACGCGCAGCCCACCCGGCAGGGGACGCGTTCCCACGATCGCGAAGACCATGCCATTCATTAGAGTCAAGGCAGCTCGAGAGTGCTCTGCCGCCAAAGCCCGGTCTTCGGGCGAGGGCGTCGGGTCAAGTTCGGGGTGGGTATGCCAGAAGCCTACGCAGTGCCAGCCATCCCGAAACAACTGCTCTCGCTCGCGCATGGCTTGCTGAACGTCGAAGAGCACTCGGGACCAGCTTGCCCACGATGGCTTCAACCGCGTCGCCTTGGCCACTACGACCGTCTTGCCCGTGAGGTCTAGTGCGTATAGCTGACCAACAGACTCACGACTCAGTAGACCTCGTTGCGCGTGCCGCCCGAGCTCTCTCAGAGCCTCAGTTTCGAACTGCAGCCGCCAGGCCGCCCCCGGCATCTGAAACACAGCGGCGTCGCTCACCGCTGCCCCAGAAGGTCAGAGAGTGACCGGGTAGTAGTCGCCGTGTCGAGCTTACCCCCACGTTGCGGAACGATTGGACGCGTTTTCACGGCCACGGGCAGAGCGTCAAAGAACGCTTGAGCCCGGACCCACGACCAGACGGTGGAAGGCGTACCTGGTGCGTCAAGCGCCGCAAGGACACGTTCGACGACGAACGCCGCCACCTGAGTGACGTCAGCAGCTCCGTAGGGGTGGAATCCCGCCGAACATGCAGGGTTGTCCACCCGTGTCTCTTCGATGGATAGGTCACTGGCGTTCACAAGGTCGTTCGCCGGGTCCTCGATGGGCCAAGGCACGTCAGGTTGGCTGAGCACAACGTGGCCCGCGCTGCACAGCGGCTCCAACCAAGCGTGGATGACTGGAGTCATGCCGAAATGAATGTCGCGCAACAGGGTAACTGCGTTTCGCACGCTGCGTTCAGCGGTGCAATCGAGAACCAAGTCAAACTGCCCTTGCGATACGTGCCTCGACATCCAGGCGCCGGCGTCCGACCGAACACCGACTACTCCGATGCCAGGAACGGCGCGCTTGAGATCTTCGGCCAACTCGGGCGCCTTGGCATGGCCCACGTGCTGTAGTCCCAGCACATGGCGAGCCGTGTTCTCTGCCTCCATGAGCTGGCTGTCGACAAGCGTCATGTGTCCAATGCCGGCACGCGCGAGAAGCAGCGCCACGAAGCTGCCCAACGAGCCCGTGCCAAGCAACAGAACTCGCTTGCTCCGCCTCGCGTGAAGCTGTGGAAGCCCGTTGTCTCGAGCCAGGGACCAATCAGGGTCCATGCGACAAACTTCGAACGGCTCTATCGATACGCCCCGCGCGGTGAGCCCGAACGTAGGCATAACCTTGAAGCCGTACGTTGCACTACCCTGAACGAAGAGCACGACCAGTTGCGGAGCCGCATTCGGCTGTGGAAGCTGTCGGCCCGTGTGTGTCGTGCGGAACTTGTGCTTGGCCTGATGCTTCTTGAAGTCGCCTTGGGCTCTTGCGAAAAGTCCCTCCAGCGAACATTGTCCATCGGTTGCCGAGGCTACCAGCTGGTTGAGCGATCGCGCGTCCTTCGGCCATGTTGTCGGCGTCCAAGGGCGGTCGTCGCCCAACCTCACGACGAGTGCATGTCCCTTCACCACCGTGCCCTGTGCCCACCCGTGACGCCGTGCAACTGCATCGGGGTCAACGCCATGGCACGCAATCACCTGCCGATAGAACCGGCCGCAGTTTGTGTCCGGGTGAAGGTATCCCGCCACTGTCCCGTATGCCCAGCCGGCCAGCCCGCTGATGTCGACGTAAACGCGTCCAATCCGCCCGTCTAACCTTGTGGCGCGCCGGGGGTCAGTGCAGTGCAGCGACCAGTAGGTCAGGCGCTCCTTGTGGAACTCGGACTCGGCCCAGTCTGGCTGCTGCAGCTTGGCCAGAAAGTCGTCTTGTAGCGTTTCCATCGCTCGCAACACTGCTGCGATGGGGGCTTCAAGGTCCGAGGGCGAGGCCCAAAGACCAAGACAGAGCGTGCCGCCTCGTTCAACATGGGGCAGCTTCAGCTCAAGTTGCGCGTCGACCTCAAACCGGCACGGCTCGAGCGGAAACTCGGCTGGAAGAACCAGTCGGACCGATGACACCGGTTCGAACTCGCCTTGAAGATCGATGTCCCAGGCAAGACCGCCCTGTGCGGCTCTTGCGGATACTCGGCGTAGGTGCTCCTTGCCCTCGAGCCACTGCTCGACGGCAGCTGCCGCAGTCTCGAATACCTGCCGATTCGACAAGCTCAGCCCAGAGTGTTGCTCTGCGCGGAGCCAGTCGGCACCGGCCGCGTGGGGTTGGCAGCCGCCAGGGCAGCGCCGGCCGCCATCAATCCGCCGAGCACGGTCGACTTCGCCGCTGCAAGTGGATCCGACACCACCTTGACCCGCTCTGGGCAATCCGGGAAGCGAGGCCCGAAGGCCTGCCGCATCCACTCGCAGGCCTGCGCGGCGTTGCTGGCGGCGAGGGCACCTTCCAGCAGCGAACCGAGTCTCTCGAATGCCAGTGCTGCCTCCTCGACAAGGTCGTGCTCCTTGCTCGCCTTGCGCAGACGGTCCGTCAGAGACTCACTATCGTCAACCGGGTTGTTCACGCCCTTGCGAAGCGCCGCGGGCAAGCCCTTCACGACCTTGAGCAGAGCCAAGTCGTCGCGCCGGTCGTGCTTCTCGAAAAGCGGCACGGTCGCCGCCATCAACAGAATGGAAGCTGGGCCGCCCGAGGTCCACCTCCAGTCCCGGTGAGCCTTGAGATACCGCACCACTCGACGAAGCTGTTCGCCGTGTTCGTCGATCTTGCTGAGGAACCACTGCTTGACCGGGCGAGGGTCCGACTCCATCCAGTCGTCCTCGCGATGCGCCAGCAACACACCGTCACTGGGCAATGCGGTCCAAGCGTCGCGCTCAGCCTTGGCAATGGCTTCACTGAAGCTTGCATACACACTGTCAAGAGCCATTGCCCGCGCACTCAGCGTGGCAAACTCGGTGTCGGGAATCGCGTACAGGGGGACGTCGATGTGGGCAGTTGCACTGATGACGATGCGGATGCAGGTCGGCTTTTCGGTGACCAATTGCCAGCCGCGCTCTTTGATGAGCGGCTCCAACGCTTTTGTGCAACCGAGAAGAACACGGTTGCCGCGATGCTGGGCCGACGCGTCTGGGTTAGGAAGCTCATAGGAAGGTAGCAGCCGTCATCGACGTCCGCCTGCTGGGGCTTCTTGGCAGGACAGTTCAGGGTCTTGTATGCCCAGGAACCCTGCGTGAAGAACCGGGGCGTTGGGATGCCCTGCGTGTAGCCCAGCATGCGCAGCTCTCGAGGAATTCCATCGCGTAGCGCTGCTCGTACCGCCGTCTTTGCCCTGGCGATGTGGTCGCGCTCATGGCTGTGCAGGTCCAGGCTAGCCTGAAGGCACTGTTCGGCTTCATCGCCTGTGAAGAACAGGGAGCTAAAGTTCAGCATTGCAGTCTTGCTATTAAGCGTTCTTGTTGGGGCCGTGGAAGAAGGTCGGAGCGCCAGCTCTGTGGGCGCGAAATGGCTGGAACTTGGGGTCGCCCAGAGTCCGCTGAGCTGCGTGCATGCCGCGGTCACGCAAGGTATTGCTTGAACCCGGGTCACCCGGTCTAGTTCCTTCACGTCGCGGCTCTGGTCCGGCGTCGTCTTGTCGTCAATCTGGTAGTAATCGTCACCGAGCGACTGCCGCAGCATGTAGTCGACCGATGACTCCTGGGCAGAGATGACCAAATCGAACAAGCCACCGCGCCAGCGGCCGAAGCCTCGGTCCAGACTCGCGGAGCCGCGGAGGGTTGCCCCGATGGTCATCGTGCCAATCGACAGGAGCCGAACGCGAACATCCTGTTCAGGCGCCAGGAACGTGCGAACCTCGTGAAGACCGAAGAGCCCTGGCGCGTTGCCGACCAGCCCGCCATCGACGAAGACGCCGCGGTTGTTTCGGGCCAGCGGGAAATACACGGGCGCGGCGGCAGTGGCCATCGCCACATCCACAAGAGACATCTGATGATCGAACTCGAAGGTCTGGTGATGCGGCGTCTTGAAGAACTGGCCCCTGCCGGTGGTGTAGTTCACCGCGGGCACCAGGACCCGGTGCTTCAGGTCGCCCACCGTCGCATCGCGGAAGCGCTCAGTCAGCACTTCTCGCAAGCCCGCCGAGCTGTGCTTCGCCTGCAACCAGAACCCCAGGGCGCGCCTCAGCCAGGTGCGGCAGCCGAAGATACGGCTACCCTGCTTCTCGAAAAGTTTCTTCAGTTCGACGGCCGGCATGTCAGCCGCGAGACCGAGCGCGAGCAATCCGCCCGCCGAGGTGCCGCAGACCAGGTCGAAGTGAGAGGCAATGGGCCTGCCCATTGCCGCTTCCAGTTCGGTGAGCACCGTCGCGGTGTACAGCGCGCGGTAACCGCCGCCCGAGAGGGCAAGGACGTGAAAGTCGGGCACCTCGGTCACATCAGCCCTTCGGCGGGAACGGATCGCCGCCGTGGCTGTCCTTATCGCGGATGCGGCCGTCAGGGCGATGAATGATGAGTTCCGAGCCTTGGTGCTGGGCAATGCGGCGAGCGGCGTCTGTCGCCGCGGCCTGCGTGTCGTGGACCGAGGTTGCGCGGGTATTGCCGGCGCCCTTGACGGCCCAGCCACCCTGGTGAGGAACGACGTGTTCATTCTTGCCAGCCATAGAGCTTCCTTTCTGAACGAGGCGTAATATTAAGTGAACGCACCGGCGGCCGTCAACTCTTGTGGACGACTCGTTCGCCCAGTAGAATGCCGAACTGTTCGCCGCATAGGCGTGTAGCGAGGATTCGATAGATGTCACTCGGCGCCAGGCTTGCTGAGCTACGGCTGCGCAAGGGCGAGTCACTCCAGACTGTGGCCACGGCCATCGGCATCTCCAAGACTCACGTCTGGCAGTTAGAGAAGGGGAACAGCGACAACCCCTCCATGGAGCTTCTCAAGAAGCTTGCCGAGCACTTCGGGGTACCGCTCACCTACTTGGCCGACTCCGAGTCCGAGGCGTCGCTGGACGATGTCGAGGCGCAGCAGTTCTTCCGGGACTTCAAGTCGTTGTCGGATGCCGAGCGCGAACTTTTGAAGCACACTCTCCAGGTCTTCAAGAACAAGAAGGCTGGTGGAGATGGTTCAGCTTGACCTGATAGAACTCGCGGACCTTGTTCGGCCGGAGCAACTCGTCGCCGAGATTCTTCGACAGAACCCGCAGATGCCAGTCCCGATTCCGCTTGAGGACCTTGCGAGGCTAGCTGGCATCAGCAAGATTGAGGCGTTCACCAGCGAGGGCTTCGAGGGCGCGTTGATAGCCAACGCTACGAAATCTGAGGGTGCAATCTTCTACAGCAATCGTGGCCCTCGACCTCGCCAGCGCTTCACCATAGGCCACGAACTCGGGCACTTCTTGCTGCCTTGGCACCGACAGTCGAAGTTTCAGTGCACGGCTGAGGACATCAGCTCGCGCGCCAACAATGACTGGGAGATTCAAGCCAACCAGTTTGCGGCGGAACTGCTAACTCCGGAGCCGCTGGTCAAAGCGCGATTGCAGAAGCTCAAGGACCCAGAGCTCGCGCACATCATGGCGCTGAGAGATGAGTTCGAGACGAGCATGGAGATGACTGCGCGCAGGGTCGTGGAACTCAGCGAGTACGCCTGCGCCGTCGTCTTCTCCAAGGACAATGTGGTCCGCTACACAGTCTGGAGCTCGTACTTCACGCAGCGACTGTGCGTCAAGAAGGGAGATCGGCTCCCGACGAAGAGCCCGAGCCGAGAGGTCTCGAGCGACCCAGACGAGTGGTACGAGGTTGCTGCCCATTGGTGGTTGGTCGAATGGCACGGGGAAGACACCCCGGAGTCCGTGTACGAGCAGACGCTCGTGCAGGAGAACGGTTACAAGGTGACGCTGCTGACTTACGACTCTGAGTAGGGGCTACGTCCGCTGAAACGCCTAAAGTGGAACGTGCGCCGCATGCGCTCATGTCCGAGCAGCTACCGCCGCGCATTCGCCTCCGCTGCCCACACTGGAGCGGGGCACCGTCCGGCGCCATCCGCCCCTCATGGGACTGACGCCCGGTGGCGTACGCGACGGGCTCTCGTTGGGGCAAGCCCGCGCGGTCTCAAGCCGAGCTTCGCGTCGAAATAGTGATTGGCCCCGGCCTTCGAGAAGGCGCTTTCGCGGAAGTCAAGCAGTCATCGCTCGACAATCAATTTGGCTAAGGCTATCCACACTTGCCTCCAAACCCACGACATGGCCTATGGGCCCGATGTACGGTCTCGATCAACTCAGCAAGACAATTCTCGCGCTTCGTTCAATTCATCACCGACAAGATAGCCCGCATTCGCCGTGCCTTCTCAGTGGTCACGTACGCTGTCGTTGTCGCCAAAGAGGCGTGTCCAAGGCTTGCTTGAGCAACCTCGATCGGCACTCCGCCGGCGATCGCATGACTCGCATGTGTATGACGCAACCAATGCGTGCTCGCCCGTTCGAATCGCTGAGCCAATTTCGCCTCGCTCGTCCGGAGCGCACCTGCACATTCGCCAAAGAACTTCTTCAACATCGCGTATAAGCTGCTTGCGGATATCCCGTCAGACGTAGGAACGCCTCCCATTGACTCGCCGACCAAGCGCCCTGCGTCTTGAAGATCGCCGCCCCGACGTCCCGACGAAAGCCCTCCCAACAAATACACGTCCCTCAACTCCGCCGAGTTGAGATCATCCGTCAACCCGCGCACCCGCAGATAGTGCCGCAGCAGCTCTATCGCCCGGTCAGACACCACAACCTCCCGGATCCGATCGCCCTTCCCCACGACCCGCAGTTCCCACCCGGTCACAGGCCCATCATCACCCTTCCCTGCCGGATACTCGACCCAGGTCAGATCGCCGACCTTGGCATTGACCGCCTCGCTTAGTCGCAGCCCCGTCGCATAGAGCAGCCCTAGCGCGAAGGCGAGCCGAGCGCTTTTCTCCTCGTTCGCGTCCATCATCGCCACCTGGCCCATGACGAACTGCCATTGCTTCCGTGTGAAGCTGCGCCCGACATCAAGCCCCGCCTGGCGCTTGCGCGGCATGGCCACCCCCACCCACGGGTTGCCCATCAGGTAGTTCTGGTTCACGAGGAATGAGTACAGGTTCTTCAGGATCGTCACGGCCTGATGCTGTGCGGGCACCGAGAGCGGCCCCTCGAAGGGCCGCCAGAGCGGTGACCACCGTTCACGCGAGCGCGGGCCGCACCAAATGCCTGTCGGTTGCGGGTTCGCGAGGAAGTCGCGATAGGCCACGCAGTCCTCGGTCGTCATCGACGACAGCGGCTTGCCCCGCTCGAGGATCGCCCAGAGCAGGAACCGTTCCGCCTCCTTGCGACACGCCCGCTGCGTGTGCGACAGCACCTCCAGCCAGGCCAGCGGAGCCTCGGCCGGCATGCTTCCACGCCCGCGTCGGCGGGCACGCTTTCTGGCCTGCTCTTCCGGGCTGAGCGCATGCTTGGACTTGATCCAGGCGAGGATCGCGTCGTAGTCGTTGGTCGCGGCCAGCAGGCACTGCGCCTGCGGTTGCCGGTAGCGCCCTGCCCTGCCATCGAGCTCTGCCGGCACCCGGAACTTCTCGAGCGGCCGAACTTCGGTGGCCGGCGCCACCACCCGGTCGAGCTCATCGCGGAAGAGTTTCGAGCGCGCGACTTCCACATGACCGCCGAGCCGCAACCCGATGCTGGCCTGATGCTCGCGCAACCACGCCTCGATGCGTCGTGCTTTGACCGGGCCAAGGGCCTGGATCGGCCGATGCCACAACCGCCCCACCCCGTTGATGCGCTCGATGAGTTGCGCAAGCGTAAAGATGTCAGCCTCGGCCAGGCGCTGCGCGACGCCAGCGCTCAGCCAGGCCGCGCAGGCATCGCCGGCCCCCGGCGCCTGAGCGATCAGCTCTTCGAGCCAGCGCAGTGCCGAGAGCTGCTTCTCGATCAGGCGGGCACGACGCCCTGCCCGGGTGTTCTCGAGGTGCGCGTGCGCCGCCTGGTAGGCCTCGAGGATCTCACGCTCGCTGAAACCGTCCCAGCCGTTCTCGAGCGCCCAGTCCTCCAGGGACGGCAGCGTGTCCGGCATCGGCGGGATCTGCGACAGATCGAGCTCGATGAGCCGTGCCCGACCATGGCGCGCCTGCTTGCGGGCCGCGGCGCCGAGTTCTTCACGCAGCCACCGGATGGTTCCCGAGACGACCCGGTCCGGGTGGAACGACACCTCCTCATGCTGGAGGTAGCGCTGATAACTCTCTCGCACGGGCAGGCCCTGGACCACCGCGCGCATGAAAGCGAAGTGCCCCAGGTGCACCTGTCGGCCTTGGCGGGTGAGCGCGGTACGCGCGCCCTGCGGGCGGCCGACGTGACGGATCACTTCGCCGGCAGGCGCGGCCAGCTCACCGTCGTTGGTGTGTTCCGTCGGCTGCGTCATTGCCCTTTATTGGTCATTTCGAGGGCCATTGGAAGCCCAGAGACCTCTTTGAGGCCCCCGATCCACCCCACCGGCCGTAAGTCCTTGATCTTCAAGCGCCCTCCCCTGCCCCGGATCTCGCCCAATCCGGAACCAGCCCATTCTGCGCATTTATCTGCCGTTCATGATTATGGAAGTCATCATGAACACGAGATCACGCTTGGCCGGCGTCGAGAGGCGCGATATGGAGCTGGTCACGAAGCGGCCCGCCCTCCCTTTGAACCTTTCCCCCCGCCTACCCCACTCATGATCAACGAGGCGATGCTTCACCGGGCCGAAACGACCCGCCCCGCAACGCCGACACCCGCCGGAAGTGGCTTCCGGCCCCCGGAACGGATGGGCGGCAGGGTCCGCGATAACTGTCCTTCCAGACCCCAGGAATCGGGCCAACCCGATCTCCTAAGCAGCCTCCCTCCTCCCCCCAGCCCGGCCGGTTCGGACAGGAACCGGCCGGGTCGACCTTTGCGGATTCGGTGAGGCCAGGTGCTGGCCGGGCGCGGCCTGCGCTAGGCGAGCGATACGCCGCCGTCGATGACAATGGTCTGGCCGGTCGTGGTGCCGGCCGTCTCACCCAGCAGCATCGAGACCCAGGCGGCGATCTCGTCGGGCTGGATGAGGCGGCCGATCGGCAGGGGCATGACGGGCGCGCCGATGCGCGCGGGATCGCGCAGCATCGGTGTGTCGGTGGAGCCGGGTGAGATGATGTTGACGGTGATGCCGCGAGCGATGAGCGCGGCGGCCCAGCTGCGTGCGACGCCGTTGAGGGCCGCCTTGGAGCCGGCGTAGATTGCTCTACCAGCGCGGCCGGCGGCGGCGCGGCTGCCGACCAGCACGATGCGGCCATGCCTGTCTGGCATCTGCGGGGCGAGGTCTTCGATCAGGCGATGCGCGGCGAGCACATGCAGCCGCCAGAGGCGCAGCCCGCCGTCGGCGCGAATGTCCGGGTGATCATCGGCGCGCATGATGCCGGCGGCGTGGACCACGGCCTGCACCGGTGCGCTCGCTTCTCTTGCCGCCTGCAGCGCGGACGCGTGGCCCGGGTCGGTGGCGAGGTCGGCGATGTGATGCTGGTATCGGGGCGAGTCGATCGTGGGGTCGGCCTGATCGATGCCGAGTATCTGCCAGCCTTCACGAATCAGGCGTTCGGCGGTGCAGCGGCCGATGCCGGATGCGGTGCCGGTGATCAGCGCGAGCGGTGGGTTCACGCTTGGTCCGTGTCGCGCGGATCGTCGTCGATCGCATCGGCGAGCCGCTGCAAATGCTCGCGATCCAGGCCTTGCGCGATCAGCACGATGGCGCCGGCAGCGTGTTCGATTAGCGGGCGCGCCATCTCGGCGGGCGGCGAGAACAGCAGCCGCACGCCTTGAATCGCGCGCACCTTGCCGTCGTCGAAGCGCACGATGCCCTTGGCGCGCAGCAGGTGCGGGCCGGCCTCGTGTTGCAGCCTCGCGACCCAGGCCGCGTAGGCTGCCCAGCCCAGCGGGCGGTGGCGGTAGGCGATGGCCGAGCCATAACCGTGGGCGTCGAGATGATCGTGCGCGTGGTCGTGATCGCGGTCGTGTTCGTGACCGCGGTCGTGTTCGTTACCATGAACGTGATCCCGAGCGTGATCGTGCTCGTTCTCTTGCTCACGCCTTCGGCCGCCCCCCGGCAGTCGCACCGACGCCGAAGGCCCGTCGATCACCCAGTCCGGATCGATTGCGCCGAACACGGCCGCGCGCACGTCGGCGGTGGGGTTCAGCCTGGCGATTGCCGTGCGCAGCCGTGTGACGCCCTGGCCGTCGTCATCGGCATCGATCTTGGTCAGCACGATGCGGTCGGCCATGGCGATCTGGCGTCGCGCTTCGTCGTGTCGGGTCAGGGTGTCGGCGCCGGCCAGGGCGTCGGCGGTGATGACGATGCCGGCAACCCGGTAGCGGCGGCCGATGAACAGGCCGCCGGCGATGGAGGCGGCGATAGGGCCGGGGTCGGCCAGGCCGGTGGTTTCGACGGCAACGCGCGAGAAGAACGGGATCTCGCCGCGCTCGCGCCGGTAGTAGAGGGTCTCGAGCGTGTCTTCGAGCGAGCTGGTCAGCGTGCAGCAGATGCAGCCGGATTCGAGCAGCACGACCGCGTCGTCGGCATCGCCGCGTTCGAGCAGTGCGTGGTCGATGCCAACCTCGCCGAATTCGTTGACGATGACGGCGGTGTCGGCCATGCCGGGCGCGCGCAGCAGCGCACCGAGCAGGGTCGATTTGCCGCTGCCGAGAAAGCCGCCGATCAGCACGACCGGAATCGTGTCACCGCCGAGCGTCATCGCCGCGCGCCCGCACGCACCGCCGCGATCAGCCGGGCACCGGCAGGTCGCGCACGGGCAGGCCTTGCAGGTAGGTGAGCACCTCGTCGGTGGGGATCACGTCGGCGTATTTACAGTTCAGGTCGAACAGGTTGATGGCGTGGCTGGCCTCGAAGCGGTCGAACGCGGTTTCTTCGGGCACCACCACCTTGAAGTTATACGAGTAGGCATCGACGGCCGTGGCGCGCAGGCAGCCCGACGTGGTGCAGCCGGTGAGGATCAGCGTGTCGACGTCGAAGAAGTTCAGGTGGCTCATGAAAATGGTGCCGAAGAAGCTCGACGGTTTGCGCTTGCCGATGCGGATGTCCTGCGGCCGCGGCGCGAGCGGCGCCACGGTCTCGGTGGCATGGGTGCCTTCGAGCACGGTTTTTTCACGGCCGCGGTGGCTCTTGCCCACCTGCACACCCGAGTCGACCATGTCGGCGCGGCGCGCACTCTCTGTGTAGAAGATCGGAATGTTCTTCTCGCGCGCGGCCTGCAGCAGCGGCTCGATGCGGGCCACGGCGTCCCAGGCCTGTGGGCCGCAGTAGGTGCGGTATTGCGCCAGGCCTTCGAGATGGTCGATGCCCGGTTGGTCGCCGCAGAAGTTGTATTGAACGTCGATGACGAACAGGGCGGGCCGGGTGCCGAAGCCACCGCGCTTGCCGTAGCCCGAGGCCCGGTAGACCTCACGGTCGTGCTCGGTGAGATAGGGTTCCCAGATGCGTGGCTTCTCGCTCATGCCGATGCCTCCTGTGGCGCCGGCAGGCGACGTATGAAGCGCCCGCCGGAATCGTTGTCCGCAACGGTGATCTCACCGTTGTGCATGATTTCGCGCCCGCGCACGAAGGTGCGCACCGGCCAGCCGGTGAGGCGTTGGCCTTCGTAGGGCGAGTAGTCGGCGAACGAGCCGAGCCGGGCGGGGTCGACCGTGCGCTCGAGACCGGGTTCCACGAGCACCAGGTCGGCATCGAAGCCGACCATGAGCTGGCCCTTGCGGGGAATGCGGTACTGGCGCGCGACCGCGCCGGCGGTCAGCGCGCAGATGCGCTCGACGGGCACACCGCGGCGGTGCACGCCCTCGTGCAGGAGTACGGGCAGCATCGTGGCCACCCCGGGAAAGCCGTTGGTGGAGCTCCAGATCTCCTGCTTGGTGGCGCGCTTGCGCGGCACGTGGTCGGTGCCGATGGTGGTGACGGCGCCATCGAGCACGCCCTCCCAGAGCGCGTCGATGTCGGCTTCGGTGCGCAGCGGCGGATTGACCTTGCCGAGCACGCCGGCCTCGGTGTCACGCGTCATCGACAGATAGTGCGGGCAGGTCTCGACATGCACCGGCACGCGCGAATGGCGCCGGTGCCGGCGCACTTCGTCGAGCGCCTCGCGGCTGGACAGGTGAACGATGTTCACCGGGCAGCCGGTCTTGGAGGCGAAGTAGCAGACCCGGTGCACATTCTCGGCCTCGAGGAAGTCGGGGCTCTGCGCATCCCAGACCGCGGGGTCGGCGCGACCCGCGCGTCGCAACCGGTCGCGCAACACGGGAATGACTTCGACGTTCTCGCAGTGCACGCCGAGCACGCCGCCGTCCACTTCGCGCACAGCCTCGAGCGCAGCGAACAACAGGCCGTCGTCGATCTCGGTGAAGCCCTTGGCGGCGCCGGCCGCGCCTTTGTACATCAGGTAGAGCTTGTAGGAGTTGATACCGAAGCGCTGCGACACCTCGGCGAGCGTGTCCACGTGCAGCCGCGAGGTGAGGCCCAGGTGCAGGCCGAAGTCGATCACGCTCTGCGATTGCGCGCGCGCGACCAGCGCGTCGACGCTGTCGCGGAAATCGGGCGCGCGATGAAACGACAGCACGCTGGTGACGCCACCAAGCGCGGCCGAGCGCGATTCGGTGTGCCAATCGGTTTCGGCGCTGCCGAAGCCGAAGTGGACGTGCGGGTCGATCAGGCCCGGCATCAGCCAGCGCCCTTCGCAGTCGATGGTGCGGGTGGCGGCCAGGGTCTCGCCGGGTTCGAGCATGGCCGCGATGCGGCCGTCGCGAACGCCGAGGGAGCCGGCAACCACACCCGCGTCGGGCATGACCAGACGCGCATTGGAGAGCAGCAGATCGAGTGCCATGGTGATCAGACCGCCGGCCGGGTGTAGGCGGTGTCGTTCCAGACCTGCTGGTCGGTGATCAGCCCGTTCACGATCGCGAAGCGGTCGATGAAGCGGATGCCTTCGAACGCCGTGCCGTCGAGCCAGCGGCCAAACAAGGTGCCGTAGCAGTAGACGATGGTGCCGCCGGCCTGGGTGGGATCGGCCAACACATCGACGCGTTCGATGCGCTTGTCCACGTGTTGATACTTGAGCGCCGAGCCGGCGACGATGTCGTCGATCGACTTGCGCACCGCGCCGCCGGGGAAGACGATGTTGGCGCCGGGCGCGAGCAGCGCGCCGGCGCGCTCGACATCACGCTCGGCCAGCGCACGCAGAAAGTCGCGCACCAGCGCCTCGGCCAGCGCGGCGGATTCGACGGCGTTGTTCATCGGGTCTCTCCTTCAGGGTTGTGCTTGCGGGAATCAGCCCTCCGCCACGGTGGCGGGCGCCGCTTCGCGCAGCAGGGTTTCGGTGGCGCGGGCGATATGCGCACGCATCAGCGATTCGGCCAGCATGCCATCGCGCGCGCGCAGCGCACGCAGGATCTGCCAGTGCTCTTCATAGGCACGATCGCGCCGGCCCGGGCGATCGCCGGAGCGACGCCGGTACAGGCGCAGCAGATGGTGCAGCTCTTCGCACAACAGCTGGCGGATGCGGGCATTGCCGCAGCCCGCGGCGATCGCGCTGTGCAGATCGAGCGGGCGGGCCGCGCGTGTCTGGCGCGCTGCCGAGCCCGGGCGCTGGGTTTCGAGGCGGCCGATCAGCGCATCGATCTCGGCCTCGTCCATGTGGGTGGCGGCCAGCCGGCAGGCCATGCCCTCGACCGCCTCGCGCAACTGGAAGATCTCGACCAGATCCTGGGTGGACAGCGACACCACGCGGGCACGCATATAGGGCTCGCGCGTCACCAGCCGCAAACCCTGCAGACGCTGCACCGCCTCGCGGATGGGGCCGCGGCTGATGGCGAACTGCATCGACAAGGCCACCTCGTTGACCTCGCCGCCGAGCGGCAGCTCGCCGGACATGATCATCTGGTAGATGCCTTCGAAGGCGCGCTCGGCAAGGGTTGAGGGTTCGATCGACATCGGCGGCCATGGCGGATCGGATGCGTTCGATTCTAGGTCATCGTCCGGACGCTGGCGATATACTGTCAACACTTCGGGGCGCGGGCTCATGGCGGAACACGACAGCGGGGCCGCCGGCGCGGCGGCAGTCTGGGCGCGCTGGCGATTCGAGGGCATCGACTACCGGCTCGTCGATCTGCCGGCGCTCGCCGGTGCGGCGCGGCTTGCCCGCATACCGTTCGCGGTGCGGGTGCTCATGGAGAATCTCGCGCGGCATGCCCAAGCCGATCCCACGGCCGCGCAGGCGCTCGCACGCTTGCTGGCGCGCGTGGCTGGCGCGCCGCCTGTCGCAACCTCCGACGCGGTCCCTGAAGCTTCGTTGGACACGGCCTATGAATCGTCGCCCGACGCAGCATCCGAAGCGTCGTCCGACACAACCCACGAAGCGTCGTCCGACCTGCCGCTGGCGCTGCCGCTACGGGTGTCGCGCGTACTGCTACCCGACTCCTCCGGGCTGCCGCTGCTCGCGGATCTGGCCGCGCTGCGCGACGAGCTGGCCGCGCGCGGCGCCGACCCGGCGGCGGCCGACACGCGCATTCCGGTCGATCTGGTGGTCGATCATTCGCTGATCGCCGAGCGGGCCGGGCGGGCCGACGCCATCGTCTTCAACATGCGGCGCGAGTTCGAGCGCAATGCCGAGCGCTACCGCTTCCTGCGCTGGGCGCAGCAGGCCTTCGACGGCGTGGGCATCGTGCCGCCCGGTGTCGGCATCGTGCATCAGGTTCACCTCGAAACCCTGGCACGGGTGGTCGATGTCACGCCCGGCAGCGGCGGTTCGACGCTGCCGGTCATTCATCCCGAGTTCGTACTGGGCGGTGACAGTCACACGCCGATGGTCAACGGGCTCGGGGTGCTCGGCTGGGGGGTGGGCGGCGTCGAGGCCGAGGCGGCGATGCTCGGCGAGGCCTATGTGCTGCCGATGCCGCGCGTGGTCGGCGTGCGCCTCAGCGGCCGGCTGCCCGCGGGCGCGACCACCACCGACCTGGTGCTCACGCTCACCGAGCGCCTGCGCGAGGCTGGCGTGGTGGGCGCGATCGTGGAGTTCTGCGGCGACCTGCTCGCGCATCTGCCGGTGCCCGAGCGGGCCACGCTGGCGAACATGGCGCCCGAGTACGGCGCCACCGCCGCCTACTTTCCCATCGACGAGACGGTAATCGCCTATCTGCGTGCGACCGGGCGCGATGCCGGCACGGTGGCGCGGGTCGAGGCCTATGCACGACGCAACGGGCTGTTTCGCGATGCGGCCGCGCCCGAGCCCGCGTTCGACGCCTGTCTCGAGTTCGATGTCGCGCGCGTGCTGCCCTGCGTTGCGGGTCCGCGCCGGCCGCAGGATCGACTCGCGCTCGGCGATGTGGCAGCCGACTTTCGTGCCCGCCTGGCCGCGCCGGAGGCCGAGGGCGGTTTCGCGGCCCCACGGCTGTTGGCCGGCGCGGGTCGGGGCGATGCCCATGGCGCCGATCCGGCGACGGGCCCCATGCGTGCAGGAGGTGCCGATCAGACGGCCACAGGCGCGCGCGGCGCGCGGCCCGCGGGCGCGGCCGAACCGGGCCACGGTGCCCTTGCGATCGCGGCGATCACGGCCTGCACGAACACCTCCAATCCGGCGGTGATGCTGGCGGCCGGCTTGCTGGCCCGCAAGGCCGTGGCGGCCGGTCTGCACGTGCCGAACTGGGTGAAGACCTCGCTCGCGCCGGGCTCGCGCGTGGTCACGCGCTATCTGGAGCGTGCGGGCCTGCTGGCGCCGCTCGAGGCGCTGGGCTTTCATGTGGTGGGCTATGGCTGCACCACCTGCAGCGGCAAGTCGGGGCCGATCGACGCCGCGCTCGAGCGACGCATCGTCGACGATGGTCTGGTGGCGGCAGCGGTGGCCTCGTCGAATCGCAACTTCGAGGGTCGCATCCACCGCCGGGTGCGCGCGGCCTATCTGGCCTCGCCGCCGCTGGTCGTGGCCTATGCGATCGCCGGCCGCATCGACCTCGACCTGACGCGTGAGCCACTGGGCACGGGCGCCGACGGCCGCGCGGTCTTTCTGCACGATCTGTGGCCCGATGCCGCGCAGATCGCGGCGCTGATCCCGATGGCCGCCGACCCGGCACTCTTTCGCGAGAACTATGCGCACGCCCGCGACGGCACGGCCGACTGGCGGGCGCTCGATGCGCCGCAGGGCCGGCGCTTTCCGTGGGATCCGGCCTCCACCTACCTGCGACGCCCGCCGTTCTTCGAGCCTGCGCTGCAGACGCCGCTGCCCGATCGTCTGGACGGCGCGCGCGTGCTCGGCTGGTTCGGCGACACGCTCACCACCGACCATATCTCGCCGGCCGGCGAGATCGCCCCCGAGAGCGCGGCGGGCCGATACCTGAGCGGGCTCGGCGTCGCGCGCGATGCCTTCAATGCGTTCACGATGCGCCGCGGCAACCACGAGGTGATGCTGCGCGGCACCTTCGCCAACCCGCGCCTGCGCAACCGGCTGGCGCCAGATGCGGGGCCGGGGTTCACGCGGCACTGGCCCGATGGCGTCACGCTGCCGATGCACGAGGCCGCCCGCCGCTATGCGGACGAGGGCGTGCCGCTGGTGGTGATCGGCGGACGCGACTACGGGATGGGTTCGAGCCGCGACTGGGCGGCCAAGGGGCCGCGCCTGCTCGGCGTGCGCGCGGTGATCGCGGTCTCGTTCGAACGCATTCACCGGGCCAACCTGATTGCGCTCGGCATCGTGCCGCTGTGCTTTGACGAGGGCGAGCATGCCGACTCGCTCGGCCTGGCGGGTGACGAGCACATCGAGATCACCGGGCTCGCTGCCGGCATCCGCAGTGGCGCCCCGGTGGATGTGTGCGCCGAGGCAGCATCGGGACAAGCCATCCGCTTCCAGGTGCGTGCGGCCGTGCTCGCCGACTCCGAGGCCCGGCTGCTCGAAGGCGGCGGCATGTTCGCGCGCGTGCTCGGCACACTGCACGATCGCGGCGGCTGAGCGCTGACGCTCGCGGTCAGCCGGAAGCCTCGCGGGCCACGCGGTACGCGGTACGCGGTACGCAGCATGCGACGCGTCGGATGCCGCGCGCGCTTCGCCTGAAAGCGAGCCATACCGCGATGACCAGCCCCGCCAAAGTGTTGACAGTTTTCGGGGCGCGCCGTAACGTTGTACCGGGGTGCGAGCATCGGCACACGCACCCGTGGGGAGGAGCACGTGAATACGGCGACGGCGGCACAGGGGCCGCATGCGGGCAAGGCACGGCGCTATCGGCAGTTGCTTGCCGAGGGCGGCCTGATCGTCTCGCCCGGCATCTTCGATGGCTACAGCGCACGCCTGGTGCAGGCCGCGGGCTTCTCGACCGCCGCCACCAGCGGTGCGGCGATCGCCAATGCGCTGCTGGGTATCGAAGACATCGGCATCATGGGGCTGCACGAGAACCTCGAGCACTGCCGCAACCTGATCCGCAGTGTCGACATCCCGGTCACCTGCGATGCCGACAACGGCTACGGCAATCCGGTCAATGTGCATCACACGGTCAGCCGCTTCGAGGAGATCGGTGCGGCCGGCGTCAACATCGAAGACCAGGTCTCGCCCAAGCGCTGCGGCCACATGCCGGGCAAGGAGGTTGTGCCGCTGGCCGAGATGGTCAAGAAGATCGAGGCCGCCTGCCTGGCCCGGCGCGATGACGATTTCCTGATCAT
>JAWKYD010000024.1:0-84932 GCA_041396685.1 Burkholderiaceae bacterium
CAAGATCATCGATAGCGATCTGCGCGTCATGATCGACGAGGTCATGCCGTTGAACGAAGTGGTGATGCGCATGGACGGCGCCACCGAACGATTCGTCTCGGGCATCCTCGACATGGAACGTGCACGCACCGCCGAAGAGTTGGCGGCGGCGAAGACACGCGTCGGCAAAGAACGGACGTCGCTCAAGAGCCTGCTCGATCAGGGCGCCGCGCTCGACGGCTCACTGAGTGCGGGCGCTCGCGAACTGGATCGCTTCGAGACCCGGATCTCTGAGTTCATCGAACAGCGCATGCAGGCGCGCAAGAGCGACGACGGTGCGCGTGACGATGCCAGCCGCAACATGCAGCGCACCCGGTCGATGCTCCCCCGGGTGGAAATGGGCTTCGGCATGCTCAAGCGGCAGAAGGCGGCCGCGGTCGACGCGCAGTCGCAGGAGATCGCGAGCCTGGTGCGGGCACAGCGTGACGTGTTGACCCTGCAAGTATTGATCAAGGATGCGCAGGTCATCGTCTATGCACTGCAAGGCCTCACCGACTTCGGTGGCATCAAGTCCTTGAAGCAGCGGTCGGCGGCGCTGGCCGCTCGCATGAGTCACATGATGGCCAATGCCGGCACCGCAGCGGTTCTCGGCGAGGCCGGCATCACCGGGAACCCCTACCAGACATGGATCGTCGACGACGCCGACGGACTGATCGCCTTGCGCGTCAAGGCGTTCGGTGCCGACGAAGGAGCACGCAAGCGCTTCGAGGCGAGATCATCCGAGTTCCTCGGCAACAGCATCGACTGGCTGCGCAAGATCGATGGCGCCGAACGCACACTGGCCGAGAAGATCGATGAAAACCAGAAGAAGCTGACCGAGATCACGGGCGGTGCTGGCAGCGGCGCCGACTTCGCGACCGAACTCGCCGAGATCCAGCAACTGATGACCGCATCCGAGAACGCCTTGTCGGATGTATTCGTGACGGTCGACCCGGGCGAACTCGAAAGAAATGCCGGCATTCTCAAGCAATCGCTCGACAGCCTCTCCAAACACCTGGAGGCCGCCGGCGCCACCTTCAAGGAGCAGGGATTCGTGCCCTTCCAGATGGCCGCTCAACGCCTGTCGGGTTCGGTCTCGCAGTGGTCGTCGGCGGTCGCCAGCATCGTGGCCGCCCGCCATGCTCGCTTCGCGTCGGAGGCCGAACTAGACAAGGAACTCGACGGGCTGCGCGCCTTCGTCCTACGCAAACGCACCGACAGCGCGAAGACGATCACCGAACTGGACAAACACCAGGACGAGATCGCCGCACGCGCCGATCGCAGCGTCGGGCGCGCCTTCATCGTGCAGTGGTCGATTGCCCTGCTCGCAGCCGTGACCCTGGGCATACTGGGTTTTCGACTGATTCGCTCGATCCGCGCCAGCCTGGAGCAGGCGATCGCGTTGGTGCAGGAGATCGCCGACGGACGCCTGCGGCCGGTGCGGGCAGGCGTCGGCGAGGACGAGATCGGCCAGCTGGTCGACGCACTCGGGTCGATGGTCGAGCGGCTGCGGGTGTCCGTCACGCGCATTCGTGAGTCTGCCGGTTCGGTGCGCCGCAGCGTGAACGAGATCTCGCGCGGCAACGTGGAACTCACCGAACGAACCAACGAACAGGCGAGCAGCCTGCACGAGACGGCCGCATCCATGAATCAGGTTGCCGAGATCGCCCGCTCCGGTGCGACGGCTGCCGACACCGCGGCCAAACGCTCGCGAACCGCCAACGAGGCCGCCGGCAAGGGCCGCCAGACGATGAGTGAAGCCACCCAATCGATGAACAGCGTGCAAAACGGCGCCGAAGAGATCAAGAACATCATCGAGGTCATCAACAGCATCGCATTCCAGACCAACATCCTGGCCTTGAATGCCTCGGTCGAGGCTGCCCGCGCCGGCCCGCAGGGGCGCGGCTTCGCAGTGGTCGCCGCCGAGGTGCGCTCTCTGGCAAGCCGCAGCGCGAGCGCGGCCCAGGAGATCGACAGCATCATCACCAACAGCGTGGCGCAGGTGGAAAGCGGCTCCGCGCTGGTACATGACGCGGGCAAGCGAATCGAGGAGATCGCCGGCGAGGTGTCACAGACCGTCGAGATGATCCAGCAGATCTCTGCCGGCTCGATGGAGCAGGCATCGGCGATCTCCCAGGCCAACCAGGCGATCCAATTGCTCGAGGAATCGACGCAGATGGGCGCCACGCTGGCCGAGCAGATCGCGCAGTCGACGACCTCACTGGTCGAGCAGGCGCAGATCCTCGAAGATTCGGTGGCTCTGTTCCAGGTCGAGGAGGCCTGAGCCGCGCATCGGACCGCCGCAGGCGCTAACGCGCCTGCAGCGTCGCCCAGACGCGGGCGGGCGTGAACGGCATGTCGATCGGGCCCAGGCCGCGCGAACGCAGCGCATCGGCCATTGCGTTCGAGATCGCGGGCATGGAACCCGAGCAGCCCGACTCTCCGACGCCCTTGGCGCCCAATTCGTTGAGCGCGGTGGGCACCGGATACGGGTCGACCACGAAGCGGCCGACCGTACCTGCCCTGGGCATGCCGTAATCCATGAAGCTGCCGGTCAGCAATTGCCCTTGCTCGTCGTAGACGATCTGCTCGACGAATGCCTGACCGGCGCCCTGCACGACTCCGCCATGCACCTGGCCGCGCACCAACTCGGGCGAGACGATGTTGCCGAGATCGTCGACCGCGGTATAGGCGATGATCTCGGTCGCGCCGGTGTCGGGATCGATCTCGAGTTCGGCGACGTGGCAACCGTTGGGGTAGTTCGCGCCGGTGACCGTATGGGCCTCGCTGTCGAGCGGATGAGCGCCCCCGTCGGCAGGCGCGAGCGCCTGGACGAGTTCGACCATCGACAGCCCCTGTCCGTCTGCGGCGACGAAGCGGCCGGCCTCGAAGGTCAGGGAATCGGGCGCGACGCCGAGCCTGCCGGCGGCCGCGACCCGGGCCTTGTCGACGATGACCGTGACCAGGTTCTTGAATGCCGAACCCGCGCCGTACAGCGAACGCGATCCGCCAGTGCCGTTGCCGACCAGTGTGCGCGAAGGATCGCCCGGACGGTAACCAATGCGTTCGACGGGGATGCCGAGCCCGCCGCCGACGATCTGCGCGAACGACGTCTCGTGTCCCTGCCCCGACGGCCCCGTGACCGCATAGAGCATCAACCCGCCGTCGGCCGAGAACTGGCCACAAACCTGATCACTGGGCGCGCCGCCGGCCCCCGATTTCTCGAGATAGCAACCGAAGCCGATGCCACGCAGGCGGCCCCGCGCGCCGGCCTCGGCTCGCCGCGCCTCGAACCCGGCGTAGTCGGCGATTCGCAAAGCCTTGTCCATCACGCCGGCGAAATCGCCGCAGTCGTACACGGTGCCGGTGGCCGTCGTGTACGGGAACGCATCGACCGGAACGAAGTTGCGACGGCGGAACTCGACGGGATCGAGGCCGTGCTCGGCGGCCGTGTGATCGATCAGGCGCTCGATCGCGAAGGCGATATCGGGTCGGCCTGCACCACGATAGGCGGACACCGGGACCTTGTTCGTGAACACCAGTCGCGACTGCATATACAGCGCCGGCACGCGATAGGTGCCACCCATCGTCACCGACAGGTTGTTGGTGCCGATGAACCCGCCGAAATAGCAGTTATAGGCACCCAGATCGACCAGGTCTTCGAAGCGGATTGCCAGGATGTTGTCGTCGGCATCGAGGGCGATAGAACCCTTGAGCGTGAGCGCGCGACCGTGCCACTCGCCGGTGAACAGCTCGGCGCGGGTGGCGCACCAGCGCACCGGCCGGCCCAACTGGCGGCTCGCCATCACGACCAAAGCGGTCTCGGGATACGCGCCGCCGCGCAGACCGAACGACCCGCCGACGTCGTCGGCGATGATCTCGAGCTTGTCATGCGCGATGCCGGTCATGGCGCCCAGCGCACTCCGCATGCCGAGCAGCCCCTGGGTCGGCGTGTAGACGGTGGTGACATCGCGCTGCGCGTCATAGGCGGCCGTACAGGCGCGCAGTTCCATCGGCGCTCCGGCCAGCCGCTGGCTGACCACCTCGAGCGTGGTGGTCTTGGCGGCGGCGGCGAATGCCGCCTCGACCGCGGCCCGGTCGCCAGCCTCGAAATGCAGTGAGAGATTACCTTCGATGTCGGCATGGACACGGGGTGAATCGGGTGCCAGCGCACCGCGGGTATCGACGACGGCGGCGAGGTCTTCGTAGTCGACGACCACCGCCTCGGCAGCATCGCGCGCCTGCGCGAGGGTTTCGGCAACCACCATGGCGACCGGCTGGCCGACGAACGCGACATGGGAGTCGGCGAGAACGGGCAGCGCCTTCTTGCGCTGTGCCATGCCCCCGACACCCTTGAGGTCGGGACCCGAAGGCACGGGCTGCAGCCCCGCCTCGGCGACATCTGCAGCCGTGACCACCGCAAGAACACCGGGCGAGGACCTTGCCGCACCGGTGTCGACACCGAGCACCCGGGCATTGGCGCGATCGGATCGAACGATGACCGCATGCACCTGCCCGGCCAACTGCCAGTCGGAGGTGAAATGCCCGCGACCGGTGATCAGACGCCGGTCTTCGTGACGTAGCAGAGTCATCGGCCGGCCTCCCGGGAGGCATTGGCTGCAGCGCGCACCGCCGCCTCGATGTTCACGTAGCCGGTGCAGCGACAGAGATTGCCCGCCAGGCCCTCGCGAATCTGCTCGTCGGTAGGATCGGGATGGCGCGCGAGCAGGTCGACCGACGCCATGATCATGCCGGGCGTACAGAAGCCGCACTGCAGGCCGTGGCAGGCCGAGAATGCCTGCTGCACCGGGTGTAGCGAATCCGGCCCGGCAAGCCCCTCGATCGTGGTGATCTCGCAACCGTCGGCCTGCACGGCAAGCATGCTGCACGACTTGATGGCCGTGCCGTCGAGGTGCACGGTGCAGCAACCACACTGACTGGTGTCACAACCGACGTGTGTGCCGGTCAGGCCGAGGTGCTCGCGCAATGCCTCGACGAGCAGGGTGCGGTCCTCGAGCTCGAGCGTATGCTCGGCGCCGTTGACCCGCAAAGTCACGGTTTTCATGAAACGACTCCTCGTTCGCGTCGGGTTCAGACGGCCGGACGGCCAGCCAGACAGGCATCGACTGCACGCCGCGTCAGGACGGAAACCAGATGGGCGCGATAGGCAGCGGGCGCGTGGAGGTCCTCGTTGAGTCCGTCGGCCGCGAGCGCCATGCCATCGAGCGCCGCCGGCACGAAATCCCGGCCGAGCGCCTGCTCGGCTTCGGTCCAACGAAACGCGCACGGCGCCGCGCCGGTGACGCCGACGCGCACACCATCGTCGTACTGCGCGACCATGACACCGGTCATCGCGAAGCCGCTCGCCGGGTGAGCGAATTTCGCGTAGGAGGCGCGCTGTGGAATGCGGAAGTCGATTGCGAGCACGATCTCGCCCTCGTCGAGCGCGGTCGTGAACATGTCGAGCAGGAAATCGTCGGCCTGAATCTCGCGGCGGTCGGTCCGGACCCGCTCGCCCAGTGCCAGCAACGCCGCCGGATAGTCGGCAGCCGGATCGTTGTTGGCGAGCGAACCGCCGATCGTGCCGCGCGCCCGCACCTGTGGGTCACCGACACGAGCCGCCAGCGCGGCCAGCGCGGGCAGGCGGCGGGCGATGGTGTCGTCGGCGGCGATGCGCGCATGCGTGAGCCCCGCGCCCACGCTCAGGCCGGTGTCGGTTGCGGACAGGCCGGCGAGTTCGGACAGCCGGGAGATATCGATCAGATGACTGGGCGCGGACAGCCGCAGCTTCAATGACGGCAGCAGGGTCATGCCGCCGGCGAGCAACTTCGCCTCGGGGTGCTCGCTCAAAAAGCGGCGCGCGGCGGCCAGATCATCGGGCCGCTCGTATTCGAACTCGTACACGGAATGTGCCTCCAGCGGATGGCTTGGCGAGATGATGCGCCCCGCCCTGCTCAGCAAGCATACCATCGTGCCCGAGCCGACATTCCGATGTGCCGGCGTGCAGGTCCGCGCGCGCGTCAGACGCGCTGCCGCGGCCCGTCGGGAGCGGTGGACGGGATCGTCGCGCGGCCCGATCGTGCGGCGCGGATTCGACCTGCCGACAGCCGTCTAAGCGGGCAATTCGCCCCTGGCCAAGGCATCCACGCGCTGCCGTGCGAACTCTCGTGCGCGGTCCGACTGCTCGCGCCGGGCGCGCTCGGCCGCTTCTCGCTCGTGTTTGAGGATCGGCCGGTAAACGCCGCAACCGAGGACCAAGCTGCCCACGCCGATCACATAGCTGACCTTGGGTTCGACCTCTCCCGTGAACGGGTTGCGGACGTCGTATTCGATCCAGTCGCCGCCACGATCGGCGGCCTCGCAGCTGACCTTGAACAAGTAGTCGGCGTCGACCCCGGTCAGCTCGTCCAGGGTCGCGTGACCAGCCTTGGCCGGATTGGCGCCGTAGATCTCGAACAGGCGTGAACGGTCGAACCCGAAGATGTACAGATCGCGATCGCGAAACTCGCCGTTCTGATCGTGCATGGCCGTCTTGGCGGCCGTCAGGCCGTTCTGTTCCAGGTACTTCTTCGCCCGCATCAGCATCTCGTAGGCCTCGTCGGCCGTGCCACGACGGAGGTGGATGCCGTGCATCGCATCACCGAGACCGAATGAGCGCTCGCGCAGTGCTTCGGCCGCACGCAGGGAGCGATCGACCATCGACGAGTTCACCTGCGACAGGGAATCCAAGGTCTGGACCGCACCCGATATCTCGCGCAGCGACCGGACCTGTGCGTCGGCGCCCTCGGCGATGATCGACATCGTGTCGGCCGTCTGGCACACGCCGCTGACCACTTCCTGCAACGACCGGCTGACGGCTTCGATGCCGACCGCGCCTTTCTCGACCCGCGCGTTCGAGCGCTCGATCAGCTCGCGCACCTGATGGGCGGACTCCGCGCAGCGCTGGGCGAGCGAGCGGACCTCGTCGGCAACGACCGCGAAACCGCGCCCGGCCACGCCGGCGCGTGCGGCCTCGACCGACGCATTGAGCGCGAGGATATTGGTCTGGAATGCGATGCCGTCGATCGCGCCGATGATCGCCACCATCTTGCCCGCCTCGAGCTGCAATTCGCGCATCGTCTGCACGGTCTCGGTCACTGCCGCGACGCTGCCCTCGGCTACCTGCCTGACGCCGACGACGCGCTGTCGCGTCTCCTGCGCGGCACGTGCCGTGCCGGCAACCAGGGCGTCCAGGCTCTGCACGCTGCTGGTGGTCTCGGCCAGATTCGCGGCGGTCAGCTCCGTGCGGTCGAGCAGCTCCCGATTGGCGTCGGCGATCGCGTCAGCGGCCATCCACACGGCGATCGCCTGATTGCGGATCTTGCCGACTCGCAACGAAAGATCCTCGGTCATCTCGTCGATCGCGGTGCCGACGGCGGCGAGCGCCCCCCTGCCCGGTACCCGCTCTTCGTAGCGCAACTCGCCGTCACGAACGTGCGTCAGGATGGCGCGCAAGACCCGGTGCGACTCACCGACGGCACCCAGTGCGCTGGCAACGAGATAGAACAGCAGCGAAACCAGCGACAGGCCTCCGATCGTGCCGACGAGCACCCGCGTCGACAGTTCCGCGGCCCGCGCCGTGAGCGCCTCCTGCAGCCGTCGGCTGGCCTCGTCGTGGGCCGAGAATGCAAACGAGAGCGTCGAATCCAGGGCCAGTGGATCGAGCGCCCGTGGCGCGGTCGAGACGAGTTCGCGAGCCGCTTGCACCATCGCCTGGAACGACGGTCCGAGCGGCCGGCCCCGCAGGCCGTCGACTCTGTCGATGAACTGCACCTGATCGAGTGCTGCGGCCAGTCCCGCCTGCATCGACTGCAAGGTATCGAGATCGCGCCTGCCATGGGTGGCAAGCTCGCCGCGCAGACGTTGGATCGAGGCAATCACGTTGAGCATCCCCACGTGCGCGAGTTCGACCTGCGCCGCGGCGCCGCTGCTCGATTCGACGAAGAAGTGGAAGGCGTGTTCGGCCTGCTTGAGCAGACGCCAGGCGGCGAGCATGAGACCTTCCGTATCGCGTGCGGCGCCGTCGTCCCTCCGTTTCTCGAGCACCGTGTCGTGCCAGGCCTGCAGCGCGCGCCAGGCCTCCGAGAGGGCCCGGTCGTCGCGCTGCGCGACCAGCGACCCGACGGTGGCGACCTCCGCTTCGAGGCGCCGCTCCTTCAGCGCGCCTCCGAGCACCGCATAGACGCTGCGATTGAGCGCGATGCCATGCAGCTCGAACTGCGTGCATCGCAGGAGATCGTAGTCGCGGCGCACGACCTCGGACAACGTCGCGACCATGGGAATCACGGCAAGCAGCACGAGCATCCACGACTTGATCCGCAACGGCAGCCGGAGCATCAGGCGTATGCCGGGTCGGAACACTTTCGGAAGCACGAGCATCGCTGAACCTTCGACGAACGGGTCGGGCGCGCCGACGCGGCGCAGCTGGATTAGTCGTCGACTATCGAGTCGATCGGCTCGGCACGAAGCCTGGAAAAGGCAACTCGGGGCCGTTCATATGGCGTTGTTCGCCGCCGGTCACGCCCGGGACGAGTCACGGCGACGCAGCCACCGACCGATTCGACGCCGGCGCCGGCCGCCGATCGGGTGATCGTCGAAACAACGGCGGGAAATCCCCTATTTTCCTGCCGATATCCAACAGGGCCGATTCCGTGCGGGTCGCACTCGCCTTGCTTTCAATACAACGTTTCGTGCGTCGTCTGCTGCCGCTTCTCTCATTGCTGCTCTGCGCTTCGGTGCTCGTGGGCAGTGGTGCGTTCGCGGATCAGGGCATGCCCGCGGGCAACGTCGACGTGTTGCACGATGCCGGCGGCGAGCTCGACTGGGTCGGCGCACGAACGGCACGGGGCTGGACGCGGCTCGACCGCTCACGCGTCGCGGCCCGGCTGCCCGAGGGCGCGCTGTGGTTGCGCTGGCAACTGCCGGGCCGGCCCGGCGAGAACGCCCGATTGCGGCTCGCGCCGCCCGACGCGGGCGACATCGAGGTGCGAGTGCTCGATGCGCGGGAACGGGTGATCGACCGCTATCGGATCGGTGCGACGATGCCGCTGGCCGAACGAACACTGCAACGCGCGCAAGCCATGATCCCCTGGCCGACCCGCGGCACCGGCCCATGGACGGTGCTTGCCAGGCAGCAGGGCCGATCCCTGAGCGTCTTCAACCCCGCGATCGTCCGTCCCGCCGCGCCGGAACGGGTGCCCCGGGCACTGCCCGACCCGGCCTGGCTGACGGTCACGCTGCTGGCGAGCCTGCTGCTTCTGTCGGGCATGACGGCGCTGGCCACGCGCGATGGGACTCAGCTCGCGCTGGCCGTCCTGCTGCTGTCGCAGGCGTTCGTCTCGTTGCAGGTTTCCGGGCTCGCCTTCGAGCTCTTCTGGCCCGACACGCCCGAATGGAACCCGCACGCGCGAAACCTGTCGATGGCGCTGCTCGCGGCGGCCGGCGCCTGGCTGGCATACGCGATGGTCGCAAGGTCGGCGCGCGCGTCCCGCCTGGCCGCCTTCGTCCTGCGAGCCTCCGCGGGCGTGAGCCTGGCAGGTGCTCTGACCGTATCCATGGTGCCTGCCTGGGCGAGCGCAAGCATCGCGCTGACGGCGGCCGGCCTGACCCTGTCGACCGTCGCCGTCCAGACCTTTGCACGTGTGCGCGCGCACGACCTCTCCATGGTCTGGCTGCTGCCCGGCCTGACGGCGGTGACCCTGTCGGCCGCACCGTCCGAATTCGCGCTGCTCGGCCTCGCGGGCCCGGCAGCCTGGCCCGACCCGATCGTGGTGATGGTCGTGACCTCGATCGGGGCCCTGCTGTGCACGCTGACGGTGATCATGCGCCATCGCAGCCGCGATTGGCTCGATTCGATCGCGCGTGCCGGCCAGATCGACCAACAGTCGCAGGCGATGCGCATGCTCGAACAGACGGTGGGAGCGCGAACCTTCGAGCTCGAAGTCGCGAACGAACAACTCGCGCGCCAGACCCGGGTCGATGGCCTGACCGGCGTCTTCAACCGCCGTCATTTCGACGAACAATTCGCCGATGCGATCCGCCAGGGCCATCAGCGCGGCTCGGCAGTGGCGGTCATGATGGTCGATCTCGACCACTTCAAGCGCCTGAACGACGAGCACGGCCATGCGTTCGGCGACGAGTGCCTGCGCCGGGCCGCCCGCTTGGCAGCCGCCAGTCTGAGCAATCCGCAAGCGATCGCCGCCCGCTACGGGGGAGAGGAATTCGTGGTGCTCATGCGCGACTGCCTGCCGGGCGATGCGCTGGCCAGCGCCGAGCGCATCCGCGCAGCGATCGAGGCCGAGATGCCCGAACTCGACGGTACCCGCGTGCGAATGACCGCCAGCCTCGGCGTGTGCTGCCGCGTACCGGCCGGGTCCGACGCGGGACCGTCGATGCTCGCGGCCGCGGACGCGGCCCTCTACCAGGCCAAACACGGCGGACGCAATCGGGTGTGCGATGCGGCGTCCCCGTCGGCGGCCGCGACCGCAGCGACACCATCGCCCCCCGACCCGAGCGGCGAGCGGCCGCCTCAGCCCATCGACGTGTAGCCACCGTCGACCGGCATCATCGTCCCGGTCATGTAGCGCGCCGCATCGGAGCACAGGAACAGGATCGGATCGGCGATCTCGTCGGGCCCGGCCCAACGCTGCAATGCGATGCGCGAATTGATCTGGGCGGCACGCTCGGGGTTCTCGCGGGCACCGCGCGAGAGCTCGGTCATCACCCAACCGGGCGCCACGCCGTTGACCCGCACGCCATCGGTCGCGTAGGCGCAGGCGAGCGACATGGTCAGATTGCGAATCGCGCCCTTGGCGCTCGAGTAAGCCGGCTGCGCCGGGCCGCCGAAAAACGACATCACCGAGCCGATCATCACGATCGCGCCACCGTTCCTGGCCAACAACGGGCGCGCGGCGGTGCTCACACGCATGCTGCCGCCGACGTGGACATCGATGACCTGATCGAACATGACCGGGTCGTGCTCCTGATTCCGGCGGATGATGCCGGCACTGTTGACCAGGAAATCGAGCCGTTCGAGTCCGCCGACCAAGGCATCGACCGCCACCTTGTCGCAGACGTCGAGCCGCTCGATGCGCGCCCTGCCCAGTTCGGCATCGGCGCGCGCCGCTGCGAGCTCGGACTCGGTCAGGCCGCATGCGATCACCTGCGCGCCGGCCCTCAGGAAGGCGCGGGAAGTGGCCGCGCCGATACCCGATACGCCGCCGGTGACGAGCGCGACGCGCCCACTGAAGTCGAATGCCGTGTTCACCTTCGTTCTCTCCTCGATGTCCCGCTGCGGGACGCGACCCGACGCCGACCGGATCGACATCGTGACCACGAGGCACGCGCTGCGACCGACCGGACCGTCGACTATGCGACGCCCGATCGATCTCGCGACCGAGACGGCGGGCTCGCCAGGGAGCTATTCTGCCGCGTCGGCCGCGAGCAGGCCCCGCGCCGGCCGCGGCGCCGGCCAGGCTGCGTCAGCCGCTCGCGCCAAAGCGCGAGCAGCTGCCGTGGTGGCGGATCCAGTAGGCGCGGTTGGCGAGGCGGTCCGGCACCCGGCGTTGGTCGAGGAAAGCACCGCCGAGTCGATAGGCGTCGCGCTCGGCGGCAGCTCGGCAGGGCAGCGAATCGATCACCGCGGTACGAAACTGAACGTGATGGATCAGTTCGTGGAGCAGGCGCTCCTGGAAGTAGGGATTGGCGGCCTTATCGGCATACCGCGCGGCATTCGGCGCGAGATCGGCACGCAACACGTAGATGGTGCCCACCGGACCGGCATCGGGGTCATAGAAGCCGAGCACCCGACCCTCCAGACGCGATTCGTCGACGGCAATGGCGAGCGCGTCCCTGACCTGGCGGGCGATTTCACGCGGCGACATTTCGACGACCTTCGGGATCGGCACCTGTGCGACGCTCAGTGACGAGTTCATTCCGATCCAGACGAGCAACGAGGCAATGAGTGTGTCCATGACACACCTCCACGTCCAAGCCTTCGATGCTCGAACGCTACCCCGCTGACCGCCGCTGCGCATCCTCAGGCTTGACGGCAATTCGCCTGCCAGCGCCGCAAAAGCTCCGCGCACCGGATGTTGCGCACAGCAGCGCGCGCAACATCCGATGCTCAGAGACGCTCGCGAACCCAGTCGTCCACGGACGACAGCGCCCCCGCGAGCGCGGCGACGTCAGTACCGCCACCCTGCGCCATGTCCGGACGGCCACCACCGCGACCACCGATCTGGCCGGCAACGTGGCCGACGAGATCGCCGGCCTTGACCCCGGCAACGGTCTTGGTGGTGACGCCGGCGACCAGGCTGATCTTGTCGTCCTGTACTCCGGCCAGCAGAACGACCGCGCTACCGAGCTTGTCACGCAACTGGTCGACCGTTTCGCGCAGCGTCCTGGCATCGGCGCCGTCGAGACGCGCGGCCAGCACGCTGACCTCGCCGATCTTGATCGCGCGCGCAGCCAGATCGCCGCCCTGGGCGCTGGCCATTTGAGACTTCAGCCGTGCCAACTCGCGCTCGAGCTGACGCGACTGGTCGAGCAGGCTTTCGACCCGGGCGGGCAGTTCGGACGGCGGCACGCGCAAGACCGCGGCCGTGCGATCGAGCAAGGCCTGCCGTTCGTTGACCACCGCCAGCGCGCCCTCGCCGGTCACCGCCTCGATGCGACGGATGCCGGCGGCGACACCGCCCTCCGAGACGATCTTGAACAGACCGATGTCGCCGGTGCGCGAGACGTGGGTGCCACCGCACAGCTCACACGAAGAGCCGATGTTCAACACTCGGACCTGGTCACCGTATTTCTCGCCGAACAAGGCCATCGCGCCTGCCGCGATCGCATCGTCGTAGCCCATCAGGCGCGCCTGAGTGGCGAGATTGGCGAGGATCTCGCGATTGACGATGGCCTCGACCTTCGCGATCTGCCCGGCGTCGACCGGCGCATTGTGGCTGAAGTCGAAGCGGGTGCGCTCGGCATCGACCAGCGAACCCTTCTGCTGCACGTGGGGCCCGAGCACTTCGCGCAAGGCCTTGTGCATCAGGTGCGTGGCCGAGTGGTTGCGCACGATGCGTTCCCGACGCGCGACGTCGACGCGCGCATCGAGCGTGTCGCCCTCGGCCAGCCCACCCTCCTGCAACACGCCGTGATGACCGAACACCGCGGCCTGGATCTTCTGTGTGTCCTCGACACGAAACAGCGAACCACCGGCCACCAGGACACCGGAATCACCCACCTGACCACCGGATTCCGCATAGAACGGCGTATGGTCGAGCACCACCACACCGGCCTCGCCCGCGACCAGCCGCGGAACGCGAATGCCGTCACGGTAGAGGGCCGTGACCAGGCCCGCGTGCGTCATCGCGTCGTAGCCATGGAAGGTCGTACCCGCTCCGTCGTATTCGAGCGCCTGCCCCATGCGGAACTTGGCCGCGGCGCGTGCCTGCTCGCGTTGCCGGGCCATGGCCGCATCGAAGCCGGCTTCGTCGACCGCGAGACCGTTCTCGCGGCAGACGTCGGCGGTCAGATCGAGCGGAAAGCCATAGGTGTCGTGCAGCTTGAACGCCGTGGCACCGTCGAGCACCGCGCCTGCCTGACCGCGCAGCGGCGCCAGCGCGGCGTCGAGAATCTCCATGCCGTGAGCGATGGTCTCGAAAAAGCGCGTCTCTTCCTGGCGCAGCACGTCGGTGATGCGCGCCTCCTGGTGGCGCAGTTCCGGATAGGCATCGCCCATCTGCCCGGCCAGCGCGGCCACCAGCGTGTGAAAGAACGGCGCGCGGGCGCCGAGCTTGTAGCCATGGCGGATCGCGCGCCGCGTGATGCGGCGCAGGACGTAGCCGCGACCTTCGTTGCCCGGGATCACGCCGTCGGCGATCGTGAACGAACAGGCGCGGATGTGGTCCGCCAGCACCTTCAGCGACGGGCTGCCGGGATCCGCCTGCCCACCGGCCGACTCGACCGCCCGCCGGGCGGCGCCCAGCAAGGCCACGAACAGGTCGATCTCGTAGTTCGAGTGCACGCCTTGCAGGACCGCCGCGATGCGCTCCAGGCCCATGCCGGTATCGACACTGGGCTTGGGCAGCGGATGCATGGTGCCCGCCTCGTCGCGGTTGAACTGCATGAACACGAGATTCCAGATCTCGATGTAGCGGTCGCCGTCCTCGTCGGGGCTGCCGGGCGGGCCGCCGGCGATGTCCGGGCCGTGATCGAAGAAGATCTCGCTGCACGGACCGCAGGGGCCGGTGTCGCCCATCATCCAGAAATTGTCCGAGGCGTAACGCGCGCCCTTGTTGTCGCCGATGCGCACGATGCGCGCGGCCGGCACGCCGATCTCGCGCGACCAGATGTCGTAGGCTTCGTCGTCCTCGGCGTAGACGGTGATCCAGAGCTTGTCCGCGGGCAGGCCGAAACCCTGCGTCAGCAGTTCCCAGGCAAAATGGATCGCATCGCGCTTGAAGTAGTCGCCGAAGCTGAAATTGCCCAGCATCTCGAAGAACGTGTGGTGCCGGGCCGTGTAGCCGACGTTCTCGAGATCGTTGTGCTTGCCGCCGGCGCGGATGCATTTCTGCGAGGTGACCGCACGGCTGTAGGGCCGTTTGTCGAATCCGAGGAACACGTCCTTGAACTGGTTCATGCCCGCATTCGTGAACAGCAGCGTCGGGTCGTCGCCGGGCACGACCGGGCTCGAGGCCACGATCGTGTGCCCCTTGGACTCGAAATAGTTCAGGAAGGTATTGCGGATGTCGGCAGATTTCATCGCGGGCACGCGGTGTTGGATCGGGATCGACCCGGAGCGCGGCGAGCGGCCGCACCGGCCCGTGCGGGCGCGGGATCGGCACTCGTTCGGGACTCCTGGGCGCAACCCTCGAAAATACACCAGAACCTTCGGTCCTCGCAGGACCGACGCCACGAAACGGTACACTTCGCGGGCCATTCAACGGAACGCAGCGTCGGCGCGCCCAGATGCCGGCGATTGCCGGTCGCCCGCCCGGCCCGGTGTCCGGTCCAAACCGCAGGAGAACCCATGGCCGCCCCACTGGACGGAATCCGAGTCATCGACATGAGCCGGGTGCTCGCCGGCCCGAGTTGCGGCCAGACACTGGCCGATCTCGGTGCCGAGGTCATCAAGATCGAGCGTCCGGGGCTCGGTGACGACACCCGCGGCTGGGGCCCGCCCTTTCTCGCCGACCGCGACGGGCACGAAACCACCGACGCCGCCTACTACCTGGCTGCCAATCGGGGCAAACGCTCGGTCCTGGCCGACATCGCCAGCCCCGCGGGGCAGGCGATGATCAAAACCCTGGCTGCCGACGCCGACGTGCTGATCGAGAACTTCAAGGTCGGCCAGCTGGCCCGCTACGGCCTCGACTACGACAGCCTGCGTACGATCAATCCGCGTCTCGTCTACTGCTCGATCACGGGCTTCGGCCAGACCGGGCCGCTCGCCCACCGCGCCGGCTACGACTTCGTGATCCAGGGCATGTCGGGCTTCATGTCGATCACCGGTGAGGCCGACGACCAGCCGGGCGGCGGCCCGCAGAAGGCCGGTGTGGCCATCTCCGACCTGATGACCGGCATGGTCTCGGCGCAGGCGATTCTCGCTGCGCTGCTGCATCGTGAGCGTGGCGGCACCGGCCAGTACATCGACATGGCCTTGCTCGACGTCATGGTCACGTCGCTGGCCAACATGAACACCAACTTCCTGGTCAGCGGCACGCCACCGCACCGGTGGGGCAATGCCCATCCGAACGTGGTGCCCTACCAGACCTTCAAGGCATCCGACGGCTGGATCATCGTCGCGGCTGGCAACGACGGCCAGTTTCGCAAGCTGTGCGTGGCCGGCGGCTGCCCACAGATCGCCGACGATGCGCGCTATGCCAGCAATGCGCTGCGCATCCGCAACCGGGCGACGCTGATCCCCGCCCTCGCCGACATGATCGAGCGCAAGAGCCAGGCCGACTGGATCGCGGAACTCGAGCGGGTCGGGGTGCCCTGCGGCCCGATCAACGACCTGGACCAGGTGTTCGCGATGCCGCAGATCCAGGCCCGCGGCCTGCGCGTGGACATCGAGCGCGACGATGCCGGCCCGGTGCCCCTGGTTGGCAGCCCGATCAAGTTCTCGGCCACGCCGGTACGCTATTCGTTGCCGCCGCCCCGTCTCGGTCAGCACACCGAGCAGGTCCTGCGCGAAGTGCTGAACTACGACGACCGGCAGGTCGCCGACTACATGAAGACCGTCGATGGCGACGGCAAGGGGGCCCTTTGAGCATTTTCGATCCCGCGTCCGTCAAGGTGCTGGCCTTCGATGTCTTCGGCACCGTGGTCGACTGGCACGGCAGTATCGCCGCCGAGGTCGATGCGCTCGATCTCGGTGTCCCGGGCGCCGCCTTCGCGCAGGCCTGGCGCGACCGCTATCAACCGTCGATGCACAAGGTGCGCTCGGGCGAGTTGCCGTGGACCAGGATCGACGACCTGCACCGCATGAACCTCGACGAGGTCATCGAGGCCACCGGCGTGGTGCTCGACGAAGCCGGCCGGCGCGCATTGAACCTGGTCTGGCATCGCCTCGATCCGTGGCCCGACTCTGCCACGGGCCTGCGCCGGCTGCGCCAGCGCTATCGGCTCGCCACCATGTCCAACGGCAACCTCGGTCTGCTCGCGGACCTGTCGCGCCACGGCGATCTGCGCTGGGACCTGATCCTGTCGGCCGAGGTGTTTCGCCACTACAAGCCCGACCCGGAAACCTACCTGGGCGTCTGCGAGGTGTTCGACATCGCGCCGTCCGAGATGCTGATGGTCGCGGCGCACAAGGACGATCTCCGTGCCGCCGCCCGCTGCGGCTGCCGCACGGCATTCATCGAGCGACCGACCGAATTCGGCGCGGGCGTGCCGGTCGACGTCTCGAAATCAGCCGATCTCGACGTGCACGCGCGCGATCTCGAACACCTGGCCGAACTCCTCGGCTGCCCGCCTTGCCCCCAACCGGAGTCCTGACATGACCCACATTCCGTCACCGGGGTGGCACGCGCCCTTTGGCTGGCAAGCCCCCTACCTGACGCCGCGCACGCCGGTGTTCGGTCGCAACGTGGTCGCCACCTCCCAGCCGCTGGCGGCACAGGCAGGTCTGCATATCCTGCGCAGCGGCGGCAATGCGGTGGATGCCGCCGTCGCCGCGGCCGCCGCGATCACGCTGACCGAGCCGGTCTCCAACGGGCTGGGCAGCGACTGCTTCGCGATCCTCTGGGACGGCCAGGCACTGCACGGCCTGAACAGCTCCGGCGTGGCGCCAGCCGCCTGGACACCCGGGTATTTCGCCTCCCGGCACGGCGAACGCATCCCGCTGCGCGGCGTGGATACCATCACGATTCCGGGCGCGATCGCCGGCTGGCATGCGCTGCACGAGCGCTTCGGGCGCTGCAGCTTCGCCGATTGCCTGGCACCGGCGATCGAGCTCGCCGAACGCGGCTTCGCGGTCGCGCCGATGGTGCGGCAGAAGTGGGCCGCACAGGTTGGCGAGTTGTCGAAGCAACCCGGCTTCGCCGAGGTCTTCATGCCGCACGGGCGGGCGCCGGAGATCGGCGAGCGCGTGCGCATGCCCGGCGCGGCCGTCACCCTGCGCGGCCTGGCCGAGCGCGGTGCCCGTGACTTCTACGAGGGTGAGATCGCCGAGCGACTGGTGGCCTGGCTGCGTGCGAACGGCGCGGCCCATACGGTGGCCGACTTCGCCGCCTACCGGCCCGACTGGGTCGGCACGATCTCGCGCCGCTACCGCGGCTACGAGGTCCACGAAATCCCGCCCAACGGCCAGGGCATTGCGGCCCTGATGGCGCTGGGCATGCTCGAGCACTTCGATCTCGCCGCGCTGGCGCCGGACGCCGTGGCCTGCCAACACCTGCAGATCGAAGCGATGAAGGCGGCATTCGCCGACGTCTACCGCTACGTCGCCGATCCGCGCGCCATGACCGACGTCACGGCCGCCGATCTGCTCGATGACGCCTATCTGGCCTCGCGCGCGCGTCTGATCGATCCCGCCCGTGCGACCGATTTCGGCCCGGGGCGCCCACCCGCCGGCGGCACCATCTACATGTCCGCCGCCGACGACAGTGGCATGATGATCAGCTTCATCCAGAGCAACTACATGGGTTTCGGCTCCGGCGTGGTCATGCCCGAGCTCGGCATCTCGCTGCAAAACCGCGGCCAGGGTTTCAGCCTCGACCCCGCCTCGGTCAATCTCGTCGCCCCGGGCAAGCGCCCCTTCCACACGATCATCCCCGGCTTCCTGATGCGCGACGGCCAGCCCCAGATGAGTTTCGGTGTGATGGGCGGCAACATGCAGCCCCAGGGCCACGTCCAGACCCTGGTGCGCATGATCGATCACGGCCAGAATCCGCAGGCCGCCTGCGACGCACCGCGCTGGAAGGTCAATCGGGGCCTGTCGGTCGACCTCGAAGACGCGGTCGCCGGGCCGCTCAAGCAGGCGCTGGTGGGTATGGGCCATCAGATCGAGCCGATCGTCGACAGTTACATGGACTTCGGCTCGGGTCAGTTCATCTGGCGCCTGTCCGACGACCGGGACGATGGCTACGTGGCCGCCAGCGACTCGCGCCGTGACGGCCACGCGGCCGTGTTCTGACGATGAACCCTGTGTAGCCCCCGGCCGAACCGCGACACAGGTCGGGCACGACCGGACCCGATGGCGGGCGGCTGTTGCACAATGCCGCACACAGTCCGCGGCCGCGGGCGGTCCTTCGGCGGCGGCCCAAGGTGTTGCCGCACCGATCACCACAATCTCTCGGATCAGCACCATGACTGACAAGACCTACGACCCCGTGCCGCCACACAAGGTGGCCTTCCTCGGCCTCGGCGTGATGGGCGGCCCGATGGCCGGCCATCTGCTGGCGGCCGGCCACGATGTCACCGTCTACAACCGCACGGCCGCCAAGGCGCAGGCCTGGGTGGACAAGAACGGCGGCGGACGCGCCGCCGCCACCCCGCGCGAGGCCGCCCAAGGCGCCGACATCGTGTTCGCCTGCGTCGGCAACGACAACGACCTGCGCTCGGTCGTGCTGGGCGATGACGGTGCCTTTGCCGGCATGAAATCCGGCACGGTGTTCGTCGATCACACCACCGCCTCGGCCGCCGTGGCGCGCGAGCTGTTCGCGCTCGGCGGCGATCAGGGCATCGCATTCATCGACGCGCCGGTATCCGGTGGCGAGGCCGGCGCCGTCAACGGTGTGCTTACCGTCATGTGTGGCGGCGAGACCGCCGCCTTCGACCGCGTCAAGCCAGTGGCGGCCGCATTCGCGCGCGCATTCACGTTGATCGGCGAGCCGGGCAGCGGCCAGCTCGCGAAAATGGTCAACCAGATCTGCATCGCCGGTCTGTTGCAAGGCCTGTCCGAGGCGGTCAACTTCGGCCTGAGCGCCGGCCTCGACATGAAGCTCGTACTCGACGTGATCGGCAAAGGCGCCGCGCAGTCCTGGCAGATGGACAACCGCGGCAAGACCATGGTCGACGACAAGTTCGAGTTCGGTTTCGCGGTCGAATGGATGCGCAAAGACCTGGGCCTGTGCCTGGACGAGGCCAATCGCAACGGTGCGCCGTTGCCGGCCACGGCGCTCATCGAGCAGTTCTACAAAGACGTTCAGCAGATGGGCGGCGCGCGCTGGGACACTTCCAGCCTGATACGCCGTCTGCGCCGCTGACCAGGCGGCTCAGGAAATGCGGCGGGCCCTCAGGATCCTGCTCGGTACCTTCGTTTTCATCGTCGCGGCCACACTGATCGGAAGCCAGATGGGACTACTCTCGGGAACTCGCCCCTCCGAACTGGGCGTCGTCGATGGTCGCTTGCGCTCCGTCGACGACAAACCGGAGAACTCGGTGTCCAGCCAGACCGAACGCCCGGCCAACCGGATCGAACCCCTGGCGACAGGGCCCGTCCCTGACGCCGCCTTCGAGACCTTGCTCGAGCTGGTTGCCGACACCCCGGGCGCCACGATCGTCACCCGCCGACCCGGCTACGCGCACGCCGAGTTCGAAACCCGCCTGCTGAAGTTCGTCGACGATGCCGAGTTCCTGCTCGATGCCGACGCGCACGTCATCCACGTGCGCTCTGCCTCGCGGCTCGGGCGCAAGGACTTCGGCGTCAACCGCAAACGCATCGAGGATCTGCGCGGCCGGCTGACCGCCGCGCTTGCCGGTGCAGGCGGGAAATCCGATTCAACATCCGTCCACGGAGCAGACCCCATGAATTATCAAACGCAGCCCAGCGGCCTGCAGATCGCCGAACTGGAAGCCGGCAGCGGCGAGACGGCGCAGGCCGGCCGGCAGGTGGCCGTGCACTACACAGGCTGGCTCTACGAGAACCAGCAGGCCGGGGCGGAGTTCGATTCGAGCCTGCGTCGCGGCGAGCCGATCATGTTCCCGCTCGGTGCCGGCCACGTGATCGCCGGTTGGGACGAAGGCATCGCGGGCATGAAGGTCGGCGGCAAGCGGCGACTGCTGATTCCACCCCAACTCGGCTATGGCGCGCGCGGCGCCGGTGGCGTGATCCCGCCCAACGCGACCCTGCTGTTCGAAGTGCAATTGATGGAAGTGCGGTGAACAAGCGAGCGCCAGCGCCGGCGCCTGCCGGGGGCGACGAATACGCGGCAGGCAATTTCATTCGGACGCAGATCGACCAGGATCTGGCAGCCGGCCACTTCACGCAACGACGCTGGCCCGGGCAGCCCGGCGCGGCCGCCGACAAGCTAGCCGCCGAGCCTGATCCGGCGCCGATCCGCACCCGCTTCCCGCCCGAACCCAACGGCTTCCTGCACATCGGCCACGCGAAATCGATCTGCCTGAACTTCGGCCTCGCCGAAGACTACGGCGGACGTTGCCACCTGCGCTTCGACGACACCAATCCCGAGAAAGAGGACCAGGTCTTCGTCGATGCCATCTACGATGCCGTGCGCTGGCTCGGCTACCGCTGGGACGCGGGCGCTGAGAACAACGGCTATTTCGCCAGCGACTATTTCCCGACCCTGTACGCATTCGCCGAGGCACTCGTCGAGGCCGGCCATGCCTACGTCGATTCGCAATCGGCCGACGAGATGCGTGCCCGTCGCGGCACGCTGACCGAGCCGGGCACCGAGTCCCCGTATCGAAGCCGCCCGCCCGCCGAGAGCCTCGCGCTGCTGCGCGAGATGCGCGACGGCAAACACCCCGACGGCAGCCACATCCTGCGCGCGCGCATCGACATGGCCGCGCCGAACATGAACATGCGCGACCCGGCGCTCTACCGGATCCGCCGCGCCGTTCATCACCGCACGGGCGATCGCTGGTGTGTCTACCCGATGTACGACTATGCGCACCCGATCGAAGACGCGCTCGAGAACATCACCCATTCGCTCTGCACGCTCGAATTCCAGGATCATCGTCCGCTCTATGACTGGCTGCTCGAGCGCCTGGCCGAACTGAATCTGCTGAACCGGCCGCTGCCGCGGCAGATCGAGTTCGCCCGCCTCAATCTCGAGTACACGGTCATGAGCAAACGGCGTCTGGCGACGCTGGTCGCCGACGGCCACGTGCAGGGCTGGGACGACCCCCGCCTGCCGACCATCGCCGGCCTGCGCCGGCGCGGCTACACGCCCGGCGCGATCCGGCTTTTCTGCGACCGCATCGGCGTGACCAGGTCGGACACCTGGATCGAACATTCCGCGCTGGAACAGGCGCTGCGCGACGATCTCGATGCCAGCGCGCCACGCGCGGTGGCGGTCCTGGCACCGCTCAGGCTCGAGCTGAGCAACTGGCCGGCCGACTCCGTGGAGGCTTGCGAGGCGCCGGTTCATCCGCGCGACCCTGCGCGCGGCACGCGTCGCTTCAACCTGACCCGCGAACTCTGGATCGAGGCCGACGACTTCACCGAGACACCGCCGAAGGGCTATTTCCGCCTGTTTCCAGGCAACCGCGTCCGCTTGCGCTACGGCTTCGTCATCGAGTGCACGGGCTGCGAGAAAGATGCCGAGGGCCGGGTCGTCAAGGTGCTCGCCAACGTGCTACCCGACTCCAAATCCGGCACGCCGGGAGCCGACAACTACAAGGTCAAGGGCAACATTCACTGGGTGTCGGCGACCGAGGGCCGCGCCGCGCAGGTGCGTCTCTACGAGCGCCTGTTCCTGCAACCGAACCCGGGCGCCGGTGATCGCGACTGGCTCAGCGATCTCAATCCCGACTCCCTGCAGAGCATTCAGGCCTTCGTCGAGCCGGGCATCCCAGCCGACGCGAGCCAGCCGATGCAGTTCGAACGCCACGGCTACTTCGTGTTCGACGACACCGATGGCAGTGCCGATCAGCTGGTCTTCAACCGGGCGGTCACGCTGAAGGATTCGTTCAAGGCGGGTGGCCGCTAGCCGCGGCGAGACGACCGCTTCCCTCCCCCGTGCGGCAGGCTGTCAGCGCACCAGATCACGGAAGGCCGAGAACTCCCAATCGCGCATGGCCACCAGCAGCGTGCGCGATTGGCGGTAGCGCAGATCGAGCCGGTGATCGGCGCGGTGCTGACGGGCGAAGTCCTCGATCAGTCGCTGCAGTCGCTCGACGAACGCGGCCGTCGCCGGCACGGACACCGAACCGTGCGTGAGTGCGAGGATCTCGGCATCGCCGTCGAAGCCGCCGGAGAAGAAGTCGGTCATCGCCTGGGCGCGGAAATACGCCATGACCGGGCCGTGCGGCCGCCAGCGGAAGCCCTTGGCCAACCGCAACGAATAACGGTTGTTTGCGCGCAGGTGGATCACGCCGATGGCATCGAGCCGCACCAGACGAGCGATGAGTTCGGCCGGCGTCAGGCGATAGAACTCCAGGATCTGCTCGTAACGCCACTCGCTCTGGCAACAGATCGCCACCAGGAGCAATTCACGCTCGGCGACCAGCGCGCGCTCCTGCGCTTCGGTCAGCTCGTTCGGCAAGGGCGCGGTGTCCGCGATGCCGCGCGCCAGATCCGTGAAATCGATCGACAGCAACGCCAGGATGCGATCGATCCGGGCGAGCGTGATCTCGCCGCGTGAAAACATACGCTTGACCGACGACTCGCTGACCTCGAGCCGCGCGCTCAGATCGCGATAGGTGAGCCCCGCGGCGCGCAGTTCACGCTTTAGCGCGTTGACGAGTTGCTGAGTCGTGGCCATGAGTAAGTACTAATATTTGATACCTATAGTCGATCAGATTACAACTTCGTACCCAATTATTGCACTTGCTGTGTGAATTCCAGAACATCGGGCCCTGTCCAAACAGACCCGAGGAGGTCACACATGAAGATGGATCCACAAGCCCGCCAGGGCCGGCAGGCGTCGACGCAAGGCGAGTCGACGCCACACGCCACGACCGCCCGCCCGCCACGTCTGGCCGCGCTTGCCCTGGCCGGCTTCTTCGGCGCTGCGTCGCTAGCCGCCCTACCCGCGCCGGTGCTCGCCCAGTCCGATACCGTTTCGATGGCCAGCGAGATGTCGGCGCTGTCGGCCACCGTCCCGATCGCGGTTTCGGCGTCGATGTCCGCGCTGGCCCTCAGCGGGCCGGCTCTGCTGACGATCGTCGCCGTGCAGGCGAGCGCGGACGGCGCGGTCTGGATCGTCGAGCAGGCATCGACGGGCGCACGCGCGGTGCTGCGTCTGACCGGACGCGCCGCCGGCCTGAGCATGGTGGGTGTCGGCACGACCGTTCAGACGGTGACTCTCAGCGCCGGGTCGCTGCTGATTGCATCTGGCGAGGTGATCGCATTTATTCCCAATGCGCTCGGGCATCGCCTCATGCACCACGAACGCATCACCGACTGACACGGTGGCCGACCATGAACAACCAATCGATCACCACTCGCCCCAGGGCGATACCGGCCGCGCCGTCCCTAGCCAGGGTGCGCGCACTTGTCGCACGCGGTCTGTTCCGTCTCGGCATCCTGTTCGCCGGCTGCACCGGGCTGGCCGCGTCGCCGGGCTGGGCCGGTCAATCCTGCGAAGTCCATCGACCGGGCGCGACCGAATTGCGGCAGACCTTCGAACTCGCCGCCCATACGGCGACGGCGCTCGACCGCAGCGGTGCCGATGTCGCCATCCTGGCCCGCGCCGGCCAGGATCTGCGCAGCTACGGGCTGCGTTTCTCGCACGTCGCATTTGCCTACCGTGAGAACCCCGGCGTCGGCGGGTCGGGTCTTTGGCGCGTCGCCCATCTGTTGAACGAATGCGGCACCGCACGCAGTGCGCTCTACCGTCAGGGCCTGGCCGAGTTCTTCAACGATCAGCCGTTTCGATGGCAGGCCGCACTCGTCGTCCCCGAGCGCCCGGTTCAAGCCGCGCTGCTGCCGCTGATGCGCGACGACACCCGGCTGGCCAGCCTGCTCGAGCGTCGTTACAGCATGGTCGCCTATCCGTGGGCGCAGCGATACCAGCAATCCAACGCCTGGCTGCTCGAAACCTTTGCGATGGCACTCGAGCCTGCACTGCACGAGCGGCGCCTTGCCCAGGCCTGGCTGATGGTGCACGGCTACCAGCCCACGACGCTGCGCATTTCGGCGGCCAGGCGTCTGGGAGCGGGGCTGACGCGGGCCAATGTGAGCTTCGACGACCATCCGGCACGACAACTGGCACGCAATCGCATCGAGACCGTGACCGCCGACTCGCTGCTCGGCTGGTTGCACTCTGCCGGCTACGGCGGGCCGATGCAGCTGATCGACTGATCCAGTGCATGCCGACGTTCGCGCGACCTGGCGCAGCGCCACGGTCTGCGCCACACCGAGTTGCCTCCGACCATCGCCCGCAGACCCGAAAGAACGATCGAAATGAAAGACACCCAAGCCCTCGACCCCGTCCGCCGGCCCGAACAAGCGCAGGCGCACGGCCAGTTCTCGTTGCTCAGGCAACGGCGGTTCGCACCGTTCTTCTGGACCCAGTTCCTCGGCGCCGCGAACGACAACCTGTTCAAGTTCGCGCTGACCGTGTTGATCACCTATCAACTCCAGCTCGACTGGCTGCCACCGGCCAAGGCCGGCCTGGTCATCGGTGCATTGTTCATCGCGCCCTTCGTGCTGCTCTCGGCCACCAGTGGCCAGCTGGCCGACAAATTCGACAAGGCGAGCCTGATCCGTGCCCTCAAGACCGCCGAGATCCTGATCATGGGCCTCGCCGCGATCGGTCTGTGGCGTGCGCAGATCCCGCTGCTGCTGGCCTGCATCTTCCTGATGGGTGCCCAGTCGGCGGTGTTCGGCCCGGTCAAGTACGCCTACCTGCCGCAGCACCTGGATTCGCACGAGCTGACCGGTGGCAACGGCATGGTCGAGATGGGCACCTTCGTCGCGATCCTGCTCGGCAACGTCGCGGGCGGTTTGCTGATCGCCCAGCCGGCGATCGGCCCGACCACGGTCGCGCTCGCCTGCCTGGCGCTGGCAGTGCTGGGCAGATTCACGGCGGCCGGCGTGCCGGCTTCGCCACCCCTGGCCGGCGAGTTACGCATCAATCCGAACCCGGTGACCGAGACCTGGCGCAACCTGCGCCTGGCGCATGCCGACAAGACCGTGTTTCGCTCCCTGCTGGGGATCTCCTGGATGTGGTGCTTCGGCGCCATCTTCCTGGCCCAATTCCCGGTCTTCGCGCGCGATGTACTCGGCGGCGACGAGCAGGTGGCCTCGCTGCTGCTGGTGGTGTTCTCGGTCGGTATCGGTGCGGGCTCGCTCGCCTGCGAGTCCTTGTCGCGCCGCCAGGTCGAGATCGGCCTGGTGCCGCTGGGGGCGATCGGCATGACGGTGTTCGCGATCGATCTCTGGCTGGCCACCCGCAATCTGCATCCGTTCGCCGGCACGATGTCGATCGCCACGTTCGCCGGTTCGGCCGGCAACTGGCGGGTGATGGCCGACCTCGCGCTGCTGTCGTTCTTCACCGGCATCTACAGCGTGCCGATGTACGCGCTGATCCAGACCCGCTCCAAACCGACCCATCGGGCGCGGATCATCGCGGCAAACAACATCCTCAATGCCGCGCTGATGGTTATCAGCTCGCTGGGTGCCGGCATGTTGTTGTCGGCCGGGCTGTCCGTGCCCGAACTCTTTTTGGTGGCCGGCCTGCTCAATGCGGTGGTCGCCGCCTTCATTTTCTGGCTGGTGCCCGCCTACGCGCTGCGATTCGTCTGCTGGGTGATGGCGCGCATCGTCTATCGCTGCCGGATAAGCGGTGCCGACGCGATCCCGGACACTGGCGCCGCGCTGTTGATCGCCAACCATGTCTCGTTCGCCGACGCGATCCTGCTGATGGCGGCAAGCCCGCGCCCGGTGCGATTCCTGATGGACCACCGGATCTTCGCCAATCCCGTCCTCGGGCCGCTGTTCCGCCTGGCCGGTGCGATCCCGGTCGCACCGCGCGACGAGGATCCGCAGTGCTATCGGGCCGCGATGACGCGTGCCCAGCAGGTGCTGCGCGACGGAGAGTTGCTCGGCATCTTCCCGGAAGGTGGCATCACACGCAACGGCGAGCTGGCCGAGTTCCGCGCCGGTGCACGGCGCATCCTCGAGACCGCGCAGTCCGAGAATCTGACCGTCCCGGTGGTGCCGATCGGCCTGAACGGGCTCTGGGGTTCGTTCTTCTCGCGTATCGAGAACGGCCGGGCGATGGTCGCCCCGCTGCGCCGCGGACTGCGCAGCCGAATCGAGATCCGCGTCGGTGCGGCGCTGAATGCGGCGGAGGCGAGCACCGACGCGATGCGTGCGGCGATCGTCGCGCTGCTCGATCCGGTCTCGGGGCCACGGCTCGCGACGCCACCGTCGGCCTGAGACCGGCTCGCGACCCGCGAGTCGGCCCATCCGCCGGCGCGGGCGCGCTGCCCGACCGGCCGATCGGATCCCTCACGAAGCCACGGCTTTCACGCGCCGTGATACCGCAACCCGCGACGGTTTCGGCGTCAGCCCAGGTCGAGCACCGAATCGGCGACGAACGGGTTGGAACGACGTTCGTCGCCGAAGGTCGACATCGGACCGTGACCCGGCACGAACGCCGTATCATCGCCCAGGGGCCAGAGCTTGTCGCGGATCGACGCGATCAAGGTCGCGTGATCACCGCGCGGAAAATCGGTGCGTCCGATCGACCCCTGGAACAAGACGTCGCCCACGATCGCCAGGCCCGCGCCGGCATGATGGAAGACCACGTGGCCCGGCGTGTGCCCCGGACAATGCAGGACGTCGAGCGTCTGCTCGCCGAAGCACACCGTGTCACCGTCGATCAGCCAGCGATCGGGGACGAAGGCGTCCAGCTTCGACAGGCCGAAGCGCTGCCCCTGACCGGGCAGTTGATCGATCCAGAACTTGTCGTCGACGTGCGGTCCTTCGAGCGGCACGCCGTGCCGGTCGGCGTATTCGCGTGACTGGCCGCAATGATCGATGTGACCATGAGTCAGGAAGACCTTCTCGAGACGCGCACCGGACTGAGCGAGGGCCGCGTCGACGCGGTCGAGATCGCCACCGGGGTCGAACACCGCGGCGCGCCCGCTCGCAGTGCAGACCAGCAACGAACAATTCTGTTGAAACGGGGTGACGGGCACCACGGTGAGTCTGATCATGGTCATCCTTTGAAGAGCGGTTTGCGGCTGCGTGCCGTTGGACAGACATCTTGCGAAACAGCACGCACGGCCTACAGATCGCGGGCTATCGGCGGGTCGGTCGCCATGCATTGAGCATCAAGGCTTCGAGCGGCACGATATCCAGCGCATCGGCATGGGTTGCTTCCAGGACCACCGGCGGCGCGACACCCGCTTCATAGGCCTGCAACCAACGACTGGCGCACAAGCACCAGCGGTCGCCGGCGCGCAGACCGGCGAAACGAAACTCGGGACGCGGTGTACTCAGGTCGTTGCCCACGGAGGACGAGAACGCCAGGAACGCCTCGGTCACGCGCGCGCAGACCGTGTGATTGGCGGGGTCTTGGGGATGCGCGTCGCAGCATCCGCTACGGTCGAAACCGGTAAGCGGGTCGTAGGAACAGGCCAGCAGCGGACCACCCAACACATTGACCGTCATTGCGGTTCCACGACCCCGGGCGGCCCAAGCTTGTGTCGCCCGAGCTTACAGTGAGCCTTGTCGGATCTTGAAACACTTGAAACAAGTTCCAAATAATCAGGCACTTGCGAAAGCCTCTCGAACATGGCACGGCGATTGCATATAGTAACGTGCATCCTCTTGGGATGCTGACGGACCGGGGTTGGCCTGTGTCGCAGCAGGTTCCCGGTAGCGATCACTCCTAGCATCAGTCCTTGAAGCCGCCGCCTGGCGGCTTTTTTTTTGCCCGCGCGAGCCGCCATCCGCGCGCCGGGGCCGCATCAGAGCAACACCGGCGAGGATCCCTCGAGTTTGAGCAGCCGGATCTTGTCCTCGACGCCGCCGGCGGCCGAGAACCCGCCCAGGCCGCGGGTGCCCAACACCCGATGGCAGGGAATGATCACGGGAATGGGATTGGCGCCACAAGCCGAGCCGACCGCGCGCGGCACGGAGTCTATCCGAGACGCAAGTTCGAGATAGGTTCGCGTCTGTCCGAACGGGATCTCGAGCATGGCGTCGAACACCTGCCTCTGAAAGGGGCTGCCGCTCGGTTGCAGCGGCAGATCGAATTGCTGCAATCGCCCGTCGAAGTAGGCGAGCAACTGCTCACGCGCGAGCTGCAACAGGGAATCGGCGTGGCCGTCGAGGGCGTGGCCGTCGAGGGCGTGGCCGTCGAGGGCGTGGCCGTCGAGGGCGTGGCCGTCGAGGGCGTGGCCGTCGAGGGCGTGGCCGTCGAGGGCGTGGCCGTCGAGGGCGTGGCCGTCGAGGGCTTGCTCGCCCTCGCCCGATCGGCGCACGCCATCGGACGATGCCGCGGTCGGGCGCCCGGCGCCCCAGCGCAGCGACACGAGAGCGCGTCCGTTCGAGGTGATCCGGGTCGGACCGAAAGGTGTGTCGAACGTGATCGAGGGCATGATGCGATTATCGCCGACGGCCCCGTTGTCGTGACCGTCGCGGGCCTTCCGCTTTCGTTGCCGCCGCCAAGCGTCTTCGATCCCGCCGGGTCCGGTCAGTTTCCCGGCTCCGGAGCCCGACCGCCTCAGGTCCCTCCATGTCCGCCATGCTCGAGATCACCACACTTCCGCTGCAGCCGCTGACGCGCGCCGGCTTCGCCGCCTACGGCGAATTGATCGATACCGAGGGCGGAACCGCGGTGGAAATCAACGACGGCAGCGCGCGGCGCTTCGATGCGCTGGCGCAAGTTGCGTTCGAGGCACCGGCAACGGGGGTCGGCATCAGCATCTTCGTGGCGGCGCGACGCCCGTTGCCCATGGAGGTCACCACCCTCGAACGTCACCCGCTGGGCGCGCAGGCATTCATGCCGCTCGACGGCCGCCCTTATCTGGTCGTGGTCGCCGATGATCAGCACGATGGGCCGGTGGCACCGCGCGCGTTCTTCGCGCGCGGCGACCAAGGTATCTGCTTCGGTCCCGGTGTCTGGCATCATCCGTTGATCGCACTGCATGACGACAGCCGCTTTCTGGTCGTGGACGCCATTGCGGACGACGGCAACCTGGCCATCGGCAGGTTGACCGCCGCGCGCTATCGCTTGCCGGCGGTGGGCCCGTCAGGCACCCTTTGACCGGTCCGTCGATGGTGTCCGCGCGGCCGCGGACGCGATCCCGACACTCGCCACTTGCCCTTCGGAATCAGCATGAAACTTCCCGACACCATCACCGCCGTCGAACTGAACGGATTCGGTGGGCCCGAGGTCCTCGCGCCGGCACGCCTGCCCATGCCCGTGCCCGCGCCCGGCGAGTTGCTGATCCGGGTACACGCTGCCGGGGTCAATCGCCCGGACGTCCAGCAACGGCGCGGACAGTACAACCCTCCGCCCGGCGCCAGCCCGATCCCCGGCCTCGAGATCGCCGGAGAGGTGGTGGCCCTGGGTGACGGCTGCAAGCGATTCCGGCTCGGCGACAAGGTCTGCGCGCTGGTCGCCGGCGGCGGTTACGCCGAATATTGTGTCGCGCCCGAGGCGCAGACGCTGCCGGTTCCCGAGCCGTTGACCATGATCGAGGCGGCCGGTGTGCCCGAGACCTTCTTCACGGTCTGGACCAATGTCTTCGACCGCGGTCGGCTGCTGCGCGGCGAATCGCTTCTCGTGCATGGCGGCTCCAGCGGCATCGGCACCACCGCCATCCAGCTCGCCAAGGCCTTCGGATCGACGGTCTATGTCACGGTCGGCAATGCCGACAAGGCCGACGCGTGTCTGAAACTGGGCGCCGATCACGCCATCGTCTACCGCGACACCGATTTCGTCGACGAAATCAGGCGTCTGACGGGCAAGCGCGGCGTGGACGTGATCCTCGACATGGTCGGCGGCGACTACCTGAGCCGCAATCTGGATTCGCTGGCCGTAGAGGGACGCCTCGTGCAGATCGCCTGGCTGGGCGGGTCGCGCATCGAGGCCGATTTCATGAAGATCCTGACCCGGCGGCTGACCTGGACCGGCTCGACGCTGCGTCCGCGCACGGTCGAGCAGAAGGCCGAGATCGCGCGCGCGCTCGAGCAGCGGGTCTGGCCGCTGCTGGCTGCCGGCACCATCAAGCCGGTGATTCACAAGACCTTCCCGTTGGCACAGGCACGCCAGGCGCACGAACTGATGGAAAGCAGCGATCACATCGGCAAGATCATCCTCGAGGCCTGATTAGGCTCGGGCGAGGCCCACCCGGCCGCTGGACGAGGCCAGGCGGTCCGACGACATGAGATCCAAGCCACCCGTCGACATCCGCGCGTTGGTGGGCCGACTGATCGCCCGCCTTCGCGACAGCCGGCCGCTCCGATGGCTGCTGGACCGCTTTCGGGGCCGGCCCCGGGTCGATGCAAGGGACGTGCCGTCGGCGGATGCGCACAGCCGAGGCACCGGTGACGCCGTCCGCGAAGACGGTTTGGCGGGTGCACTCGCCGAGGGCCGTCTGAGCCTGGCCTGGAGCGAGGCCTTCGCCAGATCCGGTCGCCTGCGTCTGGCACCCTGGTTGCCGCCCCACCGGCCGGTGCTGACGCTGCGCGCGAGCGCTGATCCGGCGCCGCGTCGGCTGCTGGTCTGGTTGCACGGCTGCGACCAGCAACCCGAACCGTTCGCGAGTGCCACGCGGGTGCACCGGCTGGTGACCGGCGACGACTGGCTGGTCGTCATGCCGGCCCAGGAGCGGCTGGCCAATCCGCATCGCTGCTGGAACTGGTTCGATGCGGCGACCGTCGAGGGCGACGGTGAGGTGGCCATCGTCCTGGCGGCCATCGACGCCGCCATCGCCACGCTGCCGGCTCCGCCGGCGGGTGTCTGCATCGCCGGCATGTCCTCGGGCGCGGCATTGGCGGCCGCCTGCGTGACCGCGGCCCCCGAACGATTCACGGCTGCCGCCTTTCACTCCGGGGTGGCCGCCGGCGCCGCGCGCGGGCCCCTCTCCGCTCGCCGGGTATTGGGCGCCGGTCCCGACGGCGACGTCACCCGCCTGGGCGCCCGTCATGCGCCGCGGCCCGTCGCCAGCCTGACGCTGCACGGGCGCGACGACCCGGTGGTGGCGCCGGCACATGCGCGCGAACTGGTGCGCCAGATGCTCGCGCTGGACGGCTCGCTCGAGACGGGCGCACCGCTTCCGGCCGCGGAGCGCACCGAAACCAGCTCGATCGGCGGGCGCGAAATGGTGCTGGAGCACTACGGTGCGCACCAGCTGGCGTTGATCGCCGGCCTTGGTCACGCCTGGAGTGGCGGCGACGAACGCTGGCCTTACAACGATGCCATGGGCCCTGACGCCACGACGATGATCGGCCGCTTCTTCGACGCACGCATACGCGCGGCCGCCACCGAACACACGTTCTGAACGCCCGCTGAAAGCCCGGTACGTGCGATCCGAGCTCGGCGCTCAACGCACCAGAGGCCGGTCGCGCAGTTCGTTGGGATCGCTGCCATCGCCCGGAAACGCACCCGCGAGCGCGTCGTTCAGGATCTGCAGCCCATCCAGCATTCCGGCGGTCAGCTTCCCGCTGGCTGCACCCTTGCCGATCGCATCGCAGGCGGTACTCCAAACCTGTGCCGAAACCGCCGCCAGCGCGCCCCGATCGGCCAGGATCTCCACCTGCCGGTCGGCCATCGACACGTAAAGGAGCACGCCGTTGTTGGCCGCGGTGTCCCAGACGTGGAGTTCGGCGAACACCTCGAGCGCCCGTTCGCGCGGGCTGAGTTCACGCCGCCATATCGCCAGAGGCGGCAATGCGCGCTCGATCACCACGCGGATCTCGGCCTTGTGCCGCTGTTCGCCGGCCGCGATCGACGCCTCGATCTCGGCGAGCTCGTGCTCGGCGAGCACCGGACGCCAGCCGGCGATGCCGGCCCACCCGTGACGCAGCGCGCGCGTGAGTCGATTTGGTTCCATGAGCGCCGATCATAAGCCGTGAATCGCTTCGTGCGCCGCTCGACCCCGGCAATGCGGGCATCACACCGAGCCGCTCGGAGGCCGTTACCATCGATATCGACGGCGCCGGAAGCCGTCGGGCCCCGATATCGATCACGCCGGTGCATGCCGGCTCACACGGGCGGCGGCCGCCCCACCAGCGGTCATTGGCTGCCGCCCGCTGCCCGACACCGACCGAAGGAGACGAAAGACAATGGATACGAAAGCGCTCCTGTCGCGCCTGATCGCATTCGATACCGTCAGCCGCAATTCGAACCTCGAACTGATCGATTTCGTCGCCGACTATCTCGATGGCCTGGGTATCGCCACTCAGCGGGTCTTCGACGAAACCGGCGCGAAGGCCAATCTGGTGGCGACGATCGGCCCGGCGGACGTCGGTGGCATCATCCTTTCCGGTCATACCGACGTGGTGCCGGTCGATGGACAGGAATGGACCAGCGATCCGTTCCAGGCCGTCATCCGCGACGACCGGCTGTGCGGACGCGGCTCGGCCGACATGAAGGGCTTCATCGCATCGGTCTGCGCACGTGTTCCCGCGATGCTCGCGGCGCCGTTGGCGCGGCCGTTCGTCATCGCGCTCTCCTATGACGAGGAAGTCGGCTGTCTCGGCGTGCGGCGGCTGCTCGCGCAGATGGCGCAATGGCCGGTAAAGCCGATCGGCTGCGTGGTCGGAGAACCAACCGAGATGCAGGTCGTCATCGGCCACAAGGCCAAGCGCTCGCTACGGGTCACCATCGACGGCACGGCCGCACATTCGTCGCTGGCGCCGCAGGCGGTCAACGCCGTCGAGTACGGCGCCCGCCTGACCGTATACATCCAGGACATGGGTCGGCGCCTGGCGCGCGAGGGACGGCGCGATCCGCTCTATGACGTCGAACACACCACCGCCCATGTCGGCGTGCTGCGCGGCGGCCAGGCGCTGAACATCGTTCCCGAGCGCTGCGTGCTCGACTTCGAATTGCGCGCCCTGCCGGAGGACGATGTCGACACGTTCGTCGACTCAATCAAGGCGCATGCCGCCCAGGTGCTCGAGCCCGAGATGCAGGCGATCGCGCCGCAGACCGGCATCACTTTCGAGTTGCTCTCGGGTTTTCCGGGCCTGTCGACCGCGCCTACCGACGGCTTCGTCGGGCGACTCAAACGACTGGTGGGCCGCGCCGATCACGGCAAGGTGGCATTCGGCACCGAGGCAGGCCTGTTCACCCAGACGATCGGTGTGCCCGCCGTCGTTTGCGGACCCGGCAGCATCGCCCAGGCCCACCGCGCGGACGAGTACGTCGAACTGGCGCAGCTCGAGCGCTGCGATGCGTTCATCGACGATCTGATCGACAGCTGTCGGGCATGACGCACGATGGGCGCGCGCGGCCGGGCGCGTGCGCATGGCCGCGACGTTGCAGGCCGACCACCGTGCTCACCAGCCTCCCGAGGCGCCCCCGCCCCCGAAACCGCCGCCTCCGCCGCTGAAGCCTCCCCCACCGCCGCCGAAGCCGCCACCGCCGCCCCAGCCACCGGAGGTCCAGGTGTGCCGGCCCGACCGCCGCAGGCCGCCGCCCGAGCCGCCGGCGCCGGTTCCGGACGTCAGCAACAGCATCAGCGATGCGCCGATAGCGCTGCCCACGATGCCGATCAGGCCCGCGGTCATCAGCCATGCGGCGATGCCCGAGAACCCCGAGCCGATCACGTAGCTCGGCCACTTGCCCACCAATGCACCCGAGAGCACGCCGATCGTGAAGCCGAAGAACGCGAGCATGATCGCCGTCTCGGCCGTGAACGCGCCGCCCGGGTCGCGTGCCTTGGTCGGTGCCGGCAGGGGTTCACCGTCGATCAAGCCGACCAGCGCACGCACGCCGGCCTCGATGCCGCGGGCGTAGTCACCGTCGCGAAACGCGGGGGTGACCTGCTCGGCGATGACGCGCTTGGCCAGCGCATCCGGGATCGCGCCTTCGAGTCCGTAGCCCACCTCGATGCGCATGCGCCGATCGTCGATCGCGATCAGGAACAGCGCACCGTCGTCGACCTGGCGACCATCGACCTGCGCACGGCCGAGCTTCCAGGCCTCGGCGACACGAATCGAATAAGACTCGATGGGCTCGGGCTCGGTCGTGCCGACGATCAAGACCGCCAGTTGCGCGCCCTTGCGCGCCTCGAGATCGGCCAGCGTGCGCGCAAGGCTGGCGCGCTGATCGGGCTGCAGGATGCCGACCGTGTCCACCACCCGGCCGGTCAGGGCGGGCACGCTCTGCTGCCCCCAGGCCGGAACGGCGGTCAGCACCGTGAGCGTGGCCAGCAGCCAGAACAGCACGCCCGCGACGCTGGCAACGAATGAAGCGGTGAAACCGCCAGGCGGTTCGGAACCCGAAAACGGAGTCAGGCAAGCCCCCGTGCCGCACGCTTGCCAGGCGCGCATCAAGGCCGGTTCGCCCGCGGCCGAGGCGAGCGCATCCGGCGTCTTGCGCGCCGATGGCAGGCAGCGGTCCCGCCTCACCCCTGCCCCCTCAATTGGCCGGCGCCTTGCGGTTGAAGTCGACGCTCGGCGGACGCTGGATCTCGCGCTCGTTCTCGACCGTGAAATTGGGCTTGGTCTCATAGCCGAACACCATTGCCGTGAGGTTCGACGGCATCTGGCGGATCAGGACGTTGTAGGACTCGACCGCATCGATGTAGCGTTTGCGTGCGACCGTGATGCGATTCTCGGTACCCTCGAGCTGCGCCTGAAGATCACGGAAGTTCGCGTCCGATTTCAGCTGCGGATAGTTCTCCACGGTCACCAGCAAACGCGACAGTGCTCCGGTCATGTTCGCCTGCGATTGCTCGAATGCCTGCAGCGAGGCCGGATCACCCGGATCGACCTGGATCTGGCTCGCCCTGGCGCGCGCCTCCGTCACCGCCGTCAGCACGTCGCGCTCCTGGTCGGCGTAGCCCTTGACCGTGTTGACGAGATTCGGAATCAGGTCGGCCCGGCGCTGATACTGATTGACGACCTCGGACCATGTCGCGCGCGTACGCTCGTCGGCCGCCTGGATCGCGTTGTAGCCACAACCAGAGATCACCAGCGCCGCACCGAGCAACGCCAACCACTTCAATGAACGAAACACGATGAACCCTCCGAACTTGATCGACCGCAAGACCACGATTGCCGCCCGGCGTCCGACACGTTGAACCGCGCTATATTGCCATCGAGAGAAAGCCATTGTCCCTTGGCCGCAGGTTCGTCCGGCAATGGCGCGTGCCAACGCAAAGCATGGATGTCCACGGTCATGAGCACTGCAGCGACCAACAACGAGCTGGCCAGACTTCGGCAGGAATACCGCCTGGCCGCACTCGACGAAACTCATCTCGACCCCGATCCGCTGCGTCAGTTCCAGCGCTGGTTCGACGAGGCGCGCAAAGCAGAGCTCCTCGAAGCGAACGCGATGTCGGTGGCCAGCGTCGGGCCCGACGGCAAGCCCTCGGTACGCATCCTGCTGCTCAAAGGTCTCGAATCCGGCGGCTTCACCTTCTTCACCAACTACGAGAGCCGCAAGGGCCGAGAGTTCGCGTCGAACGATTCGACAGCCTTGCTATTTTTCTGGGCACCTCTCGAACGACAGGTCCGCGTCGAGGGCACGATCCAGAAAGTGCCGCCCACCGAGTCCGACGACTACTTCAAGCAGCGCCCGGCCGGTGCGCGCCTGGGTGCGTGGGCATCACAGCAAAGCGCGGTGATTGCCTCACGCGCGGTGATCGAAACCCGCCTGCGAGAACTGACAGCGCGCTACGGAGACGACCCGCCCCGTCCACCACACTGGGGCGGCTACCGACTCCTGCCGGACACGCTCGAGTTCTGGCAGGGTCGGGAGAACCGTCTGCACGACCGTCTTCGCTATCGCCGCAGCGACGCCGGCTGGGTCATCGAGAGGCTCTCTCCCTGACGCGCGGCTCGGCGCTCATCTCGCCGTCGAGGCGCCCGCGTCGGCGCCCAGCGCCGGGCCGCCGGCTCGCGAGCGCTCGGTCACGCGCCGATAACGTCGGTCGGCAATGGCGACGAAACCGCCCAGCGCCATCATCAGACACCCCAACCAGATCCAGTTCACCAGCGGCTTGTAATGCAGCCGCACGACCCAACGCTGTCCGTCCAACGGCTCGCCCATCGACAGATACACGTCGCGCAGCAGGCTGCGATCGATTGCGGCCTCGGTCATGGGCATGCCACTGCTCGTGTAGGTGCGCTTCTCGGCCAGCAGCACGCGCCGCGGCGGTTCACTGTCGGCGACGTCGGCGGCACGCAGCGAGAAGCGGCCGCGCAGGCCGTCGAAGTTGGGTCCGTGCACCTGCGACAGCGCGTCGAAACGCAGGCGATAGCCGGCAAGCTCGGTGCTCTCACCCGGCGACAGTGCCAACTCGTTCTCGATCTCGAAGCTGCTGACGGTCGTGACGCCGATCACGAAGGCGGCGATGCCCAGGTGCGCCAGATGCATGCCCCAGACACTGATCGGCTGCATCGCCATTCGCCGGCCAATCGCACCCGCGACCAGCCGGCCGTCGGCGCCACGCATCGTGTCGACGACACCGACGCCCACCGTCAATACGATCCAGATGGCCAACGAATAACCTAGCGATGCAAGAGGCCGCCAGCCCGCACCCGGCGCGCCGAGCGCCACCGCCACGGCGGGCGCCGCCAGCCCGGCCAGCACCGAAACCACCAGCGCCCAACGTAGCCGCACCGCCAGCGGCGGCAACGGCGAAGATTTCCATCGCGCCAATGGGCCGATGCCCATCAGAAACAGCGCCGGCGCCATGACCGGCACGAACACCGCATCGAAGTACGGCGGCCCGACCGAGATCTTGCCCATGCCGAGTGTGTCGAGCAGCAGCGGATAGAGCGTGCCCAGCAGCACGACGCCCATCGCCACCACCAGCAGGATATTGTTGGCGAGCAGCATCGACTCGCGAGAGATTCCCTCGAAGCGCGCCTGACTGCTCACCGCGGACGCACGCGCCGCGAACAGCGTCAGCGATCCGCCGATCACCACCGCGAGAAAGGCCAGGATGAAGACACCCCGGGCCGGATCGGTCGCGAACGCATGCACCGAGGTCAGCACACCACTGCGCACGAGAAAGGTGCCGAGCAGACTCAGGCTGAAACCGGTGATCGCCAGCAATACCGTCCAGCTTCGGAAAGCGCCGCGCTTCTCGGTGACCGCCAGCGAGTGGATCAGCGCGGTTGCCACCAGCCATGGCATGAACGAGGCGTTCTCGACCGGATCCCAGAACCACCAGCCGCCCCAGCCGAGCTCGTAGTACGCCCAGAACGAGCCCAACGCGATGCCCAGCGTCAGGAACGCCCAGGCCACCGTCGTCCAGGGCCGTGCCCAGCGCGCCCAGGCCGCATCGAAGTGCCCGCCGATCAGGCCCGCCACCGCGAACGCGAACGCCACCGACAAACCGACGTAGCCCATGTAGAGCAGCGGCGGATGAAAAATCATGCCCGGGTCTTGCAGCAAGGGATTCAGATCGCGACCGTCGATCGCCGCCGGCACCACCCGCTCGAACGGATTGCTGGTCAGGAGCAGGAACAGCAGGAAGCCCACGCCGACCATGCCCATCACGGCCAGGATGCGCGCGCGCAGCACATCGGCGAGCCCGCGCGAGAAGAGTGCCACCGCCGCCGTCCAGCCCGACAACATCAACGACCACAGCAACAGCGAGCCCTCGTGCGAGCCCCAGGTGGCGGCCACACGCATGGCCAGCGGCAGCGACAGGTTCGAATGCTGGGCGACCAGCGCGACCGAGAAATCGTGCCGTACGAACGCGCTCAGCAGCAGACCAAAGGCCAGCACGTTGAGCGCGAACAGCGCGATCGCCGCCGGCCGTGCAACCCCCATCAGGCGGACGTCGGAACGCCAAGCGCCGACCATCGGCACGATGGCCAGAATCAGTGACACGGCCAAAGCCATGGCCAACGCAAAATGACCGATCTCAATCCACATCGCGCCGTTTTCCAGGGTAGTCGAACAAGCCCGCGCCAGGCCATGAAATCGGCGCGACCGCGGGCCGCTATTGTGGCGCAGACCGCGAGAGCGACCCGAAGCAAGGGGTTTCGCGCGCCGCCCCGACTTACCGTGCAGGTCGCCCTCGCTGGCGCCTCAACCTCCGGATTGCCCACCGCGGCGGCGGGCACCGACGCGAAAAAGCCGCCCGGGCGAGACGCCGCGGGCGGTAGAGGGGAAGAGAGACGAAATCGATTAGAGCGTCAGTCGGAGTTGGCGAAGCCGAGCAGTTGCAGCAGACTGAGGAACAGGTTGAAGATCGTCACGAACAGCGTGATCGTGGCCATCACGTAGTTGGTTTCGCCACCGTTGACGATCGCCTGGGTCTGGAAGATGATCAGGCCGGCCATCAGCAACATGAACATCGCCGACACCGCCAGCGACAAGGCCGGCATGCTGAAGAAAATCGCCACCAGTCCGAGCACGAACGCGGTCAGGATGCCGGCGGTCAGATAACCACCCATGCCGCTGAAATCACGCTTGGTCGTCAACGCATAGGCGCTCAGCCCGCCGAAGATCACCGCGGTGCCGCCCAGGGCGGTGGCCACGATCTGGCCGCCGCCAGGCAGGCCCAGGTAGGCATTGATGATCGGCCCCAGCGTGTAGCCGAGAAAACCCGTGAACGCGAACGTCAACAGGACGCCGGCACTCGACTCACGAAACTTCGAGACCAGAAACAGCAGGCCGAAGTAGCCGACCAGGGTCAGGATGATGCCCGGGTGCGGCAGACCCATCATCGCCGAACCACCCGCCACCAGCGCCGCGAAGGCCAGATTGAGCGAGAGCAACGCATAGGTGTTGCGCAAGACCTTGTTGCGACTGATCTCGCCGCCGATGCCGATGCCATCCGCGCGATAGCGACCGGCGGATGCCACATCGATGGTTTGTCTGTTGCGATCCATGTCCGACTCCTTGTTTGACGTTGATCGTACGCCGCCACTATAACCCCGCGGTGAATAACATAAACCGTATAATTTCTTATTATTCATACGTTTTATTCGTATTGAATTCGGGCGATCGATGAGTAAATCATTGAATTTCAACCACTTGTTCTACTTCTGGGTTGTTGCCAAGGAAGGCAGCATCGCCAAGGCGTCCGAGCGCCTGGGCATCGCCAGCCAGACCATCAGCGGGCAGATCAAGCTGCTGGAGAAATCGCTCGGGAGTTCGTTGTTCGCGCCCAAGGGCCGCGGACTGACCCTGACCGAACCAGGCCGCGTGGCACTAGGCTATGCCGATCAGATCTTCCTGCTTGGCGAGCAACTGGTGGAGGCTGTGGCCGATCCAGCGCTCGGCGGCGTGATGCGGCTTCACGTCGGCACCACCGATGCTCTGCCGAAATGGGTCTCCTACGAACTGATCCACCCCGTATTCGCCGCGCGCACGGCGGTGCGCTTGCAATGCCACGAGGGCGAGTTCGACGAATTGCTGGCCGAGCTTGCGTTGCACAAACTCGACGTCGTGCTCGCCGACAGGCCCGTCGGCGACAGCAGCGGCCTGCGCGTATTCAGCCACCCGATCGGCGACAGCGAGATGGCGTTCTTCGGGTCGACCGCGCTGGCTGACCGGCATCGGGCCGGATTTCCTGCCAGCCTGAACGACGCACCGATCCTGCTGCCATCGCGACACACGGCGGTACGAGCGCGGCTGGACGGCTGGCTGCAGCATCACGACCTGCGCCCGCACGTGATCGGTGAGTTCGAGGACAGCGCACTGCTGGCGACCTTCGGCGCGACCGGCCTGGGGCTGTTTCCGGCGGTCGCGGTCAGCGAGGCCGACCTGAATCAACAATACGGTGTCGAGATCGTCGGTTCGATCGACGGTGTCCGCGAGCAGGTGTTCGCGATCACCAACGAGCGACGCATCAAGCACCCGCTGATCGAGACCTTGCTCAGCCGCGGCCGCCGCCTGTGGCAGCGGAACGATGATGAGGCCGGCTCAGCCGCGGAAGCGCTCGCGGATCATGCCGGCATAGCCGATCAGACCCGGCGAGGATAGCTCGACGCCACGCGCTTCGAGCGCGATGGTCAGGGCCAGCAGGCGGCGCCGAGCCTTGCGCTCGGCGGCGGTGTCACCCTCTTCCAGAGCCCGCAAGGCGGTGGCGCGCAGCTCGGCTATCTGGCGACGCTGGGTGACCTCGGGCGGAACCATGCCGGCATTGCGCAGCACTCGATACGCGACCCGGAGTTCTTCGGGGATCAGCCGGTCGTCGTCGAGCGCCAGCGGCCGGCCCTGACCAGGAAGATCATCGAACTGGCCTTCGGCCTGGGCCTTTGCGATACGCCGCTCGATGAGATCGTCGAATGAGCCGAACATGGGCAACCGGAAGAACGCGCGAGAGATGATTATCCCAGGCTCCGAGCGCCCGCGCGACCCGTGCCGGCGCGCGTGTCGGCCGGCCCTGCGTATCACTGTGTGGTAACGGCAGCCATCGAACCGGCCACCCGTCGGTGGCCGATCAAGACCCCGCCGACCAGTCCGATGACGGCCGCGCTCGCGTGCAGCGCGACCGAGGCAACGGCGCCGGCCTGTGGCCACTGAACCTGCAGCAGCGCATCGAGCAGCAGCTTGATCACCAAACCCACGGCAAGCACGGGGCCGAAGCCACGACCGCGGATGCGATCGTCGACCCAGTAGATGCCGATTGCCCACGCCGCCAGTGCGTGCAATGCGGTCGACAGACCCGCGACCCATGTGTGCAAGCCCAGCCCGACTGCGAGGAAATGAGCGGCAGGTGCGGCCACCAACAGAGCCGCGGCCCACGCCCTGGCATCGATCGCCCGCGCGAACACGATCTGCAGCATCGCCAGACCGAGCAGATTCGAGACCAGATGCGCGGCGTCGATGTGCGAGAACGAGGCCAGCCAGGCGAAGATGGGCAGGGAACGAGCGTCGAAGGCCAACGTCGGCGCCTGGATGCCGATTGCCATCGCGGCGATCGCGAGTACGCCGACCGTGGTCGCGAGTTCCGTGGACGAGCGCAGTGCCCGCTCGTGTGCGACCGTGCGCGGCGCGCTCGGCAACATCACTCCCAGCCCGCCACGGTTCGGAATGAGCAAGGCGCCGGCCAGCAGCAACAGGATGGCGCCGTGCCAGCCTACCAGCCCACCGCCCCCGCCCATCGGATTCTGGGTGGCGTCCGCCGTGGTGCTCGCCGTGTCTTGCCGGTCGACCATGACCTGCACGCTGATCGGCACACCCGAGCCGACGCTGTCGTAGGGTGTGACCTCGACTTGATGATCGCCTTCGGGCGGCTGGTTCCAGACCACCTCGACGCCTTCGATCTTGACGCCCTGGGCGACAGACGAGGAATCGACCGCGATCGCTTGGGGCGTCCCGCCGTCGGCCAGCTTCATCGCCTTGCGCACCGATGAGCCGATCTCGACGTGGATCGGATCGACGGGCGCCAGCACCGGCGCGATGGTCACCGTGACATTCGTGTCGACGCTGCGCGAGGCCAACGTGTTGTCCGTGGCGGTCAGCCGGAAGGACAGGATGCCGTTCACATCGGGTGCGATGAAACGCGCGGTGCGGCCATCGTTTTCCAGCGTCAGCGAGACGCTCGGCCCGGTCAACTGCTGCCAGACGAAGGTCGGCGAGATCGCGCTGCTGCTGGCATCGCCTTCGAGCACGACTGCGTCGCCGGCGCGAACGTTGGCGGTCTGTGCGGACGCGGACACCGTGAATGGCGGCGGCACGAGAGCGGCCTCGACATCGAGCATGCCGGCGCCACACAGACCTCCGTCACAGGTGCCGGCCGCAATCGGCCGTGCGCTGGCGGTCAGCAGACCCTGGATCGTCGATGGCGAACGCGTTCCGTCCTGCGCCAACAGCAGCGCCACGGCGCCGGCGACATGCGGGGCCGCATAGCTGGTACCAGACCCCATCCGGTAGCCGGTCGACGTTCCGTCGTGATGGGCGATCGCCACGAAGTTGTATGGATCGGTATTGCAGTTGGCGGGCGCGCCCACCGGGCAGCCACCACCGGCCGCGGCCAGGGTCGTGCCGGTGCCGGCATTCGAATAGTCGGCGCGCTTGCCGTCCTTGGTGGTCGCCGCGACCGCGATCACACCATTGCAAGCTGCCGGTACCGTGATGGCGTCCTGCCCGTTGTTGCCGGTGCTGACCACGATCGTCGCGCCGGTCGCGAGCACCTGGTCGATGACGCCCTGGGTGACCGTATCGCAGGTCGCACCCGGGCTGGTGGTGCCGAGGCTGAGGTTCAGGATCTTGACCGGGTTCGGGTTGGTGGGCACGCCGCTGACCGGCAGGCCCACGGCCCAGCGCATCGCGTCGAGAACGTCACTGAGTACGCCGCCGCAGCCGCTGATCACGCGCACCGGCATGATGCTGGCCTCTGGCGCAACACCGACCAGTCCTTCGTTGTTGTTCAAACGGGCGGCAATGATGCTCGCCACGTGCAGCCCGTGCGGAGTCCCGACCTGTGGCGTGCCGTCCTTGATGCAATTCATCGTGTCGGTGGGATCGGCATCGCGCCCGTCGCCGTCGCCGGACAGATCGGTATTGCCGAGGAAATCGTAGCCACCGGTCCACACGCCCTGCATGTCCGGATGATCGACCTTGCCGGTGTCCAGTACGGCCACCGTGATGCCGTTGCCACGATGGTTCGGCCAGACCGGCTCGCTCTGGGTGGTTCCCGTGCTGCCGGCAGCCAGATTCCAGAGTGTGTAGGCCAGGGAGTCATTGCTCGAGACGACTCCCTGCGGTTTGACCACACGGTCGACAAGCACGCCTTCGATCTCGGCGGGGCTCATCTGCTGGGCGGCCCATGCCTGCGCCTGCGCCTCGGTCATCGGGAATGGCAGTGCAAGTCGCAGCGGCGTGCTGTAACGCGTGATCGCGCTGGGCGCGGGATCGGCGGGCACGGGATTGTCGTCGCTGTCTTCGGCATGGGGTCGCGGCACGCCGAAGCTCGGCTTGACGTCCTGTACCGTCAGCGCACGACGATATATGACGATCTGCTCGATCAACTCCGGCTCGGCTACAACCGCCTCCGTCGGTGCCGACAAGATCTGCGGCGTGGCGGCAGCGAGCGCGGCGACACCGAGCAAACCAGCGGCGCTGAAACCCTTGATGAGCCCGACGGCCCACTCCTTCCTTTGACCCATGGCGAATTCCGTCCGTTTCCCGTGAGCGCGCGCCAGTTCGCGATAACGAATCGCGGCTCAGACGAAGACATTCTTCAGCGCACCGACGGCGCGTGGAACGGCCTACCGGGTTTGGCGGACGGAAAGCAGAAGGTGACCGACGAACGGTCGCGACGCTGTTGCGGCCAGGCCGGCCGAAGGCAGCGCCCGGGGACGCGAGCGCTCAGCGGCTCAGGGTGCGAGCCACGGCATCCCGCCAGGCGTCGAGTGCGGCTCGTCGCGCGGGCGCGGACAGTGCGGGCTCGAAACGCCGGTCCAGACGCCAGCCGGCCGCGAAGCCCTGTTCCTGCGGCCACACGCCCGCCTGCATACCGGCCAGCCAGGCCGCGCCCAGGGCGGTGGTTTCGAGCACCTGAGGGCGATCGACCGGCGCGGCCAGCAGATCGGCAAGCCGCTGCATGGTCCAGTCCGAGGCGACCATCCCCCCGTCGACGCGCAAGACCGTATCGGCACTGCCGGACCAGTCGCCCTTCATCGCGTCGAACAGATCGCAGGATTGGAAACATACCGATTCGAGAGCCGCCCGCGCGAGCTCGCGCGGGCCGGTCGCGCGGGTGATGCCGAACAGAGCCCCGCGCGCGTCGGCGTCCCAGTATGGCGCCCCCATGCCCGTGAACGCCGGCACCAGGATCACGCCTTGATGCGGATCGGAAGCCGCCGCGAGATCGCCCGAGCGGGCGGCATCGTCGAGCACGCCGAGGCCATCGCGAAGCCACTGTACCGCCGCGCCCGCCACGAAGATCGAACCCTCGAGCGCGAAGCTGGTCCGCCCGCGCAGACGGTAGCCGATGGTGCTCAGCAGACGGTTCTTCGAGCGCACGAGCTCACTACCGGTATTGAGAACTGCGAAACAGCCGGTGCCATAGGTGGACTTGACCATGCCGGGCTCGAAACAGGCCTGCCCGACCAACGCTGCCTGCTGGTCGCCGGCGATGCCGCGGATGGCGATCGGCGCGCCGAACAGCGACGCCTCGCAGACGCCGAACTCGGCCGCACAGTCGTGAACCTCGGGAAGCATGGCCCGTGGGACGTCGAGGGCGCGCAACAGGTCGTCGTCCCAGTCATTGCGCGTGATGTCGAACAGGAGCGTACGGGAGGCGTTGGTGGCGTCGGTGGCGTGCACCTTGCCACCGGTCAGTCGCCAAAGCAGAAAGCTGTCGACGGTACCGAATGCCAGCTCGCCCGCCTCGGCGCGCGCCCGCGCACCGGGCACGTTGGCGAGGATCCAGGCAAGCTTGGAGCCGGAGAAATACGGATCGAGCAGCAGGCCCGTACGCTCGGTGAACATCGGCTCGAGGCCGTCGTTCTTCAGCGCCGCGCAGTGCTCGCTCGTGCGCCGATCCTGCCAGACGATGGCACGATGGATGGCGCGTCCGGTCTTGCGATCCCAGACGAGCGTGGTCTCGCGCTGGTTGGTGATGCCGATCGCGGCGACCGCTTCCGCCGCAACGCCAGCACGCTCGAGCGCCTCGCGCACCGTCTCGACCGTCGTCTGCCAGAGATCCTCGGCCTCGTGCTCGACCCAGCCCGACTGCGGAAAGTGCTGGGTGAATTCCCGCTGACCGACGGCGACGGCCCGAAAGCCGCCATCGAAGACGATCGCACGCGAACTGGTCGTTCCCTGGTCGATCGCAACCACATATCCGCTCATGGTCTGCCCACCCTGTCAAGCTGCAGAAATCGACGAGACCGGTGGCGGGGACGGCAGTGCGACCCCGGCTCCGCCCTCGTCGGGCACGACTCAGACCCAGCGAAAGATCGCGATCGCGAGCACGATCGACACCAGCATCGCGCCCGCCAGCGGTGTCCCGGCCAGAAACAGCCACGCAAGGTGCACGTAGGCAGCGATCAACAACGAGATGAAAAGGCGATCACCGCGGGTCGTGGTCAGGCCGAGGATACCGCGACGCGGGCCGCCGCCGGGAGAGAGGCGCTCCCAGAGCGACATCAGCAACAAGAGCAGGAGAATGACGACGAAGAACGTCGCCGTCTGCCAGGTCCAGGCCATCCACGACAGACCCATGTTCAAACCCGTCCCAGGGCAAAGCCCTTGGCGATGTAGTTGCGCACGAAATAGATGACGAAGGCGCCCGGGACGATGGTCAGCGTCCCCGCCGCGGCCAACAGGCCGAGTTCGTAGCCCGAGGTGCTGGCGGTGCGTGTCATCGTGGCCGAAATCGGCTTGGCATCGACCGAGGTCAGGGTCTTGGCGAGCAGCAGTTCCACCCACGAGAACATGAAACAAAAGAATGCGGCAACACCGATGCCGGCGGCGATCGTCGGCAGGAATATGCGCGTGAAGAATCGCCAGAAAGGGTAGCCATCGATGAACGCGGTCTCGTCGAGTTCCTTCGGAACGCCGGACATGAATCCTTCGAGAATCCAGACTGCCAGCGGTATGTTGAACAGACAGTGCGCGAGCGCCACGGCCAGATGCGTATCGAACAGCCCGATGGCGGAATAGAGTTGGAAGAACGGCAGGGCGAAGACGGCCGCCGGCGCCATGCGGTTGGTGAGCAACCAGAAGAACAGGTGCTTGTCGCCGAGGAAACGGTAGCGCGAGAACGCATAAGCGGCCGGCAACGCGACGGAAACCGAGATCACCGTGTTGATGAGCACGTAGATCAACGAGTTGACGTAGCCGCTGTACCAGGTCGGATCGGTGAATATCTTTACGTAGTTCTCGGTCGTGAACTCACGCGGCCACAGCGTGAACGAACCGAGGATCTCGTTCGTGGTCTTGAACGACATGTTGATCAGCCAGTAGATCGGCAGCATCAGGAACACGATGTAGAGCGTGGGCACCAGCCAGCGAAACCGCATCGGTCAGGCCTCCTCGTCGCGAGTCATCGCCGCGTAGAACACCCAGGACAGCAGCAGGATGATCAGGAAGTAGACCAGCGACATGGCCGCCGCCGGCCCGAGGTCGAACTGGCCCAGCGCGATCTTGACCAGATCGATGGACAACAAGGTGGTGCTGTTGCCCGGCCCGCCACCGGTGAGCACGAAGGGCTCAGTGTAGATATTGAAGCTATCCATGAAGCGCAGCAGTACCGCGATCGTCAGCACGCGCTTCATCTTCGGTAGTTGGATGTACCGAAACACCGCCCACGCACTGGCGCCGTCGATGCGGGCAGCCTGATAGTAGGCATCGGGAATCGCGCTGAGCCCGGCGTAGGCCAGCAATACGACCAGGGAGGTCCAATGCCAGACGTCCATGGCGATCAACGTGACCCAGGCGGACACAGGCTGGCGGGTGAAGTTGTAGTCGAACCCGAGCGAGTTCAGAAGCTTGCCGAGCAGGCCGATGTCGGGCAACGCGAAGATGTTCCACATCGCGCCAACCACGTTCCAGGGGATCAGCAGCGGCATGGCCATCAGCACCAGGCAGACGGATACCCAAACCCCCTTGCGGGGCATGGCGAGCGCGATCGCGACGCCGAGCGGCACCTCGATCACGAGGATCAGGAAAGTGAACAGCAGTTGGCGGAGGAGCGCATCGTGAAATCGATCCGAATGCAGAATCTGCTCGAACCACTTCACACCCTCGAAGAAGAACAGGTTGTCGCCGAAGGTCTCCTGGACCGAGTAATTGACGACCGTCATCAGCGGGATCGCGGCATTGAAGGCGACCAGTATCACCACTGGCAGCACCAGCAACCATGCCCGCTGGTCGTGGACCTTCCTGCTCATTCGACGATCCAGCCGTTGCGGTAGAGATGCGTGAAGCGACTATCGAACCGAACCTGGGTGGCCCCGTTCGGAATCCGTTCTCCCTCGGCGAGCAACATCCGGATGCGATGCCCGGCCAGATCGGCCTCGACGATGTTGAACCGGCCCGCGTCGGCGACCCGCACGACCGTCGCCGGCCAGCCGTCATCGGCCGGTGAGACGAACTCCGGGCGCACGCCCAGTTGCATCAGATCGCCGGGCGCGGCTTGCTCGCCGGAGATCGCCAGGGGTACCCGCCGTCCCGCGAGCCAGACACCGTCGGCATCGACTTCGCAAGGCAGCAGGTTCATGCCCGGAGAGCCGATGAAATGCCCGACGAAGGTATGCCGGGGACGCTCGAACAACTCGACGGGCGTGCCTTGCTGAACCACCCGTCCCTCGTGCATGACCACCACCCGGTCGGCAAAGGTCAGCGCCTCGGTCTGGTCATGCGTGACATAGATCATCGTGCTTCGAACCCGTTGATGCAGTTCCTTCAGCTTGGAGCGGAGCCGCCACTTCAGATGCGGATCGATCACCGTCAACGGCTCGTCGAACATGATGACGTTGACGTCGTCGCGAACGAGGCCCCGGCCCAACGAAATCTTCTGCTTGCCATCGGCCGTCAGGCCCGCTGCACGGCTCGTCAGCATCCCGGTGAGATCGGTCATCTCGGCGATTTCGCGCACCCGACGATCCACGACCGATCGTTCGAGGCCCCGATTGCGCAGCGGAAAGGCCAGATTGTCGTAGACGGTCATCGTGTCGTAGACGACCGGAAACTGGAACACCTGGGCGATGTTGCGTTGCACGGGTGATGCGTTCGTCACATCGCGACCGTCGAACAGAACCCGCCCACGCGACGGATGCAGAAGGCCCGAGATGATGTTCAGCAATGTGGTCTTTCCACAGCCCGAGGGCCCAAGCAAGGCATAGGCGCCGCCGTCTTCCCAGCTGAGATCGAGCGCCTTGAGCGCGAAATCGTCATCACCGCCGGGCTCGTCCAGATAGCTGTGCGCAAGCGCCTGCAACTGAATCTGCGCCATCTTCAGCTCCCGGGCGCGAGGCAGCGCGAGATCGTCATGATGCCGGGCCCGCCTGCACCACCACGAGGCGGCGGCCGTCGCCGTCGAACAGCATGCCGTTCTCGAGCTGCACTTCGAACGGTAGTTCCTGGCCGGGCTCGAACGCATGCACACCCGGCGCCAACGCCACCCACGGGCGCGACATCGCTTCGAAGTGGATCATGCTTTCCGAACCGCTGATCTCTGCCACCATCACCTTTCCCTGAACCGTGGCGGCGGGATCCGAACCAGCCGCGGCCGGGCGCACGTGGTGAGCACGCACACCAAACCGGAAGTCGCCATCCGCGATCGATGTCAAGGCCTGCGGCAGCGGCCAACGCAGACCGCCGGGAAGTTCGAACGAATCGCCGCGCTTGCGCACATCGACCATGTTCATCGGCGGATCGGAGAAGACCGTCGCCGTGTGGGCATCGACCGGTTCCCGATAGACGGCGCCGGTCGGCCCGAACTGGGCCACCCTGCCTTCGACCAGGGCGGCGGTATGCCCCCCCAACAGCAGCGCCTCGGTCGGCTCGGTCGTGGCGTAGACGACGGTGCAATCGCGATCGGCGAACAATCGCGGCAGTTCCTCGCGAAGCTCTTCGCGCAGTTTGTAGTCCAGATTTGCGAGCGGCTCGTCCAGCAGGACCAGGTCCGCATCCTTGACGAGCGCGCGTGCCATCGCGCAACGTTGCTGCTGACCGCCGGACAACTCGGCCGGTCGCCGGCCCAGCAACGGCGTGAGGCGCAACAAGTCGGCGACCGGATCGACACGCGCCGCGATGGCTGCGCGTGACAACCCCGCCACCCTCAACGGCGAAGCGATGTTCTCGAATACGGTCAGATTCGGATAGTTGATGAACTGCTGGTAGACCATCGAAACATTGCGCCGCTGAACCGGCTGACCCGTGACGTCGCGCCCGCGAAACAGCACCCGCCCGCCGGAAGGCTTGACCAGGCCGGCCATCAGGCGCATCAGCGACGTCTTGCCGGCGAGTGTCGTTCCCAGCAACACGTTGAAGCCCCGTTCGGCGAGCGCAAGATCGGTCGGATGGATATGGGTCTGCCCGTCGACGCGCAACGAGACTTGTTCGAGGATCAGGGACACGGTCGATTGCTGTCGTTGTCGGCCGGTGGCGCCAGGGAGCGGGCGTACGCCGATCCCTGGCGCCGGCCCGCTACTTGGCCGCCCAGCGCTTGACCAGTTCGTCGTACTTGACGGTCTGGCCCTTCGGCTTCTCGTTGTCGAGCTTGGCCTTGGCCCCGCCCTTGCCCAGCCATTCGGACGGATTCTTCTCCGGATTGAGCCGCGGCCCGCAACCACCGTAGACCTTGGCCTTCTCGTCGGCGACCTGCATCCGCGCCATCACCTGGTCCATCTCGCTTGCCAACCGGTCCATGGCCTGTTGGGGCGTGAAGGTGCCCGAATTGACGTCACCGATCTGCTGCCACCAGAGCTGCGCCAGCTTTGGATAGTCGGGCACGTTTACCCCGGTGGGCGTCCAGTTCACGCGATCCGGCGAGCGATAGAACTCGACCAAACCGCCGAGCTTCGGTGCGCGCTCGGTGAAGCTCGCATGCCGCACGGTCGAATCGCGAATGAAGGTCAGACCGACATGGCTCTTCTTGGTGTCGACCGTCTTCGAGGTGACGAACTGCGCATAGAGCCAGGCGGCCTTGCGACGATCGGTCGGTGTCGACTTGAACAACGTCCAGGAGCCGGCATCCTGATAGCCGAGCTTCTGCCCTTCTTCCCAGTACGGGCCATGCGGCGAAGGCGCCATCCGCCACTGGGGATTGCCAGCATTGTCGACCGTGTTGTTGCCCTCGCTCTTGGGGGCCACCATCGACGCGGTGAACGCCGTGTACCAGAAGATCTGCTGCGCGACATTGCCCTGCGCCAGCGCCGGCAGCGACTGATAGAAGTCGTAGTCGGCCGCGCCCGGCGGCGCGTATTTGCGCAGCCATTCGTCCCACTTGCGTATCGCGTAGACGGCCGCGGGACCGTTGGTACCGCCTCCCCGGCTCACCGACGCGCCGGCCGGGTTACACGAGCCTTCCTCCATGCGGATGCCCCACTCGTCGATCGGGCGGCCGTTGGGCAGCCCCTTGGACCCTCCCCCGGCCATCGACAGCCACGCATCGGTCATCCGCCAACCGAGATCGGGGGCACGCTTGCCATAGTCCATGTGACCATAGATGCGCACGCCGTCGACCTCCTTCACGTCGTTGGTGAAGAACTCGGCGATATCTTCGTAGGCCGACCAGTTGACCGGCACCCCGAGCTCGTAGCCGTACTTGGCCTTGAACTTCGCCTGCAGATCCGGCCGATCGAACCAGTCCTTCCTGAACCAATACAGATTCGCGAACTGCTGATCGGGCAGTTGATAGAGCTTGCCATCGGGGCCGGTCGTGAACGACTTGCCCATGAAGTCGTCGATGTCCAGGCCGGGATTGGTGACATCCTTGCCTTCGCCGGCCATCCAGTCCGAAAGGTTGACGGCCAGCTGCAGACGCGCATGCGTGCCGATCAGATCGGAATCGTTGATGTAGCCGTCGTAGAGATTGCGCTTGGTCTGCATCTGGGTCTGCACGGCCTGCACGACCTCGCCTTCGCCGAGCAGCTGGTGGTTGACCTTGATGCCGGTGATCTCTGCGAACGCCTTGGTCAGAACCTTGGATTCGTACTCGTGCGTGGGAATCGTTTCCGACAGGACGTTGATCTCCATGCCGGCAAAGGTCTTGGCAGCGTCGACGAACCACTGCATCTCCTTCATCTGCTCGTCTTTGCTGAGCACCGAGGGCTGGAATTCCTTGTCGATCCAGCTCTTGGCCTCTTCCATGCCGGCGAGCGCCGGCGCAGCCATGGCCGCAGTCGCCAGGGCGACGCACAGAGCCAGCCTGCTACGCGTGCTGTTCATATCTCCTCCGTTGTCTTTTCGGGGTGAAGCGCGCCGATCGTACAACCGAAAAAAAACGAATGTCAATCGAAAGAGAACGCTCGTTCGATCGACACTGTCCGTGAACAATGTCACGCGAACTCGGCTTCGTCTTGCAATTTCGCGCCAATTCGAAATAATTCGAATCTCTGAGACACGCGAATCTCTTTGCCATCGATACCGCAAATGGGTCAGCGTGCTCCTTGAACAGGTGATTTGGCATGGCAGTGCTTTCCCCCCGTCAGCACGAAATCGTGGACTTGGCGCGCGATGCCGCGCGCGTCGACGTCGATTCGCTGGCTGCCCACTTCGACGTCACGCCGCAAACGATCCGCAAGGACCTGAACGAGTTGGCCACGCAGGGCCTGCTCCAGCGCTTTCATGGCGGCGCGATGCTGTCCTCGGGCGTGGCCAACCTCGCCTACGACCGCCGGCGCCGGCTGGCCACCGGCGCGAAGCACGCCATCGGCGATCGCGCGGCAGCCCTGATCCCCGACGACTGCTCGTTGTTCATCAACATCGGCACCACGACCGAGCAGGTCGCGCGTGCGTTGCGCGGTCGTCGCGGCCTGATGGTCATCACGAACAACCTGAACGTCGCCCACATCCTGCAGGGTCAGTCGCACATCGAGGTGGTGGTCGCCGGCGGCGTGCTGCGCCACTCGGACGGTGGCATCGTGGGCGAGGCAGCGGTCGAATTCATCCGCCAGTTCAAGGTCGACTATGCGGTGATCGGCGCATCCGCCATCGACCCCGACGGTGCGCTGCTCGATTTCGACTATCGCGAGGTCAGCGTTGCGAAGGCGATCATGGCCGGCAGCCGGCATGCGATGCTGGTGGCCGATCACATGAAGCTCTCACGATCGGCGCCGGTGCGCATTGGCCACCTGGCCGACCTGGACACCTTCGTCACCGATCAGCCGTTGCCACCGGAACTGGCGCGCCTTTGCGAAGAGGCCAACGTAGCCATCGCCCTGGCGGGTCGGCAGGCGCTCGAGACCCCTGAACGCAGTGACGCCGGCGACGAGGCATGGTCGTGAACGCTATCGCCAGCGTACCCGCGCACGTCATGTCCGGCAGTCTCGATCGCGCCGCCGCACTGCGCTCCATCTCCGAGAACGAGCACTTCGATATTCTCGTCATCGGTGGCGGCGCCACCGGCCTGGGCATCGCCCTGGACGCTGCCGCACGCGGATTTCGCGTTGCGCTGCTCGAGCGCAATGATTTCGCCAAGGGCACCTCGTCGCGCGCCACCAAACTGCTGCACGGCGGCGTACGGTACCTGGCCCAAGGCAATGTCTCGCTGGTGCGCGAGGCATTGCACGAGCGCACCCAGGTGCTGCACAACGCGCCGCACCTGGCCCAGCCGCTGCCCTTTCTGACGCCGGTTTATGGCCTTCGGGGACGCTGGTTCGACCGCCCGTTCTTCGGGGGCGGCTTGCGCTTGTACGACCTGCTGGCCGGTGCCGCCGGCATCGGCCATACCGAGTTCATGAACACGGCCGAGACACGTCGATTGATGCCCGGGGTGCGCGAGCACGACCTACGCGGCGCGATCCGCTACTGGGATGGTCAGTTCGACGATGCGCGACTCGCGGTCGCGCTGGCGCGCACGGCCAGGACGCGGGGTGCGACGTTGCTGAATCACTGCACGGTCGATGGCCTGGTGCACGACGGCAAGCGCGTCCGTGGCGCGACGGCGCACGACAACGAGAACGGCCGATCGCTCCAAGTACGCGCCGATTGCGTGATCAATGCCACGGGCGTCTGGGTGGACGCCGTCCGCCGCATGGACAGCAAGGGCCGCCGCGAGACCGTCTCGCCGAGTCAGGGGGTGCACCTCGTGGTCGACGCCGACTTCCTGCGCAGCAACCATGCGCTGCTGGTGCCCAGGACCCGCGACGGCCGGGTCTTGTTCGCGGTGCCCTGGCTGGGCAAGGTCATTCTGGGCACGACGGACACACCTCGCGACGACCTGGCCGAAGAGCCGCAGCCCTTTGCCGACGAGATCGCGTTCATCCTGGAGGAATCCGCGCGCTACCTCGAGCGCCCGCCGACAGGTGCCGATGTTCGATCGGTCTGGGTCGGACTGCGGCCGCTGGTACGCCCGCCCGACGACGCGGATGGTGGCACCAAGACCCTGTCGCGCGAGCACACCGTGATCGTCGATGATTCCGGTCTGACCACCGTCACGGGCGGCAAGTGGACGACCTATCGGGCGATGGCCGAGGATGTGCTGGAGGCTTGCGCCGATCACGGTCTCATCGAACGTCGCCAAGCGGGTGTCACGCGTGATCTACGCCTGGCCGGAGCCCCCGAAGAAGCGACGATTCCGATCAGTGCCCCGCCGGGCCTGCATCTCTACGGAACCGATGCCGATGCGGTGCGGTCACTGGCCGGTGCGGATAGCTGGCTGGCCCCCGGCCTGAGCGAGGCGATGGTGCGATTCGCCGCGCGCGTCGAGGGCGCGCGCACGATCGAGGATGTGCTCGCCCGCCGTTCGCGCCTGTTGTTCCTGGATGCCCGGGCCGCGCTGGATGCCGCTGCCCCGGTAGCCCGGCTGCTGGCGGACGAGCGTGGCCAGGATTACGACCCAGAGCGGGATCGGGCGCATTTCGCCGCACTGGCGGCCGGCTACCGTTGGCAGGCCTGAACCCCGGCGTCGCGGGCTCGCCGGTCAGCTGGGCCGGTTGCCTTCGAGTTGGTCGGCGTCCGGGTCGACCGGCATCCAGGGCCTGCGGCTCTTCATCCAGATGCTCAGGGCGATCGCCATGTGATCGCTGTCGTCGAGCGAACCGACCTTGAGCACCGTCATCTCGGGGGTGTGATCGCGCCGCGTGTGAATCGGTGACCCGCAATCGCCGCAGAACGAGCGATGCAGGATGTTGCCACTGTCGACCGTTTTCGAGAACACCTTGGGCTCGCCCTGCGTCAAGCGCAGCTTGGCACTCGGCAAGACGGCGTTGGCACTCGCCCCGGCCCCGCTCGCCCTCTGGCAGTCGGTACAGTGACAATGAACCAGTTTCGCGAGCGGCGTGAGGACTTCGTAGCGGATGGCGCCGCACAGGCAACCGCCGGTGTGATGAACGACTTCGGTCATAAGGGCTCCGATGGGGATGCGATCGGCGTTGGCCGGTTCAAGCACCGGCTCCGCGACCCTGAGCGGCCGCTTCGAGCTTCCTGGCCAGGTCTTCCTTGGCCCGCTGAGCGAGCGTGTACATCTGCGCCGCGCCGGTTTCGTACTGAACCGGCCAGGACTGACCGCGATAGTCGTAGTCGGCCGCCGCATGCAGGGTGAAGTAAGGATTGGCCAGATGCGGGCGCGCGAGCGCGACGAGGTCCGCCCTGCCCGATACGAGCAGCGTGTTCGCCTGGTCGGCCGAGGTGATCGCGCCGACGGCCATGGTCGGCAGCCCGGTTTCGAGACGGATCTGCTCGGCGAATGCCGCCTGATACATGCGCCCATAGAGCGGCCGGCTGGCCGGATCCGTCTGGCCGGTGGAGACGTCGATGAGATCGCAGCCGAGCGCACGCAGCGCGCGAGCAACCTCGACCGAGTCGGCGCCGGACTGGCCGCCGGTGATCCAGTCGGTGGCCGACAGACGTACGCTCAGCGGCTTGGCCTGCGGCCAGGTCGCACGGACCGCCTCGAACAGCTCGAGCGGAAAACGCATGCGCTTGACGACGTCGCCGCCGTAGTCGTCCTTGCGATGATTGGTGATCGGTGACAGGAAACTGGCCAGCAGGTAGCCGTGCGCCATGTGCAGCTCGAGCATGTCGAAGCCGGCCTCGTCGGCCAGGCGGGCCGAATGAACGAACTCCGCAATCACACGATCCATGTCGTCGCGCGCCATCTCGCGCGGAACCTGATTGACGCCTTTGCGGTATGGGATTGCGGAGGCCGACACCAGTGGCCAGTTGGCGGCCTTCTTCTCCAACGGATGGTCCATGCGCTCCCAACCGAGCTGGGTCGAGCCCTTGCGACCGGCGTGCCCGAGCTGCATGCAAAGCTTCGTTTCTGTCTGCCCATGGACGAAGTCGACGATACGCTTGAACGCCAGCATCTGCTCGCGGTTCCAGAGGCCGGTGCAGCCCGGCGTGATGCGCGCGTCTTCGGACGGACAAGTCATCTCCATGAACACCAGTCCGGCACCACCGAGCGCTCGCGAACCGTAGTGCACGAGATGCCAGTCGGTGGGGACGCCCTCGACGGCCGAATACTGGGCCATGGGCGAAACCACGATCCGATTCTGCAGCCACGCCTCACGCAGGCGGAACGGCGCGAAGATCGGTGGTGCATCGAGCCAGGGCGCGGGGCCACCGTGACCATCGTCGGCGCGCAGGCCCAGCGCCTGGGCCTGTTGCCGGTTCCACCAGCGCGTGACCTCGCCGACGAGCACGGGATCACGCATGCGCAGATTCTCGTAGGTGATCTGTTTGCTGCGCGTGAGCAGGCTGATGTTGAACTGAACCGGGTCCATCTGCCAGAAGCGGCGAACGTTTTCGAACCAGACCAGGGACACGTTGGCCGAATGGCGGATCCGCCCGGCCTCTTCGTGACGCTCGGCCTCGTAACGCGCCATCGCCCCGGCGAGATCGGCCAACGGGTCGCCACCGTGCTCCTGGGCCTGGGCGACGATGGCCTCGTGCAATGCGATGGCGTCTTCGAGTGCCAGCTTGGTGCCAGACCCGATGGACCAGTGTGCGGTGTGAGCGGCATCACCAAGCAGCACGATCTGACTGCCATCGACCTCGTGGCACCAGGTCGCGCAATCGATGCTCGGAAACTGCCGCCAGTGCGAGCGGTTGGTCAGGACCTTGGCACCTTGCAGATCGTCGGCAAAGATGCGTTCGACGAGTTCGGCGGTGCCCTGTTCGTCGTCGATGGCCAGGCCACTGTCGAGGAACGCATCGTCAGTGGTTTCGATGACGATCGTGGAATGACCCGCCTTGTACTGATAGGCGTGCATGTTCCAGATATGGCCGCGATGCTCGCGGAAACTGTAGTAGAAGCCCGGCAGGTTCATGCGCGCGCCGAGCCAGACGAAGCGATTCGTACGCAGATCGACATCGGGTTTGAAATGCGACTCGTAAGCGTTGCGAATGGCGCTGTTGATGCCATCGGCGGCGATGATCAGGTCGGCTCCCTGGTGCGCGCCCACCCCCTTGTCCTCGGTTTCGTAGGCGATCTCGATGCCGAGCGACTGGGCGCGCTTTTGCAGGATGCGCAGCAGCGCAAGCCGCTCCAGGCCGGAAAAGCCATGGCCCGAAGACTTCAGCACCTGCCCCTTGTACTGAACGTAGATATCGTCCCAGTAAGCGAAGTTCGCGGCGATGCGCTGATGCGACTTTTCGTCGGTCCGTGCCAGGCGGCCGAGGGTTTCGTCGGAGAGCACGATCCCGAAGCCGAAAGTGTCGTCGGGCCGATTGCGCTCGACCACCGAGATCCTGGCATCCGGGTAGCTCTTCTTGAGCAAAATCGCGCTGTAGAGCCCCGCCGGACCACCTCCCACCACGTCGACCCGCATGTCGCCTCCTTGTGCGCTCGATGTCCCTACTCGACAAGAACCGGTCTTGCCGTTCAATTATTTTAAGTTTAAAGTATTTCCACCATGAGCTCAGATGTCAATGACTTGCCGCCGGCAGCCACGCGCGACGCCTGCCTCGCGATGGACGAACGCGACACCCTCGCCGCGCATCGAGAGGCATTCTCGATACCACCGGGCCTGATCTATCTCGACGGCAACTCGCTGGGACCGCTGCCGGTGGCGACGCGCCGGCGCCTGCGCGAAGTCGTCGACGACGAATGGGGCCGTGGCCTGATCGCGAGCTGGAACAGCGCCGGCTGGATCGACGCCCCGGCGCGTGTCGGTGACAAGATCGCCCGCCTGATCGGTGCGGCGCCCGGCCAGGTGGTGGCTGCCGACAGCACCTCGATCAATCTGTACAAGGTGTTGTCGGCTGCCCTGAAATTGCGGCCCGACCGACGCGTGATCGTTTCCGAGCGCGGCAATTTCCCCACCGATCTCTACATCGCGCAAGGTCTGATCGCGCAGCTCGATGCCGGCCACACGCTGCGCCTGGTCGAGCGCGACGCGCTCGATGGCGCGATCGACGATTCGGTCGCCGCCGTGATGCTGACCCAGGTCGACTATCGCACCGGGCACCGCCTGCCGATGGCATCCGTCACGGCGCGCGCGCACGCTGCCGGGGCGCTCATGATCTGGGATCTCGCCCATTCGGCCGGAGCGTTTCCGGTCGCGCTCGATGACGCACATGCCGATTTCGCGATCGGCTGCAGTTACAAGTATCTGAACGGTGGCCCGGGCGCAACGGCGTTCTTGTACGTTGCCGCACGCCATCAGCAGAGTTTCCTGCAACCGCTGACCGGCTGGCTCGGCCATGCGGCACCGTTCGCGTTCGAAACCGGTTACCGACCGGCAGACGGCATCGGCCGCGCATTGTGCGGTACGCCCCCGATTCTTTCGTTGAGCGCCGCCGAGTGCGGGGTGGACACCTTGCTGGCCACCCTGCCGGATGGCGGCCTTGCCGCACTGCACGCCAAGGCCTGCTCGCTGATCGACGTTTTCGTGTCCGTCGCGCTGGCGGGCGGCGCGCGTCACGGCCTGCGTTGCGTGACACCGGCCGCGCCGGCCGATCGCGGCAGTCAGGCCAGCTTCGTGCTACCCGATGGCGACCAGGCTCATGCGGTCGTGCAAGCACTGATCGCCGAAGGGGTCGTCGGCGACTTTCGCGCACCCGACATCCTGCGCTTCGGGTTCGCGCCGCTCTATCTTCGTCATGTCGACGCTTACGATGCCGCCACCCGCCTGGTGGACATTCTCGAAACAGGCCGATGGCGCGAACCCCGATTCCTCGCACGCAAGGCGGTGACCTGATGCGGTACACGACGATGATCCGGCATGCGCGCCGCGCGATGTCGGTGGCACGCCCCGCCCCCGGCGTGCCGGCAGGTCGGCTCGACGGAGGCAGGCGATGAGCGAGCGATTCGAAGACGCGCGGCTCGATTATTCGGCCACGATGACCTACGGCGACTACCTGCAGCTGGACCGCGTACTCGATGCGCAGTCGCTGCGCAGCGGCGATCCCAACGAGTTGCTTTTCATCATCCAGCACCAGACCAGTGAACTGTGGATGAAGCTGGCGATCCATGAATTGCGTCTCGCGCGTGACGCGATCCGGGCATCGAGCATGTCCAGCGCATTCAAGACCCTGGCCAGGGTGTCGCGCATCATGGAGCAACTCGTGCAGGCGTGGAACGTCCTGTCCACGCTCACGCCGTCCGAATATTCGCGGCTGCGCGCCTCGCTGGGTGAATCCTCGGGCTTCCAGTCCTATCAATACAGGATCATCGAGTTCCTGCTCGGCAACAAGAACCCGGTCATGCTCAAGGCCCACGAGCACCGACCGGATCTGCTCGCGCAGGTGCGCCAGGCGCTCGACGAACCATCGATCTACGACGAGGCCATCCGCCTGCTGGCTCGTGAGGGCTTCGCCATCGCCGATCACCAGCTACAGCGCGATTTCTCGCGCGCGCGCCAGCCCGACCCCTCGGTGGCCGCCGCTTGGCTCGCCGTGTATGGCGATCCCGAGGCCCACTGGGCCCTCTACGAGCTCGCGGAGGAGTTGGTCGACCTCGAAGACGCGTTCCGTCAGTGGCGCTTCCGCCATGCGACCACGGTCGAGCGTGTCATCGGTTTCAAGCGCGGCACTGGCGGAACCGCCGGCGTCTCCTATCTGCGCAAGATGCTCGACGTGGTGCTGTTCCCGGAGCTCTGGCAGATCCGCACCGATCTCTGAAACGTCGCGCCTCGACATGGAATTCGTCCGCAGCTACCTGATTCGATTTGCTCATTGCGATCCGGCCGGGATCGTCTTCTATCCGCGCTACTTCGGCCTGTTCAACGACCACGTCGAAGATTGGTTCAACGAGGCCCTCGGTGCCGACTTCGCGGCGCTGCATCGCGACCGCCACCTCGGCGTGCCGACCGTGCACATCGAGTGCGACTTCGCGAATCCGACCTATCAAGGCGAGACGCTCGATCTGGCGCTGCAGGTCGAACGCATCGGACGGGCATCGGTGACGCTCGTGCGCCAGGCCCGCTGCGGTGACGACGTGCGCGTACGGATGCGTCAGGTGCTGGCCTGTGTGAGCATGGAGGGCAACCGTGCGCTGCCCTGGCCCGACGACCTGCGCAGCGCAATGGCCGGCTTTCTGGTCGGCCCCGAATGATCGATCCGCCGGTCCGCCGCAATGTCGCTCCACCTGCACCGGAGCGCGTCATCGACGGACACGGCGGGCGCAACCCAGGTAACGAATCGGAGACTCATCAGTGAACATCCTGCAACCCCCGGGCTGGGCCAAGCCCAAGGGCTACAGCAACGGCATCGCCGCGCGCGGCACCTTGATATCGGTTGCCGGCCAGATCGGCTGGACCGCCGAGTGCAAATTCGAACGACACGATTTCGCGGGTCAGGCCGAGCAGGCCCTGCGCAATATCGTGGCGGTGTTGGCGGAGGCCGGCGCGCGGCCCGAGCACATCGTACGCATGACCTGGTACGTCACCGACAAGCAGCAGTATCTCGGCGCGGGACGCGAGCTCGGTCAGGCCTATCGCTCACTGATGCAGGGCGCCGACGGCAAGACCCACTATCCGGCCATGACGGCGGTCGAGGTCAATGCGTTGATCGAGGACGAGGCACTGGTGGAGATCGAGGTCACCGCCGTGCTGCCGGACGCCTGACGACGGCGACGGCCGGCCCGGCGAACGCCGTGCCCGTGGACTGTGTGCGGGGCGTGAGAGCAGGCCCCGCCCAATTGATCGATAATCGACGACCGACCGAATTCAGACAAGGAGCCGACACCATGGCAAGCCCCGCAGGCGGCAAACCGGTTTTCAAGTGGGAAGACCCGTTGCTGCTGGACGATCAGCTCACCGAAGACGAGCGAATGGTGCGCGATGCCGCGCACGACTATTGCCAGGGCAGGCTGTCGCCGCGTGTACTGGAAGCGTTTCGCCATGAAAAGTGCGATCCGGAGATCTTTCCCGAGATGGGCGCACTCGGCCTGCTCGGGCCGACCATTCCCGAGCAATACGGCGGCCCGGGCCTGAATTACGTCAGCTACGGCCTGATCGCACGTGAAGTGGAGCGGGTCGACTCGGGCTACCGATCGATGATGAGCGTGCAAAGCTCGCTGGTCATGGTTCCGATCTACGAGTTCGGATCCGAGGAGCAGCGCCGCAAGTATCTGCCCCGGCTCGCGAGCGGGGAATGGATCGGCTGTTTCGGCCTGACCGAGCCCAATCACGGTTCGGACCCCGGCTCGATGGACACCCGCGCGCGTGCGGTCGACGGCGGCTACGTGCTGACCGGCTCGAAGATGTGGATCTCGAACTCACCGATCGCCGACGTGTTCGTGGTCTGGGCAAAGTGCCAGGGCGGCGATCACGACGGCCGAATCAAGGGCTTCATCCTCGAGAAGGACATGAAGGGCCTTTCGGCGCCGGCCATTCACGGCAAGTTCGGCCTGCGCGCCTCCATCACGGGCGAAATCGTCATGGACGGTGTCGAGGTGTCCGAAGCCCAGCTGATGCCCGGCGTCGCCGGTCTGAAAGGACCGTTCACCTGCCTGAACTCGGCCCGTTACGGCATCGCCTGGGGAGCGCTCGGCGCGGCCGAAACCTGTTGGCACACGGCGCGCCAGTATGTGCTGGACCGCAAGCAGTTCGGCCGCCCGCTGGCGGCAAATCAGCTGATTCAGAAGAAGCTCGCCGACATGCAGACCGAGATCACACTCGGCCTGCAGGGCTGCCTGCGCCTGGGGCGCCTGAAGGACGAGGGCAAGGCGGCGGTCGAGATCACCTCGATCATGAAGCGCAACTCCTGCGGCAAGGCCCTCGAGGTGGCCCGGCTCGCGCGTGACATGCTGGGCGGCAACGGCATCAGCGACGAATTCGGCGTGATTCGGCACATGGTGAACCTCGAGGTGGTCAACACCTACGAGGGTACGCACGATGTGCACGCGCTGATCCTGGGTCGCGCGCAAACCGGCATCCAGGCCTTTTCCTGAACCCCTCGTCGTCACTGCGCGCCGGCGGCCAGGGGCGCTATTTCTCGCACGACCAGATCATGGCGGTGCTGCCGGGCCTCGTGCTCGGCATGTTCCTGGCCGCCCTCGACCAAACGATCGTCTCGATCGCTCTGTACACGATCGCGCGCGATCTGCACGGCGAGGCGCTCATGCCGTGGGTCGTCTCCGGCTACCTGATCGTCGCCACGGTTGCCACGCCGGTCTACGGGAAATTGTCGGATCTGTACGGCCGCTGGCCGGTTTTGTCGACCGCGATCGGCATCTATCTGGCGGCGTCGTTGGCCAGCACCCTGGCGCAGTCGATGCCCCAGTTGCTGGCCTTCCGTCTGATCCAGGGTCTCGGCGGCGGCGGTTTGATCGTGCTGGTGCAGACGATCGTCGCGGACATCGTCGAGCGCCGTCATCGCGGTCGCTACCAGGCATGGCTGTCCGGTGCGTTCGCGGTGGCGGCGGTGACCGGACCGATCGTCGGCGGCGTGCTGGCGCAGTACGTCAGTTGGCGGGCGGTGTTCGTCCTCAACCTGCCGCTGGGCCTTCTCGCGTGGTGGAATCTGCGCCGCGGCCTGCGATCGTTGCCACGCGGGCGGCCTGGCAAGCCCGTCGATTTCCTGGGCGCGGCCTTGCTTGCCGTGGTGTTGACGTCCTTCATGCTCGCGCTGCTTTCCATCGGCCGCGGCCAGGGGCCGTTCGAGTCCGGACCAATGACCGGACTCGTCGTCTCCCTGCTGGCAGCGCTCGCCCTGGCCCAGCGTGAGCGCCTTGCGCCCGACCCCCTGTTGCCACCGCAGTTGTTTCGCAATCGCACGGTGATGCTTTGCTGCGCGATTCTCGGTGCGAATTTCTTCGTGCTCTACGGTGGCCAGATCCTCGCCCCCTTGGCCCTGCAGACCGTCGGCGGCCTGCCGGCGGGCCGGGTTGCCGTGACGATGCTGCCACTGACGCTGGGTGTGCCGGTGGGCTCCTACATCAGCGGCAAGGTCATGCTCGGCGCGATGCGGCAACGTCTGCTGCTCGGCATCGGCTCGACGATGTCGACCGCGGGCGCGGCCATGCTGGCCACCATCACGCTCGCCCCCGGCTGGCCCGTGGCGCTCGCGCTGGTCCTGACCGGCCTGGGCATCGGCATGTGCATCCCCGCCACCATGGTCGCCGTCCAGTGGGCCGTACCCGCCGAACAAATCGGCATCGCCACGGCCGTATCCGGCGTGTTTCGAACGCTTGGCGGAGCGCTCGGCATTGCCGCATTGAGCGCCGTGCTGTTCGCGGTGCTGGCCAGCGGCGGTGTCGATGGCGCCCTGCGTGATCAGGACGCCGCACTGCGCCTGGCCGAGATCTCACCGGACGTGCTGCACGGTGGTTTTCAGCGCGCGTTCGCGCTGGCCGCGGCACTGGCCGTGATCGCCGCGATTTTGTCGCGCTGGCTCGACCCCACGACCGCCCACGAGCCGGCCCAGGGCGACCAGGGCCGCTCGCCGGGCTGATGGTCAACGGTTGGCCCGCATGTCTCACCGATTCGCGTACTGATCGCGACGTGAATCGATTTCAAAGCGGATGTCGAGAAGGCGCCCAGACTGGCTGTCTGGGCAGCTGAGCGGAATTCGCTTCGGGATCAAGGCACCAGACGAGCAAGCGTGAATCGGTGAGACAGGCGGGTTAGGATTGACGAATCCGATCCCGACGGAGAAGCGCATGCTGCTGGGCTGCATCGCCGACGATTTCACCGGCGCCACCGATCTCGCCAACAACCTGGTGCGCGCCGGCATGCGCACGGTCCAGACCATCGGTGTGCCCCTTGACGCGCGGGTGCCCGATGCCGACGCCGTCGTGGTCGCACTGAAATCGCGCACGACGCCGGCCAACGAGGCCGTCACCGATTCTCTGGCAGCGCTCGATTGGCTGCGAGCGAACGGTTGCCGGCAGTTCTACTTCAAGTATTGCTCGACCTTCGACTCCACCGATGCCGGCAACATCGGTCCGGTGACCGAGGCATTGATGCGCGCGCTCGGGTCCGACTTCACCATCGCCTGCCCGGCGTTTCCTGCGGCCGGCCGCACCATCTACCGCGGCCACCTTTTCGTGGGTGACGTGCCGTTGTCCGAGTCGGGCATGCAGAATCATCCGCTCACGCCGATGACGGATGCCAATCTCGTGCGCGTACTGGGGCGCCAGATGCGCGAGAAGGTCGGCCTGATCGCGTACGACCGACTGGCGGCCGGCGTGGCGGCGACGCGCGCGCGCATCGCCGAGTTGCGCGCGCACGGCGTGCGCGCGGCGATCGCCGACGCATTGCACGACGGCGATCTCATGGTGCTCGGCGAGGCCTGTGCCGACCTCACACTGGTCACGGCCGGCTCGGGGCTGGCCATCGGCCTGCCGCAGAACTTCCGTGCCCGGGGTTTGTTGTCGGACTCGGTTCGCGCCGACGCGATGCCGGCCGTCGCCGGTCCCGCGCTGGTGCTGGCCGGTAGCTGTTCGCAGACCACCTTGAGCCAGGTCGCCGACTTCGAGCGCGCTCATCCGGCGATTCGCCTCGACCCGCTTACCCTTGTCGAACGTCCCGCCGAAACGGTGCAGGCGGCGATCGCGTTCGCCCGCGATGCCCAGAATCGCGGCGCGGTGCCGATGATCTACGCCAGCGCCGCGCCCGAGGCGGTCCGTGATGCACAGACCCGGCTGGGCCAGGCACGCGCCGGCGCGGCGGTGGAAGAGGCGATGGCACACTGCGCGCTGGCGATGCGCGACGCCGGGACGCGTCGCTTCGTGGTGGCCGGCGGCGAGACCTCCGGCGCGGTGGTCAAGGCGCTTCAGGTGCAGGCATTGCGCATCGGCCCGCAGATCGACCCAGGTGTTCCCTGGACGGAGTCGCTGGGCGAACCGTCGCTGGCAATCGCCCTCAAATCGGGCAACTTCGGCGCGGTGGACTTCTTCGCCAAGGCGCTGGCGATGCTGGACGAGCCCCGCGCATGAGTCATGTCAACACGCACGCCGATGTCAATCGGGCCCGCGAGGCCATCTGTGAGATCGGTCGCTCGCTGTTCGAGAGGGGTTACACCCATGGTTCGACTGGCAATATCAGCGTGCGCCACGGTGACGGCTACCTGATGACCCCCACCGGTGCGAGCCTCGGTCGCCTCGATCCGGCCCGCCTGTCGTGGCTGGACGAGCGCGGGCGTCACATCGAGGGCGACAAACCCACCAAAGAGTCGTTCCTGCACACCGCCGTCTACGAACGGCGCGCCGCCGACGGCGCGGTCATTCACCTGCATGCCACGCACTCGACGGCGGTTTCCATCTTGGCCGATGTCGATCCGGACGACGTCCTGCCGCCCCTGACGGCGTACTACGTGATGCGGGTGGGCAAGCTGCCGTTGATCCCGTATTTCGCCCCCGGAGACATCGCCCTGGCCGAGGCCGTGCGCGAGCGCGCGGGCAGCCATCGTGCGGTGCTGCTCGCCAATCACGGGCCGGTCGTGGCCGGCACCGATCTGGCGGCCGCCTGCGACGCCATCGAGGAGTTGGAGGCGACCTCCCGTCTCTACCTGTTGCTGCGCGGCGCGCCCCTTCGACTTCTCGATGATTCGCAGGTTCGCGTGTTGCGACAACGGTTTGGCGCCTGAATTCGTTGTGTGGTCTCGTCCGGGGCCGAGCGTGCCGGTGCTCGTTGCCGCGGCCTCGTCCCCCGGTTGCCGAAACTTTGCGCAGTGCCGAGTTTGCGGTAACCTGCGACGCACTCGTGCGCGCAGGGACGCGTCGATTTGACTCGCGGTGTCGCGCCGCCTCAGGAGGAGAAACCATGAAAACCACCATGCGCCGTCTGGCCGTTTCCGCCGTCGTTGCCGCCGGCCTGACCGGCGCGGCTCACGCCGAGACAGTGCTCACCTATTCGACCTGGGTGCCGCTGACCCATCCGATCAACGTTCATCTGTATTTCCCGTGGATGGACGCCGTCGAAAAAGAAAGCAACGGTCGCATCAAGTTCCGCAAGCTGCCCAAGCCCGTCGCATCGCCGCCCGCCCACCTCGACGCGATCCGCACGGGCCAGGCCGACCTCGCCTTCAGTGTGCACGGGTATACGCCGCAGCGCTTCGCGGCCTACCTGTTCGCCGAACTGCCGATGCTCGGCGATACCGGTGAGGGCACGTCCGTCGCGCTGCAGCGCGTGCACGACCGTTATCTTGCCGACAAGGGTTTCTACAAGGGCGTTCATCTGATCGGCATGAATACCCACGGCCCGGGCCTGATCCACCATCGCACCAAGCACATCATGTCGCCGGCCGATATGGCAGGCCAGAAGATGCGTACCGGCGGCCCGATCCCGCAGAAGATCGTCGAGGCCTGGGGCGGCGTATCGGTGCGCCAGCCGGCGCCCAAGTCGTACGAGATCCTCTCGACCGGCATTGCCGACGGCGTGACCTTCCCCTACGAGTCGCTCGACAGCTTCAAGATCACCAAGCTGGTGCCGTTTTCCACCTACGTTCCCGGTGGTCTGTACTCGTCGAGTCACTACCTGATCATGAACGAGGCCAAGTACAAGAGCCTGCCGGCCGAGGACAAGGCCATCATCGACAAACACTCCGGCGAAGCCTATGCGCGCCAGGCCGGCGCCGCCTGGGACAAGATCAACGACATGGGCAAGGAGCAGGTCATCGCTGCCGGCAACAGCATCAAGACCGCGCCCCAGGCCATGGTCGACGCGGTACTCGAGCTGAACAAGAAGTTCGAGGCCGAGTATGTCGAGAGTGCCAAGTCGGTCGGCGTCGATGGCGCCAAGGTGCTGACGGCTTTCCGCGCCGAGGTCGCGCGCCAGGCCATGGGCAAATAAAGGCCGTATGCCCGTGACCGCCGCCAATCAGGGCCTGCTGGCCCGGCTCGCGCAATGGCCGAGCCGGGTGCTCGCGGTGATCGCCTGCATCGTGCTGTTCGCGCTGATGCTGCTGACCTTCGTCGACGTGCTCGGCCGCAACGCGTTCGCACAGCCGGTGCCGGCAGGCTATGAGCTGGTGTCGTTCCTGATGCCGTTCATCATTTTCTGCGCCCTGCCCTACGTCAATTTCACCGGCGGGCATGTCACGATCGACCTCCTCGACAGCCTGGTACCGGGTTTCGCGCGCAGGGCCCAGCATCTCATCGTGCATGCAATCTCCGCGGCGGCACTCGGCTTCATGGCCTGGCGCCTCTACGAACGATCGATGGATCATCTCGAGTTCGGCGAAGTCACGGTCGAGCTTTATCTGCCGATGTGGCCGTTCAGTACCGCAATGGCACTACTGGCCGCGATCTCGGCCCTGGTGATGCTCGTTGCTGGTTTGTTGCCGCCCAACACCGATCATCCGATTCCCCTCGACGCCTGACCTCGACGGCCCGGTGCTCTCAGACACTTCCCGGCGCTCATGACTGAAGCCCTGATCGGCCTGGCGGCCGTCCTCGTCCTGTCGTTCCTGCGCATTCCGGTCGCCATCGCCATGGGCATCGCCGGCTACATCGGCATGGCCCACGTCATCGGCGCCGGCGGGGCCATGGCCAATGTCGGCCAGACCGCGTTCGATGCGGCCGTCAACTACGAGTTGTCGGTGGTGCCGCTGTTCGTGCTGATGGGCAACTTCGTCGCGCGGGCACGACTGTCCGAAGAACTCTACAACGCGTCCTATTCGTTTCTCGGCCATCGCAAGGGCGGGCTCGCGATGGCCACCGTGGTGGCCTGCGGCGGTTTCTCGGCCATATGCGGCTCGTCGCTCGCGACCGCCGCGACGATGTCCAAGGTGGCCATTCCGTCGATGCGCCGCTTCGGCTATGCCGACGATCTGGCCGCCGGCTCCATCGCCGCCGGTGGCACCTTGGGCATCCTCATTCCCCCGAGCGTGCTTTTGGTCATCTACGGCATCCTGACCCAGACCAACATCGGGAAGCTGTTCGCCGCCGGTGTCGTGCCAGGCATCGTCGCGATTCTGTTCTACCTTCTGGCGGTTCGCGCAGTGGTTGCCCTGCGCCCGCAGGCAGGACCGGCCGGCGAACGGGCGACGAACCGGGAGCGCGTGCAGGCATTGTCGCGCGTGTGGGGCGTGCTGATGCTGTTCCTGCTGGTCATGGGCGGTATCTACGGCGGCTTCTTCAGCCCCACCGAAGCCGCCGGCATCGGCGCCTTCGGCGCGTTTCTGTTCGCGTGGGCGCGCAAGGCGCTGACCTGGCGCGTTCTCTACGAGATTTTGCTCGAGAGCGCCGGTACGACGGCCATGTTGTTCACCGTACTGATCGGCGCGCTGCTGTTTGCCAACTTCGTGAACCTGACCGAGTTCCCGAGTGCCCTGCTCGGCCTGGCCGCGCAATACAGCGACACACCGTGGCTGGTGATCGTCGCGATTCTCGTCATCTACGTGGCTCTCGGCTGCGTCTTCGAGAGCCTGTCGATGATCCTGTTGACCGTGCCGATCTTTTTCCCGCTCGTGACGGCGCTCGGCTACGACGCGATCTGGTTTGGCATCGTGGTCGTGGTGATCACGGAGATCAGCCTGATCACGCCGCCCGTGGGGCTCAACGTCTTCGTGCTGCGTGGCGTGCTGCCCGACGTGTCCACCGGCACGATTTTCAAGGGCGTGACCCCGTTCTGGATTGCCGATCTGTTCCGGCTGGCGGTGATCGTCGGCATCCCGGCGCTTTCGTTGTGGCTGCCGCAGTTCGTCAAGTAGCGCCAGCGCCAGCTGCGAAACCGGCAACGGCCGCCAGCGCCGACCGATCGAGTTCGAGTTGACGCCCGCGCGCGTCCAGAAAGCGAACCAATCCGGCGCGGCGCATCGACGACATCTGGCGGCTTACCGTCTCGAGCGCGACATCTCCCATCATCGCGCCGAGCTCGCGCCGCGAGCAGACATGGGTGACACCGGCGGCGTCCTCGGGAAAGCGCAACAGCAGCCGCGCCAGCCGCTCGCGCACGCTGCCCAGACCGATGTCGACCAACCAGGCATTCGACGCCTGCAGTGCACCGTGCCACTTCTCGTGCATGCCCTGCATGAAGCGTGGTGAGCGCCGCTCCAGCTCGCGCAAGGTGGCGATCGGGAGGCGGCAGACACGCGCCGGCGTCAAGGCCACGACACGCGCGTCATAAGCGCCCAGCAAGTAGGCCGGCAAGCCGATCAGGTCACCGGCGAGCATCATGGCCGTGACCCGCGTGCTACCGCATCGCCCCCAATGCTCGACCTTGAACGCTCCGTCGCGCACGGTGAACAGGTAGTCGGCACGTTCGCCGGCGTGGCAGAGGACGCTGCCGGCAGCCACCCGGATCTCGTCGATCGGGAAATGTATTGCTTCGAAATCGTGGTCGGACAGATGCGCGAACAGAGCGCTCGCGCGCACCGGGCAATGCTGGCAGTCCGAGAACCCGGCCCATGCCGTGGGACGGCGTGCACGACGCGCTGCCGGGCGCGAGCCGACCGATGCGGGTTCGATCGCGATTCGTGTCACGGGATTCAACATCTATCGACTCCTCTGCCGCCCGGATCCGGCTACTGTGACCGGCGGCCCCTGCTTCGCCCACCGATGTCGGAGCGTGGCGCCGGACGATCGATGCGGCATGATCCGAGACGACCGGGGGCGCCGTCGTGCGCTCCCCGGTCGGAAGCGTCACTACACCAGCATGTCGGCCCAGATGTTCTTGGCCCAGGCGATGCCGGTGACCCCTTCGAGCTTGTTGCGGGCCGCCGACAGACCACCGGACCCCGGAACCGTCAGGAAGGTGTGCTTGTCGTGATCGAACTGATGCACGGAGGCGACGTGCACGACCTCGTCGGGGCTGACGAAGCTGTAGCAGGTGTTGGTGACCACCGGGCTCTGGTTGAGCGGCTTGTCCATCAGTTGCGCGACGATTGCCGCGGCTGCGACCTTGGCCTGTTGATTGGCCATGTGACCCGACTTCGGCATCTTCGGTGCGACCTGGATCGAGTCACCCAACACGTGGATGTTCTTGGCCGCCTTGGACTCGAAGGTGAGGAAGTCGACCTCGCACCAGCGATCATTGGCCGTGGCAAGCCCGCTGTCGACCGCGATCTTGCCCGCCCGCATCGGCGGAATGACGTTGAGGACATCGGCCTTGAGCGGTTCGCTGATCTCGAACTGCAGTTCACGGGCCGCCGCATCGACGTCGACCACCGTGTGATTGGGACGGTACTCGATCATGCCGGTGTACAGATTGTCCCAGGCCTCCTGGAACAGCTTGCCCTTCGAGGTGATGTGCTCGTTGGCATCGAGCACGACGACCTTTGATTTCGGCTTCTCGCGTTTGAAGTAGGCAGCGACCTGGCAGACGCGCTCATAAGGTCCCGGCGGACACCGGTAAGGCGCGCGCGGAATCGACAGCGCATAGACGCCACCGTCTGGCATGGCCTCGAGCTGCTTGCGCAAGGCGACGGTCTGCGGGCCGGCCTTCCAGGCATGAAGCACCTGCGCTTGCACGTCGGCATTGGCCAGCGAACCCATGCTGCCGTACATGAAGTCGATGCCCGGCGACATCACGAGCCGGTCATAGGCGAGCGTGCTGCCGTCGGCGAGGGTGACGATCCGTTTGTCGGCATCGATCTTCGTCACCGTCGATTTGACGCGCTTGACACCATGATTTTTTTCGAGGCCGGCATATGAAGTGGTGATGTACTCGATGCTGCGAACGCCGCCGATCACGAGATTCGAGATCGGACAGGAGACGAAGCTCTCGTTGGGCTCGACCAGCGTCACGTCGATCGCACCGTCACTCCACATACGGATGTACTTCGCCGCCGTGGCGCCGCCGAAGCCGCCACCGACGACGACGACCTTACCCTTGCTGCCACCCATTCCACCGACCATCGCCTTGGCCCTGGCGACCCCGGGAACGTCGTCGAGCGTGGAGCAAGCCGTGACCGCACCGGCCGCGAGAATTGTTCCGGCCGAACCCAGAAATTTGCGTCGATTCGTATTCATGTCGTTTTCCTTGACCGGGCCGCTCACTTTTGCGCAGCGAAGTAGTCGGCGATGAGCCGGATCTGTTCAGGCGTGAAGCCCTTGGCGATCTGATCCATGATCGTCGCGGACTTCTTTCCCTCGCTGAACTGAGTCATCGATTTCACGATGCTGTCCGCGGGCAGACCCGCCAAACGCGCACCGTCGCCGATGGCCTTGCCATTGGTGCCATGACAGTTGGCACAGGTCGCAGCCAGGTAGCGGCCGAGATCGGGGCTGTCGGCAGCATGGGCAGCCCCCAGGCCCATCATCAGTCCGCCGCCAAGCGCGGACGCCAGAACGGCTCGTTTCACGAAGCGCATCGTTTCCTCCTTGTGGGCCGCGATCTTCGGCGCCCCTGTCGTTTACCCGCCAGGCGGGACCACGGCGCTTGCCGTCGTGCTCGTTTCAGAAGCGAATGCCGTGCCAGCTGTGCGGCACCGTGGCGGCCAAGCTTGTTCCAAGTCAATTCCCGCCGCACTTCGGTGCGACACCCGAGAAAGCCTGCCAGGATGTCAGGAGTGATACCCTGACATGACCGCCACTATGTCATGTCAGCGTCATGAGCGAATCTCCGCCGGATGACCGGGCGTCGCGGGCCCGGGCCGACACACTGACTCAGCTGCTCGAGACCCACGACGAGCCCGCCGTCCTGATCGATGCCGACTATTCCATCGTGGCCATGAACGGCGCCTATGCGGCGGCCTATGGCCGAGCCGGCGACGATCTGCGTGGCATGAAGTGCCACCGGATTTCGCACCATTCCGAGGTGCCATGCCACGAACGCGGCGAAGACTGCCCGGTGAAGCGCGTGATGCGCGACGGCCGTCCGGTGGAAACCCTGCATATTCATTTCCACGACGACGAAACGCCCGAACGCGTTCAGGTCAAGGGCTTTCCGGTCGATGTCGGTGGGCGTCGCCTGTTGCTCGAGCGGGTGCGGCGTCTCGAACCGGACGAGCCGCTGCAGTCGGACGACGGCGAGGAGCTGCTCGGCAGTTCGCCGGCGATGCTGGCGGCTCTGCAGCGACTGATCCAGGCGGCAGGACTGAGCGGCAGCGTATTGATCCAGGGTGAGAGCGGCGTGGGCAAGGAACTGGCCGCGCGTTTCGTTCACCGACGATCGTCGCGCTCCGGCGGGCCCTTCGTGACCGCCGACTGCACGGCGATTCCCGAGACGCTGTTCGAGAGCGAACTGTTTGGTCATGAACGCGGCGCCTTCACCGGCTCGGCACAGCGTCGCATCGGTCTGTTCGAGTCGGCCAGCGACGGCACGCTGTTCCTCGACGAGATCGGCGAACTGCCGATGACCATGCAGGCGAAATTGCTGCGGGCCATCGAGAGCGGCGAAATCCGCCGCCTGGGATCGACCCAGACACTGCGTACGCGGGTCCGGATCGTCGCCGCGACCAACCGCGACCTGCGCGCCATGGTGGCCGCCGGCCAGTTCCGGCTCGATCTCTACTATCGGCTCGCGACCCACGAAGTGACCTTGCCCCCGCTGCGCGACCGGACCCAGGACATCGCACCGATCTGTCGTCACCTGCTCACCCGCTTCGGTCTGAATCCACCGCCCGTGGTGACCGCGGGCGCGCTCGCGCGCTTGGCCCGCTACACCTGGCCGGGCAATGTTCGCGAACTGCGCAACGTGCTCGAGCGCACCTTGGCCCATGGTCCGCTGATCGACGAGGCTGCAGTCGATCGCCAGTTGTCCGAGCCCCATGCGCAGGTCATCGGCTCACCCTTGCTGCCGACGATGACACCACCACCGGCGACCGGCATGACGATCGTCGATTCCGCCTGGCCGATGGCCGACGCACGGCAGGGCCGTCCGCCCGACCCCGACGGCCTGCCCGGCGCGGCCCACGCCGAAAGCGCCGCGCTGGACGACGTTCGCCACCGGCTGCTGATCGAGCAACTCGAGCGCCACCGCGGCAACCGCGCGAGGGTTGCCGAGTCCCTGGGTGTCAGCGAGCGAACCGTGTATCGATGGATTCGTCGTTACAAGGTCGTCGACGGCGGCGGGAATCCGTAGTCGCCGACCCGTCTGCCGGGTTTGCGTCCCCGACACCGCGATCGCGGCCGAGGAACCGCTTCAGGTGGAGACCGGCCTGCCGATCGGCACCGACTGCAGCAGATCGCGCAATGCGAACGCGGCGATCAGCAAACTGACGACCAAGCCGGACAAATCGCGCATCAGCGCCGAACCGATGTGCAGTCCGCTCGCCACGAGCATGCCGATCAGCAGGTAGCCCGTGCTCCACAGCGCACGCCCGAGCAATGCGCTGGGAATGAAAACCCTCAGGGGCTGGCGCAGGGATCCCGCCAGCAGATTGACCGCCGAGCTCAAGAACGAGACCAGCGACCGACTGAGCACGATGGCTGCCGGCCCCCAGCGCGCAAGCGCCCGCCGTGCGCGCTGCAGACGCTCGGCCGACAACCCGATCCAGTGACCGTGGCGCCGCACCACGGGCTCGCCGACCATGGATCCGATCAGGTATCCGAACAGATCGCCCAGCACAGATGCGAGCGTCGCGACCATGGCGGCGATCCACGGGTCGAAGCGCCCTTGCCCCGCCAGCACCCCGACCACCATGACCGACAAGCCCGACGGCAGAGGCGCGCCCATCGCGCCGAGCATCAGCGACAACGCCAGTACGGGATAGCCGTAGGCGAGGATCCAGCCCACCAGCCAGTCGTCGACCTCGGCCTGCGCCTGCGCGTCGGTTACCGGCGGCGGTGCCTCGGCCATCTGCCGTGCGAGGATTCCCTGCAGCTCGCGCAACAGGGTGAGCCGGTCCTGTCCGCGCTCGCCCGCGATCTCGCGCAATGGCAGATCGAGCTGATCGCGGCGGATGCCCAACGGACCGGCAAGAGAGTTGGGCGCCACTTTCGCCAACTCGGCGACATAGCGGGTGGACATCCAGGCACGCAACTCGCCGACAGCGGGCTCATCCAGCGCGACGGCCGAGCGCAACAACCCGACCCCTCCAAGGACGCGGGCGCCGAACATCAGCGACGAGACCAGCGCCAGGACCAGCCCGACCCAGGCGATGAATCGGCGCGCGCGACGAGCGGACGATCGGGTCATCATGACGCCGCCCCCTCCCGCAATCGCGGCCTCGGCGCGAGACCGCCGGTCAACGGACGGCTGAATACGCGGTGGGCGCGAGAATGGTGTTGACCACCGAGGCGACGATCGGGCCGTCGGCCTCGCTGGCCGCCCTGGCCTCCAGCCAGGCCGGATCACTCGCAAAAGCGTCCCAGCGCTGTTCGCGCTCGGCCAGGCTCGCCCATTCGAGGATGTAATAGAGCTCGTGCGTGTTTTCGCCGATGGCGACGGTCCAGAATCCGCGCTGGCGGATGCCGTGTTTCTCGAACAGCTTCAGCGTCACGGTTTCGAAACGTTTGTGCAGTGCCGGCAGCCGGCCCGGCACGCAACGGTAGACTCTCAATTCGTGCAGCATGGGGAACCCCTCTTTCAGCGGGCGGCGCTCAGACCGGCGTCGACCGCCGCCACGATGGCATCGACATGCTCGTCCGTGATCACGAGCGGCGGGGACAAGATGATGGTCGGCCCGGATACACGGATCATCACACCGGCCTCGTAAGCGGCCGACTGTACCTTCAAGCCGATGTCGCGATCGACCGGTGCCTTGCTGGCGCGCTCGGCAACCAGTTCGACCGCGGCCATCAGTCCTTTGCCACGTACATCGCCGACCAGTTCATGACGGGTGGCGAGTTCCTGCAGTCCGGCCAGCAGACGCTCGCCGCGCGCGCCGGCGTTCTGGTGCACGTTCAGCCGTTGGGTCTCGGCGAGTGCGGCGACGCCGGCCGCGCAGCCGATCGGATGGCCCGAGTATGTGTAACCGTGATAGATGCCGCCGAACGAATCCTGATTGGATTCGAGAGCATCGGCCACCCGCGCGCTGATCATGGTGGCGCCGAGCGGGAAATAACCACTCGTGACCGCCTTGGCGATCGCCATCATGTCGGGCTTCACCCCCCACAGGCGCGACCCCGTCCAGTCGCCGGTGCGGCCAAAGCCGGTGATGACCTCGTCTGCGATCAGCAGCACGCCGTATTTGTCGCAGATGGCGCGCACCATCGGCATGAAGGTCTCGGGCGGCACGATGACGCCGCCGGCGCCAAGGACCGGCTCCATGATGAACGCCGCCACGGTGTCGGGACCCTGGAACACGATCTCGTCCTCGAGCGCATTTGCACACAAGCTGGCAAGGCGCTGCGGATCGGTTTCACCGAAGGGATTGCGGTACGTGAACGGCGTCGGTATGTGGAACACGCCCGGCAGCAGGGGCTCGTAGTTGCGGCGGAAATTGGCGTTGCCGTTGACCGAGGCGGCACCGAAGTGCGTGCCGTGGTAACCGCGCTTGAGGCCGATGAACTTGGTACGGTCGCGCTGGCCCAGAACCTTCCAGTATTGCCGCGCGAGCCGCAATGCGCTTTCGACGGAATCCGAGCCGCCCGACGTGAAGAACGTGCGCACCATGCCTTCCGGTGCGAAGAAATCGGTCAGCACGTGGGCGAGCTCGATCGCGGTGTCGGTGGTCGTGCCACGGAAGCCCGAGTAATACGGCAGGACGTCGAGCTGACGCTTCATTGCCGTCTTGATCGGCTCGCAGCTGTAGCCGAGATTGACATTCCACAGGCCGCCCACGGCATCCAGCGTGCGCTTGCCATCGACGTCCGTGATGTGCACCCCCTCGGCAGCGACGATGATCTTGGGCGGCATCGCGCGCATCTCGGCCGGGTGAGCCATGGGATGCCAGATCGGTTTGGCGTTTTGTTCGATGATCAGTTCGGCGCGACCCATGGCACATCTCCTGTCTGCGATTGCACCGGCCGTGGACCGGGCGTTGCGTGGCGTCGACGGACGCCACGCGGGGCGATACTCAGTCCATCTGCGTGACGAACTTCGTCACCAGGTAGCCGTCGAAGGTCTCGAGACCGCCTTCGGAGCCGATGCCGCTGTCCTTGACACCGCCAAACGGGGTCTCGGGCAATGCCTGACCGAAGTGATTGATATTGACCATGCCGGCCTCGATGCCGTTCTGCGCAGCCAGGGCGTTCTTGGTGGAGCCGGTGAACACATAGGACGACAAACCGTAAGGCAGCGAGTTGGCACGCCGCAGCACTTCGTCCAGTTCCTTGAAGCGTGCCATCGGCGCGATCGGGCCGAACGGCTCCTGCGTCATGATCATGGAATCGTCCGGCACGTCGGTGATGATCGTGGGCGCGAAGAAATTGCCGACTTCGCCCATCCGATCGCCACCGAGTTCGATCTTGCCGCCAGCCTTGCGCGCATCCTCGACGAACGCGGACATGGCCGGCACGCGGCGGACGTGCGCCAGCGGCCCCATGCTCGACTCCGGATCGATGCCGGGGCCGACGCGCACTTTCTTGGCGTTGTCGATGAACGCGGCGAGGAACCTGTCGTAGACCTTTTCCTGGATGTAGAAACGGGTCGGCGACACGCAGACCTGACCGGCATTGCGGAACTTGAACGCGGTGAGCATCTTGGCCGCGCGATCGACGTCGGCGTCGTCGAACACCACGACCGGTGAATGGCCGCCGAGTTCCATGGTGATGCGTTTCATGTGTGCGCCGGCAAGCGAGGCCAGGTGCTTGCCGACCGGTACCGAGCCGGTGAACGACACCTTGCGCACGATGGGCGAGGAGATCAGGTACTCGGAGATCTCGGAAGGCACGCCCCAGACCAGGTTCAGCACACCCTTGGGCAAACCCGCCTCGTGGAACATACGGGCGATGGCGACGACCGCACTGGGCGCATCTTCCGGGCCCTTGATGATGATCGAGCAGCCGGCGCCGATAGCCGCGGCGATCTTGCGTATCGCCTGGTTATAAGGGAAGTTCCAGGGCGTGAAGGCGGCGCACACGCCAACCGGCTCGCGCAGAACCATCTGGCGGACATTGGGCAATCGCGGCGGAATGACCCGGCCGTAGATGCGACGGCACTCCTCGGCATGCCAGTCGCAGTGGTCGGCGCAGCTGATGATCTCGAGCTCGGCCTCGCCGATGGGCTTGCCCATGTCGAGCGTGATGTTGCGGCCGATCTCCTTGGCGCGTTCGCGCGAGAGCTCGCCGACCCGGCGCAGAATGCGCGCCCGATCGAGCGGCGAGCTGTGGCGCCAGGACTCGAACGCGGTCTGCGCTGATTTCAGCGCCCGATCGAGATCGTCGCGGGTGGCGTGGGGCAGCTTGGCGATGACCTCGCCATTGGCCGGATTGACGATGTCTTGCTCGTTGCGGCCGCCGCCGCTGAGGAACTCTCCATCGATATAAAGCGCAAGGGATTCGTAGGCAGCGGACTGAACCGACTGCTCTTCGGAACGGACGTTGGTGTTCACGGGTGGGGTCTCCAGGATCGATGCCGGTCGGGCGCGCGCCCCGAGGGCACGCCAAGGGCGCGCGGCACACTTATTTCGGAATGCAGGCGCGGGCCGATCCGACAATCTTACTGCGGAACCGGGGGCCACCCCGCCCCCGACGGCGGGCCCTCGAGCCTCAGCGCTGCAGCAAACCCTTCAGCTTCTCACCGAGCTTGTCACGCGCCTTGTCCTTGAGTTCGTCCTCGCGCGCCTTGAGAGCCTCTTTCTCGGCCTGCAGACGCGCCTGCGCCTCGGCCTTGGCCGGCTCGAGTTGCGCCTTGAGCTTCTCGCCGGCACGCGACTCCAGAGCCTGCCTGGCCACCGACGACCAATCGATCTTCCACTGCGGCGTCGTCAAGCCGCCGCTCAGGGCGACGGGGATGGTCACGCCGTTGAGTTCGGCGAGCTCGGCGCCGCCCTGCCCCTTGGTCGTCGCGACGACCGACGCCTCGACCGTGTAATCGAGCACCTCCTTCACCAGGTCGATCACGCCGTGACCCGCGAGACGGAACAACGGCGATTTGGCCGTCAGGTCGTCGTTGCTGGCCACGCCGTTGCGCAATGCGAAAGAGCCGCCGAGACTCGCGAAATCGGTCTTCTGGGTGCGATCGAAGCCGCCCTGTTGCGCCCCGCCGCCAGCAAGCTTGGCCCGCGCCTCGCGAATCTTTTCGGCGATGTTGATGCCCACGATCGCGCCATCGGACATGCGCACGTTCATGGCGCCACCGAGGCTGCGGCGCAATTCACCAACCGTTGCGCCCTGCGCTTTCAGATCGAAGGCCAGATTCGCCGTGCCCTCGAGCAGCGCATCGCCGGTCAGGTCGCGCAGCATCGGCGCGATGTCGACATTGCTCAGGTTCGATGTCGCGGCGATGCGCCCCCCGTCGGCGCGCGCGCTGCCCCGAATATCGAAGCTGCCGCCGTAGAGCTTTGCCTCGGCCGTTTTGAGATCGAAGACACCGCCGGCGGCACCGAGATCGGCGCGAATCGCCGACACGTTGAGGCCGGAGGCCTTGAGTTGGCCGATCTTGATCTGGCCCGCGAGATCGAGTCCGCGCAAGACGGACAAATCGACCGGAATGGGATCGACGGCGGCGAACAGGCTGCCACCCGAGGGCGGTGTCGGATCGGCCGGCTTGGTGGCCTCGGCCCTGGGCGGAAGATAGCGATCGACGTCGATCTTGTCGGCGTCGATCGCGAAACGGACTTTCGGTTTGGCGAAGCCGTTCACCTTGGCCGTTGCGGCGAGCCGCGTGTCGGGAGCATCGACATTGAGCGAGGCATCGACCGTCTCGGCGCCGGCATCGGCCAGCAGATTGCCCGAAAACGGCAGACTGAGCGGCTGCGGGGCAACGGCCTTGTCATCGACGTCCAGCGATCCTTTGAAATCCTGCAGCGTCAGCCTGGGCCCGGCCAGGTCCAGCAGCAGCGGCGCGCTCAGCGACAGGTGCAGGATGCGTTGGCCGGGTTGCTCGAAATCGACTTTCAAGGCCAAGGACTCGGCACGCACGGCCTTGGCGTCGATGGTCAGGTTCCGGTAGGTCTGGGTCTGCCCGATCGCCATGCCGTCGATCGTTCCCTTGACCTCGGTGGCGAGCTGCGGAACCGCCAGGGCGCCGGCGCCGAGCTGGGGTCGGACATCTGCCTCGAGTTTCAAGTTCAGCGCCAGCGCGGGCTGCTTGCCGCTGACGGCGGCAGACAACTCGACCGGCGTGGTGACGCCGTCGGCGATCTCGCCGGCACGCAGATTGAGATCGGCTACGGTGATCACATCACCGCGCTGCCGGTCGTCGATCACGATCTGGGCATTGGTGAGTTCGAGCCCGCCGACGCGGATTTCGGACAATGGTGCGCCGCCGCCCTGCCCCGGACCCGACGATGGATCAGCGTTCGGCTGCGTGCCGGACTTGCCGATCAGATCGTCGAAATTCGTCGAACCATCCTTGTATCGGACGAACTCGAGACGCAGGCCGTCGAGACGGACCACGTCGGCCTCCAGCCGCCCCGACAGCAGCGGCACGACCGCGACACCGACGCCGGCACCGCCAATGCGCAAGGCCTCGCCCTTGCCGTCGGCATTGGACAGCGTGGTCCTGGGCAGTTCGATGGCCAGGCGTGGATAGAACGACAGCGCCAGGTCGCCGTCGATGGTCAGATTGCGCCCGGTCTGCTCGGCGACCGCCGCTTCGATCTGCGGCTTGAACCGGTTGACATCGACCAGCAGCACGATCGCGACGGCCGCTACGACCACCACGAGCACCAGGATCACGAGAGCGAGGAGTATTTTTTTCAGCATCGGTCGTTCGTCCGGTCGATGACACGCCGGTCGCGCGGCGCGCCGCTCAGCAGTAGCGTCGGGAGACCGACTCGGCCACACATGCGGGCTTCTCGCCGCCTTCGCGCTCGATGACGACTTCGAGCGTCAACTGTGCGCCGTTGCCAGGCAGGGGCTCGAATGCAAGCAAGGTCACGGCAGCCCTGAGGCGGCTGTTGGCCGGCACCGGCGACGGAAAGCGAACCCGGTTCAAACCGTAGTTGACGCCCATACGGGTGTCGCCGACCTCGAAGGTCGAGGCCACCAGCTTGGGCAGCAGTGACAGGGTCAGGAAGCCGTGCGCGATGGTGGCGCCGAAAGGCCCCTCGGCGGCACGCTTGGGATCGACGTGGATCCACTGATGATCGCCGGTCGCATCGGCGAACAGATCGATCATTTTCTGATCGACCGTCAACCACTCACCGCGGCCCAGTTCATTGCCGACCATCGTCTCGAGGTCGGTGAGCTTTTCGAATCGTCGCATCGGTCGCCCTAGTCGGAGGGAGGCTGCCAATGATAAGGGAATGTCGGCTCGCCCGAGACGACGGCCCCGGCGGGCCCCTCGCCATTGACCCGGCCGGGTCTCGCGCAGAGCAGGGGCGCGCAGCACGGAAACGAGCCGGCGTTACCATGAAGCCCGGCAACCGGAGACCGCCATGGCGCAACGCATCGTGATCGCAGGCATGCTTCACGAAACCAACACCTTCTCGCCAGTGCAAACCCCGCTGGGCGCCTTCTTTTCACGCGCGCGCCCGCTCGCCGCGGGTACGGATCCGATCATCCGCGGCGATCAGGCGATCGCGATGGCCGGCGGCGCCAATGTCGCATTCGCAGGCTTCCTGAAGCTGGCCCGCGAGGCCGGTGCCGAGATCGACGTCCCCATGTTCGCGAATTCGAGCCCGAGCGCGCCTGCCAGCGCGCAGACCTTCGACATCATGGCCGAAACCATCGTCGCCGCCGTGCGTCGCGGCTGCGACGCGATCATGCTCGACCTGCACGGCGCCATGGTGGCCGAGGGCATCGACGACGGCGAGGCCGAACTGCTGCGCCGCATTCGCGAGGTCGCGCCCGAGGTACCGATTGCCGTCGCTCTCGACTTCCACGCGAACATCAGCCCGGCCTTCATCGAACGCGCGGACGTCGTCACCGGCTATCGCACCTATCCGCACGTCGACATGGCGCTCACCGGAGAGCGGGCGGGTCGCACGCTGCTGCGCATGCTCGCCGGCGAGGTGACGCCGGAGATCGAGTTCGCCTGGCTGCCGATGCTGACACACATGAACCGACACTCGCCGCAGTTCCAGCCCATGCGCGACATCATGAATCGTGCAATCGCGGCCGAGCGGGACGGCACGGTGCTGAATGCGTCCGTGTTCGGCGGCTTCCCGCTCGCCGACATTCCGTTTGCCGGCCTCAGCGTGGTGGTGGTCGGCGACGCCCGCGACCGCGGCAGCGCGGGCGGCAAGACCCGCGCACGCGCGTTGGCAGACGAACTGGCCGACGAGGCCTGGCGCCGACGCGAGGAATTCGTGTTCGAACTCGAAGCACTCGATCAGACTGTGGCCCGCGCCCGCACGCTGCGCGAGCAATGTCGCGCCGATGGCAGACCGCACAAGCCGATCGTGCTGGCCGATCACAGCAACAATACGGCCTCGGGCGGCTCGGTCGACACGATGGAATCGATCGAACAGGTCCTGGCCGCCGGGCTCGACAATGTCGTGGCCGGTCCGATCTGCGATCCGCAGACGGTTGCGGCCCTGATCGAAGCCGGCGTCGGTGCGACGGTCGAACTGCCGGTCGGCGGGCGCGTCGACGCTCCCTCGATCGGCCGGTGTGCGCGTCCGCTGAGCCTGAGCGGCACCGTGCGGGCGATCACCGATGGAAGCTTTCGCGTGACCGGGCCGATGATGACCGGCATGACTGTGAATTGCGGGCGCACGGTGGTGCTCGATACCGGCCCGTTGCGCCTGGTGATCGCCGAGAACCGCGTGGAACCCTTCGACCTGGGCGTGTTCACGCACTGCGGCATCGATCCGCTGGCGGCTGACTTCATCGTGCTGTGGTCGCGTCAGCACTTCCGGGCGGGCTTCGAGCCGATTGCCGAGCAGGTGTTGATGCTGGCCGGCCCCGGGGTGTGCTCTTCGGACTATTCGCTGTTTCCGTTTCGCCGCGTGCGTCGCCCGATCTATCCGCTCGATGTCGACGCGACTCGCGACTGATCGCGCCTGCGGCACTCAGCGCCCCACCGGCTGCGCATCGGGTGAGTCCGCAAACGCCTCGCGCGCGGCGCGCACGAGCTGGCGGATCAGCCATTCATGCGCCGGATCGCGGTGTGACTGACGCAGCCAGACGGCGTCGACCTCGGCCACGCCGAGGTCGATCGGGGGGCGGCGCACGACCAAGCGGCTGGCGAAACCGGTGGCGGGCAGGAAGTGCGCGGGCAGCACGGCGAGCAGATCCGAGTTGATCACGACCTGCCCGGCTGTGAAGAACTGGTTGACCGTCAGCACCACGCGCCGTGCGCGTCCCATCTCGGCGAGAACGCGGTCGGCGAAATCGAATGGATTGCCGGAGTAGCTGACCAGCAGATGATGGGCGGCGCAGAAGTCGTCCAGGCTCAGTTCGGGGCTTGCCGCCAGCGGATGCCCCTGGCGCATCACGCAGATGTAGGGCCCGCGGTACAAGTGCTCGAGCCCGAACAGATCGGGCATGTCGTCCTGCATCAGATGCAGCCGTATGGCCGGACTCGCGACCGGGAAATAGCCGACCGCCACATTGACCTCCCCGCTTTCGAGCAGATCGCGCGGATCGCGAGTCATCAGCGGACGAACCCTCAGGCTGACGTGCGGGGCTGCGCGCTCGATGGTGCGCAACACCGGGGGCACCAGCGCGGTGGCGGTGGCATCGGCCATGGCCAGCGTGAAGCTCGTCTTGTCGAGCGACGGATCGAATGTTCGGGGCGACACCGCGTCCTCGATCGACTGGAGCGCGCTGCGCACGGTCGGCCAGAGCGCACGCGCACGCTGGGTCGGCTGCACACCATAGCCCGACCGGACCACCAGATCGTCGTCGAGGGCGGAGCGCAGGCGGCTCATTGCATTGCTGACCGCGGGTTGCGTCATTGCCAGCCGGCTCGCAGCCTTGGTCAGGCTCCCTTCTTGCATGACAGCATCGAAGATCCGCAAAAGGTTCAAATCGAGGTTCTTGAACGGCATTTTCAGGGCTCTGGGCGATCGATGGGGCCCGCTGCCCCACCAGACGGTCATTATCACCAGAATGAATACATATCATCAATATATAAAAGTAGACATGAGTTTGCTGTACTGCAACAATTCATCCCATACACAGAGCACATAAGTGCCAAACATAAAAACCTCCTCTTCGATTCTCGTTTCAAGGAAAGCATCATGAGCACGCACGCTGCGCAAATGGAGTCTGCCGCCCTCGACATGGCCGCCAACTCGGCCCAGCAGGCGGGACACTCGGTACGTCACTGGTTCAAGAGTGTGTTCGCCAGAATGGCGGCCGGCCGTCAGGCCGCGCTGATGGCACACCTCGAGGCGATCGATCCACGGCTGGCCCGCGAAATGCGTGCCGCGCGCGATCGCGCCGACTGGTAAGACCGTCGTGAGCCGGGCCCCGGCCCGGCAGGGTCCGCCGCGATAGCGACGGAGCCCGGAATTCAGGAGTAGCAGGACGCGGGTCGTCCTCCTCCACACCGTTGTCTCCTCCACTCCTCCTTAGGGTGGATTAGCCCGCGAAGCCAAAAGCTCGCGGGCTTTTTCTTTGTGCGACGCCCAGTCGCCCGGCCGTTCGACGCCACACCGACGGTGAACCGGTTCGGCGCGGCATCAGTGTTTGGTGCCGAAGATGCGATCGCCGGCATCCCCCAGACCCGGCACGATGTAGGCGTGCTCGTTGAGATGGCTGTCCAGGGCGGCCGTGTAGACGGGCACGTCGGGATGCTGGCGCGCGAAGGCTTCCACCCCCTCCGGGGCCGCCACCAGCGACAGGAAGCGGATCGACGAGGCCTCGACGCCGCGGTCGATCAGAACCTGCACCGCATGGGCGCCGGAGTGCCCCGTGGCCAGCATCGGGTCGCAGACGATGAACAACCGCCCGCGCGGCTCGGGCAGGCGCACGTAGTACTCGACCGGTCGATGGTCTTCGCCACGATACAGCCCCACGTGCCCCTGCCGCGCCGAGGGGATCAGCTCCATCAGGCCATCGGCCATGCCCAGTCCGGCCCGCAGCACCGGCACCACCGCAACTTTCTTGCCGGCGATGACCGGGGCCTGCATCGGTGCTACCGGAGTGTCGATCGACTCGAAGGTCAGGGGCAGATCACGCGTGATCTCGTAGCCCATCAGCAGCGTGATCTCGCGCAGCAGTTCGCGGAATGTGCGCGTCGATGTGGTGTGGTCGCGCATGTGGGAAAGCTTGTGTTGGATCAGCGGGTGATCGAGGATGAAGAGATTCGCGAAGCGGGGGTCTTGTCGCATGGCGGCAGTCAGTCGAAGTGGATGTCGGACGGATCGAAGCCGTCCGCCGGGGGATACTGCGGGTCCATCTCGCGCAAGGTCCCGACCAGGATGCGCATGACCGCGTAGTCGCGAAACCACTTGCGGTTGGCAGGAATCACGAACCAGGGAGCCCAGGGCGTGTCCGTGCGGCGGATGGCCTCGGCATAGGCGAGCATGTAGTCGTCCCAGTGGCGCCGCTGTTCGATGTCGTGTTGGTCGAACTTCCAGCGTTTGTCGGGGTCGTCGAGCCGGGCCTGGAGCCGCTCGCGCTGCTCGTCGCGATCGATGTGCAGACAGAACTTGAGGATCCGGCAGCCCTCGTCGGCGAGCAGTCGCTCGAACGCGCGAATGTGATCGAAGCGCTGCGACCAGACGGGTTCGGCAACCAGTTCGTTCACCCGCACGACGAGCACGTCCTCGTAGTGCGAACGATTGAAAATGGTGATCATCCCGCGGGCGGGAGCGTGGCGGTGCACCCGCCACAAATAGTCGTGTGAGAGTTCCTCCGCCGACGGACGGCCGAAGCGCGCGACGTCGACGCCATTCGGATTGACGCCGGTGAACACACGCCGGATCAGACCGTCTTTGCCGCCGGTATCCATTGCCTGCAAGACGATCAGCAGGGACTGGCGCCCCTCGGCGAACAGCCGGTGCTGCAGGTCGGCGAGCTGCTCGCGCATCGCGCGCGTGGCGGCCTTGGCATCGGACTTGTCGCCCTCGAAGCCGGGAGTGGCCGAGGCATCGAGCCCATCGAGAGGGCCTTGTTCGGGCAAGGTCAGCCAGCAGTGGTCCATGGCGTCGAATCCGGGTTGCGTGCTGATCGAATCGTACCGGGCATTGCGGCCACACGTTGCCGGCGTGGGATACTGCGGGCCGCGCGATCGTGGCGTCGGCCCCGCGCGCCCGATGGTTCGCGAATCGTCCGACAGATGAACGGCATCACCGATCTCGACATCCTCACGCTCGGCCGGCCCGACCGGCGCCGTCCTACCCTGATCTTCCTGCACGAGGGGCTGGGCAGCGTCTCGATGTGGCGGGATTTCCCGGCCACGCTGGCCGCCCGTTGCCGTCTGCCGGCGCTGGTCTATTCGCGCGCCGGCTATGGTCGCTCGCCGGTGTTCGGCGCGCCGCTGACGCCCGATTTCATGCATCGCGCGGCCGACGACGAGCTTGCACCGC
>JAWKYD010000025.1:0-73727 GCA_041396685.1 Burkholderiaceae bacterium
CGAATAGTCGGGTTCGGTCGGCGCCAGCTCGGCATCACCGCGCGCCGTGTACAGCCGCAGCAAGGACGCGCGCGCGTCGTCCAGATTCGCGTCGGTGTAATTGACCGGACTGCGATAGTGGGCGCGCAGCAGGAAAAAGCGCACCACCTCGGCATCGTAGCTGCGCAGGATCTCGCGCACGGTGAAGAAATTGCCCAGAGACTTGGACATCTTTTCGTCATCGACGCGAACGAAGGCGTTGTGCATCCAGTAGCGCACGAAACGGCCTTCGCGGTCGTGGAACAGCGCCCCTTCGGTTTGCGCGATCTCGTTCTCGTGGTGCGGGAACTGCAGATCCTCGCCGCCGCCGTGGATGTCGAGGGTTTCGCCCAGCAGCGCATGGCACATGGCCGAGCATTCGATGTGCCAGCCCGGACGGCCGTCGCCAAAGGGGCTGGCCCAGCGGGCGTCGGCCGGCTCGTCGGGCTTCGCACCTTTCCAGAGAACGAAGTCGAGCGGGTCACGCTTGTGGCGGCCGATGTCGACCCGCTCGCCGGCACGCAGTTCGTCCAGCGAGCGGCCGGACAGACGCCCATAGGCCGGGAAGTCGCGCACCGAGTAGTTGACGTCGCCGTCGGCACGGTAGGCCAGACCAACTTGCTCGAGCCTGCCGATCATGCTCACCATGCCGGCGACATGCTCGGTTGCGCGGGGCTCGTGATCGGGCGGCTGGATGCCCAGCGCCGCCTGGTCGTGATGCATTTCGGCGATGAAGCGATCGGTGAGCGCGCGGATGGGCTCGTCGTTTTCGACCGCACGCCGGATGATCTTGTCGTCGATGTCGGTGATGTTGCGGACGTAGGTGACGTCGTAGCCGCTCGCACGCAGCCAGCGCTGAACCAGATCGAACACCACCATCACACGCGCATGGCCGAGGTGGCAGTAGTCGTACACGGTCATGCCGCAGACGTACATGCCGACCTTGCCGGGCACGCGAGGCTTGAACTCTTCCTTGGTGCGCGTCAGCGTGTTGTGAATCTTGAGCATCGGGGGGCGGGCCAACAGGGCCCGCAACGGACCCACGACTCATCGCTTCGGGGTGGGCGCGCTTCGTTCGCGCGCGCTTCGTGTAACCGGATTGTTAGAATCATCCGATGAAATCCAGTATAGCATCGGGCGTTTCCCGGTCAGCGCGGCCGCTTGCCTTCGCGCTTTGCGCCGCAACGCTGGTTGCACTCGCCGTGCAGCCCGTTCCTGGCGCAGCCCAGACCAGCGGCGCCCAAGATCCGGCTGACAAAGCCGGCGCGAGTTCACCGGGCGCCACTCGGCCGGCCCGAGAGCAGGCATTGCAGATCGCCAGGGTGCGCGGCCTGCTCGAGCGACAACGCCCGCGCGATGCCGTCGCCGCTGCCGAAGATGCGCTCGAGCGCTTCCCGTCCAACGCCCAGCTGCGCTTTCTGTACGGCGTGGCGCTCAGCGACGCGGGCCGGCCCGACGACGCCATCGCCAGCTTCGAAGCTCTCGTTCGCGACCACCCCGAACTCGCCGAGCCGTACAACAACCTCGCGGTGCTGCACGCCTCCCAGGGCCGGCTGACGGCCGCGCGCGATGCGCTGGAAAAGGCGGTTCAGGCGGTACCCGACTACGGCTTGGCCTACGAGAATCTCGGCGATCTGTATCTGCGCCTGGCCCGCGAGGCCTACGAGCGTGCGACCACGGTGGCCAAGCCCAGCACCGATGCCCGCCGCAAGCTCACGCTGGTCCGTTCGCTGGCCGAGCAGATGCAGCGCTGAGCGGCCGCCGCGCCACGGCCGCGGCATACCATCGGGCATGCGGGGTAGCATTCGCGGATGGCGCGCGAGCACGCCCCCTCCCCACTCTTCTTCGGAGCACCGCATGAAATTGAAGCTTCCCCTGATTGGCATGATCGGCCTGGGTCTGGCGATGGCCGGCGCGGGCGGCGCCGCCGAGGCCAGCCCGCGGGTGGCCATCGACACCTCGATGGGCCGCATCGTCGTCGAGCTCTACCCCGAGAAGGCGCCCAAGACGGTCGAGAACTTCCTGCAGTATGTGCAGGACGGCCACTACGACGGCACCATCTTCCACCGCATCATCGGCAGTTTCATGATCCAGGGGGGCGGATACACCGACGCCTTCTACCAGGGTGATCTCCAGCCCAAGAAGACCCGCGCCGCGATTCCGCTCGAGTCGCAAAACGGCCTCAAGAACGACAAGGGCTGGATCGCGATGGCCCGCACCGCGGTGCCGGATTCGGCCACCTCGCAATTTTTCATCAACACGGTCGACAACCACAGCCTCAACTATCCGCAACCCGATGGCCACGGCTACGCCGTGTTCGGCAAGGTCGTCGAGGGCATGGATGTCGTCATGGCGATCGCCGGCGTCGATACCGGTGCGGTCGGCCCGATGCGTGATGTTCCGCGCGAGCCGGTGCGCATCAAAGAGGTCAAGAAGGTTGCCGACTGAGGCAGTCACGACGCCTGACGCCTGGCGCCTGCCGGGCGAGGCCCGGGTGCTGCTCGCATCGGACATGCACCTGGGTGAACACGACCCGGCCACGGCCGGGTTCTTTTTCGACGCCTTGTCGGAAACGCTTGGCGATCACACCCACCTGATTCTGCTGGGTGACCTGTTCGAGGCCTGGGCGGGTGACGATGCCGCCGACGCGGTGGCCGAGCAGGCCGTCGCGCGCATCGCCGCCCTCGCGCGCGATCGTGCGGTGGCGGTGATGCGCGGCAACCGCGATTTTCTACTGGATGTACCGGTGCCCGGCCAGCACGTGCGGCCGTTTTCGGCTCGAGCCGGGGTGCGCATGCTCACGGACCCGACCGTGATCGTGATCGGCGAACTGCGGGTACTGCTGGCTCACGGCGACGCCTGGTGCACCGCCGACCACGACTACATGGCGTTTCGCGCGATGACCCGCGACGCCGCCTGGCAGCAAGCCTTTCTTGCCCGGCCGCTGGCCGAGAGACTCACGATCGCGCGGCAGATGCGCGAACAGAGCCTCGCCCACCAGCGGCAGCCGCAGGCTGCCATGGGCGACGTCGATCCCGCCGCCGTGCTGGCGTCCATGCACGAGAACGACGTGCGCTGGTTGGTTCATGGTCACACCCACCGACCCGGCCATCATCGCTGGTCCGACCGCGGCGACCCCTTGCACCGGCTGGTGCTGCCCGACTGGGACGCCGGCGCGTCGCGCGGTGGCTTCGTTCGAATCGATGCGAACGGTGCCCGCCAGATCGACGCGATCTGAGCAGCGCCGCGCGGGCGCAGCAGCGCGGGCGGTCAGTCGACCATGCGGCTCAGCTGGGGCGCGTCGATCGGCGGACACTCGGCCTCGATGTCGGCGCCCATCGCCTTGAGCTTGCACTTGAGCTCTTCGATCGTGCGATCCTGCTCGGCGACGTGATCGATCAGCTTGTGGACCGCAACATTGAGCGGATCGTCGACATTCGGAGTCAGGCCGTAGGCCATGAACTTGGCCGGCCGATCGTCGGCGCCGCGCGCGACGCTCTGGCTCTCGACGGTGCGTGCGGGCATGCCCACGGCGGTCGCACCGGGCGGCACCGCCTTGACCACCACGGAATTCGAGCCGATCTTGGCGCCCTTGCCGACCGTGAACGGCCCGAGCACCTTGGCACCCGCGCCCACCACCACGCCGGCTTCGAGGGTCGGATGACGCTTGCCGCGCTCGAGCGAGGTGCCGCCCAGCGTCACGCCCTGGTAGATGGTGCAGTCATCGCCGATGACCGCGGTCTCGCCGATGACCACACCCATGCCGTGGTCGATGAACACCCGCCGGCCGATCTGGACCGCCGGGTGGATCTCGATGCCGGTCAGGAAGCGACCGAACTGCGAGATCAGCCGGCCGGTGGTCTGAAAACCGTTCAACCAGAACGTGTGCGCGACACGATGAATGGCCAGGGCGTGGATTCCCGGCGAACACAGCAGGACCTCCAACCACGAGCGGGCAGCAGGGTCACGCTCGAAAACGGCGGCCACATCCTCACGTAGTCGATCGAACATCGGTCTTGCTCACGTCGGGTCCAAAACATCAATCTTAACGGCAGAGCAGGACTGTGCAGCGCAATGCCGCTTTCCTGCAGACGGCCAAGAACGGACCGGGGAGTCGCCGGGAGTCCCTGCCAGCGTGCCCGACATATGGTGGCGACGGCCACGGGCCAAACCCTAGCGCGCGCGGTCGCGATCCTCGAGGATGCGCGTGCAGATGCCACGCAGGATATCGACCTCGGTGACGCTTGGCCGGCTACGACCGAACAGATTGCGCAGGCGCGGCATCAGTCGCTTGGGCCGAGCAAGGTCGAGGAAGCCGATCTCGACCAGCATCGACTCGAGATGCCCGTACAGGCCTTCGAGCTGCGCGCTGGTGGCGGGACGATCGCCCGGCTCGCGGCTTGCGGGCGAACCATCCACCCCACCATCGGTAGGGGCTGGATCAGCGGACCACCGTGCCGCGCCAACGCCGTCACCGACCGGCGTTGGTGCGGCAGGACCGAACGCCGCACCCGGATCGAACGCGCAAACGAATGCCTCTCGCAATACGTAGGCTGCCAGTTGCACCGCCTGTGCCAGATTCAGGGACGTGTGGCCGGGATCGGTCTCGATGCTGCAGATGCGTTGGCACAGTTGCGCCTCGGCAATCGACAGGCCGGTGCGCTCGGTGCCGAACACGACTGCCACGGAGGCCGCGGAAACCGCATCGACGGGTGGCGCCGCGGCCAGGCGGGCGACCACCTCCGCGGCCATCGCGCGCGGTGGGCGAACGGCCGCCGCGAACTCCCGGGTCTCTGCGCTGAAACCCACCACCCAGTGCGCGTCGGCGATTGCGCGGGACAGATCGTCGACGATGCGGGTCTGCGCGAGCAGGTCGGTGGCGCCGCTGGCGAAGGCACGAGCCTGCGGATGCTCGAGCGCATCGTCGAAACGCGGCGCGACCACGCACAGCCGTCGGAACCCCATGGTGGCGATCGCCCGGGCCGCGGCCCCGATGTTGCCCGGATGACTGGGCCGCACCAAGACGAATTCGACATCGTCACGCATTCGCGCGAGCGTGGGTGGCGGGCCCGGCCGGCGGACCTGTGTTCCCTTAGAATGCTGCGTCGACAACTGACCCCTCGAAGGAACCGGGCACATGCACCCGATGTTGAACACCGCGGTGACCGCCGCGCGACGCGCCGGCGCGATCATCAACCGCGCCAGCCTCGATCTCGAGAAGGTTCAGGTTTCTCGCAAGCAGCGCAATGATTTCGTGACCGAGGTGGATCGCGACGCCGAGGCCGCGATCGTCGAGACCCTGCTCAAGGCCTATCCGAATCATTCTATCCTCGGCGAAGAGTCCGGCCACACCAGCCGCGCCAGTGGCGAGACCCTGACCAGCGCCGAAAACATCTGGATCATCGATCCGCTCGACGGCACCACCAATTTCATCCACGGCTTTCCGCAGTACGCGGTTTCCATCGCCCTGATGCAAAAAGGTGTGATCACGCAGGGTGTCGTGTACGACCCGAACCGCGACGAGCTGTTCACCGCCTCGCGCGGCCGCGGCGCGTTCCTGAACTCGCGTCGGATCCGGGTGTCGCGCCGCACCCGGGTCGATGAGTCACTGATCGGTACCGGCTTCCCGTACAAGAAGATCGACACCCTCGATGTGTATCTGAAGATGCTCGCGGCGGTCACCGAAAAGGCGGCAGGCGTGCGCCGCCCCGGTGCCGCAGCGCTCGATCTCTGCTACGTGGCCTGTGGCCGCTACGATGGCTTCTTCGAAAACGGTCTCGCGCCCTGGGACATCGCTGCCGGCGCGCTGATGGTGCTCGAGGCGGGCGGCCTGATCGGCGATCTCGCCGGCGAGCAGGGCTTCTTCGACAACGAGCAGGTGGTGGCGGGCAATCCCAAGGTATTCGCCGGCCTGCTCTCGCTGCTGGCCACCGCTCGGCGCAGCTGAACCCGCGACGATGAGCGAGCCGGTGCGCAGGCGTTTGCTCGCCGCACGCCCAAAATGAGTCGACAGGGCCTGGCGGAGGTCGTCAGCGCGTCCCACGGCTGAACGAGCGATCGCGCCAATTGCAAACCGGGATACGACCAGACATGCGACGCCCGGGCAACCGGCTCAATTGGCGGGAATCGGCGTCAATGTAGGTTCCGTACTGAAGCCATCGGGGGAGCACTTCTCATTTAGCCCCCCGCCAGTGCTAACGTGATTCCCGTGGTAAAAATAGGTCGCACCGTCTCGCACCCAGATAATATCCTTTGAAACAATGAACCTTGGATAAGTTATCGAATACGACGTCGAGCCTTCCGTATAACGGATCGTTTCCTGGGTTGCACTTGCATCCATGCCGTCGTACGAGCCACCGTCGGTGCGTGCCGCATCAAATGCGGTCACGACCAGGCTTCTTCCGTCTCGGTTCACGAGGCCGCCCGGGTTGGCCGACCAATAGGTAAAGTTGCAGCGAAGAATGCGAGCCCCTCGCATGATCAGATCGGTGGGAATATGCGTATACAGCGTACCCGACAGATCATGGATCGCATCGACACCGACGAACGTTCCGTCGCTTCGCAAATGGCGGGTGCACGAGACGCGAAGAATGCCTGGCACATCGATGTTCCAGCAGACCCGCATTTGCAGCGGCTGGTTGGGAACTGTGCCGACGAAGAGTTTCACCGAATGCCCTGGAGACGCCGGCAGATCGACTTTCATCAAGTCTCCCGTCAGCGGAACGGTTCCAGGAACGCTATATTGCCCGCCACTCAGTGAATACTGACCGCTCGGCACGGTAATAGATCCGCTGCCATTGATGACAAAAACGCTTGATCCGTCCGTTCCAACGTCAATCGAAAGCAGCGCCCGACGCGGAATAGTCCACTGCTCGTCAATCGTCAAGAGACCGAACATCGGCTCCGTATACAAATACAGGCCGCTTTCATTGGTCAAGCGCGTTCCCGAAACGGCGCTCTGAACCGTTGAAAAATCGTTTGATCGACCGCCGGCGAGGTTGATTTTGGCGTCGCCGGCGACCGCGGCTCCCGACATCGTTTGACTCAAGGCGCGAATGACCGCGGAGCCAGACACGAAATCTCCAGTAACAGGCGGCGGCGATGGTTCTGGTGCCGGTGCGGGCGTCGGCTCCGGCGCAGGCGCCGGGGTCGGCTCCGGCGCAGGCGCCGGGGTCGGCTCGGGGGCAGGCGCCGGGGTCGGCTCGGGCGCAGGCGCCGGGGTCGGTTCAGGTGCAGGCGCCGGGGTCGGCTCGGGCGCAGGCGCCGGGGTCGGTTCAGGTGCAGGCGCCGGGGTCGGCTCGGGTGCAGGACTAGGAGACGGCGCCGGACTCGGCGCAGGTGTAGGTGTCGGCGTCGGATTGGAGTCGCCACTCGACCCAACGGCTGAGTCGCCGCCACCTCCACACGCGGAAACAAACAGGCTCATCACCACGGCCACTGCCGGCACAACACGTGAACGCTGCCGCCTTCGTCCCATGATTTTTCCTGGCTTGCGCTGAACGCTGCTCGACTAATCGATATCTTACGACACCGGGCCTGACGCGCCAGCGCCTTCGGATTGGTGCTCTATGCGAGGCCACCTTGGTTGGCTTCTCTTTGCTGGAACCCTGTGCAGCGATCAGTGAGTCCGCCTCGCGCGAGTGGATCGGCGCCCGCCCGCCAGGCCGTCGATGCGTTCGCCGGCCGCCGCCAGAGGCACTGCGGCGGATGCTGCGAGAATGTCATCGTGGCGGCGAGCGACGGGTGCTCGACAGACCCGGCTGCAAAACGGTCTGTATCAGTGGCGCGCTCTCTGGCAATCGTTGGTATCTGCTCTGCCGCGATCCTCTTGAATCGGAAAGATGGCACCAGAGGCAAGCGCCTGGCAACGGGCGGTCCGTAGCGTCCTGTGTGGTCAGACGTCGATGTCGTCGAACCTCGCCGCCTTGAAAGCCCCCGAACAGTCGGACCTCATGACTTCCAAACCGGATCAGATCGAATCGGCAATCGCCAATCACACGCCGATGATGCAGCAGTACCTTCGCCTGAAGGCGGAACAGCCCAAGATCCTGCTGTTCTACCGGATGGGCGATTTCTACGAGATGTTCTATGCCGACGCCGAGAAGGCGGCGCGGCTGCTGGGCATCACCCTGACCCGGCGCGGCGCGTCGAACGGCGAGCCCATCCCCATGGCCGGCGTGCCGGTACAGGCTCTCGATCACTACCTGGCTCGCCTCGTGCGGCTCGGCGAATCGGTGGCCATCTGCGAGCAGATCGGTGATCCGGCCACCAGCAAGGGGCCGGTCGAACGCAAGATCGTGCGCGTGGTCACGCCGGGCACGCTCACCGATGACCAGTTGCTGCCCCAGCGCGCCGACAATCTGCTGCTCGCGGTGCGCCCCGGTCGGCCGCACGGCCTGGCCTGGATGTCCCTGGCGAGTGGCGAATGCTGGTTGGCCGATGTCGCGCCGGGCCGCCTGGCCAGCGAACTCGACCGGCTCGCGCCGGCCGAGATCCTGGTGCCCGAGGGCAGTGATACCGCTCAATTCGGCGAGCGTCGGTTGACGCTGGTGCCCCCCTGGCAATTCGATCGCGAGCGTGCACGCCGGCGCGTCGGAGAGCTCACCGGCGCCGCCGGCCTGGCCGGCTTCGACATCGACGAAGACATGCGTGCCCTCGGCGCGCTGAGCGCGCTGTTCGATTACGCGGAAGCCACTCAGGGCCAGGCGCTCACCTTCCTGTCGCGCCTGCAGGCCTATCACGCCGACGACACGATCTGGCTGGACGCCGCGGCGCGCCAGAACCTCGAGATCCTGCGCCCCCTGCGCGACAACGACGGCCCCAGCCTGTTGTCGGTCCTCGAGCGTTGCGCGACCTCGGCCGGGGCGCGCCTGCTGCGTCGCTGGCTATCGGCGCCGCCGCGCGATCGGTCGGTGTCGGCGGCGCGCCATGCACGCGTGGCCGCCCTGCTCCAGCACGGTTGCGATCGGCTGCATCTGTCCCTGTCGCGCCTGCCCGATTTCGAACGCATCGCTTCGCGCATCGCGCTGGGCTCGGCCAGGCCGCGCGATCTCGCCGCCCTGCGCGACGCCGCCGATGCCATCGACGCGCTCGGTGCCGAGCTCGCCACGCCGGCGCTGCACGAACCGTTCTCGACGATCGCCGAGGCGCTGCGCATGCCCGGCCAGCCACTGGCCGCGCTGCGCGCGACGCTCGCCGACGAGCCGGCCGCCAACGCCCGCGACGGCGGCGTGATCCGCGACGGCTTCGATCCGTTGCTCGACGAGCTACGTGCCATCGACAGCGGCTGTGACGACTTCCTTACGGCCCTGGAAGCGCGCGAGCGCGAGCGCCTGAACCTCTCCGGGCTCAAGGTGGGTTTCAACCAGGTGCACGGCTTTTTCATCGAAGTGCCCAAGAGTCAGACGCGCGCGGTGCCCGACGACTACCGACGCCGCCAGACACTGAAGAACGCCGAGCGCTACATCACGCCCGAACTCAAGGCCTTCGAGGACAAGGCCTTGTCGGCACGCGAGCGGGCGCAGGCGCGCGAGCGCGAATGCTACGAGCGCTTGCTGGCCGAGCTGCAACCCTCGGTCGGCGAGTGGCAGACGCTCGGCGCCACGGTCGGCGAGCTCGACGTGATGGTCAATTTCGCGCGCCGGGCCGAGGCGCTCGGCTGGAGCCGGCCCGAATTCGTGCCGGTTCCGGGCATCGAACTGCGCGGCGCACGCCACCCGGTGGTCGAGGCGGCAATCGAGCAGTACGTACCCAACGACTGCGTGCTCAGCCCGAATCGCCGCTTCATGATCATCACCGGCCCGAACATGGGCGGCAAGTCCACGTTCATGCGCTCGGTGGCGCTGATCGCCCTGCTCGCCTATGCCGGCAGCTACGTCCCGGCCAGCCGCTGTGTGCTCGGCCCGCTCGACCGCATCTACACGCGCATCGGTGCCTCGGACGATCTGGCGGGCGGACGCTCGACCTTCATGGTCGAGATGACCGAGGCTGCGGCGATACTGAACGGCGCCACCGACCGATCGCTGGTGCTGATGGATGAAATCGGTCGCGGCACCTCCACCTTCGACGGCCTGTCGCTCGCCCACGCGATCGCGGAGCGCCTGCTCGCCCACAATCGCGCGCTGACGCTGTTTGCGACCCACTACTTCGAGATCACCCGTTTGGCCGAGCGACATGCGCAGGCCTGCAACATGCACGTGGCCGCGGCCGAGACCCGACAGGGCATCGCATTCCTGCACGAGCTGCGCGACGGGCCTGCCAGCCGCAGCTACGGTTTGCAGGTGGCCCGTCTGGCCGGCATCCCGGCACCCGTCGTGCGCAGCGCGGCACAGATCATGGAGAAGCTCGAGAGCCGGGCCAACGCCGAGCAGGACCAGTTCGATCTGTTTGCCGATGGTGCGGGCGACGGCGGCGGGCCGGTGCCGTCGATCCCGCCCGACGCAGCGGGCGGTCGGCAGTCGGCGATCGCCGCCGAACTGGGCGATGCGCTGGCCGAGCTGAGTCTGGACGATCTCAGCGCCCGCGATGCGCTCGACTGGCTGTACCGCTGGCGGGCGCGGCTCGATGACGAGATGGGGCACTGATGCGCGCCGGCCGTCGCCGTTTCGGCCTCGCCACCATCGCCGGTGCGGCCCTGTCGTCGGGTGGCCGCCGGCGGTTGGGCCGAGCCGCCATGGCCGGCGCGGCCTGGTTGGCGGGCACTCGCAACAGCACTGCGACGTCCTCACGGAGCACACGCTTCACGTTCATCGGCGACACCTCCTACGACGCGGCCGAGGCCGCCGACCTGCGCCGGCTGTTGCCGATCGCGACCGCGGATGTCGATTTCACCGTCCACGTGGGCGACATCAAATCGGGGCTCGAGTCCTGCGAGGACGCGGTGCTCGAGCATCACCTGTATACGCTGGCCAGCACCGGCAGACCGATGGTCTACGTGCCCGGGGACAACGAGTGGACCGATTGCCATCGCCTGCTTGCCGGCAGCTACGATCCGCTCGAGCGTCTGAGCCGCCTTCGCGAGCTGGCCTATCGTCCGCATCGATTCCTCGATCCCGCCGGGCTCGAGCGTCAGACCATGGCCGGCGTTGCCTGGCCCGAGCACCAGCGCTGGCGCAGCGGTCCGGCCCTGTTCACGACGCTCAACGTTCCCGGCAGCGACGATGCGCTGCGTACCCGCATCGCAGAGATCGAGCACCGCCGCCGGGCGACGGCCGTGACCGCATGGCTGATCGAATCCGCCAAACGCGCGCGCAACGAGCGGCTGCCGGTGCTGGTCGTCGCCATCCACGCGGACACGGCGCCAGGCAGTCTGCACGCCCGCGATCTGGATGCCGACGTGATCGACCTCGACAATCCCTACGGCTGGTTCAGGGCGTTGCTTTGGCAGGTGGTCTGCGCTTTTCCCGGACAGGTGCTGCTGCTCAACGGCGATCTGCACGTGGTGTGGCACGACAGGCCGTGGCGCAACGGGCAGTTCGCCGGCAACGCCGCCGATCGCTTTGCCGTGCCGCTGGCAACGGTTCAATCGCGCATGGCGGCATTTCAGCGTGTTCAGTGCTTCGGCTCACCGTCGAGCAAGTACTACCTGACCATCACGATCGCCGCAACGCCCGACCAGCCGGCGGTGATCGACGTGCGCACGCATTCGATCTGAGCCCGCCGGGGGTTGCCGGCTATCGCGCACCTCGCGCGAGCGCCACTACGGCTCGCGTCAGTGCAGTGGCCCGCCGGCCGACGATGCCCCGCCGTCGAGTGCGGCCAGACGCTCGGCCGCGACCTCGTCGTCGGTGGCCGGGCGCATGTCCTGCACGACGATGTCGAAGCGCACCGCGATTCCCGCCAGCGGATGGTTGCCATCGAGTACCGCCTGGCCCTGCGCGAGGTCGGTCACGGTGTACAACAAACCGTCGGCCGCCTGGCCCGGCACGTTCTCGAACACCATGCCGGTCTCGACCTCACCGGGCAGGCGATCGCGCGGCACGATCACCAGCAGCTCGGGGTCGTAATCGCCGAACGCGTCGTCCGGCTCGAGCCGGACCGACACCGATTCCCCCGCCGCTCGTCCATCGAGCGCCTCTTCGAGCCTTGGCAGAATGGCACCATAGCCGCCGTGCAGATAGGTCAGTTCACGGGTCTGATCCTCGAGCGGCTCACCCTGCGCATCCCACAAACGGTAGTGCACAGTCACCCACCATCCATCGCGAATGCGCGACAGTTCCTCGCCCGCGGCATCGTCGCCGTAGAGTTCATCCATGATCAAGCCCGTTGTGCCCCAGCCGGGGCCGTCGATCGACATCGAGACCGCCCCCGATCCCCTGGCGGGCACGGATGCGGCCATGCGTTTTCTGCAATCGTACTGGCAACGCCGTCCGGCGCTGCTGCGCGCCACGACGGTCCTGGGGACTCCCGGGCTCGCCGAGGCATTGTCGCCGGCCGAACTGATCGCGCTGGCCGCCAAGCCCGATGTCGAGTCGCGGCTGGTGCGCCGCCAGGGCAAGCGCTATCGGCTCGAGCACGGCCCCTTCGCGGCCGGTGCGCTGCCCTCGCCCGACGTCGGCCGCTGGACCCTCCTGGTGCAAGGTGTCGACCTGCACAGCGAACCGGCCGCCGGCTTGCGGGATCGGTTTCGTTTCGTCACCGACGTACGCCTGGATGACATCATGGTCAGCCTGGCGGCCAACGACGGCGGCGTTGGTCCGCATGTCGACTCCTACGACGTGTTCCTGATCCAGGTTCACGGCCGCCGCCGCTGGCGCATTGCGCCGCCCGGTGTGGAAGCCTGGCAAAAAGACCAGCCGCTGCGCGTCCTGGCGCGTTTCGATCCCACCGAGCAGTGGGATCTGGATCCTGGCGACGTTCTCTACCTGCCGCCGGGCTGGGCACACGACGGCGTCGGGCTCGGAACCTGCGTGACCGCGTCGGTCGGGTTTCGATCGCCGAACGCGCGCGAACTGCTCGGTTCGTTCCTGCAGGATCAGGTCGACCAGATGCTCGAGGAAGCGCCCGCGCCCGACGATCCTGCCGGCAAACCGCTGACCGACCGGCTCGAGGCGGCCGAGTTCGCGCATTGGCGCGACCATCCCGCGGCGCTCTCGCCGGGGCTGCTACGCACCATGCTGACGACCCTGGAGCAGTGGCGACCAGCACCAGAGGCGATGATCGACTTCGTCGGACGCATGCTGACCGAGCCAAAGCCATCGACCACATTCGAGGCCCCGTCGCCGAAGCGCATCGCCACGCTGGGCGAGCAGGCGGCCGTCGCTGGCATCGTGCTCGACCGGCGAACCCGCATGAGCTATGCCGAACGCACGGTGTTCATCAATGGCGATTCGTTCATGACCGATGGTCGAACCGCGCAACTGCTGACCGTACTGGCCGACCACCGCCAACTGGACGCCACCGAGATGAGCGAGTTGCTGCGCGATGCCGATGTCTCGGACATCCTCATCGACTGGCTGTCGCTGGGCTGGATTCATCCGCTGCAAAGGCGACAAAATTGACGTCGGGTCGGGCCAGGTACTGCCAAAATGGGGGCCCTTCGAGACTGTTGACCGCAAGCGCGCCCGCCGGCGTCGTCGGCTGCGCGCGTCCAGAACGTGCCTGACATGACATCCCGCAGCGGCCGGCGCGCAACGATCGGCTCACTCATTTCTATCGTCCTGTTCGCGCTCGCGACACTGGTCGCGGTCGAGTTCGGTGTACGCCAGATCGCGCCCGACCCGCGCCTGCGCGAGGTCAGCGACGGCCTGCGCGACCTTGCCGCCGCCGATCCCTACACGCTGGTGGTCGGATCCAGCCACGGCCGCACCTTCCATGCGCTCGGGCGCGCACTCGCCGAGCGCACGGGTCAGACCATGCCGCTGGTGTCGGTGCCGCTCGAACTCGGCAAGCTCGAACCCTACCGGTGGATGCTGGAGCACCGCATCGCACCGCTGATCGACGCGCCCGACGGCAGCCGCGATCCGGGACACCGCCATCTTCGACGCCTGATCCTGCTGACCGAGTGGTGGGACAGCTGCGACCATCCCGACGGCCGGCATCCGAATCTGCCTTCGCGAGCCTGGGACTGGTCCGCCTATCGCGACGATGTGCTGGCCGAAGGCGTCACCCCGTTCAATCGCGACTACGTGCGCCGGCGCATCCGCGAATGGCTGGGCTTTTCGCGTCTGGTCGTCGACCGCAGCTTTCCGGGCATTCGCGCCCATCTCCAGGCCCGGCTCAAGGGGCTGGACGCCCCGCCCGGCCGCACCGACGCCGAGGAAGCGGCCTTCCTGGCGAGCTGGCGCGAGATGACCGACGGGGGCGCCCGCTGCCAGGGCGCCGCGCAACAGATGCGCGCCTTGCAGGAGATCATCGCGTTCGCGCAGCATCGCGGCCTCGAGATGCACATCGTGCTGTTCCCGCGCAAGCCCGCAACCATCACCCCGTTCGCGCGCGAGCACACGTTCGCACCGTTTCGGGAGCGGATCACGCACGCCATTGCCGGGCGTGGCGTCATCCTGCATGACCTCACCGCCGCGACACCACTGGGCGACGACGACTTCATGGCCGACTTCGACCATGTCAATGCGGCGGGCAACCGCAAGTTCGCCGACTGGGCGCTGGCAGGGCCGTTCTCGTTCCTGCTCGGCCCCGAGTCCGAACTCACGCATCAGCCGGTGCGCGCCCGGGAGCACTGATGAGCATCGTCGACGTCGAGTTCGCATTCTTCCTGCCCGTCCTACTGCTGATCTACTGGGGGCTTGCCCGCGGTGCGCGCGGGCGCAACGCCGTCCTGCTGGCGGCCGGCTATGCCTTCTACGCGAGCTGGCACTGGCCGCTGCTGGGCCTGGTGATCGCCGGCACGCTGATCGATCTCGCCTGCGCGCGCGTGTTGGTGGCCGACACCACGGCGCTGCGGCGGCGACTGGCGCTCACCATGAGCCTGGCCTTCAGCCTGGGCGCGCTCGCATTCTTCAAGTACGGCGATTTCTTCATCGGCCAGTTCGTAGCGCTGGCGCGATCGCTCGGCTTGTCGCCGAGCTTCCAGACGCTCGGCCTGATCCTGCCCCTGGGTATCTCGTATTACACCCTGCAGCGCGTTGGCTACATGCTCGACCTGTACTGGCGCCGACGCGAACCGGCGACCCACTGGCTCGATTTCGCGGTCTTCGCCTGCTTTTTCCCGCAACTGGGCGCCGGACCGATCGCGCGCGGTCACGAACTACTGCCACAACTGGCTGGCGAACGCCGCCTGAGCCCGCAGCTGGTAGCCGATGCCGCCTTCACCTATCTGCTCGGCCTGACCATGCAGGCCTGGGCCGGCGCTGCCATCGGCGAGGCCTTGGTCGACCCGGTGTTCGCGGCACCGGCCGAATACAACGCGCTCGCCCACTGGGGCGCGGTGATCGGCTTCGCGCTGCAGGTGTTCGCGGATTTCGCCGGCTATTCACTGATGGCGATCGGTGTCGGCCTGGCCTTTGGCATCCGGCTGCCGATCAACTTCGATCGGCCGTTCCTGAGCACCAGCCTGCCGGAATTCTGGCGCCGCTGGCACATCACGCTGAACCGCTGGCTGTTCGACTACATCTTTACGCCGCTGATCACCAGCACCGGCTGGTTTCGTGGCCGCATGGCCTTCGCGCTGATGCTGACCTTCCTGGCGTCAGGTCTCTGGCACGGCGCGAACTGGACCTTCATCGTCTGGGGTGCGTTGCACGGGCTGGGCATGATCGTGCATCTGCGTTGGGACGAGCGATACAAGCAATGGTGCCGTCGTGATCGCCGTTTCGTGGCCTGGCGTCGATCGTTGCCGTACCGGCTGCTCGCATGGGCGCTGACGATCACCTTCTTCGTGCTGTGCCTGGTGCCGTTTCGCTCGCCGAGCATCGATGGTGCAGTGGCGTTCTCGATAGCGTTGTTCTCGGCCGACGGCGTTGCCGGTCCGCAGTTGTCGCCCTCGATGCTGCTCGCGATCGGCTTCCTGATAGCCCACCATCTGCTGGGTCTGCCGGTGCTCAGAGTCGTCACTCAGACATTCTTTGCCCTGCCTGCGCCCTTGCGCGGCGTGGCCTACGGGCTGCTGATCGCCTTCCTGTTCGTGTCGATGCCGATCGGTCCGGGCACCTTCATCTATCAACAGTTCTGAGGCCGGTCACCGTGAACGATTCCCAGCTTGCCCTGCGTCGCCTGGTCATCGACTGGCTCGACGACGAGATCCACTTCGGCGAGGCCGAGACCTTGATCGGCGATGATGAGCGATCGTTCCTGGCCAATGGCGTTCTCGACAGCCTCGGCTTCGTCAAGCTGATCCTCTTTCTCGAGAACAGTTGCGGCGTGCGCCTGGACCCCCAGAAGCTGACCCCGGAAAACTTCGACAGCCTGGGCAAGATCGTGCGCCACGTTTCGGCCTTGCCCGGCTTTCGCGCGCCCGCATGATCCCGCGCGCCGACACTCGCCTGCATGCGTTGATTCGCAGGATCGAGACGGCCATCGGCCGGCGCTTCGAATCGTCCGCTGATTTCCACGACTGGAGTTGTACCGATCCAGGGGCATTCTGGACGCATGCCCTGATGTCTTTCGGACTGCCGTTCGACGGCGATGCCGAACCGGCCTGCCAGGGTAGCGACATGGCCGGCGCGCGCTTCTTCCCGCGCCTGCGCCTGAACGCCGCGCAATGGCTGCTGTGGCCCGCCGAGGCGTCGATCGAGGATGCCACCGCGATCGTCGTGCGCGACGAATCCGGCGGGCGCGAACATTGCACACGCGCCGAGCTGCGTGAACGCGCGCTGAAGGTCGCCGCCGGGTTGCGCGCCGCCGGCGTGCGCGACGGCGACCGAGTGGTCGCGATCGGCCGCAACAGTCTGGCGCTGACCGACGCCTTCCTCGGCACGACGGCGCTCGGTGCCGTGTGGTCGTCGGTGGGCCCGGAGCTGCGCTCGGCCGCGGTGCTCGCGCGTTTCGGCCAGCTCGCACCCAGCGTGCTGTTCGTCGACGAACGCTACCGTCATCACGGCCAGCAGCACGATCTCCACCAGCATCTGGCCGAGATCATCCGCGCCTTGCCGAGCCTGCGCCTGATCGTGCGCCTGCACGCAGGCCCCGGCGACGATATCTGGCCGGCAGGCACGCTCACCCTTGGCGAGTTGTCCGACCTGGCCCCGCTCGCGCTCGATGCCCTGCCGCGACTCCCCTTCGATCACCCCATGCTGATCCTGTTCACTTCGGGCACGACGGGCAAGCCCAAGTGTCTGGTGCACGGTGTGGGCGGAACCCTGCTCGAGCACCTGAAGGAACATCGGCTGCACGGCGACTACGGCGCCGACGACCGCATGCTGTTCGTCACCAGCTGCGGCTGGATGATGTGGAACTGGTCGCTGAGTGCTCTGGCCAGTGCAATGCCGCTGGTGCTCTACGACGGCTCGGTGTCGTATCCGGACGCCGATGCGCTGCCGCGCGTGCTCGCCGACGAAGCGATCACGGTGTTCGGTGCCGGCCCGGCCTATTTCCAGATGCTCGAGCACCTCGGCAGTCGCCCGGCGGAGCGCTTCGATCTGAGCGCCTTGCGCACGATTCTGTCCACTGGCTCGGTCTTGCACGAACATCAGTTCGATTGGATCCACGCCGCGTTCGGCGACCTGCGCATCGAGTCCATCTCCGGCGGCACCGACATCGTCGGCTGTTTCGTTCTCGGCCACCCGATGTTGCCGGCCGTGCGCGGCGACAGCACCGGGCCCGGTCTGGGCATGGCCTTGCGGGTCGTCAACGAGCACGGCATCGTCGCCACCGGCGAGGGTGACCTGGTCTGCGTCAGTCCGTTCCCGTCGCGCCCCGTCGCGATCTGGGGCGATGCGGATGGCAAACGCCTGCACCAAAGCTATTACGCAGCCAACCCCGGCTGCTGGACGCACGGCGATCGGGCACTGATCCGCCCCGGAGGTTCGATCCGCATCCTCGGCCGCAGCGATGGCGTGATGAACATCCGCGGCGTGCGGATCGGGCCGGCCGAGATCCAGTCCGCCGTCCAGGGTATCGCCGGGGTGCGCGAGGCGATGGCGGCGGCGCAGCCCGATCCGGGCGAACCGGGCGGCGAGCGCATCGTGCTGCTGGTCGTTCTGGACGACGGCGTCACGCTGGCGCGACCTCTGATCCTGCAGATCAAGCGGACGATCCGCGACGCCTGCTCGGCGTTGCACGTACCCGCGCTCGTCCAGGCGGTCGACGAACTACCGGTCACCCACAGCGGCAAACTGGCCGAGGCCGCCGTGCGTGCGGCACTGGCCGGCCGGCCTGTGGTCAATCGCGAGGCTCTGCGCAACCCCGAGGCGCTGATTCCGATCGCGGCGCTGGCGGTCGGCGCCGGCCGCGCCTGAGTGACCGGCCACGCCATGCGCGCCACCGACGCCCGGGACACCCAGGCTGCCGCTGACGCCACCGACGCCGGTGACGCCGGTGACGCTGGTGACGCCGGTGACGCCGGTGATGCTGGTGACGCCGGTGATGCTGGTGACGCCGGTGACGCCGGTGACGCAAGCAGCGTGAGCCGACGTTCGCTGGTCGGCAAGGTCGCGCTCGCCATCGTGCTCGCGATCGTGGCCCTGTTGGGCACCGGCACGCTGGTCGTGCCCCTGAACGGCGACACGGCGTTGTTTCACATCGGCGCCGGCCGTCTGCTCGCGGGCGATGCCCTGTATCGCGACTGGTGGGATCTGAAGTCCCCGGGCGTCTATCTGCACCATGTGCTCGCGCGCGTACTGTTCGGCGGCGCCGAGTGGGCGATTCACGCCTGGGCGCTGGCCTGGGCGCTGCTCACCGCCGGAGTCCTCGGTGGGGCCCTGCGTGCTCGCCTGCACACGCCGGCAGTGGCAGCCGCCTGCGCACTGCTGGCGGTCGCCCCTTACTATCTGTCGGCGGGCGTCTGGCATCTGTCGCAGCCGGCATTGTTTGCCGGCCTGGCGCTGGCGCTGGCCTGTGTGGGCATGTTCGGCGAGCATCGCCTCGCACAGGCGCTGGCCGGGCTGTGCTTGGCCATCGCCGCAACGACCAAGCTCAGCGCGATCGCGCCCGCGCTCGCACTGCTCGTGTTGGCGCCCCGTGGCGCGCGCATCGTCGTTGCGATGGCCGCATTCACGGCGCTGGCGCTGACCGCGTTGTGGCTGGGCTCGTCGGAGTCGCTCCTGCCGGCCTGGCACACGCTCACCCACTGGCGCGCTCAGGCCGACTCGCTGTTCCCGGGCGCCACCGAGACGCATCTGCCGGTGGCGTTCGCCTGGTACGTGGACCATCACCTCGGACTGCTGGGATTGGCCTTCGCGGGCACCGTCGCCTATCTACGTTGGACCCGACGCCGGCTCGAGGTCACCGAGCGCGCACGCCACGATGCATTGCTGCGCGCTTGCCTGGCCTGGCTGATGCTGGGCCTGCTCGGCATCGTCAGCGAACGCTTCGCCGGTTGGCCGTTCGATTTTCTGCTGATCTCGCCGGCGCTCGGCATCCTCGCCGGCTTCGCACTGGATGCGCTGTCGCGGCAGCCACGGATCGCGGAGCACGGCGGCCGACACGCGTTGGTCATCGCGTCAACATGCCTGCTCGCGCTCCTGCCGGCGATACCGTCGTGGTGGCACGGGCTCGATTCGCGCGCGCACATACCCGCGATTCGCGCCCACGCCGCGGCGCTGGACCGGCTACCTTCCGGCGCGATATATGTGTTCGGAAATCCGCAGGTCCTGCTGGCCAGCGGCCGACCGATGGCGGGCTCGGTCCACGGCTGGGCCTGGCATCTGCAGCCACCAGCGATGGCCGAACGGCTGCTCGAGGACTGGCGTCAGGAGCGTCCGGTCGCAATTCGCGTCGACGAGCACGACCGGCGGATGCTGCTGGACAGGCATCCCGCGTTGTGGTCGTGGATCGAAACCAACTACGCTGCGATCACCGATGCACCGGCATGGTGGCTGGCGCGCGGGGCTCCACGCGCGGTGGTTCGAGGCGATCGCTGATTCGCCCTCGCGGAACCATGCATGTACACGGCTCGAAAGTTGCGCTCATGCAAGCACGCGCCAGTTGAGCCCATCGGCCTGGTCGGCCACCTCGATCTCGCGCTCGCCACAGCCGAGCACGCATGCCAGTGCCGCGCGGGCGAGTTCGGGCCGATTGTTGTGCGCCGACAGATGCGCCGCCACCAGACGCTTGAGACGGCGCGGTTCCAGTCGGGCGAGCAAATCGGCCGCCGCGGCGTTGGCCAGGTGCCCGAACGGCCCGCCGATACGCCGCTTGAGCATGGGCGGATAGCGCGGATTGGCGGCCAGCAAGCCCGGGTCGTGATTGCACTCCAGCACGAGCGCGTCGAGTGACGCGAACGCACGCTCCACGTATGGCGATCCATGGCCGAGATCGGTCAGCACACCCAGTCGGTTGCGGCCGTCGTCGACCACGTATTGCACCGGCTCACGTGCATCATGGGGCACCGGCACCGCATGGACCTGCATGCCGTCGACCTCGAAACGATCGTCGGCCGTGATCAACCGCAGCAACTCGCGGGCTTCGTCGGGGACCCTGGCGGCGTGCAAGGTCCCGTGCGAAAGGTAGACGGGTAGTCGGTGCGCGAGGGCCAGTTTGAACACCCCGGCGATATGGTCGGCATGTTCGTGCGTGACCAGGATCGCAGCCAGGTCGTTGGCATCGACACCCAGGCCGCTCAGGCGCTCGCGTGCGCGTCTCGGACCGAATCCGCAATCGATGAGCAGCACACGCTCGCGATGACCGTCACGCGCGGCAACCAGCAATCCGTTACCCTCGCTGCCACTGCCCAGGCTGGCAAAACGCATAGCATCCGTTCCATGCCGGCGTGTCGCAGTGGCCGGCCGCAAGCCTCCGGTGCGCGCCGCAGGGGCACGCGCCGCGATGGCCCGGCGTCACGCCCGCGCGAAACAGCGCCCGCGCGCGCGTGACGCTCAGTTTTCGAGTTGTTCCTGCAGTACCCGCAGCATTCGCTCGGCGGTTTCGGCAAGAGAGTCGGGAACCGGCTTGCCATCGGCCAGTTGCACGCTCACCTTGGATTGCTCGCCGGCATCGGCAACCAGGATCCGGTAGCGCTCGGCGGGATCGAGATCGGGCGCACCGCCGAACACTCGCGAGAAGAACCCCGGCCGCCTGTCCTTCAGCGTCGGGTCGATGTAGCGGACGAAATAAAGCCCCTCGGTGCGGTTGCGGTCCTCCACCGTGAAGCCGCCGCGATCGAGCGCGAGACCGACCCGTCGCCAGGCGCGATCGAAGCCCTCGTTGACCTGCAGTTGGGCGCCGGAGCCCTGCCCGATCAGCTTGGCCATCGGGGCGAGTTCGGGTTGGCGTGCATTCTCCGCAGCAGCCCGCGAGCTCTGTTCGTCGGCGCCGAAGCGCAACATCAGGCGGCGCAGGAATTCGAGCTCGAGGCCGGGGTCCGTCGGCCGCGGCTGCCAGCGCGTCTGTTCGTTGCGTTGATCGGTGTAGACCTCTTCCATCCCCCGATGGGCGATGACGATGTCGGTCGCACCGTCGCGGCGGTCGAGGCGCGTCAGGAAGCGATCCCGCTCACCCGTGGAATAGAGCGAGTCGAGAACCTTGCCGAGGGTATTGCGAAGGAAGTCGGACGGTATCTTGGCGCGGTTCTCGGCCCAGTCGGTCTCGATCACACCGGTCTCGGGCGACTCGGTCGCGATCAGGAAGCCGTTGTCCAGCCAGAAGTCGCGCACCACCGGCCAGACCTGCTCGGCCGGCGCCTGCACGCGCAGCCAACGCTCGCGCCCCTCGTGCATGATCTGCGCGCCAGTGACGCTTGGCAGCACCCGGCTGTTGGCGCTGGCATCAGCGCCCGTGGCCGCACGTGCACGGCGATAGTCGGAAAGATTGGTGTCCGCCGCACTTCGGGTGAGATCGTCGCGTGATGAACGGGCCGGATTGACCAGGTCGGGGGGTACGTCGAGTGGCTCGCGCACGCCGGCCGACTTGTAGTCGATGCCGTCGTCGGGCGACGAACTGATCGAGCAGGCCGCGCCCAGCACCAGCAAGGGCACGAACACGGCCGCACGCAGCCGACGGGAGAACGGCGACAGACTGGCTTCAGCCATGCTGCGGCAGCCGACGCTGCGGCACGATTTGAGAAGACTGCGCACGATCAGGCGTCGATGAGGCCGGCGGCCTTGAGCGCCGCGAGCACGGGTTCTTGCAGGTGGGTGGCCAGCGGGGTCATCGGTAGGCGGATGCCGCCAGGCATGCGACCCATCTGCGCCAACGCCCACTTGACCGGGATCGGATTGGCCTCGACGAACAGTTTCATGTGCAGCGGCAGCAGCGTATTGTTGATCTGGCGCGCCCGCGCCAGGTCGCCGGCCAGCGCCGCCTTGCACATCTGCGCCATCGGGCCGGGCGCGACGTTTGCCGTCACCGAGATCAGGCCGTGGCCCCCGAGTGCCATCAGCGCCAGGGCGGAGTCGTCGTTGCCGCTGTAGACCGCGAAGCCCTCGGGCAGACGCGCGAGGAGGTCGGCCGCGCGCGGCATGTCGCCGGTCGCGTCTTTCAGGCCGACGACATTCGGAATCTCCGCCAGACGCAAGGTGGTGTCGTTGGCCAGATCGGCCACCGTGCGGCCGGGAACGTTGTAGAGAATGACCGGCAGATCGACCGCTTCGGCCACCGCCCGGAAATGGCGGTACAGACCATCCTGGGACGGGCGGTTGTAGTAAGGCACCACCTGCAGGGTGGCATCGGCACCGATGCGCTTGGCCTCTCGGGTGAGTTCGATGGCCTCGGCCGTCGCATTGCCGCCGGTTCCGGCGACCACGGGGATCCGGCCCGCGACCTGTTCGACGGCCACCCGGATCAGCTCGATGTGCTCCTCCGGGGTGACGGTGGGTGATTCACCGGTCGTGCCGACCGCGACGATCGCGTTGGTTCCCTCGGCGACATGCCAATCGATCAATGCACGATAACTGTCGAAATCGAGCGATCCGTCCTCGTGCATAGGCGACACGATCGCAACCAAGCATCCCGTAATCATGGTTTCCCGGCAGTAGCGAGACAAACTCCGATTCTAGCCCGGACTAACGATGGGCGCGCTCACGCCCCTACCGGCCCGGGCAGGCTGTCGCAGGCCCTCACCGGGCCATCGAACGCGCCAACGGCCGACTCGTCGGCGCCGGCGCGCTATCCGATCGAACCCGGCCAGCGCATGCCAGCCACGGGACGGACCGCGCATATCCGCTGGATCACGGCCTCGTCGGGGGATCGACGCAGTCCGTGCTCGTAGGCGAGCACCATCAGGCCGGCAGAGCGACAGCGATCGAGCAGCTCTCCGGCACACAGCAGGAAATCCGGATTGCGTGGCCGGCCGAATCGTTCGTTGCCGATCGCGAACGTCGAATAGACGAGCCGGCCACCGGGCGCGAGCGCTCCGGCGAGGAGCGCAAAGCGCGCGCGGGCCAGGTAGTTGACGACCACGATCGCGTCGAACTGCCTGCCCGTCAGCGGCCAGACACCACGTTCGAGATCGGCGTGAATCGTTTCCACGGGTGGCGCGATGCCGGCCAGGGCCTCGGCGTCGCGATCGATCGCCGTCGCAGACAGGCCGAGCCCGGCTGCCGCCACGGCGTGACGGCCGCGACCGGCCGCGAAGTCGAGCATGCGGCTACCGGCAGGCAGGTCGGACAACCAGCGCACGACCCAGGGGTCGGGAGCGGGCGAAGCGTGTTGCGTGGGTGTCATCGGCGAGAAGGTCCGGCGCAAAACCTTGATAATGCGGGCATGGTAAACCTGCCCTTTCCCGCCGACCACGAGCAGCGTCGGCGTCTGTTGATCGGGGCCGGTCTGATCGCGGCCCTGGCGCTCGGCGCCCTGCTCTGGTCGCTACCGGGCCAGGCCGAGATCGGCGGCCACGCTTTCTGGCTGCCCTGGGTTCTGGTCCTTGCGCTCGGCCTTGGCCTGCTGGCGTTGTGGCTGCGCCAGCGCGAGTCCGGCGTTCGCCAGCGTCGTCTGGTGACCCGCATCGGACACCACGATAGCGCCGAGGCGATGGCCGGGCTGGGGCTCTGGTCGCTCGATCCCTACGACGGGCGCATGAACTACAGCCGGGGCGCGCGCCGCGTGCTGGGTCTGAGCACCAACGGTCGCGGGCCCGACCTCGAGAGCTTTCTGTCCAGCCTGCACGCCGACGACCGCCAGCCCTGGGCGGAGCGCCATCAGGCGATCATGGAGACCCCCGGCGAGACCCGGCTCGAGTTCCGCATGCGCCAGACCGACGGTTCGGAGCGCTGGATCCGCAGCATCGCGCGCACCGTACACGATGCCAGCGGCGTCGAAGTGCTCGGCATCCAGGGAACCGTGCAGGACATCACCGGCATGCGGGCGATGCAACGCGAGCTGGCCGCCAGCGAGGCGAAATTCCGCGAACTCACCCGCATGGGTTCGGACTGGGTCTGGGAAACCGATGCCGATCACCGGCTGACCTACCTGTCCGAAAGCGCCGACAGCAAGCTCGGCAAGTGGGTCAAAAGAGCGATCGGCCGCACCCGCTGGGATTTCGCCCGGGACGACGCGCTGCCCAACGACTGGACCCGCCTGGAGGCCATACAGCGCGCGCACGAGAGCTTCGATCGTTTCGAGTGCAGCCGCCTCGACGACCAGCAGCGCATCGTGCATCTGGTCCTCAACGGCCACCCGGTGTTCGACGAGCAGGGCCGGTTCCGCGGTTACCGCGGCACGGGGCGCGACATCACGCGCGAGAAGCAGCAACGCATGCTGCTGGAGATCGACGGCGACATGGCCGCGATCATGCGCGAACAATCCGATCCGGCGCGCGTGCTCAGTGCGGTGATCATCACCGTGTGCGGCAAACTGTCCTGGCTGGGCGGCGTCCACCTGGCCGGCCAGGCGGGCGCTGCGGTGCCGCGCGAGCACTGGGGCACACCCGCGTTCACGCAGGTGGTTGCATCGATCGACGCACCGCTGGCCATCGACGACGTGACGGTAGAGGCGCGCGCCTTTCGCGACGGCAAGGCGATTTGGCTGCCACGGGCCGAGCTCGAGAGCGAGTTCGCGCGCCGCTGGCACGTCCGCCAGATCAAGGCGCGGGCCGCGTTTTTGGCGCCGATCGTCGACGAGCAGAACCGGGTGATGAGCGTGCTGCTGTTCCTCGCACCGGTCGGCTTTCGCGGTGACGACTTCCTCGGCGAGGTCGCTGCCCTGCTCTCGCGCGCGCTGTCGCTCTACCTGCGCCGCAACCAGGCCGAGCAGCGCCTGCGCCATGCTTCGCAATACGATGCCCTGACGCGCCTGCCCAATCGCGCCTTCGTGGGTGAGCGACTGGACGCGCTGCTGGCGTCGGAACGCCCGCTGGCGCTGCTCTACATCGACCTCGATCGCTACAAGCTGATCAACGACACACTCGGGCATGCCGCCGGCGACAAAGCGCTGATCGAGGTCGCCCGACGACTGAACGGCGTGCTTCCGGACGGTTCCTTCGCCGGCCGCATGGGCGGTGACGAATTCGTGGTGGTGGTACCGGGCGAGGTCAGCCGGGAGTCGATCGAACCGCTCGCCCGCCAGCTGCTGCATGACATCGAGCAACCGCTCGTGCTTGCCGATCGGGCGTATTTCATCTCGGCCTCGATCGGTGTCGCGATGGCGCCGGCCGATGCCCGCGAGGCATCGCTGCTGATGCAGGCCGCCGACGCCGCGATGTATCGCGTCAAATCCGAGAGCCGCAACGACGTGCGTTTCTTCTCGGGCGATCTGCGTCAGTCCGAGCGGGCGCGTCAGCTGAGGCTCGCCGGCGAACTACCACTGGCCCTGCAGCGCGGCGAACTCGATCTGTTCTATCAGCCGGTGATGGACATCGGCCAGCGGCGCGTGCACAGCATCGAGGGTCTGCTGCGTTGGCGGCACCCCGAGCACGGACTGCTGTTGCCCGACAGCTTCCTGCCGATGGCCGAAGAAAGCAATCTGATCCGCGAGATCGGCCTCTGGACCCTGCGCCGCGCGATCGACGACCGCATCGCGCTCGGCCTCGACCGCTTCGAACAAATGGCCGTGAGCGTCAACATCTCGGTTCGCCAGCTGGCCGAGGAAGGCTTTCTCGACATGCTGCTGGGCGTGGTGCGCGAACGCGGTCTGCCACCGAACCTGCTCAAGCTCGAACTGACCGAGAGTTCGTTCATCGAGAATCCGCAGCGAACGATCATGCATATCTCCGACCTTCGTCGGGCCGGCGTGCGCTGCATGATCGACAACTTCGGCACCGGCTACGCCTCGCTCGCCTACATCAAGAATCTGCCGATCGACGGCCTCAAGATCGATCGCGCGTTCGTCCGCGAGCTGCCCGACGACCGCGGCAATGCCGCCATCGTGCAAGCCGTCGCCACGCTGGCGGCACGCCTGGGTCTGGAGGCGATCGCCGAGGGCGTCGAGACCGCCACCGAGCTGCGCGGGCTGCGCGCGCTGCAATGCGACCTCGTGCAAGGCTCGCTGATCGCTGACCCGATGCCGTTCGGCGAACTCGGCGATTTCCTCGATTCGCTGCCCGGTCTGCGTCGCATGTACCTGGTCGACGGCGGCCGGGAAGCCTGATGCGGCGACGAATGTGAACGCGCGCCGCTTCCCCTCCCTACTGGCCAGCCATGACCTGATCGCCGCGCCAGGCGCCTACGATGCCCTGTCCGCGCGCATCATCGCGCAGGCGGGCTTCCCGCTCGTGTACATCACCGGGCTCGGCAACGAGGCCAGTGATCTCGGCGTTCCGGACCTGAGCCTGGCGACGGCGAGCGAGCTCGCGCGACGCGCCGGCAACGTCGTCCAGTGCGTCGACCGCCCGGTGGTGTGCGACGCCGACACCGGCTTTGGCGGCGCCGTCAACGTGACCCGTACGGTGCGACTGTTCGAAGCCGCCGGCGTATCGGCCATTCATCTCGAGGACCAGACCTTCCCGAAGCGCTGCGGCGTGCTGGCGGGCAAGACGGTGGTTGCGGCAGAGACATTCTCGCGCACCCTCGAGACGGCGCTGGCGGCCCGTGGCGATGGCGACCTCGCCATCATCGCGCGCACCGATGCCAAGGGTGCCGAGGGTGTCGACGGCGTGATCGCGCGTCTGCAACGCTACGCGGCCTGCGGCGTCGATGCCTTGATGGTCGGCGATCTGTACACGCTGGACGAATACATCCGCATCGCCAGAGCCGTGCCCCTGCCTCTGATCGCCTGCGCATCCGACCCGGACCACACTGACCAGCAGCCCGACTTCAGTCTCGCTCAGTGGCGCTCGGCCGGCGTGCGCATGGTCATCTATTGGCACCTGCCCTTGTTCGCGGCCATGCGCGCGGTGCGCGATGCGGTCGAAACGCTGGCCCGCGACGGCCATGTCGGCGCACTGCGCGATCGCATCCCGGGCTACGCGGATTACGGTCGGGTGGTCGATCTGGAGCGCTGGCTGAAACTGGGCGACGACGGCTGATCAGGTCGCCACGCCGGCGGCTTCTCGCGCTATGCTTGCGCTTGTCCTTGTCCCGCGAAACACACGATCATGCCCATTCGCGACTTCGTCTGCGAAGACTGCCACCAGCCGTTCGAGAAACTCGTTCGCAGTGGCGACCAGCCCTCTTGCCCGGCGTGTGGCTCCAGCCACCTGAAGCAGCAGTTGTCCGCATTCGCGGTCGGCGGCGGCCAGCCTGCGGCTGCCCCGATGCCGGCCGGCTGCGGCATGTGCGGCGCGGCCCAGGCCGGCGCCTGCCAGTTCGCCGACACGCACTGAGCCGGCATGGCGGGCGCGCCTCGCTTGCGCGAGACCCGCACGCTCACGATCGGGCTCTGGAGTCTGGCGGCCGCATATTTCATGCTGGCCACGGGCTCGCTGGCCGTCGTCGGCCTGGTGCAGCCGATGGCCTCGGCCTGGCACTCGTCGCCGGCCGATGTGGCGATGCTCGTCACCGTGTTCGCTTTCACGTTCGCGCTTGCCGCGCCGCTCGCACAGATGCTGCTCGGCCACTGGCCGCGCCGCCGTCTGATCATCGCCGGGCTCGTGCTGCTGGCCGTCGGTCTGGCAATCACCGCCGTGGCGCCCGACCTGACCTGGGGCGTGCTCGGCCGGGTGCTCTCTGGCGCCGGCGCGGCCGCGGTCGGGCCGGTCGCCTCGGCACTCGGCTCGGATATGGTGCCGCCCCGGCGCCAACCTCAGGCCCTTGCGACCGTGTTCTCCGGCATGGCGTTCGCGACGGTGCTGGGTGTTCCCCTGACCGCCTGGTTCGGCTACCTGATCGGCTGGCGACAGGTATTCGCCGCGCTCGCGCTCGGCGCACTCGCGTGCGCGATCGCCATCGCGCTTGGTGTGCGCAGCCGCGCGGCCGGCAGCCGGGTCCGGTTTCATGACCTGCACAACGCGATATCGCGAGCCAGTGTCACCTGGGGGGTGATCACCGGCTTCCTACAAATGGCGGCCGGCTTTGCCACCTATGCGCTGGTGGCGGTCTATCTTCGCGAGCAGTATCACGCCGGTCCGGATGCAATCTCGGCGGCGCTGCTGTTGTTCGGTGTGGGGGGCATCGTCGGCAATCTGTTGGCCAGCCGGCTCGGCTCGCGCTATCGCCCGTCGACGTTGATCCTGATGTCGCTGCTCGGCCTGCTGGTGTCGGTGGTCGGGCTGCGCGCGCTGCCACCCACCCTGGGCAGCGGCATCGTGACCTTCGGACTCTGGTCGGTTGCGACGATGATGTTCCACACGCCTCAACAGGGTCGCTTGATCGGCCTCGCGCCCCTGCAGCGAGGCCTGTTGCTCTCACTGAATTCATCGACCTTGTATCTGGGCATGTCGTTGGGCGCCTATCTGTCGAAGCTCACTTATGCCTGGGCAGGTTCGGCAGCGCTGCCGGTGACGTCTGCGTTTCTGACCCTTGCCGCGATCTGCGCCCTGGTGCTCTCCCGGCGGGCCGAGCTGGCCGAGGCCGCACCGTCCACGGGCACCGCCGCTCACGCCTCGCCCCCCTGACCCGCCGGTCCCCGGGCCGGGGCCGAGGCCGTGCAGTGGCAAGCCTACCGGACCGGACGGTGGTCGCATGCGCAGGCGCGCGCCGATTCAGTCCAGGCGGAACAATGCCACGGTCTCGACCAGCGAATCGACCTCGGTGCGCAAGGAACCCGACGCGGCCGCGCTTTGTTCGGCGACGCGGTTGTTGAGCTGGAGGTCGAGTTCCAGATGGCGCACGGCGCCGTTGATTCGGGCCAGCCCGCTACGTTGGCCCTCGCTCGACGCGCTGATGCGTTCGACCAGGCCGCCGAGTTCATTGATCGATTCCACCAGCGAACGGACCGTGCCGCGGGCGGCCTCCATCTGGGTCGTACCCTGCCCGACCTTGTCGACGCTGTCGGTGATCAGATCTTTGATTTCCTTGGCGGCGCCGGCTGAGCGCTGGGCCAGACCGCGCACCTCGCTGGCGACGACCGCGAAACCCCGGCCAGCCTCACCCGCCCGCGCCGCCTCGACCGCCGCGTTGAGCGCGAGGATGTTGGTTTGAAACGCAATGCCGTCGATGACCGCGATGATGTCGCTGATCTTGTCGGAGCTTGCACGGATGTCGTCCATGGTCGCCACCAGACCGGACACCGAGCGGCCCGCCTCGCTGGCTACGCGTGTGGCGTCGGCCGCTCGCCCGTTCGCGTCCGTCACGGTCTCGGCGAACTGCTCGACGATCCGGTCGAGCTCGCCCACGGTCGCCGATGTCTCGCCCACGGCGTGCGTCTGGGATCGGGTGCGACCGGCCAGATCACTGGCCGCCAGGGCGATGTCGTGGCTGCCCTCGGCCACCGCCGAGGCGCCACTGCGAACCTGGCGGACCACACCGTGCAGGTTTTCGCTCATCGCGCCCAGCGACATCAGCACCTCGCGCACTTCCCGTGTGCATTGGGAAGGCACCTGCACGCCGCGACGAAGGTCGCCACCGGCCATCCGGGTACAGGTCTCCGCGGCCAGTTGCAGCGGCCGCACGATCGCCCGCAACAGCCAGTGCGAGAGGCCGGTGATCACGGCAACCAGAATGAACAAACCGAGACCACCCAGCCTCAGCAGCCAGTTCGCGCCATCGAGCCGACTCTCGAGACGTTCGCGAATGGCGGTGCGCCCTTGAATGATCACCTCGAACAAGGCATCGATGCTATTGGACATCCGATCGAAGTACTCGGTCGGCGAAATGTTCGGGTTCTCGGCCCGTACGATGCGCGCAGTCGCCAGTTCGATCGCCTCGTCGACCGCAGTCAGACCCCTGTTCAACAGATTCGTCAGCGGTTCGCGAAAAGCGGGATCGGCGACCAACACCTCGTCGACGAGCGCACGCACACCGCGGGCACGCGCGCTCGCAGTGTTGAGCGCGGTCGTGAGAGCCTGTCGCGCCGCCGGTGTCACTTGCTTGGCAGCCAACATGCCATTGCCGAGCCCACGCGCCTGCGCCAACGCCTCCATCAGGCGGGCGAGTTCTTCCGAGGCCACACGAATCAGACTCGCTGCCCCCGGGTCGCCGAGCCGGCCGAGACCGTAGGCATCGCGAACGGTGTTGCTCATGGAAAAGTAGTCGTCGATCAGCGCACTATGCCGCTCGAAGCTCGCGGCCTCCGAGATCCGGGAAGAACGTGTTTCCTCGACCAACGCCTGCCATCGTTCCTGCAGCTTGCGAACCCGGGCGACGTGGATATCACCGATCTGGCTGCCGACCATCGCACGCAGCAGACTCTCGAGGGCCGTTCCGACATTGGCCTGTACGGCATCGAGCGCGCTCCTCTGGGCGATGTCACCGGCCAGCACGCCAGCCGCCCTGCCGCGTCCGGCCTGCGTGCCCTTGACGACCAAGGCCAACTCGCCGAGCACCGGAAAACCGGCCGCCGCCCGCTCGGCCGCGGACGCCTGGCTCGAAAGCGACAGCAAGAAAGGAATGCCGGTCGACAAGCAGGCGCAGATCGCGATCGCCGCGAGCGCCATCAGCGAATGACGAACGGAATGAGAACGTTTGAGCATGGACTCCTCGATGGCGGCGGCAGCGACGGCGACACCCTTCGCCGGCGCGCGATCGCGAACCCGCGATTGGATGGACGCGGGAACACGCGCCACTCTAGGGCTTGGTGCGCCGCCTGGACGAGTCGAAAAAGGGGGGGTGAACGGCCTGCTTCGATTCTGAAGCGCATCCCCGACCGCCGATGCGACGTTCCGGGCTCGCTCGTCAGGGAAACGCCGCAACGGCCAGGAATTGCCCGGACGGTTCGGTGCCGGCAGGCGCCGGGCCGGGGAACTCAGCCGTAGTTCAGGCCAACCGCCTCGCGCACGTCGCGCATCGTCTCGACGGCGATCTTGCGAGCACGCTCGCAGCCATCGGCGACGATGTTGCGCACCAGGCTGGGATCTTCGATATAGGGCTGCGCACGTGCCACGAAGCCCTTCTGCTCCTCGACGATCGCGTCGATCACCGGCTGTTTGCAGTCGAGACAACCGATGCCGGCACTGCGACAACCCTCCTGCACCCACTGGCGGCAGGATTCGTCCGAATAGACCAGATGCAGCTCATAGACCGGACACTTGGCGGGATCGCCCGGGTCGCTGCGGCGTACCCGGGCGGGGTCGGTCGGCATGGTGCGGATTTTCTTCTCGACCGAGGCCGGGTCCTCGCGCATCGCGATCGTATTCTGGTAGCTCTTGGACATCTTCTGACCGTCGATGCCCGGCATGCGCGAGGCTTCGGTCAGCAGCGCCTGCGGCTCGCTGAGGATGATTCGGCGGCTGCCCTCGAGAAAGCCGAACAGGCGCTCGCGATCGGCCAGGCTCAGGTTCTGCGATTGCTCGACCAGCTCGCGGCCACGCTCGAGCGCGTGCTCGTCACCCTGCTCCTGGAACGCGGTACGCATCTGCTGATAGATCCGGGCGCGCTTGGAGCCCAGCTTGCGGATGGCTTCGCGCGCTTTTTCGTCGAAACCGGGCTCGCGACCGAACAAGTGGTTGAAGCGGCGCGCCACCTCACGGGTAAGCTCGATGTGCGGAACCTGATCCTCGCCCACCGGCACGAAGGCCGCCCGGTACATGAGAATGTCGGCGGCCTGCAGTAGCGGATAGCCGAGAAAGCCGTAGGTCGACAGATCCTTGTCGGAGAGCTTTTCCTGCTGGTCTTTGTAGGTGGGCACGCGCTCGAGCCAGCCCAGGGGCGTGACCATCGACAGCAGCACCATCAGCTCGGCGTGCTCGGGCACGCGCGACTGGATGAACAAAACCGACTCCTCCGGATCGATGCCGGCGGCCAGCCAGTCGATGACCATTTCCCAGATGTTGTCCTCGATGACCTCGGAGGACTCGTAGTGGGTGGTCAGCGCATGCCAGTCGGCCACGAAATACATGCACGGATACTCGGTCTGCAGGCGTACCCAGTTCTTCAGGGCGCCGTGATAGTGGCCAAGGTGCAAGGCGCCGGTGGGGCGCATGCCCGACACCACTCGGTCAGGAAACATGTTGCGTCAACTCGTCAAAGACCCAGAATGAAGATGAGGGCGTTGTAGCCCAGCGAGACCAGCGGCAACACCAGGGTGCCCAGCGTGCCCGTGGCGAGCAGCGCCAACAGAATGAAGATCCCGTAAGGCTCGAGACGCGCCACGGGTTCGGCGATCTGCGCCGGCAGCAGGCTGACCAGGATGCGGCCGCCATCCAGCGGCGGAATCGGCATCAGGTTCAAGGCGGCGAGCACGAAATTGACCTGTACCCCGGCCTCGCACATGCGCCAGAAGAACTCGGTTCCGGCGGTGGCCACACCAAAGACGATCATGAGTTTGAGCGCGATGCCCCAGAGCAGCGCCATGATCAGATTCGAAACCGGGCCTGCGGCCGCCACGATGCCCATGTCGCGCTTGGGCGACCTCAGGTTGCCCTGCACCACCGGCACCGGCTTGGCCCAGCCGAACAGCAAAGCGCCCCCCATTGCCTTGCTGGCCAACAGAATCAGACCTGGCACGAGCAATGTGCCGACCGGGTCGATGTGTTTGAGCGGATTGGCGCTGACGCGACCGAGCAGGCGCGCGGTGGGATCACCCAGAAACGATGCAACGAAGCCATGCGCGGCCTCATGCAGCGTGATCGCGAATATGACCGGAATCGCAAAAACCGCGACCAGCTGGATGATCGAAAGATCCATCGATCGATTGTATCAAGGCCCCGCGGCTCTCGAGACACCGGCGCTACCGACGTGCCGCCGCAGCGGGCGCGGCACGCAGTCGGGCGTGCGGGCCGACCGGGACGAACCGTTCGGCCGCCAGACCCGACCGCCATCGCCACCGGCTCAGTCGGCGACCATGCCCTCGACGCTGCCGCAGCCGATCCGCTCGATGACCGGCGTGGCGCCGGTGACGTCGATGACGGTGGTCGGGTCGAAGCCCTGATCGCCGGCATCGATCACGCCGTCGATGCGTTTGCCGATGCGATCGAGGATGTCGTCGGCCGAATGCAGCGGCAACTCGTCACCGGGCAGGATCAGGGTACTGACCAGCACCGGCTGCTCGAGCGCGCGCAGCACGCCTTGCGCGATCGGGTCACCGGGCACCCGCAGGCCGATGGTCTTGCGCGACGGGTGCCAGAGCCGCCGCGGTGTTTCCTTGGTGGCGGGCAGCACGAACGTGTACGGCCCGGGTGTCCACTCGCGCAGAAAACGGTATTTGCTGTTGTCGACCTGGGCGTAGACAGACAGCTGCTTGAGATCGGCGCACATCAGGGTGAGCAGATGGCGCGCGTCGATCGAGCGGATCTGGCGCAGCCGCTCGACTGCCGATTTGTCCTCGAGGCCGGCGGCCAGCACATAGCAGGCATCCGTGGGCATCGCGATCAGCCCGCCGCCGCGCAACAATTGCGCCGCCTGCCAGAGTAGGCGCTGTTGGGGATCGATCGGATGGATGTCGAGGCGGATGGTCATGTTGCCGCGGCCCGCTCGCTCACCGCAGCAAGCAACGGCCAGACGGGCTCTACCCCGTCGGGCAGCGGCGGCAGCTCGCCCAGATCGACCCGGCTCTCGCCCGGACCGTGGAAGTCGGATCCGCGCGAGCCGAGCAGCCCGGCCTCGAGCGCCACCCGGGCATACTGGCGGTACTGGTCGCGCGTGTGACTGCCCGTCACCACCTCGATCGCCTGACCACCACCCTCGCGGAATTCATCGATCAGCGCATCGCGCAACATTGGATCGAGCCGGTAGCGACCGGGATGGGCGATGACGGCGATGCCGCCACTGGCGACGATCCAGCCCAAGGCATCGGTGAGCCGCGCCCACTGATGGGGAACATAGGCCGGCCCGCCCTCGCCCAGATAGCGCGCGAACACCTCGTCCATGTGGGCGCAATGACCGCTGCTGACCAGATGGCGGGCGAAATGGGTGCGCGACACCAGCGACGGATTGCGAACCTGGGCGATCGCGCCCTCGTAGGCGCCGGCCACACCCAGGCGTTCGAGCCGCGCGGCCATTTCACGCGCCCGGGCGTCGCGCCCCGAGCGAATGGCCGCGAGCCCGGTGGTCAGGGCGGGATCAGTGGGATCGATATCGAGACCGACGACGTGCAGCGTCTTGCCGGCCCAGGTCACGGAGATCTCGACGCCGGGCACGAAGGCCATCCCCAGTCGCCGGGCCTCGGCGGCCGCCTCCGGCACACCGCCGACCTCGTCATGGTCGGTGAGCGCAAACAGTTCGACTCCCGCGCGATGCGCGCGTCGGACCAGTTCGACCGGCGTCAGCGTGCCGTCCGACCAGCTCGAATGGCTGTGCAGGTCGGCGTTCAGGCGCCAGGGATCGGACATCTGGGCGGCTCGCGTCATCGCAGGAAGGACTCGATCAGGTCGGCCACGGCCTCGGGTTGGTCATGGTGCACCATGTGCCCGGCGTCGGCGACTACCGCCCGATGCAGATCGCGAATCACCGACAAACGGTGCGCGTATTCCTCGCTCTGCACGAATCCCTGCTTCTTGCCCTGGTGTTCGCACATGACCCAGAGCGTTGGCGCCGTGATGGCCGCCCAGCAGGCCCGAACCTCATCGGCCCGATAGAGATACGGATTGCTGATCTTGTGGGCGGGATCCAACAACACACGGAAGCGGCCGTCGTCGGTCGGCGCCGACCAATGCCGGGCCAGAAATGCCGCCCGCCCGGGGCGCAGCCGCGGGTTGTTGCGCATCAGACGTGCGGCCACCGCCGGCAAATCGTCCGACAGGCTGGCCTGCGGCGGCGCGCGCAGCTCGTCGAGCCACTCGGCCAGCCGCGCCGGCGCCTGCGCCGGATCGGTCGCCGGCAGACCCAGGCCCTCGAGGTTGACCAGACGGGCGACCCGGGTCGGGCGCGCCCCGGCGTACAGACAGGCGACATTGCCGCCCATGCTGTGGCCCACCAGGTCGACCGGCGCGTCGCCGAACAGTTGCTCGAGCAGCTGATCGAGATCGGCCAGATAGTCGTAGAACCAGTAGCAGTCCGTCCCGCCCGGCTCGCTGGCACCGAACCCGCGCCAGTCGGGCGCGTAAACGTCCCAGTGCGCCGGCAGCGCATCGACCACGAACTGAAAAGAGGCGCCGACATCGGCCCAGCCGTGCAGCATGACCACACGCCGGCGGCCGTCACCGGGCCAATGCCGCAGGTGCAGGCGAAGTCCCCGCACGACCAGCGAGCGGCACTCGCCCGCACGACGCGGAACGTAGGAAATGGAGTCGGATGTCATCGGTCGGTATCGTACGCCGAGCCCGCCCGGCAGCGATGGGAACAGCCTCGCAGCCAGTGGGTCAGCGCGCCTCGAGCCAGGCCAGTTCGGCCAGCGAGAATCCCGCCGCCAGCCTGGCCGGACGGTTCAAAGGCCGTCGCGGTCGCGGCGCGCCCAGAGCAACGATCAACTCCGTGTAGGTTCGCTCGGGATCCCGCCCCGCCTGGTGGGCCAGGCGGCGAAACCAGTGGTCGCCAAGGCGCACGTGACCGATCTCATCGTCGACGATGATCTGCAGCACCGCGCAGGCAGCCCGATCGCCGGCCGCACGCAGGCGCGCCTGGATCGGCGGCGTGGCATCGAGTCCTCGCGCCTCGAGGACACGCGGTACCAGCGCCATGCGCGCGAGCAGGTCGTCGCGGGTTCGCAGCGCCATCTGCCAGAGCCCGTCGTGCGCGTCGAAATCACCATAGTCGAAACCCGCCTCGCGCAACAAGCCGTTCACGAGTCCGAAGTGGCGACATTCGTCGGCCGCCACCGCCAGCCAGTCGAGTGCGAACGCGTCGGGCATCGCCGGATAGCGCCAGATCGCATCGAGTGCGAGATTGACGGCATTGAACTCGATGTGGGCGATGGCGTGCAACAACGCGGCCCGCGACCGTGTCCCGCCGGCCGCACGTCTGGGAACCCGCCGCGGATCGACCAGATTCGGTCGCGCCGGACGGCCCGGCGACAGAGGCGCATCGGGCAGCGGCCGTGGGTCCAGAACATTCGGCGCATCGACTGCCCGGGTGCGGGTGCCACGCGCGCGATCCGCACCGGCGCCGGGCAGCTGTTCGCGCCACAGTGCCATGACGCCATCGAGCTTGGCGCGAACGTCGGTTTGCGCCCAGCACGCCCGCGCGCGAGCGCGCACGGCGGCGAGCATACCCTCGCCGACGCCGCGATCCGACGCGGTCCCGACGGTCGCGGACGGAGCGTCCGCGGCCGCGGCTTCGAGAGCATCCGGCGCTGCCGCGGCTGCGCGACTTTCTGGCGCCGCCGACGATACGAGGCATTCGTTCATGGTGATCGAACTCGGGCCTGCCGGCGATTCGCTACACTGAACGACCTCCGGCCCACCGACCCTGCAAGCAAACATGACAGTCTACTCAGTCGGGCAATTGCTGCCCCAGATCGACGAATCCGCCTTCCTCGCACCCGGCTGCCATGTCGCCGGGCAGGTCTTCATCGGCGGCGATTCGGGCATCTGGTTCGGCGTGGTGATCCGCGGCGACAATGAACCGATCCGCATCGGTGCGCGCAGCAATGTGCAGGAAAACTCGGTCATGCACGTGGATACCGGCCATCCGCTCACCGTTGGCGACGATGTCACGATCGGCCACCTGGCGATGCTGCACGGCTGCACCATCGGCAACGGCTCGCTCATCGGCATCAAGGCCGTGGTCATGAACGGGGCCACGATCGGCGAGCACTCTCTGATCGGCGCCGGCGCGCTGGTCACCGAGGGCAAGCAGATCCCACCGCGCTCGCTGGTCATGGGAGCCCCTGGCAAGGTGGTGCGCGAGCTGACCGACGCCGAGGTCGCCCGACTGCAACTGAGCGCCGATTCATACGTCGAACGCGCACGGCTCTATCGGCAGCGGTTGGCGCTGATTCCCACCGGTGCGTCGCCACGATGACCGATCGCCTCACCCGCTTCATGATCGGCCCGCGCGTGCGCGGCCAGTGGCTCGACCTGCAAACCTCGTGGGGCGAAGTGCTGGCACGCAACACGCTGCCGCCGCTGGCCACGCGGGTGCTCGGCGAGCTCACCGCCGCCAGCCTGCTGCTCACCGCCACACTCAAACAGCGCGGCAGCCTCACCGCGCAGATCGTCGGCGGCGCCGGCCCGGCGCGATTGGTCGTGGTCGAGTGCCAGGCGGACGGGCGTTTTCGCTCGGTGCTCAAGCCGGCGCCCGACGCCGTCTGGCCCGAAAGCGCCGAAGACCTGATGCGCTTGCTCGACCCGACCGCCGGCGCGCGTTTCGTCGTCACGCTCGATCCGCAGCGTGACGGCTCGCCCGCCTACCAGGGCATCGTGCCGCTCGAAGGCGCCTCGATCGCGGCAGCCCTCGAGCGCTACATGGACCGTTCGGAACAACTGCCGACCCGCCTCTGGCTGGCCGCCAATGGCCAGCGCGCCGCCGGACTGCTGCTGCAGCGCCTGCCCGAGTCGGCCGGCCTCGAAGCCGACGCAGACACCTGGGAACGGGTGCAGATCCTCGCCGACACACTGGCCACCGACGAGATTCTCGACATCCAGGCCGATCAGGCCATCCAAAGACTTTTCTGGCAGGAGAACGTCAGCGCGCTCGAGTCGCGCACGATTCGCTTCGCGTGCTCTTGCACGCGCGAGCGCGTGGCCGAGATGCTCAAGATGCTCGGTGCCGATGAGGTCCGCTCGATCCTCGACGAACAGCAGACCGTCAGCGTGAACTGCGATTACTGCAATTCGCACTACGAATTCGACGAGGTCGATTGCGCGATGCTGTTCGACCCCAACGCGATGCAGGGACCCGATACACGGCAATAGAACGCACGCGCCGCCGACGGGCGCCGCTCAGGAGACGCCGATCCATTCGCGCGCCGCAGCGCGCGAATAGAAGCGCCTCCCTAACGCGTTTGCCCGGGCAGCGGCTGAAGGGTCGGCACCAGCAACAGCCCGAGCACCGCGAGTCCGGTCAGGATCATGAATGCCGGCTGGTAACTGCGTGAAGCGTCGAACACCATACCCGCCAGCAGCGGCCCGATGGCTCCGCCCAGCGTGCCGCAAAACAGCACGATACCGAAGATCGTGCTGTGAGAGCGCAGGCCGAATAATTCCGCGATCGTCGGCGACACCACGGTGAAGAATCCGCCGTGCGAGAAGCCGTATACCAGTGCAAACGCGAACAGCCAGACGGGCGAGGTGATCGACAACAGCCCGAACAGGCTCAGCACCAGCGCCCCGAAACAGATCAGGTAGGCGCGGCGCCCGCCGATGCGGTCGACGAATCCGCCGACCAGCACCCGCCCGACCATGCTGATGCCACCGATCAACGCCAGCACGGCTGCCGCCCGACCCACGTCGAGGCCGAGATCGACCCCGTGCGCAACGATGTGCACCGGCACAGTCATCAGCGATGGAAAGAACATGAACTGAAGCGCACAGAGCGTCCAGAACTGGCGCGTGCGACGCGCCTCGGCGAACGGCCAACCGCCGGCCGAAGCGGCCGGCGTCGAAGCCCTGGCGCCGCCGGCCGCGCCGTGCGCGACCGAGGCGCCGGTCCCGTTCCCCGGCGATTCATCCCGCACCGCCCGCGAGGTCTCGTCGCTTTCTGGAAAAGACATGCCCTGTGCGGCCAGAAACAGTGCGATTCCCGCACCGAGGCCGAGCGCCAGGCAGGCACTGCGCCAGCCAAACTGCGTGACCAGCGCGGCCGCCGCGAGCGGCAGGATCATCTGACCGAGTGCGGTGCCGGTCTTGACGAAACCGGTCATCAGACCGCGGCGCTGCGGAAACCATCGCGCCACCGTCGACAAGGTGGTGACGTCGTGCGCCGCCAGGCCGATGCCGACCATGCCGCCATAGAGCAGGAACAATTGCCAGGGCGCGCTCATCCAGACCATCAACAGATAGCCCAGCGCATAGCAAAGGCCAGCCACGGTCAGCACGACGCGCGGGCCGAAGCGCTCGTTGGCGCGGCCGGCCACCATCGCGAAAACGCCCATCACGAAAAACGCGATCGAGGTCGCTGCCGACAACAGGGTGCGCGACCAACCGAGTTCGTTTTCGAGCGCCTTGAAAAAAACGCCGTAGGCGAACATGCCGCCGATGATCACGAACTGGACGACGAACGCCGACACGAACACGCGCCGGCGTCGCACGGTGTCAGCGACGGGCATGCATGGTCATCGTGCGATCGGCGCCCGGCGCCACCGAACTCGGCGCCACCGGATCGTTGATCTGAACGAAGATCTCGTCCTGACCGATCATGCTGAGCTCGTAACGGGCGCGCTCTTCGATGGCGAGAAAACCGTTGGCCAGGTCGTGGACCTCGGCCGCGAGCGCCTCATTGCGCGCAGCCAGGAGATCGTTGCTACGCAGCCGGCTCTCGAGCTCGCGATCGAGCCGCCAGACATTCAGCCAACCGCCGTCGCCGAACCAGAGCGGCCATTGAATGGTCGCCAGCAACAGCGACAGAAACAGGGGCAGGAAGCGCAACGGCGAGTTCTCCGCGTCGACCCGCGTGGGCGGGACCCACCGATCGATGGCGGCGGGATTCGGTGTGCGAGGCCGGCTTTGGGGAACCGGCCGCACCGGGCATCAGTTACCGCAAATTATAGAACGCGGCACGGCCCGGATAGCTCGCAACGTCACCGAGATCCTCTTCAATTCGCAACAATTGATTGTATTTGGCAATGCGATCGGTTCGGCTCATCGAGCCGGTCTTGATCTGCAACGCATTGGTCGCCACGGCAATATCGGCGATCGTGGTGTCCTCGGTTTCGCCGGAACGGTGGGACACCACTGCCGTGTAGTTGTGGCGCTTGGCGAGCTCGATCGCAGCGAAGGTTTCGGTCAGAGTGCCGATCTGGTTGATCTTGATGAGGATCGAGTTGGCCACGCCCTCGTCGATGCCCTTGCGCAGGATGGCGGTGTTGGTCACGAACAGATCGTCGCCCACCAGTTGTACTTTGTCGCCCAGCGCATCGGTGAGCAGCTTCCAGCCGTCCCAGTCGCCTTCGGCCATGCCGTCTTCGATGCTGATGATCGGATACTTGTCGCACCATGTGGAGAGCAGGTTGACGAAATCGCCCGCGCTCAGCGTCAGGTTCTCGCCGTCGAGCCGATACTTTCCGTCCCTGTAGAACTCCGAACTGGCACAGTCCAGACCCAGCGCGATCTGGCGACCCGGCTCGTAGCCGGCCTTCTCGATCGCCTCGAGGATCAACAGAATCGCCTCCTCGTGATTCTTCACGCTGGGTGCGAAGCCGCCCTCGTCACCGACCGCGGTCGACATGCCCTTGTGGTGCACGAGCGCCTTCAGGCTGTGAAAGACCTCGGCGCCGTAACGCAGCGCCTCGCGGAACGTGGGCGCGCCCACCGGCAGGATCATGAACTCCTGCAGATCGAGCGAGTTGTTGGCATGAGCCCCGCCGTTGATCACGTTCATCATCGGCACGGGCAGCGACATCGCGCCCGACCCGCCGAAGTAGCGATAGAGCGGCAGGCCCGACTCCTCGGCCGCCGCGCGCGCCACGGCCATGGATACCGCCAGCGTGGCGTTGGCGCCCAGACGGGCCTTGTTGTCGGTGCCGTCGAGTTCGATCAGGGTGCGGTCGATGTAGGCCTGCTCGGCCGCGTCCAGGCCCAGCAGCGCCTCGGAGATCTCGGTGTTCACGTGCTCGACCGCATTGAGCACACCCTTGCCCAGATAGCGCGATTTGTCGCCGTCGCGCAGCTCGATGGCCTCGCGCGAACCGGTAGACGCTCCCGAGGGCACGGCGGCGCGCCCCATGACGCCGGACTCGAGCAATACGTCGCACTCGACCGTGGGATTGCCGCGCGAATCGATGATTTCACGTCCGATGATGTCGACGATGGTGGTCATGACGATCTCTCAGTTTGGGAAGTCGTGGGGCACGCCGCCCGCGACCGCGAGCGGCGGCCGTGTTCGGCGGCGCGCACGGGCTGCCGCCGGCGTGGCCGGTGGCGCCGGCGATCAGACGCCGTCGACGATGTACATGTTGAAGTGTTCGGTCGCGCCGGCACGTTTGGCGCGCGCCTCGGTGTAGAGCGCGCTGTCGTAGAAGTCGCGCGCCGCCTGCATGGACTCGAATCGCACCACGACCACGCGCCCGGGCGTGAAGCTGCCCTCGAGTACTTCCGTGGCACCACCGCGCACCATGAACTCGCCACCGGCGGACTTGACTGCCCCCGGCGAGAGCGCGGCGTACTGCTTGTACTGTTCGGGATCGGTAACCTTGACGTCGGCGATGACATAGGCAGCCATGAGTCTCTCCTTGGACGGCGTTTCGATCGGGTCAGCGCAACGTATTCTCGGCGAGCGGCTGACGCTTGACCACATCGTCGATCGCCATCAGGGTGCGCAACAAGCCCTCGAGATGATCTATCGGCCAGGCGTTGGGTCCATCCGAGAGTGCTTTTTCCGGGTCCGGATGGCACTCCATGAACAAGCCCGACACGCCGCTGGCCACCGCCGCCCGCGCCAGCACCGGCACGAACTCGCGCTGACCGCCCGAACTGGTGCCCTGCCCGCCGGGCAGTTGCACCGAGTGCGTGGCATCGAACACCACGGGGCAGTTGTTCTCGCGCATGATCGCCAACGAGCGCATGTCGGACACGAGATTGTTGTATCCGAAACTCACGCCGCGCTCGCAGACCATGATGGCATTGGCAGCGGCCTCGGCACCCAGTGCCTCGGTGGCCGCCTCGCGCGCCTTGATGACCACCTGACGCATGTCGTGCGGCGCGAGGAACTGGCCCTTCTTGATGTTGACCGGCTTGCCGCTGACGGCCACCGCACGGATGAAGTCGGTCTGGCGAACCAGGAAAGCCGGAGTCTGCAGTACGTCGACGGCCTCGGCGACCGGCTTGATCTGATCGATGTCGTGCACGTCGGTGAGCACCGGCACGCCGAAGTGCTCCCGCACCTGGGCCAGAATGTCGAGGCCGTCACGCATGCCGGGGCCGCGAAAGCTGGCTCCCGAACTGCGGTTGGCCTTGTCGAACGAGCTCTTGTATATGAACGGTACGCCCAAGGCCGCGCAGATCTCGCGCAGACGACCCGCGGTCTCGAAGGCCATTTCGCGCGATTCGATCACGCAGGGCCCGGCGATCAGGAAAAACGGCCGGTCCAGACCGACTTCGAAATTGCAGAGCTTCATCGCTCCTCCCCGACCCGCGGCGCTTGCGCCGGGTCGCTTGCAGGTTCACGGCACGGGCGCCATGCCCGCGCCGCGGTGGAATCAGGCCGTGGGCGCAGGGCGTCCGGCGTTCTCGAGCGCGGCACGGATGAAACTGATGAACAGCGGGTGCCCGTTGCGCGGCGTGGACGTGAATTCCGGGTGGAACTGCACGCCCAGGAACCACGGATGCGCGCCGTCGCCGGCGCGCTCGAGTTCGACGATCTCGGTCAGGCCCTCGTGCGGCGTGCGGGCCACCACGCGCAGACCCGCACCGTCGATGCGCTCGACATAGCGGTTGTTGACCTCGTAGCGATGGCGGTGGCGCTCGTTCACGTACTCGCCGTAGATGGCGCCGGCCAGCGTGTCGGCCTTGACCGTGCAGCGCTGGGCACCCAGACGCATCGTGCCGCCGAGGTCGGAATCGGTCGAACGCCGCTCGAGCTGGCCTTCCCGGTCCTGCCACTCGGTGATCAGCGCCACCACGGGATGCGGCGTGGCCGGGTCGAATTCCGTGCTGTTCGCTCCGGCCAGACCGAGCACGTTACGCGAGAACTCGATGACCGCCAGCTGCATGCCCAGACAAATGCCCAGATAGGGCTTGCGCTGCTCGCGCGCGAAACGGATCGCGGCGATCTTGCCCTCCACGCCACGCTGACCGAAGCCGCCCGGCACCAGGATGGCGTCGAACGGGCGCAATTGCTCGACGCCCTCGCGCTCGAGGACCTCGGAATCGATGTATTCGATGCGCACCCGGGATTCGGTATGGATGCCGGCATGCACGAGGGCCTCGGACAGACTCTTGTAGGACTCGGTGAGATCGACGTACTTGCCGACCATCGCCACCCGCACCTCGTGCCTGGGATTGTGTAGCGCATTGACGATGGCGTCCCACTCGGCCAGCGCCGCCGGCGGCGCCTCGAGGCGCAGCAACTCGCAGATCTGGTCGTCGACGCCTTGCTCGTGCAGCATGCGCGGGATGGAATAGATGGTGTCGGCGTCCTCGACCGAGACCACGGCATCGAGCGGCACGTTCGAGAACATAGAGATCTTGGCGCGCTCGTCGTCGGGAATGCGGCGATCGGCGCGGCAGAGCAGCAGATCGGCCTGGATGCCGATTTCGCGCAGCTTTTGCACCGAGTGCTGGGTGGGCTTGGTCTTGAGTTCACCGGCCGAGGCGATGAAAGGCACCAGCGTCAGGTGCACGAAACACGCGCTGCCACGGTTCAGGCGCAGGCTCATCTGCCGCGCCGCCTCCAGGAACGGCAGTGACTCGATATCGCCTACCGTGCCGCCGATCTCGACGATCGCGACATCGGCGGGCCGGGTGCTGCCGTCGGGGTCGACCACCCGTGCGCCACGCTCCACGAACGCCTGGATCTCGTTGGTGATGTGCGGAATGACCTGCACCGTACGGCCCAGGTACTCGCCGCGGCGCTCCTTGCGCAGCACGGAATCGTAGATCTGGCCGGTGGTGAAATTGTTGACCCGGCGCATGCGCGCGCTGACGAAGCGCTCGTAGTGTCCCAGATCGAGGTCGGTCTCGGCGCCGTCTTCGGTGACGAAGACCTCGCCGTGCTGGAACGGGCTCATCGTGCCCGGATCGACGTTGATGTACGGATCGAGCTTGAGCAGGGTGACGCGCAGCCCGCGCGATTCGAGGAGCGCACCCATCGAGGCGGCGGCAATGCCCTTGCCAAGCGATGAGACCACGCCGCCGGTGACGAAAATGTACTTGGTCATGGGCACGAGGAGCCGTTTCCGCTGGCCTGCGCACCCTCGGCGCGCCGGACCGTTGGACGGCCACCAACGGAAATCGGCGATTATAGCGTTGCCGGCGGACTGTCCTGCCAGCCCGTTACGATGCCATGCGAACGAACGCCGGCGACCGCCCGCCGGGTCACGGGGCCCGCACGCATATACTCCGCTATGTTCCAAATGCCCTGCGTGGTTTGACGGCCGGTTGCACCATGACTTGCCGCCGCTTTCCATCGGCAATATTCAGGAAACACGATGAGCAAACTCTTCCCCAGCGCCGCTGAGGCGCTCGCCGACATCGTTCAGGACGGCCAGATGATCGCCGTGGGCGGTTTCGGGCTCTGCGGCATTCCCGAGGCCCTGATAGCCGCCCTGCGCGACTCCGGCGTCAAGGACCTCACCTGCATATCGAACAACGCCGGCGTCGACGATTTCGGTCTGGGACTGCTGCTGCAAACCCGCCAGATCCGCAAGATGATCGCCAGCTACGTGGGCGAGAACAAAGAGTTCGAACGCCAGTATCTGTCGGGCGAGCTCGAGCTGGAATTCACCCCGCAGGGCACCCTGGCCGAGAAACTGCGCGCCGGCGGCGCCGGCATTCCCGCATTCTTCACCCAGACCGGCTACGGCACGATCGTCGCCGAGGGCAAGGAGACCCGCGAGTTCGAGGGCCGCCACTACGTCATGGAGCGCGCGCTGCTGCCCGACGTGTCGCTGGTCAAGGCGCATACCGCCGACCGCGCCGGCAACCTGGTCTTCCGCCGCACGGCCCGCAACTTCAATCCGAACGTCGCAATGGCCGGCCGCATCTGCGTGGCCGAGGTCGAGGAGATCGTGCCCACGGGCTCGCTCGATCCCGACCACGTCCATCTGCCGGGCATCTATGTGCATCGCATCGTGCACAACCCCACGCCCGAGAAGCGCATCGAGCAGCGCACCACCCGGCCGGCCGCCTGAGCCGCACAGCCAAGGAGCACACGACATGCCATGGACTCGTGATCAGATGGCCGCCCGCGCCGCCAAGGAATTGCGCAACGGCTACTACGTCAATCTGGGTATCGGCCTGCCCACGCTGGTGGCCAACCACGTGCCGCACGGCATGGAGGTCTGGCTGCAGAGTGAAAACGGTCTGCTCGGCATCGGTCCCTTTCCCACCGAGGACGAGATCGATCCCGACATGATCAATGCCGGCAAACAGACCGTCACCACCCTGCCCGGCTCTTCCATCTTCGCCAGCGCCGACTCCTTCGCGATGATCCGCGGCGGCAAGATCAACCTGGCCATTTTGGGCGCGATGCAGGTCAGCGAGAGCGGTGACCTGGCCAACTGGATGATTCCCGGCAAGATGGTCAAGGGCATGGGCGGCGCGATGGATCTGGTGGCCGGCGTCGGCCGCGTCATCGTGCTGATGGAGCACACCGCCAAGAGCAAGGGCGGTGGCGAGTCGCTGAAGATCCTGCCGCAGTGCGAGTTGCCGCTCACCGGTGTGGGCGTGGTCGACATGATCATCACCGATCTCGGCGTGATCGAGGTCACCCAGGCCGGCCTGAAGCTGGTCGAAGTGGCGCCCGACGTCACCGTCGACGAGATCCAGGAAAGAACCGGCTGCCCGCTCGACGTCAGTCAGGTCACCATCGACTGATTGGCTGGCCGGGCGCGCCGATCAGTCGCGGGGCAGGCGCCTGACCGGCTCGGTCATGCGCTTGCGGACCTCCTGCGGAATCGGCATCGAGCGCCGGCTGGGCACGTTGATCCAGACGATCTTTGCGCCCCCCGAAGCCACGATGGTCCCCGGTGAATCGGTCCGGCAGATGTCGCAATAGGTTTGCAGGCTCGAGCGGCCGATCTCGCCGATCGACAGGGTCACGCGCACGCTGCCCGGGTAGCGCAGTTCCTCGAGAAAGCTGCAGAACGCATTGATGATGACCGGGCCGTCGTCGTCGCCGGCGGCGGGCACGGCCATGGCATCGAACCAGCTGATGCGCGCCTGCTCCATGTAGCGGAAGAACTCGGTGTTGTTGACATGGCCCATCGCGTCCATGTCGCCCCAGCGGATCGGGATGTCGAGCTCGAACACCGGCAGGCGGTCGCCACGTCGCAGCGCCAGCGCGTCTTCGATGGTGGCCGGCAGACCGCTGCCGGTCGCGGCCGAACCGCCGGCGTCGTCTGCTTCACTCATTGCCAGCCTCCGCACACGGGCCCATCCGGGTCATTCATCGCAAACTCTCCGTCACCAAGCCGCAGCGAAGCGGCATGTGCAGACGCACCGACCGCGCTGCATCCTGTCGTGTCAGATGGAGACGGCGCGCACGGAAGTCAAGCGGCGCTCGCTCGCTGGTACTCTGTCAGAGCGCGAAGCCGTCGTCGGCGGCAACCACGGCGCCGTTGATGAATCGGGAATCGTCGGCGCACAACAGCAACAACAGGCCGTCGAGGTCGCCCGGCTCGCCGACGCGTCGGCGCGGCAGCATCGCGATCAGCCGCTGGCCGGCCTCGGTATCCCAGTGCGCATCGTTCATCTCGGTGCGGATGTAGCCCGGGCAGATGGCATTGACATTGATGCCGTAGCGCCCCCACTCCAGTGCCATGGCCTTGGTCATCTGCACCACCGCCGCCTTGCTCATGCAATAGACGCCGATCTGAGGCAGCACCTTGAGCCCCGCCATGGACGCGATGTTGACGATGCGGGCCGCGTGCTCGGGCTTGTCCTTGGCGCGGTGAATCATGCGCAGGGCCACCGCCTGGGCGACGAAGAACGCGCCGCGCGTGTTGGTGTCGAACACGAAGTCGTAATCTTCGGGGGTCACGTCCACCAGCCGCTGGGTGGTGCTGACGCCGCTGTTGTTGACCAGGATATCGAGCGGGCCGGCGAGTTCCTCGGCCTCGTGAACGGCCTCGGCGATCGTTTCGGGCCGGGTGACGTCCAGAGTGACGACGCTGGCCGCTCCACCGTCGGCTTCGATCTCGGCGCGCAGTTCCTTCAACCGCTCGATGCGGCGCGAGGCGAGCACGACGTGCGCCCCACTGGCCGCCAGGACGCGGGCGAAGCGATTGCCGAGGCCGCTGGAGGCGCCGGTGACGAGTGCGGTCTTGCCGCGAAGATCGACGGACAGGCTCATGGTTCGGCGACAGGGTGACGGTGAGCTGCCCAGTTTAGCAGGCGGTTTGCGCCCGACTCCCGGCTTCGTCACAATCTATGTGTTCCGAACGACTGACCCACCCGCCACAGAGAACACGGAGAACGCCCCATGGAAGTCGAACGCGAATCGATGGAATTCGACGTGGTCGTCGTGGGCGGCGGCCCGGCCGGCCTGTCGGCGGCCATCCGCCTCAAGCAGTTGGCGGCCGAACGCGATCACGAGATCAACGTCTGCGTGATCGAGAAAGGCTCCGAGATCGGCGCGCACATCCTCTCGGGCGCGGTCATGGACCCCATCGCCATCAATGAGCTGTTGCCGGACTGGAAGACCCAGGGCGCGCCGTTGAACACGCCGGTCACCGAGGACCGCTTCCTGTTTCTCACCGAGCGCGGGGCGCGCCAGACGCCCGATTGGATGCTACCGGCCTGCTTCAAGAATCACGGCAACTACGTGGTCAGCCTGGGCAATGTGGTGCGCTGGCTGGGTGAACAGGCCGAGGCCATGGGTGTCGAGATCTACCCCGGCTTCGCTGCCGCCGAGATCCTGTTCAACGACGACGGCTCGGTGCGTGGCGTGGCCACCGGCAACATGGGCGTGGGCCGTGACGGCGAGCCCACCGATGCCTTTCAGCCCGGCATCGAACTGCTGGCCCGCTACACCTTGTTCGCCGAGGGTTCGCGCGGGCACCTGGGCAAACAACTGATCGCCCGCTACGACCTGGCCAAGGGCCGTGATCCTCAAAGCTACGGCATCGGCCTGAAAGAGCTCTGGGAGATCGACCCGGCCAAGCACAAACCCGGTCTGGTCGTGCACACGGCCGGCTGGCCGCTCGACGCCAACACCTACGGCGGCTCATTTCTCTACCACCTCGAGAACAACCAGGTCGCGGTCGGCTACGTGGTCGGCCTGAACTACGCCAACCCGTATCTGTCGCCGTTCGAGGAATTCCAACGCTACAAGACGCACCCGTCGATCCGCACGTTCTTCGAAGGCGGCAAGCGCATCTCCTACGGCGCGCGCGCCATCACGGCCGGCGGCATCAACAGTCTGCCCCGCACGGTGTTTCCCGGCGGCGCCCTCATCGGCTGTGACGCCGGCTACCTGAATGCCTCACGCATCAAGGGCAGCCATGCCGCCATCAAGACCGGCGCGTTGGCGGCCGAGGCTGCGTTCGACGCCGTCGTTGCCGATCGCCGGCACGACGAACTGAGCGCCTATCCGCAGGCCTTCGAGCGATCCTGGCTGCACGACGAGCTGCATCGGGCCCGCAACTTCAAGCCCATGATGAGCAAAGGGCTCTACGTGGGCACCCTGCTCGTCGGCATCGACCAGGTGGTGTTCAAGGGCAAGGCGCCGTTCACGATGCACGGCAGCAAACCCGACAACGAATACCTGCGTCCGGCGACCGAGTTCCAGCCCATTCAATATCCGAAGCCCGACGGCAAGCTCACCTTCGACAAGCTCTCGTCGGTGTTCATCTCGAACACCAATCACGAGGAAAACCAGCCGGTGCACCTGACGCTCAAGCGCGACGACGTACCGGTGGCGATCAACCTTGCCAAGTACGCGGGCCCCGAGCAGCGCTATTGCCCGGCTGGTGTCTACGAGTTCGTCAAGGACGACGAGAGCGGTGCCGACAGGCTGCAGATCAATGCGCAGAACTGCGTGCACTGCAAGACCTGCGACATCAAGGATCCAACCCAGAACATCGTCTGGGTCGTGCCCGAGGGCGGCGGCGGGCCGAACTATCCCAACATGTGAGCGACACGCCAGCCGGACGCTGGCGGCGCCGCTTGCGCCCCACGGACCCACGCGGGCCGGTGTCGGAACGCGGCGCGGGCAGCGGCCGCGCTCAGACGAGCGCTCCTTGCTCGACGAGCGTGCCGCGTAGGTCCGCAATCGACAACTGGCGCAGATCGACGGGACGATCACCCTGCCCGACTGCCATGGCCGCGGCGGTTCCCGCCGCCTGTCCGACCGCCATGCAGGTTCCCATCACACGCACGGAGGCCTGACCTTCGCGCGTCGTCGACAGGCAGCGACCGGCGACCAGGAGATTGTCGAAGCCGCGCGGAAGCAGGCATCCGAAGGGAATGCCGAAATAGCCGCCTTCGTTGACGATCTTCCAGCGAACGCCCCGCCCCGGCACCCAGACGTCGATCGGATGGCCGCCGCGCGCGATTGCCTCCGGGCTCTTGCGCGCCAAGGTGATGTGTTCGCCGTCGAGCACGTGGTCGCCCACGATCCGTCGCCCCTCGCGGATACCGACCCGCGGCGCCAGTCCAGAGAACATAGCATTCTCGAAACCAGGCACCCGTCGAGAGAGAAATCGCGCGCAGATCATCACTTGCTTGAGCAGCGCGCCGTAGCTGCTGCTCAACGCGCGCGTGTCGGTGGGATCGACATTGGTGATCTTGGTGGAGTTGATGCTGACCTCGCGCCGTTCCATGGACAGCGGCGCGATCGCTACGATCGAGGTCTCGTAGAGCTCGCCCGAATCGATGGCCTGGGTCAGCAATGGTCCGGTGCCGCTCAGGGCGAGCTTGGGCAAACCTTGCTCGACGAGCCCGCGAATCGCCTCCTCGCGGCCGGGCGCGATCGAGGTGAAGGCTTCTTCGGAAATCGCGAAATTCTCCGGGTGTTCTCGCATGAACGCGAGCAGACGCGGCGTGTCGACCCCGATCATGCGAAACACCAGGGTGAGCGACTGGAACGCGCCGGCGCCATCGCCCGCCTGGACCGCACCGCCGGCGGCGTTGACGATTTCGGCGTCGCCGGTGCAGTCGATGAACACCTTGGCACGGACCAGACAACGGCCGAGCTTGTTGTGCACGACCACGCCGGCGAGGCGTCGGTCTTCCAGGACCACCTCGGTGGCCATCGTATAGAGCCTGACCTCGATGCCCGCACGCTCGACCAGATTGGCCACGGCGACCTTCATGTACTCGGGATCGAAGGAGACGAAGTGCAGCGGCCGGAAGTCGCGCGTGTCGGCAACGAAGCCGCCCAGGTCGCGACATTCCTCGAGCAACTCGTCGGCAATGCCGGCGACCAGCTTCTCACCGTTGGAGGCGCGCATGCCCAGGATGTTGATGCCGCTGAGAAGCTCACCACCAAGGGTCGTCCCGGCATCGACGAGCAGCGTGCGCGCGCCGTTGCGTGCCGCGCAGATTGCCGCGACGACACCGCTCGCGCCGGCACCCACGACGACGACGTCGAAGCTCTCTTCCCGCAGAACCTGGGTCATGTCTGTTCTCCTGCGAACGCGCAGTTGAGCGCGCGCCCGGATTGCTTGTCGAAAAGCCTGAGGCGCGTACGTTCGAGCACCAGCGGCAGGTTCTCGCCCCGTCGGACGGGCAACATGGCGTCCGTGCGGCACTGCACCTCCTGACCGCCCGCCAGCGTGACGATCAGGATCTTGTCGGGGCCTGATAGCTCGATCTGCTCGACCCGACCGACGACATCGGCCGATTCGCCCTCACGGGCCGGGCGGATGCCCTCGGCACGCACGCCCAGGGTCACGCTCAGGTCGGCATCGGCGCCGGCATCCAGCGCCGACAATGCCAGGCGCACACCAGGTGCCGCGATCGCCAGACGTCCGTTCGCGGAGTCCAGCACGGCATCGAGAAAGTTCATACCCCGCTCACCGACGAAGTTGGCCACGAAGGTATTGACCGGTCGGTCGTAGATCGCTTCTGGCGGGCCGACCTGTTGCAGCCTGCCGTGACTGAATACTGCGACCCGATCGGACAGACCGAGCGCCTCGCTCTGATCGTGCGTGACGTAGATCGTGGTCGCGCCGACGCGCTCGTGGAGCGCCTTGATATCGCGACGCATCTGGATTCTGAGCCGCACGTCGAGATTGGACAGCGGCTCGTCGAGCAGCAGCACGGACGGATCACGGATCATCGCGCGCCCCAGCGCGACCCTTTGCTGCTGCCCGCCCGACAACTCCCTGGGGTAGCGATGCAGCAGATCCTGCAAGCCCAGGCCGGGCGCGATCCGCCCGATGGCCTGCGCGATCTCGGCATCGGGTTTGCGTCTCTGGCGGACCTTGAGCGGGAAAGCGAGGTTCTCGCGCACCGTCATGTGCGGGTACAGCGCGTAGCTCTGGAAGACCATCGCGATGTTGCGCTTGTCGGGGGAGAGTTCGTTGACCACCCGATCGTCGATACGGATCTCGCCGCTATCGGCGCCGATCAGTCCGGCCAGGAGATTGAGAGTCGTGCTCTTGCCCGACCCCGAAGGTCCGAGCAGCGATACGAATTCGCCCGCCCGGATATCGAGGTCGAGACCGTCCAGAGCCACGAGAGCGCCGTAGCGCTTGCAGACCCCTCGAAACGAAACCTTCGGTGTCGCCACCGCTGTCTGGCCCATCGTCATCCCTTGACGCCGCCGCTGGTCATGCCCGTGACGAAATGGCGTTGGAAGCGCACGAACACGATGATGATCGGAATGATCGAGACCATCGAAGCGGCCAGCAACGGCCCCCAGTCGCGCCCGAAGAAACCGAGGAAGTTGTAGACCGCGACCGGCAACGTACGCGTGGCGGGCGAGCTGTTCATGACCACGGCGACGACGAAGTCGTTCCAGGCGAAGGTCAGCACGAAGAGCCCGGCCGCGACCAGGGCCGGCCTGCACAAGGGCGCGACGATCTTCCAGAGCACGGCCAGGCGCGAATAGCCGTCGACGGTGGCCGCCTGCTCGAGTTCGACAGGCAGGGATTCGATGAAGCCCATCAACAGCCACACCACGATGGGGATCTGGTAAGCGGAATAGAGCAGCACCAGGCCGGTCAGGCTGTCGGAGAGCCGGATCGTCGTCATCAACGTGAATGTCGGCACCAGCAGCGACGCGATCGGAATGCTCATCACGGCGACCAGCATGACCAGGATCGCCGTCCGCCCGGCGAAGCGCGCGCGCGCCATCGCATAGGCCGCGACCAACCCGAGCGTCAGGCACATGGCCAGCGCCCCCGCCGACACGATGACCGAGTTGAGCATGAAGTGCTGGGCGCCCTCGTCCAGCAGGCGCTCGTAGTGCTCGAGCGTCGGCTGCGACGAAAACAGCTCGGGCGGGAAACGCAGAATCTCACGCTTGGGTTTGAACGACGTGAGCAGCCCCCAGAGAATGGGGAACAAAGCCGCCAACGCGATGACGGCCGACACCAATACACCCAACGCCCGTCGCACGATCGGCTTCATGTCGCGGCCGCCCTGCGCTGGCGAAACAGCAGCATCAAGCCCACGACCAGTATCACGTTGACGAGCAACACGAGAAGCGCCACCGCGTTGGCCTTGCCGATCACATAGTCTTCGAAACCGCGCCGGTACATCCAGAGTACGACCGTTTCGGTCGCGCCGCCCGGCCCACCGCCGGTCAGAATGAGCGGAAAGGTGAGCACGTTCATGTAGAACAGCGTGAGCCGCACGAGCGTGATCAGGATCGGCACCCGCATCAGCGGAATCACGATGTGCCGAAAGGCATAGAAATAAGAGGCGCCATCGACCCTGGCCGCCTGCAGCAAGCTGGGCGCAATGCTCTTCAGCCCGGCCAGCAGCAGGATCATCGCGAATGCCGAGTCGCGCCAGATGGCATTGGCCACCAGCGCGGCCATGGCCGATCGCGGCTCGGCCAGAATGCTGAACGGCGTGATCTGCAGCGCCCGGAATGCGAGCGTTGCGAGGCCTGCATCTTCCGAGAACACCCAGCGCAACAGCAGCGAGCCCACCAGCATGGAGATGAAATACGGAATCAGCACCACCGAGCGCATCAGGACGTTGTGCCGGTTGTCCCGCTCGAACATCATCGCCAATCCGAATCCGACGAAGAAAGTCAGCGCGGTGGCGAACACCGTAAACACGGTGGTCACGGCGACCGCGCTCAGGAATTCCGGATTTCCAAGCGCCCAGCGGTAGTTGCTCAGCCCGACCCAGCCGCCCGGCCGGAAGTAGTCGTAATCCTGGAAGCTCACCACCGCGGCCAGCACCAGTGGCGTAAAGACGAACCCCACCTCCAACAGAAGAAGCGGGGTCAGGTATGCCCAGGGAAAGAGCTTTGGGGATCTGATCGAGGCGTTCGTCATCACATCACGGCGTCGAGCGTCGCGACCGACGCCGCGCCGCTCGATGAGCCGCCGGAACTACTTGCGTGCCGCCGCCTTCGCCTGTGCATCGGCGAGTGCCTGCTCGACCGACGCGCGCCCGGTGAGCACAGCCTGCGTCGCCTCGTTTAGATCGGCGTAGACGCGGTCGGCCCGGCACTCGGCCGGCAGATCGGCAGTGGCCGCCGAAATCGCCTTGCCGATCTGGCGCACCAGGTCGTATTGCGGCGCCGCCAACTCGGCCGAGTTCAGTACGCTGGCGCGCAGTGGCGGTTGTTGGCCGGTGAGCGCCCAGGCGCGTGATCCGTCCTGACCGACCAGATAGTTCACGAAGTCCGCCGCCGCGGCGCGGTTGGGCGACTGGTCCCAGACAGAGATGTACCAGGAGTTCGCGACGGCGGGGCCGGCCCTGTCGGCGGAAACGCCCGGCAACGGGCCGATGCCCAGGCCCGCCGCGTCCCAGGAGGCCTTGCCTGCCACCTGACCTGCGCGCGTCGATGCGTTCAGGATGGCGGCCGCGCGCCCGGCCAGGAACAGATCCCACGAGTCATCGAGATTGCGGCTGATGTCTTCGCGCGACGCCAGCTTGGCATCGTTGAACAAGGAGGCCTGGAAGCGCAGGGCCGCGGCGGCAGCGTCGGTGGCCAGTTGCGGTTTGCACTGGTCGTCGAAGATGCGCCCCTGTTGGTCGAGCAGACGGGTCAGAAACGGTGTCTGCGTGGTGCGATCCGGGCTCAGCGGAATGGTCATCGGCGTGACCGTATCGGTGCCGACCGCCTTCATCGCCGCCACGAAACCATCCCAGGTCTTCAGATCGGCTGCGCTCTTGCCCGCGCCCTCGAGCAGATCCTTACGGTAGTACAACACCGTGGCGAACGGAAAGACTGGTACACCCATCAGCTTGCCGTCGACGCGCGCCTTGTCCAGCAGGCCGTCATAGAGAAAATCCTTGGCGTCGGCGGCCGACCACTTCTTGACGATCAGCGCATCGAGATCCGCCGCCGCACCGGACTCGGCCAGAAGTCGAAGATTGTTGCCATGCGTGAACACGATGTCCGGCGCCTTGCCCAGGTTGGCGCCCAGCACGAACTTCTTGGTGAGTTCGCTCCAGACCTGTGGCTCGACCTCGATCTTCACCGACGGATTGGCGGCTTGATACGTATCGATCAGTTGCTTGAGCGCGACCTCCCGACCATTCTTGCCATTCGGATTCAGGAACGTCCAGAGCTTCAGTGTTTCCGCCGATGCGGCGTTGCCCAGCGCTGCCGTGAGCAACAACGCGCACAACGCGATTGCTTTTGACTTCATGTTGCCGCCTCCTCTATTCTGTGCGTTATGCGCACAAATGCGCGATATGCGCACGTAGTGTCATCGCTTCAGTGCCCCGACGTCAAGTGGGCATGCCATTCAAGAAGGAGCCGGGCCGTCGATGTCCGAGGCATTCGCATCCACCTTCGCGCGCGGTCTTCGGTTGCTGGAGTCATTCACGGCCGAAGCACCCCGCATGACACTGGCGCAGCTGGCCGAAGCCACCGGGCTGGACCGAGCCGTGGCCCGGCGCCTGGTGATGACGCTGGTGCAACTCGGCTATGCGCGCCAGGCGGGTCGAAGCTTCGAACTGACACCGCAGGTCCTGTCGCTCGGACATGCGTTCCTGGCGAGTCATGGCTGGGGAAGCCGCCTGAATCGCGACCTCGACGCCTTGTCAGTCGAATTGTCCGAAACGGTCTCGGTCTCGGTATGGTCGGGCAAGAAGGTGTTGACCATCGCGCGCTCGAATGCCGCCGGTAGACACATGATCCTGGGTACGCCCGATGGCGAGCTGCCGCTGCACGCATCCTCGGCCGCGCGGGTGCTGCTCTCGGCGCTGCCGGAAGACCAAGTCCGCGAGCTCTTACAGCGGACGGCGCGGCCCCGCTTCACGGAGCACACGCTGACCCGCATCGACGACATCATCGATTCGATCCGCCGCTGCCGCCGCGACGGCCACCTGATCGCGCGCGAGGAACTCGAGCTCGGGCTGGTCGCCGCGTCGGTACCCCTGCACGATCAGCAGGCGACGCTCATCGGCACCCTCAACGTCAGCAGCCACGTCAGTCGGGTGGGCACCGACCAGTGGGCGCATACCGTGCTTCAGGCACTGAAGCGGACGGCGGCAACGCTTTCCGCCTCAGTGCCTTGATCGCTGGCCCGTGATCTCAGCATCCGTCGCTGACGCAGGCATCGACGCTACGCGTCACATAGACGTAGTAGTCCAGGTCGGGCTCGACGGTTTGCAGGGTGTACGGGTAGTTCCCCATGCCAGGCATGTACATCCGCCAGGTGCCGTTCACGTTGTCGAAGCGGTAGATGGCGTAGAGGCTGGAGCCGATACGGCGAGCCATCTCGGCCGCGCTCACCGGCCCCGCGATCGGAAAGCGAACGCCGTTGAAGCCCGGGTTGAAGTGCATCGTGACCGGCGCGGTTGAGGACGCCGCCTCGCCATAGACCGACCACTGGACCGCTCGGCTTGCCACCACCCAGAATGGGCGATCCGGATCGATGGTCTCCAAAGGTGCGACCGAGTCGAGGCGGTTCAGTTCGAACGCGCGCCATTCATTGTTGGCGTCATACTGGCCCACCGACACGACCGAACCCATCACGCTGTCGAGCAGGGATCCGACCGACAGCCTGCCGGGCCGCACGGTCAGGTCGATCTTGTTCCAGCCCGGCACCAACTGGACCGACTGCATTCCATCGGGCCGACAAGCCGGATCGGATGCCATCTGGGCACTGGCCGTGGCCGCGTCCGTCCACCAGGTCGGCGAGCTTCGATTGAGCCCGGCCCAATAGCGATCGAAGCAAGCCTGCATCTTGGCCGTGCTGTCCCAGGGCGCTCGCGACGGGTCGAGACCGCTGAGGTAGGCGGCGAACTCGACATACTTCGACGACGGATTCGTGGCGGCGCGCAGCCCGTAGTGTGAGCCCAGCTCCGTGCCGTAGAGCGCTTCCGCCATCCCTTCGGCGCGCCGCTGATCGCCGGCCTTGAACACGAAGATGCCCAAGCCCTCGTTCAGGGAGCCCGATGCGCCCGCATAGCGCTCGTTGAACGAGTGATAGAGCTCGTGCATCAGCATGTCACGATTGCCCGAGTTGCCCCTGATCTGGATCTGGTTGCCGCTGTAGAAGCAGCAGTTCGCATTGACCAGGATGCGGGTGTGGGACAGGATCTCGACATAGATGCCATAGGGCTTCTGAGAGACGATGCTGCCCAAGGTGGCCAGCAGTTCGGCACGCTGCGCGGCCGTGGCATCGGGCGCGTCGAGCACCGTCTCGAGCAAGCGGGCACGCTCCTGAGCGCTCAACTGCGCCACGGCCGCATTGATGGCCGCCACCGACCGCGGTTTCGCCCACGCCTCCACCGCCGCCCGCCCCCGCCCGATCATGGCCGGCAGCTGGTTACCCTGAAAGCCTGCAAATCCGAATCCGGAACTGTGTCCGGCGCGATCGTGCGCACGGAACTGCGCATACATGACGCCGCCGTCTTCGCGCGGCAACTCGATGGGCAGCATGAATTCGGCTTGCCGGCCTCTGGCGGTCGAGACGTCGTTGTATCGTGAATACGGCGTCGATGCGAAGCGACCGTCGGCCTGCATGTAGAAGCCGTCCGCAGCGCGCCGGATCTGGAGTTCGATCCGGCGAAGGTCGCCATCGGCGTCGGATGCCTTGGCCTTCAGATACAGATAGTTGTCGATCGAGACCGCGCTGCTCGCCAACAGCTGCGGTGCGTTCGAACCCGAAACGGCGATGGCCTTGGTCGACGGCGCGCCGGAACCATCCGCGGCGGCGGCATCGGGCTCGGTGCCATTGCCGCAGCCCGCGAGAATGGTGGACAAGATGGCAAGACCGCCGAGTCTTGCGGCGGCGGTCGAATACAACGGCTTCATGGTCTGAACTCCAGGGAGGGGGAAACTTCGAATCCCTGGCAGACGCGACAAGGCAGGAGCCGTTGATGGCTCTGCGCCCCGAATCATTGTTGTGAGTCCCGCCCGCCCGCGAAACGCCCGCGCTGATGGAAGCGTGCGTTGCGAGGAACGGCGACGGACGGACTTTATTGGCGCATCGACGGTCGGTCAGTGCGAAAAATCACCGGACCGAACAGCACCGTCCCAGGTACTCGGTCGCGTCAGCGCATTGGTTGGAGCGGCGATTCGACCCTGTCGATCTGGTCACGGGTGACGCACAGCTTGCGCGCCGGCCCAGCCCGGGCTCAGGCGCCGGCATGTGCGCTGACCAGATAGGCAATCGCCACCACGACGATGAGCGCCCCGCAGGCCGCACGCCACGAGAACTCTTCGTCGTGCAGCAGCGCCGCCCCGAGCATCGCGGTGACCAGCGGATAAGAGGCCACGATCGGCGCCACGGTCCAGACCGGCGCCAGACTTAGCGCCGCGTACATGAGCAGGACCGCGCAACCGTTCAGGACACCGGTTGCCGCGAACCAGGCGGCTGCGGCCCGGGTCGGCGCCTGGCGCACCGCATGACGGGCCCGGTCAACGCCGACCACGGCAACGGACGACACCGCATAACCGATGAGACTCGCGGCGAACGGGCTGGCCCAGATCAGCAGGCCCGCCTTCGCAAGCACCTGCGCCAGGCCTCGCACGACCGCACCCGAAAGCGGCCAGAGCAAAGACCAGCCCAGAAACACGCTGCGCGCGGCGCCCTTCTTCCAGGACAGCAATGCGACACCCACCACCACGGCTGCCGCGGACAGCGTCGCTCGCGCCGGGATCTGTTCGCCGAGCAACTGGCTTGCGGCGAGCAGGGCGAACAGTGGCGCCGTGCCCGATACTGCGCTCGTCACGGTCGGGCCGAGTACGGCATTCGATCGGAAGGTCAGTAGCGTGACCACGGCCGGAAAGAAGAGACCGACCGCGGCGAACACCGCGACGGCCTCGACGGCGAGGCCATCGACATCGAAGGCAAAAGGCGAGGCGATGAGGAAAAGCACCGCGGCGCAAGGAATGCTGATCGCGGCGCCGGCGCGGGCATCGAGCGAGCGCAGCCCGACCCGCCCGGTGATGAGCGCAAGGCCAAAGCAAAGCGAACTGAGTATCGCGAGCACCGTCGCCACGGTCCCTCCACCGGCTCACCGTGTGGGCACCCAGGGCCCCACTGCGTTTCGCGCGCCGATTGTCGCTCGCTTCGTGGCTGGTCATGCGCGACAGACGCCGCGGCCGCCACTCGATCGACAACCGCAACAGACTCGGTCGGGCATCCTCCCGCGATCAGAGCGCTTGCTCAAGCGGGCCGGGTCCGGCCCGCATATCTCACCGACTCTCGTCGCGATCAATACGCGAATCGGTGAGACATGCGGGATAGTCTCCCATCAGTTGCGCAGGCCCAGTTGGTCGCTCGGCGTGCCGATCCGCCCTGCCAGGAGCCGTTCGGCCTGGAAGCGGCTGCCCGCCAGCGACAGATGATCGCTGTCCGCGTAGAGAAGCTCGCCTCGCTCGTCGGCGAACTGGCAACGGTGGCCAGGGCAGAAGGTGTCGAGCGTCTCGATGATCCGGACGCCCTGTAGCGAGTGCACCAGGGCCAGGTACGCTTGCTGTCTTTCGCGCACCAGCTCCCACGACGGTGAGCAAGCCCGCGTGGTCAGGCGCAGAGGCCGGGGTGAACAGGCCTGCACGGACAAGACGAGCTCCGGATTCTCGGTGACGTAGGTCACGAACTTGCCCGCTGCGGCGAGCCGGGCCATCGTGGCCTGAAGGCCGGCCTGAAAGATCTCCGGAGCGACCGCACGCCCGTGCATGACATCCACCTTGCCGGTGACCGGCTCCGTGCCCGTGAAGTACAGCGGACCGCGAGTGAACATCAACACCTCGGCGACGTCCGGGAGCGCGAGCAAGGTATCGATCAGTTCGCGGATCCGGCTGCCGCACCGAGCCGTATCCGTGTCGGAGCGGCCGTCGATCGGCACGCCGAGCAAGGGCGGGCAGCCATTGTTGGCGAGCAGCACGGTGTTTCGGCCCTGCGCCGCAATGAGCTCTGCCACCCCCGGGTAGGCGTAGGCCGCATGACTGTCTCCGAGCACGGCCACGGTGCCGGCGCCGCCGACGTCATTGAGGCGGCAATAGGTGAAAGTCGGCTGCTCGATGCCGACATAGCGGCGACAGGCGTCATCGATCGCAACCTGGTCGTGCATCGGATCCGTTGCGCGCTGGAATCCGGCGATCGCATCGCGCCCCGGCCAGCCGTGCGCCTGAAACGTCGTCAGTCCGACCACGGCCAGCACCGACATCGCACAGGCCAGCCCGGACAGACCGAACCTCTCGTTGCGTGCGAACCGAATCGGGCGCTCCACGAAGCGAACCGTCAACCAGGCGAGCAGGATCGCCAGCGCGGCTGCGCCGACGCGGATCGAGCGCGCTGGAATCTCGCCCTCGACGATCCGCGCAAAGGACAGCAAAGGCCAGTGCCACAAGTACAACGGATAGCTGATCAGACCGAACCAGACCGGCAACGGATGCGCGAGCAGGTGACGGTTCGGCCAGGCCTGGCAACCGGCGACGATGATCAACACAGCCCCAGCCACTGGCACGAGTGCCCAGCCGCCGGGGAAGGCGATCTGTCTGTCCATGCCAATCAGGCTCAGCAGCAAGAGCGCCAGGCCCGTCGCGCTCAGCACATCGGCCAGCACGCGCCCGTTGGTTCGTTCGGAGGAGCCGGTACCCAGACGAACGATGCACCGGTCCAGCCGCTGCATGAATGCGCTGAAGCGCCCGTCGCGGTCCATCGACACCCAGGCCAGCGCACTGCCGGCAAGCAACTCCCAGAACCGTGTCAGCGGCGAATAGAAGGTTGCCACGGCATCGCGACCGATGCCCAGGATGTTCAGCGCGAACGAGGCCAGCGCGAGAACGGCGAGCAAGGCCGGCACACGGACACGCGAGCGCCACGCCAGCCAGACCAGCAGCGGCCAGAGCAGATAGAACTGCTCCTCGATGCCCAGGCTCCACAAGTGCAGGAGTGGCTTGGTTTCGGCCGAGTTGTCGAAATAGCCGGCCTCGCCCCAGAGCACGAGATTCGAAACGAAGCCCGCGCCGGCCACCAGGTGCTTGCCCAACTGCTCGAACTCATCGGCCAACAAGGCGAACCAGCCGAACAGGTAGCTGACCGTCAGAACCAACAACAGGGCGGGAAATATGCGCCTGACACGGCGCGCGTAGAAATCTACGAAAGTAAACGTTCCGCGCTCCAGATTCTCGAAGATGATCGTCGAGATCAGGTATCCGGAGATCACGAAGAACACGTCGACGCCGATGTAGCCACCGGGCAACCAGGCCGGGAACGCGTGAAACAGAAGCACCGAGAGCACGGCGAGCGCACGCAGGCCGTCGATGTCAGGCCGGTACTTGGGATGCGTCAGGCGCGCACTTGAGTCGGGCACGGGGGCGGCAGGCGGAGGATCTGTCGGCAAACGGCGCGCTCCCACGATGAGGTGCGCCTCACGATGATCCTGGAAGCCGCGAATCAGATGTCCGATTGGCCGACGATCTTGCCGCAGCGGTCGATCGACGGCGCCGAGTGAGCACGATGCGGTCGGGGTAGGCCATCTCCGTGCCGGAAACGGCTCGCGTGCGCAAACGCGAAGACGGGATCATCGGCTTGCGAATGCCAGTTCACACGAGGCTTCAATGCCGGCCGCGCTTTTCGAGGCCCTCGAGGTCGTCGATGCGCTCCATCCCGCGGGAGTTCGACAGGATGGCCTCGCGGACATCGGCGTCGATCTCAGTGCCGATTTCGGACAGCATGTCCGCACGCATGGCAACCGTCACCTCGGCGATCGCATGCATGACGTTCTCGGCAGCCTCCTCGCCCAACTCGCCGCCACTGAGCCCGCTCAGAAGCATGTCCAATACCTTGTGAAAGGCAGCAATGACTTCCCCGCTTCCGACCACCGCGAGCTTGTGATTGAGCACCCTCAGCGTATCGACGAGTTCGCTGTCGTAGTGGCGGCCCTCGACGATGTCGGCGACGGTCTCGATCGCGGCCATGTAGACACGGTTCTTCTGCTCGAGCAGCAGAACGCTGCCTTCCTTGCGCAACTCGAGCTCCGTCTGCCGGTTCAGCAGCGTAGCGGTGATGAAGATCGTGGCCACGGCGCCCAGCAGGACGAGAATGGACTCCTGCGCGAAAACTGCGCCCTCGCCAGCATAGAACAGATAGCGGAAGGCCGCGTAGCCGATGATCAAAACGGCTGCGGCCATCAAGATGTACGCCAGATCCTGGCGACGGTGACCCATGCTTCGCCTGGTGCTCAATGCGTTCGCCTGCTGCGATCGTCAACGGGAAGACCCATCGAATGTAGCCCAGGTGCTTCGACAACAACCATCGCATTGACACCGGCAGTGCACCCCATTTCCGAGCTGCGCCCGGTTCCGTGCTATGGAGACGCTGATTTGGACGTCTCCCCAGACGGGTACGAGCTGGCGTGGAACGAACCCCGGGCGGCCGCGGAACCTCGAGATCGTGGTGTCCCGGCGGGCGTATGACTGGAACTCAGGAGATCACCGCATCCGGCGCACGCCCTTGCAACGCGCCGGTGCACGACCGTGTCAGGCGTCAACGTAGATCCTTGGTGTACAAGTTGTAGTCGACACCGTGAATCTTCGGCGCCGCCGAATGAAACCTGAAGCCCATGCGCAGGTACATGGGCAGCGCGATGGACATGATGGGGCTCGTGTGCAGGGCGAAGATCTCGGCCTCGTCGCGTCGCGCCCTGGCAAGACAAGCTTCAGCGAGCGCCCGGCCCACACCGACACCTCTTGCTTCAGGCGCGACCACAAGCATTCACATGGCGGGCCACTCCGGGCGAAAAAAGCTTGCCTTCGGCCGTCCGGGGCCCACATACGTGACAGCGCCCACGACGGCTCCTGCCATGACGGCGACGATGAGTTCCCCCTTGCTCGCAAGCGAAGCGGTGTCACCAATGATCGACCGGAAAGCTGACCAGTCAGCGTAGTGACCCTCGAACTGCGCAAAGGCCTGCAGGGCCACCGAATTGACCGCCGCGGTATCGGGGATCTCGAAATCGCGGATGATGAGCGGACCGGGTTTCATACACACCAAGGGAGACGCTTCAATTCGCCACGCGCGGCGCCGGACTCGCACGGAACCGCCCGAACACGACGCGTCGAGCGCCATCTCTGGTCAGCCGAACCGGCCGAAGGAGCGCCGCTCGATGTCGGATGAGGACCTGCAGGCCCGGCGCGTCGAACGAACGACCGTGCAGGGTCGCAAATCATCGACTGTAGGGTACGCCTGTCAACAGGCTGTTGAGGAGACGCAGATGGATGACTGCCACCACGACAGGCATTGCACCGGCCAGGTATATCCGGCAGGCAGCCCAATCCTCTTAATTGGGTAAAGCATGACAATCCGTTCAATGTGAATGAGATGACTCGCGCGAACGCCTCCCGACAAACCCGTGCGGAAGACGAAAACCGTGTCCCCGTTCGCCTGAGAAGACGCTGAAATCGCGTCTTGAGAATGCGCGACCAAGCTGCCGCCTAAAGGCACCGAAGAACCTGACGCAGCGGAAACCGTGACAGAAGCCGCACGCCGCAGGATACGTCGGCGCGTCGGTCGTCGGCCGGTATGAGACTCGTGCTAACCTGCGCTCGTCCCTCGATGGAAATGGAATCACCGCGCCAGGAATCGGCGACCGAACGCTACATTCCGCGATCCGTGTTGGCAGTATCCATGGTCGTGCCACGGCCGCGGACCTGGCACACACGCTCGCTTGTTCGATCCATTCGCCCGATGATTGGAAGAACTGTGAGGTTTGCTCAAGGATGCATGGTTTTCAGGCTGTCGCCGGCATATTGACCGGCCTTGTCGCTCGCCAGCGATCGAATCGTCTTCATCGTCGACGTCATATCGCTTTCTACCTGGCCCCAGCCGTCTCGGTGATTCTGGTAGGTTGTGCCGGCAACGGTGGCGACCAGAGCTTCCGAGCCCGACTGGATGCCATTTCAGAGCAGATCAACGCGACGCTCGCGCCGTTGGCCGAACGGGCGTCGACGGCCGCCGCGCCTTATACGAACTCGCTGGCAGCGTCGTTGGGCAATGCTCAGCAGCGGATGCAAAAGTACGTCGCCGACAGCAAGCTCTTCAAGGACAACAAGGACTCCGGAAACCTGAGCAACAACTCGGTCATCAACGTGCTGTCACGTGCCGGGGTATCGACGAAGTCCAATGATGCCGATCGCGTCGGCGCCGACGAACCCGCCCCCGAGCTGCGCCCCGGATCCGATACATCCGATTGGCGCTGGCCGGTTGATGCCGGCATCATCACCTCCAAATTCGGTGCGCGCTGGGGCAAGCAACATCGCGGCATGGATATTGCCGGCGCGATCGGCGAGCCCATCATCGCGGTGGCCGACGGCGAGGTCATCTATTCCGACAACAAGATGCGCGGTTATGGCAATGTCATCGTGGTCAAGCATGCGAACGACATGACCACGCTGTATGCGCACAATGACAAGCTCGTTTCCAAGCGTGGCGATCGTGTCGTGAAAGGTACCGTCATCGCCTATCTCGGCAATACCGGCCGATCCACGGGCCCGCATACGCACTTCGAGATTCGCCAGGGCAAGGTCGCGCTGGACCCCGTCGCGGTCCTTCCGACCGCGCCGCTGCCGTATGCATTCGTCGATCCTGATCGCGACAGCCTCTTTGCGCGAGCCGATGGCGCATTTCATCGGTACGAAGACGATCAGGGCCATGCTACCCCCCCGGAACTCGACCAGTTACTGGACGAGGTCTTGCTCGGATCGACCGATTCGAACCCCGAGCCGTGCTACGCTGCGGCTTCCAAAAAAATCGCCGGCGGCCTTTGTGCTGCGCAAGGCGGCTAGAAATCGCGGGCCGTGCCCGAGACTCTGCAATCAGGGTGATGACGCAATGATACGAATGACACGACCTGTGCAAGACGGTGAGCGATCCACTGCCCGCGGGTTTTTACTGGCGGCACTGGTTCCGCTCTTGCTTCTGACGGGCTGCGAGACCGTCAACAACCTGCGCGACCAGCTTTCCGAGCGGTTTTCGGGCGATAGTAGCGGCAATGCGCCGGCGGCACTGGAGCAAGGCACCACGCCGGGCACGTCAGAGCCGCAGAGTCAGGCTGTCAAGGTCGAGCCCCCGTCGCTGCTGATGCAAATCGAGCAACGCCTTTCCGAACTCGGCTACGACCCGGGCCCCGTTGACGGGCGCCTGACCGCGCGCACCGAGGCCGCAATCCAGGATTTTCAGCTGGACAATGGCCTCAAGATCGACGGGCGCGCGACGAAGTCGTTGCTGCAGTCCCTGCAGTCGGCCAACAAGAAGGGCTCCTGACCGGGTTTTTCCGTCCGCAAGCCCATGGGCCTTTCGAAGACCGCTCGTCGCCGGATCGGGGTTTCGTTTCTTGGCGCGGCCGTGCTGCTCGGCACACCGTTGGCGGCCACCTATCTCTACGTTCAGTCGGACGGCTTTCGCGCAATCGTCTCGCGAGAGCTTTCGACATTGTCCGGGCAGCGCGTGGAGTTGGGTGATCGGATCGTCGTCGACAAGTTCCTGCCCTCGCCGGCGGTGGCCTTTCCCGATGCCAGGTTCGTGGCGACGTCGGGCACGATTCGTCGGGCACGCATCGAAGGCCTCAGGATCGCGATTTCGCCCGGAATGCTCGTGAGCGCCGGTGGCGGTGGCGCGATCGATTTGTCGGCCGACCGGGTCAGCGTTATCGCCGATGATCCGGATGCAGACGCATCGGGGGGCAACGCAGGGAGCAACACAGAGGGCAACGCAGACGGCAATGCGACGGGCGACGTCGGCTCGCAGCGCGCGGCCCAGACCGTTTCCGAGCCTGCGGCTCTGCCTGATCTGGTCGGCGCCCTGTCGCCGCTGCTCGATATGCTACGGGCCAGGCAGGCGACGATCTCGATCGGCTCGATCGATCTGATCATGCGTAGCGCGGGTATTGGCAGCGCCCGCTATGCGTTCAGCGACCTTGAAGCCAACGCCTCGGGGGGGCGGATCGCGGTCGCCGCCAGACTGCACCACGCCGAGCACGACGCACGCCATGTGCGGCTCGTCATCGACGAGCTGGCGCCAGCCGATGCGGCGCCAACGAGCATCTCCGGTCGGATCGAGCTCACCGTCCGCGACGAGAACGACGACGCCTCGACCTGGACATTCACGACACCGCTCAAGATCGAGACAACGGCCATCTCGTTGCCGGCACTCGAACTCAAGTCTCCCCAGGCCTGGCTGCGAGGGACTCTGAGTCTGAGCCAGGCCGACGGTCATCCATCGATTGCGGCCGATCTCGAATTGCGCCGGCTCGAACTAAGCCACTTCCTGCCGGCCGAAGAGGCGAGCGCGCCGGTCACCGATGCCGATGCGCGACTATTCCCGGCGGCGCCATTCGCGTCTGCCCTGCCGCCGGAGCTGCGTGCCGACGTTCGCATTCAGCTGGGCGCGATCCGCATGGGATCGGTTCCGGTTGCCAACGGCCAGCTGAGACTGTCTGTCGAGGGCGGCAAGGCCAGTCTGAGTAGCGATGACCTGAGCATTCTCGGCGGCCCAGGGTCCCTGAAGATCAATCTCGACCCCGTGCAAGCTCAGGAGGTCGCCGTAAGGATTCGGGCCGAGGCTACGGCGATGCAACTCGATCGACTTCGGGTGGGCATAGACCACGACGCATTCATCAGCCAGGGCGAAGCCGACATCATCATCGCGCTGAGAGGGCAAGGCGCATCGCCGGCGCAACTCGCCGCAACCCTCAACGGCTATGCGCTCGGATCGGTCAAGGATGCGCTGGTCAATCAGAAGTATTCGACGCTTCTGGACCGCGGCGTCGTCACGTGGGCCCGCGAGCGCTTCTCTCTGTCGAACTCATCGCGCACCGCCGACGAAAAGGCTAGGGCAACGGATTTGAGCGCGCCACTGAGCATCCCGTGCATGGCCCTGCGCCTCTATGTCAATGACGGTCGGGTCGAGGCCAGCAACGGACTGATTCTCGAAACGCCGGACAACACCTTGTACAGCTCGGGTTACGTCGATCTGAACGACGAAACGCTGGGCTTCGCGTTTAGAACACGAAGCCGAAGCATGTTCGACTGGAGCGCCATCTCGATTATCAAATACGCCGAGGCGAGCGGTACGCTGGCCCGCCCGGTCATCACCCTGAACGCGGTCGAACTGGCCAAACAGGGGCTTCTGACGGCGTCCTCGGTTGCCTGGGGCCCGCTACCCGGCCTGGTCTACTCGCTGGCTGAGTCGGGCGTGCACGACGCGCGCAGTCGCGACTGCGACGTCGCGCTGCGTTAAAAAGACACTGATCTATTCGCGCACTGCACGGCGCGAATAGATCAGTGTCTTGTTGACAGGCTATCGGCAACTCAAGGGCAATCGCGCTCGACCGTGGTCTTACCCATCACGGTAATACCCTTGCTCTCGGGCGCTCTACCCATCACCGTGGTTCCCTCACCTGCGATAGCGAACTTCGAATTGCAGGCAAGCTTGATGTTTAGCCCCCCCATCACATTGACGCTGGTCTGCATGCAATACCACCCCTGGGGATTGCGCAGATCAATGCGGCTGCCACCCATGACATTGACGCCTGGCCTGATGAGAACCAGAGCCGGAGAGGTCGTGATCTCGTCGTCGATCGTGTCCTGACCGATGCCGAACACCTTCACCGACATCGCCAGCGTCTTGTACTTCGGATTGGCGCCAAAGGGATGCTCGCCGAATGCCCCGAGACACGACGCGATTGCGGACTCGGCCGTCGCGGCGTGACCAACCAACGGTGTGAATGCGACTGCGGCAGCGATCGCGCCGGATGCGGCGCGAGCGATCACATTCGAGATCCGATGGCGCTCCGTTGCGACGCCGTCGACGACGAGTTTCATATAATCTGCCTCTAAATTGGACGATCTACCCGCCGGCAAAAGCCGACTATCACCCCTCGGCGCTCGGCCTATCGTTTCGAATCGCGACGGATGCACTCGAGGTTCGCTACTTTACAGGCTCCCGCTCGAGAAGCCTTGCGCAAACGCACAAATACGGACTATACCTTCGACCCGGTGCCATGGCCGCCCGACGCCTGGCCATTGGAAAAAATCCGCAGGAAGCGCTATCGACCGGTGAGCCGAGCCCCGGCAACGCCTGAATCGGTCGGACGAAGAGCAGCGAGCCAGGCGACGATGTGGTCTACGTACCGTTGGCGCACTTTCAGTTCTTGGAAACGACCACGCGATTGTCGTGCATCTGCAAGTAACGAAGAAACTTCGTGCTCAGCATATCTGCATTTTGCATTGGCGACGTCGTCCTGACCGTTGAAGTGGGAGTCAGGCTTGGCGCGACGCCCTGGCCATCAGGCGAGCATTGCTGGTTGAACCGCGACGTTCCCGTGACCAGATTGGACTCGAAGAAGTAAGGCTCGTCGTTCCTCAGCCAGACGGTGTCACTGCCGAAAACCATGTCGCCATACTCCAGCCTGTACGACGTCGATCCGTCGCCGTACTGACTCGTTTCGCGCGCGAAATAGCCGTTCGCGGCCTGATAAAAGCCGAGATCCGGCCGCGACGGGTCAAACGCGGTGACGATCATTTTGAAACCGCTATCACTAAACGGATTGGAAAAACTGGACCAACTGCACTTCAGCGCAAATGCACGGCCCCCTGAGAGCTCGGGTGGTTCGTGCGTGTGCAGGGTTCCAGACAAATCGTCGATCGTGTCGACACCCACAAAAGCACCGTCGAGGCGCAGGTGCCGGGTGCAGGACACGCGCATTAGTCCAGGCACGTTCATGTTCCAACAAACGCGCATCTGCGATGGCTCGTCATTGACGACGCCAACAAAGAATTTCAAGAAACTCCCGGGCGCCGCAGGAATATCGAGCGTCAATAAGTCCCCCGTGAGCGGAACTTCGTCGGGAACGGCATACTGACCGGCGCTGAGCGAGTATTGGCCGCTCGGTACAGTAATCGTGCCACTTCCGTTGATGATCATTGTCGTGGCGCCGTCCGTCGCAACATCGACGGAAATCACCGCGCGCCGCGGCATGGTCCACATGGCATCAAGCAGTTCGTGTTTCAGGTAGAGACCGCTTTCGTTGGTCAGCCGTGTGCCGGAGAAAGTGCTGCTGACCGACGAAAAATCGTTGTCTCCGCGGTTGTCGAGCGCGTAGTTCGCGTCGCTCGCGACAGCGATGCCGGACACCGATTGGCTGAGGGCACGAACAACGGCAGCGCCGCCGACGAAATCGCCGGTCACCGGCTCAGTCACCGGTGCCGGGTCCGCCGTCGGCGTCAGGTCCGCGCTCGGTGTCGGGTCCGCGGTCGGCGTCGGGTCCGCGGTCGGCGTCGGAGCGGTGCCCGGCGCGGGGTTCGGCGTGGAAAGCGAATCAGCGGTGTCGGATGCGACTGCGTTCGAATCCCCTCCACCACCGCAAGCGGACATCAGTACGCTGATGGCGACCGCGAATGCCGGAAAGGAAAAATTGCTACATACCCTGCGTTGCATACATCGTCTCCTGCCGTCCCGTGCGATGCAAACCAAATGTCGTGAGTCCGAAATCCGCTGAACGGTGACGCGCCCGGCGCACCGCGCAGGGTTGCAAAGCGTTGTGACACTCCCGGCATCGCTGCGGTTTGCGCCTTGCCGGCACCGTCGGATCGTCTCTGCCCGCCTCGTTGAACCGGTGCGTGGCGGACACCATTCTCACTCTCAGGGGACTCGGCGGGCGGGAATGACCCCGCCGTCTCAGCGAGCGATCCAGCGCCTGGTGTCCGCTTTCGAGCGCGATGAACTCGCGCACGCTGACTGAACGAACCAATCCGTAAGCTATTGAAGTTACTAGAATTATTTCGCTGGATTTGCACCACTGACGGCCATCTCGGCAGCGCCGGCCTCAATTGCCATAGCACGCTGCCCGGCGTCTCGTCCATGGGCGTGGCGTGCACGCCATCCCTGACGCCAATCGGGACACTCTCGAGCCTTACCCGCCAGCATTGACGCCGCAGGCCTCCAACGCCTCCGCGACATCGGCTGGTGAGCGTACCCGGACCGCTTGCAGGCCGACCGCTTGCGCAGCCCGTACATTGGCCGGAAGATCGTCGAAGAAGAGCATGGCGTCCGGCCTGATACCAGCCAACCGGCAAACCTCCAGAAACGCAAGCGGATCGGGTTTCCGAAGACCGAGCCGGTGAGAAACGAATATCTGGTCGAAGCTATCGACCATCTCCGGATAGAGCCGGGACCACGTGCTCATGTGAGAGGCATTGGTGTTCGAGAAAACGAAGCACGGCAATCGACCCCGCACACGCTGGACGAGCCTTCTGGTCGCGACGAACTCGCCGCTGAAAATGGCGTTCCATCCGGCTTCGATGCGCTCGATCGGCCCACTCAGTTCGAGACTCTCGGCGAGGTGCATGAAGTACTCCCTCCCATCGATCTCGCCGCGCTCGTGCCGCTCGTAGGCTGCGTCGAACCGGAATCGCCGCTGCAGCTCGTCGAGAGACAGTGACGAATGCGCCGCCCAGCTGCGCAGCGCCTGTCCGAAGTCGATGTCCACGAGAACACCGCCCAGATCGAAGAGAAGCGCCTCAGGATTTCTCATCTCGGGATCATTCGGCGTACGGGACTCGTTCGGCGTCGGCACCTCCATCAGCGCCCTGGCCGGGTTGCCTGTGCTCAGCGCACTCCGAAGCGCTCGCGAAAGTAGGTCAGCATGGCCGCGTCGTCGAGCTCGGTCATGCCCGCGTCGCAGGCGGCCTGCATGTGCGCATGGGCGTGGCCGCCCAGGGTCAGCGTGAGACCGGCGCGGGCGGCCATTTCGTTGCCCAGGCGCAGGTCTTTGGTAAGCACGGGCATGGCCGCGCGCGGGTCGAAGTCACCTTGCAGGGCGCGGGTCATGCGGTCGTCGCACATCCAGCTCTGGCCCGAGCTGACGGCCATCAGCGAGAGCGTCTGGGCCGGGTCGAGGCCGACCTTGGAGGCCAGGGCGAGCACTTCGGCGGCGGCGGCCAGGTTGGCGCCGGCGGCGAGGTTGTTGACCAGCTTGGCGCGCATGGCGTCGCCCTGCCGCGCGGAGATGCGGAACCGGGCGGCGGCGTTATCAGCCAGCACCGGCTCGATGTCGTCGAGCCAGGGCTGGGGAGCGGCCAGCATCATGCTCATGGCGCCGCTGCGCGCGCGCGCGGGGCCGCCGGAGATCGGTGAGTCGATGGCGCGGGCGCCGGCCGCGACGAGGGCCGCGCTCAGGCGCTCGGTGTCTTCGGGAGCGATGGTGCTGCACAAGCAGACGCTGGCCCGGGTGGCGCCGGCCGGGCGCGCGCTCAGGCCGGCGAGCAGTCCTTGCGGACCTTGCAGCACGTCGTCGATCTGGGCGGCGGTGACCACGACGATGAAGATCAGATCGGCCTGGGCGCCGATGGTGGCCGGGTCCGGGCAGACGGTGAGGCCGGCGGCGGCCAGCGGGGCCTCGCGGGCAGGATCGATGTCGCGGATGAGCACCGCCCGGCCGCGCTCATGGGCGCGGGCAGCCATGGCGCCGCCCATCGCGCCGACACCGATGACGGCGAGTGTTTGGTTCATTTGACGCCCTACTCTTCGTCGCCGTCGGGGATGATCGCGCCGACGGCCTTGGCGCCCAGTTTGACGGTGCCGACAGTGACGTCGACGGCGGTTCCGGCCACCGTGGCGGCCACGCCCACGGCGGCGCCGGCCACCGTGATGACTGTGCAGCCGCCCAGCCCGAGCAGGACCGCGGCAAGCGCGATGACGAGACGGCCTCGCCGGATGTGGTTGTCCATGGCTTGATCGTTCCCGATTACTGTATAAAATGACAGCCTGTGAATACGACGAGGCAAGGTCAGAACCATGCGCGCACTCACCGCCCGGCAGCAAGAGATTCTAGCCCTGATCAAGCGCCATATCTCGGAAACCGGCTTTCCCCCCACACGGGCCGAAATCGCGCGTGAGCTCGGCTTTCGCTCGCCCAACGCCGCCGAGGAGCACTTGAAGGCGCTGGCCCGCAAGGGCGTCATCGAGCTCACCTCGGGCGCCTCGCGCGGCATCCGCCTGAAGATGTTCGGTGACGATGCCGACGGCCAAACCCCGTCGGCCGTGCAAATCGCGCTGAGCCTGCCGCTGGTGGGCCGGGTGGCGGCCGGCAGCCCCATCCTGTCGCAGGAGCACATCGAGGCCAGCTATGCGCTCGATCCCAATCTGTTTCCGGCCAACCCCGACTATCTGCTGAAGGTGCGCGGCATGAGCATGCGCGATGCCGGCATCCTCGATGGCGATCTGCTCGCGGTCAAACGCGGCAACGAAGCCCGCAACGGCCAGATCGTGGTCGCCCGGGTCGGTGACGAAGTCACGGTCAAGCGCTGGCGCCGCCAGGGCCACCAGGTCGAACTCATTCCCGAGAACCCCGATTTCAAGACCCTGGTCATCGATGCCCGGCGTGACGACTTCACGCTCGAGGGCATCGGTGTCGGGCTGCTGCGCACCGGCCAGTCGCTCTGAGCGTGTGCTGAGCCCGAGATCCGCCGCCGCCATGTCCGCCCAGCCGCCCGTCCCCGCCCTGCGCCATGTCTGGCGAGCCTCACGGCTCGCCAGTCCGGTGGTGACGGCCATGGACAGCGGTTTCGCCCGCCTCAATGCCGAGCTGCCCGGCGGTGGCTGGCCGGCCAGCGTGCTCACCGAGCTGATCACCCGCGAATCCGGCATCGGCGAGTTGCGTCTGCTGGTGCCGCTGCTGCGTCGGCTCACCCGCGAGCGCAAGGTGGTGGTGCTGCTGGCGCCGCCGCTGCTGCCCTATGCGCCGGCACTGGCCAGTTTCGGCATCGATCTCGACTACCTGCTGATGATCGAAGCCAACAATCCCGCCGACCGTCTCTGGGCAGTCGAGCAAACCCTGGCCAGCGCCAGCTTCGGCGCGCTGCTCGCCTGGCTGCCCGAGCGGCGCACCCGGCCCGAGCATCTGCGCTGCATGCAACTGGCCGCCCAGGGTGCCTCGGGGCCGGTATTTCTGTTCCGCGAGCTGGCGGCCCAGTTCGATGTCTCGCCGGCGCCATTGCGCCTGCTGCTGCTGCCCCGTCCGGCCGAACAGTTGTCGGTGCAGATCCTCAAGCGCCGCGGCCCGGTCATGGCCATGCCGATGATGCTCGATCTGCCCCGGCCACTGGCCGCCATCCATTTGCGGGCGCCGGCCACCGAGACCGCTGCGGTCCGGGTCCTCGGCACCGCGCATGCGCTGCAGCCGGCCGCCCCCGTTCTGCCGCCGGAGACCGCCTTCGATCTGCCGGCCGGCATGCCCCGCCCGGGCGCTTCAGCGGTCGGGTCGCGTGCCTCGGCGGCCATCGGTTCGGTGGCTGCTTCGCGCCTCTCCACGCCCCCCGATTCTCCGGCCGGCCCCCGGCCGTTGCCGCTGCGCTCCTGACTTCCTGGGTCCGCCCGGCCTGCCCTTCATGCTCTGGCTCGCGCTCTGCTTTCCGCGGCTGCCGCTGGATGTTCTGGAGCGCGCCGATCCGGCCTGGGCCGCGCAGCCGCTGGCCATCGCGGACCGACTCGCGTTGCGTTTCGTCAATGGCGCGGCGCGCGCGGCCGGGCTGCACCCGGGCATGAAGCGCGCAACGGCGTTGGCGCTGGCGCCGACCACCCTGTTTCAAGACGACGACGCGGGCGCGCACCGTCAGGCGCTCGAGGCCCTGGCCTGTGTGGCACAGCGGTTCACGCCGTCGGTGGCCGTCTGGCCGCCCGCGGCGCGGGGCCGCTCGGCCAGCCGTGCGCCCGACGAGCCTCACGAGCTCGGGTTGCTGCTCGAGATCGGCGCCAGCCTGCGCCTGTTCGGCGGACTCGAGGCCCTGCTCGAGCGTCTGTCGGCCGAGCTGTCCGGCCAGGGCGTGCGCTGCCGCGCCGGCATCGCCGCTCATCCGCTGCCGGCCTGGTTGTTCGCGCTGCAAGCCGCCACCGGTTGCCCGAATCCGGATGCTCTGTTAGCACTGGCACCACTTGGCCACGCCGATGACGAGGCGGCACGGCAG
>JAWKYD010000026.1:0-60749 GCA_041396685.1 Burkholderiaceae bacterium
CGCGATCGCCGTCCGCCAGCACCGCCTCGAGTGCCGCGCGTGCCGCCTGCGTGGCGGTGTCCGCGCGCCAGACGATGCTGCGGGTGCGCGCCGTATAGCGCATGCGCAGCCTGCCATCGACCGGACCGCGCCAGAACACGGGCCCCGCCTGCTGGCCGCGCGCCTGCTGCAGCGGGTCGCCCTCGCCATCACGCGCGTCGGGGGCACGCGCCGGGATGGTCATGGCGTCGGCGGCCGACAGCGCGGCGATGTGCGCGGCATCGATCTCGCGCAGGCGCAGGTAGACCAGCTCCGGATCGAGCAGACGGTTGTCGCCACCGCGCGCGGCCGGGTTCAGGCAATGGAGCATCATCGCATCGATGCGGCGAGCCGGCGGATAGTAGTAGCCGTCGGTGTGCCAGCCGATCGCGCGACTGGTGTACGGAATGTAGTCGCCGTGCACGCCGCCGCCGGGGTTCACGCGCAGCAGGCTGACACCGTCGTCGCCGGCCAACCAGTTGCGGTCGAGGCGGTGCAGACCGAGCTGGGCGCCGAGCGCACGCACGAGGCGGGTGCCCGCGGCGCCCTGCGCGCCGGAGCCGGCCCCGACGGCGTCGGTGGGTCGGCGCAGCCGGTAGAGTGCCATGTTCCAGCGCGCGCAGCGGTCGAGCAGCGCCGCGCGCTCGCTGGCGCTCAGGGCGAAGGGGTCGCGGATCTCCACGACCAGATCGTCGGGTGAGCGCGGCAGATCGGCCAGCTTGCGATCGCGCCAGTCGCGCCAGGCGAGATCGTCGTCGAGCGAGAACGGATCGGCCGTGCCGAGGGTGATCGGGATCGCGGCCATCGGTCAGTCGCCGGTGGCGCCGGCCCGGCGCTTGGGCGAGCTCTCCTGGCCGAGCAGGCCACGCATGGTGGACTCCATGATCTCGATGATCTCCGGGCCCTCGACGGTCATCGCCTGATCGACCGCCCAGCGCTGGTCGTCGGAATCGGGCAGCATGTCTTGCAGGCAATCGCCGAAGTGACGCAGAAAACCGAACGACGCACCGCCTTCGTCGTAGGGGTGGCAGGCGTATTCGTCGGCGCGCAGATTCACACGGTCGATGAAGCGGCGGCCCCAGCCGCCGCGGGCCGGGTCGGGGTCGGGGCCGATCAGGTCATCGAGGCTGTCCTGCAGCAGCTGGCCCACGCGCCGCGCGAGCGCACCGGTGAAGGCCTCGCGCCACGGGCCGTTGTCGTTGCGATAGGCGATGCGGTCGGCCACCACCACCATCAGGCCGAGCACCTCGACCAGCACGTTGGCATAGTCGGGCCCGGCTTCGATGCTGAACTTGCCCTTGCGCAGATTCTGGATGCGGTGATTGGCGGTGCGCCAGAGCACGGCCGCCGCCGCGGTGGCGATCTGGTCGGGGTCGCGATTCTGCTCGGTCTTGAACCAGAAGGTCTTCAGCCGCAGGCCGGGACGCGTGGACATGCTCGTGCTCAGCCTTCGCGGCGCAGGTAGAACTCCCACTCGTGATCGCCGAGCTCGACGGTATCGAGCAGTTCGACGCCGGTCAGGCGGGCCCAGTCGGCGACGTCGGCCTTCGCGCCCGGGCAGTTGCTCGCCATCTTGAGCACCGATCCGACCGGCATGCTGGCGAGCATCTTGCGCGCTTCGATGATCGGGCCCGGACAAACCGAGCCGCGCATGTCGAGCACGACATCGGCCGCGCGCTCGGCGCGCCGGCCGCGCTGCACGTAGTATCCGGTCACGCCCTCGCGCACGCGCTCGCTGCGCAGCAGCGCATTGCCGGTGTGCGCGGACCATGCCTCGAGGTCGTCGCGCGTGCCGGGGCAGTCGGACAGCAGCAGCAGCACCTCGCCCTCGGCCAACTCGGAGATGACCTTGCGAACGCCCAGGACCGGCCCCGGGCAGGTGGTGCCGGTGACATCCAGGGTCACGTGTGGCTGAATGGTTTTGGTGTCGGCCATGTCGGATCTCGTCTTGCAGTCGTGTCTTCGCCAGGTCCAGCGGATGGCGCCCACATTGTGCGCCGCAGGGGCTCAGTCGAGCCCGTCGATAAGTTTGTACGGGACGAACAGGCCGCAGCCGTGGCTGCGGTACGGGCCCAGCCCGCGCAACTGGACGCGCATCGATTGCTCGGGTCTGAGCCGATGGATGACCATGCTCGAACCGGCGACGGCGCGGCCAGCGATCCGGCACTCGGTCATGCGCCCGAAGATGGCGTGGTCGGGCAGATCGAGCTCGGAAAGCAGGGTGCGCAGACGGTCGTGATGCGTGAGTTCATCCGCGCTGTCGCCGGCCACGAAGGCCGCGCCGACTGTGGCCGATGCCTGCAGGCTGCGGGGCCGGGCGTCGCCGAGGCTCAGGGCGCGGCCTTCGATGTCGAGCGCGGTACCGCACAGCCGCAGGGCGTCTTGCAGGCGCGCTCGGGGCACCCGCAGCATCAGCTTCGTGCGGCGGGTGAGCAGCCGTTCGCGGCCGTTCGCACTGGTGCGCAGCGGATGCATGCCTGCCGTGGGTTCGTCGGCCAGCCAGGGCGCCCGGGCGGTCAGCGCGCCCCAGAGCGCATCGGCGTAGTCGGCCGGCAGCGAGCGCCCGACCAGCTCGAACGAAAGGTCGCAAACCTCGTCGGATGACGCGGGCGCGGTCGATGCCGTCGTCGGGTGGGTGTCGGAAGGTGTCCGTGACATGGCGGAAAGCATCAACGGTCCGCGACCGGTCCGGCCGGGTCGTCGTTGTCGGCCACCAGGTGCGGGCTCGCGCCGCCGGGTTGGGTCGCCGCCCAGCGCACGAGCGCCTCGCCCCACTGGCGGGCCGTGCCCGGGTCGATGTCGAACACCGTGAAGCGCCGGCCCTCGCGGATGCGGGTGCGCAGCAGGCTCATGCCGCCAACCGCGAAATCGACCTGCTGCAACTCGATCTGCTGCCCGCCCATGGGTACGGTGAGTTTCTCGATCGAGACGATGGATGTGTCATCCGCTGCCACGGCTCCTCCAGCCCGGTCGATGAATGGTCGCCGGTTTGCGTCGGCTTTCTACCATGGTCCGCCGGGTGTCGGGCCGTCCATAACCACGGTGAAGGGGGCTCGGATACTCCTTGTGGGTAGGGTGGCTCTCCCCCGGGCACCGGGAATGGATAGCCGACGCGGGGAATGGCGGCGAACGCGACACATTCGTAGCATGGAGGATCGACCGCCGGCCGCATTGCGGCCACGCAGGAGGAGATAGCGAATGGCTAAGAAACCGCATCCCACGCCCATGCTCGACGAGCTCGAGAGCGGGCCTTGGCCTAGCTTCGTCACGGGCCTGAAGCGCCTGGCCGACGACAAGGACTACATGGTCGACGTGCTCGGCCAGCTCGAAACCTCCTACGAAACCCGCAAGGGCTACTGGAAGGGCGGCACGGTCAGCGTGTTCGGCTACGGCGGCGGCGTGATTCCGCGCTTCACCGAGCTCAAGAACGCCGACGGCACGGCTCGCTTCCCCGATGCCGCCGAGTTCCACACCCTGCGCGTGATGCCGCCGCCCGGCATGCACTACGACACCGGTGTTCTGCGCAAGATGTGCGACATCTGGGAGCGCCACGGCTCCGGCCTCATCGCGTTGCCGGCCAGTCGGGCGACATCATGTTCCAGGGCGTCAAGACCGACAAGGTGCAGGACGCCTGGGATGAGATCAACGAACTCGGCTTCGATCTCGGCGGCGCCGGTCCGGCCGTGCGCACCTCGATGTCCTGCGTGGGCGCGGCGCGCTGCGAGCAGTCCTGCTACAACGAGGGCGAGGCCCAGCGCGCAGTCATCAACAACTTCCTCGACGACATTCATCGTCCGGCGCTTCCCTACAAATTCAAGTTCAAGTTCTCCGGCTGCCCCAACGACTGCATGAACTCGGTGCAACGCGCAGACTTCGCGGTCATCGGCACCTGGCGCGACAACATCCGCAGCGACGAGGCCCTGGCGCGCAAGTGGTACGCCAAGCACGGCCCCACCGAGCTGATCAACGACGTCATCACCCGCTGCCCCACCAAGGCCATCATGCTCGAAGCATGACGAAGTGGCCGAGGGCCCGAGCAAGACCGTGGTCAGGCTCGACGACGCGCAAAGCCTCGAGATCGACAACCGCGACTGCGTGCGCTGCATGCACTGCATCAACGTCATGACCGGTGCCCTGGCGCCGGGCCAGGACAAAGGGCGCCACCATCCTCATCGGCGGCAAGCGCACGCTCAAGATCGGCGACCTGATGGGCACGGTGGTCGTGCCCTTCATCAAGCTCGCCACCGACGAAGACCGCGAGAAGCTGGTCGAAATCGCCGAGAGCGTGATCGAGTTCTTCGCCGACAACGCGCTCGAGCACGAGCGCACCGGCGAAATGATCGAGCGCATCGGCCTGGTCAACTTCCTCGAGGGTATCGGCCTGCCGATCGACCCCAACATGGTGTCCACGCCGCGCATGAATCCCTATGTGCGCACCGACGGCTGGGACGAGGAAGTCGCCAAGATCAACGCCGCCAAGAAACAGGCCGCCTGAGCCGCAGTCACAGGAGTCATCGACCATGTCCACGGCGACCGCCACCCCCGCCAAGAAAGCCGCTCCGCCCACGCCGCGTCGCGCCAAGGAGACCGGCGTACCGGATCAGCCAATACATGCATCCGGTGCTCAAGCGCAACCACGGCAACTGGAAGTGGCACGACCGGCGCGCCCGGGCGTGCTGCACCATGTCTCGCACACCGGTGAAGAGGTCTGGACCGTGCGCGCCGGCACCCAGCGCCAGATGGACGTCTACACCATCCGCAGGCTCTGCGACATCGCCGACCAGTTCGCCGAAGGACGTGCGCTTCACGATTCGCTCGAACATCGAGTTCATGGTCTCCGAGGCGGCCAAGGTGGCGCCCCTGATCGAGGCGCTCGAGGGCAGCGGCTTTCCGGTCGGCGGCACCGGCAACTCGGTGTCGATGATCGCGCACACCCAGGGCTGGCTGCACTGCGACATCCCGGGCACCGACGCCTCGGGCGCGGTCAAGGCCCTGATGGACGATCTCATCACCGAGTTCAAGCGCGAGGAGATGCCCAACCGCGTGCACCTGTCCACCTCGTGCTGCGAGATCAACTGCGGCGGCCAGGCCGACATCGCCATCATCGTCCAGCACACCAAGCCGCCCAAGATCAATCACGACCTGGTCGCCAACGTCTGCGAACGGCCGGCCGTGGTGGCACGCTGCCCGGTGGCGGCCATCCGCCCGGCGCTGGTCAACGGCAAGCCCTCGCTCGAGGTCGACGAGAAAAAATGCGTGTGCTGCGGCGCCTGCTATCCGCCGTGCCCGCCGATGCAGATCAACGACCCCGAACACTCCAAGCTGGCGATCTGGGTGGGCGGCAAGAACTCCAATGCGCGCGGCAAGCCCACGTTCATGAAGATGGTGGCCAGCGGCCTGCCCAACAATCCGCCGCGCTGGCCCGAGGTCAGCGAGATCGTCACCAAGATTCTGCGCGTGTACAAGGAAGACGCCCGCTCCTGGGAGCGCCTGGCCGACTGGATCGACCGCATCGGCTGGCCGCGCTTCTTCGAAAAAACCGAGCTGCCGTTCACCAAGTACCTGATCGACGACTGGCGCGGTTCGCGGGCGAACCTGAACGCCTCCACCCACATCCGTTTCTGATCGCGGCTACGACACCGGCATCGGCATGAAATTCGGCATCCTCGTCAACGAAGGTCCGTACCAGCACCAGGCCAGCGATTCCGCCTACCTGTTCTGTCGGGCCGCCATCGCCAAGGGCCACGAGATCTCGCGCGTGTTCTTCTATCACGATGGTGTCAACAACGCGACCCGGCTCACCGAGCCCCCGCAGGATGATCGCAACATCGTGCAGCGCTGGTCGAAACTGGCCGAAGAGCACGGCGTCGATCTGGTCGTCTGCGTGGCCGCGGCACTGCGTCGCGGCATCAAGGACGAACTGCTTGCCCCGGGGTTTCGCATCTCGGGTCTCGGCCAGCTGGTCGAGGTCGGCATCGAGGCCGACCGCCTCGTGACCTTCGGAGACTGAGGCCGTGAGCGCTATGAAGAAATTCATGTTCGTGAATCGCAAGGCGCCTTACGGCTCCATCTACGCGCTCGAGTCGCTCGAGGTGGTCCTGATCACGGCCGCCTTCGACCAGGACGTCTCGCTGGCGTTCATCGACGACGGCGTCTACCAGCTCAAGAAGGGCATGCAGACCAAGGGCATCGAGACCAAGAATTTCTCGCCCACCTACCGCGCGCTCGAGGGCTACGACATCGAGAAGCTCTACGTCGAGCGCGAGTCGCTCGAGGCCCGCGGGCTGAGCGCCGACGACCTGATCGTCGACGTCGAGGTCATCGATTCCACGGCCATGGCCGAGCTCATGGAGCAGCAGGACGTCGTCCTGAGCTTCTGACCGGAGACCCCCATGTTGCATATCGTCAATCGCTCACCGCTGAACACCACCGCGTTCGACTCGCTCGCGCGGCTGGCCGGCAAGGGCGCGCTGCTGCTCATCGAAGACGCGGTCTACGCCGCCACCACGGGCAATGCCGCGGCCGACAAGCTGGCCGTAATCGGGGAGAAGCTCACGGTCTATGCGCTGGCCCCCGACCTCGAGGCCCGCGGCATGGCCGACCGGGTGCTGCCGTCGGTCAAGCTGGTCGACTACGACGGTTTCGTCGACCTGGTCGCCGAGCAACCGAGTTGCCAGTCCTGGCTATGAACGGCTTCGGCCTTGCGCCGATGATTTTCACGGTTCGTCGAGAGCCGACGTTTCACCCGGGCGCCGCCCGTCGCGGTCATCCGGTCACTTGATCAACGAGAACCACTGAGGAAGATCCATGCCCAGCATCGACGTCAACGGCAAGAACATCGAAACCGACGAGGAAGGCTACCTCGTCACCCTGGCCGACTGGGACGAGGACGTTGCCAACGAGATCGCCAAGGCCGAGAACATCGAGATGGACGACTCGCACTGGGAGGTCGTGAACTTCCTGCGCGACTACTACGAGGAATACCAGATCGCGCCGGCCGTGCGCGTGCTGACCAAGGCCATCGGCAAGAAGCTCGGGCCGGACAAGGGCAACAGCGCCTATCTGTACGAGCTGTTCCCCTATGGCCCGGCCAAGCAGGCGTGCAAGATCGCCGGCCTGCCCAAGCCGACCGGCTGCGTCTGACCGCCTCTGCTTCGGGGTGCGGCCGAAGCCGCGCCCTGGTAGGTGTCGACTCGGCCCGGCGTGATCGACCGCGCCATCGCCGGGCTCGGGTCGAAGCACGTCGCGGCGGGCCGTCAGGCGGCGCAATCCGTGACGCCCGAGCGATCTGCGTTCACGCGTTGCCGGACCGGTGAGGCCCCGATCCGGTCGCGCTTCGCGAGTGCCACGACAGTCAGAGACAACGATCCGCGAAACCCGATGACCATCGCCACCGTCTTCTTCGCCATCCTGTTCTACGTCGCCGCCGTGGTGTTCGTGCTCGGGATGGTGGTCAAGGTCGTCGACTACGCGCGCACGCCGGCTCCGCTCAAGATTCCTACCACACCGGCGCCGACCACCACCGGCGGCGTGGCCGCCCGCATGGTGCGTGAGGTGGTGTTCTTCGAGAGCCTGTTCAAGGGCAGCCTCTGGACCTGGATCTTCGGCTGGCTTTTCCATGTCAGCCTGGCGCTGGTGCTGGTGCGCCACCTGCGCTATTTCGTGCAGCCGGTGCCCGAATGGCTGGTCTTCGTCCAGCCGTTCGGCGTCTATGCCGCCTTCGGCATGCTGATCGGCCTGGCCGGCCTGTGGGCGCGTCGTTTCCTGGTCGACCGGGTCCGCTACATCTCGACCCCGTCCGACCACCTGATGCTGGCGCTGCTGGTCCTGATCGGCCTCAGCGGCGCGATGATGAAGTTCGTGTTCCACACCGACATCGTCGCGCTCAAAGCCTTCTTTCTCGGGCTCATGCGCTTCGACTGGCAGCCGCTGCCCGGCGACGGGCCCTTGTTCGTGCACCTGGCGCTCATCGCCGCGCTGATGATCATCTTCCCGTTCTCGAAGCTGCTGCACGCACCGGGGCTGTTCTTCTCGCCGTCGCGCAACCAGGTCGACGATCCGCGCGAGCGTCGCCACGTGGCCGCCTGGGCCGCCAAACTGGAGCGCTGAGATGGCCGGCCCGAAAGTCGAAGCCCCCGCCCTGCGCGAATACCCGCTTGCGCCGGCGCTCGCGCCGGACGCCATGGCCGGGGTCAGGCCCTATGTCGCGAACGAGAAGGTGCAGGAAGGCGTGGGCTTTCCGGGCGCGCTCGACGACGACTTCGACCAGGTGCGCGAGAAGGCCATCGCCCACATGGGCACGCTGTTGTCGCGCTACCGTTCGCTGAAGGTCTATCTCGACGCCTGCGTGCACTGCGGCTCGTGCTCCGACAAGTGCCACTACTTCATCGGCACCGGCGATCCGAAGAACATGCCGGTGGCGCGCCAGGACCTGATGCGCAGCGTGTACCGGCGCTACTTCACGGTGGCCGGCAGGCTGTTCCCGAAACTGGTTGGCGCGCGCGAGCTCACGCGCGAGGTGCTCGACGAGTGGTACACCTATTACAACCAGTGCTCCGAGTGCCGGCGCTGCTCGGTGTTCTGCCCCTATGGCATCGACACGGCCGAGATCACCATGGCCGGTCGGGAGATCCTCGACCACGTCGGCTACGGCCAGAAGTACACCAACGAGATCATCGGCAAGCTGCACCGTATCGGTAACAACCTGGGCCTGCCCGGACCGGCCCTGCTCGACACCCTCGAGGGCCTCGAGGAAGACGTCAAGGAGGAAACCGGCGTCGACGTGCGCTTCCCGCTCGACCAGAAGGGCGCCGAGGTCCTGCTGATCACGCCGTCGGCCGACTTCTTCGCCGAACCGCACGTCGACAGCCTGATCGGCTATGCCAAGGTGTTCCACGCCGCGGGTGTCAGCTGGACGCTGTCCTCGCACGCCTCCGAGGCCGGCAATTTCGGCATGTTCATCGGCAACTACGACCACCTGCGCAAGATTGCGCTGCGCATTCGCGAGGCCGCGCTCGAACTCGGCGTCAAGCGCATCATCGTCGGCGAATGCGGCCACGCCTGGCGGGTGGCCTACAGCTTCTGGAACACGCTGGTCGGCATCGGCGCCGGTGGCCGGGATCCGTTCGCCGTGCAGCTGCAAAGCCAGCTCGACGGCCGCCACAAGCAGCCCACGCACATCTGCGAGTTCACCTGGGATCTGATCCGGCGCGGCGCGCTGACCCTGGACAAGGACGCCAACGACAGCCGCATCGTCACCTTCCACGACAGCTGCAACGTGGCCCGTGCCTCGCGCATGGGCGACACGCCCGGCGGCCAGTTCGAGATCCCGCGCAACATCATTCGCGCGGTGGCCAACCACTTCGTCGAGATGGACCCCGGCACCACGCGTGAGCAGACCTTCTGCTGCGGTGGTGGTGGCGGCGTGCTCACCGACGAGATCCTCGATCTGCGCGTCAAGGGCGCACTGCCGCGCATGGAGGCGCTGCGCCGCGTGGCCGACGAGCAGGGCGTGAACTTCATGGCCACGATCTGCGCGATCTGCAAGGCGCAGTTCACCAAGGTTCTGCCGTATTACGGCTTCAAGATGAACAACGTCGGCGGCGTGCATCAGCTCGTCAGCACGGCCATCCGGCTGGGCGACAAGTGATGCGAGCGCGTTCCCGGCCGATTCGACTCCGCGAGGTCTGACCATGTCAGCGACACCCGAGCCCAAGACCACCAAGCTCACATTCCGCCGCTACAAAGACGGCGATGCCCGGTGGGAGAACTGGCACGAGCAGATCTTCGACGGCGACCACTCGCACAAGTGTCCCACCTACGTGCAGTCGACGCCGCCGTGCCAGGGCAGTTGCCCGTCCGGCGAGGACATCCGCGGCTATCTGAACATCGTGCGCGGCATGGAGAAGCCGCCCGCGGGCATGGCCTGGCAGGAATACGCCTGGCGCCGGCTCACGCAGGCCAATCCGTTTCCGTCGGTGATGGGCCGCGTCTGCCCCGCGCCCTGCGAGACCGGCTGCAACCGCAACGAGGTCGAGGACCACGTCGGCATCAACTCGGTCGAGCACTTCCTGGGCGAGTACGCGATCACCCACGGGCTGGCCTACGAGAAGCCGTCGGTGGCCACCGGCAAGACCGTGGCCGTGATCGGCGGCGGGCCGGCCGGGCTGTCGTGCGCCTATCAGCTCGCCCTGCGCGGGCACGCCGTCACCATCTTCGACGAGCACGAGTACCTGGGCGGCATGATGCGTTACGGCATCCCGGGCTTTCGCACGCCGCGTGACGTGCTCGACGCCGAGATCCAGCGCATCCTCGATCTCGGCGTGCAGACCCGGCTCGGCTGCCGCGTCGGCACCGACGTCACCCTCGGGCAGCTGCAACAGGACTTCGATGCGGTCTTCCTGGGCATGGGCGCGCAATCGGGCCGTGCGCTGCCGGTCAAGGATTCCGAAGCCCCGAACGTGGTCACCGCCACGTCGTTCCTGAAGGCCTTCAACGATGGCCGGCTGCAGCACGTGGGCAGGCGTGTGGTGGTGGTCGGCGGTGGCGACACCTCCATCGACGTCGCCACGGTGGCGCGCCGCCTGGGCCACATCGAGCACGCCAAGCCCACCGACTTCGAAGGCGCGATCGCCGGCTATCTGGCCCAGGACGTCGCCGACCTGTCGATCAAGCAGGGCGCCGAGGTGGTGCTCACCTCGGTGTTCCCGATCGACAAGATGCAGGCCAACAAGCACGAGGTCGAGCAGGCGCAGGCCGAGGAGATCTCCATCCGCGGTGGCCTGGTGCCGATCGCCGTCCTCAAGGATGCGAACGGCCGCGCCACCGCGCTGCGGGTGGCCCAGTGCGAGGCCAGGATGGCCGGCGGCAAGCTCGACATCCAGATCCGCGAAGGCACCGAAGAAGACCTCGAGGCCGACCTCATCGTATCGGCCATCGGCCAGGCGGTCGACTTCACCGGCCTCGAGCTGTTCGACAACGGCAAGGGCGCGGTCACCGCCGATCGCAACTACCGGGTCAAGGACCAGGACGGCGTGTTCGCCGGTGGCGACGTGCTGCGCCCGCACCTGCTCACCACGGCCATCGGTCACGGTGCCATCGCCGCCGACGGCATCGACACCTATCTCATGGGCCTGGAGGCCGGCAAGCGCCCCAAGATCGACGTCCACGTCTTCGACCTGATGCGCAAGCTGGTCGAGGCCGGGCAGGAGGTCACCAGCATCGACGAACCCCTGCACGGCACCGACACCAGCACCGGCGCGGTGCACAACTACGAGAACCGCTCCGACCGCTACGTCATCCCGCACAAGGATCTGTTCCTCGGTCACTTCACCTATGACGAACGTCATCTGCGCAAGTTCGTCACGCTCAGCCGCGAGAGCGCGCTCGGCAACTTCGAGGAGCGCATCGCGCCGCTGACCGAGGAAGAAGCAATCGCCGAGGCCAAGCGCTGCATGAGTTGCGGCCTCTGCTTCGAGTGCGACAACTGCGTGGTCTACTGCCCGCAGGTGGCGGTCAAGAAGGTGCCGCGCAAGCAGGCCACCACCGGCCGCTACGTGTTCACCGACTACGACCGCTGCGTGGGTTGTCACATCTGCTCGGATGTCTGCCCCACCGGCTACATCCAGATGGGCCTGGGCGAGTGAGGGGGCTGTGAGAGCGGGTCGCGGATTCATCGCTCGCGCGGGCCTGATCGTCGGTTCGCTGCTGGCCGTGCTGGGGGTGACGCTCGCGCTGACGAGTGCCACCGCGCCCAGCGCCGTGGCCACCACCGGGCAGGCCGCGGCCGAGGCCGCGCAGGCCACGGGCGTACCGGTGCCGCATCCGGTCGTGAACGAGGGCACGAGTTGCGTGGCGCCGGTCGACGACATCCGCCGCAACCACATGAAGTGGCTGGTGCACCAGCGTGACCGCACGATGCGCGCAGGCATCCGCGGCGAAAAAATCAGCCTGAACACCTGTGTGGAGTGCCACGCCACGCCGCAAGGGCCCGACGGCGTGCGCTCGGTGCTGGGCGGGCCCGACGCCTTCTGCCAGGGTTGCCACGAATACGCGGCGGTCAGGATCGATTGCTTCGACTGTCACCAGGCGCGCGCCACCGGGCCCGCACCGCAGGCCGCCGGGAGTCCGCGATGACACGAAAGCCCTCGCGCGAATCCATGTCGGTGCCATCTGACGGTGGCGTTGCCATGCGCGCGACCGAACTGACGCGCCGGCCCGGCGCTGGCCATGCGCGCGCCGACGACGATGGCCCCCAGGCCGCCGACGGAGTCCGTGGCGACGACCTCGGCACCACTCACGTGTCGCTGGCCAGCATGCGCAACGCCGTGCGTGCCGGCCGTCGCGCCGCGCTGGCGGTAGGTAGTGCGCTGGCGGCGGGCCTGGCGATCGCACCCGGCATCCGTCTGTTCGAGGTGGCCCGGGCGCAGAGCGAGCGCCCGGCCGGCGAAGCCGCCTCGGGCAGGATCCGCTGGGGCATGCTGGTCGACGCCACGCGCTGCAAGCCCGGCTGCGACAAATGCGTGCAGGCCTGCCGCGACGAAAACCACCTCGGCAACGGCACGGCACCCACCGATGCGCAGTGGATCCGCAAGGTCGACATGCGCGAGCGCAGCACCGGCCGCCAATCCAGCGCGCCGGTCATGTGCCAGCACTGCGCCTCGCCGCCGTGCGTCGATGTCTGCCCCACCGGCGCATCGTTCAAACGCGCCGACGGCATCGTGCTGGTCGACCGACACACCTGCATCGGCTGCCGCTATTGCATGATGGCATGCCCGTACAAGGCGCGCAGCTTCGTGCACGAGCCGCTCACCGACCAGAACCCCCAGGTGCCGCGCGGCAAGGGCTGCGTCGAGAGCTGCACGTTGTGCGTGCACCGCCTCGACCGCGGTCGTCTGCCGGCCTGCGTCGAGACCTGTCCCGAGGGGGCGCTCGTGTTCGGCGATCTGAACGACCCGTCGAGCATGATCGCCACCCGCCTGCGCGAGGCGGCCACGACCCAGATCCGGGCCGATCTGGGCCTGGACACCGGCGTTCGCTATCAAGGGCTGTAGGAGGCCGATGAGCATGTCCACGTTGCCCACCTTCCCTGCCGAGGGTCGCGCACGCTTCTGGGCGATGCTGCTGCTGGGCGCGGCGATCACCGGGGTCGGTCGGTGGGCGGCACACGGCATGGAAGTTGCCGGCCACGTCATCACAGGCATGAACAACCATGTCGTCTGGGGCACGCCGCACGTGTTCGCCGTGTTCATGATCGTGGCGGCCTCGGGCGCGCTCAACGTGGCCTCCATCGGCTCCGTCTTTGGCAAGCCGATGTACAAGGCGCGCGCGCCCTTGTCGGCCCTGTTGTGTGCGGCACTGCTCGGCGGCGGCCTGATGGTGCTGATGCTCGATCTCGGCCGGCCGGAGCGCGTGATCGTGGCCGCCACGCACTACAACTTCGCATCCGTCTTTGCCTGGAACGTGTTCCTCTACACGGGCATGTTCGCGCTGGTGGCGCTGTACCTTTGGACGATGTTCGAGCGGCGCATGGCACCGTGGTCCAAGCGGGCCGGGCTGGCCGCATTCGCCTGGCGTTTCATCCTCACCACCGGCACCGGCTCGATCTTCGGTTTCCTGGTGGCGCGCCAGGCCTATCAGTCGGCGGTGATCGCGCCCTTGTTCATCGTGTTGTCGTTCGCCTGGGGGCTGGCGATCTTCATTCTCGTGCAGCAGGCGATGGTGCGCTCGGCCGGCGCGGTGCTGGAGTCCGAGGTGCACGATCGCCTGCGCAAGCTGCTGGGCACCTTCATCGTCGCCTCGCTGTACATGGTCGCCGTCTATCACCTGACCAACCTCTACTTCGCGCGCCAGGGCGGGTTCGAACGCTTCATCCTGCTCGACGGCGGCGCATATACCTTGATGTTCTGGCTCGGCTACGTCGGTGTCGGCACCGTCGTGCCCTTGCTGCTGCTCTACTGGCCCGGTGCGGGGGGCCGCGGCGCCACCGCGCTCGCATCGCTGGCCGTGGTGCTCGGCGCGCTGGCCTTCCTGGTGGCGTTCATCATCGGCGGCCAGGCGTATCCGCTCGAGCTCTTCCCCGGTCACGAGGTCAGCAGCACGTTCATGGACGGCCAGGTGGCGCCGTACTCGCCCAGCCTGCCCGAGGCGCTGCTGGGCATCGGCGGCCTCGGCGCGGCCATGCTCATCACCGTGATCGGCGTACGCGTGTTCGACATGATGCCCACCGACGCGCGTGCCCACGCCGTGGGCGATGGCGACGGTGACACCGGGGGCAAGGCCCGATGAGCCGATTCCTGGTCAGCGCCGCGCACAAGTCGTCGGGCAAGACCACGGTCAGCATCGGTCTCTGCGCGGCGCTGCGCGCGCGCGGCCTGGCCGTGCAGCCGTTCAAGAAGGGGCCGGATTTCATCGACCCGATGTGGCTGTCGGCGGCCGCCGGGCGCGCCTGCCGCAATCTCGATCCCTATCTGTCGCCCGCGGCCGATCTGCGTGATTCACTGGCGCTGCACGGCCGCGATGCCGACGTCTGCGTCGTCGAGGGCAACATCGGGCTGCACGACGGCATGTCGGCCGACGGCCGCGACAGCAGCGCCGGGCTCGCCAAGGCGCTCGGCCTGCCGGTGGTGCTGGTGCTCGACACGCGCGGCATGACCCGCGGCGTGGCGCCGCTGCTGATCGGCTATCGGACATTCGATACCGATCTGCGCATCGCCGGCGTCATCCTCAACCGCGTCGGCGGCGCACGCCACGAGGCCAAACTGCGCGCGGCGATCGCGCAGAGCACCGACATGGCCGTGCTCGGCGTGCTGCACGAAGCACCCTCACACCAGATCGTCGAGCGCCATCTCGGGCTGGTGCCCAGCAGCGAATCGACCGAGGCGCACGAGCGCATCGAAGGCCTGGGCGCATTCGTGGCCGCCGGTGTCGATCTCGACCGGCTGCTCGCGCTGACCCACACCGGGGCGGATGAGGCGGGAACTCATTCCCCGGTCTGCGCGGAGCCGCAATCGCCAAAGCCCGCCGGCCATCGCGAATCTGCGTCAGTGGCGGTGATCGCACCAGCCGAAACGCCCGTCGACGAGGCTGTGCCATGGCCGGATTCGCGGGGCGCCTCCGCCGTCATCGCGCATTCGCCGACCACCACCCCGCTGCCTGCCAGCAGCCGTCGCCCGGACGGCGCGCCCCGCCCGATCCGCGTCGCGATTGCGCGCAACGAGGCCTTCGGCTTCTACTACCCCGACGATCTCGAGGCCTTCGTCGCCGCCGGCGCCACCCTGGTGGCCTTCGATCCGCTGCGCGACGCCAGTCTGCCCGAGGTCGAGGCCTTGTTCATCGGTGGCGGTTTTCCCGAGGTGATGGCCAACGCGCTGTCCGAGAACCGCCGCCTGCGCGAGGACATCCGCCGGCGCCTGGCCGAGGGGCTGCCGGCCTACGCCGAGTGCGGCGGCCTGATGTACCTTGCCCGCTCGCTGCAGTGGGGCACGTCGCGCGTCGAAATGGTCGGCGCGATTCCCGGCGACGTGATCATGCACGAGCGGCCGGTGGGCCGCGGCTACGTGCACCTCGAGGAAACCGCCGACAGCCCGTGGCCCGGCCGCTGGCACGGCACCATCCGCGCCCACGAGTTCCACTACTCCAGCCTCGGGAACCTGCCGGCCGATGCCCGCTATGCCTATCGCGTCACCCGCGGTCACGGCATCGACGGCGACCGTGACGGGCTCGTCATCGGCAATCTGCTGGCGTCATATACTCATCTGCGCAGTCTGCCCGGGCGCGACTGGCCCGCGCGCTTCGTTGCCTTCGCCCGTGCGGCCTGCGTCCATTCAGAGGATTCGCATGCCGGTCACACTCACCGCTGAGGCAGCGCGCTGTATACGCGACGGTGCACGCGAGCAGGGCCTCGAAGAGGTTCTGCTGCGGGTTGCCGGCCGCCTCGAAGCCGGCGAGCCGGTGTTCGGGCTGGGCTTCGACGAACGTCGTGAGCAGGACACAGAGCACGAATCCGACGGCGTCACCGTGCTGGTCTCGCCGCCCTCGCTGGCGCTGGTCGACGATCTGATCATCGACTACGTCGAGCTCGCCCCCGGCCGGTCGCAGTTCGTGTTCGTGCACGGGGCGCAGGCGCAGGGATGAACGGCCCGAACGACGCGCCCGGGCACACCGGGTCTGACGCTGGCGCGCTGACGAACACCGGGCCGGCGCCCAGGCGAACCAACGACGACCGGGCCGGCGCGTCGCAGGTACACGCACCGCCCCACGGCCGCCCGCTGCGCGCCGGCGAGGTGGCCCTGATCGGAACGGGTCCCGGCGATCCCGAACTCATGACGTTGCGGGCGCTGCGCCTGCTGCGCCAGGCCGACGTCGTGCTCTACGACAATTTGGTCTCGGCCGAGATCATGGCGCTGGCCCCGCCGGCGGCCGAGCGCATCTACGTCGGCAAGCGCCGCAACGACCACGCCATGCGCCAGGAGGCCATCAACGCCCTGATGGTCGAGAAAGCGCGCGAGGGCCACCGCGTCGTGCGTCTCAAGGGCGGTGACCCCTTCGTATTCGGCCGCGGCGGCGAAGAGATCGAATCCCTGAGCGAGCAGGGTGTCGGTTTCCAGGTGGTGCCCGGCATCACCGCCGCGCTCGGCATCGCCGCCTATGCCGGCATTCCGCTCACCCATCGTGATCACGCGCAGGCCTGCGTGTTCGTCACCGGCCACCTGAAGAACGGCACGATGGATCTCGACTGGGCGGGCCTCGCCCGGCCGCACCAGACCATCGTCTGCTACATGGGCTTCCTGGGCCTGCACGAGTTGTGCCGCCAGCTGCGCGCACACGGCCTGCCCGCGCACACGCCGGCGGCCATCATCCAGCAGGGCACCACCGAGCATCAACGGGTGGTGGTTGGCGATCTGGATTGCCTGCCGGCGCGCGCCGAAGCCGCGCAACTGCGCGCGCCCACCCTGATCATCGTCGGCACGGTGGTCGGGCTGGCCGGCAAGCTGGGTTGGTTCGAGCCGGCCGGCGACGGTTGAGTCGCCCGGCAGCGGCCGGCGTCATGAGGCCCTGCCGGCGCATGCGACTCAGCCGTGCGAGGGCTCGTGCCCCTGGCTCTGCCCCAGCTCGACACCCTCGATGCGGTTCTCGATCGCGAACACCGCGGCCTCGACGCGCGAGCCCAGGTTCAGCTTCGACAGAATGTGGCGCACGTGCAGCTTGACCGTGTCGTGGCTGATGCCCAGCTCGCGCGCGATCGCCTTGTTGCTGAGCCCGCGCGCCACATAGCCGAGAATCTCGCGCTCGCGCGCGGTCAGCTGGCGCAGCGAGTTCTCGCGCTCCTGGCGGTTCTGTCCCTCGCGCAACAACTCCGCGAGCTTCGGCGCCAGCAGGGGTGCCACCACGAACTCGCCGCTGGCCGCGCGCACGATCGAATCGACGATCTGGTCGGGATCCATGTCCTTCAGGATGTAGCCGCGCACCCCGAGCCGCAGCATCTTGCCCAGATCTTCGCTGTCGTCGCTCATCGTCAGCACGATGACCGGTACCTCGCTTCCCGCTTCGCGAAACCGGCGCAGCAGTTCGTGGCCGTCGGTGGGTGACATGCGCAGATCCATCACCACCAGATCGAGCGGCTCCTCGAGCACCAGCGCGACCGCTTCGTCGGCGCTGGCCGTGGTGCCTACCACCTCGACACCCGCCCGAACCTCGAGCAGCTCGGCAAGACCGCGCCGGCACAGGCCGTGGTCGTCGATCAGTGCGATGCGATAGGGTTTGCTCATGGCGTGTGATCCGTGTCGGTCGCCCGGGTCATGCCGGCTCCTGGGCGGGCACGGACAGTCTCAACAGCGCGCCACCGGAGGCTGCGCGATCGAGCGTGATGCGCCCGCCGATGCTGGCGATGCGCTCACGCATGATCTCGATGCCGAAATGCGCCGCATCGCCCTCGCGCACGCGTTCGACCAGCCCCTCGTCCCAGCCCACGCCGTCGTCCTCGACCGTGAACGTGACGGCGTCGCCATCGCGATCGACCGTAATCCGGGCCTTGCGCGCCAGCGAATGCTTGTGGATGTTGGCCAGCGCCTCCTGGATGACGTGGAAGATCTGCACCTCGGTGGTGGCCGGCAGGCTCAGGCCGGGCACCCGGTTCTCGAGTTCCAGCGAGATGCCGGTGCGGGCGAAGTAACCGTAGGCCGCCTCTTCGAGTGCCCGCACGAGCCCCTGGCCGTCCATGCCCGCGCGGAAGTGCGTGATCAGGCTGCGCAGGCGCCGGTTGGCATTGCCCAGCTCTTCATAGAGGTCGCGCGCGTACTTCAGCGAGCGGGCCGTGTCCTGCTCGGCGATGGCATCCTGCAGCAGCGGCATGCGCATGCGCGCAAAGGTGATCGACTGTGCGAGCGAATCGTGCACCTCGCTGGCCATGGCCTGGCGCTCGCGCAGCAGCCGCGCCTGCAACTGCTCGTGCTCGAGCTTGGCGTTCTCGAGCGTGACCCCGAGCAACTGGCCGATCGGGCGCAGCAGGTGGATGGCATCGCCGCGCAGCTCGTTCACGCCATCGAAGAACAGCGTGAAGACACCGACGATGCGGCCCTTGTAGTCGAGCGGCACCGCCACCGTGCCCCGCCCCTTGCCGGGTGGAAAGATGTCGTCGCGGGCGAGCTCGCCGCACGAGGCCGGGTCGGCCGCCACGCACATGTCGGCACAACGTACCGCGGCCGCGCAGATGCCGCAGGAGCCGGCCGCGGCCTCGCGGCCCGCCATCGTGGCGGGCAGGCCGGTCATGGCCACCACCCGCATCTCGGTGCCGCCGGCCACCAGCGAACGGATGACGCCCGCGCGCGCGCCGACCAGCCGGGTGACCCCGACCACGAAGGACTCGAGAATGGCCTCGAGGCCGCCATCCGGCCCGACGACCTTGATCTCGTGCATCGTTGCCGAGTCAACATGATCGGGGGTTCGGGATTGCGGCTGGTCTGGCCAACGCTGCGGATCGCGCACATCCATGGGGTGTGGTCCGTTCTACCTGTTCCCGACGAAACGGCCGGCGCGGATGGTGTCGGCGCGAGCCCTGCCGCCACGAGCCGGTGATGGGTCTCTCTGTCTCATGATACCCCGCAAGAACACTCCCAATGGGTAGCAGTGGCTCCCCCCCGGGATTATGGACAATCCCCGGGCCCGCTTGGCCTAATCGGTCACGCGATCGGCAAACGGGCGGCGTCGTGCGACGCTGTCTCAGTCTGTCACCCGGGCGCCGGGTGCCCGGCAGAAGAAGCGGCCCCGCATCGGCATCTGCTGCAATGCAGCAGGCCCGGCGTGGGGCACATCGGCGTGGCGCACTCCGCCGATGCCGTGATCATGAACTTTCACGAGGCCGCGCGGCCCCCGCTCGAAGGGAGCCGGACGGCCCCATAGGAGCCCGGATGGCCATACCGCTGTCGGTATCGCGGGCCGCACGTCTCGTCGGTGTGGCGCGCACCGTATTGCAGGCGATGATCGCGCGCGGCGAACTGCACGAGTTCGAAGGCAAGATCGACGCCGACGAACTGCTGCGCAAGTTTCCGCAGGCACGCGTCGACGATGGCGGCGAGGCCGAGCGCGTCGCCCGCATCCGCGAAGAGGCGTTCGGGCGACGCATGCGCGAGCGCGCACTGCCGCCACGCGAAATCCTCGCCGAGCGTCTGTTCGGCATCGGCCAGGAACTGGCCGACACCCGCCGGCACCTGAGCGCCTACCACGGGCTGTTGATCGACATCGGCGAGCGGCTGGCCGCGCTCGGCGCAACCGACGCCCGCGTGGACGCCGTGCGCGAACATCTCGACAACGGCCTTGCGCGCATCCTTGGCCAGGAAAGCGAAACCGCGCTCGAAGCCATGACGGAGATCTTGAAAGTCGTGAGTGCCAATGTCACCGTGCGGCCCGGCGGCCGCCAGTTCCTCGTCGAAGGCAACGACAGCGTGCTGCAGGCCGGCCTCAAGGCGGGCCTGGGCTTCAGCTACGGCTGTGGCTCGGGCAACTGCGGCCTCTGCAAGGCGCGTGTGCTGTCGGGCGACGTGCGCGAGATCCGCCACTCCGACTATCCCATGTCGGCCGCCGAACGCGCGCAAGGTCACATTCTGATGTGCACCCACACCGCGCTCACCGACCTCGAGATCGAAGGCCTCGTCGCCGCCGGCCCCGACGACATTCCCGAGCAGGAGCTCGTCGCCAAGGTCAAGGCCGTGGCCGATCTCGGGCAAGACACCCGCCTGCTGCATCTGCAGACACCGCGCAGCGCGCGCCTGCGCTTTCTGGCCGGCCAGCGCGTCACCCTGGGCACCTCGCTCGATGGCGACGACATCGCCGCCACCTATCCCGTGGCCAGCTGCCCCTGCGACGAGCGCAACCTGCACTTCCACATCGCGCGCGATGCAAACGACCCGCTCGCCGCGCGGCTGTTCGCCGACCAGATCGGCGTCGGCCAGTCGCTCAACATCCGCGGCCCCGACGGGCGCTTCGTGCTCGACACCGACAGCACGCGCGCCCTCGTCTTCATTGCCTGCGACACCGGCTTCGCCCCGGTGCGCGGCCTGATCGAACACGCCATCAGCATCGACGACGCCCAGCCCATGACCCTGCTCTGGCTGGCTACCCGAGACGACGGCCACTACCTGGCCAACCAGTGCCGCGCCTGGGCCGAAGCACTCGACGACTTCCGCTTCGAGCCGACGGCCGCGCCAACGATCGCCGACGGCCTGGAACCGGTGCTCGCGCAGGCCCGCACCACTGGCCCCATCGGCGAAACCGACTTTTACCTGGCCGGGTCCGCGGCATTCGTCGATGCTATCGCCAGCGCGCTCGCGCGCGAGGGCGCAAGAGACGAACGGATATTCCGGGAAACGACCTGACCTTTGCTAGCTTCGCAGCGCCGACAACCCGACAGACACCTCGAGACCACCCACCCGATGAGCAAAGCACTGACCTATCTCGTCAAGGCCCGACCCGAGGCCATGACCCACTACCTCTCCTTCATGAAAGAGGCGGGCCGCAACCTCGATCCCAAGACCCGCAACCTGATCTCCGTCATCACCAAGGTGCATTCGCAGACCGAGCGTGGCCTCAAGCAATACCTGAATCGCGCGCTGCGCGAAGGCTGCACCCCGGCCGAAGTGCTCGATGCACTGCTGATGGCGTTTCCCGCGTTGGGTCTCGCCAAGATCGTCTGGGCGGTGGACATCATCCTGGACATGGACATTCCCGGCTTCGACCTCGATGCCCTCAATGCGCTGCCCGGCTGGCACGATCTGGGCGAAGCCGACGCGTTCGAAGTCGGCCGTCTGCAACGCATCGAGGCCGACGGCGCCGCCGCCTTCGTGCGCCGCGAAGCCGACGGCGAATTCACCGTGTTCGACAGCCTGTGCCCGCATCAGGGCACCAACATTCCCGAGCTCGCGCTCAAGGGCGATCGGCTCGTGTGCCCCAAGCACGAATGGGCATTCGACGTCGCCACCGGGCAATGCGTGGCCAACGGCGACCAGCCACTGCGCCGGCGCGAAACGCGCATCGAAGACGGCCGTCTGCAGGCGCTCTGGTAGACGACATGCCCTACTACATCTATCAGATCGGTCCGATGCGCACGCTGCGTCAGCTGGGCGAGGCGGCCGGGTATCGGGATGCCAAGGCGGCCGTGAAGTCGGCGCGCGCCGCGCTTCCGGAAGATTCCCATGACACCGTGCGCATGATCTTCGCGGGCAATGCGCTGGAGGCGGAGGATCTCCTGGCGAATCCGCGCGCAGCGCCACCCGAGGGCGACGACGACTGAGAGAAAGCCGAAGGGCGGCAGACCGCCGGGCGCCTCAGAGCACGAAGTGATCGCCCGTGGCCCGCACCGTGATCTCGCCGATCGACACGCCCCAGGGCTGATCGATGGCATGCACAATGGCTTCGGCAATGAACGACGGATCCAGGAACGTATAACCGGGCCGCGCAGGGTCGAGTAGCGCGGGGTCGAGACGGCCCTCCTGAAAGGCGATGCGCTTCTCGAAAAAATCCGCCGTGTTCTGGCCGAGAATGCCCACGATCGCCTCACGATTCACGATGCCGGCCGAAAGCCCCGTGCCCGGCACCCCCGTGGGCTTGATCGTCGTCACCTTGATGCGCCCGCGCGACTCCACCCGCAGCGACTCCGACAACACATTGACCGCCGCCTTCGTCGCGCCATAAACACCGGCGCCCGCCACGGGAAAATTGCCATAGATCGACGACAGATTGATCACCTGGCCCCGCCCCTGCGCGATCATCGTGTCGTACACGGCCACCATGCCATTGAGCACGCCCTTGAAGTTGATGTCGATGCAGTCGTGCCAGGCCGCGAGCGCCGCCTCGTGATCGGCGAAGAACGCCAGCGGCATCACACCCGCGTTGTTGACCATGACATCGACGCGCCCGAAGCGCTCGACCGCGGCCGAGGCGAGCGCGCGCATCTGCGACATCGAACGAACATCGACCGCCAGTGCGATCGCACTGCCGCCGCTTGCCGTGATCGACGACGCGGTGCGCCCGGCGGCCGTCTCGTCGACATCCGCACACACAAGATTGGCACCGCGCGCCGCCGCGCTCGCCGATACCCGGCTGCCGAACCCACCGCCCGCGCCGGTGACGATGATCACCTTGTCACGAACGTGATCCCTCTGTTGGCTGGTGTTCATTTGCGCTCCCCCCTCGTCGTCGTTGGCTCGTGCCGATGATCGCTCCCAACGACCCAAAGGTCCACCCGGCCGGTCCTTGTCAGGACCGGCCGGGCGATGGTGGAGGAGGGAGGGCGCTTGGGAGACCGGGTTCGCCCGGCTCCTGGGGTCTGGAAGGACAGTTATCGCGGACCCTGCCGCCCATCCATTCCGGGGGCCGGAAGTCGCTTCCGGCGGGCGTCGGCGTTGCAGGGCGGGTCGCTTCGGCCCGGTGAAGCATCGCCTCGTTGAACATGAATTCGTCGTGAGTGTCGGTGTGGAAGCGTTGCTCACCGGTGCCTTGGGTCTGCAGCCACCGTGGGCGGTCGAGGACGTCAAGCTCGACACCGCCAGGCGACGAATCGACTTCTAGATCCGCTGTGCCGTGGGCGCCGTGCCTGCCCGGCCTTTGGGCTTGCCGATCAGCCCGTGCACGATCGGCTGAGTCGGTCGTGGCGACATCACGTTCTACATCGACATTGCCCGAGCGGCCGGGAGTTTCGATGGCGTTACGCTCATAGGCATCGACGAGACCAGTCTGCACCGCGGCCAGTACATCGCCGAGAGCTTCGCGTCCATCCTGGCCAGCGACTCGTTCAGCCACTGGCGAATCGGGCGCAGCGGATGGTCTGCCGCCAGCTAAGGAGAGCCGGCGGATACTCTATCAGCCGCACGCTCTGGGGCCGGCATGGCGCGGGAGTTCACATCCACCGACACGACCAGCGCTCCGCCAGCCGTGATGCCAGCCATGCCGATGACGCTCACCCAGTCCAGAGCATCGCCGAACCGGACCCAGCCGAGCAACGCCGCCACTGCAATGCTCAGGTAGCCGATCGGAGCAACCAGCGGGGCAGGCCCGTAGCGATACGCCGCGGCTGTCATCAACTGGCCGAGGGTGCCCAGTGCGCCTATGGCCAGGAATCTGCCTGTGTCAGCGAAATCGGGCAACCTGCCTCCGAACACGAGGAGCGCCACCGACAGAATCACCAGACCCCCGAAGCAGGTCCAGAACGTCGTGGTCATCGGATGATCGACGCGGCCGAGAAACCGCGAGCAGTTGATGAAGCCAGCCCAGCAGGTCGCGCCCAGAAGGGGCCACAAGGCCGCCGGGGTGAACATGATGTCTCCGGGTCGAAGCACCAGCGCGGCCCCGATCATGCAGATCAGCACGCCTGCCCATTGCATCGGGGTCGCGTGCTCCTTCAGCAGCCAGTGGCTCGATGCCGTGGCTAACGGAACAGCCAGGCACATCACTGCCGTGGATTCGCCAAGGGGCAGTTGTTCCAGCCCGCGGTAGAACGCGTAGATCGCGAACAAGGCGAGACTTGCGCGCGCAGCCTGCAGCCCCGGTGCAGCCGGGCGAAACACCTGGCGTCCCTGGGCGGCGATTGCGATGGCCCCCACGAATGCGGACATCAACGCCAGGCGAATCCAGGCAACGATGAGCACTGGGTATACGACGACCAGGCGTTTGATCTCGCTGTCCGCGATCGGAAGCACGACGGCCGCACCAATGGCCAGAGCGGCAGCTAGGAGCGGTGCGTTCTGACTGCCCTGCAAGATTCCGCCTTCATCGATACGACCACATAGCGCTGGCATTCCTCCCGCGACGACTCGTTCGATCGCGCCGCGTGCCTTTGAGTTGTGCATCGATGGTACGGCGCGGCGCTGGGCCGATTGGCGGAAGTCGAGCCTGTCGTTCAGACCCGAAATGAGGCGAAGCGTTCGACCGCCGGAGGTTTTCTCGGGAATCCGCTGGATTGGGGTGGAGCTGACGCCCGATCGCAATAGCGCCCCAGCGTGGCTTCTTACCCATTCCGCGGTAAGCGTGCCGCCGGGTGAATCGATGTTCAGTGCTCGACGCTTCAATCGGGGGAGGGCGTTTGGAGTTCCCTTGGTGGCCGTTCGATCTCTGTCGGACGAGCTCAGCGTTGGTGAGTGTCCGTACAGACTTCGGTCCGGATCATCCGTTGGAGCTTCTCGTGTACCGAAGAAGCACCGAGTCGAGCCCGAGCCCTATGAGTGCAACACGATGGTTTAAACAGCATCGGTGTCTTCGCAACGGCTGGTGAGCGGTGTCACCAAAGCGGCAGCTGGCTGATTGGTCTCACCGTCCGCGCCTTGGAGACTGTTACGCTGGACTCAATGCCCTTGCCCTGAGGATTTGGGCCGTTGCATCGTTCTTTGGGAAGAATCGCTCGATCCTCGAATCCTGCAGCGTGATGTTCATCCTCGCCTGCCCGCTTCAGGCCGCCAGCCATGCGCACCGGAGCACCGACTTGCGTCTTTAAGTCGCGTGACTTATTCTCCGGTCTTGCCGGGTGGCAATGTCTGCCAGGGGCAAGCGTAGGCGATCGTGGGCTTGGCGCCGTGTTCAGTGATGCCCGGGTTTGTTTCGTCGCCGCGCAAGTTCCGAAAACCGCACGCGTCCGCAAGGTGCTGCTGACGCCATCACCACGAATCGGTGCAGGGGCGCAGACGCTTTCGGTGAAGCATGACCAATGAGAGAGATCCATGCGTCTTGATGAGCGAGTTGTAGTCGTCACCGGTGGCGCAAGCGGCATTGGGCTCGCCACTATCGAGCGCTGTCTCGAAGAAGGGGCGAAGGTGATCCTGGCGGATCTGCCCGCAAGTCAGGGCGAGTCTCTGGCCGGGGAGCTGTCCGGGGAAACCCAGGGGCGGTGTGAGTTCCAGCCGGTCGATGTCGCCTCGACCGATAGTGTGGATCGCTTGTTCAACGTCACCGTCAGCCGATACGGCCGTGTGGATTGCGTCTTCAGCAATGCCGGCATCGGTCGCCGGAGCGCGATCGCCGACTGCCCGGATCAAGACCATCTCGCCGTCATCGACATCAATCTCAATGGCGTCTTTCGCGTCGCCCGGGCGGCGCTTCGGGTCATGCTCGCGCAGGGGCACGGGAGCATCGTCAACTGCGCGTCGGTCATCGGTTCGATGGCCCGACCTCACCTGGGTTCCTATGCGGCCGCCAAGGGTGGCGTGCACAGCCTGACCCGCGCCATGGCACTCGAAGCATCGCCGCGCGGCGTGCGTGTGAACTCGGTGAGCCCGGGTTATGTGGATACGCCGATCATCGCGCATCAGAGCGAGGAAGGGCGTCGGCATCTGGTCAGCCTGCACCCGATCGGCCGTTTGGGCCAGCCGCGTGAGATCGCCAATGCGGTGTTGTTCCTGCTGAGCGAGGAGTCGAGTTTCGTCACAGGGGCGGATCTCGCCGTCGATGGCGGCTTCACGGCAGGCAAGCCCTGAGTCGGCGGGTATCGGGCGTTGCGCATGGTTCGCGAGTCTGCGGCGCGATTTGAAGTAGTCGAAACGAGGAGGGAAGACAATGGTCGGCAAATCACCTGGGGCCGTGGTCACGGTTGATGACTTCGTGCGCGCAGACCTTCCGGAAGACATCGTCTACAAGATCATGAAGGCCTATTAATTTTTCTTGGCACGTGGCAATCGCCCGTACCGTACAAACCATCTGGAGACACTATGCACTCGCTGCTTCGCCGATCGATGCTTTACGCCATGGGCGCTGCCGTTGCGCTGAGCACCTCGCTGCCCGCCTTTGCGCAGAAGAAGATCGAACTGACCTACGCCACCTACCTGCCCAAGTCGTTCACGTTCGTGCAGGTTGACGACTGGTTCATGCAGGAGATCACGCGGCGCACCGAGGGCCGGGTCACGTTCAAGACCTACTACGGCGCATCGCTGCTCAAGGCGCTCGACGTGTTCCCGGGCCTCAAGAGCGGTGCGGCCGATCTCGCAACCGGCGCTCCCGGCTACAACGTGGATCTATTGCCGCTGTCGAGCGTGATTCAGCCGTACATCACCGAGAAGGCCGATGCGGCGGTCAAGGCCTTCCTCGATCTCTATCGGCAAAACGATGCGTTCAAGAACGAGTGGGAAAAGAACAATATGCGGCTCGTGTACCCGCTGGCCGCGGTTGAGAACACGATCTGGTCCCGCAAGCCGGTGCGCACCGCGGCCGATCTGAAGGGCATGCGTATTCGCGCCACGCTCGGTGTCGCGCAGTCGTTGAATATGCTGGGGGCGACGCCGGTGGCGCTCGGCATGCAGGACGGCGTCGAGGCGCTAAAGCGCGGTGCGATCGATGGGTTCGCGTCTTCGCCGTTCGATCTCGGCGTTCTGGTGGGCCTGCACGAGGCGGCATCCTATGCGGGCGATGCGGGTCGCATGGGGGTGTACGGCATCATCGCAACCGCGTTCAACATGTCTAGCTGGAACCGGCTTCCCGAAGATGTTCGCAAGGTGATCGACGAGGTCGCGACCGAGGTGCCGGCGAAGTATCTCGAGATCACGAACGCCGCGGTGCGAGCGGCCGCCGACAAGGTCCTTGCCACGAAATCGCTCGAGGTTGTGCGGCCGACCGAGGAGGAGAACGCGCGCTGGAAGGCCGAGACCGCACAGGCCGTCTGGGACAAGTGGCTCGCGAACATGAAGGACAAGGGGCTGGATGGCAAGCCGGTGCTCGATAAATTCATCGAGCTCGTGCGCAAGTACGAACCGCAGTCCGGATACACGCCGGGATTCGACATCGTCACCGGCAAAAAGTGACCGACGCGCAACCCTCCACGCCCTTGAGATCCGCTCTCGAGCGGATCTCGCGTGTCAATGTGCTGCTTGGCGCGGCCAGCGGCATCGCCACGCTCGCCATGATTCTGCTGATCGTGCCCGATGTGCTACTGCGCAAGATGGCGGGCGTTACCATCCCCGGGGCGTCCGAGGCGAGCGTGTTGTTGCTGGTGCTGCTTGCCTACCTCGGCATGGCCGGGGCTCAGGCAAAGCAGGCACACTTCTCGGCCGACTTCCTGATCCTGCGCCTGCCGCCGGGCTGGCGCCACGGCCTGCGGATCGTCGTCCTCGTGCTGAGTCTCGTGTTCGTGCTCGCGGTAGGCTGGCTCGCGGTCGGCAGCGCGTGGGAGTCCACGTTGCGTGGCGAGGCGAGTTTTGGCATCGTGCAATTCCCGATCTGGCCCAGCCGGATCGCGGTTGCTCTTGGCTTCACGCTACTCGCGCTGCAGCTGGCCGTGGACATCTGTCGTGCCTGGCTCGGCGATCTGCCCAACCCACCGTCCGGCGATTTTGCCGATTGAGATCACGCTGAGGGCGGCTCGCGAATGATCAGTCCCACCGAAGTCGGACTCCTGATGATGGCGGGCCTGCTCGTGCTGCTGTTCATCGGCATGCCGATTGCATTCTCGCTTGGCCTGATCGGCCTTGCCGGGCTTGCGGCCACGCGCGGCTTACCCAGCCTGACCTTTCTCGCGGGCAACTTTCCTTATTCGGCCACCGCAGAACTGGGGCTGATCATTATTCCGCTCTTTCTGTTCATGGGGCATCTCGCGTTTTCGGCGGGCCTGTCGTCGCGTGCCTATACGGCCGCGCGCAGTTGGGTCGGCCATGTGCCCGGCGGGCTGGCGATGGCCACGGTGTACGGCTGCGCCGGCTTCGCAACTGTATCTGGCTCGAGCGTGGCCACGGCCGCCACGATGGCGAAGGTCGCTGTGCCGGAGATGTTGAATGCGGGTTACTCGGCTCGGTTGGCTGCCGGCTGCGTGGCGGCCGGCGGCACGCTCGGCGTGCTGATTCCGCCCAGCGGCATTCTCGTCATCTACTCGATCGCCACCGGCGTCTCGCTTTCCGAGCTGCTGATTGCGGCGGTCGTTCCCGGCGTGCTCACCGCATTGCTGTATGCGCTTGGCATCGCGGTCATGGTACGGCGCGATCCGTCGCTCGTGCCAACGCAAAGACCGGCTCGCGCGAGCTGGCGCGAGCGCACCCGAAGCCTGCTCGGTGCCTGGGAGGCGGGTCTGTTGTTCCTGCTGGTGATGGGCTCGATCTACCTGGGCGTGGCCACGCCGACCGAAGCGGCGGCTGTTGGCGCCGCGGTGGCTCTGCTGATCGCGTTTGCGCGCACGCGTGGCGATCGGGGCGCGCTCGGACGCGGGCTCATCGAGACCGGCACCACAACGGCATCGATTTTCGCGCTGATCGTCGGCGCCGGCCTGTTCGGCCTCGCACTGGCCACCACGCAGATACCTCAGGATCTGGCCGAATGGGTTGGCACGCTCGGGCTTGGTCCGACCACCCTGCTGATTTGCCTCTTGCTGCCATACCTCGTGCTCGGTGCGTTCATCGATGGTCTTTCGATGATCTTGCTCACGATGCCGGTGGTCTACCCGATCATCGAACAGGCCGGTATCGATCCGGTTCTGTTCGGCATTCTCGTTACCAAGATGACCGAGATCGGCGCGATCACGCCACCGGTCGGTCTCAATGTGTTCGTTGTGCAAGGGGCGGTTCCCGAGCTCAATATCACCGATGCGTTTCGCGGCGCAGCACCGTTCGTGGTGATTGAAGGGGTCGTCGTACTGTTGCTGATCTTCGTGCCCATACTGACGCTGGGATTCATCCGATGAACCATCCCACCTTGGCGGTCGAGCTCGCCGATTTCGGCAGTTTCCATGCCGGTGGGCGCGCTTATCGCATTGCCGGCGAGCCGGTCGCCCGCCTGCAGATTGCGCCGGGCCTGCAACTCGACCATGATCCGAACGGCAATTACCAGATCGAATCATGCTATGTGCAGTACTGGATTCCGCGCCGGGTCAGCGGCGAGCCGATCCTCCTGATTCACGGCGGTGGGCTGAGCGGCGTGTGCTGGGAAACCACGCCCGATGGGCGGCCGGGCTGGGTGCAACGGCTCGTTGCCGCGGGTAGGCCGGTGTACGTGGCCGACATGATGGAGCGTGGCCGCGCCGGCTGGTGTGCATTGCCCGATGTCTGGGATGGTCCGGCGATCATGCGCACCACCTACGAGGCATGGTGGTTGTTTCGCTTCGGGCCTGCCACGGATTTTCCGCTGCGCCGCGCATTCGACGGTCAGCGCTTCCCGGTTGATGCCCTCGATGCGTTCATGAAACAGGCGGTGCCGCGCTGGTTGAACAACACCGACGCCGCGATTGCGGCGTTCTCGGCCGCGATCGAGCGGATTGGCCCGTGCACGGTGATCACGCATTCGTCGGGTGGCGTGTACGGCTATCGGTTGGCCTTCGATCAACCAGGGCTTGTGCGCGATGTCATCAGCCTCGAGCCCTCAACCTTCCCGGGCGAGGTGCCGGCCTCGCTCGTCGGGCAGCGCTTCTTGCATGTGATGGGCGCATACCTGGATGAGGTTCCGTGGTCCGACCTCGACCGCAGAACACGCGAATGGGCGGCGCGGCTCGAGCGGGCCGGCGCGCTCACTGAGCATCGATCGCTCGAGGACGACGGTCTGCCCGGCCATTCGCATATGTTCATGATGGGACATGGCAACGAACACGTGCTCGAGCGGGTGCTTGCCTGGCTCAATGAACGAAGCTGATCGTGCGCCAGATACCGCCTGCAGCGCGCGGCCAGGCCACGATTGGGTCTTTGGCCTGGGCAAGCCTATATCAACGTGGGCTCGTTGTGGTTTTCAGTGATGCCTGGGCGCTGCACACTTCGCCACCACCTTGTGAGTTCGCAACTGATTAGCCGCTGGGGCGCCCGCGGAGACCGCGAATGCGGTGTTGTTCCTGCTGAGCAGGATCGGGCTGTCATGTGGACGGATCTCGCAGTCGATGGCGGCTTCACGGCAGGCGCTCCGGAGTCGGCGGGTATCGGGCCCTACGGCGGCTGTCGCGCGTCATGGCGCGCATCGTGCGTTGCGCATGGTCCGCGCGTCTGGGGCATGGTTCGGGGCGTAGTCGAAACGAAGGGGAAGACAATGGTCGGCACCACAGGGAGCCGTGGTCACGGTCGAGAACTTCATCCGTATGGAGACGGATACCTACCTGGCCGGCATGCCCGCGGTTCGTTCGGTCAGTTCGTGCACCGGCGGCGCGAGCCTCTGCGGGTCGATCGCCAACTGGTCATCCGCGGCAATCCCGATGCGTTCGTCTCGCAAGGTGTTTTCGATCTGGACGCCGGGCCGGTGACGGTGGAGCTGCCTGGATTCGGGCAAGCGGCTGTTGTCGCTGCAGCTGGTGAATCAGATCACTATGTGTGCGGGCATGTATACGGGCCGGCGGTTCACACGTTCACGCGAGGATGTCGGCACCTGCCATGTGGCCGCGCTCGTGCGTGTGCTGGTCGACCCGCGCGATGACGATGACGTCGCGACCGTGCATGCGCTTCAGGATGCCGTGAAGGTACGCCAGTGCGCCCCCGGCAGCCTGAGTTGCCGCACTGGGACGATGCCACCCGCCCGTGCGGCCCGCGATGCGCTGCTGGTGCTTGCGCGCGGGCTGCACGACACCCGGCGAACCTTCGGGGCGCGTGAGTAGGTCGATCCGATCCGGCATCCGATCGGCACCGCCTATGCCTGGGCGGGGCAGCAGGAGGAGCACGCGTTCTATCTGAATGTCACGCCCCCGAAGAACGATGGCGTGACCATCCACCGGATGCGGATCGGCGAGGTGCCCGTCGACGGGTATTGGTCGGTGACGGTCTACAACGCGCAGGGCTATCTCGATTCCAATCCGAAGAACGCGCACACGATCAGCAGCGTGATCGCGCAGCGCGGCCCGGACGGGATCGTGGAGGTCTGCTTCGGTGGGGGCGGCGCCGGCGTTGCCAATCATCTGCCCGTGGTGCCGGGCTGGAATTACCTGGTGCGCCTGTATCGGGCCCGGCCCGAGGTGCTCGATGGGCGTTGGTCCTTTCCCGAGGCCGTGCCCCTCGACTGAGCCGTTTTCGCAAGACATTGGGAGTTGTGTATGAAGGCCGCCGTTCTGGAAGCATTTGGCAAGCCGCTGGCCATCCGCGATATCGCACTCGCCGAGCCCGGTCCTGATGAGGTCGTGGTGAAAGTCGCGGCCGTGGGTATCTGCCACAGCGACATCCACATGTGGGAAGGTTTTCGCCCGGCGCTGCCCTTGCCGGCCGTGCTCGGGCATGAGGTCTCGGGAATCGTGGAGAGAACCGGTCCGGGTGTTGCCGACCTGGCGGTGGGCGACCATGTCGTCGCCACCCTTAGTGCATTCTGCGGGCATTGCCCTCAGTGCATCGCGGGCAGGATGGTGCTGTGTCAGGACACGGGCGTGAAGCAGCCGCCGGGTCAGGCCCGGCGACTCACGGCTGCCGGCGACCATGTCAGCCAGATCTACAACCTGTCGGGCTTCGCCGAGAAGATGCTCGTGCATCGCAGCACGCTTGTGCGGATCACGAAAGACATGCCGCTGGATCGCGCGGCCTTGCTCGGGTGTGCGCTGACCACCGGTGCCGGCGCCGTGTTTCGCACGGCACGCGTCGTGGCCGGCTCGACGGTAGCCGTGGTTGGTTGCGGCGGCATCGGTCTGGCCGCGATCAATGGCGCACAGATCGTCGGCGCGTCGCGGATCATCGCCATCGACAAGCTGCCGCACAAACTCGAGATGGCCAGGGTGTTCGGCGCGACCGACGTCATCGATGCGTCCGATGGCGACGTGGTCGAGCAGGTTCGATCGCTGACCGGGGGTGGCGTCGATTACTCGTTCGAGTGTATCGGCCTGTCGGCGACGGTGGAGCAGTGCTGGAGCATGCTCAAGCCTGCCGGCATCGCGACGATTCTGGGAGTGTTTGGGCCGACGGCCAAGTTCAGCGTGCCTGGCGCGGATCTGCTGCAGGAAAAGCAACTGCGCGGTTCGATGCTCGGGTCGGTGCGCCCGCCGCAGGATATCCCGGCGATGGTCGATCTGTATCTCCAGGGGCGTTTGAAGATCGACGAGCTGATCTCCCGACGGATCCGGCTCGAAGACATCAACGAGGGGTTCGAGGCGCTGCGCCGCGGCGAGGTCGCCCGTTCCGTGATCGTGTTCGACGTCTGAGCTTTGGCTGTGATCGCAGGTCGCTTGACATTATTAAATCCGACGACTTAATATTTTCGGCAGATAGCGGTCGGTGGCGACAGTGCAATGCTGTCCGCCTCCGTCGTGGTCTCGAAGAGGCAGCAGAGCCTGGTCGGCTCCAGGTTCTGTCATAGGCTGGGGTCGGCAATCGGTCACAGTCGCAACTGGCGCGATCGCGCTTTCAATCCCGGAGGAGAGGCAGCCCATGAACGGCAAATTCCGCCCTCTGCTTGTCGCCACGATGTTCACCCTCGGTGCCGTGCCGTTTTCGGCCGGTCTCGAAGCAGCTCCCGAAAAGAAAGAAATCAACATCACGGTCTTCCCGGCGGTGCTCCTGAACCTGGTCGACTACTCGATGGTCTGGCATGGCTTCCTCGAAAAGGAAGGCGTGACGGGCAAATTCGTGACCGTGGCCAACGGGCCGGCAATGGTTGCGTCGATCCTCGGTGGGTCGTCTGATTTCACGGCGGTTGCACCCGTGTTCGCCTGGCAGCTCCAGACGAAAGGCGAGTGCATCCGTTATCTCGGAACCGGCGTGGGCAGTTACTACAGCCTGCTGGCCCAGGCGGATCTCGACCTCCCCAATCTTGCAAAGGGCTTTCCGGATTCCATTCGCGACCTGAAGGGCAAGCGCATCGGTGTGGTCGCACGGGGCGCGGCGACCGAGGTCTGGACCGGCGCGGTGCTGAAGGCCGCCGGGCTCGATCCGGCCAAAGACGTGACCTTCGTCGGCACCGGTGGGCAGGCCACGGCGATCGCGGCGTTCGAGAACAAGCAGGTCGACGTGCAGTTCGCCTATCCGCCTCTGTCGGCGAAGCTCGCCCAAGGGTCGTACAAGGTGGTGGCGAATCTGTTCAACAGTGATGTTCCCACCTTCAACGACATGGTTCAGAGTGGCCCGGCCACAACCTGCGAGTTCCAGCAGAAGAACCCCGAGACCTACAAGGCGTACTGTCGTGCCTACCATGCGGCCTACCGCTTCGTCACCGACCCGAAGAACGACGAGGCCGTTGCGAAGGACGTCGCCAGGATCACAGGTGTCGACGAAGCGGCCGCGACCAAGCTCTGGGCCGAATTCCGGCCGGCGTTCCGCGGCTCGCGGTGGACGCCGCAATCCTGGGCCGCGCAGGGGCAGTACATGTCGCCCGTGGACGGAAAACCCCTGCCCGAGCCGCCCTTCGACAAGATGGTCGCGCAGTCCTGCGAATAAGAAGGGGCCTTGACAGGCATGGCCAGTCGACGCGTCAATGACCGACTCCGCACGACCGCGACGCAGGCAGGCGTCATCGTTCTGCTGATCATCGTGTGGCAGTCTATCTACAAGCTGGGCATCGGCAGCAAGGCGCTCAATCGTGGCCCGCTGGAGGTCTGGCAGGCGTTCGTGCGCCTGAATGCCGATTACCTGCTCCTGGCCAATCTGTGGGCCACGATGCAGGCGGTCATCATCGCGCTCGGCCTGGCCATCGTGGTCGGCGTCACGATCGGTCTCGTCCTGGCCCTGATGCCCCGTCTGGAAGAAGCCGTGCAGCCCGTGCTCAGCGGGCTCAACAGCATGCCCCGGGTGGCCCTGGCGCCCTTGTTCATCATCGCGTTCGGATTCGGCGTCGAGGCGAAGGTGGCGCTGGCATTCAGCGTGGTCGTGTTCATCCTGATCCTGAACGCGCGCGCCGGCGTGAGGAGCGCCGATCCCGATGTCATGCGCATGGCCGAGGTGATGAACATCTCGCGCACGCAGAAGTTCTTCAAGCTGTTCCTGCCGGTGGCGGTTCCGAGCATCTTCGCGGGCATACGACTGGGGCTCGTGTATTCGCTGCTCGGCGTGGTCACCTCGGAACTCATCAGCGCGAACGATGGGCTGGGTCAGCTGATCGCGGCCCGTTCCGCGCAGTTTCAGATGGCCGATGTGTATGCGATTCTGATCGTACTGGCCGTCGTCGCCGCGATCCTGAACACAGCGGCTGGCTGGGCCGAGCGCAGGCTGCTCTACTGGCAGCCGAGTCCGTGAGCACGGCCGCGAAGACCGCGCCTCGCACGCATTTGCTCCGGCAACCCCCTGAACTTCACCGGGAATCCCTTATGGAACACGCGGTGGTCGCCGACAATATCTCGATCGTTTTCAGCGATCCCGAGAGCGGCGCCCGGCACGTCGCGGTCGACAACGTCTCACTGAAGGTGGCCGCGGGCGAGTTTCTCGTGCTCGTGGGGCGAAGCGGCTGTGGAAAGACCACCTTGCTGAATGCCATCGCCGGGCTGGTGGCCCCCACCGCCGGCACGCTGTCGGTGCTGGGTGGTGAACCGCGGGCGGTGCGCCGCGACATCGGCTACATGTTCGCCCGCGACGCCATGATTCCCTGGCGCAACGCGCGTCGCAATGTCGAGTTCGGTCTGGAGATCCGTGGCGTCGGCAAGGCCGAGCGGCGCGAGGCGGCGCTCCGCATGCTCGAGCGCGTCAATCTGCGTTCGGCGGCGAACAAGCTGCCATGGCAGCTCTCGCAGGGCATGCGTCAACGCGTCGCGCTCGCCCGCACCTGGGTCGCCCATCCCAGGCTGCTGCTGATGGACGAGCCCTTTGCGGCGCTCGATGCACAGACCAAGGCCGAGGTCCGCCAGCAGTTCCTGTCATTGTGGGAAGCAGAACCAGGCAACCGTGGTCTCTTCGTCACGCACGACATCACCGAAGCCCTGCTGATGGCCGACCGCATCGTGCTGGTCAAGGATGGTGGTCGGTTCGACCTCGTCGTCGAAACCGGCTTCGAGCGACCGCGCCACGCACGTGATCTCGTGCACAGTGAGCGGTTCCGGGCACTGGAGATAGAACTCACCGACCGCCTGCATTGAAGCGCGCCGCTTGTCTGGCATGGCCCGACGGCATTGCATTGGAGACCCACCATGACATCCCACCCCGCATCCGTAGCCTCGGACGAGGATTTTTTCCAGGCCTTCGAATTCGCGCTCCCCGTGTACGAGATGGCCAAGCTACGCTGGCGCGCGCTTCACGACCCGACGGATCCCGCGCGTACCGGGCTCAACGCCTACTGGCATCAGCAGAGCATCGCCACCGCCGACGATCGCTGGGTCACCACGCCCAACATCGATACCCTGTACTCCGTGGCCTGGGTGGATCTGTCGCAGGGGCCGGTCCGGGTCCGCATACCGGCGTGTGATGGCCGCTATGTGAACCTGGCCATGCTCGACATGTATTCGAACAATGTCGAGTGGCTCAGCCAGCGCGATGTCGGCAATGGCGGCGCCGAGCTGACCGTGGTCGGCCCACACTGGCGCGGAGAACTCGAACGTGACCTGCGTGTGGTTCATGCCCCGTATGACGATATTCTGCTGTTCGCCCGCACCTTGGTCGATGATCAATCGGACACACCCGCGGCCCGCGAGGTGCAGCAGGGGTTCACTGTCTCGGCCTCGCTGCCGGTGACCGACGAGCGCGCACCGGCGCGAAGTGATGATGTCGGTGAAGACTTCTTCAGCCTGGCCGGTCATGCGCTGCGGCGTAATCCGCCGCGCGCTCATGAGGCTGCGATCGAGACCGTGCTGACCCGGGTCGGTCTGATGGGCGAACCCGACGAAGCCTCGCTCGCGCGCTGGCGGGCGTTGGTGCCCGGCTTCCTGCAAAGGCTCAGGCAGCGGGTGCCGCGGTTCAACGTGCCCGTGGATCACTGGATCCAATGGCCCGCGAACATGGGCGACTTCGGTACGTCGTACGGGCTGCGGGCCACCGTAGCGCTGGGCGGGCTGCTCGCCCTGCCGCGCAGCGAGGCCTGCTACACCTACACCGAGTTCGACGCCCAGGATCGCGAGTTGCACGGCCAGAACGTCTATTGTCTGGTGTTGCCTGCCGAGGGTGTCCCGGCAGACGCCTTCTGGTCGCTGACTCTCTATGAAAAGATGCCCACCGGTGCGCGCTTTCTCGCGCACAACCCGCTTGGACGCCATGCGTTCACGAGCCGCTCGCGCTCGCTGAACACGTCGGACGGCAAGCTGGTCATCTGGGTCTCGCATCGCCGGCCGCCGCCCGAGTTCGAAAGCAATTGGCTCCCCGCGCCCGATGCACCGTTCAGGCTTTCGTTGCGTGCGTACCATCCGAGCCCGGATCTTCTCGCCGGTCGATGGCAGGTGGCAGCGGTGCAGCGAGCCGAGGATTTCGGCGTGTACTAGCCGCGTGGTGTGCGCGAAGCGCGGGGGCCGACTGTGAGTCAGGCGGACTTGCGGCCCTCGGTGCGCGGGCTCGACGGCCCGAACTTCCAGAACGAATCCATTCCGAACAGGGTGCCCTTGTCCGATGTGGATCTTGACATCAGTACGCGTCGGACCACCAGGGTTGCCTCGCTCACCGGAGCCGCCAACGCGGCGCTGATCCGGGTGATCAGGTCGGTTGCATGGAAGATCACGAGCGGCTCGCGTCGATCCGGGTGACGGGCCTGGATCATCTCGTCGACGTCAGCCAGCGCATAGAGCGCCTCGCGCCAGCTGAGCATCATGCGTGTATGCAGAATGTCCTTGGGAATGCCCGGCAAGGCCCTGCGCAACAGGATGTAGCAGCGCACGAGGCCGCGTCGGTTCCGGTGCCGGATCACGTTCCACATATCGAACTGCGGTGAGCGATTGATGGCCGCGACGAAGCCAATGTAGTGATGCTCGGTGGAGTCGCCGAGCATCATTTCGGCCAGCGGCCAGATTGCCGCGTGGAGTACGTCCTGCACGCTCAATGGGCCGCCCCGTGCCTGCAGCTCCGCGAGAACTTCCTGGCGGCGTGCCTCGGCCTGGGCCGAGCGCAGATCGAAGACCGCCTTGATCGCCTGCTCGAGCGAGCCGAAGTAGTAGTGCAGCGCTGAGATATTGCTGGTGCCCGCCTCGGCATTGATGCGCCGCATCGACACATTGGCGACACCGTCTTGCGCGATGACCCGCTCGGTGGCGAGCAACAGGCGGGTGGCGGTGTCGGCGGAGCCATCGCCATTGGTGCGCCGCTTACGCCTGGATGTCGGTTCCTGCCTCGCCACTCGGCCTCCCGGGGGTGATGCGATTCATGGTTCAAGCCCGAATTTAGCACTCGAACCCGGTCGAGCCAGGGGCGATCTGGGCGCCGGCGGAGGGCCATCGCCAAAGTCGAGACGAAAAATACACTTGACGAAATAAGTCGCGCGACTTAATTTACCTGGCATGCTCATTTTGCGTTAGGAGGAGACATGTCGAACGATCCCCGCGGTCGTCGCCTGGCACTGACTGACCGGGAGCTGCTCGACGTGATTCGAGAATTCCGGGCAACTGACTGGAACGCGATCACGCTCGTGCACGACGAGCTCGAGATCCGCATCGCCAAGCGTCGTCCCGGTGACCCGGTTCGATGGGACGAGCCGACCGCATCCGTCGTGCAGCACACTGCGCCGGTCAGCGCGGCGTCCTCGAGCGAGGCGGCGCCGGCGACCCCGACTCTTTCTTCGGTCGCCATCAGCTCCGGTGCCCCGAAACCGACCCCGTCCGATGCCGGTCCGCTGCCCGACGCCAATCCGCGGCCCGATTTCGATTCCCGCGCGAGTCGGGGGGGCACGGGGGAGGCCGCCGTCGTCGAAGCCGCGACCGTGGGCACGTTCTGGGTGGCACCGGCGCCCGGCGCCGATCCGTTCGTGCAGTGCGGTGACACCGTCGAGGCGGGTCAGCAACTGGCGATCGTCGAGGTCATGAAGCTGATGACCGAGGTCGTCGCCGAGCAGGCCGGAACCATCGATGCCGTGCTGGCCGAGAACGGCCAGAGCGTCGAAGCCGGCCAGCCGTTGTTTCGCCTGCGGGTGAGCGCGCCCAAGGCCGGAGCCTGACATGACCGTCCAATTCGTCGACCAGACACTCCGTGACGGCCCGCAGAGCCTGTGGGGCATGCGGATCAACCAGGCCATGATGACGCCGGCGCTGCCGCATCTCGATCGCGCCGGCTACAAGGTGATCGACTACTCAGGCGGCGCCATCTTCAAGATCCTGGTCAAGAACTACAAGTCGGATCCCTGGCGCGAGATGCGCGAGGTGACGGCCTCGGTGCGCACGCCCATGCGCGCTGCGATCCGTAGCGACGGCATCACCATGGGGCCGGCACCCGATGCCCTGATGGACCTGTGGGTCGAGCGGCTGGTGGCCAACGGGCTGCGCAGCTTCTGGATCTTCGACGTGCTGTTTCACCGCGAACGCATGACGCGGCTGGTGAACCTGGCCAAGGGGTTCGGCGCCGAGGTTCTCGGCGTGGTGTTCTACGCCGACAGCCCGGTGCATACGGACGACTTTTACCGGCAGTTCACCGCAGGCGTCACACAACTGCCAGTGGATGGCATCTACCTTGAAGACACCGGCGGTTCGCTGACGCCTGAACGCGCGCGAACCTTCGTGCGCGCGGTGCTCGACGGGGCAGGTGAGCGCCCGGTCGAGGCGCAGTTTCATAACACCACCGGCATGGCGCCCGCTTGCTATGTCGAGGCGCTGCGCGCCGGTGTTCGCACCCTACACACGGCGGTGCCGCCGTTGGCGGACAGAGGGTCGGTGCCGAACATCGAGTTGATGCTCAAGCTGGTCGCGCAACTCGGGCTGACCGCCGACATCGATACATCGCACGTCGCGCCGGTGCGTGAGCACTTCACCTATGTCGGTGAGCGTGAAGGCTTCGAGTTGGGCGGCCCCACCGACTACGACCTGGACGTCTACAAGCATCAGATCCCCGGCGGCATGATGGGCACGCTCAAGGCGCAACTGGCCGATCTGGGGCTGAGCCACCGGCTCGAAGAGATCCTGCAAGAGACCGCGATCGTGCGCCAGGAGCTCGGCTACCCTGGCATGGCCACGCCGCTATCGCAGTTCGCCGGCATCCAGGCCGCGCTCAACCTGCTCACCGGTGAGCGCTACAAGCAGATTCCCATCGAGGTGATCCGCTACGTGTGCGGCTACTACGGCAAGCCCGTGGGCACGGTCGATCCCAATGTGATGGATCGCGTCATGTCGCACCCGCTCGCCAAGGCGGGCAAGGGGGCGGCCATCGAGCAGCCGACGCTGGCCGAGTTGCGGCGCGTGCACGGCAATGTCAGTGACGACGAGCTGATCCTGCGCGCCACGATGTCCAGCATCGAGGTCGACGAGATGCTGCGTGCCCCGATCGTGCGCGATTATCCGGTGCCGGCGGCGCGTCTCATCCAGCGGCTGGTCGCCAACCCGAGCCTGAATCAGGCGCTCTGCCGCGCCGACGGATTGTCGGTGTCGCTCAGCCGCTGAGCGCGGCTGGTCGAATCGGTGATGGCCACGACGAAAGAGACGGTGAATATGTTCGATGCAGTCCTGGTGGCGAACCGCGGCGAGATCGCGCGCCGCATCCTGCGCACCCTGCGGCGTCTGCAGATCCGTTCGGTGGTGGTGCACTCACCGGTCGACGCGGAGCTGCCCTTCGTGCGCGAGGCCGATCAGGCCATCTGTATTCCGGGCCGCCCTGACGAGGCCTATCGCGATGTCGCGGCGATCGTGCGCGCCGCCCGAGAGGCCGGCGCTACGGCGATTCATCCGGGCTACGGCTTCCTCTCTGAGAACGCCAGCGCTGCCGCCGAGTTCGTCGCGGCCGGGCTCACCTGGATCGGTCCCGGCCCGCAGGTGATCGAGCAGATGGGCGACAAGATCCGGGCGCGCAACATCGCCGCCGAGATCGGCGTGCCGGTCGCGCCCGGCAGCGGTGATCCGGTGGCCGAACTCGCCGATGCCGAACGCATCGCCGCCGAGATCGGTTATCCGGTGATGGTGAAGGCCTCGGCCGGCGGTGGCGGCATGGGCATGGAGGTGGCGTCGGATGCGGCCGGGCTGCGCCGGGCATTCGTCGCGGTCAAGGGTTTCGCGGAGCGTGCCTTGGGGTCGGCCGATGTGCTGATCGAGCGCTACTACCGTCGCGTGCGCCATGTCGAGATCCAGGTGCTTGGCCTTGGCGACGGGCGCGTGCTCGCGCTGGGCGAGCGCGACTGTTCGGTGCAGCGGCGCAATCAGAAGGTGGCAGAGGAATCGCCGGCCCCCGGTCTGCCGCCGGCGCTGAGGGCGCGCATGCATCAGGCCGCCGTCGATCTGGCCAGCGCGATCGGCTATGTGTCGGCGGGTACGGTCGAGTGCCTGGTCGACCCCGACACCGACAGCTTCTTCTTTCTGGAGATGAACACCCGCCTGCAGGTCGAGCATCCGGTGACCGAGGCGGTCTTCGGGCTCGATCTGGTCGAGGCGCAATTGGGCATCGCCGCCGGCATACCGCCCGAGCTCGGCGAGCCGGTGTCCAGCGGCCACGCGATCGAGTTTCGGATCAATGCCGAAGAACCGCCCCGGTTCATCCCGAAGCCCGGTCTCATCACCCGCTGGCAGGAGGCGCAGGGGGTCGGTGTTCGCGTCGATGCCGGCTATGTCGATGGCAACACCGTGTCGCCGTTCTACGACTCGCTGCTGGGCAAGCTCATCGTGCACGGTGCCGATCGCACCCAGGCGTTGGTGCGCATGCGCCGCGCGCTCGAGCACTTCGAGATTGCCGGGCCTGGCCATAACCTGTCGTTCCTGCGCGATCTGCTGCGCGACGCCGACTATTGCACCGGCGACTACGACACCTCGATCGTGAAGCGCATGACCGGCCCCGCGCCGTCTGCAACCGGCCGGGCGCAGGGAGTCTGATCCATGGACATCGGCACCCTGATCCGCCGCGCCGCCCGTGAATTCGGCGACCGACCCGCGGTGCGCTGCGGCGAGCAGACGCTTTCGTTTGTCGAGTTCGACGAGCAGACCGAGCGGCTGGCCAACGGCTTTCTCGCCGCGGGCCTGCGGCCCGGCGATGCGGTCAGCCTGCTGCTGCCCAACGGCATCGAACTGGTGGTCTCCTACTATGCGCTGGCCAAGGCCGGCCTGGTCAGGGTTGGCCTGAACTTCCGCGACACCGAAGACGATCAGCGCTACAAGCTGGAAGACTCCGGGTCGCGCGCGCTGATCACCACCGAACGCTTCGAGCACTCGGTGCCGATGACCTTCGGGCCCGCCGAGCTGCGCGATCTGATCGCGCGCAGCCCGGCCACCCGTTGCGAGGTGCAGACCCGGCCTGAGGATCTGCTGCGCATCGGCTACACCGGCGGCACCACCGGCCGCTCGAAGGGTGTGCGGCTGACCTACGGCATCGAGATGGCGCTGCTGCGCAACTACCTGGTCGACCTGATTCCGGAAGTCGGCCCGGGCGATGTGATGCTGCATGCCGCACCCCTGACTCACGCCAGCGGCTCGTTCTTCCTGCCGCATCTGGTGCGCGGCGCCTGCAATGTTCTGCTGGCCCGGTTCGAGCCGGGTGAGTACCTGCATCAGCTGGCGGAAGTCGACCCGACCTGCGTCTTCCTCGTGCCGACCATGATCTCGATGGTGATCGATCATCCGCAGGCACGGCCTGGCATGGCGCGGTCGTTGCGCCTCCTCTGCTATGCGGCCTCACCGATCGCGCCGAGCGTGGCGAAGCGAGCTGCCGAGTTGTTCGGCCCGGTGCTGAATCAGACCTATGGCCAGGCCGAGGCGCCGATGTGTATCACCTTGCTGCGGCCGCACGAGCACGACCGGGTCGGTTCGGCCGGCCGGCCGTATACGTTCGCCGAGGTCGAGATCCATGATGCCGATGGCCGGCCGGTGCCGGCGGGCATCGAGGGCGAGGTCGTCGGGCGCGGCGACATCGTCACGCCGGGCTATCTGAACCGCCCCGACGAGACCGGGCAAACGCTGCGCGGCGGCTGGCTGCACACAGGTGACATCGGCCGCTTCGATGACGACGGATTCCTGTTCCTGCTCGATCGCATGAACGACGTGATCATCTCGGGCGGCTTCAATGTCTACCCGCGGCAGGTCGAAGATGTGCTGATGAGCCATCCGGCGGTGGCCGAGTGCGCGGTGTTCGGCACGGCCGACGATCGCTGGGGCGACATCGTCCGCGCGGCAGTCACGCTCAAGGCGCCGGCCACCGAGGCCGGGCTGCTTGAATTCGCGCACGAGCGCCTGGCCGGCTATCGCCGTCCGTGCTCGATCACGATTCTCGAACAGCTGCCCAAGAGCCCGGCCGGCAAGATCCTGCGTCGTCAGGTACGCGACGCGTTGGCCGCCGGCTTCGCGGCGCGCCCGTGACACCGGCCATCCGGAACGTATCAGCATGAGGCGCCAGGGAGGAGTCCAGCAACCGTGATCAACGCAGTCAACTTTCTCTCCCAATTGTTCGCGGTCGCGCTGACCGTGCTGGCGATCCGGGTTGCCGGATTCGGCGTGTTCGACAATGTGATCGTGTCGGGCCTGGCGGTGTGGCTCGGCGTCATGGCCGCGTTGCTCATCAAGCCGGCGGACGTGCTCTCATCGCGCTGGAAGATCGGCGTCGTAGTCGGTTTTGCGCTGGCGTTCGCCTGGGTAATGTGGGACTGGGTGAGCCTGATGCTGGCTCAGGAGCAGTTCCTGGTCACCATGTCGTTCGCACAGCATTCGGCCGCGTGGACGGGCATCGTGTTGCTTGGCCTGCTGACCTGGCGCCGCTTCGGCCCACCGATCGCGATTGTCGGCCTGTTGTGCGCGATCTATGTGCTGGCGCCAGAGGGGCTGGGCGGTGCCGGCCAACACTGGACCCGCGTGGCCGAGAATCTCTGGTTCACCAGCGACGGCGTGTTCGGCCGGCCGGTCGAGGTGGTGAGCCGCACCGTGCTGATCTTCATCGTGTTCGGATCGGTGTTGCAGGTAAGCGGTGCCGGCGACGTCCTGCTGAAGATAGCCTTCGCGGCCACCGGTCGATTGCCCGGAGGCCCCGCGCATTCGGCGGTTATCGGCTCGTCGATGTTCGGCATGCTGAACGGCGCGGCGGTGGCCAACGTGGTGTCGACTGGCGTGGTCACGATCCCGATCATCAAGCGGGTGGGTTTCACGCCGCGATTCGCCGGCGCGGTGGAGGCCGCGGCCTCCACCGGCGGGCAGATCATGCCGCCCGTGATGGGCGTGGTCGCGTTCCTGATGGCCGACATGACCAACATCCCGTACCTGACGATCGTGGCCGCTGCCACGATTCCCGCGCTGCTGTATTACGGCTCGCTTTTCGCCGTGGTGACGATCGAGGCGCGTCGTCAGGGCGTGGGTGCCATCCCGGCTCACGAGCGCGAGAAGCTCACGCGCCAGGACTGGCTGCGTAGCCTGGTGTTCTGGATTCCGCTGGCGGTGCTGGTCGCGCTGATGGCGCAAGGGCGTTCACCGCAGCATGCCGGCTTCTACGCCACGATCATCGCGACCATCCTCGCCTTGATCCTGTTCCCGGCGTTCCGCTCACCGGTGAAATTGTGGGAAGCGCTGGTCGACGCGGGCCGGACCTCGGCGATGATCATGGTCGTGGTGGCCGCGATCGGCTTCGTGATCGGCGTGGTCAACATGACCGGTACCGGGCTGATCTTCGCCGAGGCCATCCTGGCGGCCTCCGGCTCGTCGCTGATCGTCAGCCTGTTGATGGTGATGGGCGCATGCATCGTGCTCGGCATGGGCGTGCCGACCGGTGCCGCCTATCTGATCATCGCGGTCATCCTGGGGCCCGCCCTGCAAAAACTGGGGCTGCCGATGTTGGCCGCGCATTTTTTCATCGTGTATTTCGCGGTGCTTTCGGCGGTGACCCCGCCGGTGGCCCTGGCCGCCTTCGCGGCGGCACCGATCGCCGGCGCCGGGCCGATGGAAACCGGCTTCGAGGCCGTGCGGCTGTCGCTGGCGGGTTTCATCATTCCGTTCGTGTTCTGCTACCACCCCGACATTCTGCTGGTGGTCGAGGGTTTCAGTGTGGGCGGGCTGATATGGACGCTGATCGCCTACGCAATTGCGACATGGTGCTTCGCCAGTGGAATTGCCGGCCATGATCGCGACCGACTATCCCTGCCCGAGCGGGTGCTGCGCCTGATTGCCGGGGCCGTGGCGCTCGCGCCCGACCTCGTATTCGCACTGCCCGCGACGCTGATCGCCGCGGCGGTCATCGCGCGCCACGCCTGGCGCGCACCCCGGAAGATGGCGGAGGCGGTGCAACCGCCCGCCTCCAAGATCTGATTCCTATGTTCAACCAGGAGACTCCTATGAAGCTTCACAAGTTACTCGCGACGGCTGCCATGCTGTTGCCGTTCGCGGGCGCGCACGCCGCCGAAGACATCAAGATGGCCACGATCGCGCCGGGCACCACGACATACCGGACATCCACCACGTTCTCGAAGATCGTGAACCAGTCGCAGAGCGACTACCGGGTCACGGTCGATGCCTCGGGCACGGCGCCCAAGCAGAGGATGGACATGGCCCAGGGCAAGCTCGACATCGGACTGACCTCGCCCGTGATGTACGGCTTCATGAAGACGCAGGACGGCATGTTCAAGAAGGTGGAGAACTCCGCCGAGTTGGCCAAGAATTTGCGCCTGCTGATGTGGATTCCCTACGGGCAGAACCACATCGTCGTGCATGCCGATTCCGACATCAAGACGCTGGGTGATCTGAAGGGCAAGAAGGTCTTCCTTGGCCCACCCGGTGGCGGCGCCTGGACCACCTCGTATGAATGGATCAAGGGCGCGACCGGGCTCGACGCCAACAAGGGTGACTATCAAGCGGTGAAGGCCAGCTGGGCGTCCGCCATCGAAGGGTTTCAGGACAACCAGTTCGACGCCTACATCGCAGGCGCACTCGCACCGGCGCCGTCGATCGAACAGTTGGCGCTGACTCGGGGCATCCGCCTGATCGGCCTATCGAAGGAAGAGTTTGCGGCCAATCAGATGTTGAACGATTACATCAATGCCAATCCGGGTCGTGACGTCGGCATCATCAAATCGACCGCCTACGGAGATAACAAGAACATACAGGTAGCCAATGACATCTACACCCTCAGCGTGAAGATCGGCATTGCTGCGCGCGCCGACCTTCCGGAAGACGCCGTCTACAAGATCATGAAGGCCTATTGGGAGAACGTCGATGCCGAGGCCAAGACCTCACCCTGGCTCGATGACATCACCAAGGACTACGCGGTCGCGGCGGCCGGCATGCAACTGCATCCGGGCGCGTTGAAGTACTACAAGGAGGCCGGCGTCAAGGTCCCCGAGGGGTCGATGTAACACAGCGGCTCGTGGCATCTAACCCTGGCATCGCCGCGCGCTGAAGTTTCGCGGCGGCGATGCCGGTCATCAGTTCATCTCTCCGCAGAAAGGGTTCTCCGAACGTGGGCTCGACCAAAGATCGCGAATCGCGGGTGCCCGGCGCCAGAGGCGCCGCCGCCGAACACTTCGATGTGCTCATCGTCGGTGCCGGCATTTCCGGTATCGGTGGCGCCTACCATTTGCAGCAGCAATGCGCCGGCCGAAGCTACGTCATCCTGGAGACATTGGAAAGCTACGGCGGCACCTGGCTGACGCACAAGTATCCCGGCATCCGATCGGACAGCGACCTGCACACATTCGGCTACCGATTCAAGCCGTGGGTGGGCAAGCCCATCGCCACCGCCAAAGAGATCCTCGATTACATGGGCGAGGTGATCGACGAGAACGACATCGCTCCGCACATTCGCTATGGTCACAGGATCCTGACCGCCGACTGGTCGAGCACAGACAATCTCTGGACCATCGTCGCAGAGCGCCTGGACAGCGGCGAGCGTGTGCGCTTCACGGCATGCTTTCTGTGGATGTGCCAGGGCTACTACCGGCACTCGGATGGCTACACGCCACAGTGGCCGGACATGGAGCAGTTTGCCGGCCGGATCGTTCATCCGCAGACCTGGCCAGCCGATCTGGACCTGACAGGAAAGCATGTCGTTGTGATCGGCTCGGGTGCAACCGCCGCAACGCTCGTGCCGAATATTGCCGACGACTGCGCGCACGTCACGTTGCTGCAGCGCTCGCCCACGTATTTCATTCCGGGCAGAAATGCGGTCGAGATCGCCGAGACGCTGCGCGAGTTGCAGATCGACGAGGTCTGGATTCACGAAATCGTGCGGCGCAAACTCTTGTTCGACCAGGCGGCATTCGTGAGGCGCTGCACCGACGAGCCCGACAAGGTGAAGGAAGAGTTGCTGGCCTCGGTGCGCTCGTTTCTCGGGCCTGACTATGACATCGAGAAGCATTTCACGCCGAGATATCGGCCCTGGCAGCAACGCATCGCGTTCATTCCGGACGGCGATCTGTTCAAGGGCATCGCGGCCGGCAAGGCCACTGTGGTCACCGACGAAATCGAGCGCTTCACCCGCAACGGTATTCTGCTGAAGTCGGGCAAGGAGCTCGAGGCCGACATCATCGTCACGGCGACCGGCTTCAATCTGAGCGTGCTCGGGGACATCGAATTCATCGTCGACGGCAAGCCGATCGATTTTGCCGAGACCGTGACCTATCGCGGTCTGATGTTCACGGGTGTGCCGAACATGGCCTGGGTGTTCGGGTACTTCCGGGCCAGCTGGACGCTGCGCGCCGACATGGTCGGTGACTTCGTGTGCCGGCTGCTGAATCATATGGATTCGATCGGCGCATCCAAGGTGACCGTGGCGCTGCGGCCGGAAGAGCAGGATCTGCCACGTTTGCCCTGGCTCGACGAAAAGAACTTCAACCCCGGCTACATGGAACGCTCGATGCACCTGCTACCCAGGCGGCTCGACAAGCCGGAGTGGCAGCACACCCAGGACTACTGGGCTGAAAAAGACCAGATTCCCTCCACTGACTTCAGTGATGCGGTGTTCGTCTACGAGGGTGGCTCTGCCCGCGAAGATCGCCAGGACCCCCGCCCGGAGAAGGCTGCCTGAGCGATCAGCTCTGGTGGCTCAGCTTGGTCGAGCCGTTGCCGCCGGAATGAATCGCATCGAGTACAGGCGTTTTGAATGCCGAACAGGAGTATGGAGTCATGATCAGAGATGAGGCGGCGTTCGAGAGCTTCCTGGACGGGGTGCGGCGCTTCGTGCGCGAGAGGGCAATCCCGCGTGAAGCCGAGGTCGAAGCGCGCGATGAGGTGCCTGCCGATCTCGTGCAGACCATGCGAGACGCCGGCTTCTTTGGTTGGAGCATTCCCGAGGCCTTCGGTGGCGCCGGATTGACGACCGAAGAGCTGGTCCTGGCCGCGCTGGAGCTCTCGCAATGCGCGGTCGCGTTTCGCGCGCGGGTTGGAACCAACACCGGCATCGGCGCCGAGGGTATCGTCGTCGATGGCACGGACAGCCAGAAGGCGCACTACCTGCCGCGACTGGCGAGCGGCGAGTGGACATCGTGTCTTGCGGTGACCGAGCCCGAGGCCGGATCGGAGGCTTCCAATGTGCAGACGACCGCCAGACGAGAGGGCGATGAGTATGTGCTGGATGGCGAGAAGCGCTACATCACGAACGCGTCAATTGCCGATGTATTCACCATCACCGCGCGCACGGAACCCGGAACCAAAGGGGCCAAGGGAGTCTCCGCATTCATCGTCGAGCGTGGCGCAGCGGGCATGACGCTCGGTGCACCCTATCGGAAAATGGGGCAGGCGGGCTCACCGGTCGGATCGATCTTTCTCGATGGTTGCCGAGTGCCGGCCGAGAACCTGCTCGGCGGAGAGCCAGGCGGCGGCTTTCGAACGGTCATGAAAGCGCTCAACAAGCAGCGCATTCATCTGGCGGCGCTATCCACCGGCCCGGCCATCCGGATGCTGGAACTGGCGATCGAGCATGCCAAGGGGCGGGTCCAGTTCGGATCACCGATTGCCGAGCATCAACTGGTTCAAGCGCTGATCGCAGATTGCCAGACGGAGATCTTCGCGGCGCGGTCAATGATTCTCGAGACGGCGCGCAAGCGGGATCTCGGCAAAGACGTCACGCTCGAGGCCTCGATGTGCAAGTATTTCGCCACCGAGATGTGCGGCCGGGTCGCCGACCGCTGCGTGCAGATATTCGGCGGCGCCGGCTATGTTGCCGACTATTCTCCGATCGAGCGCTGGTTTCGTGACGTACGCCTGTTCAGACTCTACGAAGGCACCAGCCAGATTCATCAGCTCAATATCGCGCGACGCACGCTCGGCCAACGAGCCTGAAGTGCAATAGCGTGACGCACATCGTGTCCCGCATCACGCGCCGGGCAGCAGATGCCGCAACGGATTTGTCGCGAAGCTGTTTCCCGACCAGCCTGATTTTCTCAAGAGCCCGGACGAGATCCTTAAGTGACTCGGATTCGGATTGCCTTCTGACACGCGGTCCCTCACGAAAGCTCCGGCGCGATTGACGCGCAGGGAGTCTGAGCTCCTCGAAGCGATCGAGGCCCGCCGAGGCTCAGCGACCGAGCAGATCGCCGATCGCCGCGACGATGTCGTGCGGGCGCGCAGTCGGGGCGAGCGTGCGTCGCCAGGTCCCCTCCCGGTCGAGCAGATAGACCGGAGCGGTGTGGATCCAATCGCCGTGACGTTCGCGATCCTGCGCCCGCGTGGCCGGCATCGCCACCCCGCCGAAATTCACGGCCAGCTGGCGCACCCGCGATTGCGGCCCGGTGAGGCCGACGAAATCCGGATCGAAGCGCTTCACATAGCTGGCCATCACCTCGGGGCTGTCGTGGCCGCCGTCGACCGAGACCATGATGAAGACCGTCTGCTCGCGCCGCTCGCCCAGGGCCTGCGCGGCCTGCTGGAGCCGGTACATCGTGCTGCCGCAGATGTCCGGGCATTGCGTATAGCCGAAGAACAGCGCCACCAGGCGGCCGCGGTAATCATCGAGCGATCGCTCCCGTCCGTCCGTGTCGGTCAAGGGGATCCGCGGACGGCCGCTGGCAGCAACGTCGACCACGGCGACCGGCGGCACCTGGGTCTCCGGGGCCTCCGTGTCCGGCCCGGCCTGGGCGACGGACTGCCCCTGGCCGGCACCCACACCCGGCGAGCCGGCGCCGGTCTCGCAGCCGGCCAGCGCGAGCGCGACGATGGCGGTCAGCACCGGCACCGCCCGCAGACGGCGGAACGGGAATCGGAGGGCTGCGTCGGGATCGGTCATCACTTGCTCCGCAGGTTGGGGAACGGACCCGGCGACGGGCAGGCGCACCCGCCGGGCATCAGCCCACGCCCCGAATCCGAGGCCGATGATCAAGCCGACCGAGGGTATGCCGCGATCGTCGATGACGAACACCGGGCAGTAGCCGGGCGGAGCCGCCGAACCGCTTGCCGGCAGCGTCACCGACGGCCGGTTCCCGTCCGCGCGAAGCCGGCCGTCGAACGCCGCTGCCCTCCCGTCGTGCCGATGGACCCTGCTGGCACAGGACCACGCACGCCTTCGCCAAAAAAAAGCGCGCCCGCAATGGGCGCGCCACATGGACAGGTCACTCGTACCGCCCCCCAGACGGCCCGGGGGCGGCAGACCGCCGGGATCAGGAGAAACCGAGCCCGACGATCACGCCACGCGACGGAACACCGCGGGCATCCAGTACGACCACCATGTAATAGCCTGGCGGACTCATCGACCCGCTCTGTGGCATCTCCACCTCCAGCATGAAGTCGTCTTGCGAGAACACGGCGTTCAGGCGGCGTTGGCTCGCATTGTTCGAATGAGTGACATTGGACAGTCCGAGCAGCACCACCTCGGCGACAGGCTCGTCGGTGTCCATCTGCATCTCCAGCTTCGCCCCATGCGTGAGCTGGCGCGAAGAGACGCTCAGCACCTTCGGGCGCGTGGCAAGCCGAACCGACCCGTTGTCGCGCGTGAACAGATACGGAGGCAGAAAGAATTCCGCATCGAGGTTGGTCACCGGTCCCGGCACCCCGCCGCCGCCGCTGAACACGATCCCGCTGGGCAGGAGCACCGCGCTCGAGTGATAGACCCGTACGCGGCTCGCCGAGGCCAGCTCCGTCCAGGTGTTCTGCTGCGGATTCCACTGCTCGGCTGCCATGACCGCCTGCGCGCCAGCATAGTTGGCGTATCGCGTGCCGCCGGTGGCCAAGACGTGGCCATCCGGCAGCACCGTGACGTTGTGCCACTGGCGTGCATGGTGCATCGAGGCCACCTCGGTGATGGTCGGCACCGAGCCATTGCCCAGATCGAACACCGTCGCCCGCCGGCTCGAGGTTGTCCGATGGATGTAGGCGACGTCCTCGGCGCTGTTGGCGCCGTTGGTGTAACCATTGCCCCCCGTCTGCAGGATCTTGCCCTCGGCGAACATCACCGCACTGCTCACCGGGCCGATGTTGGGCAGCGTGGTCTCGCTGATGCCGCCATGGAAGGTGCCGAGAATCTCGATGGAGCCCTGACCCCCGTTGGCCGTCGGATCGAGGCGCCAGTACTTGTCGCTGCTCAGGCCGAACACCTTGCCGTCGCGTGCGACCCAGGCGCGGGGATAGAAATACCGGTTGTGATCCGGCCCGAAGGCCTCGCGGCTGGTCGCGCCGCCGAGCAGGCTCCAGCCACTTCCCTCGTTGTAGATCTCGGGCGTCATCGCCACGCCGTCGTTGACGTCGGTGGGACTGCCGTCGTCGTACCAGTCGGGGTTCTCGAAGGCATTGCCGACATAGAAGTCGCCCCCGCCCAGCACGATCGGCCGACCGTCCGCCAGGGTCAGCACGGTGCTGTACCAGCGTTCGGACGAGAACTTGGGGGTCGTGCTCGTGGACTGCGCTTCGACATCGAGCACGACGCTGTCGAAGGTGGAGTTGCCCCCTGAGACCAGCAGCTTGCCCGACGACAGCCAGGTGCCCGACGAGCAGAAACTGTCGATGTTGGCCGCATTGAGGAGGGTGGTGTGATCGGCCGGGCCCTTCCCGCCCATCGGATCCCAGATGTCGAACAGCCGCGCGGCCTGCAGCGTGGTGCTCGCCAGCGGCGTGCCGAAGGTGGCAAGCTTGCCGTTGGGCAGCAGGGCCGCGTGGATGGCCACGAGCGGCCAATCGGCGGGTGCCCTCCACATGCCTTTCGTGTCCGCGTCCGCGCTGGGAACGAGACTCGCCAGCAAGGGATCATCCTGTTGGTCGACGGCGATCGCCAACGATTTGTTGTTGGCCGGCGGCGTGCCCGGATTGGTTCCACCGGTGTCGTTGCCATTGCCGGTGCCATTGCCTGTGCCATTGCCGGCGCCAGTGCCGGTGCCATTTCCGGCGCCTCCGCCAGGCGAACCGCCGTCATCCTGACCGCCGTCGATTCCGCCCAGGTCGGGCGCCTTGGCCACCGGGCCGGGTGAGCTGCCACCGCACGCAGCCAGCATCAACGCCAGCATGGTTGGAACGAGCAGTCGGGATCCGGTTCGCATTTGCAGTCCTTGCAAGATCCGCCAAACCATCCGTGGACGACGTCAACGCCGGCTTGGCATCGGCTTGGCGGTAGGCTCCTGATCGGCGTCGTCGGGGAGGCGACGGGACCGGAAACTACGGTTTGTCAACGCAGAAGCCAGCGTAAGGACAAGCGACGGAATCCCCAGTGAAGGACCGCACAGCCGCCTGCCGGCGGGGCGGTAGAAATCGACGAACAGGACCGCTCGAGCGGTGATTCCGCCGCGCGGCTGCGGCGTTGCCAGACGAGGGTCAACCCCGAGATCGCGGCCGCGGATCCAGAACAGACGAGCCCCGGGGGGCGTGGCGATGCGCTTCGAATGAGCACCGCTGCCACGATCCCACTGCACAAGACATCCGGCCCTGGCCGGTCTCGGCGGGGTCGACGGGCCTTCGGGATGCGTTTGAAGTTCTTATGTGCCCAAGCCGACCGAAACGGGAGCGCAGCACGCAAGCCGGATGGATCGGCACGTTGCGGGCATTACGACACGGGCTGGCGAACATCGCCGCTGAAAGCACGGGCTGGCGATCTCGCCCGCCGCCGACGAGTAGCAACGATCAGCCTCCTGCCGGCGGCAGGAACGGATCGGCGAACAGCGGCTCGGTGGCGAGCGATGGGTCGGTCAGTGTGCCCAAGAAAGCCTTGAGCGCTTCGATATCGCCGGACGTGAGCGGCGTACGGCGCACCGGCGCATTTGCCACCAGTCCCACGCGCAACAGGTGGCTGGTGTTAGGGGTGTCGATGACCTGGCTTGAATAGTGCTGGATCACCTCGTCGAGCGTCGCGAAGCGACCATCGTGCATGTAGGGTGCGCTGAGCGCGACATTGCGCAGCGAAGGCACCTTGAACCGCCCCTCGCCGGCGATGCCCGGGTCATCGGCCGTCAGTGCGAGACCGATGTTCTGCGGCCCGACGCCCTCGACGTCGGGGTTGCTGGTGATGGCCGTGGCGCCGCCAGCCACGGTCAGGATCTGGGCCGCCGTCTGGTGGCAGAGATGGCACTGCAGGCTGCGGACCTCGTCGGCCGCCGAGCCGGCGATGCCCAACGCGATCTGCTCGGCCAGCGGCACGGGTCGGAACAAGGCCATGCCGCGCAATTCGGCTGGCGTGAAAACGCCGGCCCAGTTCGGCGGGCCGCCCCCGGCGAGCGCCTGATCATGACGCGACCCATACGAAACGATCGCCCGCTGAAACTGGGCGAGCGCCTTGCCGATGCGCTCGGTCGTGATCGCCGGGTCGCCGAACGCGGCCGTGAACAGCGGCGGGTAGTAGGCGAGGGCGGACAGTCTGGCCGGCAGTTCATCGAGCGCAGACGACAGTTCGACGGTCATGGCGTCGAGCGCCTGGAGCTCGAGACTGGGCTGGCTCTCGGTCCAACCCATCCGGCCGCTCGCGAAGAAGCGCACGTTGACCAGGGCAGGCGTGTTTCGCAGCGTCGTCGTGCCGTCGGCGCGCGTGCTGCGCGCGCCGGTATCGCCGAACGCGGCATCCGCCTGGTGGCAACTGCCGCAATGTTTGTCTGCACCGGCGGACAATGCGACGTCATAGAACAGTACCCGCCCCAGGCGCGCGCCAGCGTCGGTCAGCGGATTGTCGGCGGGCGTGTTGTCGGCGGTGACGATGATCCCATCGGGACGATTCGGATCGGTATAGTGGGCCGGCGCGCCGGCCAGCCAGGCCAGATACGAGCCTGCCTCCCCCAGTTCGGGCTCGGCCAGTCGCTTGACTTCGGGAGCGGGCACGGAATCGGCGGAGCTCCCGCCCCCACCGCAGGCCGCGACGACGAGCGCGCAGAACAGGATGGGTATCGATCGGTTCATGGCGAGATTGCAGCCCAAGCCGGCCACCTTGGCCAGCGCGCGAGCCCCGGGCGGCGGACTTCCGGCGCCAAGAGGCTGGCGGCGCATCGGGCGAGCGAGCCCATGCGGGTGCGGGCACATGTGCGGGTTTCATCGACCACCCGCGTGAGCGCCTCGGCCAGCGTGGTGCCCTGCGTGGTGCCCTGCGCAGCGCCCGGCGGATGGCACCGTGCACCGACGAGGCCGGATCGGCCTGGGTGTCGCTCCAGAGACCGACAATCACGGCTGCGCTCCAGGCATTTGAAGCATGCCATGATCGATCCCCCCACCCGGCGCTTGCCGGTCAACAAAGCTGGAGACGACACCATGACCCAAGGCGTTCAAGGCAGCGACCCGCTCCACACCCTGGAACTCGCCCCTGCCCGGGTGCCGCTTGCCTACGACGCCGACATCGTCGTCGTGGGCGCCGGCCCGGCCGGCTTCGCCGCCGCGCTCAAGGCCGGGCGCATGGGCGCACGCGTGATCGTGGTCGATAAACTCGACATGCCCGGCGGCGTGCACACCTCGGGCCTGCAAGGGCATGCGGGGCCGGGCATCGGCGGCATCCATACCGAGTTGATGGAACGCTTCGCCGCACACGGCTACCTCTACGAGGCCACCGCGCAAACCCACGACGGCTGGGCCGGCAATCCGCTCTCGCACTACGAGCGCAAGAAAAAGCCCGGCGATGCCTTCACGCGGCTGTCATTCAACGCCGAAGGCGCCGGCAGCATCATGTCGCAGATGCTGCACGAAGCCGGCGTGCGCGCGCTCTACGACACCCGCTTCGTGGATTGCGTCATGGAGCGCGGCACGGCGGACAACACCATCCGCGCGATCGTCGTCGAGAACAACAGCGGCAGGTTCGCCATCTCGGGCCGGCTGTTCATCGACGGATCCGGCACCGGCCTGCTCGCCGCGCGCGCCGGCGTGCCCTATGTCTCGGGCGGCGGCCCGCAGCCCGATGGCGCCGACTGGGACGGCGTGAACCGCCCTGTGCCCGGCGGGCTGCTGTGGACGCTGCACGGCGTCGATCTGCCCGCACTGGTTCGCCACCAGGAGCATGCAAAAGATCCCATGCTGCAAAAGGTGATCGCCGAGGCGCGCGCCGCCGGCGACATCCCCGAGAACCTTTACCGCCCGGAAATGCAAGGCCGCCATGTGTACGCGAGCATGTACATCGGCCATCCCACGCTGGACATGAGCCCGATCGCGCCGCTGGGCAGCTACTGCCTCTGGCAGAACGTGCCCTACGAACTGGGCCTGCACATGGATGAAAGCGGAGACGACAACGCCACCGCGATGCGGCTTCTGCGCGGCTTCATCGACGCCGAATATCAGTTCCTGAAGAAGTATGTTCCCGGCTTTGGTGCGACCACCATCGGCGGCGTGGGGCGCTACGTCGGCGTGCGCGACGGGCGCCACCCCGTGGGCGAATATGTGTTCAGCATCGAAGACGCCCGAAGCGCGCGCCGGTTCAGCGACGCTGTCACCCTGCCCATGACCAAGTCGTTCTTCTGGGATGCCTACGCGAGCTATGAATTCGAAGTGCCGTTTCGCTGCTTCCTGCCCAAGAAGGTCGACAACCTGCTGCTGAGCGGCGCATCGCTGTCATTCACCTACGAAACCATTTTCATGGTGATGCGCAATTTCCCGTGGACCACACTCACCGGAGAAATCGCCGGCTATGCGGCCGCGCAATGCATCGCGCAAAAGCTCGGCCCGAAAGCACTGGCGTGGACCAAGCCCTATGGCCCGGGCGGCTGAGGTTCTGAACCAGCCGCACGCAGGCGGATCAGGCGAGAGGTTACCCCCGCCATGATCCGGTGGCCATCGGCCGTGCGCAGCGCGAACTCGCGCATGCGCCATGGCTCATCGAATCGCGGGGCTCGAACCCTTCCCAGTGGCCCGTCGGCAGCGACTCACAGCTCGTTGACCGCGCGCGCCAGCGAAAGCCGCTCGCGCACCGCGCCGAACAGCGGCAGTACCGCGATCGCGAGCGCCACCAGCAGGATCGTCGAGGCGATCGGCCGCGTGGCGATGTAGCCCCACTCGCCGTGACCCATCATCAGCGACTGACGCAGGTTGGTCTCGATCGGGCCGCCGAGCACGAAGGCCAGGATCAGCGGCGCCGGTTCGAAGTCGAGCTTGCGCAGCAGGTAGCCGACCAGGCCGAACACCAGCAGCGCGCCGACGTCGAACAGGTTGTTATTGATCGAGTAGGAACCGATCAGCATGAACAGCACCAGCGGCGGAAACAGCAGCCGGTAGGGCACGCGCAGCAGTTGCACCCACAGCCCGACCAGCGGCAGGTTCAGCAACAGCAGCATCACGTTGCCCACGTACATCGAGGCGATCACGCCCCAGAAGATCTCCGGGTTGGTCTGGATCATCAGCGGCCCGGGGGTGACGCCGTAGAGCACCAGCGCGCCGAGCAGGATCGCGGTGACCGGGTTGCCGGGCAGGCCCAGCGTGAGCAGCGGAATGAACGAGCCGGTGGCGCCGGCATTGTTCGCGGCCTCGGGCCCCGCGACACCCTCGATCGCACCCTGGCCGAACTGGGAAGGATCGCGTGCGAGTTTCTTCTCGAGCGCATAGGACACGAACGACGCCAGCGTGGCGCCGCCGCCCGGCAGCAGGCCGACCAGGAAGCCGAGCACCGAGCCGCGCGCGACCGGCATCGTCGAACGACGCCATTCCTCGCGGCTGGGCAGCAGATCGCGCAGCGGCACCTGCTGCACCGGCCGGCGCGAGAGATCCTCGAGGTTGTAGAGCACTTCGCCCATGCCGAAGATGCCCATCGCGATGGTGACGATGGAGATGCCGTCGACCAGCTCGGGCACATCGAAGGCGTAACGGGTCTCACCGGTGATCACATCCTGGCCGACCGTGCTGAGCATCAGGCCGGTGAGGATCATGATCATCGACTTGACCACCGAGCCGCGCGCGAGCACCAGCAGCACGACGAAGCCGAGCAGCATCAGCGCGAAGTATTCGGGCGGACCGAAGCGGATCGCGAAATCGATCAGCGGCATGCTGACCAGCCCGATCGCGACCGCGCCCAGCGTGCCGGCAATGAACGACCCGATCGCCGAGATGCCGATGGCCGCACCGGCGCGCCCGTTCTGCGCCATCTTGTAGCCGTCGATACAGGTGACCACGCTCTGCGCCTCACCGGGGATGTTGACCAGGATCGCGGTGGTCGAGCCGCCGTAGCTGGCGCCGTAGTAGATGCCGGCGATCATGATGATCGCCGTGACCGGATCGAGGCCGATGGTCAGCGGCAGGAGAATCGCGATCGAGGCCGTCGGGCCCAGACCGGGCAGCACGCCGACCAGCGTGCCGACCAGCGCGCCGATGAAGCAGAACAGCAGATTGACCGGTGCGACGATCGTCGCGAAGCCGTGCAGCAGGCCTTCCATGGCGCCTCAGTTCATCCCTCAGTCGAATAGCGACGCGCTGGGCAGGGGCACGCCCAGCAGCACACCGAACAGCAGCCAGGTGATGAGCGTCAGCGCCACGCCGGCGAGCAGGGCATGCGCGGGCCGACCGCCACCCAGCGCATAGAGCGCCGACATCGCGAGCGCGGTTGCGCCGAGATATCCCAGCGCCCGGGCGGCCGGCACCCACGCGGCGATGATGGCGACGGCACCCGCCACGCGCAGCAGCGCCGCATGGGGCGCGGCCCCGGCCGCCGTCGGCTCGGCCGCCGTCAGCTCGGCCACCGTCGGCTCGGCCGCCGTGGGCGCGGGCGCCGTCAGCTCGGCCACCGTGGGCGCGGGCGCAGTGGGTGCAGTTGCCGTGAGTGCGGGCATCGCGCCCGTCACTGCGTCGCCAGACGATCGACGGGTGCCGGTGCGCACGGCCCGCACCATGTGCGCGGCGGCGAGCACGATGATCAGCGTCGAGAGCACCGAGGGCAGCATCGCCGGGCCCGGCAGGTGCGAGCTGCCGAAGGGCAGATCGCCCAGGCCGAGCAGACCGGCGACGCCCAGCGCGATGAACGCGGCGCCGCCGATCAGGTCGCGGGTGGTGTGGCTCACTTCTCGGACATACCCAAAGAATCGAGCAGCTTGGCGTAGAACTTGTCCTCGGTCGCGAGCACCTTGGCGAAGTCGGCCGAGCCGGCGAAATCGATCTCGGTCATGCCCTTGGCCGCGAATGCCTTGAACGACTCGGAAGCAGCCGCCTTGCGAAATGCGTCTTCGAGCTTGGCCACGACATCATCGGGGGTGCCGGCCGGCACCCAGACGCCGATATTGGGCACCAGCGCCAGATCGATCTTGCCCTCGCGCAGTGTGGTCAGATCCGGCAGGCCGGAAACGCGCTTGTCGCCGAGCTGGGCGATGGCCACCAGTTTGTTGCCGGCCACCTGCGGCATGATCGCCGACGCGAAGCCGAACACCAGGTCGACGTTGCCGCCGACCGCGGCTGCCACCGCCGGCGTCACGCCCTTGAACGGAATGTGATTGAACTGCACACCGGCCGCCTGGGCGATCGCCTCGCCGGCCAGGTGGGTGGCGCCGCCCGTGCCGGCGCTGCCATAGGAGACCTTGCCGGGGTTGGCCTTCGCGTAGGCCACCAGACCGGCGAGGTCCTTGAACGGCGCACCGACGCGCGCGCCCATGATGTTCGGGCCCACGGTGACGCGCGCGACCGGCTTCAGGTCGGCGAAACCATAGGGCAGCTTGCGCTGATGCGGCGCAACCGTCTGCACCGAGCTGACCGCGATCAGCATCGTGTGGCCGTCGGGCTTGGACGACTTGGCCACGAAGTTCGCGCCGATCGTGCCGCCGGCGCCGGGCTTGGTCTCGACCACCACCGGCTGGCCGAGGGTCTTCTCGACCTCGGCCGCGAGCGTGCGTGCGAGCTGGTCTGTGGCGCCGGGCGAATAGGGCACGATGATGGTCACCTTGCCGGTCGGGAATGCGTGCGCGCTCGTGCCGAGGGCGAGCGCGGCGGTGGCCGCGGCGAGTAACGCGAAACGTTTGAGTTGCTTCATGAGGGCCTCTCTGAGGGAAGTAAGCGGGCCGCCGTGGGCGGGCCGATGGGTGTGGCGCCGTTGAGATCGGCGCTGGAGTTTCCGGTGGCCTTGCCGCCACGGGTGCGAGCATGTTCGGCCGCATGGGCGCCGGCGATGCGCCCGAGCGCGAGCGCGGCCAGCAGGCCGTTGCCCGACACATATCCATGCGCACCGCGCAGGCCGCTGATGCCGGCGGCGGCACCGCCCGCCGCATACAGGCCCGCGATCGCACCGCCGGCCCGATGCAGCACGCGCGCGTGCTCGTCGACGGCCAGGCCGCCCTGGGTGTGCAGCAGCGCGGGCGCGATGCGTGTGGCCACCAGGGGCGCCGCGAGCGGCCGCGCCCAGGCGCGTCGTCCGAATGCGTCGGCCGCCTCGCCCTGCGCGCAACGGCGCGTGCTGGCGAGGGTGTCGGCCAGGGCCGCGGCCGGCACGCCGATGCGGCTTGCGAGCGCCTCGGGCCCATCGGCCTCGCGTGCGCCACCCAGGGCCACGAGCTCGGCGAACTCCTGCTGGCCGGCCGAGGTGCGCTCGCGGATGTCGGCGTCGTAGATCACGTGCAGCGGCGCGCGGGCCCGGGCCGCCGTGATCGCGAAATCGGAATAACCCACGCTCTCGTCGCCAAAGCGGCGGCCGTCGGCATCGACGATGAAGCCGCCGAACTCCACCAGCGTCCAGGTGGCCAGCAGGCCGTGGCCGCTGGCGTAGGATCCGTGCCCCTGGTAGGCGCCCATGTTGGCCAGGGTGGCGCCGAGTGCCTCGCCCCACAGGACTGCTTCGCCCTCGCTGCCGGGGGCGCCCGCGTAGTCGAGGTCGGTGGTCTCGGGGCAGAAGCGCTCGCGCAGCGCGCGATTGGCGGCGAAGCCATTGGTGGCCAGCACCACCGCGCCGGCATCGACCCGGCTGCAACGGCCATCGCGTGTGCACAGACCGGCGCCATGAACGCCGCCGGCGTCGGCACGCAGCGCCTCGACCCGGTTGCCGAACGCGAGCGGAATCGCGCGCGCCTGCACCGCCGCGTGCAGTGCCGCCATTAGCTCGGCGCCACGCCGCGACGGTGGCGCGTGCAGGCGCGCGACGCTGTGGCCGACATGGCGGTAGTGGGTGGTGAGCACGATGGGCACGCCGCACTGGTCGGCCAGCCACTCGACCAACGGCCCCGAGGCGCGGGCCAGCGTGTCGACCAAGGCATCGGCCTCGTGCGGGCCCGACTGGCGACGCAGATCGTCGCTGAAGCGCCGGGCATCGTCATCGATGCCGGCCGCGCGCTGGAAGCGTGTGCCCGCGCCGGGCACGGAGCCCGACGAGAGCATGCTGTTGCCCTGCAGCGTGGCGAACTTCTCGGCGATGACCACCTCGGCGCCGGCGTCGTGCGCGGCGATGGCGGCGGCCAGACCGGCGGCGCCGGCACCGGCCACGAGCACGTCCACGGCGATGACCGTGTCGTCATCGGGGGCCGCGTCGCGCCGGGTGTTCACTCGTGCGACCCGGTGCCGTAACGACGCTCGAGCTGCTCGGTGGTGAGCAGCCGTTGCTCGAGCTCGCGCGCCGCCGGCAGGCCCATCAGCGCCCAGATCTCGTCGATGCCCACGAGCAGGTCGGGCCGGTGTTGGCCGACCCCCGAATCGATCACCTCGCGCATCGCCGTGAGCGCCGAGCGCATGCCGTGGATCGCGGCCGCGGGCAGCATGCGCGGCAGGCTCACGCGGCGCACGCCGAGCGCGGCCAGGCGTGGCAGCGGCACCAGCGGCGTGGTGGGCCGCTCGCGGATGCCGAAGCCCATGTTGATCGTGACCGGCACACCGGCGGCCTCGACGATGCGCGCGATCTGGTCTTCGCTGCGCACGGCGTCGGGGAAGATCATGTCGGCGCCCGCCTGCACATACGCGCGCACCCGCTCGAGCGTGCCCTCGAGCCCCTCGGTGGCGAGCGCATCGGTGCGCGCGATGATCACAAAGTCGTCATCGCGACGGGCCAGGCAGGCGGCCTCGATCTTCTTGACCATCTCGGCCAGCGGCACCACCTCCTTGCCCGGCATGTGGCCGCAGCGCTTGGGCG
>JAWKYD010000027.1:0-60747 GCA_041396685.1 Burkholderiaceae bacterium
AGCATGCACGTTCGCAGGTCGCCGAGCTGGTGAATTGCAATCCGCGCGAATTGGTCTGGACCTCGGGTGCCACCGAGTCCACCAATCTGGCCCTAAAGGGTGCCGCCCACTTCTACAAGGAACGCGGCCGGCACCTGATCACTCTGCGCACCGAGCACAAGGCCACGCTCGATACGATGCGCGAGCTCGAGCGTCAGGGCTTCGAGGTCACGTATCTCGATGTCGACGAAAACGGCCTGCTGTCGGTCGAGGCCCTCGAGGGAGCCTTGCGCGACGACACGATCCTGGTTTCGGTGCTGCTGGTCAACAATGAGATCGGTGTCATTCAGGACGTGGCCGCCTTTGGCGAGATGCTGCGCGCGCGCAAGGTTCTGTTTCACGTCGACGCCGCGCAGGCGACCGGCAAGCTGCCGATCGACCTGCAGGCCTGGAAGATCGATCTGATGTCCTTCTCGGCGCACAAGACCTACGGGCCGAAGGGCGTGGGCGCGCTGTACGTGCGACGCAAGCCGCGCGTACGCATCGAGGCCCAGATCCACGGCGGCGGACACGAGCGTGGCATGCGTTCGGGAACCCTGCCGACGCACCAGATCGTCGGCATGGGCGCGGCCTTCGAAATCGCCCGCCTCGAGATGGGCACAGAGAACGAGCGCATCCGCATGCTGCGCGACAAGCTCTGGACCGGTCTGTCGGAGATGGATGAGGTCTACCTGAACGGCGATCTCGAACGTCGTGTGCCGCACAATCTGAACGTCAGTTTCAACTATGTCGAGGGCGAGTCGCTGATCATGGCGATCAAGGATGTCGCCGTGTCGAGCGGGTCGGCATGTACCTCCGCCAGCCTCGAGCCGTCGTACGTATTGCGCGCGCTGGGCCGTAACGATGAACTCGCGCACAGCTCGATCCGTTTCAGCGTGGGCCGTTTCACCACCGAGGAAGAGATCGAGTTCGCGGTCAGGTTGCTGCAGGACAAGGTCGGCAAGTTGCGTGAGATGTCACCGCTCTGGGAAATGGTGCAGGAAGGCATCGACCTGGATTCGGTCCAGTGGGCGGCGCACTGAGGCTCGCGCTAGGCCGGACCAGGCAAATATTCGGACATATGCTTTTAGGAGACCTCCATGTCTTATAGCGAAAAGGTCATCGATCACTACGAAAATCCCCGCAATGTCGGCTCTTTCGAGAAAGGGGATCCTTCGGTGGGAACCGGTATGGTGGGCGCACCCGCCTGTGGCGACGTGATGAAACTGCAGATCAAGGTCAGTGCTGCGGGTGTCATCGAAGATGCCCGTTTCAAGACCTACGGTTGCGGTTCGGCAATTGCGTCGTCGTCGTTGGTCACGGAATGGGTCAAGGGTAAGACGCTTGACGAAGCGGGGTCGATCAAGAACACGGCGATTGCCGAAGAGCTTGCTCTGCCGCCGGTCAAGATCCACTGCTCGATCCTGGCCGAGGACGCGATCAAGGCCGCGATCGACGATTTTCGCAAGCGCCAGCAAGCGTCCGACGGCGCCGACAAGGCCGCGGCCTGAACGCTGGCAGGGCGGGGTGCGCGATCGGCGCGCTTCGATGGTTCACTCAGCTGGAGTTCGAGATCAAGATGGCGATTACCCTGACACAGGCGGCGGCAAGCCACGTCAGTGATTATCTGAGCAAGCGTGGCAAGGGGCTGGGTATCCGGTTGGGCGTACGCACCACCGGTTGCTCGGGGCTGGCCTACAAGCTCGAGTTCGCCGACGATCTACACGAGGGCGATGCCCAGTTCGAAAGCCACGGCGTGCGCTTGTTCGTGGATCCCAAGAGTCTGCCCTACATCGATGGCACCGAACTGGACTTTGCGCGCGAGGGGTTGAACGAAGGCTTCAAGTTCAACAATCCCAACGTCAAGAGCGAGTGCGGCTGCGGCGAATCGTTCAATGTCTGAGCGGTCGGCAGTATGACCGGCAAGCTCAGCGCCAGCCACTTCGAATTCTTCGCCCTGCCGGAAACCTTCGAGCTCGACCTCGAGGCACTGGAGGCGGCGTATCGACGGGTTCAGGCCAGCGTTCATCCCGATCGTTTCGCGAATGCTCCGCAAGCGCAACGACGTTACGCAATGCAGTTGGCGTCACGGGCGAACGAGGCGGTTCGCGTATTGCGTGAGCCACTGTCGCGCGCCCGCTATCTGTGCGAGCTGCACGGGGTGGAGGTGGGGGCCGAGAGCAATACGGTGATGGCGCCTGAGTTTCTCGAGCTGCAGATGTCCTGGCGTGAGGCGCTCGAGGACGCTCGTACACAATGCGATGCTGCCGCGATCGATGGCCTCGAGGGCAATCTCGCGGCCGAGCGCGGCGCCTTGCAACGATCGGTCGCGGAAAGCCTGGCTGGCGCCGATCACCGTGCTGCCGGCGAAGCGGTCCGGCGCTGGATGTTCGTCGAGCGCTTCGACGAGGAATTGCGGCGGGTGCGCAAGCAAATCGAGAGGAACGCCTGACAGTGGCGCTATTGCAGATTTCCGAACCGGGTCAGTCGCCCGATCCCCACGGTCGCCGCCTGGCAATCGGTATCGATCTTGGCACTACGCATTCGCTGGTCGCCACGGTGCGCTCCGGCGTGCCCACGGCTTTGCCCGATGAGAGCGGCGAGGTGCTGGTACCGTCGGTCGTGCACTATCGCGCCGATGGTCCCGCTCAGGTCGGTGCGCCGGCACTCGCGCACGCGGTAGACGACCCATTGAACACGATCGTGTCGGTCAAACGATTCATGGGGCGCTCGGCTACGGACGCCGCACGCATCAGTGCGGCCTACCACTATCGCGCCGGCGAGGGTATGGTCAGGCTGGAGACGGCCGCCGGCCCGATGTCACCGGTGGAGGTTTCCGCCGAGATTCTGCGCTGCCTGCATGTGCGCGCACGGGAATCGCTCGGTGGTGACATCGAAGGCGCGGTGGTCACGGTTCCCGCGTACTTCGACGACGGACAGCGCCAGGCGACCAAGGATGCGGCCCGACTGGCCGGTCTCGAGGTTCTGCGTCTGATCAATGAACCCACCGCAGCGGCGTTGGCCTATGGCCTGGATAACGGCAGCGAAGGACTGTATGCGGTCTACGATCTCGGTGGCGGCACCTTCGACATTTCCATCCTGCGACTGACGCAGGGGGTGTTCGAGGTCATCGCGACCGGTGGTGACAGCGCACTGGGTGGTGACGATTTCGATCGTGCCATCGTCGACTGGGCGCTCGCGCAGGCCGGCATCGACGTCGCCCGGATCGAATCGGTGCACTGGCGCGCGCTGCTGCAACGGGCGCGAGCCTGCAAGGAGTCCTTGTCGGAGCACGAGAACGCGCTCTTCGACGTGACGCTCGACGAAGACCTGTCCATCCGTGCCCGACTGGCGCGCGACGAATTCGAGCGCATCAGTCGTCCGTTGCTCGAGCGCACGCTGGCCAGTTGCCGGCAGGCGCTCGAGGACGCACGTCTGCGCCCGGCCGAGGTGCAGGGGGTGGTCTTGGTCGGCGGCGCCACGCGGATGCCGCAGGTGGTGCAGGCGGTCGGGGAACTGTTCGGAGCGCCGCCGTTACGCGACATCGACCCCGACCGTGTGGTGGCGCTGGGCGCTGCTCTGCAGGCCAATCTGCTCGTGGGCAACAGCGTTGGCGAGGACGACTGGTTGTTGCTGGACGTGATTCCGCTATCCCTAGGCCTCGAGACCATGGGCGGCTTGGTGGAGAAACTGATTCCGCGCAATGCGACGATTCCGATTGCTCGCGCCCAGGAGTTCACGACCTATAAGGACGGTCAGACCGCCATGGCCGTGCATGTGCTCCAGGGCGAGCGCGAGTTGGTCGACGACTGCCGATCACTGGCGCGTTTCGAGTTGCGCGGGATTCCGCCGATGGCCGCCGGTGCGGCGCGTATCCGTGTCACTTTCGAGGTGGATGCCGACGGCCTGCTGTCGGTGAGCGCCTGTGAGACCACCAGCGGCGTACGCGCCTCGATCGCCGTCAAGCCGTCCTATGGCCTGACCGACGACGAGATCGCGCAGATGCTGCATTCGGGCTTCAGCAGTGCCGAGCAGGACATGCATGCGCGTGCCTTGCGTGAGCAGCAGGTGGAGGCCGACAGGCTGCTCGAGGCGATCGAAGCCGCGCTGGCCGAGGACGGTGACCTGCTCGATGACGCCGAGCGTCGCGACTTGAACGGGGCCTGCGTGGCACTGCGCGACTTGCGTAACCAGACGGACGCCGACACGCTGCGCACCGCGGTCGAAGATCTGTCGCATCTCTCCGAGCCCCTGGCTGCGCGCCGAATGGACCGCGCGGTGGCCAGAGCGCTCGCCGGCCGTTCGGTCGATGAGCTTTGAGTCGCCATGCCAACCGTCACCGTATTGCCGCACGACAAACTCTGTCCGCAAGGTGCCAGCATCGAACTGGCCGTGGGCGATTCGCTGTGTGAGGGTCTGCTGCGCAACGGCATCGCCATCGAGCACGCCTGCGAAATGTCCTGCGCCTGCACCACCTGCCACGTGATCGTTCGCGAGGGCTTCGATGCACTCGAGCCATCCGAGGACGACGAAGACGACATGCTGGACAAGGCCTGGGGTTTGAGCGCGAACTCGCGCCTGTCGTGTCAGGTGCGGATCACCGACGAAGACATGACCGTCGAGATCCCGCGCTACACGATCAATCACGCCCGCGAGGATCACGAATGAAATGGACCGATGTTCAGGAAATCGCCATTGCGCTGGCCGACGAACACCCCGACGCCGATCCGCAGGTAATCCGCTTCACCGATCTGCGTGCCAAGGTGCTGGCGCTCGACGGCTTCGACGATGATCCGGCGCGCAGCGGCGAGCGCGTGCTCGAGGCGATCCAACAGGCCTGGATCGACGAGACCGACTGAATCGACGGCTGCGGGCCGGCTGCTCCGGCGGCTGCGGGCCGGCTGCTCCGGCGGCTGCGGGCCGGCTGCTCCGGCGGCTGCGGGCCGGCTGCTCCGACGGCTGCGGGCCGGCTGCTCCGATCGGGCGCAGCCGCTGTCCGCACCGGCTCAGACGATTTCGGGAATTCGCGCGAGCAAATCGGTGACGCCGGGATCGATGCCGCTCTGGAACAGCAAGGTGCTGATCTGCCCGCGGTGGTGCGTCTGGTGATTGAAGAAGTGCAGCGCCAGCAGGCCGAGCTGACGACTGAAAGGTCGACCCTGGGTGTTTCGGTAGGCCAATGCCCGGTCGAGCTGATCGGTGTCGAGGCGCCCGACCCAATCGGAGATCAATGCGTCGATGTCCTGGCGCCGCCGGCGCAATGCGGCGGCGTCGGTCTCGACGATGCCGTCCAACGGGGCGAGGGGCGCCAGAGTGCTCTCGTGCTCGGCCAGAAAAGCGGCGGCCCGGCCCTCGGCGGTGGCGAATCGTCGCAGCCATATGCTGTCGCCGATCATCAGGTGATTGAACGTGCCGTTGATGGAGCCGAAAAAAGCGCCGAGATCGCGATTGCGCTCGTCGGTGCTCAGGCGCTCGGCCGCGTCGAGCAGGCGCGCATTGATCCAGAGGTTGTAGTCGGCCAAGGCCTTCAGGTGCGCGATCGCGTTCATATCGTGTTCTCCTGGCGGGGGCCACGCCCGGTCATGCGGGTCATGCGGTCCAAAGGATTGCCAAGGCAAGCAGCACGATGATGCCAGCCGCCCCCGCAATCGATACGGTAATCCAACGCGGGGCGCTGAGCTCCTCGTGCGCGACGTGCACCGGCCGGTCGGCGTGCTCGGTCTCTTCAAGGCGTCGTTCGCCGAGCAGGTCGGCCACCACACGCCTTGCCGGAGCCAGATCGGTTGCGTCGGCAACCCAGAGCGCGCGCGGCTGCTCGGCACCTGGCAGGCCCGGCACCGCGTAAGTGAACTCGTCGCTCATGAACACCCGGATTTTGCGCGCCTCCAGTTCGCCGCGCAGGCGCTGCAACTCGAGCGGATCATAGCTTCGGATCAGCAGATGCATGGCGTCCGACGACGATCCGGCGGGTGTCGACACATGTCTCAGGATTCGCGCTTGAGGGCAGGGAACAGAATCACATCGCGGATGCTCGGGCTGTCGGTCAGCAGCATGACGAGGCGGTCGATACCGATGCCGCAACCGCTCGCCGGCGGCATGCCGACTTCGAGCGCGCGGATGTAGTCGGCGTCGAAGTACATGGCTTCCTCGTCGCCGGCATCCTTGGCCGCAACCTGCCGCCGGAAGCGTTCGGCCTGATCGTCGGGGTCGTTCAGTTCGGAGAAACCATTGGCCGTCTCGCGCCCCGCGATGAACAGCTCGAAGCGCTCGGTGATGTCCGGGCGGCTGTCGCTGGCGCGGGCCAGTGGTGAAACCTCGACCGGATAATCGATGACGAAGGTGGGTTGGATCAGCCGGGCCTCGGCGGTTTCCTCGAACAAGGCCAACTGCAGGGCACCCAGGCCGGCACGACGCAGCGGCGGTGCGTCGAGATCGACATGGCGCTTGCGCAGTTGCTCGCGCAGGTAGTCTTCGTCATTCAGGCGGCCGGCGTCGAGTTCGGGGGCATGGTCGCGCATGGCCTCGACGATGGTGAGCCGGGCGAAGGGCGCACCGAGGTCGATCTCGTGGCCCTGATAGCCGAGCCGGGTCGAGCCCGTCGCGGCCACGGCCACCGTCCGCAGGATGTTCTCGGTGAGATCCATGTTCCAGCGGTAGTCGGTGAAGGCCGCGTAGAACTCCATCATCGTGAATTCGGGGTTGTGACGCGGGCTGATTCCCTCGTTGCGGAAGCTGCGGTTGATCTCGAACACGCGCTCGAAGCCGCCGACCAGTAGCCGCTTGAGATAGAGCTCCGGCGCCACGCGCAGGAACATCTCCTGATCGAGCGCATTGTGGCGCGTCACGAACGGCTTGGCGGTGGCACCGCCTGGGATCGGGTGCAGCATCGGCGTCTCGACCTCGAGAAAGCCGTGGCCGACCATGAATTCGCGCATGGCCCGAATCGCTTCGCTGCGCAGCCGGAAGGTTTTCTTGGTCTCCTCGTTGACGACCAGGTCGACGTATCGCTGGCGGTAGCGCTGTTCGAGGTCGGTCAGCCCGTGGAACTTGTCCGGTAGCGGGCGCAGGCTCTTGGTGAGCAGTCGGATCTCGGCAGCGCGCACCGAGAGCTCGCCCTTCATCGTGCGGAACAACTCGCCGCGCACGCCGACGATATCGCCGAGATCCCAGTGCTTGAAGGCCTCGTGGACCTGCTCGCCGACACCGGCATCATTGACGTAGAGCTGGATGCGTCCGCTGCCGTCCTGGATGGTGGCGAAGCTTGCCTTGCCCTGGACCCGCTTGAGCATCATGCGCCCGGCCAGCGTGACGACGATGGGAGTGGCGGCCAGGCCGTCGCGATCGAGGCCCTCGGCGAGCGTCGTGGCCTGAGCAGCCGAGTGCTCGGGCACGAAGTCGTTGGGGTAGGGCTGGCCGGTCTCGCGCAGTTGCGCGAGCTTCGCGCGCCGTTCGGCGATCAGGTCGTTCTCGTCGCCGGCGGCCGGCGGGGCGGGCGTGTTCATCAGACTCCCTGCTTGAGGCTTTCCGAAATGAAGGGATCGAGATCGCCGTCGAGCACCTTCTGCGTGTTGCTGATCTCGACGTTCGTGCGCAGATCCTTGATGCGCGACTGATCGAGCACATAGGAGCGGATCTGGTGGCCCCAGCCGATGTCGGTCTTGCCGGCCTCGACCTGATCCTGTTGCTCGCGGCGCTTGCGCATTTCGAGTTCGTACAAGCGCGCGCGCAGCATCTGCATGGCCTCGTCCTTGTTGCGATGCTGGGAGCGGTCGTTCTGGCACTGGACGACGATCCCGGTCGGGTTGTGCGTGATTCGCACGGCGGATTCGGTGCGGTTGACGTGCTGACCGCCGGCACCGGAGGCCCGGTAGACGTCGATCCGCAGATCGGCCGGGTTGATCTCGACCTCGATCGAGTCATCGACTTCCGGGTAGACGAACACGCTCGCGAACGACGTGTGCCGGCCGCCAGAGGCATCGAACGGAGACTTGCGCACCAAGCGGTGGATGCCGGTCTCGGTACGCAGATGGCCATAGGCGTAGTCGCCCTCGACCTTGACCGTCGCGCTCTTGATGCCGGCAACCTCACCCTCCGACTCTTCGAGCAGCTCGGCCTTGAACTCCTTGCGCTCGCAGTAGCGCAGGTACTGGCGCAGCAGCATCTGCGCCCAGTCCTGTGCCTCGGTTCCGCCGGCGCCGGCCTGGATCTCGAGGAAGCAGCTGTTGGAATCGGCCGGGTTCGAGAACATGCGGCGGAATTCGAGACCTTCGATCGATTCGGTGATCTTGGCGACATCGGTCTCGACCGCGATCAAGGTGTCGTCGTCGGATTCCTCGCGCGCCATCTCGAACAGGTCGCCGGCGTCGTTCAGGCCGTGCTGAGCCTTGTCGATGGCATCGACGACATTGGCCAGCGAGCGTTGCTCTCGCCCCAGGGCCTGAGCGTTCGCGGCATCGTTCCAGATATCGGGTGCTTCGAGCAGCCGGTTGACTTCTTCGAGGCGGTTTTTCTTCAGAGCGTAGTCAAAGATACCTCCGAAGAGCGTCGACCCGGCTGCGCAGATCGTCGATGTTGGCTTCGATCTGGTTCATGCGTTCGGCTTCCATGGCCACCCTCCGAGAGATAAACCCGCCATTATATGCGCGCGGACCGCCCTGAGAGGCTGATCGCCGGCCTCGGGTTGTCGTCGGGAGTCGCTCAGATGCCGACCGCGGCTTCGATCAGCAGCTGCAACCTCGTGCTGCCGCGGAAACTGTTCGCCTGCAGGCGATACGCGAGCATGCAGCGCGCGGGCAACGGCTGGTCGCGGCCGAAGAAGATGGCGCTCAGGCGCTGCCGGTCGAGGGCCAGTTCGAGCTGCAGGTGGCCGTTGCCGACCACCCGTTGACGCTGCACCTGGAACTCGTTGGCGAACAGCGGCGCCGGGAATCCGGAGCCCCAGATCTGCCGCTCGAGCAGCAGCGCCAGATCGAGGGTGCACTGGTCTTCGGTAAGCTCACCGTCGGTCAGCAGACGCGGCGAAAAGGGCTCGTCGTCACAGCACTCGTGCAACGCCTGCTCGAGAACGTCTGCGAACGGCCGCAGCGCGGATTCCTGCAGGCTCAGGCCGGCGGCCATCGCATGGCCGCCGAATCGCTCGATCAGACCGGGCCGGCGGGTGTCGATCCAGGCGAGTATGTCGCGCAGATGGACATCGGGGATCGAGCGACCCGAGCCGCGCCACAGTCCGCTATTGGCATCGGGCGCGAATGCGAAGGCCGGGCGGTGGTGGCGCTCGCGCAGGCGGCCGGCGACCAGGCCGACGATGCCTTGATGCCAGTGGGGATCGAAGGCCACGATCGCGCGCTGCCCGATACCGGGCTCGCCAACGTGCGCCAGCGCCTGCTCCTGCATCTCGAGTTGGGCATCGCGGCGCTCGCGATTGATGGCGTCGAGGCGCTCGGCCAGCGGCAGCGCGGCATCGAGCGAGTCGGCCAGCAGACATTCGATGCCCAGGGTGATGTCGTCGAGCCGGCCGGCCGCGTTGATCCGCGGCCCGAGCAGAAAGCCGAGGTCGCGTGCGCTGACTCGGTCCTGGGCGCAACCGGCCACGCGCAACAGTGCCTGGATGCCCGGTCGGGCTCGGCCGCTGCGAATGCGTTGCAGGCCGGCATGGACCAGACGGCGATTGTTCTCGTCGAGCGGCACGACGTCGGCGATCGTGCCCAGCGCGACCAGATCGAGCAGATCGCCGAGCGGCGGGCCGGGGGCCTCGAAACGTGCCCGTGCGACGAGTTCGGCGCGCACCGCGCTCAGGAGATAGAAGGCCACGCCCACACCGGCCAGGTGACGGCTGGGAAAGCCGCACTGCGGCAGGTTCGGATCGACGATGGCGTCCGCCTTGGGCAAGGCGTCGCCTGGCAGGTGGTGGTCGGTGATCACCACTTTCAGACCCGCGGCGCGTGCGGCCCGGACACCGGCGATGCTCGCGATACCGTTGTCGACCGTAATCAGAAGCGAGGCCTTGCCCAGTCGAGGGTGAGCCAGCGCGATGTCGACCAGGGGCTCGGACAGTCCATAGCCGTGAATGAAGCGATTCGGTACCAGGTAGTCGGTCAGTGCGCCCAGGCGACGCAGGCCGCTGACGGCCAGGGCGCTGGCGGTGGCGCCATCGCAGTCGTAGTCTCCGACGACCACGATCGGCGCTCCCGCGGTGACCGCATCCGCGACCAGGGCCGCCGCGGCGGCCAGACCGTGCATGCGCTCGGGGCGCAGCAGGTCGGCGAGCGCGGGATTCAGGGCGGCAGCATCCGTGATGCCTCGCGCGCTGGCGACCCGGGCCAGGACCGGATGCAGGCCGGCAGCCTGCAGGCGGGCGGCGATCGAGGCATCGAACCGTCTTCGGTGCAGTTCTGGGGGCCGTGGTGGCACGCCGCCATCGAGCCCGCTCATCGTGCGAGCCATCGACGCAGGCGCGCCGCCAGACCCGGCGCCTGCAATGGATAGGTCTGCCAGCCGTCACGCTCGACCAGTACGATCCGGCTCGTTTCCGGCCAGCGGCTCGCAAGAATGCAACGGAGCCTGGCATCGTCGCCGGCGTCGATCTGGCATAGCGTCGCCTCGCCGACCGTCGCCGTCGAGAGGGCGCTGGCCAGACTGGGCGGCTCGGGCAGGCCAGCGATGCGGGCGCCACTGGCCAGCCCCAGGCCGGTCAGACGATCGTCGTTGCTCAGAACGGTGGCGAACGGGCGGGGGGCGACCGGAACCGCTCGGCCTTCGATCCACAGGCTGTTCACCGCGGGCAGGCCGCGCTCGGCGCGCGCCTCGTTGACCGGGTGATCGTGCCAGAGCATCTGGACTTCGTTCAGAAGCGCGCGCGCGCGCCGACCGTGATCGCCGCGCGGCATGTAGTGGTCGACATTGCGGCCACGTGCCGCGGCACTGCTGGCGAGCGCCAGCGCTTCGAGCTCGGCCGCGCCGGCGAGCGACCACAGCTGCGCGGTGAGCGGTCGCAGGACGAAGCCGTCGGCGGCGAAGTGTGCGTTCGCGGTGTCCGCAAGAGCCTGGGCGTCGGCCGGATCGAGCGCGAGGTCGGCCGCGGCGTGCAGCACCAGATGGTCCGTAGTGGCCTGCAGATGCACTGGTGAAAGGACCCAGTCGCCGCCGTCGGTGATCGGTTCCGGCTCGACGGCGAGGCGCGCATAGGCGGCAACCGTGGCCGTGTCGGGCAGCGCGAACCGCTCGCTCAACCAGTGTTCGAGCGACGTGCGGCGCAGATCGTCGATGGCCGCGAGTGTGCGGGTCTCGAGCGGGCGTTGGCCGACCACCCGCCGCAACGCGGCGTCGGCAGCCAATCCGGCGGCCGCGGGAACGTCGGTGACGAGTACCGTGAGCATTTCCCGATTCTGCCAGTGGCGCGGCAGGTTCGCGGCGATCGCCCGCAGCCCGCCTCGCGGCTCTCACACTGGCACGCACAACCTTGTCTCTGAGACGAGCCGCGGGGGAGTTGTGGCAAACTGCGCCCGCAGCCATGGCCATGCCCTACGAACTCTTCATCGGATTGCGGTACACGCGAGCGAGCCGCAAGACCGGGCGACGCAACGGTTTCATCTCGTTCATTTCCGTGCTGTCGGTGGCCGGCATTTCGCTCGGCGTGGCGGCCCTGATCGTCGTTCTGTCAGTGATGAACGGCTTTCAAAAGGAAGTGCGCGACAAGATGCTGTCGGTGCTCTCGCACATCGAGGTGCTGGCGGGCTCGCAGCCGATCACGGACTGGCAGCGAATCGCCCTGGTGTCGCGCCAGGATCCGCGCATCATCGGCGCCGCGCCGTTCGTGTCCGGCCAGGCCATGATGACCCATCGCGATAGTGTGCGCGGGGTTTTCGTGCGGGGCGTGGATCCGGCACAGGAAGGGCAGGTCGCCGATTTCCTCGATCATTTCCCGATCGGCTCCATCGGCGAACTGGTGCCGGGGGGGTTCGGCGTCGCGATCGGCCGGCAACTGGCCGACCGGTATCTGCTCGGGGTGGGCGACAGGATCACCTTGATCGCTCCCCAGGGCACGGCGACGCCGGCTGGCGTGTTGCCGCGCCTGCGCCAGTTCAAGGTGGTCGCGATCTTCGAGTCCGGCCACTATGAATACGATCTCAACCTCGTGCTCATGAACATCGACGACGCCGCGCGCCTGTTTCGCGTGCAAGGTGTCAGCGGGGTACGCCTGAAGACCGACGACATGATGCGCGCGCCGCAGGTGGCCGACGAGCTCGCTGCGCGTCTGGTCGGCGATCTCTATGTTCGAGACTGGTCCAGCGAGAATCGGAACTGGTTCGCTGCGGTGCAGATCGAAAAACGCATGATGTTCATCATCCTGATGCTGATCGTGGCGGTGGCGGCATTCAATCTCGTGTCCATGCTGGTGATGACCGTCACCGACAAGCAGGCCGATATCGCGATTCTGCGCACCTTCGGCGCCGCGCCGTCGAGCATCATGAAGATCTTCGTGGTCCAGGGCGCGGCGGTTGGCCTGCTCGGAACCGCGATGGGCATCGGGCTGGGCATTGCGCTGGCTCTCAACATCGGTGGTCTCGTCCACTGGATCGAAGGCCTGTTCGGTTTCGAGGTGCTGCCCAAGGGCGTCTATTTCATCAACTATCTGCCCAGCGATCTGCATGCCGACGACGTGCTGACGATTGCCGCGGTGGCCTGCGTGCTGGCATTTGCGTCGACGCTCTACCCGAGCTGGCGGGCGTCTCGGATCCGGCCCGCCGAGGCGCTGCGCTATGAATGAGGCGGCCCATGGCGAAGCTGATCGATCCCTGCGGGCGTTTGGCCTCAGCAAGACCTTCCGTCAGGCCGATGTCGACATCCCAGTCCTCGATCGCGTCGATCTGTCCGTGGCCGCGGCCGAGCGAGTCGCGATCGTCGGTGCGTCGGGATCGGGCAAGAGTACCTTGCTCCATCTGTTGGGCGGGCTCGACGCGCCCACGGCCGGCTGGGTCGAGATCGGCGGCCGTCGGATCGATGGCCTGAGCGAACGCGAACGCGGGCATCTGCGCAACCGCTGCCTGGGTTTCGTCTATCAGTTCCATCACCTGCTGGGTGAATTCACAGCGACCGAGAACGTCGCGATGCCGCTGCGGGTGCGCGGTGACGCCGCATCCGCGGCCAACGAGCGTGCCCGTGCGATGCTCGCGCGGGTCGGCCTTGAAAATCGCGCAACGCATATGCCGGGCCAGCTGTCCGGTGGGGAACGTCAGCGGGTCGCACTCGCCCGTGCGATGGTCGCGGAGCCGATGTTCGTTCTTGCCGACGAGCCCACGGGCAATCTCGACCGGGGCACGGCCGACCGCGTGTTCGATCTGATGGCCTCGCTCTCGAAGGAGCGTGGGACCGGCTTCGTGGTCGTCACCCACGACCTCGACCTCGCTGCGCGCCTGGACCGGGTGCTGACGATCCGCGAAGGCAGGCTGGTCGATGTCTGATCGAGCGGCGCCGGTGCGGGCCGCGCGGCCGGTGGTGCCGCCGCTCACCGGCCTGATCGATACCCATTGCCATCTCGATGCCGGCGAATACGATGCCGACCGGCCCGCAGTCCTGCATCGGGCCGCGGGTGCGGGTGTGGCCTCGATCGTGATGCCGGCGGTCGCGCCCGGGGGCTTCGCCGCCTTGCGCGCGCTGGCCCACGAGCACGAGGGTCTGTTCTACGCGCTCGGGATTCATCCGCTCGCCGTTCCGACGGTGGGCGACGAGGCCATCGATCAACTGGCCGATGCGCTGGCGCGCTGGCACGGCGATCCACGCCTGGTTGCGGTCGGGGAGATCGGCATTGATCGATTCGTCGACGATCCGGATCCGCTGCGTCAGGAACGCTTCTTCGCCGAGCAACTGAGCTTGGCTGCCCGTTACGAGCTCCCGGTGATCGTCCATGACCGCCGCGCCGCCGACCGAATCGCACGCGCCCTGCGCCGTTGCGAGATCGTCGGCGGCATTTCGCACGCCTTCAACGGCAGTCCGGAACAGGCGAGAGTGGCGATCGAATTGGGATTGCATCTGGGCTTTGGCGGCGTGATGACCTTCGAGCGCTCGCGCCGCATCCGGCGTCTGGCGGCAGATTGCCCGCTGGAGGCGCTGGTCTTGGAGACCGACGGGCCCGATCTCGCGCCGGCCTGGCTCGCCCCGGCGCGCAATGAGCCGGCTGAATTGCCGGGCATCGCGGCCTGTCTGGCGGCGCTCAGGGCGATGCCGCTCGACGAGATCGTCGCAGCGACGGCGAACAATGCCCGGGTCGCGCTGCCCAGACTGCAGGGCTGAGGCTCGTCGCCGATCGCGCCGCTCGGCCAATCGGATCGGCCGGCGGATGTGGGTCGGGCACCTGGGCAAGACCGATCGTCGACCATCCTGCGCCGATGGCTCGATTCTCGCCCGCCTGGGCCGTTCCCGTCGCCGCCGTTCTGTTGCAGACATCCTCCCAGCTGCCGGGCCGGTCGTGGCTGTTCGGCTCGCTGGCGCTTGGCCTGGTGCTACTGCCTGCATCGGCCTGGTCGGCCTGGCTGCGCTTCGGCTGCTGTGCGCTGCTGGCCTTCGCTTTGCTGGGCCTGCGGATCGATGTCGCGCTCGGCGACCGGCTCGCGCCAGCCCTCGAAGGGGTCGATCTGCGTGTGCAGGGCGCTGTCGTTGCCGGCGTGGTCGCGCACGAGCACGGCGTCTCGTTCAGGTTCCGCGTCGAGTCGTGCCGGCGGGCCGACGATGCGCTTCCTTGTGGCCTGAGCGGCGACATACAGCTTGGTTGGTACGGCCGCCATCCGCTGCCACGTTCGCTGTGGCCCGGCGACCGGTTGCAACTGAACGTGCGCCTCAAACGACCGGTTGCGGTGGTCAATCCGGCCGGCTTCGACGCCGAACTGTGGGCTCTGCAGCAGGGCGTGCTGGCACGTGGCTATGTCCGTCGCGACTCCGTTCAGACCGTACCCGAGGCGCGAAACGGCCTGTTGTCGGGCGCGTCGCTGTCGGCGCGAATCGTGCTCGCGCAGATGAGGGTGCGCGTTGCGGCGGTCATCGGGAATGCGCTCGCCGCTGCCGACCGTGATGCCGCCGGTGTCGTCGACGCCCTGGTAACCGGTCGCCAGTCGGCGATTCGGCCGGCGCTGTGGGACATGTTCAACCGCACCGGCGTTTCTCATCTGATGTCGATCTCCGGGCTGCACGTGACCATGTTCGCGGCCATGATGCTGTGGCTGGTCCGTGCGCTGCTCCGGATTCCCGTTGCCTGGCTGTCGCCATTGCTCGAGCGCGTTCCGGCGCAGACGATCGCGTGGACATTGGCGGTGCCGGCAGCGTTCGCCTACGCCGCATTCTCGGGCTGGGGTATCCCGGCCCAACGCACCTGCTGGATGCTGCTGATCGCCGGTCTGGCCATTCGGCTCGGGCGCGCGGGCGATATCGCTGGCGTGATGGCGCTGGCCGCGGCCTGGGTGTGTCTGCTCGACCCCTGGTCCGTTCTGAGCAGCGGCTTCTGGCTGTCGTTCACCACTGTGGCGGCGATCGTGGCCTGCGGCTCGCCGACCCGGCCGTGGCAGGATGCACGTTGGGCGGAGCCGGTGCGCGCGCAATGGGCGGCGAGCGTGGTGCTGGTGCCGCTGGCCGCCTATTGGTTCGGCGCCATTCCCCTGTTAGGTCCGATCGCCAATGCGTTCGCGATTCCGCTCGTGTCGGCGCTGATCACGCCGTTGGCGATGGCGGGCGCCGCCTTGGGCTTGTTCAGCGACGCATTGGCTGCGCTGGCATTGAGCGCTTCCGCCTGGCTGGGGCAGGCGATGATCGCGGCGCTTCATTGGCTCGACCACTTGCCGCTCACGACATGGGTCACGGGTTCCCAGTCGCGGGTCGGACTGATCCTGGCGCTGATCGGCGCCGTCGTTGTCCTCACGCCGTGGCGGCCGGTCCCGCGTCTGGCCGGTGTGGCCCTGATGATGCCGTTGCTGGTCGGCATCGATTCACCGCCGGCCGCGGGCGGCTGGCGAGCCGACGTGATCGATGTCGGACAAGGCACCGCCGTGATGATCAGCACCGCACGGCACCGACTGGTCTACGACACCGGCCCCACGAACGGGTCGCAGGGCGACGGCGCCGGCGATCGGATCATCGCACCCTGGTTGCGTCATCGCGGCATCGCCCGAATCGATCTGCTGGTTCTCTCGCACGAAGATCGCGATCACTCCGGTGGTGCCGAGGAACTCGTCCGCCAGTTCACGATCGGGCGTCTGGACAGTTCTCTGCCTGCCGAGCATCCGCTGCGCGCGCTGGCGGTCGCGCAGCGGCCGTGCCTGCGCGGCAGCCGGTGGCAGTGGGACGGTGTCAGTTTCGAATACCTGCATCCGGGTGTGCCTGAACTCGCACCCGGCGGCAGGATCAACAGCAACGCGCGCAGCTGCGTGCTGCGCATTCGCGGTGCTGGCGGCAGCATGCTGCTGAGTGGGGACATCGAAGCGGCCCAGGAGGCCCGCCTGGTCGAGATCCTCGGCTCGGCGGGCCTGCGCAGCGACATCCTGCTGGTGCCGCACCACGGCAGTCGGACCTCGTCGAGTGAGAACTTCCTCGCGGCGGTCGCGCCGAGCACCGCGATCGTGCAGGCCGGCTACCGAAACCGCTATCGCCATCCGTCCGCCGCCGTGATGGCGCGCTATCGCGAGCGCGGCATCGAGGTATTGCGAACCGACTGGGACGGCGCGATCTCGATCACGTTCTCCCCCGGCGTCCCGCCGCGCATCGAAAGGGCACGGGCGCCAGGCGGCGCTTACTGGCGACTGGTCACCCGAATTGCAGACGTCGAAGACGAAGGGCTGGCTGCCGATCGAGCGCCCGCGCCGGCCGAAGCAGCACGGGCGCCCGGCGCTCCGTGACGACCCGCCTCACGGACGAGCGGCCGTCGCGCGCAGCGCTATTGCGCGGTCCAGCCGCCGTCGATCGACAGGCTTGCACCACGGATCTGGGCCGCGGCGTCGCTGCACAAATAGCAGGTCAGCGCGCCGATCTGCTCGGGCGTGACGAATGCGAGCGAGGGCTGCTTCTCGCCGAGCAGGTCGCGTTCGGCGGCTTCGGCCGAAATGCCGTCGGCCGCCGCGCGTGCGTCGATTTGTTTCTGCACCAGCGGGGTGAGCACCCAGCCCGGGCAGATCGCATTGACGGTGACCCCGGTGCGTGCGGTCTCCAGTGCTGCCACCTTGGTCAGACCGACGATGCCGTGCTTGGCGGCGACATAGGCGGATTTCTGCGCCGAAGCGACCAGTCCATGGGCCGACGCGATGTTGATGACACGCCCCCAGCCACGCTTCTTCATGCCGGCGAGCGCGCCATGCATCGTGAAGAAGGCCGACGAGAGGTTGATCGCGATCACCGCGTTCCAGCGCTCGGGCGGGAAATCCTCGATCGCCGCGACGTGTTGGATGCCGGCGTTGTTGACCAGGATATCGATGCCGCCGCTGGCTTCCAGATCGGCCATCATGGTCTCGATCGCCCGTGGATCGCTCAGGTCGGCGCCCTGGTATTCGACCGCGACGCCGTGTTCATCGGCCAGTTGCTTGCGAATGGCGTCGATCACCTGCGGATCACCAAAGCCGTTCAGGACGATGTTGCAACCCTGCGCGGCGAGGGCTTGCGCAATGCCGAGCCCGATGCCGCTGGTCGAACCGGTCACTAGGGCGCGCTTGTCTTTCATGTCGGGGCACTCCGAGGTCGAGGAGAAGCGCGCATTGTAGGCGTGCGGCCGGCCAGCTCTCGGCCGCGAGCGCCTGCCTGCCGGCAGACCTGCGTCAGCGCCAGCCGACCCGGTCGATGATGCGCGCCGCCTGCGCCTGCGCGGCGCCGACCTCGGCCAGCGGCAAGGTATCGACCTTGAACTCACCCAGGGTTTCGAGGGCTGCATTGTCGATCGCCACCCCTGGCACGGCGGGCCACTCGTTGTTCGCTTCGGCGAAGTGCTTCTGCCCGGCGTCGCTGGCCAGAAACTCCAGGAATGCGACCGCCGCCTCGGGGTGCGGCGCACCGCGTACCACGCCGCCGCCCGAGACGTTGACATGTGTTCCGTGTCCGTTCTGGTCCGGCCAGATCAGTCCGACTTTGCGCACGACCGCTTGATCAGCGGCGTCCTGGGAACGCATCAGGCGGACGTAGTAATAGCTGTTGGACAGTGCGACCGTGCATTCGCCGATCGCCGTCGCGCGAATCTGATCGGTGTCACCGCCGCGTGGCTTGCGGGCGAAATTGGCGACCGCGCCACGGGCCCACGCCTCCGTGGCCGCCTCGCCCTCGTGACGCAGGCGCGACGCGAGCAACGACAACATGTACGGATGGCTGCCGGAACGCGTGCAGAGTTGGTTGCGCAGGGCGGGGTCGGCAAGATCGGCGTAACGGGCAACGCGCGCCGGGTCGATCATCTCGCGGTTGTAGACGATGACCCGCGCGCGGCGCGAGAAGCCGAACCAAGCGATGCCCTTCGGGCCTTCGGCGCCGCGCAGATGGGCCGGAATGCGCGCGCGTAGTCGTTCGCTTTCGATGGGCCGGAACAGGCCGCTCTCTTCGGCCTTCCAGAGACGGGACGCATCGGCCAGCAACAGCACGTCGGCGGGCCCGTCCGGTCCCTCGTTGCGGATTCGCTCGAGCAGCGCCGCGTCGCCGCCCTCGACCACGCGCACGCGAATGCCGGTTTTCGCCGTGAACGCCTCGTACAAGGCCTGATCGGTCTGGTAGTGGCGGGCCGAATAGAGATTGAGGACGTTTTCGTCGGCGGCCGTCACCTGACCATGGGCGAGCATCGACAGTACGGCGGCGGTGAACCAATGGCGCAATCGAGAAGTCATACAGGCATACCCTGGGAATGGCGTAGAAAGTCTTTGACAGGAAACAATCGTAATCGAAATGCGAATACGTCGCAACACCAAAACGACCAACCGGAATCGCAGCAGCCGGTCGCCCGGTCGAGCGTCAGGGTATCGCGCGCCGGGACTGGCTGTAGACCCTCTGCCAGTACGGGTTGTCCAGCTCGGCCAGGCGGATCATCTTGCCAGCGGCTGGCGCGTGCACGAAGCGGCCCTGTCCGACATAGATGCCGACGTGTGAGTTGCGCCGCCGACTGGTGGTGAAGAAGACCAGATCACCCGGCCGCAGCGCGGCGCGCGATATCGACTTGCCGTGGCGCGCCATTTGCGCCGCGGTGCGTGGCAGGTCGACCCCGGCGGCCTCGATGACCACGTGACGCACCAGGCCAGAGCAGTCGAAGCCCTTGCGCGGGTTCTGGCCGCCCCAGACGTAGGGCTTGCCGATCATGCTGATCGCCATCAGGGCGATTTCATTCCCGGTCTGCGACGCGGCGACACCATGATCCCATTTGAAGCGAGCCTCGCGAACGGCATCGTTCGACGGCGGCGGCCCGGCACAGGCACCCAGCAGAAGCGCCAGGCAGAGGAATGTCAGCGCCCGCGGGCCGGGTATCGACAGACGGCGCAGGCGGTTTCGAGCGACAGCGGCTTGCATGGCGGGGTGGGGCGTCCGGGCGGGGGGTTGGCATGTGCTCCGGAACCGCGCCCTGGGTATGGTCGACATCTCGAACTTAGGCCAGGTGAGCGGGCGTGGTCAATGCGCTTGTGGTCGAGGGCCCGATTGGCGGTCCGTCGTCCGCGTAAGGCAAAGATAAGCGAGTCCGTCTAGACTTGCGCCGAATCCGGACAACGACCAAGGTGGGAGGAGCTCATGGCGGACGGCCAATACGAGGCGTTTCATCGCCGCTCGATCGAAGATCGGGAGGGCTTTTGGGCAGAGCAGGCCGAGTTGATCCATTGGCATCGGCCGTTCACGCGTGTGCTCGACTTCGACAAGCCACCGTTCGCACGCTGGTTCGTCGGCGGCGAGACCAATCTCTGCTACAACGCGGTCGATCGCCATCTGGACACCCTGGGCGATCGTCCCGCCCTGATTGCGGTGTCGACCGAGACCGGCCAGGAGCGCACCTATACCTTCAGCGAGCTGCATCGCGAAGTCAACGAGATGGCCGCGGTCATGCTCGATTGCGGCGTCAAACGCGGCGATCGCGTGCTCATCTACATGCCGATGATCGCTGAGGCCGCGTTCGCGATGCTCGCCTGCGCCCGCATCGGCGCAATCCACTCCGTGGTGTTCGGCGGGTTCGCGTCCAACAGCCTCGCGTCTCGCATCGAGGATGCCACGCCCGCTCTGGTGATCAGCGCCGATGCCGGCTCGCGCGCCGGCAAGGTCGTTGCGTACAAGCCATTGCTGGATGCCGCGATCGAGATGTCCACGCATAAGCCGGCGGCGGTGCTGATCGTCGACCGCGGACTGGCGCCAGCGCCGTTGGTCGCAGGACGCGACCTCGACTACGCGGCCGCGCGCGCGAAGGCGTCCGGCCGCGAAGTACCGGTGCAGTGGCTCGAGTCCAACGAGGTCAGCTACACGCTGTATACCTCGGGCACCACCGGCAAGCCCAAGGGCGTACAGCGCGACGTGGGCGGATATGCGGTGGCAATGGCCGCCAGCATGAAGCACATCTATCGCGGCGAACCCGGCGAGACCTACTTCGCCACCAGCGACATCGGCTGGGTGGTCGGGCACTCGTACATCATCTATGGCCCGCTGATCGCCGGCATGGCCACGATCGTTTACGAAGGCACGCCGATCCGCCCGGACGGCGGCGTTTTCTGGAGCCTGGTCGAGAAATACAAGGTCAGCGTGATGTTCTCGGCGCCGACCGCGATTCGTGTGCTCAAGAAGCAAGATCCCGCGTATCTGAAGCAATATGACCTCTCGACGCTGAAGGCGCTGTTCCTGGCCGGCGAACCGCTCGACGAGCCGACCTCCGAGTGGATCTCCGAGGGCCTGGGCCGGCCGATCATCGACAATTACTGGCAGACCGAGACCGGCTGGCCGATCCTCACGGTTGCTCACGGTATCGAGGCCACGCCGACCCGCCTGGGCAGCCCGGGGCTACCGATGTACGGCTACGACGTACAGTTGCTGCACGAGCAGACCGGCGAGCCGGTCGGCGCCAGGGAGAAGGGCGTGCTGGCGATCGTGCCGCCGCTGCCGCCCGGTTGCATGCAGACGGTCTGGGGTGACGACGACCGCTTCGTCAGTACTTATTTCAAGTCGATCCCCGGGCGTGAGGTTTACTCGACCTTCGACTGGGGCATGCGCGACGACGACGGCTACTACTTCATCCTGGGCCGCACCGACGATGTCATCAACGTCGCCGGGCACCGACTGGGTACGCGTGAGATCGAAGAGAGCATCAGCAGCCATCAGGCGGTTGCAGAGGTCGCCGTGGTCGGCGTGGCGGACAGCCTCAAGGGCCAGGTGGCGGTCGGCTTCGCTGTTCTGCGCAACGCCGATGCGGTGACCGATGGCGATGCACGTCGTGCGCTCGAGGGCGAGATCATGGCGATCGTCGATCGCCAATTGGGCGCGGTCGCGCGCCCGTCGCGAGTGCATTTCGTGAGCGCGCTGCCCAAGACGCGATCCGGCAAGGTGCTGCGTCGCTCGATGCAGGCGATCTGCGAGGGCCGCGACCCCGGTGATTTGACCACCATCGAGGATCCGACCACGCTCGATCAGATCCGCGGTGCGCTGATACACTGAGCGACGCGCGCGCCCGCATGTTGCGCGAGTTCGCCTGGCAGTTCCTGCTGCCGCCCAACGGTTTCGTGAGCCTGGCGTTTCTGGCCTCGGCCTGGGCGGCGCTCGGTAGGCGATGGCGGCGGCCGGCGGCCTGGCTCGCCGTCCTGTCGCTGGCCGTGCTTGCCCTTGCGCTGAGCCCGCCGGTGACGGGCTCGCTGGCGGACCTCCTCGAGGCCCGTGCGGGCGCGCCGTTGACGCCCGATGAGCTCGGCAGGCGTCTCGCCCAAGCCGATGCGCCCGGCGCGATCGTGGTGCTCGGTGCCGGCATGCGCGGTGACTCGCGCGAGCCCGACGGCGGCTTTGCCGTGATGCCGAACGCGCTCGAGCGCGCTCTGGTCGGCGCGCGTCTGGCGCGGGCTAGCGGCTTGCCGGTGCTGGTCAGCGGCGGCGCAACCGCCGGCGACCAATTTCGATCGGCCGGCCATGCGAGCGAAGCGAGTCTGATGGCAAGGTTCATGCAGGAGGATCTCGGCGTCGCGCCGCGCTGGATCGAGAGCCGTTCGATGACCACCGCCGACAATGCGCGCGAGTCAGCCCGGCTGCTGTCGGCCGAGGGCATCGGCCGGGTGGTGCTGGTCACCCACGCGTATCACATGCCGCGCGCACGAGCCACATTCGAAGCCGCCGGGCTGCGGGTCATGCCGGCGCCGATGGGTTTCACGGCGGGGCATGGGATGCCCGCACGATGGCTGCGCAGCGGCGTGTTCGACGACCGTCTGTGGTTCGTCTGCCATGAATTCGTCGGTCTGCTCTGGTACCGTTGGCAAGGCTTGCTCGGCCCTTCGAGCGCTTCCTGAGAAAAAGACGATCATGGCTTTGTTCGATCGCGCCGCGCTCAACGACGGCGTGCGGCCCCGCGAGGTGTTCGCCTGGGCCATGTACGACTTCGCCAACAGTGGCTACACGACGGTGGTGCTGACCGCTGTATTCAACGCATTCTTCGTCGGTGTGGTGGCCGGCAACGCCGATTGGGCGACCCTGCTTTGGACGGGTGCGTTGTCGTTCTCGTCGCTGCTGATCATGCTCAGCGCGTCCGCGATCGGCACCTGGGCCGATGCTCATGGCAGCAAGAAGCGGCTGCTGGCGGTGGCGACGACCGCCTGTGTGCTGAGCACCGCCGGTCTGGCCTGGACCGGCGCGGGCACGATCGCGTTGGCGGTTCTTCTGGTCGTCGCATCGAACTATTTCTTCTCGCTGGGCGAGACGCTGAATGCCGCTTTCCTGCCCGAGATCGCGCGCGGCGATGCTCTTGGCAAGGTGTCGGGCTGGGGCTGGAGCTTCGGTTACTTCGGCGGTATGCTGACCCTGGGACTGAGCCTCGCCTGGGTCATGCGCGCGCAGGCCGGGGGCCAGAGCGCCGCGCAGTTCGTGCCGGTGACGATGCTGATCACGGCGGTCGTCTTCGCTCTCGCCAGCCTGCCGATGTTCTTGTTTCTCGTCGAAAGAACGCCCGACGCCGGACCGCGCCTGCGCCTGACCACTGTGCTGGCCGGTTCATTGAGCGGATTGCGGCGTAGCTGGCGCGAATTGCGCGGCTTCGACGACTTTCGTCGCCTGCTCTGGTGCGCGGTCTGCTATCAGGCCGGCATCTCGGTGGTCATCGCGCTGGCGGCGATCTATTCCGAGCAGGTCATGGGCTTCGCGCAGGCCGAGACGATGTTGCTGGTGTTCCTGGTCAATATCGCAGCCGCTGTCGGCGCCTTTGGTTTTGGCTATGTGCAGGACCGGCTCGGCCACCGTAGGGCGCTGGCCCTGACCCTCTACGGTTGGCTGGTCATGATCGCGCTGGCGGGCTTCGGCCAGTCCCGCCTGACGTTCTGGGCGGCAGCGACCGTCGCCGGCTTGTGCATGGGCTCGAGCCAGTCCGCCGGCCGGGCGATGGCAGGCCTGTTCGCGCCGCGCGCGCGACTGGCGGAGTTCTACGGTCTGTGGGCCTTTGCCACCCGGCTTGCCGCGGTGATCGGGCCGGTGTCGTACGGCCTGGTGACGTTTCTATCGTCTGGCAACCACCGGCTCGCGATCGCCTCAACCGGCCTGTTCTTCGTGGCCGGCCTGATCGTGCTGCGTGGCATTGACGCCACCCGCGGGCGGCAAGTGGCCCTGGCGGCCGGCGCCTGATCTGTCTGCTCGATGCGGTGACGGGGTTGAGCACCGCGTTGGGGGGCCGCTGCGCGGGGGCGGGCTTTCGCGGTGACCGATTTGCGGCCGTCAGTCACCGGGCCGGCGCGAAAGCCGGGCCGAGCGGATTCAGGCGTATGCCGGGACGCAGGTTCTTCCAGTCGAACCCGGCGGGATCCGCCAATGACGGGCCCGGCGCCTGCGCGACGATGATCTCACTGGCGATCGGTTGGAAATCGGCCCGAAAATGAACCGAGCTCTTGAGCGCGACGATCTTTTGCGAGGCCGGCTCCACGCCGACGTGGCGGAACATCTCCTGATCGCCCGCCTGGCACTTGCGCGACGCCAACACCACCCGAACGCCGCCGCTGCGCAACAGCGCCATCGGCCCGAGGTGCATCCGGAAGTTCTTGAACATCGGGCCCGTGCAGGTGAACTCGCCGTCGCCGAGCCGCTCGACCGTAAAACGTCCGCACACCGGTTCATGGCCCGGCAGACCCGAGCGGGCGCCAAGGCTGAATTCGGCGCTCGCACCGGGGCCCATCTCGTGTGCCTGGGCGGCGGCCGGCGCATCGATAAGCAGGCCCAGCACGGCATCCTGCGCCTCGAGTTCGAGCAGGGCGCGAAGCAGCCCCGGCGTGTCGCCGTTGCCGCCCGCACCGGGATTGTCCTGGGTGTCCGCGATCACTGCCGGTCGGCCGACGCGGCCGACCGACTTCGCCCTGCGCACGGCGTCGGCGGCCGGGTACAGCGTCATCGCGAAGTCCTTCTCGGCCTCGTCGATGGCGTCACCGAGTTCGCGCACTGCCTGCTCGGTAATGGCCGGCTCGCCATACCCGATCACGGTCATGCCGCATTCGTCGAAATCCGCCATCGGGAATCCCATTGCGAACGACAGACCGACGCCCGTGCGGACATCGATGCGGTTCAGCAGCCCGTACAGGCTCTTGGCGGGCTCGATGAAGGTGGATTGAGAGGGCAGGCCGGTCAGGTAGTCGAAGCGGCGCAGCGTCTTGTGGAAAGGCCGGCCAGATTTCATCAGACCTTGCAGCAGGTGCGCGGCGCGCGCGCCGGTATCGGCCATGTCGACGTGCGGATAGGTGCGATAGATCGACATCGCATCGGCGGTCTCGACCATGCGCCGGGTGACGTTCGCATGCAGATCGAGGCTGGCGACCACCGGCACGCGCGGGCCGACGATTTCGCGCACACGGGCCAGGAGTTCGCCTTCGCCGTCGTCGTGCGACTCCGTGACCATTGCGCCGTGCAAATCGAGGTAGACACCGTCGAGCGGCCCGGCCTCGCGCAGACGCCGGCACAGCTCGCCCACGATACGCTCGAATGCATCGTCGGTGACATGGGCCGAGGGCGAGGCCACTGCCCAGGCCAGCGGCACCAGATTGTGGCGGGCTGAGCGCAACGCGCCGATCGCGCCTTCGACCGGATAATTGCCGCCGGCGACCGCATCGAAGAGCTCGCCGCCGAATTTGACACCGGGCCAGCCGCCGCCGGCTTCGAAGGCGGCATAGTCGGCCTTGCTCGGCGCGAACGTGTTGGTCTCGTGTTGCATACCGCCGATCGCGATTCTGGCCATGGCGAGGCTCCCGTACCTGAGATTCGTCATGGTAGCGCCAGTCCGATGGGGTCGGCGCCTGCTCGGACGCTCGACGACGGTGCGCTGTGCCCCGGTCCGGGCCGGCACAGGCCTCGTCTCGGTGCCGCGGCGGCGTTCGGCCGGCGCCGGGGCGGGCCCGGGGTGGCAATCCTGGCTGTCATCATCAGGATTCGCCACGGCCTGCTAGACTGCTTTGCGTACCCCACGCAAGTGTGTCAGGGTTCGCCCGTGTCCCGCTTCGAATCGGGCGCGGGACCGCGGCTTCAGCCGACCAGACCAGAGGAGATCGTCTCTTGAAACTCACTCGTTTCTTTCGCAAAACCATGACCGGGTTCGCGGTCGCCGCGGCGCTCGGTGCCGGCTCGGCGGCACAGGCCGAGTCGACCCTGAATGTCGTCATGCACTCGGATCTGAAGATCGTCGATCCGATCTGGACCACGGCCTACATGTCGCGCAATTACGGCTACATGGTCTACGACACCTTGTTTGCAATGAACACCAAGGGCGAGATCAAGCCGCAGATGGTGGACAGCTACAAAGTCTCCGCCGACGGCCTCACCTACGACTTCATGCTGCGCGAGGGGCTGCTGTTCCACGACGATCAGCCCATCACCAGCAAGGACGTCATCGCGTCGATCAAGCGCTGGGGCGCAAAGGACGCGATGGGCCAGAAGATGATGAGCTTCGTCAAGGACATGAAGGCGGTCGACGACCGCAACTTCCAGTTCACGCTCAACGAGCCCACCGGCCTGATCATCCAGGCACTGGGCAAGCCCTCGTCCAACGTGCCGTTCATTTTCCCTGAGCGTATCGCCAAGACGCCGCCGGGCGAGCAGATCACCGAGTACGTCGGTTCGGGCCCGTTCGTGTTCCTGAAAGACGAGTGGAAGCCGGGCGACCAGACCGTCTTCGCCAAGTTCGCCAAGTACAAGCCGCGCAACGAGCCGGGCGATGGTCTGGCCGGTGGCAAGGTGGTCAACGTCGACAAGGTGGTCTGGAAGGTCATCCGCGATCCGCAGACGGCCATGAATGCTCTGTCGAAGGGCGAGATCGACGTGATCGAGATCCCCTCGCACGATCTGCTGCCTATCATGGAGAAGGACCCGAGGATCAAACTGGTCGATCTGAATCCGTTCGGTAACCAGTACACGTTCCGCTTCAACGTGCTGCACAAGCCGTTCGACAATGCCAAGATCCGCCAGGCGCTGCTGTATGCGTTCAATCAGGAGGACTTCCTGCAGGCCGTGGTCGGCGATTCGCGCTACTACAAGACCTGCAAGGCGATGTTCATCTGCGGCACGCCGATCGCCACCGACAAGGGCTTCGAGGACAAGCTCGAGTCCAACTTCAAGAAGGCGCGCGAGTTGATCCAGGAAGCCGGCTATGACGGCACGCCGATCGTGCTCATGCACTCCACCGATCTGACTGTGCTGACCAACCTGGCACCCGTGGCCAAGTCGTTGATGGAGAAGGTCGGCCTCAAGGTGGACATGCAGTCGATGGACTGGCAGACCCTGGTCGGACGCCGCAACAAGAAGGATCCGCCGGCCGAGGGCGGCTGGAATGCGTTCATCACGTCGTGGAATTCGGTCGACAATGCCAATCCGGTCAGCCAGCCGTTCCTGAATGCGGCCTGCGACAAGGCGTTGTTCGGCTGGCCCTGCGACGAGAAGATCCAGGAGCTGCGTGACAAGTTTGCCCGTGAGCCCGATGCGGCCAAGCAATTGCAGCTCGTCGAGCAGATCCAGCAGCGGGTGGCCGAGTATCCGACCCACATCCATCTCGGTCAGTGGTACGCGCCGGCTGCCATGGGCAAGAACGTCGACGGTGCGCCAGTGTCGCCCGTCAGCGTGTTCTGGGGCTACAAGAAGAACTGACGCCGCCTGACCCCTGCGGTCGACGTGGGTGAGCCACGCCGACCGCGCGGGAGGGGCGTGCGGATTGCCCGGTTCGCCCGCCCCGTCTATCGAACAACCGCGCACCACGGGTTTCAGCCTGCGCGTTGGCGACGACCCGGCGCGCTCGGCGGCGCGCCTGCAGGCGCCTGGGAAGAGGTCCGATGCTCAGCTACTTTCTGCGACGCCTGTTGGCCACCATTCCGGTAATGCTGGTGGTTGCCGTGTTCGTCTTCCTGATGCTTCGCCTGACGCCGGGAGATCCGGCCGCGATCATCGCCGGCGATGCCGCCAATGCCGAGAACATCGCCCAGATCCGTGACAAGCTCGGGCTGGAACGACCCATCGTCGTGCAGTTCGGCATCTGGATCTCGAACATGCTGCAGGGCGACTTTGGCGAGTCGTTCTACTACAAGCGCGATGTGGCTGGCCTGATCGCCGAGCGCATCGAGCCGACGCTGGCGCTGGCGGTGCTCACCATCATCTTGGCGTCGGCGATCGCGGTACCGCTGGGCACGCTGGCGGCCTATCGGCAGGGCAGTTGGATCGATCGGCTGGTCATGGGTTTCTCGGTGATCGGCTTCTCGGTACCCGTGTTCGTCATCGGCTATGTGCTGATGTTCGTGTTCGCCGTGCATCTCGACTGGTTTCCGGTGCAGGGCTATCAGCCGATCGCCGAGGGTTTCGGAGGGTTTCTGCATCGGCTGATCCTGCCCTCCAGTGCGCTCGCCGTCATATTCGTGGCGCTGATCGCGCGCATGACCCGCACCAGCGTGCTCGAGGTGCTCAACGAAGACTATGTCCGCACCGCTCGCGCCAAAGGGCTCAGCGAGACGCGCGTGCTGGTAGCGCATGCATTGCGTAACGCCTCGGTCCCGATCGTGACCGTGATCGGCATCGCGATCGCGGTCTTGATCGGCGGCGTGGTCGTCACCGAGAGCGTGTTCACGATTCCGGGCCTGGGCAGCCTGACGGTCGATGCGGTACTCGGGCGCGACTATCCCACGGTGCAGGCCGTGATCCTGCTGTTCTCATTCGTGTACGTGCTCATCAATCTCGCGATCGATCTGCTGTACACGGTGCTCGACCCGCGCATCCGGTACTGACATGGCCACCTCGATCATTTCTTCCGAATCGGTCGAGTCGACCGAGATCGCCGCCAAGCCGTCGGTCTGGTCGCGCCTTCTGCGTCAGCCCAGTGTCGTGATCGGTTTCCTGATCTTTGCCGTGATCGCGTCGACGGGCGTCTTGGCGCCTGCGCTCACATCACTCGATCCGGCGGCCATCAACCCGGCCAATCGCAACAAGACGCCCGGGCACGTCAGCACGATCCGAAACGATGACGGCGACAAGATCCAGGTGGTCGCGCGCATGGGTACCGACAGCCTCGGGCGCGATATCTATACCCGCGTCATCTACGGTGCCCGGGTGTCGTTGGTCGTGGGTGTGGCCGTGGCCCTGATCAGCGTGAGCGTGGGCCTGGTTATCGGTCTCGTCGCCGGCTATTTCCGCTGGGTCGACAGCGTGGTCATGCGCATCATGGACGGCCTGATGGCGATACCGGCGATCCTGCTCGCAATCGCCCTGGTGTCCCTGTCGGGTGCCAGCCTGATGACCGTGATCGTGGCCGTGGCGATCCCGGAGGTACCGCGGGTCGTACGGCTGGTGCGCTCGATCGTGCTGTCGATACGCGAAGAGCCCTATGTCGAGGCCGCGATCTCCGTGGGAACCGCCACGCCGACCATTCTCGTGCGCCACGTGCTGCCGAACACGGTGGCGCCGCTGATCGTGCAGGGCACCTTCATCTGCGGTTCGGCGATCCTGCTCGAGGCGATCCTGAGCTTTCTCGGCGTGGGCATCCCGCCCGAGACGCCGACCTGGGGCAACATCATGGCCGAAGGCCGGCAGTTCTTCCAGATCTATCCGCACAACATCTTCTTTCCCGGGGTGTTTCTGACCTTGACCGTGCTGGCCATCAACATGCTGGGCGATGGCCTGCGCGATACGATCGATCCGCGCCTGTCGCGTCGGATCTAACCGGCCGCCAAGCGGGGCACGCGCATGAACGACGCAAGCAATTCACCCGATCGAGCTGGCGGGGATCAGCCGGTACTGTCGATTGCCGGGCTCTCGGTTCGTCTGCCGAGCGACGGCGATCGCGAGTTCGCCGTCGATGGTGTCTCGCTCGATGTCGCACCGGGCGAGATCGTCTGTCTGGTCGGCGAGTCGGGTTCGGGCAAGTCGGTGATCTCGTTCGCGGTCATGGGCTTGCTCGCGCGGGTGCTGAAGGTGACGCCCGAGTCGTCGATCAGACTGCTCGGCGAGGAGCTGAACGGCGCGCCGCTCGAGCGCCTGCGCGATCTGCGCTGCACGCGCATGGGCATGATCTTCCAGGAGCCCATGACCGCGCTGAACCCGGTCATGCGCTGTGGCGACCAGATCGACGAAGTCTTGCGCGAGCACACCGGACTGTCGGCGGCCGAGCGTCGCGCCAGAATCCTGCACATGATTCAGCAGGTGCATCTGCCCGACCCAGAACGCATGTATGCGTCCTATCCGCATCAGCTCTCCGGCGGCCAGCGTCAGCGCATCATGATCGCGATGGCCCTGGTGCTCGAGCCCGCACTGTTGATCGCCGATGAGCCGACCACCGCACTGGACGTCACCACGCAGGCGCAGATCCTCAAGCTGATCAAGGAGTTGCAGGCGGAGCGGCGCACGGGCGTGTTGTTCATCACGCACGATTTCGGGGTTGTCGCCGAAATCGCCGACCGGGTCGCGGTACTCAAGCAGGGCGATCTGGTGGAGATCGGGGATGCCCAGCGGGTACTCCGTTCGCCGACCCATCCGTATACCCGCATGCTGATCTCATCGGTGCCGGGGCACGATCCGCCCGAACGGCCGTCCCTGCCTGCCGACGCGCCGGTGGTGTTGCGCACCGAAGCGCTCGGCAAGCGCTATGTCACCCACAGCTTCACCGGTGGCCGCCGCGAGGTGCCCGCCGCGCTCGAGGTGTCGATCGAGGTGCGGCGCGGAGAAACGCTCGGCGTGGTCGGCGAGAGCGGATCGGGCAAGTCGACCGTCGCGCGTTGTGTGTCGCGTCTGATCGAAGCCTCAGATGGTCGCATCCTGCTGTCCGGCGAGGACATCGCACACATGCCGAACAGCCGCCTGCGACGCCTGCGTCGCAAGGTCCAGATCGTGTTCCAGGATCCGTACCGGTCGTTGAATCCGCGCCGTACGGTCGGCGATTCGATCATCGAAGGGCCGATGAACTACGGCACCAAACGCGCCGAGGCGATGGCGCGCGCCCGCGAGCTGATGGCACTCGTGCAACTCGATCCGGAGGCGCTGGACCGCTACCCACATCAGTTCTCAGGCGGTCAGCGCCAACGGATCTGTATCGCGCGTGCGCTGGCCATGGATCCGGAGTTGCTGATCGCCGACGAGGCGGTTTCGGCGCTCGATGTATCCGTGCAGGCCCAGGTGCTCGCGCTGCTCGAGCAGATTCGCGACCGCCTGAGCCTGGCCATGTTGTTCATCACCCACGATCTGAGGGTCGCGGCACAGATCTGCGACCGGGTCGCCGTGATGTCCAAGGGCAGGGTGGTCGAGTACGGCGTTACCGCACAGGTTTTCGCGAACCCGCAGCACGAGTACACGCGCTCGCTCTTCGAGGCCGCCCCGGGTCGGCACTTCGATTTCTCGGCCGTCGGCTGAGGCGGTCTACGGGGGGTCGCAGGCGCGCGCCGGGCAACGCCCATTCCTCATGTGCCGCACCGATATGGTGCGACGCACAAGTCTGGAACACGCTTGCCGCCCGCCCTGGTGCACGCGACGTACAATCGCGCGCTCGGGCCATGACTCGTCGAGTCCTTTCCCGAACAAACATCGGAGAGAGTCGATCCGCCTGCCGTCGCAAGGCCGGATCTCGGGAGGGGAAGATCAAGAATGGAAACGCTCGTCACCAGCGTCGATACGCTGTTCGTCCTGCTTGGCGCCATCATGGTGCTCGCGATGCATTCGGGCTTCGCGTTTCTGGAGGTCGGCACCGTCCGCTACAAGAACCAGGTCAATGCGCTGGTCAAGCTGCTGGTCGATTTCTCGGTATCGACGATCGCCTATTTCTTCATCGGATACATGGTTGCGTACGGTGTCTCGTTCTATGACGGCGCCGACGCTCTGGTCGCCAAGAGCGGCTACGAATTGGTGAAATTCTTCTTCCTGCTGACCTTCGCGGCGGCGATTCCCGCGATCGTCTCGGGGGGCATCGCCGAACGAGCCCGATTCAACGGCCAACTCGCCGCCACGTTCCTGATGGTGGCGCTGATCTATCCGTTCTTCGAGGGCATTGCCTGGGGCGGTCGCTTCGGCGTGCAGGACTGGATTCGTTCGGTCGCCGGTGAACCCTTCCATGACTTCGCCGGTTCGATCGTCGTCCATGCGGTGGGTGGCTGGATCGCCCTGGTGGCCGTGCGCTCCCTGGGGCCGCGCCACGGGCGCTACGGGCGCGACGGCGCGATGCAGTTGGCCCATCCGCCGTCGAGCATTCCGTTTCTCGCGCTCGGTGCCTGGATCCTGACCGTCGGCTGGTTTGGTTTCAACGTGATGAGCGCCCAGGCCGTGCAGGGAATCAGTGGTCTGGTGGCGGTCAATTCGTTGATGGCGATGGTCGGCGGCACCCTGGCTGCGCTGGTCGCCGGCCGCAACGACCCTGGCTTCGTCCACAACGGTCCATTGGCCGGTCTGGTGGCCGTGTGCGCCGGCTCGGATGTCATGCATCCGCTTGGCGCGCTTCTGGTCGGGCTGGTGGCCGGTGGCTTGTTCGTCAAGATGTTCACCGTGACGCAGAACCGCTGGCGCATCGACGACGTACTGGGTGTCTGGCCCTTGCACGGCTTGTGCGGCGTATGGGGCGGGATCGCCTGTGGCATCTTCGGCAGCACGGCCCTCAGCGGTCGCGGCGGCGTGAGCCTGGTCGCCCAGTTGATCGGCACGCTGATGGGCGTGGCCGTGGCGGTGGTCGGTGCCACGATCATGTACGCGATCGTGAAGGCAGTGTTCGGATTACGTCTGACCGACGAAGAAGAATTCGACGGCGCCGACCTGGCGATCCACAAGATCTCCGCCTCGTCGGACAAGTAAGCTTGCCGGCGTCGCCGGCCTTCGCCGCGCGACGCCCGGATAAGCTGATCGCTTCGCCGCGCGCGAACCGATCAGTGCGGTGTGTCAGGCTTGCACCGGCTCAGGCGGGTACCACCGGAATCTTGCCGATTCGCGCCTGCCACTCCCGCGGTCCGGTCTCGTGCACCGAGGTGCCGTTGGCGTCGACTGCGACCGTGACCGGCATGTCCTGCACGGTGAACTCGTAGATAGCCTCCATGCCGAGGTCTTCGAAGGCAACGACCCGCGCCTGCTTGATCGCCTTCGAGACCAGGTATGCGGCGCCGCCCACGGCCATCAGGTAAGCGGCCTTGTGCTTGCGGATCGCTTCGATCGCAACGGCGCCGCGTTCGGCCTTGCCCACCATGGCGATCAGGCCGGCGTCGGCCAACATGGTCTCGGTGAACTTGTCCATGCGCGTGGAGGTGGTGGGGCCTGCCGGGCCCACCACTTCGTCACGAACCGGATCGACCGGACCGACGTAATAGATGACCCGGTTGGTGAAGTCCACCGGCAGTTGTTCGCCGCGCGCGAGCATGTCGGCGATGCGCTTGTGAGCGGCGTCGCGACCGGTCAGCATGCGCCCGGATAGCAGCAGGGTCTGGCCGGGCGTGAAGCTGGCGACTTGCTCGGGCGTGAGCGTGTCGAGATCGACGCGGGTCGATTTCTCCGTGTCCGGTCGCCATTGAACGTCCGGCCAGGTCGACAGCGGCGGCGGCTCGCAGTAGGCCGGTCCGCTGCCATCGAGCACGAAATGGGCATGGCGGGTGGCGGCGCAGTTCGGGATCATGGCCACTGGTTTGGACGCCGCGTGGGTCGGATACATCATGATCTTGATGTCTAGCACGGTGGTCAGGCCACCGAGTCCCTGGGCGCCGATGCCCAGCGCATTGACCTTTTCGTAGAGTTCGATGCGCAGTTCCTCGGTGGCGTTCGAGGGCCCGCGGGCGAGCAGATCCGACATGTCGAGCGGGTCCATCAGCGATTCCTTGGCCATCAGCGCCGCCTTCTCGGCGGTGCCGCCGATGCCGATGCCCAACATGCCGGGCGGGCACCAGCCCGCGCCCATGGTGGGCACGGTCTTGAGAACCCAGTCGACCAGCGAATCCGACGGATTGAGCATGACCATCTTGGATTTGTTCTCGGAGCCACCGCCCTTGGCCGCCAGCCTGACGTCGATAGTGTTGCCGGGCACGATCTCGGTGTGGATGACCGCGGGTGTGTTGTCGCGTGTGTTCTTGCGCTCGAAATGCGGGTCGGCGACCACCGAGGCGCGCAACAGGTTGTCGGGGTGGTTGTAGCCGCGGCGCACGCCCTCGTTGACGGCATCGGCCAGCGATCCGGAGAAGCCGGTCAGCCGGACATCCATGCCCACTCGCAGGAACACATTGACGATGCCGGTGTCCTGGCAGATGGGACGATGACCTTCGGCGCTCATGCGCGAGTTGGTCAGAATCTGCGCAATGGCATCGCGGGCCGCCGGGCTCTGTTCGCGTTCATAGGCGCGGGCCAGGTGTTCGATGTAGTCACGAGGATGGTAGTAGCTGATGAACTGCAGGCCGGCGGCGATCGATTCGATCAGGTCGGAGGCGTCGATTGCGGTCATGAATCACTCTGCGCGGAAACCGAGAAAATAGCTATGTAAGGGGCCAGTAAGCGCCTCTGCCTATGGTACCGAATCGACGAGTCGACCAGACCCCGCGGGCCCCCGAGTGCACGCGGCGCGGTTTTGGCAAACTCTTGCGTATTGCATGACCCGCGTCGGCGCATCGCAGTCGCGGGCAATGGATAATCAGCCACCAAGGAGGCAAACGTGTCGGGCGAGATCGAAACCGTGCTGCATGAAAACCGTCATTTCCCGCCCAGCGAAGCGTTCGTCGCCAAGGCCCGGATCTCCGGCATGGATGCCTATCGCGACATGTGCGCGGCGGCCGACAAGGATTACACCGGTTTCTGGGCCGAGCTGGCGCGCCAGGAGCTGAACTGGTCCAAGCCGTTCAGCGAGGTTCTCGACGATTCGAACCGGCCGTTCTACAAGTGGTTCGCCGATGGCGAGCTGAACGTGTCGGCCAACTGCCTCGATCGTCACATGGGTACTCCGGTCGAGAACAAGGTCGCAATCCACTTCGAGGCCGACGACGGCACGGTGACCAGCGTCACCTACAAGGAGCTGCTCGCCCGCGTGTGCCGCTTCGCCAATGGTCTCAAGTCGCTGGGCTGCCAGAAAGGCGATCGGGTCATCGTCTATCTGCCCATGTCGATCGAGGCGGTCGTCGCCATGCAGGCCTGCGCGCGGCTCGGGCTGACGCACTCGGTGGTATTCGGCGGATTCTCGGCCAAGTCGTTGCTAGAGCGAATCGTCGACGCCGGCGCCACGCTGGTGATCACGGCCGACGAGCAGTGCCGCGGCGGCAAGAGCATTCCGCTCAAACCGGCGGTCGACGAAGCGCTGGCCATGGGTGGCTGCGAGGCTGTGCGCAACGTGGTCGTCTACCAGCGCACCGGCGGCAAAGTGGCCTGGAACGAGGGCCGCGATGTCTGGATGCACGACATCGAAAAGGGCCAGGCCGACAGCTGCGAGCCGGTGGCTGTCGGTGCCGAGCATCCGCTGTTCATCTTGTACACATCCGGTTCGACGGGTAAGCCCAAGGGTGTGCAGCATTCGTCGGCCGGCTATCTGCTGCATGCCTCGCTGACCATGCAATGGACCTTCGACATCCGCGACGACGATGTGTTCTGGTGCACGGCCGATGTCGGCTGGGTGACCGGTCACACCTATGTGTGCTACGGACCCACGATGGTCGGCGCGACCCAGATCGTGTTCGAGGGCGTGCCCACCTACCCGAATGCCGGCCGTTTCTGGGAAATGATCCAGCGCCACCAGGTCAGCGTCTTTTATACGGCGCCGACCGCGATTCGCGCCCTGGTCAAGGCATCGCAGACCAGCCCCGATCACGCGCCCGCCAAATATGACCTGTCTTCGCTGCGGCTGCTGGGCACGGTCGGCGAGCCGATCAACCCCGAGGCCTGGATCTGGTACTACGAGCAGGTCGGTGGCTCGCGCTGCCCGATCGTCGACACCTGGTGGCAGACCGAGACCGGCGGGCACATGATCACGCCGCTGCCCGGCGTACACGCGCTCAAGCCGGGTTCCTGCACCATGCCATTGCCGGGGCTGGCGGTCAGCATCGTCGACGAGACCGGCACCGACGTCGAGCTCGGCAAGGGCGGGATCCTGGTCATCAAGAAGCCCTGGCCGTCAATGATCCGCACCATCTGGGGCGACCCTGAACGCTTCAAGAAGGCCTATTTCCCAGACGACTTCCAGGGCCGTTACTACCTGGCCGGCGACGGTGCCAGTCGTGACCCCGAGGGTTATTACTGGATCATGGGCCGCATCGACGACGTTCTCAACGTATCGGGTCACCGTCTGGGCACGATGGAGATCGAATCCGCGCTCGTGTCCAACAGCCTCGTCGCCGAAGCCGCGGTGGTCGGACGTCCCGATGCCACGACTGGCGAGGCGGTGTGCGCCTTCGTCGTGTTGAAGGGGGCGCGCCCGTCGGGCGAAGAAGGTCAGAAGATCGCAAACGAACTGCGCAACTGGGTGGCCAAGGAGATCGGTCCGATCGCGAAACCCAAGGACATCCGCTTCGGCGACAACCTGCCAAAGACCCGCTCGGGCAAGATCATGCGCCGCTTGCTGCGTTCCATCGCTCGTGGCGAGGAGATCACGCAGGATGTCTCCACCCTCGAGAATCCGGCAATTCTCGATCAACTCAAGCAGTCCGCCTGAAATGGCGGCAGGGCCGGGGATCTGGCCGGCCCTGATCGTTTCGCTCAAGGCCGTGATCGAGTTCGCGGTCATGCTGATGGTGGCGCGCGCGGGGGTCTGGCTGCTTTGTCTGGGCCGCCCCCAGGGCAATCTCATCTACGACGGTCTGTGCTTTCTCACGCGCCCGGTGCAGGCGCTCGGCGCACTCCTGGTACCACGTGAGCGTGCGAGCGCGATCGCGGGAGCCATCGCGCTGGTCGTCTGCTGGCTGGGTCTGGTCTGGGCCAAGGTGGCGACACTCGCCGGCTGATGAGGATCCTCGCGTGCCCATGATTCCTCCGCCGAAACGATCCGGCAGATCGCTCGCCGTGCGCGATTGCGAAGCACCCGGGCTCGTGCGGACCAGCGACGATCCGTTCCATGGCTGACGCTGTCGTGCCAGGCGAGGTGCCCGGTGATTCGCGCGGCTATTGGCGCCGCAACGTGTGGGCCGTGGCGCTGTTGTTGCTCGCTTGGTTCCTGGTGTCGTTCGGCGTCGCCTACGACGCCCGGGCTCTGTCCGACATCGACTTCTTCGGGTGGCCGTTGTCTTACTGGGTCGGCGCGCAGGGGGCGCTGATTCTGTATTTCCTGCTGGTGCTCGCATATGCCGCCTGGATGTCGCGGCTCGATCGCCGCTACGGTCTGCAGGCGGCCGTCGGACTCGGCGTCAATCGCCAGATCCGGCGCGCCTATCTTTTGTACACCGGCGGCTTCATCGTATTCGTGCTCACCCTGAGCTTTTTCGAGAATCAGGGCATGCCCCGCGGCACGATCGGCTACGTGTTTCTCGGTGGCACGGTGCTTCTGTATGCGGCGATCGGCATTCTCAGCCGCACCAGCGATCCGACCGAGTTCTATGTCGCGGGGCGCGCCGTACCGTCGGTGTTCAACGGCATGGCGACCGCGGCAGACTGGATGTCCGCGGCGTCGTTCATCAGTCTGGCGGGCGGGCTGTATGCGGGCGGCTACGGCGGCCTGGCATTCGTGATGGGTTGGACCGGTGGTTTCGTCCTGGTGGCATTGCTGCTCGCCCCCTATCTGCGCGCGTTCGGGCAATACACGATACCGGACTACCTCGGTGCACGCTTCGGCGGACACATCCCGCGCTTGATCGCGGTCGCGATCACGATCCTCTGCTCGTTCACCTATGTGGTTGCGCAGATCTACGGGGTCGGACTGATCACCTCGCGCCTGACCGGCGTCGAGTTCCAGATCGGCATCTTCCTGGGTCTTGGCGGCATCCTGGTGTGTTCGTTCCTGGGCGGCATGAAGGCGGTGACCTGGACCCAGGTGTCGCAGTACATCGTGCTCATCATCGCCTACATGGTGCCGGTGGTCTGGCTGTCGATCACGCAGACGGGCAGCCCGCTTCCGCAGCTGTCCTATGGTCAGCAGCTCAGGGAGGTGACGCGCATCGAGAACGCGCTGCTCGCGGACCCGGCCGAGGCCGAGGTGCGTCGGATCTACGAAGCCCGTGCCGCACTCGCACGCGAGCGCCTGGTCGACCCGGAGCTGGCCCACGAGCAGGAGAAGACGGCGCTCACCAATCGTTTGCTCGCCCTGACCGCTGCCGGCGCCAGCGACGCCGAGATCGAAGGCGCGCAAGACCAGCTTCTGCGTTATCCGGTGGACTCGAGGTCGGCGCGCGAACGCTGGCAGCGCGATCTCGATCGCGAGGCCAGGTCGCAGCCGCTGGTGCGCCACTCGGAGCCGTTTCCGGGGGACGATCCGGCGACCCGTGAAGCCAGTCGTCGCAATTTTCTCGCCCTGCTGTTCTGCCTGATGCTCGGAACCGCGGCCCTACCGCACATCTTGATCCGCTACTACACCACACCCAGCGTCGCCGCGGCGCGCAGTTCGGTGGCCTGGTCGCTGGGCTTCATCCTGTTGGTGTACGTATCGGCGCCGGCGCTGGCCGTGCTCGTCAAGTACACGGTCTTCACCGACGTCGTCGGTCGCGCCTTCGACGACCTCCCGGTCTGGGTGCGTCAGTGGCAACTGGTGGACAGCTCCCTGATAAGCGTCGAGGACGTGAATCTCGATGGCATCGTGCAATGGGCCGAGATGTTGATCGGGGGCGATATCGTCGTGCTCGCAGCGCCGGAGATCGCGGGCATGCCCTACGTCGTTTCCGGCCTGGTTGCGGCCGGCGGCCTGGCGGCGGCACTCTCGACCGCCGACGGATTGCTGCTGACGATCTCCAACGCGCTTTCCCATGACCTCTATTTCCGGGTCATCAACCCGCAGGCGCTGACCGGGCGCCGCGTGATGATCGCCAAGATCCTGTTGCTGTTCGTGGCCATGCTGGCCGCGCTGATGGCCGCCCAGCGTCCGGCCGACATCCTGTTCCTGGTGGCCGCTGCATTCTCGTTCGCGGCGGCGGGCTTCTTCCCGGTCATGGTGTTGGGCATCTTCTGGACACGTGCGACCGGTCTGGGCGCGGTAGCCGGCATGGTCGGGGGTCTGGCCGTCACGTTCTACTACATGAGCACGACACAGCTCTGGCTACGGCAACTGATCTGGGGCATCGATCGCTCGGTGCCCGTCGACAACCTGTGGTGGGGGATCGAACCGATCTCCGCGGGTGTGTTCGGTGTGCCGGTCGGCTTCGTCCTCGTCGTGGCGGTCAGCCTGCTGACTCCGCCGCCGTCGGCGCGTACCCGTGCTTTGGTCGAGCGAATGCGCTATCCGGTGCCGCACGGGTAGCGCATCGGCGATCCCGGTCGCCGGAGCCTGCCGGGTTTTGTTAAACTGATGAGCCCGGAGAGATGGATGAGCGGTTTAAATCGCACGCCTGGAAAGCGTGTTCAGGGTTTACGCCCTGACGCGGGTTCGAATCCCGCTCTCTCCGCCAACGAGCCCGCAAGCGCGGGCTTTCCAGCGCGCAGGGTTGCTGGCCCATCATCCTGACGATCCGGTTGAATTCGAGGCCCGCATTTCGGCGGGATGTGCCCGAATTCACAGTCGATCGCCAGACCGGTTCCGTAGACTCGCGAGTCGCGTTCCTGCAGTCGGCGGATCCCCTGATGAGAATCTCGCTCTCCGGCGGCGGGCGGCTTGCGACACTGATGAGTGCGGCTCTGGCACTGTCACTGCTTGCGACCGCCTTGCTTTCGCTCGGGTCGTGTGGCGGCGGCACGGCCGCGGCCACCGGAGGGCCGACGGCCAGCCCCGCCGATGAAGCGAATGCGGGGCAGGCGCCCCCGCCCGGCGATGATGTCGCGACATCCCGATCGGCCTCGCCCGCGCCGCAGTTTCCGAATGACACGGTCGTGACCGGGAAGGTCGATTCCCCGTCCATGCCGCGGCCGGAGTATCTGCAGCCCGTTGCATATCCGGCAACCGGCACGCAGATCGTGCGCATCACCGACGAGGCGCGCTTTGGCGGCGTCTCGGCCTACTATCGTCACGCATACTCGCTGCGGCAGCCGTGGAATGCAGACGAGACATTGTTGCTGCTGGACGGACGTTTTCCCGGCTATCTGCTCGATGGCCGCAGCCTGCAACTGATCGGTTCCTTCGAGCAACCGTCGGATCCGGTCTGGTCGAACCTCGATCCCAACAGCCTCTACGGCGTGGCGGGCAATGGCTTGGTCGTGGTCGACATGTCGTCGCGTCAGACCAGACCGCTACATCGATTCGATGAATACACCGAAATCGCCATTGGCGGTGGTACCGGCAATTTCAGCGATGATGATCGGCGCATCGTGCTGATCGGCCAACGCGCCGGGGGTGTCGATGTCCTGGTCTTCGACAAACTTGTCATGCGCGTGGTCTCGCGACGCGCATTCGACGGCCTCAGTGGGCCGTATGGTGATATCGACGAGGCGCGCATATCGCCCTCGGGGCGTTATGTCCTGCTCGGCATGAAGACGCCGTCCGAGGAAGGCTATCGCTTGTACGATGCCGGGACGATGGCCTTCCTGCGATCCCTGACCGCACAGTTCGGTCACGCCGACATGGGCTGGACCGATGCGGACGAGGAGGCGTTGGTAACACAGGACGATGCCTCGTCGGCGGTCGTCTCGATCCGCCTGAGCGACGGTGTGCGCCGCACGGAACTCAGCGCAGCCCATCTCGGCTACAACCAGCACACCTCGTGTCGGGCCATTCGCCGGCGCGGCTGGTGCGTGATCAGCACGTTCTACGAGCCATCGCTGCCCGAGAGTTGGTTGTATTCGGAGATCTTCGCGTTGAAGCTCGACGGCTCCGGCACGATCGAGCGCTTCTCGCCGTCCGTGTTTTCGATCGAGCCGCTCGCGAACCCGTACGAGCGGCAGGCGCATGCGGTGCCGAGCCGCGATGGCGCGCGCGTGCTGTTCGCCAGCGACTGGGGCGATCCAGCCGGTGATGCGATCGTCCATACCTACGTCGCCGGACGGAAAGTCTTCTACTGACGCGTCTGCTCGTCCCGTAACATCGACGGCCAGTGCGGGCCGGTCGACCCGCCGGTAACCGGGAGACACGAGATGGGACGATTGACGGGTAAGGTGGCCGTGGTGACAGGGGCAGCGAGCGGGATCGGGGAGGCGAGCGCGCGCCTGTTCGCCGCGCAAGGCTGCCGGCTCGTACTGGCCGATGTACAGAACGAGAAGGGAGAGAAACTCGCAGCCGAGCTCGGCGAGGGCGTCGTCTATCGCCACGCCGACGTGACCCGGGACGACGCCGTGCGGGACATGATCGCCGATGCGGTCGAGCGCTTCGGCCGGTTGGATGTGTTGTTCAACAACGCCGGCGCGCCCGGTCCGGGCGGGCCGATCGGCGAAACCCCTACCGAAGGCTTCGACGACACCATCGCACTACTGCTTCGTTCCGTGTTTCTCGGCATCAAGTACGCGGCCGGCCCGATGAGCGCGCAGGGCACGGGCAGCATCATCAATACCGCGAGCGTCGCCGGCCTGCAGGCCGGCTTCGGTCCGCACGTCTACAGCGCGGCCAAGGCGGCGGTGATTCAACTGACGCGCAGTGTTGCGATGGAGTTGGGCGAGCAGGGTGTTCGGGTCAACGCCATCTGCCCGGGCGGCATCGCCACCCCGATCTTCGGTAAGGGCTACGGCATGCCTACCGAGAAGGCGGATCAGACGGTTGACGTCGTGCGGACGATGATGCTGCCGAAGATGCAGCCGATCCGCCGCGCGGGCCTGCCCGAGGACATCGCCCAGGCGGCGCTCTGGCTGGCCTGCGACGACTCGTCGTTCGTCAACGGTCACGCCCTGGTGGTGGACGGCGGGCTGACCGGCGGTCGACAGTGGTCGCAGGTCAACGAGCAGCGCGCGCGCGTCGCAGCGGCGTTCGGAAACATTGCCTGAGCGACGGCCGGGCGATCGTTCGGCGGTCGGACCGCGCGTGGCGGGCAGCCGCCGCGCCGGCCGCCGGCGACATCACTGAGACGCGGCTGGTCGCTGGGCTTCGCGTCGGACCCAGTCCAGGAAGTGCGCCACCTTGGGTTGGTCCAGGCGCGCGCGCGGGAAAACCACATGGTGGCCGTGAATCGCAATGCCGCGCCGGTCGTCGAATACGGGCACCAGTTCGCCTTTGGAGAGCGTTTCCTCAGCCAGGCGATGGCTCTCAAGCGTGATCCCGAGCCCGCGAATCGCCGCCTGTATCGACAGATAGGTCCGATCGAAGGTCAGCGCATAGTGGCTCGGGCTGATAGACACGCCCTGGGCGGCGAACCAGCGCGGCCAGCGAACCAGGTTCTGGCTCGACAAGATGAGACTGTGCGTGAGCAGGTCGGCTGGCTGGCGAATGTCGAGCCTGGCCTTCAGCGCCGGCGTGATCATGGGAAGCACTTCCTCGACGAACAGGCTCTCGATGTGAAGGTCGCTGCCGCTCACGGCCCCGTAGCGGATATCGATGTCGGACTCACCGCGGACGAAGTCGCTGTAGACATGGGTGGCCGACAGACGGATGCCGATCTGGGGGAATTCGGCCATGAAGCCCGGCAGGCGCGGAAACAGCCACAAGCTGACGAAGCTCGGCGCCGCCTGGATGCGCAAGACCTCGGCGCTGTCCTGGCGGGCATTCTCGGCGGCACCGGCGATCACGGCGAGCGCCCCCGCCAGGCCTTCCAGGTAGCGCTCGCCGGCAGCGGTGAGCCTGACGCCGCGGGCCGTGCGATCCAGCAACTCACGCCCGACGAAGGCCTCGAGATTGGCGATCTGGTGGCTTACTGCCGACGGGGTCAGGTTCAGTTCTTCGGCGGCCTTGTTGATCACGCCCAGGCGGGCGACGACCTCGAAAGCACGCACGGCCTTGAGCGACGGAAGCTGCACCGGCTTCTCCCGAGGGCGGTCTCTAACGATCCCGCAGTGCGTCATGAGAAAAATTCAATGCACCGAGACGGATTCTAGCTTGCCGCTCCGTGGTGCACCGGCCAAAGTAGCGCGCGTTCCGACCCCACCGCCATGAGAGGCCGCCGTGCTGCTGAAAGACAAGATCGCCATCATCACGGGAGCCGCCTCTGCGCGCGGCATCGGCAAGGCCACGGCCCGCCTGTTCGCCGAGCACGGCGCCCGGGTCGCGATCCTCGACCTGCAACGCGAGGCGGCCCAGGCGGCGGCGGCCGACATCGGCCCGGCGCACCTCGGCCTGGCCTGCGATGTCACCGACAAGGCGCAGTGCGAGCAGGCGGTTGCCCAGGTCGTCGAGCACTTCGGCCAGGTCGATGTGCTGGTGAACAACGCCGGTATCACGCAGCCACTCAAGTTCATGCAGATCGAAGCCGGCAACTATGAAGCGGTCACCGACGTGTCGCTGCGCGGCATGCTCTATGCCAGCCAGGCGGCGGTGCCGCACATGCGGGAACGCAAATCGGGTTCCATCATCAACATGTCGTCCGTGTCCGCCCAGCGCGGCGGCGGCATCTTCGGGGGGCCGCACTATTCGGCGGCCAAGGCGGGGATGCTGGGCCTGGCCAAGGCGATGGCGCGTGAACTGGGCGCCGACGGCATTCGCGTGAACTCGGTCGCGCCCGGCCTCATTCAGACCGACATCACGGGCGGCAGGCTCACGCCCGAGATGAAGACCAGGATTCTGGAGGGCATCCCGCTGAACCGGCTCGGCGAAGCGTCCGACGTGGCCAACGCCTGCCTGTTCCTGGCCAGCGAGCTGTCCAGCTACATCACCGGGGCGGCCGTCGATGTGAATGGCGGAATGCACATGTATTGAACCGCGACCATGCGACCCCGCCAGGGGTCCTGACGCAAGACGGCACGAGTCGTCGAATACCAAGCTCACAACGGAGGAGAAACGATGAAGACCATTCTGTACGCCGGCGCCACGGCAGCCGCGCTCGCCGTCACGGCGACGGCCGCTGCCGATGAGATCACCTTTGCGCACGGTGCCAACCCGGGCAACCCGCGCTTCGAGGCGGCCAACATGTTTGCGTCGCTGGTGCCGGCCTGCAGCGGCGGCAAGCTGACGGTCAATGTCGCACCGTCCGCCACGATGGGCAACGATGTCGAGATGCTGACGTCGGCCGCCTCCGGGGTCATTCAGATCACGGCGAATTCGCAAGGCCCGCTCGCGCAGATCGTTCCCGAGGTCGGCGCGCTCGGTCTGCCGTTCCTGTTCTCAGATCTGCCCGCCGTCTGGAAGGTTCTCGACAGCGACGTTGCCGAAATGATCGACGCCAAGGCGCAGGCGGCCGGCCTGAAGTTGCTGGCGTTCTGGGACAACGGCATCCGCAACGTCACTCATTCGAAGAAGTTCGTGCAGACACCCGCCGATCTCAAAGGCATGCAGATTCGTACGCCGTCCGACGAGGTCACGATCGCCACGTTCAAGGCGTTGGGCGCCGCGCCTGCGCCGCTGGCCTGGTCAGAGTTGCCGACCGCGCTGCGCTCGGGCGCCTTCGACGGGCAGGAGAACCCGCTCACGAACATCTATTCGGCCAAGCTGCACGAGATCACGCCGTACATCACGATGACCGGGCACAAGTACGAGTCCACGCCGGTGCTGGCGAGTCTCGCCTGGTGGTCGTCGCTGGACGCACCAACACAGCAGTGCGTGCAGGATGCGGCCAAGCAGGCGGGCTGGTATCAGCGGGGCCTGTCTCTGAGCATGTCCAACTCCTTGCGTGCCAAGATGGAGGCCGAAGGCGCGAAGTTCGCCGAAGTCCAGAACCGCCAGGCGTTCATCGATGCCACGGCCGGTGTCTACGACGAGAGCAAGAAGAAGTTCGGCGGCCTGGTCGACAAGCTGCGGGCCGCTGCCAAATAGGCCCGACGACACCCTCAGACGAGACATCGTGCCGCCACCTGCAGCGGGCGAAGCGCGGGCGCGGGCCGATGGCCCCGTCCTGCGCTGGATCGAGCGTGTCATCAAGGCGATCGATGTCTCCGGTGCCTTGATCGTCGGCACCACGCTCACCGCGATGTTCGTCGGCCTGCTGATCAATGTGATCCTTCGCTACGCCTTGGGCGAGGGCATCACCTGGGCCTATGAAATCACCCGCATCCTGTTTCCATGGATGGTGGCCGGGGGGGTGGTGATGGCGACGGCGCGCGGCAGGCACGTGGCCGTCACGGTATTGTCGGATGCATTGCCGGCATCCACTGCCAGGTGGTTGACGCTGGGCATCTATCTGCTCGTCGGTGCGATTTCCGTGGCGGTGCTGACCACCGGCCAGCCCATCATGAATGCGTCTCGTTTCCAGCGTCTCTCGGAGACCGGCATCTCGCAGATCTGGGGTTATCGCAGCCTGAGCTATGCGTTCGTCTGCATCAGCGTGCTGTCGGCGCTGAACGTGCTACGCATACTGATTGGCGGCGCCGAGCCGACGACCTCGCAGAACCAGACCTCGTTCAGCTGAGGCGCCAAGCATGGTCCAGGTTCTGATCATCGTCTTTCCGCTGTTGCTGATGGCGGCGGTGCCGGTTGCCTTCGCGATGCTGGGTTCCACCGGCGTTGCCCTGTGGTGGGCACACAAACCCATGGCCGTGATGGCCCAGCGGCTCTATTCGCCGACGCAGAGCTTTCCGATGCTGGCGATTCCGTTTTTCATCCTGGCGGGCAACCTGATGATGACGGGCCGTTTCGGCGAACATCTGGTGCGCTTTGCCAAGCTGCTGGTCGGCCGCTTCCGGGGCGGCATGGCGCAGGTGTCGATCATCGGCTCCGTGATGTTCGGCGGCGTGTCGGGCTCGGCGGTTGCAGATGCCTCGGCGCTGGGTAATGCGCTGATCCCGATCCAGAAGAAGGAAGGCTATCCGCTCGGGCTGGCCGCGGCGGTCAACGCGAGTTCGTCGACCGTGTCCGTGCTGATCCCACCATCGATTCCGCTGATCCTTTACGGGCTGGTTTCGAACACCTCGATCATCAGCCTGTTCATCGCCGGTATCTTGCCTGGCGTGGCCTTGGGTATCGGCATGTTCGCGGCGGTATGGTTGATCGCGCGTCGCCGCGGGCTCCCTCCGACCGAGGTCGCGGGTGGTTGGGCCGCGTTTCGCACCGGATTGTGGGGGGCCCTGCCGGCCTTGCTGATGCCGGGTTTCGTCATCGGGGCGCTGCGCTTCGGCATTGCGACGCCGACCGAGGTCAGTGTGCTGGCCGTGGCCTACGCGCTGCTCGTCGCCGGTCTGATCTATCGCGATCTGCGCTGGCGGGACATCGTCCGAGCCGTCGTCGAGACAGGCGTGATGACCGGCGCCGTGCTGCTGATCATCATGGCTTCGGCCTCCATCCAGTGGATCCTGACCGCGGAGCGCACGCCGCAGGTCCTGGCCGCCTGGATGACCGGCAGCTTCTCGCAACCGTGGATGGTGATTCTGGTGCTGAACGTGATCATGTTGATCGTCGGCACCTTCCTGGACCTGCCCGCGGCCATTCTGCTGCTCGGGCCGTTGTTCGTGAGCATCGCCAGCGCGATCGGCCTCGACCTGATCCAGCTCGGCCTGATCATGGTGCTGAATCTGGCCATCGGTCTGTACACGCCGCCGGTGGGCACGACTTTGTTCATTTCGGCCACCATCGCCAAGGTGCCGATTGGCGAGGTGGTGCGCGAATTGATTCCCTTTTACCTGGTCGCGTTGGTCGTCGTGCTGTTGATCAGCTACGTGCCCGCGCTGACGATCTACTGACGACCGACATCATGAATGATTCGACCGCCATCGACATGAAAGCGATGGCCAACGCGATCCGCTTCCTGTCGATGGACGCAATCGTGCGCGCCGGCGACGGTCACCCGGGAACGCCGCTCGGTGGCGCCGACATTGCCGCGGCGCTGTTCACCCGGCACCTCAAGCATGATCCCTCGGCGCCGCGCTGGCCCGATCGCGATCGTTTCGTGCTGTCTGCCGGTCACGGCTCGATGCTCCTGTACGCGGCCTTGCATCTGAGCGGCTACGAGCGCATGGGCACCGAGGCGATGAAGTCGTTTCGCGTGCTCGGTTCGCACACGCCCGGGCATCCGGAGTTCGATACGGCATCCGGCGTCGAGACGACCACCGGGCCGTTGGGGCAGGGGATCGGCAACGCCGTCGGCATGGCCATCGCCGAGCGCATCCTGAACCACCGCTTCGGCGACGACATCGTCGACCACTACACCTATGCATTCGTCGGCGACGGCTGCCTGATGGAGGGTATCGCGGCGGAGGTCATCGCGCTAGCCGGTCATCTTCGCCTGGGCAAGCTGATATTCCTCTGGGATGACAACCGCATGTCCGACGACGGCGCGATCGAGCAGGCCGTCTCCGAAGACCAGCAGCTTCGCTTCGAGAACAACGGCTGGCATGTCCAGCAGATCGACGGACACGATCCGCACGCCGTGGTCGACGCGATTGCGGTCGCCAAGCGCGATCAGCGACCGTCGATGATCGCTTGTCGGACCGTCATCGGATACGGCATCCCGAGGATCGAGAACCAGCGGATTGCTCATGGCGGTCGCATCACCGAAGACGACACCGCCGCTGCCCGGGCGCGCGCCGCTTGGCCCCATCCGCCGTTCGAGATTCCGGCCGCGATCTACGATGCCTGGCGCGAGGGGGCCCGCCGCGGCGCGCAGGCGCATCGCGCGTGGCAAGCGCGATTCGAGGCGATGCCGCTTGCCGAACGCGGTGAGTTCGAGCGAATGAATACCGGCCGGCTCCCAGAGAACTGGCGCGATGCCATCGTGGCGGCCAAGCGCGCATTCAGGGCCGAGGCTGCCCCCCTGGGCGGCATCAATGCGTCCAGCGCGATGCTCGCCGTTATGGCTGACGCGATTCCCGAACTCATCAGCGGTGCGCCCGATCTCGAGGCGGCCACGCAACACAAGCGTCAGTTGGCTGCGTTCACGGCCAAGGACCGGGGTGGTCGCTATCTCCACTATGGCGTTCGCGAGCACGCGATGGGCGCGATCATGAACGGCATGGCGACCCACGGTGGCCTCGTGCCGATCGGCACGACGTATCTCGTTTTCTCGGATTACATGCGGCACACCTTGCGCATGGCGGCAATGATGTCGGTGCCGAGTGTGTTCGTATTCAGTCACGACTCGATCGGCATCGGCCGCAACGGGCCGACCCATCAACCGGTCGAGTACCTGGCCTCGCTGCGGGCGTATCCCAACCTGTGCACGCTACGGCCGGCCGATTCGATCGAGATGGCCGAGTGTTGGGAACTGGCCCTGGCCCGTCGCGATGGGCCCACCGCGATCGTCTGCTCACGCCAGCCACTGACGCTGTTGCGCGACGATGTCGATGCCGAGAACCGGTGCGCACGCGGTGCGTATGTGTTGGCCGACGCCGACGCCGACGGTGGCGTGCGCCACGCAACAATTCTTGCCACCGGTTCGGAAGTGGCCGTGGCGATGGCGGCCCGCGATCTCCTGCAGCACAAGGGCGTCGCCGTGGCGGTCGTGTCGATGCCCAGTTGGGATCTGTTCGAGCGGCAGGACGCTGCGTACCGCGAGCGGATAATTGCGCCTGCTTCGGTTCGCGTCGCGGTCGAGGCGGCGGTCCGTCTGGGCTGGGACCGCTACGTCGGAGAACACGGCGGCTTCGTGGGCATGGCCAGCTACGGTGCATCGGCCGACTACCCTGTGCTGTTCGAGCACTTCGGCATCACGCCGCAGGCCGTGGCGGCCGAGGTCGAGAAGCGCCTTCGAGCCGCCGGCCACGCCGTCGCAATGCACGGCACTCAGCGGCCCAGTACGCAGCCGTAGTTGGCCGAGGACACCAGGCGCACGTACTTGTCGTGAACGGATCCCGGCCGTATCCGCCCCGATAAGTCGGGCGGGCTCCATGACTTCATGCGCTCTGCGATCTCCGCATCCCCGAGCTCGAGCGTCAGGGTGCGTCCGGTCGGGTCGATAACGATCGTGTCGCCGTCGCGCACCGCGGCGATCGGGCCTCCGCGCGCGGCCTCCGGCGAGATGTGACCGATCAGGATGCCGTGCGAAACACCCGAGAAGCGGCCGTCGGTGATCAAGGCGACATCCTTGCCGAGCCCGGCGCCCTGGAGCTGGATCGTCAGCATGACCATCTCGGGCATGCCCGGGCCACCGACCGGGCCGACATTGCGCACCACGATGACGTCGCCGGGTTTGATCCGGCCCTCGCGAATCGCGGCCATCGTGTCGGGCTCGGACTCGAACACCCGTGCCGTGCCGCGAAAGACGCCATTCTCGAGTGTCTTGCCCGACAGTTTCAGCACGCAGCTCTCCGGCGCCAGATTGCCACGCAACACGCTGATGTGGTTGTTGGGCGCCGCCAGCGGGCGGGCCACCGGTCTGACGATGTTTTGTTCGCCCAGTGCCTCGAGTGTCGGCACATCGGCGAGATTCTCGGCCAGCGTGCGACCGGTTACCGTCATCACGTCGCCGTGCAGCATCCCGTTGGCGAGCAGTTCCTTCATGATGACGGGTACGCCGCCCAGCGCATGTAGGCTGACCATCGCAAACGGCCCGTGCGGCTGCAGGTTGCCGATCAGGGGGACCTTCTCACCGATCGCCTGGATGCGGTCGATGGTCAGGGGCACCTGGGCTTCGCGGGCGATCGCCAGCAGGTGCAGCACCATGTTGGTGGATCCACCCATCGCGTAAATCGTGGTGACGGCATTCTCGAATGCCCGTTCGGTCATGATGTCCAGCGGACGGATGCCGAGTTCGATCAGGCGGTACAACGCGTCGACCGAGGCCTGTGCCTGGGCACGTACATCGGGATGGATCGGACTGCTGGCGTCGATGTCGGCCGGGTGCGAGGCGCCGCGCGGCAGCATCATGCCGATGGCCTCCGCGCAGGTGCTCATCGTGTTGGCCGTGAACATGGCGCCGCAGGTGCCGCTGCCGGGCATCACGTTCGATTCGAGTTCAAGGTATTGTTCGCGCGACAGGCGGCCGGACTCGTGAGCGGCGCGCCCCTCCGCCCAGTCCATGATCGTGATATTGGTGCCCTTGCTGGCGTAGGGCTCGAACGTGACCTTGCCGGGCGACGCGGTGCCCGGGTAGACCACCAGACCGAAGGCATTGGTCCGAGCGAGCGGCATCAGGGCGGCGGCGCCGGTCTTGTCGCAACCCGAGATCACGATCATGGCCTGGCCATGATGCGCATAGTGGCCGATCTCGAAGCAATCGGCGACCGTATCGCGCGAGACCAGGCTGTAGCCGGCCGTCGGCGTACCCTGGGTGAGCGCGTCTGAAACCGCCGGCGCGCCGACGACCAGCCCCTGGCCACCGCTTTTCGCCACCGATTCCACCAACAGGTCGGCAATCTCCCGGACCCGGTTGTTGCAGCGGTGGGCGTTGGTCCAGGCGCTGGCGATCGTGACGACCTGATTGGTCTTGGCGGCACGGTCGGGGTCGAAACCGGCGGCGCGCATTTCGACTCGATTCTTCTTCCAGTAGTCGGGGCTGTCGGCGGGCATGTGTGCTTCCTTCGGGCAAATGTTGCTATCGCTCGCGAGTCTATCGGACCGTGCACGGACGGGGGTTCGAGGTGCTCTTCAGGCTGAGCGCGACCGCCCGACATAGCGCCGGCCGACGTTCGTCGGAGCGATCTGAAGATACAATCGATCTCACCAATAATGAGGACTCTGTTGCCCCGAACGGGAGTTTGGTGCCATCCCTCGAGCGGGATGGCCGCCAGGATCCATCCTGGGGCGTTGGTGCCCGCTTTCTCCCTCTTCGGAACTCGAACGATGCCGCGCCGCTTGCCGCGCTCGAGGCTCCTTGCCACGAGCTCGATGCTTGGTCCTGTGCTCTTTCACGCCCGCGGTGCCCGGGTGGCGGCCGCCCTCGGCACACCCGCTCGCGGCAGCCGGCGTCGAGGATGCGCCGCGCCATGAGCGCATCGCTCGAGCCACGTCTCGATGGTGGCGCCGTCGAATCGAAAGACATGACCAGCGGTGCGCCGGTCACCCGGGTCTATGCGTTGGACGCCGCACGGGGTTTGCTGATGGTGCTGGGCATCCTCCTGCATGCCAGCAGCATCTACGTGACCCGCGGCGCCTGGCTGATCAGCGACCCCGACCAATCGGTGCTCTTCGACCTGATCCGAGCGGCCATTCACTCGTTTCGCATGCCCGCCTTCTTTTGGGTTGCGGGCTACTTCGCCGCGCTGACCTTCGTCCGCAGGGGGCCACGGGCGCTGTTGACGGCACGGCTGCGGCGAGTCGGAATTCCGTTGCTGAGCACCTTGCTGACTCTGAATGTCGTGCAGGCACTGTGGCTTGGCCGTTCAGAATCCGGCGATCTTCTGGCACGCATCTGGGCTCACCTGCACATCGGTCACCTATGGTTCCTGGCGGACTTGCTCGTTTACGTCGGTTTGCTGGTGGTGTCGTTGAACTGGCTGCGACGCTCGGTCGTTGCTCGCTGGCTCCGTCGTCTGCCTGGCCCGTGGTCGCTCGTCGTCGTGCTCGCGCTCGTCAATGGGTCGGCGTTGCTGGTGGTGCACGCCACCGGCGTGGCATACGTCGAGGTGCTCGGGATCAGTAGTCTCGATCGGCTGACGCACAACTTCGTGTTTTTCCTGGCCGGTGCCGCGATGTTTCTCGAGCCCCGCGTGCGCGTGGCCTTCTTCCGTGTTCCGTCTTGGGTGTTCCTGATCGTGGTTCCGGTCTGTGTGCTCCTGGATCCGCACTTGCTGGCACCGGGGCGGCTCGAGAGCGAAGCCTCGACGCTGCTGTATCTGTTGGGGTCCTGGCTGGCGGTCGCCGCACTGCTCGGAGGGTTCTGGCGAGTGGTGCAGGGCGATTCGCGGATCGCCTCGTTCCTCGTCGACGCGAGTTTATCGATCTATCTCTTTCATCATCTGGTGGTGATCGTGCTGGGCAGTCTTCTGACGGGCGTGAACCTGCCGGTTCTCATCAAGTTCGCGCTCGTCGCCGGTGCCACTCTGGTGATCACTGCCGCGCTGCATTCACTTGTCGTCAGGCGCTTCTCCGTGATTCGGCTGTTGTTCAACGGTCGGCGTTAGAGGTCCGTCGAAGGTTCAGATGAGCCCAAGCGCTCGCGCCAGTTCGCCGGTCCGTCGCAGCAGAGGGCGTCGAGATCCGCCTCGGTCAGGGGGCGATTGTCGAGGTCGAACGCACGGATGTTCCCGCCGGCGCAAATGAGCAGCGCGACCGGGGTTTTGCGACCCAATAGCCAGAACCGGTCGCGCACGCCGTGCGCCTGGCTCGAGATTTCGGATAATGCGGCGATCGACGTGCCGTCGCGCAGTCGCAGCGGTCCGTCCATGGCGATCGTCATCGTCGTCTACCGAAAGCCGCCCAGGCGATGCGCAGGGCGGGGGGGAGCAGGCGCAAGGGCGCGACATCGAGCACGACGTCGGCTCGCCCTTCGAGGCAGACGCGATCGAAGTCCGGCGTCACGCTGAGCGATGCCGGTGGCGGCCAATGCCAGGGCGAGCCATAGATCAGCGGTGCGATCATGCCGAACAATTGCCCGGTGTCGGCCGGATCGCCAAGCCCGAACCGACAGTCGATCGCAAGCTGGCGTATGCGAACCGCGCCGCGCAGGCTGCGCAGGATCCCGGGCGCCGCGCCAAGCACACGCCGCACGCGGGCGAGACCCGATCCGGACCGACGCCGGCCCGGCCTGCGGGCCTCGTGCTTTCCGGCCGCGCGCTTGCGCTTCGCCCGTCGACGGCCCGTGTCGATGATCGGCAGCGCCGGGATGATGCCGCCGAGCAGGCTCAGATCCAGCCCGGCGCGGTAATCGGGCTGGGAACTGACCCACAGGGCGAGCCGAACCGGTGCCACCAGTACCGCGACGACGACCACCGCAAGCGCTAGCGCTGCCCACGCCAGCACTTGGGTGGCCATCATCCGTCGGTGGTCGGTGCGACGTCGCTCTGGCGGGATCTCACGACCTTGGCCGCGACATCACCGATGACTTCCGTCAGGTTGGTAACGGCGCCCTTGACCGCCTCGACCCGTGCGCCACGCTCGTCGAAGATGATCGCACCCAGCGGTTTGATGCCACCGCCGGCGCCGCTGCCGCCACCGTTGCCCGACTTCGCGCCTTCGCTGCCGCTTCCGCCGCCGGCACCGAAGCCGAAGCCGTAGCTGACGATCGGTATCACGGTTGCGCCATTTCTCTCGATCGGGTCACCGAGCACGTTCTTCGCGCTCAGAAGCCGGTCCAGTTCCTCCACGGTACTCTTGAGAAGCTTCTCGACGTCTGCCATGGCCTGCTCCCTGCATTGCGGGCTGCGATCTGCAGCCGGTCAGGTGTCGGACGAACACGAGCGGAGCTTATGCCTCAGGATCGAATGCGGCCTTGACCTGGGTCATGGTCGGAGGGCGCTCGTTGCCGATACGGCTTCAGTCGAACAAGCTGGCGAGCCGTCGTTTCATCTGATCGGCCAGATACAACGCAACGGCCTGGATCGTGCTGGCCGGATTGACCCCGCCCGAAGTGACGAAGACGCTGCCGTCGACGATGAAAAGATTGCGCACCGCATGCGCGCGGCCGCGTTCGTCGACCACGGAGGTCTGCGGATCGGAGCCCATGCGCGTCGTGCCGAGGCTGTGCCAGCCGGCGGTCCGCCAAGGCGAGTCGACCTGGATGTCGGACGCACCTGCGGCCTCCAGCAACTCGGTCGAGCGCGCGATGGCGTGGTCCAACATGCGCAGACTGTTCTCACTGAGCCGGTAGTGCAGGCGCGGCGCCGGGATGCCGCTGGAGTCGGTGAGGTCCGGGTCGAGAACGACCCGGTTGTGCCACTCGGGCAGATCCTCGCAGGTACACACGATTGCGCTCGTGCGCGCGAACATGGCACGAAACGCGTCGTGAAAGCCTGGTCCCCAGGGAATCCTCCCGTTGAACATGCCGCTCATCGCGATAGACAACGGCCCGAGTCCCCGGGCCAGCTGCATCGTGTAGCCGCGCACGAAACCTCGAGTCGGGTCGGATTCGTAGAACTGCTGGCTGCGGATGCAGCACGAATTGGGGCCGAACTGACCGTCCAGCCTTTGATCGAAGGACCCTGCGACGCGCGCCGAAGCGTGAAACATCAGGTTGCGGCCGACGACGTCGTGGTCGTTGGCCAACCCGTTCGGGAAGCGTCCCGAAACCGAGTTCAGCAGGATACGCGGTGTGCCGATCGCGCTGGCGGCGAGCACGACGACCTCGGCGGGCTGGAAGTGCTCGCGGTTGTCGGCGTCGAGATAGACAACGCCCGAGGCCATGCCGCTGGCACCAAGCGTGATCTCGCGTACCCGGCAGCGGGTACGCAACTGCACGCCGCGGCGGATGGCCTCGGGCCAGTAGGTGATGTCGGTGCTGCCCTTGGCGCCCTGCGCGCAGCCGCTGGTGCAGGGGCCCAGGTTCAGGCACTTGTCGCGTCCCTCGTAGGGTCGGGTGGCGATCGCGCTGTCCGAGGGCCACCAGTGCCAGCCCAACGCGTTGAAGCCCCTGGCGAGCGTCTCGCCGGGCCGGCCCATCGGCACCGGTGGCAGCGGTGGCAGCATCGCCGGATAGGCGGGATCGCCGGCCAGGCCGGAAACGCCCATCATGCGGTCGTTCTCGGCGAAGTAGGGTTCGAGCGTTGCGTAGTCGATCGGCCAGTCGTCGCCGACGCCGTCGAGCGTGCGGACCTGGAAATCGCTCGGATGGAAGCGCGGAAAGTGCGCGCCATAGAGCACCGTGCTGCCACCGACGCCACAGAAGTTGGCGACGGCTACCGGTGAATCACGGTCATTGATCGGGTAGTCGGTTTCGAGCGCGCGGATGTTCGGATTGAAATGGAATGAACTCAGCTGCAGAAGTTCACCGTCACGCGCAGTGCTCGGATAATTTGCCGGATTCGTCCATTCGCCTTGCTCCAGGCACAGGATGCGCATCCGGGTGTCGGCCATGCTCCAGGCGAACGCGGCGCCGGCGGCACCAGCACCGATGATCAGGACATCGACCGGTTCGTGATCCATCGTGTTCTCCCGCGTGGACCGGCGCGCCAGGCCCGTGAGGACTCAGACCTTGCGCCAGATCTCGCCGCGGGCGCGGACCGGTTCCAACAGATCCCAGTCGCCCTCGGGTACCTCGTATCCCTGCGGCCAGTTCGGCCGCGGTTCGAGGCCGAGTTCGATCATCACGGCATCCTGCTGAAGATAACGGGCGGTGGTCTGCAGCGTGAACGCGCCGATGAATGCGCGATCGCTCTTGCGCATCGCCTCGACCATCGCCATCGCTTGCGGCGTGGGCAGGGCGTCAAACGGGGTGTCGTGTTGCGCGCGGGCCGACTGGGCGAGTGAGTCGAGCCCGCGATCGAGCGTAGCGCGCGCCTCGGCAGCCAACCAGCCCGGGTCGTCGAAGAGGCCCAGGCTCGATGCGGCGGGCATCCGGCCGTCGGTGCTGGCCGGGATCATCAGATCCATGAGCCGGTTCAAGGTGGCGCGCTGCTCGGCGGAGAACGAGCGGGCCCTGGTTGTGATCGTGACGGCTTTTTCTGCGCTCATCTCGGGTCTCAGTCGAACAGGTTGGCCAGATTCTTCTTCATCTCGTCGGCGACGTAGAGCGCGAGTGCCTGAATCGTGCTGGTCGGGTTCACACCGGCCGAGGTCACGAAGATGCTGCCGTCGACGATGAACAGATTGCGCACCGAATGCGCCCGCCCGCGTCGGTCCACGACCGAACTGCCCGGGTCGTCGCCCATGCGTGCGGTGCCCATGTTGTGCCAGCCCGCCGCTCGCCAAGGCGAGTCGGCCTGCACGTGGATCGCACCCGCGGCCTTCAGTACCTCGGTAGACCTGGCGACGGCGTGATCGAGCATGCGCAGGCTGTTCTCGCTCAGCGTGTACTCGAGTCTCGGGGCCGGAATGCCGCTGGAGTCCGTGAGTTCCGGATCGAGCACGACACGGTTGTGCGCCTCGGGCAGGTCTTCACAGATGCACACCATGCCGGCGGTGTGGGCGAACAGTTGGCGGTAGGCGTCGTGAAAGCCCGCTCCCCACGGAATCTGACCGCTGTTCAGGCCGTTGATGGCCGTGACCAGCGCGCCGCGGCCGCGCACGATCTCCATGGTGTAGCCGCGCACGAAATCGCGGGTGCGGTCGGTCTCGTAGAACTCCTGACTCCAGATGCAGCAGCCGGCCGGGCCGAACTGGCCGTCCAGCCGCTTCTCGAACGTGCCGATTACCGAGGCATACGGATGGAACATCAGGTTGCGGCCGACCAAGTCCGTGTCGTTGGCCATGCCGTTGGGAAAGCGGCCTGACCTTGAATTGAGCAGGATGCGCGGTGTGCCGATGCCGTTGCTGGCGAGTACGACGACCTCGGCGGGTTGGAAATGCTCACGGTTGTCGGCGTCGAGATAGACCACGCCCGAGGCCATGCCGTTGTCGCCGAGCGTGATCTCGCGTACCCGGCAGCGGGTGCGCAGCTGCACGCCGCGGCGGATCGCTTCGGGCCAGTAAGTGATGTCGGTGCTGCCCTTGGCGCCCTGCGCACAGCCGCTGGTGCACGGACCCAGGTTCAGGCATTTGTCGCGTCCCTCGTAGGGCCGGGTGGCGATCGCGCTGTCCGACGGCCACCAATGCCAGCCCAGTTCGTTGAAGCCCCTCGCGAGGGCTTCGCCCGAGTTGCCGAGCGGCACGGGCGGCAGCGGCATCTGCTTGGGCGGGTAAGCGGTGTCGCCGTTCAGGCCCGAAATGCCCATCATGCGATCGTTCTCGGCGAAATAGGGTTCGAGCGTTGCGTAGTCGATCGGCCAGTCATCGGCCACGCCGTCGCAGCTGCGAACCTTGAAATCGCTCGGGTGAAAGCGCGGGAAATGCGCCGCGTACAACACGGTGCTGCCGCCTACGCCGCAGAAGTTGGCGATCGAGATCGGTGAGTCCTTGTCGTTGACCGGATAGTCGGTCTCGCGGGCGCGCACGTTCGGATTGAAGCTGAAGTCGGTCAGATGCCGAAGCTCGCCGTCGCGTCCGGCACTGGGATAGGTGGAAGGGTTCATCCAATCGCCTTGCTCCAGACAAAGGATGCGCATCCGGGTGTCGGCCATGCTCCAGGCGAATGCCGCGCCCGAGGCGCCCGCGCCAATGATCAGAACATCGACCGGATCGTGTCTCATCGTCGTCTCCTTGATGGTGCGGACTGTACCACTCCGATCACCGCCGACCGGATGCGGCGCCGCGCACGCAGCGGTCCAGACGCCGCGGGATTCGGGGGCTTCCCGTTCGTATAATCGACGCCACCGGTCCGCCGATCGTGGGCCGCGACAATGACATGGAGACAGTCGATGGGTTCTTTCGTTGCGGTGATCGCCCCGGTTCGCGGCGCTATCCGGATGGGTTTGATGGGGTTGCTGGCAGGCGTTCTGATGGTTCCGACGCCGCCTTCGCGTGCGGCGGGCGTCAAGGCCGCTCCCGGTCGACTCGATGTGGCCTGTGACCTGCTGGCGGACAGGCTCGCCGGTCTCGGCGACATGCGGATCATCAAGCTGGAGAGCGTCGGCGCAGGCACCCTCAAGATCGGAGCGACCCCGGTCGGCGAACACTGCAGGCTGACGGCGGCCATACACGAGCGTCAGGGCGCGAATGGCGTCCCGTACGCGATCGGCTTCGAGATGCGCCTCCCGAAAGACTGGAACGGTCGCTTCTGGTATCAAGCCAACGGCGGCATCGACGGCTCGGTGAAGGAAGCCAGCGGCGACGCCGGCGGTGGGCCATTGACCAGTGCACTGGCGCAGGGCTTCGTCGTCGTCAGCTCCGACGCCGGTCACGAAAACCGCCTGACCCGCGGCCCCGGTTTCGGCTACGATCCCCAGGCACGTCTGGACTACGGCTACCAGACCGTGGGCTCGCTCACACCGCTGGCCAAGGAAGTCATCCGCCGTGCGTACGGCCGCGCTCCGGACACCAGCTATATCGGCGGTTGTTCGAACGGTGGTCGTCACGCGATGGTGGCAGCCAGCCGCTACCCCGAGCAGTTCGACGGCTATCTCATCGGTGCGCCCGGCTTCCGGCTGCCGCTGGCGGCGATCGCCAACATCTTCGGCGCCCAGCAATACGCCAAGGTGGCGACCGACCGCGCGGATCTCTCCACGGCTTTCACGGACGCCGAGCGCCGAACAGTGGCCGATGCCGTGCTGGCCAAATGCGATGCGCTCGACGGTCTCGCTGACGGCATGATCATGGCCAGCCGCCAATGCCAGGCAAGCTTCGATCTCGACAAGGACGTGCCCACGTGTCAGGCGGCGCGCGATGGCTCGTGTCTGAGCACCGCGCAAAAGCAGGCCATCGGCGCGGTCTTCGCGGGCGCGCGCACCAGCGACGGCAAGCCTTTCTATGCGCCGTTTCCTTTCGATGCCGGCGTGGCGGGCAGCGGTGTGAAGCGTTGGGAGTTCGAGGCGCCGCTGAAGCTCGATTCGGGTGCGGTTGCCATGATCTTCGCGGTTCCGCCGGTGGACCCGAAGGGATTCGACGGCGCGAAGTTCGTGCTCGGCACGCCTGTCGAGTCGATGCTCGCATCGGTGGCGGCAAGCAACGAGAGCTTTCGCGAATCGGCGCTGTCATTCATGATGCCGGTCGAGCCCGACAAGCTTTCGAGCGCGTTCGAGCGGGGCGCCAGGATCATCGCCTACCACGGTAACAGCGATGCGATCTTCTCGGTGGCCGACAGCATGGCCTGGATCGACGGCCTGCATGCGAACCATGGCGGCCAGGCGGGTGGATTCGCGCGCCTGTTCCCGGTGCCGGGGATGGATCACTGTCGCGGCGGGCCGTCCGCCGACCAGTTCGACATGATCACGCCGCTCGTGCGGTGGGTCGAGCAAGGCGATGCGCCGGCTTCGATCGTGGCTTCGGTACGCGGGCCCGGCAATCCGGGCGGCGAGAATCCGGAAGTACCCGCGTCCTGGTCGCCGTCCCGCACCCGCTTGCTTTGCCCGCATCCGCAGGTCGCTGTCTACGACGGTCGCGGTGATCCCGAGCAGGCGAGCAGTTTTTCCTGTCGCTGAGTCGGCGGCGCGCCCGCCCGGGGGTGGGTGGACGCGCCCAGGCGATGAGCGCCCGCTCTCGGCACGGTCGCGGGCGGGGCACAATCGACTCCTATAATCGGGTCGCATGCCGTGAAGCGATTCCGGCTAGGAGGACGATCGATGCTTGGCCGACAAACTGACCGGCACGGCCGCAGCGTGCGGCCGTGCCGGCTCCCGGTGCTGCTGTTGCTTGCGTTGCTCGCCGGGGCGTCCCTGACGATGTCCGCCGACGCGTGCGCCGCGATCGCGCCGGCCAGGCCAGGGGCGATGCCGGTCACCTGTGACGTGCTGGCCGACAAGCTCGCCACGGTCGCAGCGATCAGGGTCATCGGCGTCGAAAGCATCGCCAGCGCTGCGGAGCAGGTCGGCGCCGTGCCGGTGGGCGAGCATTGCAAGCTGACCGCCGCCATGCATGAGCGCAAGGGTGTCAACGAAGTGCCCTATGCGATCGACTTCGAGATGCGGCTGCCCAAGGCCTGGAACGGTCGCTTCTGGTATCAGGCCAACGAGGGGCTGGACGGTGTGGTCAAGCCGGCCCGCGGCCAGGCCGGCGGCGGACCGCTGACCAGCGCACTCGCGCAGGGCTTCGTGGTGCTCAGCTCGAACGCCGGTCATTCGGATCGCATGATCCGCGGCCCGGGTTTCGGCTACGACCCGCAGGCCCGTCTCGATTATGGCTATCGCGCGCTGGGTGCATTGACGCCGGTCGCCAGGCGCATCATCGAAGTGGTGTACGGGCGCCAGCCCGACACCAGCTACATTGGCGGTTGTTCGAACGGTGGCCGCCACGCCCTGATCGCCGCGGGTCGATATGCTGCCGACTACGATGGCTTTCTGGTCGGAGCGCCGGCGCTTCATCTGCCCGTGGCGGCGATCGCAAGCCTCTACGGCGCCCAACAGTACGCAAGGGTGGCCACCGATCCGGCCGATCTGACCACGGCCTTCACCGATCAGGAGCGCGTCATGGTTTCGAAGGCCGTCCTCGCGACCTGCGATGCGCTGGACGGGCTTGCCGATGGCATGATCGCCGCCAGCAAGGCCTGTCGCGCGAAGTTCCGCCTGGCCGACGAGGTTCCCGGTTGCGCCGGCAAGCGCGATGGCAGCTGCCTGAGCGCTGCTCAGAAGGACGCCATCGGCGCCGTTTTCTCGGGTGCGACCACGGCCGGCGGGCGGCGGTTCTATGCGCCGTTCCCGTTCGACGCGGGGATCGCGAGCGACGGATTCAAGCACTGGGAGTTCGAGGCGCCATTCAAGCGTGAAGCGGGCGCCGTTGCAATGGTCTGGTCGGTCCCACCGGTGGGTCCGGTGGGATTCGACGGTTCGAAGTTCGCGCTGGGCACCCCTGTCGACAGGATGCTGGCCGGCGTCGCAGCCGCAAACGCGACGTTTCGGGAATCGGCGGTCTCTTTCATTGTGCCGATCGACCCGACGCGGCTCGATGACGTTGCCACGCGCGGGGCCAAGATCATCGCCTATCACGGCACGAGCGACCCGTTTCTCTCGGTCGTCGATACCGAAGACTGGTTCGAAGCCCTCGACGACAATCGTAACGGCCGCGCGGCTGAATTCGCCCGTCTGTTCGAGGTGCCGGGCATGGGCCACTGCGCGGGCGGTCCGGCCGCCGACCAGTTCGACATGATCACACCGTTGGTGCGCTGGGTGGAGCAGGGCGATGCGCCGGCCTCGATCGTGGCAGCCGTACGCGGCCCGGACAACCCGGGCGGTGCCAACCCGGAATTGCCCGCCGGTTCCTCGCCCACGCGCAGCCGTCTGCTGTGTCCCTATCCGCAGATTTCCGTCTACGATGGGCACGGCGATCCCGAGAAAGCCGCCAGTTTCAATTGCCAATGACGACAACCATCAACTGTGAATTCGCGATCATCGGCGCCGGCATCGCCGGTGCGTCGCTGGCGTCCGAACTGTCGGCCCACGGACAGGTCGTCCTGCTCGAGGGCGAGAGTCAGCCCGGTTACCACTCGACCGGGCGCTCGGCAGCGGTTTACCTGCCCAGCTACGGGCCCGCGCCGATACGCGCGATCACGCGTGCGTCCGAGGCCT
>JAWKYD010000028.1:0-58576 GCA_041396685.1 Burkholderiaceae bacterium
TCGCTGGGCAATTTCTTCACCGTGCGCGAGATCCTGCGCAGCTACGATGCCGAGGTGGTGCGCTTCTTCCTGCTGCGCGCCCACTATCGCAGTCCGGTCAACTACACCGACGCGAATCTGGACGACGCGCGCGCGTCCTTGCTGCGGCTGTACACGGCGCGCGGTGATGCCGAGCTGGCGCCGACCGAACCTGATTATTCGTCCGACTACGGCCGGCGCTTCGCCGATGCGCTGAACGACGATTTCAACTCGCCGCAGGCGATCGCCGTGCTCTTCGAGATGGCCAACGAACTCAATCGCAATCCCGATCCGGCGCTGCAGGCCCGTTTCCGCGCCCTGGCGGGCGTCATGGGGCTGCTCGGGCGTCCGTTGGCAGAGGTGCGTCGCAACGGCCTGCGTGGCTCAGACGCCGCTGCAGGCGACGACGCGGCCTTGAGCGACGACGACATCGAATCGCTGATCCAGGCGCGTCAGGCTGCCCGCAAGGGACGTGATTTCGCCGAGGCCGATCGCATCCGCGACACGCTGGCCGCGGCCGGCATCGTGCTCGAGGACGGCGCCAGCGGCACGGGGTGGCGCCGTGGCTGACGAAATCCGACCCGACGACGAAGCGCCGGTCCCGGCCGAGGCAACGGTAGAATCGCCGCTCGTTGCGCCGCCCGCCCGCCAGATGAAGCCGACCTTCCTCGATTTCGAGCAGCCGATCGCCGATCTCGAACAAAAGATCGATGCGCTGCGTTTCGTCAACGACGACTCGGCGGTCGACATCGCCGACGAGATCAAGAAGCTGCGCGAAAAAAGCGCCAGTCTGCTGCGCGACACCTACACCAAGCTCACGCCCTGGCAGGTCGCGCAGGTGGCACGCCACCCGCAGCGCCCCTACACGCTCGACTACGTCGGTGCGCTGTTCACCGACTTCCACGAGTTGCACGGCGACCGCACCTACGCTGACGACAAATCCATTGTCGGCGGCCTGGCGCGTCTGGACGACCAGCCGGTGATGATCATCGGCCATCAGAAGGGGCGCGACACCAAGGAGCGCGGGCTGCGCAACTTCGGCATGCCCAGGCCCGAGGGCTATCGCAAGGCCATGCGCCTGATGCACACGGCCGAGAAATTCAACATCCCGATCTTCACCTTCATCGACACGCCGGGCGCGTTCCCGGGGGTCGGCGCCGAGGAGCGAGGCCAGTCCGAGGCCATCGGCCGAAGCCTTCAGGTGATGGCCGAGCTGCGTGTGCCCATCATCGCCACGGTCATCGGTGAGGGCGGCTCCGGTGGCGCACTCGCGCTGGCGGTGGCCGATACGGTCATCATGATGCAGTTCTCGGTCTATTCGGTGATCTCGCCCGAGGGCTGCGCGGCCATTCTCTGGAAGAGCGCGGACAAGGCGCCCGATGCCGCCGAGATCCTGGGCATCACGGCACCGCGCCTGAAGTCGCTCAACCTGATCGACGAAATCGTCGAGGAGCCGGTGGGCGGCGCGCACCGCAACCATGCCGCCGCCTTCACGGCGCTCAAGAGCCGGCTGGTCCAGTCGCTGCGCGAGCTCGTGCTGTTGCGGCCCGACGATCTGCTCGCACGTCGCGAGTCCCGCCTGCTCGCCTATGGGCAGTTCCGCGAGCAAGCCTGAGCGCGGCCACGCCGGTTCGGCCCTGAGCGCCGACGCCTCACTCGACACGGCATTCACGGCGGCGCTGGATACGCTCTGCGAGACGCTTGGCACGCGCGAGCCGCGCATCGCGGTCGGCTTCAGCGGCGGGCTCGACTCGACCATGCTCCTGCAGACCTGTGTTCGCCGGCTCGGGGCGGGGCGGGTGCTGGCGGCCCATGTCGACCATCGGCTGCAGGCGCAGTCGTCTGACTGGGCGACGCACTGCCACGCGCGGGCGCATGAACTCGGTGTGACATTCGCCCGCCGGACGCTCGCGCCGCCGGACCGCTTTCCCGATGGCGTCGAGGCCTGGGCGCGGCACGAACGCCGTGCTGCGCTGGCAGAGATGGCCCGCGATTGGTCGGCCGACGCGATCGCGCTCGCCCATCACGCCGACGATCAGATCGAGACCGTTCTATTGAACATCGGCCGGGGCGCCGGTCTGCGCGGCGCCGCCGGCATGCCGGCGCTCGTCCGACGGCAGGGGCAGTGGTGGTGGCGGCCCTGGCTCGGGCTGACGCGCGCAGCCCTCTCGGCGGCCGGCCGGGCCGGCCCTTGCGTCTGGCTCGACGATCCCAGCAACGGCGACGATCGCTGGCGGCGCAATGCCCTGCGCCACAGCGTGCTGCCGCTGCTCGAACAGCACCTGCCCGGTTTTGGCGCCAATCTGCTTCGCCATGCGGCGCTGAGCCGAGAAGCCGGCGAGCTGCTCGAGCGCTCGCTCGGCACGGTCCCGACCTCGCCCGTCGTCGACCGTCGCCCGTGGCTGGTGCTCGATGCCGCCGAGCAGGCCTGGCATCTGCGCCGTTGGTTGTTCGCCTGTGGTCTGCGAGCGCCCAGCGTCGCCGCGCTGGCCGAGATGCGCGCGCAGTTGTTGCTGGCCGAGAGCGCGACCGCCCGCATCGAGCACGATGGCATGATCCTGCGTCGCTACCGCGATCGGATCGAGCTCATCGCCGCCGGCGACACGGCACCGGCGCCACCCGATTCCCTTTCCTGGCGCTGGCGCGGCGAGCCGCGCCTGGAACTGCCCGGCTATGGCGGAGCGCTCGTAATCGAACCCAGTCGATCCGGCATCGGCATCGCGCGCGAGCGCCTGCTGGGTGAGCCGCTGACGATCCGGCCCGCGGGTGGTTCGGCGCGCATGCGTTTGATTGCCGGCGGCCCGAACCGCCGTCTGAAGACGCTTTGCCAGGAGCGCGGGATTCCGGTCTGGCAGCGGCGCCGGTTGCCGATGGTGCTCGACCGGGACGGTCGCGCCGTGTTCGTCGCACAAATCGGGGTCAATGCCGACTGGGTCACGGCCAGGCCCGCCGAAACGCCGCTCGAACTGCGCTTCGAGGCTCTATAATCGCCGCTTTTTTGCGTGCTTTCGTGGCTCTAATCGTTCACAAATACGGCGGCACCTCGATGGGCTCGATCGAGCGCATCAAGAATGTCGCGCGTCGGGTTGCCAAGTGGCAGCGGGCCGGACACCGGGTGGTGGTCGTGCCCTCGGCGATGTCCGGCGAAACCAACCGCCTGCTCGGTCTGGCGGCCGAGCTGGAGGCGCCGATCGACGAACACAGCGCCCGCGAGCTCGACATGATCGCGGCCACCGGCGAGCAGGTGTCGGTCGGCCTGCTGTCGTTGGCCCTGCAGGCCATCGGCGTGCCCGCGGTCGGTCTGGCGGGCTGGCAGGTGCCGATCAAGACCGACGCCGCCTACGGCAAGGCGCGCATCGCCTCGATCGATACCGCCGGTGTCCACGCCCATCTCGAGGCCGGCCGGGTGGTCATCATCACCGGCTTTCAGGGCATTGGCCCCGAGGGCCATCAAACCACCCTTGGCCGTGGCGGCTCCGACACCTCGGCGGTTGCCGTGGCGGCGGCGCTCGAGGCCGAGGAGTGCCTGATCTTCACCGATGTCGACGGCGTGTACACCACCGACCCCCGGGTCGTGCCGGAGGCGCGTCGCCTGCCGCGCATCACCTTCGAGGAAATGCTCGAGATGGCCAGTCTCGGCTCCAAGGTGCTGCAGATCCGCTCGGTGGAATTCGCCGGCAAGTACCGCGTGCGCACCCGGGTGCTGTCCAGCCTGACCGATCCCGAGATCCCGATCGACCAAGAGTCGACATCCGGCACCCTCATCACCTTCGAAGAAGACCAGATCATGGAAGACGCCGTCGTTTCCGGCATCGCATTCAACCGCGACGAGGCCAAGATCACGCTGACCCGCGTGCCCGACACGCCGGGTGTCGCGTTTCGCATCCTCGGTCCGGTCGCCGACGCCAACATCGACGTCGACATGATCATTCAAAACCAGTCGATCGATGGCACGACCGATTTCTCCTTCACCGTGCATCGCAACGAGTACGACAAGACCGTCGCGGTCCTGAAGAAGCAGGTTCTCGGCGACATCGCCGCGAAAGAGATCACCGGCGACAAGAAGATCTGCAAGGTGTCGGTCGTGGGCATCGGCATGCGAAGCCACGCGGGCATCGCCAGCCTGATGTTCAAGACCCTCTCGGAAGAGGGCATCAACATCCAGATGATCAGCACCTCCGAGATCAAGATCTCGGTGGTCATCGACGACAAGTACCTGGAGCTCGCCGTGCGTGCCCTGCACAAGGCCTTTGGCCTGGAAGGCGAGGCGGCCGAGGCCTGACCCGGAGGTTGCCGGCGTCTTCCGGATCGTCCGACTGGAATCGGAATCCGGGGCGCGTATATCCCGATATCGACCGTTCACGGGTGGCCGACGACCGCTGGTCCGGCCCGGATCACCAGAATGGTCCATAGCCGGAATTCGTTCCTATCATCCGCCCTCGATCGTTGTCGAGGAGGGCACGATGATGCGAACGAGGACCGTCATTTCGATTGCAACCATGAGCCTGGCGGCCCTGATGGCCGCTTGCGGCGGAGCGCAGAGCGGGGGTGGTGCCACCCAGGCCGGCGCTGGCAACGGCACACTGTCCGTGGCGTTGACGGATGCGCCAGCCGCCTACGCGGCGGTCAACGTGACCGTAGTGAAGGTACGCGTGCATGTCGACACCGATGCGGGGTCGGGGCAGGGTGGCTGGCACGAGGTGGTGCTGCCGTCGCCTCGCCGTATCGATCTCCTGAGCCTGGCCAACGGTCAGACGCTCGATCTCGGCAGCATCGATCTGCCGGCCGGTCACTACCGGCAGATTCGTCTCGTGTTGGCCGCCAACGGGAGCGGTGCCGCCGCCATGACCAACAGCGTCCGGCTCGATGACGCCAGTGGCACCGAGCTGTCTCTGAGCACACCCAGCGCCCAGAGCAGCGGCCTCAAGGTCAAGGGCGAGTTCGACGTGGTGGCCGGCCAGCCGACCCACCTCGTGCTCGATTTCGACGCCCACCGCTCGGTGGTTCGGGCCGGCAACAGCGGGCGGTACAACCTGAAACCGGTGATCAGCGCATTGCAGGTCGCGGACCAAGGGGCACTCGAGATCGACGGCGCGATCGGCGTGGCCGATGCCTGGGTCAGCGCCCAGATCGTCGGCGACGACGGCGCCGTTCAGGTGCTCAAGGCCACGGTCAGCGACGCGAACGGCGAATTCAAGCTCGCGCCGCTGCCGTCGACGACCTCGGGGCGCTACACCCTGGTGATCGATGCCCCGGGCTACCGCACCCATGTGATCCGAGAGGTACCGGCGCTTGCCGGCACGCCCACGGTGTTGCCGACGATCGCCCCGGGCAACGCGGTGGCTCCCGACCGCCACGACATCTCGGGCACCGTGAGCGTACCCGCCGGGCTCGAAGACAAGCTCCTGCAAGTGACCGTGCAGCGCCAGGTGGACGGCCAGCCGATACGCATCGCCGAGACCAACGTCGCGCAGACCACCTTCGACTACCAGGTCTCGGTGGCCCGCGAAGTGCCGCTGGTCGCCGACTACGATGCAGCCGGGCTCTCGTTCGCGGATCCGCTCGACGCCGCTGCGGCCGAACCGTATCGCGTGATCGTGACCGACGCCGACGGTGTGCTCACGGGCGACGAAACCACGGTCGGCCTGCCCGCGACCCCTGGCGCCTCGCTGACGGGGGTGGATCTGCAGATGCTAAGCCCCTGAGCGTCAAGCCCTTGAACGCTGGGCGAAGAGGACCAGCAAGCGGCAGGGGCGGCGCAGGCGTCCGGCGCCCGCCGTTGTGTCCGCCCCGCCGGACGCCTGGGCTCACAGCCGGGCATTGGGTTAGAATGCCCGCTTGTACCGGCATCGGGATCACCCGACGCCTGGAGACGTGGCCGAGTGGTCGAAGGCACTCCCCTGCTAAGGGAGCATATGGTCAAAAACCGTATCGAGGGTTCGAATCCCTCCGTCTCCGCCAAACGAACAGCCCGCATCAGCGGGCTTTTTGTTTGGCGGAACGGGAGCGAGCATTGCTCGCGATCGGGATTCGAAGGGCCGCGCCTATGAGCGCGGCCGGGGTCGAGGAGCGTAGCGAGGTGACCGAATCCCTCCGTCTCCGCCAAGACAAGCGTTCAGTGGCCGTCCGGTCGGATCTGTCGGCCGCTCAGAGCCCCGCGTCACGCGGGGCTTCTTGCGCCGGGCATCTCGCTTGACCTATCGCCGCCTGCCTCAGGCAGCGTGAATGGCCGTCTCAGACCGTTGCACCGGCAACCCGAGCGTGACGAGCCAGCAGACCGTCAACATGGCGGCCGATCCCAGCAGCGCATACAAGAGGCCGCCCCACTGGTAGAGCAGTCCAGACATCAGTGTGCCGATGAACCGGCCCAGTGCATTGGCCGCGTAGTAGAAGCCCACGTCCTCGGCCGCTTTCTCCGAGCCGGCATACGCGAGCACCAGATAGGAATGGACCGACGAATTCACCGCGAAGGCGAATCCGAACACGCCGAGGCCCGCGACCACCACCCACTCCAGGTGCGGCACCTGCGCCGCCACAGCCGCGGCCAGCGCCATCGGTACCACGGCCAGGATGGCGGACCACCATCGAGCGGCGGGGACTTCGCGCGTCAGGCCGTCGTCGCTGCGCCGCACGATCTGGGGGGCTAATGCCTGCACCAGTCCATAGCCGATGGTCCAGACGGCTACGAAGCCGCCGACCATCGTGAAGGTCCAGCCGACCGAGTACAAGAAGACCGGAACACCAACGACGAACCAGACATCCCGCGCGCCAAAGAGCGCCACACGCGCCGCGGCCAGGCCGTTGATGCCTGCGTTCTTGGCGAACAGTTCTTTGGCCGATCTGGAGGCCTTGCTCTTGCCCATCAAAGGCGGCAGCGATGCGATGACGCCAACCAACACCAGGGCCAGAAGGCCTGCCATCGCCCAGAGCGAGCCCTGAAAGCCCAGCAATTGCAACATGACTCCGCCAACGAAGAAGCCGGCGCCCTTCATGGCGTTCTTGCTTCCGGTGAACCACGCCACCCATTTGAAGAGTTGCCCGGTGCCTTGCTCCTTGGCCTGGGCCTGCGTGAGCTTGATGGCCGATTTGCTGGCTGTCTTGGTGAGGTCCTTGGCCACACCGCAGACACCTTGCGAGAGCACCACCCAGGCCACCGCCATCGTGGCTGTCCAGGCCGGGTCAAGCATGGACAGCAAGGTGAAGCCGGTGATCTGCGTGATCAGGCCCACCGTGAGCATGCGTGCAATGCCATAGCGTGTGACCAGCCAGCCGCCGATCAGGTTGGCCAGGACACCCGCCGCCTCGTAGAGCAGGAACAGAAAGGCCAGGGTGAATGGTGAATAGCCCAGACGGTAGAAGTGCAGAAGCACCAGCATGCGCAGCGCGCCGTCGGTGAGCGTGAACCCCCAGTAAGCCGCTGTGACGACGGCGTAATGGCGCTCAGCCTGATTCATTCGATTCCCGCTTCGTCGAGGATGCAGGCCAGGTCGACCATCCGGGTGGCGTAGCCCATTTCGTTGTCGTACCAGGCATAGACCTTGAGCAGCGTGCCGTCGGTCACCATGGTGGACAGGGCATCGACAATCGAACTGCGCGTGTCGCGGGCATAGTCGGAGCTGACCAGCGGACGCTCCTCATAGCCCAGGATGCCGGCCAAGGGTGAGTCTGGCAGCGCCGCGGCCTTGAACAGGGCGTTGACCTCATCTGCGGTGGTGGCGCGCTGCAACTCGAAGACGCAGTCGGTCAGCGATGCGTTGAGCGCGGGCACGCGTACCGCATGGCCGTTCAGCTTGCCTTTGAGTTCCGGATAGATGAGGGCGATCGCCGTGGCGCTGCCGGTGGTGGTGGGCGCCAGGTTCACCATGGCGCTGCGTGCGCGGCGCAGGTCTTTGTGGGGAGCATCGACCACCAGATTGGTGTTGGTCGGGTCATGCAGTGTGGTGATCTGCCCGTGGCGGATGCCGATGGCTTCGTGCACGACCTTCACGACGGGCGCCAGGCAGTTGGTGGTGCAGGAGGCGGCGGTGACGATGCGGTGCCTGGCGGGGTCGTAGAGGTGATCGTTGACGCCAACGACGATGTTCAGCACATCGCCGACCTTCACGGGGGCTGCCACGATCACGCGCCTGGCGCCGCGATCCAGATGGCCCTGGAGAGTTTCAGGAGTGAGGAACTTGCCGGTGCACTCGAGCACGACGTCCACGCCAAGATCGCCCCACGGAATGTCCGCCGCGGTGGCATGCTGGCTGAACGAAAGCTGTCGCTGATCGATGCGGATCGAGCTCTCGCCCGTGGCCTCGATGTCAGCCTTCCAGCGTCCCTGAACCGAGTCGAAAGCAAGCAGGTGAGCCGTTGCGAATGGGCCGCCCTTGATTTCATTCACATGAACGACTTCCAGACGATTGGCAGCGCGCGGGTCGTGGTCCGGTCTGTCGATCGCGCCGAAGGCCGCGCGCAATGCCAGCCGACCCATGCGTCCCATGCCATTGATGCCAACGTTCACTTTTTCGCGCTCTCAAGCAATTCCACACGTCGCGACATGTGGGTTTGACTGTCGTAGTCGTGTGGTCGCGACCTGATCTTCCTTTGCGCATGGTTCCGGCGTTCGATCGCCAGAATTCAGCAGCAGCCGTTCTTCGTGGGTTGTTGGGCGGGGCCGCAGCATCCACCACTGGTCGTCGCGGGTGATGCAATCGTCGGTGTGCGGCAGCAATCGGCTGTTGGGGTGCAACAGGCGGCCGCGGACATGCCTTCGCCTTCACGGAATACCGGAATGCTTCCGAGCGTGTGAAATTGCTCCCACGCCACCCCTTGGGGATCGACCAACCAATGCTTGTCACTGCGTGCATAGCAGCAGGTGGTCTCGCCTTCATCGAGCAAAGCCATGTCTGCGACCTCGGCTCGCGCCTTCATCTCGGCCAGTTCTTCCTCGGTGTCGGTCTGGATGCCAAGGTGATCGATTCCCGGCTTGTCGCCTCGCGTGGAAATCGCGAAATTGACGCGAGGATCGTCCAGCATCCACTTGGCATAGTCGGCCTCCACCCGGGCCGGCTCGGCGTCGAACAGCTTGGAGTAGAAGGCGATGCTCGCCTGCAAATCTTGAACGTGGGTGTGGACATGGAAGCGTTTCATGACTCGATCCTGATTTCAGCATTTGGTGGGTGCGAAGATCTTCGCGCGCTTCCCCTTTGGCGCACATGACCGGCCCTGGCAGCAGTGATCCACGAGGTAGCCCAGCAAGTCGTTCATATGGGTCAGGTCAGGGCGGTAGAACAGTTGCCGCCCCTCGCGCTCGACGCTCACGAGATTGGCATTTGCGAGTTCTTTGAGATGGAACGACAGCGTCGAGGCTGCCAGGTCGAGCATGGACGCCAGGACGGATGGCGTCAGGCCCTCGGGCCCCGCACCGACGAGGGCGCGGAAGATGCGCAGCCGCGCTTCGTGCGCGAGCGCGGTCAGGGCGTGGACGGCTGCTTTCTCGTTCATGATTCGACTATACTAGAAATACCGTTTGATTCCAATCCGGCTTTCCATGACTGCACTCAGCGCTGCCCCGGTCGGCACGGCATCGACGCCCTTGGGCTTCTTCGAGCGCTATCTCTCGATCTGGGTGGCTTTGGGTATCGTCGCAGGCGTCGGCGCCGGGCTGCTGGTGCCCACCCTGTTCCAGTTCGTGGCCAGTCTGGAGGTGGCCCAGGTCAATCTGATGGTGGCCCTGTTCATCTGGGTGATGATCTATCCGATGATGATCCAGGTCGACTGGAGCGCCGTCAAAGACCTGGGCCGCAGGCCGCAGGGTCTGGTGCTCACTCTGGTCGTGAACTGGCTGATCAAGCCGTTCACGATGGCTGCCCTGGGTGTGCTGTTCTTCCAGCACCTGTTCGCGCCCTGGGTCGATCCGCAATCGGCCGGGGAGTACATCGCCGGCATGATCCTGCTGGGTGTGGCGCCCTGCACCGCAATGGTGTTCGTGTGGAGCCAACTGGTGAAAGGCGACCCGAACTACACGCTGGTGCAGGTGTCGGTCAACGATCTGATCATGGTCGTGGCCTTCGCACCGATTGCCGCCTTTCTTCTGGGTGTCACGAACGTGACCGTGCCCTGGCAGACGCTGCTGCTTTCCACCGTGCTTTACGTGGTCTTGCCACTGCTGGCGGGAATGGCGACGCGTCGTGTCTTGCTGCGGCGATCACCGGCCGCACTTGGGCACTTCGTGGCCCGTCTCAAGCCATGGTCGGTCGTGGGCTTGATCGCCACCGTGGTGTTGCTCTTCGGGTTCCAGGCCGGGACCATCGTTGAACGGCCTGGCGTGATAGCGCTCATCGCCGTCCCGCTGATCATTCAGAGCTACGGCATCTTCTTCATCGGTTGGTGGGGCGCGCGGCTGTTGAAACTGCCCCACGACGTTGCCGGCCCGGCCTGCCTGATCGGCACCTCCAACTTCTTCGAATTGGCAGTGGCTGTCGCCATTTCACTGTTCGGCCTCGATTCAGGCGCAGCGCTGGCAACCGTTGTCGGTGTGTTGGTCGAGGTGCCGGTGATGCTGTCGCTGGTGGCCATCGTGAACGCCTGGCGGCCGATGCATGGCGAGCGGCCCGCCCCTGCTTCTTCGCCTGAACGAAACACACCATGAGTCAGGCGACCATGTCTTCGGAGTACATGGCGGCACAGCCAGAAGATGGGGCAGCTGCGACGATCAACGCATCGACGAACGCCAGGCGGCGGGTCTGGTGCAGACCATGCGGCAGCACTCTGCGTCGCGAAGAAGATCCGTTCCAAGGTCTTCGAATGGCGGCCGCCTTACGGTCTGGGCGGCTGATCGGCCGCGATTGACGGGACGATCTGTGCCCGTCCGCCCGTCCGCCCGTCCGCCCGCGGCGGCGCATTCCACCGCCAGCCATGCCGCCCCGGATGGTGGCGGGACCGGAACTTGCCGCAGTCAGCGCTCTCGAATCGATCGATCCAACGAATCCGGAGTGCATGATGAGCGACCCATTCAAGCTTTCGCCCGGCGGCGCGAACCATCAGGAAGCGAGCGGCGAGGACGATCGGATGACCACCGCCCAGGGGCATCCGATCGCCGACGACCAGAACTGGCTCACCGCGGGGGCGCGCGGTCCGCTGCTCGTCGAAGACCATATCGCCCGCGAGAAGATCTTTCACTTCGACCACGAGCGGATTCCCGAGCGCGTCGTGCACGCGCGCGGCTACGGGGTGCACGGGCATTTCGAGCTCAAGAAGGCGATTCCGCAGTACTCGCGCGCGAGGATCTTCAATGAGACCGGCGTCAAGACGCCCACCTTCACCCGATTTTCGACGGTGGCCGGCAACAAGGGCTCACCCGATCTCGCGCGCGACGTTCGCGGCTTCGCGACCAAGTTCTACACGCCGGACGGCAACTGGGACCTGGTGGGCAACAACATACCGGTTTTCTTCATCCAGGATGCGATCAAGTTTCCGGATCTGATCCACGCGGCCAAGCCGGCGCCAGACCGCGGCTTCCCGCAGGCCCAGACCGCGCACGATAACTTCTGGGACTTCATTTCGCTGACCCCGGAGTCCATGAACATGGTCATGTGGATCATGTCCGACCGCACGATCCCGCGGTCGTTCCGCTTCATGGAAGGCTTTGGCGTGCACACCTTTCGGCTCGTCAACGAGCAGGGGCAGTCGCACTTCGTCAAGTTTCACTGGAAGCCGCGATTGGGGCTGCAGTCGGTGATCTGGAACGAGGCGCTGAAGGTGAACGGTGCCGACCCCGATTTCCATCGTCGCGACATGTGGGACGCGATCGACGCCGGTGACTTTCCGCAATGGGATCTCGGCATCCAGGTCTTCGACGACGACTTCGCAGATCGCTTCGAATTCGACGTGCTGGATGCCACCAAGATCATTCCGGAGGAGCAGGTGCCGGTCGAGATCATCGGCACCTTGACCCTGGATGCCAATGTCGCGAACTTCTTCGCCGAGACCGAGCAGGTGGCGTTCTGCACGCAGAACATCGTGCCGGGAATCGATCACTCGAACGATCCGCTGCTGCAAGGGCGCAACTTCAGCTATCTGGACACGCAGCTCAAGCGGCTGGGCGGCCCGAATTTCACGCACATTCCCGTGAATGCGCCGAAGTGTCCGGTGCGCCACTTCCAGCAGGACGGCCACATGGCCATGCACAACCCCGGCGGGCGGGTGAACTACGAGCCCAACAGCTGGGGCTCGGGCGACGGTGCCGGAGTGGATCCCGGACCGCGCGGCTGCCCGATGCACGGGTTCACCAGCTATCCCGAGGCCTTGTCGGGGCAGAAGGTGCGGGCGCGTAGCGAGACCTTCGCCGATCACTACAGCCAGGCGCGCCAGTTCTATGTGTCGCAGACACCGGTCGAGCAGACTCACATGGCCAACGCGCTGACCTTTGAGCTCTCGAAGTGCCAGCGCATGGACATTCGCAAGCGGATGGTCGGCCATTTGTTGAACATCGATCAGGGGCTCGCCCAGCAGGTGGCCGACGGCATCGGCCTGACCGAACTGCCGGACAAGATTGCGGCCGCGCGCGAGCCGATCACCGATCTGCCCGAGAGCCCGGCCTTGTCGATCCTGAAGAATGGCCCGCAGAGCTTCAAGGGGCGCAAGCTCGGGATCTATGTCGCCGAGGGCGCGGACGCGGGAGTCATCGAGGCTCTGAAAGATGCGGCGAAGAAGGCCGGCGCCATCGTCGAGATCGTCGCGCCGCATGTCGCCGGGGCGAAGCTCTCCGACGGCTCGATGCTCGCCGCGGATCAAAAGATCGACGGCGGCCCGTCCGTGGTCTACGACGCCGTCGCGGTGATCATGAGCGAGACCTCTGCCCGCCGTTACAACACGGACAAGCCCAGCGTGGACTTCGTCAACGATGCGTTCGCCCACGCCAAGTTCGTTGCCTATGTCCCGGCCGTGCAGCCGTTGTTCGAAACCGCGGGGGTCTGGAACTGGATGGACGACGGCTTCGTCGATGTCTCGGGCGGTGCCAAGGCCGCAAAGGCCTTCATCAAGAAGTGCGGCGAACTACGGTTCTGGGATCGCGAGAGCGTTAAGCAGGACTAGGCGACGGTGGCGCCCGGCGGCCTCCGGTTCACCGCCGCCACCGGGATGATCACTGTACGTTGATCAGAGTTCCGTCGAGTGTGCGAATCGACCCGTCGACACCCAGAAGTCGTCCCGGGCTGCTGATCGCGAATACGCCCGGCGCCGCACCGAAGGTCTGCGTGCCCTCGGCCTGGGCGAATTGGTGGGTGCTACGCCATATCGGTGTGACCGCGGGTACGGTTGCCGACCACTCGACGCCGCTGATGCCCGGCGTGACCACCCTGACCAGGCCGGTCGGGCCGGGGAGGTCCTGCACCAGCACGGGAGGCGCCGAGAGATCGGTCACGGCGCGCACCGTGCGGTGCGACTGTCCGTCGCAGGCCACCGCGATCAGGCCGGCCGAGATCGAGCAGATCTCACCCAGGGGTAGTTCGACCACTTTAGGGGCGACCGCCAACGAGTGCGCGCCGCTGCCATCGCGAACGTCGATCCAGTACACCTTGTGTGCGGACGTGAGCGCGAACACCTCGCGTTCGTCGTCCGAGGTCGCGATGTTGACCACGGGGTCGGGCAACGGCACCAGCAGCGCGGAGCCCGGTGGGGTTCGCGCGCCGCCGGTGCTGGGATCGGGAATGCGCAGCCCCGACCCGAGCGGATGCCGATAGAGCTTGCCGTCGAAACTGATCCCGAAGCCGATGCCTCCGCGTGTTTCCAGGATCTGGACATGGGGGGGGCCATCGATGGCGAGCGGGAACCAGGTCGGCTGCGAGTAAAAGAAGAACCGGCCGTCGGTGGTGCGCACATACAGGCCGGCGGGGTCCATCCAGGCGGTGACGATGTCGGCCGAATTGGCCGGCAACGCGAAGTTCGGTGCGCACGGATCGGTCGTCATCTGAAACGTGTAGATGGTTCTGCCGTCCTGACTGAAAGCACTGACCTTGTTTTTCTGCCGTACGTTCGGAAACTCGAAAACCGTTTGCCGCCCCTGGCACAAGGCGTCGACGAACAAGCCCTGCAACTCGAAGCGAAGCGTGCCATTGCTGAAATGCGTGCTCCTGAGTCCGACCAGCTGGGAGCCGCCGGCATCGATGCTGACCCGCGTATCGTCGAACGGAATGACCAGATCGCGAAGCGCGCCGGCGCCTGCCAGATTGGCCGTCTGGGTGCTCTCCAGCGTCTGATTGCTCCACAACGAATCGATGGTGTAGGCCGCCGCGACATTGTCGGCGACCGGCCGACCGTCGTCGACCCGGTCGAGCCTGCCGTCGGCTACGTCGTTGCTGAACTGGCGGTTGATCTCGAGCGCCGGCGATGGCGCCGACGCGCCGATCGCCGCACCGCCGGTTTGAACGAAGCCGGCAATGGCGGCGCCGTAGATGCCGTTCTGGTTGTTGGTCAGCACGTTGGAGCCGGCGGTCAGGTTCTGCTCGTTCAGGATGACCGGCAAACGCCGCAGGTCGTCCAGCCTTAGCGCCCCGGGCAACTGGTCGTTGACCAGCGCCAGCACCTGGTCGTGACCGGTCTCGACCCGTTGCGGGTCTTTCCAGCTGGCGTCGGCCGCCGTTCCGCCACTCGAGGCCAGCCGCTCGATGCGCTTGACCATGCCTTCGGTGAACGAGGTGACACCCGCATTGCGGTCGAACGAGGAGATGACCGACCGAAGCTCCTTGCCTTCGAACGACACCTTGCGTTGCAGGGATTCGTCGAAGTAGGTCGCGCCCGACCCCGAGGCGCCCTTGAAAGTAACCAGGGCGGGAGGCTGCAACGAGCACGGCACGACGGTCACCATGCCCTTTTCGGAGTCGACCCGCTTCGGCCCGAAACGCTCGCCGGAGGCGAATTCCACCTCGACGTCGACATTGTCGAACTGGCCAAGAGAACCTCCGATGCCGATTCCGCCCGCGCCGTCGCCGCCGTCGCCGATGGCCCCTTCGTTCAGATTGTCGTCGGCGCGAACCTTCACCGGCACGTCATCGAACTTGCCGGCAAAGCCGGTCAGGATGCCGGCCGTGCACTTGCCGGTGGCCGGATCATTGCCGACGGCGACCCCGCCGTTCGTGCCGCCGTCGCCACTGCTAGTGCCGCCGCCGCCGCCGCCGCCGCAAGCTGCGACCAGAGCCGCCATGCATAACAGGCCCGCCGGACCAAGCTGCCGCCAATGCGTTCGACGAGTGACCATGATTTCCCCCCTGCGATGTCGTCGCCGGACTCCGCGTGATGTGGAACCCTACGATGTGCGGGGTTGCAGGTCAATCCGGACGGATCGAACGGAGTCGCCGCAGGATCATAGCCGGGCACCGACTGGACGGGCCCTTCTGCCGAAAGTCAATGCCGGAAAACAGGGGTAAACCGATCGTCGAGCGCATCGGGCAGTCGTGGTGGCTCGCATTTCGTTGCCAGTGACTAGCGGACTTCGCGACTTATTTCCTTTCCTTGGCCTGGCGTCTCATAGGACCGGATCTGCGACATGGGCTCGATCCCGCTTCAAGATGCTTCTCGGGGGGCCGAGCCCATGAGGCCAGAGGGCTACTTCGGCTTGCCGGTCTTGCGAGCCTCGTCGCTGTCGATCTTCTTGATCGATCCGACGTCCTCGGCATCGTCTTGTCCGGTCGATACCACCTTTGAATCGCGTTTGTCGTCCTGATAGTTCTCCGCGCCGCCCTTGGCGGCTTCGCGTTCCGATTCTTCGAGTCGATCGCGCTGATCGTCGTCCGCATTGGATTTCGGCTGGGGATTCTGCTGTTCTCGGCTCTGCATGAATGGTCTCCTGAGCAGTTGAGCGGCGGCATCGACCGCCGACGATCGCTGGCAGGCAATTTCCACGCCCGACGCCACGCCGCCTGCCGCGTCGATGCCGACCCGGCCCTCGCTCGGGAGGAGCGCAGGCCGGACTTGGCCCCGCTGATCCGACCCTGCCTTTGACAGGGTTTTGAACGTGGAATTACATTTCATTTTCAGAATCGCCGCGTGTCTCGCTACGCGGCTGACCAAGGAGACAAGAGATGACGACTCGACGTTCCGCGCTCAAGGGAGCCGCCGCCGCCACACTGCTCGCCGGCTTGCCCAAGGCCTTCGCCCAGGGCGACAGTTCGACCATCACCGTGCTCGTGGGCGCGGCTTCTTCGATGGATTTCACCGCGCGCGCGATCGCAGACCATCTGCATGCCACGCTGGGGCGCACGGCGATCGCGGTCAGCAAGCTGGGCGCGGGTCAGCGCGTCGCAATCGCCGAGTGCCAGCGTTCCGCACCCGATGGTCGGACGGTGGTGTTCGCGACGACCGGGCCGTTCGCGATCCATCCGCATGTCTACAAAAAGCTCGAGTACGACCCGCTCAAGGATTTCACGCCGATCATCGGCTTCTCGAAGTTCGATGTCGCGGTCGCGGTCAATGCCCAACTGGGCATCAATTCGCTGCCCGAACTGATCGAATGGGTGAAGAAGCAAAAGGGCGACACCATCTTCGCTTCGGCGCCCGGCAACGGCTCGTTCTCACATTTCGTCGGTCTGGCGATCTCGCGCGAAGCCGGTCTGCACATGAAGCACGTGCCCTACAAAAACAGCGGCGTGGGCATCGTCGATCTTGCAGCGGGGCGCATCCCCATCATGTTGACGGGCTTCTCACCGCTGATTCCCATGCATCTCGAGGGCAAGATCAAGATTCTGGGTACCTCGGGTGCCGAGCGCAACAAGGTGGTGCCCGACATTCCCACCGTCAGCGAAGGCGGCATCAATGTCGCCAGCTCGACCACGACCGGGGTCTTCGGGCCGGCGGGCCTGCCGAAGAACATCGTCGACCAGTACTACCAGGCCATCCTGCCGCTGACGAAGTCCGCGGCATTGGTCGAGAAGCTGCGCGGGCAAGGCGTGGAAATGTGGCCGGCGACGGGCGAACAACTGGCTGCCGAGATCGTTCGTGAGCACGCGTACTTCGGCAAGCTGGCCAAGGACGCTGGCTTCGAACCCGCCTGAAGCCGGGGCCGGCGCCGCAGACCGCGCTTCGCCGGCCGTTGGAGCGCTCATTCGGTGCCGATTGATGCGCCCGAGTTCTCGACCAGACAGGAGACACCAGCATGACCAAGCCACATACCCGCCGCCGCCTGTTGCAAGGTCTGGGTGCGGGCAGCCTGATGCTCGGCGCCGGACCTTTGCTTGCCCAGGGCCGGCCGATGACCGTTCTGGTCGGCGCCGCGTCCTCGATGGATTTCACGGCGCGCCTGCTCGCCGACGAGCTGCGGCAGGCCTTTGACCGACCGGTGATCGCCGTGAGCAAGCTCGGCGCCGGCGGACGGGTGGCGCTGGCCGAACTCAAGCGCGCGGCGCCCGACGGCGAAACGATCATGCTGTCCACGAGTAGCGCCTTCGTCGTCTATCCGAACATCTACGAACGTCTCGATTACGACCCGGGCAAGGACTTCACGCCGATCATCAACGTGGCCTGGTTCGATGTGGCGATCGCGGTGGGGCCCGACATGCCGGTGAACTCGCTTGCCGAACTCAGTCAGTGGATCAAGAAGCAGCCGGGCGAAGTGGTCTACGGTTGCGCGCCAGGAACCGGATCCTCATCGCATTTCGCCGGTATCGCCTTCGAGGTCGCCACCGGTACGAAGCTGAAGCCGATTCCCTACAAGGACAGCGGTCAGGGTATCGCCGACACCATTGGCGGCCGCATTCCGATCATGATCACCGGAACGACGCCGCTCGCCGCGCAGCACAATGCCGGCAAGATCAAGCTGCTGGCGACGTCGGGGCCGCGGCGCTCGCCGATGGTATCCGGGGTGCCGACCATGAAGGAAAGCGGCGTCGATGTCGAGATCACGATCAACTGCAGCTTGTACGGACCGGCGGGACTCGATTCCGCAACCGTGGCGCGCATCCACGACGCCGCCCACGCGATCCTGACTCGCGACGCGATTCGCGAGAAGTTGACCAAGCAAGGCATGTCGGTCGATCCGTTCGACGGCAGGCGTCTGGCCGACGTTCTGCATTCCGAGCGCGACCGCTACGCGCAGCTTGCGAAGGCTGCCGGCATGACCAAGATTCAGTGACCTAGCGACCATCTCTGGAGCGCGACCAACATGGCAAAGTCAGACAGTGACGATCTCACCCGGGTCGGGCCGGGAACGGTGATGGGCGAGTTCATGCGCCAGTACTGGATACCGGCGGCGATGTCGAGCGAACTCGATGCCGATGGCGACCCCATGCGACTCGTGCTTCTCGGCGAGAAGCTGGTGGCGTTTCGCGACAGCGAGGGGCGGGTCGGCGTCATGGACCATCTCTGTCCGCACCGCTGCGCGTCACTGTTCCTTGGTCGCAACGAGGAAAACGGCCTGCGCTGCGTCTATCACGGCTGGAAGTTCGATTTCCAGGGACGGTGCGTGGACATGCCCAGCGTGCCCAGCCACCAGGATTTCAAAGAGAAGGTTCACGCCAAGGCCTATCGCACTCATGAGGCCAACGGCCTGATCTGGGTCTACATGGGAGATCGCGAGCCCGCGCCCGTGCCGCCCCACATCGAAGCGTCGCTGCTGCCTGGCGAGCAGCTCGAGATCAGCTTCATCCAGCGTGAGTGCAACTATCTGCAGGCCCTGGAAGGCGATATCGACACCTCGCATTTCGGATTTCTGCATGTCGGGCATCTCGATCCGGCCGATGTCCCCGAAGGACATCCGTTGCAGTACACCGCAGACGACCGCGCCCCGCAATACCAGGTGCGCGACACCGGCTGGGGAACCTCGTACGGTGCGTTTCGCACGATCGAGCGCGACGGCAAGGAGAACATCTATTGGCGGTTCTCCAACTTCATGTTCCCGTTCTGGACCCAGACGCCGCAGGGGGAGTTCGCGATCCACGTTCATGCGCGCGCTTGGGTGCCCATGGACGACACGCACACGATGTTCGTTTCGTTGCGCTGGAAGGCGCCCAATCCGCCCGCGTCGGCACTGCGCAGCCCGCTCAAGACCGGCGAACCGCTCGGTGGCGCCCGTCCGAACAGCGTCTACCTGCCCAACACGACCGACTGGTACGGCCGCTGGCGGCTCGAGGCCAATGAGCACAACGATTGGCTGATCGATCGCGACGCGCAGAAGTCCAATCGGATCTACAGCGGCATCGACAACATCTTCCTGCAGGATCAGGCAGTCACCGAGAGCATGGGGGGCATCACCGACCACGGTTTCGAGCATCTCGGGCCGGGCGATCTGATGATTGCGCGCACGCGGCGGCGCCTGCTGCAGGCGGCACGTGCGTTTCGCGACGGGAAAGGACCGGTGCCGGGCGTGGACGATCCGGAAGTCTTCATGCAGTCGCGCAGCGGCTATTTTCTGGCCGATCCTGCCACCGACTGGCTCGAGGCCTTCGAGGCTCAGGTCAGCACCGCGACCCGTCCGCTGGCGTCGCGTCCGTCGGAGGAGCTCGAAAGCTGAAGGCGGGCGGGTATTGCGCCAGCGTCGGCCAGGTTCGGTCGAGTTCGAACAAGTGCGCTGGCGCGTCGCCGCAGGGCCAGTCGATGCCGAGCGCCGGGTCGTTCCAGAGCAGGCCGCACTGGGTTTCGCGATCGTTGTAGTTGGTCAGCCGGAAAACCACCTCTGTATCGGGCTCGAGGGTGCAGAAACCGTGTGCGAGCCCGATCGGCACCAGCAGCATCCGCCGATCGTCGGCCGACAGTTCGATGCTCTCGTGCCTGCCGTAGGTGGGCGAACCGCGCCGGACATCGACGACGACGTCATGGATGCGGCCGCTGGCAACGCGCACCAGCTTGATCTGCTCGCCGTGGCCGCGTTGGGCATGGAGCCCGCGCACGGTGCCTGTCTGGTGATAGCGTGAGCCGTGCTCCTGCACGAACTCCACCGGCAGCCCGAGCCGGGAGAACTCGCGCCGATCGAAGAAGTAGGTGAACCGCGCCAGGGCGTCGCCCTCGTCGCGGGGCTCGATGAGCATCAGTCCGGGAATATCGAAGGAATGCACCTTCATGGGTATCTCCTGGCGTCGAGCAAGCGTGTCAATGAAAGAATATTCCAGAAGCGGATTCAAACATCGTTCGAAACGGGAGACCAAGCGATGAACACGAGCGGCAACGATCTCACCCGGGTGGGTCCCGGGACGGTGATGGGCGAGTTCATGCGTCAGTACTGGATACCGGCGGCGCTGTCGAGCGAGCTGGTGGCCGACGGCGATCCCATGCGTCTGCTGTTGCTGGGCGAGAAGCTGATCGCCTTTCGCGACACCGGCGGGCGCGTGGGCATCATGGACCACCGCTGCCCGCACCGCTGCGCCTCGCTGTTTCCTGGGCCGCAACGAAGACCGGCATCCGCTGCGTCTACCACGGCTGGAAGTTCGATGTCGACGGCAACTGCGTCGAGATGCCCAACGTGCGACCCGAGCAGCAGTACCGCGACAAGGCGCCCGCCAAGGCCTACAAGGTGGCCGAGCGCAACGGCCTGATCTGGGTCTACATGGGCAAACAGGCCGAACCCCCTCCCATGCCCATGATCGAGGCCACGCTCGCGCCGGCCGACGAAACGTCGTTTCGCTTCGTCCAGCGCGAGTGCAACTGGCTGCAGGCGCTCGAGGGCGACATCGACACCTCGCATTTCGGCTTCCTGCACGCCGGCAGCGCGGTGCCCGACGACTTCCAGCCCGACCACCCCATGCGTCACACGGTCGTCGACCGCGCACCCGAGTACCAGGTGATCGACACCCCCTGGGGCACCTGTTACGGCGCCCATCGCCTCGACGACGACGGTCGGATGTCGTGGCGGATCGCCAACTTCATGTTGCCGTTCTGGACCCAGGCGCCCAATGCCGACTTCGACAATCACGTCGGCGCGCGCGCCTGGGTGCCGATGGACGACGAACACACGATGGTCCTGCAGGTGGGCTGGAAACGGCACAACAGCGTCTATTCGGGCATGCCGCTCAAGAACGGCAAACCCATTCCCGGATTCCAGGCGAGCATCGACTTCCTGCCGAATGAGACCGGCTGGCATGGCCGCCACCGCCCACGCGCCCGAACCGAGAACGACTACGAGATCGACCGCGCCGCGCAACGCGCCAACGAGGTCTACACCGGCATTCGCATGATCTTCATGCAAGACCAGGCGGTCACCGAATCGATGGGGGCAATCAGCGACCACGGATTCGAACACCTCGGCGCCAGCGACCAGATGGTTGCGCGCACCCGTCGGCGCGTCTTCAAGGCCGCCACCGCGCTTGCCGAGTCAGGACAGGCTGCGCCAGGCAGCGAAGACGGCGATGTGTTCTGGGGAGCGCGCAGCGGATCGTTCCATATCGACCCTGGCGAAGACTGGCAGCGTGCCTACTATGCCCGCCTGGCCAAAGCCACGCGCGTGCCCATCGAACCGGCGCCGACCGTGGCAGCCCCGACCTGAGCTCGCGCGCAGGCCAGCACGAGAAGCGGTCCGGAACGAAGGCCGGACGTGCACGCAGGGCATGCCCGCAGGTGTCTCAGGCGTATCAGCCGTGGCCCAGTGACGGCGTCGACATCGGACGGGCTGCGCACTGGCGGGTCACTTCGGCGGCGAGTTCGATCAGCCGCTTGCCGGTACGGGCCAGTTTGGCGGGCGTGTTCACCGACACATGAGCCGTCGAATTGAAGGCCATGATGCCGTGTCCCATCGGCGACAGATACGGCACTGCGACCGATGCGGTGTCGTAGCCGAAGGTTCGAATACCAAGGCAGTATCCCTGCGTGCGTGCACGATCGAGTTCGACTTCGACTTCGTCCCAGATCTCCTGCCAGGAATCCGGATAGTGAAGCCGGATGCGCTCGAGGCAGCCTTGCTGATCGATCGGGGTCATCGCGGCGATGCAAGCCCTGCCCATGGCCGTGCGCACGAGCGGCACACGAAAACCGACCCGTTGACGACGATTGGGCACGCGCTCACCCAGTGCGTACTCGAGGTATAGCGCGCTGAGGTCGTCGCGTACGCCAAGACCAACATTGGTCTGGGTATCGGTAGCCAGTTGCTGCATCAGGGGGCGGGCAATCGGCAACATTGGCTGGTTGGCCAGATACGGATACGCCAGACCGACCACGCCGGCCGACAGCTCGTACTGCCCGAACTCCGGCAGATACGACAGATAGCCGAGCTCCGTCAGCGTGAAGGTCAGTCGCGATACGGTGGGCTTTGGAATGCCAGTGCGCTGCGCGATCTCGACGTTGGAAAGCATCCGATCGTCGAGTTGGAAGCAACGGAGAATCGCCAAGCCCCGCGCCAGAGCGGTATTGAATCGCGGATCGTCATCATCGATGCGAATGTCGAGCGACTCGGCGTAGTTGGTCGGGAACGGCTTCATCACGCGGGCCGGGCGTGCCAAGATCTGAGCTCCTGAGAACCTGCTTGGGCAGAATCATAGCGGATGGCCGTCGCGCGAGAAGGCCCGGCGGCGGGTCGGCGGGCGACGAGCGCAAACCGGCCGATCCGCCGACGGATCAGAGATCGAGAACCAGCGAGCCCGAGCGGCAACCCGAGCAGCAGATCATCATCACGTCGTTGGCCGCCTTTTCCTGCGCCGAGAGCAGCGAGTCGCGATGATCCGGCACGCCACTCAGAACCCGGGTCTCGCAGGTGCCGCAGATGCCTTGCGCGCACGATACGCTCACGTCGACACCGTTCTCGATCAGCACTTCGGCGATCGTCTTGCCGGCCGGAATCGCCAGGACCCGTCCCGTTCGAGCCAGCTCGACCGTGAAGCCGCCCTCGCTCGCCGCCTGTGCCACGGGCGCGAAGCGTTCGAGATGGACCCGGGCGGGGTCTCGGCCCGCGCAGGCCGCTTCGAATGCATCGAGCATGGGCGCCGGCCCGCAGCAGTAGAGATGCGCGCTCACCGGTGCCGTCGCAATCCAGGAGCCGAGGTCGATGGGCCGCCCGTCGTTTTCCTCGTCGACGTACAGGTATACGAGGGCACCGTAGCGTGCACTCAGCTCGGTCGCATACGCCGCTTGCGCGCGATTGCGCACCGCATAGACCAGGCGCCAGTCACGGCCCTGCTCGGCCAACGCCTGCACCATGCAGTGAATCGGCGTGATGCCGATTCCGCCGGCGATCAGCAAGGCCGGTGCCTCGTCCTCATGCAGGGGGAAGTGATTGCGCGGCGCGCTGATCTCGAACGGGTCGCCGACGCGCGCACGGTCGAACAGCCAGGTCGAACCGCCGCGCCCGCCGACATCGCGCTTGACGCCGAGCCAGTACGACATCCGTGCGCGGGGCGAGCTGGCGATCGAGTACTGGCGCACACCCGCCCCCGGCAGATGAAGATCGACGTGCGCACCCGGTGAGAACGCAGGCAGCTCGCTGCCGTCGACGGCCACGAACTCGAACAGATTGACGCCCTCCGCGGCATAGCGAATGGTGCGCAGGCGAACACGCAGCCGCTGCGCCGCCGCCTCGGGGCCGGCCGGGCCGCCGGCTTCAGTGCCAGGACGCAAAGCAGAGGCCCGTCCCGGTGCCCGCCGGTGTGCGATAGCCGGGGATGTATTCGAGTTGCCCGATCGACAGATGCTCGATCGCGCCCGCCAGACAGATCCAGTTGCGGATTTCCGAGGCACCGGACTGCAGCTTGTGGACCGGCAGCGAGGCCAGCTCGCGCCCGCATCCGCCGCGCAGGCTCTCGACGATCCGGCCGTCGAGTTCCTCGTCCACGGTGAAATGGCTCAAGCCGCCCGAAGCCAGAACCCCGACCCGCAGATCCTCGGGGAAGCGTTCGACGGCCGCGCGTATCGCCTGGCCGAGCTGAAAGCAGCGCGCCGGCGTTGGTTGATTGGGCGGGAAGTAGGTGTTCAGAAACACGGGCACAACCGGAACCGCGCGCCGCCGCAGCAGCCGTGTATGGACGAACGCGAACGCATGGCCCTCGCCGAGGTTCTCGTCGGGGATGGCGTTGGCGCAGGCGATATCGAAGGAGTGATCGATGAGATCGGCGATCAGATGCTCGGCCAGACCGACGTGAACCGGATAGTCACGCGCCGACTCGCGCTCGTAGTAGGCGGCCGATGCGCGTTTGGCCCAGTCCGGTCCGCCGCGACGCGCCAGCGGCCGGTTGCGGATCGTCTCGCCGCGATAGAACAGGATGCTCGGCATGTTGTCATCCTGATAGAGCTCTTTCTGGTCGTCGCCGATGACGATCAGCGCATCCACCGGGGTCCGCTCGAGCAAATCGCCCAGCTGCTCGACGGCCGCCATCGCCCGTCGGTGCCGCTCGCCGACATTCTCGGGCTGAAGATGCTCGACCATGAGGTGCCCGACCTGAGCCTCGAGTTGCTCGTAGGTGGCGGGCTGGCCTTCCTTGTCGAGATGGGGCCGGCGCCGGTCGAGTTCGATGAAGCGCGGCCAGTCATCGGCCGGGACGTTGAGCATCGGCGTATGCGAACTACCTACACCCAGAGTGATCTTGGCCATCGGTCATGCCTCGCAAAAGAGCGTTCTCGTGAAGACGCCGGCAACGATCGCCGCTCAGGCGCCGGCGGCCGCTTCGGCTTCGGCGACAGGTCGCGTAGCCTCTTCGACGGCCGCCTCGTAGAGGCGCTGCCATGCGGAATGGTCCTGGCCGTCGGCCAGAAAGAACCCGCTGCGCGCGAGCCAGTAGACCCGCGGATCCTCGACACCAGGGCCCGCCTGCCCTTTCTCCGCGAATGCCCTGGCTGCCTGCAGGAGCCGTCGCCGGGTGCGTGCGATCATCTGATCACCGGGCCCGAGGATCTCGCGACTGTGATCGGTGATCGGCCCCATGCTCTCGGTCACCGCCTGGTCCTGCAGGTGGATGTTGTCGATGCCGCTATAGATGCGATTCTCGCGCTGAGCATCGCGGTCGATCAGCCAGTCGTTGCCCGCATTGGCCGCCAGCCGCCAGCGTCCGGTCCAGTCGCTGGTGTTGGGTAGGTACTCGTGCGTCGGTCGGGCACCGGGCAGCTGCTTGCCATCTTTGAGCGGCACCATGCCAGAGGTGCTCGGCTGCCACTGCAGATGCAGGAACATCGTGCGTTCGTCGTCCATCGGCACCCACGCCCGTGCACCCACGTGGGTGGGAAAGCGGCCCTGCGGTTGCTGCGTCCAGAACGGGAACATGAAGTTTGCGAAACGCCAGTAAGTGGCGCCCTCGTCGGCATTGCGAAACGCCGCGTACTGCGTGCCCCAGGGCGCGTCGTGAACGTGATACTCCGGCGCCCGGTTGCGCACGGGGTGGTAGATCGGGTGATCCTCGGGAACGTTGTCGGGATCGACGCTGCCGGCGTGCAGGAAGCCGAAATGCGAGGTGTCGATGTCGCCCTCGAGCGCCTGCAGCCAGTTGCACTCGCGCTGCACCATCGCGGTCACACGCGACCCCTCGGGCAGCAAGGTGGCCTCGATCATGGGCATGGGAGGGGGTTCGGCCTGTTTGCCCATGTAGACCCAGATCAGGCCGTTGCGCTCGGCCACCTTGTAGGCCTTGGCGGGGGCCTTGTCGCGGTACTGCTGCTCGGGTCGCACGTTGGGCATCTCGACGCAGTTGCCGTCGACATCGAACTTCCAGCCGTGGTAGACGCAGCGGATGCCGTGGTCTTCGTTGCGGCCCAGAAACAGCGAGGCGCAGCGGTGCGGGCAGCGGTGGTCCATGATGCCCACGCGCCCGCCGGTGTCGCGAAAGGCGATCAGCTTCTCGCCCAGCAACAGCAGACGCATGGGATCGCCGTCGGCCACCAGCTCGCTCGACAGCGCCGCCGGTATCCAGTACTGACGCATGAACTCGCCCATCACTGTCCCGGGGCCCACGCGTCGCAGGCTCTCGGCCCGAATGCCCGCCTCACTCATCCCTGGTCTCCTGGCGTTGCATGAGAATGCGGTCGATCTGGCCGCCGGGTCCAAGACCCGCGTAGCCTTCGACACGATCCAGTGTGATGATCACCGCCTTGCCGATGCGGGCGAAATCATGCTCACGCTCGGCGCGCGGCGCCTTCTCGTAGACGCGCTCGCGGTCGGCCGCAGAGTCGCTGATCCTGGCCCGGCCCTGGAACTGATAAGTGGCCTTGCTCGGCTCGTGCCGATACATGAGCGCGACCTTCGGATTGACCGCGATCGATTGCAGGAAGCGCCCGGCGGGATTTCTGATCCAGAGGCCGAGCTCATCGTCGCCGAGGGTCTGGACGGAGCCGCGGAACGACAGCACTGGTTGCCCGTCGACGTCGGTGTAGGCGAGCAGCATTGGCGATTTCGACTCGAGCGCCGAATCGATTCTCGCGGCGAGTGCAGGGCTCAGGCACACGGCGCTGGCCGGTGGCGGGGGCGGCGGGGTGCGCTGCTGCTCGATTCGCACAATGCCGGCAGCCGACGGGAAGACGGTGAGCACCAGACCGCCGCCCTGGGTGCCGGAGGCCGGGCGGCCGACGAGCCGGATCCGCTCGCCGTCCGGTTGCGGTTCGTCCCAGTTCAGGACACGGTAACGCTCACCCTCGGTGAGCCGGGCGACGACGGCATCGCGGCCGGCGATCGAATCGTTGAGTGCGGCGAACTCGACACCGGTGGCAAGCAGGTCTGTCAATGCCCCCGCATCGGCGCCACGCAGCGCGGACGCCAGTCGTTCGGCAGCCGCCAGCTTCGACTCGTGCATGTCAGTCTCCTGCGCGGTAGCGTCCGGACTGGACGCGGTCGATGAATTCGATGGTCTCGTGGCGCCAATGACGGCTTACCAGCGGCGGATCGTCGAACACCATGTGCGGGGCGCCCCCCTCGTCGAACACCGGCCATGGCGGCAGCTCGCCGCCGTTGGGGTCGCCGGTGGTGATGAAGCGGCTCCAGGCCTCGTGCATGTGCGTTGCCGTGCGCTGGTCGGCGGCATCGAAGTCGGTCGCGGAATGCGGCAGTCGGCTCAGCGTATCGAATGCATAGGGCACTTCGTCCCCGTGATGCGGGCCGTCGGCGGCGCTGGCCGCGCGTCGGCGAAAGACGTAACGGTAGGTCGGGCACTCGGGCGCCATCGCCAGCGCGAAGCGCCAGGCACCGTAGTTGAACTGGGTGTCGGCAAACAGTTCCGCGACGCGGCTGCGCACGGCGGCCGGATCGGACGCGACATAGCGGGTAGCCGCCTCGTGAGCATAGGAGCCGAAATTCTCGTCGAGGAGCCGGCTGTAGGCGTCCAGCGAATCGACCGTCCAGTCGCGCGTGAGCTTGCTGCCTTCGTCCTCGTTCGTCCCCACGATCAACGGTACCCGGATGAACCTGCCCTGGCTCAGTGCGGGCAGCTCGTCCTGTTGCACCAGCACGCCGTCGCGGATCGGCCGCAGCAGCCGGGCACCCGTAAGGCTGCGCATCTTCGGCACCAGGCGACTGGTCAGCGCGAGCAACTCTTTCGCCGACAAAGCACGGAGCGCGCCGAGGTCTTGGCCGAGCGCGAGTCCGGCGGCCTCCGCCTGCGCCAGGCTTCCCAGAGGCCGACAGGAGCCGGGGCTGTGCAGGATCGCCTGGTCGAAAAGCCCGCCGGCCTCCGGGACCGTCAGCAACAGGGCGATCGACGCCGAGCCCGCCGACACGCCGGCGACCGTGACGCGTTGCGGGTTGCCACCGAATGCACCGATGTGTTCGCGCACCCAGCGAAGCGCCGCCATCTGGTCGAGCAGGCCGTAATTGCCCGAGATGCCACGCGGCGATTCGGCGCTCAGCGACGGATGGGCAAAGAAGCCGAACAGGCCCGAGCGGTAGTTGAAGGTCACGACCAGCACGCCGCGCTTCGCGAAGGCTTCACCGTCGCACCGGACGTCGGACCCACTGCCGCGCGTGAAGCCGCCGCCATGAAACCAGACCAGTACGGGAGCTCCGCCGGCAGGCGGATCTGCCGGAGCCCAGATGTTCAGGCGCAGGCAGTCTTCGCTTTGTGACCCTGCTCTTAGCAGGGGATCTGGTGCCTGGGGAAAGTCGTCACCGAAACGTTCGGCCGACAGGATTCCCGACCATGGTGCGGGCGCCTGCGGAGGGCGCCAGCGGCGCTCGCCGTGCGGGGGCTGCGCATAGGGAATGCCCAGAAAACGGCGGCTATCGCCGTCGAAACCCTGCACGCGGCCGAGCGCGGTTTCGAGGACGATTGGCGCTTTCGCCCGGTGTTCTTCGGGGCGAGGAGTGACTGGTTGCACGGGTGTCTCGCTGGCGGGTCTTGACGTCAGTCGAGGGCAGGTTGTCATGCACGTTAGTGCATGTCAATATAAATAGAACAAAATTCCGTTATCGGATCCGGCCCCACAAACGCGGTAGCCCGGAGGGAGACAAAGATGCGATTGCGCAACAGCCGCGACTTCTTCGCCGGGTCCTTGTTCGCCGTTTTCGGTTTGAGCGTGTTTGTCTACTCGCAGCGTTACGACGTCGGCACGGTGGATGAAATGGGGCCCGGCTACTTTCCGGCCATGCTCGGTTTGTTGCTGACGGGCCTTGGCGTGCTCATCGGCCTGCGCTCGTTCGCGCTCTCGGCGCCGGTGCAGGGCGTCAGGCCTCCGGTCTGGCGACCCTTGCTCATGGTCCTGGGTTCGGTGGCGGCGTTCGCCATCGCTCTGCCGGTGCTCGGCTATCCGGTCGCCTTGCTGTTGCTGGTCGTGGGTTCGGCACTCGGCGGCGATGAATTCAGTTGGCCAGAGGTGCTGCTGAGCTACGCCGTGCTGGTCGCCGTCAGCTATCTGGTTTTCATCCGCGGGCTCGGGCTGCCCTTGCCTGTGTTGCCGGAATTCATCGTTCGATAGCGGCCCGGCCGGCCGTCTTCCTTCCGTCCCTGCAAACGTTTCTCAGCCATCGAGGTGCTGCCGGTGGAATCACTGTTTTCCAATCTGGCGCTCGGCTTCGCTGCCGCGGCAACTCCCGACAACCTGATGTATTGCTTCATCGGCGTGTTGCTGGGCACGCTGATCGGCGTGCTGCCCGGCATCGGTCCGTTGGCCACCATCGCAATGCTGCTACCGGTGACCTACACGCTCAGCGACCCGACCTCGGCGCTGATCATGCTGGCAGGCATCTACTACGGCGCGCAATATGGCGGCTCGACGACGGCCATCCTCGTCAATCTGCCAGGCGAGGCATCGTCCGTGATCACGGTCATCGACGGCTATCAGATGGCGCGCAAGGGCAGGGCGGGGGCCGCCCTGAGCATCGCGGCGCTAGGCTCGTTCTTCGCGGGTTCGGTGTCGACCTTCCTGATCGCTGCGTTTGCGCCGACGCTCGCGTCGCTGGCCTTCGAGTTCGGTGCGGCCGAGTATTTCTCGTTGATGGCCCTGGGTCTGATCGCGGCAGTCGTGCTGGCCAACGGGCCGATCCTCAAGGCCTTGGCCATGGTGGTGTTCGGCCTCACCTTGGGCATGGTCGGCACCGACGTGAACACCGGCGTGGAGCGCTTCACCTTCGGAATCCCGGAGCTGGCGGACGGTCTGCCCTTCGTGGCGATGGCGATGGGTATCTTCGGTTTCGGCGAGATCATCGGCAACCTCGAGCAGGCCGGTCGGCGCGATGTGTTCGCGAGCAAGGTGTCGCGCCTGCTGCCCTCGGGCCCGGAGTTCCGTCGCGCCGCACCCGCCGTGGTGCGAGGCACCCTGATCGGTTCGGTGCTCGGCGTGTTGCCAGGCGGTGGCGCGGTGCTATCGGCGTTCTCCTCGTACGCGATCGAAAAGAAGGTCTCCAAACATCCGGAGGAGTTCGGCAAGGGCGCGATCGAGGGGGTCGCGGGGCCCGAGTCCGCGAACAACGCCGGCGCCCAGATGTCATTCGTGCCGATGCTGACCCTGGGCATTCCGACCAATGCCGTCATGGCGCTGATGGTCGCCGGCATGATGGTTCACAACATCAATCCGGGGCCGCAGGTAATGACCTCGAACCCAACCCTTTTCTGGGGCCTGATCGCCTCGATGTGGGTGGGCAACCTGATGCTGGTGATCCTCAACCTGCCGTTGATCGGCATCTGGATCCGGCTGCTGTCGGTGCCGTACCGGCTTCTCTATCCGGCCATTCTGATGTTCTGCTGCATTGGCGCGTACTCCGTGAACAACAATGTCTGGGATGTCTACATGACGATTCCGTTCGCCGTTCTGGGCTACGTGTTCAAGCGGCTCGAGTGCGAACCGGCGCCGCTCATCCTCGGTTACGTGCTCGGCATGCTGATGGAGGAGTATCTGCGGCGGGCAATGCTGATCTCGGGCGGCCACTGGTCGGTTTTCGTGACCAGCCCGTTGTCGCTGACGTTGTTGCTGATTGCCGCGGCCGCGTTGTTGATGGTCGCGGTGCCAGCGATCCGCTCCCAGCGTGAATACGCGTTTCAGGAGGATTGACGCAGTGGGTGCGGCAGGCTGGTCGAGACGGCTGGCCGCCGCATCGGCGAGACAGGTGGCCGCTTGGTCGGAACCCGATCGACGCGCTGCATGTCGGCTCACCAGGCTCTCCGCCTCGACCCGCCCGTCGGCAGGGACCGGCAGAGCGACCACTCTGGTGGTGACGACCCGTCCGGCGACGACGCGGTAGTGGAACTCCAGACGGCGAACATCAAACCGGAGCCCGATAGCGCCAGTGGGATGATCCAGGTCAGTCGGTGTGCTTCCTTGTGCTGACGCTCACGAAAGGGCGCCCATACTTGGGCTGTGTAGCGCCAGTAGAGTTCGTGTTCGCCGGCCTCCATTCGGCGGAGCTGGCGGCCCCAGGATCGGCCGAGTAAGACCACGGCGAGCGCAACCAGGCCGCTGGTGAGTGCCAGGCACCTGAATGCGATGGCGACGCCGATGCCGGTCGCGCCGAACGGCAGCGCGATCAGACCGGCGAGCGGCAAGACGACCATCGCCCTGCAACAGCCGCATGCCTGATCCTCGTAGGGCAGGCGTCGCGGCCCTTGCGTGACGCCTGCCGTATAGTGTCCTTCGGAGTTCCGAGCCCGAGACCCAAGAATGCCGACCCTGCTTTCCGACCGCGATGTCGCGCGGATTCGCGAGGACTTCCCCCACCTGGATACCTGCGTCTACCTCGATACCGGTGCGACCGGACTTGCGGCTCCCGGTGTCGGTCGCGCGGCCGCAAGTTTCTACGAGGACATGCTGAGTCGAGGCTACGATGCCGCCGACGAGTGGCGCCGGATCGCGGCCCGGGTGCAGGCACGATTGGCGGCGTTGCTCAACGTCCGCGCCGACGAGATCGTCTTCACGGCGACCAGTTCGGACGCGCTCAATCGTCTCGTTCAAGCCTTGCCGGTACGCGCCGGCGACCGGGTGACGATGACATCGGACGAGTTTCCGACGCTCGATGCGGTGTGCCGTTCGCTCGCCGCGCGCGGGGCAGCGGTGCAGCCGGTGGCGATTGCAGACGAGGCCGAGCGCACGGATCGGCTATGCGCGGCGGCCGACGGCGCCGCGTACGTGCTGGCATCGCATGTGCACTGGAGCACGGGAACGCGTATCGATCTCGAACGCCTGTCGAGTGCTTGCCTGCGTAGCGGGGCGCGGCTGATCATCGACGGTGTTCATGCCGTCGGCGCCGTGCCTGTCGATGCCTCTTTGACGGACGCCTACGTGACATCGTTCTTCAAATGGACGTTGGCCGGATTCGGTATCGGCGCGCTCGTCGTGCGCGCGCCGATGCGCGACCTTCTGACGCCCGCACAGATCGGCTACGCGAACCTGCCGCCATCGCGGAGTCTGCAGCATTCGCATCTCAACTATCCGGGGCTTGCCGCCCTGGAGTGTGCGCTCGACTATCTCGGCGGCCTGGGCTGGAGTGCCATCTTTGAGCGTGTCGCGATGCTGCAGTGCGATCTTGCGACGCGTCTGCGCCAGGCCGGTCATGAACTGCTGACGCCCGGCGACGCGGCCGGCCTGACCTGTGTACGTGCGACCGATCCTGAGCGCGCCGCGGCCCGCCTGCGCGATCACGGTATCCGTGTGAGCCCGAGGGGCGAGGCATTGCGTGTATCGACGCATTTCTACAACCTGACGTCCGAGACTGCACGCTTTTGCGAGGCCTTGAGCGCGCTACAGGGTCAGCGCTGACCCATGGCAGCGAGCCAGTGGCGATCGGCCCATGGGCGGACCTCTTTTCAGTGCGTCGAATCGGCGTTGACTTCGCTCACCCATTCTGGCCAACTTGGACGCAATGACGAGATTTCATCCGTTCGATTGATCATGTAGCGCAGCCATTCATCGAGACACCGACCCGCAGGGTCAGGAGGAGACACCATGTCGATCACGACGAAATCACGCCGGCGTGTGGCCGCATCACTGGCTTGCATCGCGCTGTTGACGGCCGCCGCGACGGCGAGCGCCCAGGGCACCGATTCGCCTACCCTGAAGTCCGTGCGCGAGCGCGGCGAGCTCGTCTGTGGCGTCATCGGCAGCAGCTTCGGTTTTTCGCTCCCCGATTCGCAAGGGGTCATGCAGGGCATGGACGCCGATAGCTGCCGTGCCGTCGCCGCCGCGGTACTGGGCGATGCCGCCAAGGTGCGCTTCGTACCCTTGATTCCCGCCCAGCGTCTGACTGCGCTGCAGGCCGGGGAGATCGACGTCCTGTTCGCCCAGCTCACCTGGACGCTCAGCCGTGAGGCCAACTCCGGCGTGCAGATGACCGGCGTGAACTACTTCGATGGCACCGGTTTCCTGGTGCCCACGAGTCTGGGGGTCAAGTCGTCGCGCGAACTCGATGGCGCCAATGTCTGCTCGATCCAGGGGCCTGGCGAGGTCACGGCGCGCGATTACTTCGGTTCGAACAACATGAGCTTCACGCCGGTGCTGTTCTCCGAGGGCGAGGAACTGCGCAAGGCATTCCTGGCAGGGCGCTGCGATGTCTACATGATCGACCAGTCGGCGTTGATCAGCTTCAAGACGTCGCTGGGCCCACGGGGCAACGATTTCGTCGTGTTGCCAGAGGTCATCAGCCACGAACCGCTCAGCGGTGCGGTGCGCAAGGGCGACGGCCGCTGGTTCGACATCGTGCGCTACAGCCTGATCGCACAGGTCAATGCCGAGGAACTCGGTGTCAGTTCGAGCAATGTCGATGGCTTTGGGTCCGACGCGCGCCCGGCCGTCAAGCGTCTGCTCGGTATTGACGGCAAGCTTGGCGAGGCGCTCGGTCTCGACAAGAGCTGGGCGAAGAACATTGTCAAACAGGTCGGCAACTACGGCGAGATGTGGTCGCGCAGTTTCGGCAAAACCGGTGCCGACCGGGGCAAGAACCGGCTCTCGGCCAACGGCGGTCTGCAGTATCCCTATCCGATGCGCTGACCGGCGCGTCGAGCCTGCGACACCGGCGTGATGGCGCGACGTCTGCGAGCCTCCACCGTAGGCGTCACGCTGATCCAGGCGGCGTCTTTCGCGGCCATCGGACTGGCGCTGTTCTGGATCTTTCACATCACCAGCGCGGGTCTGCAGGCCCGTGGCGTCAAGACCGGTTTCGACTTCTTGCTCGAGCCTGCGCGTACCGCCGTCGCCAACACACCGTTCGAGTTCCGGCCCGGTGTCGACAGCAACGGGCTGGCGCTCGTGGCGGGCGCGATCAACACGCTCAAGATCTCTCTCGGCGCGATCGTACTTGCGACGCTCCTGGGCGTGATCGTCGGCCTGGGGCGGCTGTCCAGAAACCGGCTTGCCCGGGCACTGGCGACGCTCTACGTCGAGGGTGTTCGCAATGTACCCGTACTGATCCACATCTCGATCTGGTACGGCATCGCACTGGCCCTGCCGGGCCCACGCCAGGCGAGTCTGCTCGGCGGCGTGTTGCTGGCCACCAATCGCGGCATCCACCTGACGCTCTTCGAGCCGGATCCTCTCTGGGGGACCTCGGCCTCGCTGGCGTTCGCCGTGCTCGTGTCGGTCGTGGTGTTGCACCGTCTCGCGCCGCAACGATGGCGGCCGAGCTGGAGCATCGCGCTCGTGGCGCTCGTGGTCGCCGCCTGTATCCCCTGGCTGCTGGCGCAGCGGCTGCCCGTGCCGGACGTGCCGCACGTCCGGGGGCTGCGTGTGCAGGGTGGGGTAGCGGTGACGCCCGAGTTCGCGGCCTTCGTCGTCGCGCTTTCCGTCTACACGGCCGCGTTCGTAGGCGAGATCGTGCGCGCGTCGGTGCTCGCGGTCCCGCGCGGCCAATGGGAGGCGGCCGATGCCCTGGCTCTGCCGCCATCCTCGACGATGACGTCGGTCGTTTTTCCGCAGGCGGTGCGCGTCGCGATTCCGGCTCTTGGCAACGAGTACATCGGTGTCCTCAAGAACAGCTCGCTGGCGGTCGTCATCGGCTATCAGGAGGTCGTGGGAGTCGGCAATACGGTGTTGTTCGACACCGGACAAGCGGTCGAGGTGATGGCCGTGCTGGCCGCGTTCTTCGTGTTCGTCTCTCTAGTCCTGAGCGCAGTGGTCAACCTGCTTAATGCGCGAACGTCATTGACGGAGGCGCGGGTCTAGTGTCGTGTCCCATAAGAATCTTGACGTTCGCTGGCCTGAGAACCGGGCGGGCGCAAGGCGCTCGCACGGGTCCATATCGGGGATATGGACCCGTGCGGGCAACGCCGCGAGCGCCCGGTTATCGGGCCAGCCCGCAGGGTTCGGCCCTCACGCGGCGTCTGCGCACCTTGCCATCGCACCCATATCCCGATATGGGCACGCCTGTCACGGCACACATCCATCCTCGTGAGAACTCGAACGAACGTCAAGATTCTTATGGGACAGGACACTAGGATGGCCGGGGGGCGATTCGTGGCGCAACGGGAGATCGCGACGCGGGATCCTCCTCCGGACGATCGTAGCGCGCTCGATCGCCTGCGCGACGATCTGTTCTATTCGGCTCCGGCGGGGGCATCGACGCTGATCTTGATGCTCGTCGCCGGGGCCGCGTCGTGGTGGGCGATACGATGGGGAATCCTCGACGCGGTGTTCACGCGCGATGATCCCGCCTCGGCAAGCGCCGCCTGTCGCGTGCTCGAGGGGCGGGGGGCCTGTTGGGCGGTGATCGGCGACAAGTTGCGGCTGATTCTGTTCGGGATCTATCCGTTCGATCAGCAGTGGCGGCCCGCATCGGCCGTCGTGTTGATGATCCTGCTGTACGCACTGTCTGTGCAACGGCGTTTCTGGCGGCCAGCCCTGGCCGGCATCTGGCTGGCCGTGCTGTCGGTCGTCGGCATCTTGATGTGGGGCGGTGTGATGGGCCTGCCATACGTCCCCGACAGCGAATGGGGAGGCCTGCCGATCACTCTGTTGTTGGCCACGTTCGGGCTCGCATTCGCGTTTCCGATCGCCATCGGACTTGCGCTCGCCCGCCAGGCGCGCGAGGCGCCCGTGATTCAGACCGGCGCGGTGTCGTTTATCGAATTCGCCCGCGGCGTTCCGTTGCTGGTGGTCTTGTTCATGGCCAGCGTCATGATGCCGCTCTTCCTGCCGGCCGGTGTCGAGGTGTCCAAGCTTCTGAGGGTTCTGATTGCGTTCACCTTGTTCGCTGCGGCCTATCTGGCGGAGGTCATTCGTGGTGGCTTGCAGGCCATTCCGAAGGGCCAGTCGGAAGCGGCGGCGGCGCTATCGCTGGGATACCGGCAGACGATGACCTGGGTCATCCTGCCCCAGGCGCTGACCATCGTGATTCCCGGTATCGTCAATATCTTCATCGGCTTCTTCAAGGCCACTTCGATCGTCGTCGTCGTCGGTATCTTCGATCTGATGACCGCCGCCAAGCGAGCGGTTGCCGACCCGGCCTGGCAGGGCTTCGGCATCGAGGTCTATTTGTTCACGGGACTCGTCTACTTCGCGTTCTGTTTCTCGCTGTCGCGCTACAGCGCACGCCTGGAGCGCGACCTGGACCGCGGGCTCCATGACTGAGAGCCATCCGCGCGCCAGTGCGCCGCGACCGATCGGAAGCGAGCCTCTGCTGAGAATCGTCGGCCTGAACAAGTGGTTCGGCGGCTTCCACGCCCTGCGCGATATCGAACTGGACGTGAGCGAAGGTGAGCGCATCGTCATCTGCGGTCCCTCTGGTTCGGGCAAGTCGACGCTCATCCGCTGCATCAACCGCATCGAGACCTTCGAGGAAGGCGTGATCACGATGGCCGGTGTCGCAGGGTCGTCCGTCGCGCGCCGGAATGCCGAGATTCGCCGGCAGGTGGGCATGGTGTTTCAGCACTTCAATCTCTTTCCCCATATGACCGTGCTCGAAAACTGCGTCCTTGCGCCGATGCGGTCACGGCGCGAGTCGCGCCGTCAGGCCGAAGCGTTCGCGATGCAGTTGCTGGACAAGGTGCGCATCGCCGACCAGGCCAAGAAGTATCCGGCCCAGCTCTCAGGCGGTCAGCAGCAGCGGGTCGCGATCGCGCGCGCTTTATGCATGCGGCCGCGCCTGATGCTCTTCGACGAGCCAACCTCGGCCCTGGATCCGGAGATGGTGCAAGAGGTTCTCGAAACGCTGGTGGCACTGGCGCGCGACGGCATGACCATGATCTGCGTGACGCATGAAATGGGCTTTGCACGCCAGGTGGCCGACCGGGTCGTGTTCATGGACGAAGGGCAGGTCGTGGAAATCGCTCCGCCCGAGGAATTCTTCTCCGCGCCCGCTCACGTGCGCAGCCGGGAATTCCTCGGCAAGCTGCTGCATCTCTGATCGAACCGGCCAGAGTTGCAAGGCCCGCAATGCCGGCCCGGCGTCGCTCAGATCAGCCCGTGATAGGAACCGCCGTCAAGCTGCAGGTTCTGACCGGAGATGAAGCCCGCCTGTGCACTGCAGAGGTAGGCGCAGGCGTCTCCGAACTCCCTGGTCGTGCCGAAGCGTTTGGCCGCGATCGACTCCGCGATCTGGCGGCGGGCCTCTTCCATGGAGATATCCTGCTCGCGCATCATCCGTTCGGCCATGAAGCGCTGGCGGTCGGTGTCGATGCGCTCGGGCAGCAGGTTGTTGATCGTCACGTTGTCGGCGGCGATGTCGAGCGACAGCGATTTGGCGAAAGCCGTCAGCCCGGTACGCGCACCGGTGGACAGCGCCATCATCGGTCGCGGCGACTTCACCATCGCCGAGGTGACATTGACAATCCGCCCGAAGCGGCGCGTCCGCATTCCAGGGACAACCGCACGGATCAGCAGCGCGGGTGCGAGCATGTTGGCCTCGAGTGCCGCGATCCACTGGTCGTGGCCCCAGTCGTCGAGCTTGCCGGGAGGCGGGCCGGCATTGTTGTTGACCAGGATGTCGGGCTCGGGACAGGCGGCGATCAGGGCGGCCCGACCGTGTTCGGTCGTGATGTCGGCGCCCACCCCGTGCACCTTGGCACCGGTGCTTTCGGCCAGCCGCGCGGCGACCTCTCGTGCGCGCGTGCCGTCGCGACCGTTGATCCAGACCTCGACGCCTTCACCGGCGAGCGATGTGGCGCAGGCCAGACCGAGGCCTTGCGTCGAGGCACAGATGATTGCCTTGCGGCCGGCGATTCCGAAATCCATGGTGTTTCCTCGTGGTGTGGGGGCTTGGCCTGCCCTGCAGGCATGGGTGAAGAAAGGCGCTTGCCGAATGCGGACGGGGTGCCGCGCCGTGCTCAGGCCGCCGCGCGGGTGTCGTCCGGTGCGACCAGGTTCGCCTGCAGGCAGATGCGTGTGGTATCACCGTAGTGGCGCGTGAGCAATTCGCGCGCTCGAACGACGTCGCGAGCCAGTGCGGCTTCCATCAGCAACCGGTGCTCGGCCGCCGTGTCCTTGGCCCCGGCCTGCAGAAGATACGCGAGCCGGCGATAGAGCTCGGACGCGTCATGCAGCGAACGGCGCATTTCCATCAGCATCGGACTGTCGCAGGCTGACAGCAGGGCGGCATGAAACGCCGCATGTGCGTCGACATAGGCTTCGTTGAGCCGGTCGGTGGCGCCGGCGGCGAGCACGGGCGTATGCGCGAGCCGATGATGCGCCGCGAGCAGGTTCGCCTCCCAGTCGAGACCGCCGCGCGCGATGGCGCGCTCGAGCGCGACGCCTTCGATCGAGGTGCGCACGAAGGTGAGGTCTTCCAGTTCGGCCGCCGTGAGCGCGGTCACAGCAAAACCCTGCTGCGGCTGCGATTTGACCAGGCGCGCATTGGCGAGATTGGTCAACGCCTCGCGCACGATCGTGAGGCTGACGCCGTAGTCCGAGGCCAGTGCGGCGAGCTTCAAGCGACTGCCGAGGGCCAGCCGCCCTCCGAGGATGTCGGCGCGGATGCGTTGCGTGAGATCGGCCGCGAGCGTTTTTGCGGTGCTGGTTCGTGCCATTGAAAAAGTATATTCGTTTGCGCAAGGGTGTTGAGCTTTGGAAATAAGAAAACATTTTCGAAAAAAGCTTGCAATTGCGGCAATGCGTTGAACATACTTGCGCATCGCTGCACATGCCGACGCCAGGGCGCGGTAGCGGAAGCGGCGAGCGCGCGAGCCGCTCACCGAACAACGACGAGGAGATGCAAATGACGCGATGCCAACCCGGCCTGCCGGCCACCGATACCCAGTCCGTCCATTCACTGCCCAGTCAGTCGCGTCGTCGACTCCTGAGTGGCGCGGCGGGTGGCCTGCTGCTCGGCCTGGGCGCAGGCAACGCGCTGGCTGCACCCTCGGGCAAGCCCATCCGCGTCGGTGGCACCTTGTCGCTCACCGGGCCGCTTGCGCAAACCGCGCTGCTGCACAAGATCGCGGGCGAGTCCTATGTCGACATCACGAACTCGCACAACGGTTGGCTGGGCCGGCCGATCGAATGGGTTCTGCTCGACGATCAATCGCGTCCGGATGTCGCGCGCGGCCTCTACGAGAAGCTGATCACCGTCGACAAGGTCGATCTGGTCGTCGGACCTTACGGCACCAATTCCATCCTCGCGGCCTTCGGCGTGGCGCAACGCTACGGCAAGATGCTGGTCCAGAGCAGCATGGGCATCCCGAAGCTGGCCACCTACGGCATGCAGATTCCCGCCTCGCCGTTCGGCCCGGACCCTGCCAAAGACTATCCGGCGGTTATCCTCGATTGCGTGGCGAGCCTGCCCACGCCGCCCAAGAGCATCGCCGTGGTCACCAGCAAGTTTCCGTCGGCTCAGTTCATGGCCGAGGGCATGCGCGATGCGGCCAAACAGCGCGGGCTGCAGGTGCCTATCTACCTCGAGTACGAGTTCGGTACGCGTGACTTCTCGGCCATCGCCGCACGCGTCAAGGACGCCAATGCCGACTTCCTGTGGGTGGGCGCGCTCGGTCTCGACGGCAATCAGTTGCTGGAGGCGCTGCAGAAGCTCGATTACACCCCGAAACTGCACTACTACCTGTATCCGGCACCCGGGCCGCTGCTGGCCCTGCCGGCCGCCAGGAATGCGCTCGCGCACAGCTTTTTCGAGGACCACCCGCCATTCTCGCAACGCCCGGGCATCGCGGAGTTCGGACCGATGTATCGCGCCCGTGCAGTGAAGGCCGGCGTGCCCTACGCCGAGCTCGACAGCCAGGCCACCGGCACCTACAACGCCTTCGACCTGATGGGCAAGGCGATCGAGGCCACCAAGAGCCTGGACGACAAGATACTGGCCAACTGGCTGAAGACGCATCCGGTCGAGACCTTGTTCGGCACGCAGACCTTCGATGGTCCGAACAATCACGGGCCGTCCAAGATGCTGGTACGACAGGCCCAGGGCAGGCGTTGGGTCGTGGTCTGGCCTCGCGACGTGGCCGGCGGCGAGATCCTCACGCAGTAAGGCCCTCGCGAGTCCGTCCATTCGCGCCTTCGCAAAGGAAACCGGTCGATGCCGAGCCTTTCGTTGCTGGGCCAGGCGCTGGTCTCCGGCCTGCTGGCCGGCGGCCTCTATGGTCTGCTGGGGCTCGGTCTGAGCCTGTCGTGGGGTCTGTTGCGGCTGGTCAATCTGGCCCACTTCGCGCTGGCCTTTCTGGGCGCCTACGTCACCTTTCAGCTCGGCAATGTCTGGCACCTGAGCATCGCCGCGGCGATCGCCGTGATCCTGCCGAGCTTCTTCCTGTTTGGCATGGCGCTGCACGCGATGTTCCGGCGCTTCGCGGTCAACGAGTTTGGCTCGTTGCTGGTGACCTTCGGCGTGGCGGTCATCATCGAGTCGGCGATCCAGGTCATCTGGACGGCCGATTTCCGCCGTTTCGAGTCGCCCTGGAACAGCGTGTCCTACAAGATCGGCGCCATCTACGTGCCGCTACTGGAATTGATGGCGTTTCTGACCGCGGCCGCGCTCGCTGCCCTGACCTGGACCTGGCTGACCCGCACCTACGTTGGCAAGGGTCTGCGCGCCAGCGCGGAAGACGCGCAGATTGCGGCGGCTTTCGGTGTCGACCACGCCCGCCAGTCGTACATCCTGTCGGGGCTCTGTGCGATGATCGCCGGCGTTGCCGGGGTTTTCGTCGCGCTGATCTCGACCCTCGCGCCTTCACAGATCTGGGCGTGGCTGGGCGTCGTGTTCGCGGTCGTGATCATCGGCCGGCTCGGCAACCCGGTGGGTGCGTTGCTCGCCGGCATGCTGATCGGTGCCTGTGAAGGGGTTGCCATGGCGGTGATCAGTCCGGCCTGGTCGCCGATGATCGCGTTCTCCGTGCTGATCGCCATTTTGTTGTGGCAACCGAAATGGCTGTGACTCCGTCGAATGTGCCGGCCGGTTCGTCCCGCGCCGAGCTTCCCCCCGGCGCGGGGTTGGCATCGTTCGTCTCCGCACGGGCCCGTCAGCGCGCCCGTGCGCTGGGCGGTCTGGCGTTGTTGACGTTCGCCCTGGTCTGGTTGCCGATGCTGGGCCTGCCGGCCTTCTACGATGCTTTCTTGTATTCGATCTTTCACTGGATCGCGCTCGCCACCAGTTGGGCGCTGATCTCGGGCTATGCCGGATATTTCAGTCTCGGGCACGCGGCCTGGATGGGCGCCGGCATGTACACCAGCGCGACACTGGCGGCGAAATACGACTGGCCCTATCTGCTGACGATTCCGTTCGCCGGTATCGTCGCCGCGCTGCTGGCGCTCGCCATCGGTGCGCTGGTGTTCAGGCTGCCGCGCCTGCGCGGCGAGTTGTTCGCGCTGATGACGCTGTCGGTCACCTTCATCGTCGCGACCATCATCCTGAACACGCCGATCGACGGCGGCTCGGGCGTGTTTCTTTCGGCCGTTCCGGTGCCGGAGCTGCTGCCGACGCAGACCGGTTCCATCTATCTGCTGGCCATGCTCGTGTGCATGGCGACGCTGGCATCGGCCTGGTGGGTGCTCAATTCGCGATTCGGTCTCGGTCTGTTTGCCATTGCCGACGACGAGGATGTCGCCGAGGTCAAGGGTGTGCCCACCTTCCGCTACAAGATGACCGCCTTCGCGTTGTCGTCCGGCCTCGCCGGAACCGTGGGCGGCGTGCATGCGATCTATGTCGGTTTTCTGACGGTCGGAGAAACCTTCGGAATCGCTGTACCCTTGTCGGTGATCCTGATGAGCGTGCTCGGCGGGGCACGAACCTGGCTGGGGCCCGCGCTCGGTGCCACGCTGATCACGGTAGCGCTGATGGCCTTCGCCACCCAAGGGCTCAGTGTGCTGGGCAGGGCGGTCATCGCGTTGTTGCTGATCATCGCGATACTCTTCTTTCCCGACGGCCTGGTGCCGGCCTGGGTGCGGCGCCGGCGTGCGAGGGCCGCGTTGCGCGACGATCCGATCGCCGGCGCGACCGATCAGACACAACGGGCGGTGTGCCATAGCGATGCCGGCGTGTCGTCGGCTGGCGCGCGGCCGTCCTTGGACGCCCGGGTCGTGCTGTCGGTCGATGACGTGCACAAATCGTTCGGCGGTGTGCACGCCCTGAGCGGGGCGACGCTCGAAGTGCGCGAGGGCGAGATCCTCGGGCTGATCGGCCCCAATGGTTGCGGCAAGACGACGCTGATCAACATGATCACCGGCCATCTGCCCCTGACTTCGGGCACGATCCGTCTCGACGGTCGGCCCATCAGTGGGCTGCCGGCCCATCGCATCGCCGGCCGGGGCATCGCCCGCACTTATCAGATCCCACGGCCGTTCGCGCATCTCACGACCCAGCAGAACGTCGAGTTGTGCGCGCTTTTCTCGGGCTTGCCGGCGGGCGAGGCTCACGAACAGGCCTGGCACTGGCTGGGGTTTTGCGAACTCGCGCATCGTGCGGCGGCGCTTCCTGGCGAGCTGAATCTGCGTGAGCGCAAGGTTCTGGAACTTGCCCGTGCGCTGGCTGCGCGGCCGCGCCTGCTATTGCTCGACGAGGTTATGTCGGGCTTGAATCCGACCGAGGTCGACAATGCGATTTCGCTCGTCAGCGAGATCCGGGGGCGCGGCACCACGATCGTCTTCGTCGAGCACCTGATGCGTGCCGTCGTTCAGCTCTCGGACCGTGTCGTCGTGATGAACCAGGGCGAGGTACTGACCGATGGCCTGCCCGATGTGGTGATGCGCGACGAGCGTGTCCAGGCCATTTACTTCGGACATCGTCGTGTTGCTTGAGGTACGTGATCTGCGCGTGGCCTACGGCGATGCGGTTGCCGTCTGGGATGTCTCGTTGCGGGTCGACGAGGGCTCGATCGTGACGGTCATCGGTCCGAATGGCGCCGGCAAGAGCACCTTGATCAATGCGATCGCGGGTCTGCTGCCTATCGCCGGGGGCACGCTGACCATGGCTGGCGCCGACATGACGCGGGTGCCTTCGCATGCCTTTTGCGAGCACGGCATCGCGCTGATCCCGGAAGGCCGACGCTTGTTCACGACCATGACCGTCGAGGAGAACCTCGAGATCGGTTGTTACCGGCGCGCGGCGCGCAAGGAGCGCGCGGCCTCCCTGGATGCGGTCTACGAACGCTTTCCGATACTGCGCGAGCGGCGGCAGCAGCCGGCCGGGCATCTGTCTGGCGGGCAGCAGCAGATGGTCGCAATCGGACGTGCCCTGATGGCCAAGCCCCGCCTGATGCTCTTCGACGAGCCCTCGCTCGGCCTTGCGCCTGCGATCGTCGACGACATGTTCCGCATCATTCGCGACATCCGCTCGGACGGCGTCGCCGTGCTTCTGGTCGAGCAAAACGTCCAGCAGTCGCTCGAGATCGCCGATGCCGCCTGCGTCCTCGAGCACGGCCGCATCGTGACCTCCGGCCGGCCCGCCGAGCTGCTGAGCCAGCCGCACATTCAGCAGGCCTATCTGGGTATCTCCGACTAACACGCGCAACAGGAGCGATTCATGAGCCAGACCCTCTACGATGTAGGCGGCGTCACCTATCCGAGGCCGTTCCGAATCCGCCGCCTCGGGCATTTCGGGTTCAACCTCCAGGCGCTCGATGCCGGGCTCGACTTCTACGGTCGCGTGCTCGGATTCAGGCTCGCCGACGAGACGTCGCTCGGCAAGCTGATGCCGGAGGCTGCTGGCACGCTCGAGGACGACCGCTTGTTTTTCATGACGCACAATACCGATCACCATTCGTTTCTGCTCGCGCACCGCTCGTTGGGCGCGATCTTCGGTGATGACGCGGCATCGAAGGAGATAACGCTTTCGCAGATCACCTGGCAGGTCGGGTCGCTGCAGGAGGTGGTTCGTGCGTTCGAATATTTCGGCGCGCGTGGCATCGAGATCCGGCGCAGCGGGCGTGACATGCCTGGCAGCAACTGGCATGTCTACGTGCGCGACCCTGACGGCCACACGGTCGAGCTCTACTACGGCATGGAGCAGATCGGCATCGGCGGCCGCAGCAAGCCCTTCGACATGTACTACCGGCGTTTCATGGACACGCCGCCGCTGCCGCAGATCTCGGATTTCGACGAGCTCGCCGAGGCACGCAGCCGGGGCGTCGACGTCGAATCGGGCTACGCGATGCGCGAGATCGGTGGGCCCGGACAGCACGAGGTCGAAGGCGTGTTGCTGCCGCGCCCGTTCAAGATCACCAAGATCGGCCCGATGGCGCTGTTCGTCGGCGACGTGGGCGTCTCCGAGGCCTTCTATCGCGACGTACTCGGCTTCACGACCACCGAGAGCGTCGACTATCGCGGCGCGCGTTGCGTATTCATGCGTCACGGCAGCGAGCACCACAGCCTCAAACTGCTTCCGCGTGCCATTCGCGACGATGTCGGTTTGTCGGCTCATTCGAGTTGCGCATCGATGGGCATGCAGGTCGGCAGCTATCGCCAATTGCGTGAAGCGGTCGATTGGTTGCGCGCGCAGGGCGTCCGCTTCGTCGATGTGCCGGCCGAACTGAGTCCCGGCATCGACTATTGCGCGCACGTGCTCGATCCCGAGGGGCATTGCCTGCAATTGTTCTATGCCATGGAGCAGGTCGGCTGGGACGGCAAACCGCGCCCGGCCGCGCAGCGCCGCAAGATTCAGACACCGTGGCCCGAGACGATCGAGCCATTGTCGGATACTTACGTCGACCAGACCTACATGGGTCCGCTCGGCTGATCGTGTCTCGCCGGCGTGGCCGGCGGTCGGGCCCGGCGGTAGCGCCGGCGGTTGGCCCAACCCTGCATTGCATCTCATTTGAGGATATCCCATTCATGGCCAAGTACGGAGTCGGACAATCGGTGTCGCGCTTCGAAGATCCCCGACTGCTGCGTGGCCGGGGGCGCTACGTCGACGACGAGAATCTGGCCGGCCAGGCCTATGCGGTGATCGTTCGCTCGCCCCACGCCCATGCGCAGATCCGTTCGATCGACACCGGTGCGGCGATGGCGGCGCCGGGCGTGCTGTGCGTGGTCACGGGCGAGGACGTGGCCGAACTCGGCACGATGAAGGTATCGTTGCCGCGCAAGCGGCCCGACGGTTCGCCGATCTTCGCGATGCCGCATCACGGGCTCTCGACCGGCCGGGCGCGATATGTCGGCGACCCGGTCGCCATGGTCGTCGCCGAGACTTTGCTTCAGGCCAAGGATGCAGCCGAGCTGATCGAGATCGACTACGATCCGTTGCCATCGGTCACCGACACGGCGCAGACCGTCGAGCCGGGTGCCCCCGCGGTCTGGGACGAATGCCCCGACAACATCTCGAACGTGTTCGCGGCGGGCAATGCGGCGGCCACTGACGAGGCATTCGCGAAGGCGGCGCACGTGATCCGTGGCCGCTATGTGATCAGCCGTGTCTACGCGCACTACATGCAACCGCGCGGGGTGCTTGCCTCCTACGACGAGGGCGATGGCCGCTACACCATTCATGCCGATGTCCAGTATCCGCACCGGGTCCGCAACGCGCTGGCTGAGAACATCTTCAAGATTCCCGAGCACCGGATCCGGGTCATCGCCGGCGACATCGGCGGCGGTTTCGGCACCAAGGGCTGGCAGTATCCCGAGCACAGGCTGATTCCATGGGCCGCGCGGCGGCTTGGCCGCCCGGTCAAGTGGACCTGCGAGCGCAGCGAGGCCGTGCTCGCCGACGAGCATGCGCGCGACAACATCAGCGAAGCGGAGCTCGCGCTGGATGCCGACGGGCGCTTCCTCGGCCTGCGCGTGCGCACCCTGGCCAATGTCGGCGCCTATGTATCGTCCGACCGCAATCTGCTCTCCACCTTCGTCAACGTGCACACGTTGTCGGGTTGCTACGCCATTCCCGCCGCTCATGTGCACGTCACCTGCGTGATGTCCAACACCAACGGCACCGCGCCGTACCGGGGTGCGGGTCGGCCGGAGTCGATCTACGTGATCGAGCGGCTGATCGATGATGCCGCCGCCGCGCTGGGCCTCGAGCGGGCCGAGTTGCGCGCTCGCAATCTGGTGCCCGCCGAGGCGATGCCTTACCGCAATCCCTTCGGTGCCGTCTACGACTGCGGTGAGTTCGGTCGTGGTCAGGCGCGTGCGCTGGAAATCGCCGACTGGGCGGGTTTCGAGGCCCGACGCGCCGAGGCAAAGGCGCGCGGGCGGCTGCGCGGCATCGCGGTGGTCAATGCGATCGAGCGGGCGGCGTCCCCGAACCAGCACGAGTTCGCCGAGGTGCGATTCACGCCGGGAGGCGCCGCGCTCGTGATGATCGGCACGAAGAATCAGGGGCAGGGCCATGAAACGCTCTACAAGCAGATCCTCAACGAGCGGCTGGGCCTCGATCCGTCCGAGGTTCAATTCATCGACGGCGACACCGACAGGGTAGCGTTCGGGATGGGTACCAATGGATCCCGTTCGACCGTGATCGGTGGTACGGCCCTTTGGATGGCCGCCGATCGCATCATCGACAAGGGCAAGCGGATCGCCGCGCACCTGATGGAGGCCTCGGCCGAAGACATCGAGTTCGGCGACGGCGAGTTCAAGGTTGCCGGCACCGATCGCAAGCTCGCGCTGCGCGAGGTTGCGCGCGCGGCCTTCGTTGCGCCGAGGCTGCCGCAGGGTTTCGAAGGGGGGCTGTACGAAACCGCCACCTTCGTGCCGTCGAACGATACCTGGCCGAATGGCACGCATGTCTGCGAGGTCGAAGTCGATCCGGAAACCGGGCAGGTCAAGGTGGTCGGCTACACCGTGGTGGACGACGTCGGCACGATGGTCAATCCGGTCGGCGTCAAGGGGCAGATCCACGGCGGGGTCGCTCAGGGCCTGGGACAGGCGCTGATGGAGCAGGTGGTCTACGACCGGGAATCCGGCCAGCTGCTGACCGGCAGCTTCATGGACTATGCGATGCCGCGTGCGAACGATATGCCGTCCGTGCAGATCGAGAGCAACGCCGTGCCCACCAAGCTGAATCCGCTCGGCGCCAAGGGTGCCGGCGAGGCCGGTACGGTCGGTGCGCTTCCGGGTGTGATGAACGCGGTCATCGATGCGCTGGCGCCGCTTGGCGTGAAATCGTTGGACATGCCGGCAACACCCGAGCGGGTCTGGCAGGCGATCCAGGCAGCCAGCGCCGGGCGGGCAATCGAGGAGAGATCATGAGTGTTCTCGAGGGAGTGCGACACGAGTCGCGACGGGTGCTCGTCAATGGCAGCGCCCATTGGGCAGAGTGTCGAGACGACGGTGGCTTGCGTCTCGATGACGGGCGCGAGGTATCGTCTTCCGAGGTCACGCATCTGCCACCATGTGCGCCGTCGAAGATCCTGTGCGTACACACGAATTTTCGCAGCCGCGTGTTCGAGTTCACCGGCAAGCCGGGGGTTCCGGCGACGCCCACCTATTTCCAGAAGCCGGTATCGGCACTGAACGCGCATGGTGGCGAACTGGTGCGGCCCGAGGGCTATCAGTATCTGAACTACGAGGGCGAGGTCGCGGCCGTGATCGGTCGCCAGACGCGCAATATCCAGCCCGAGCGGGTCTGGGATCATCTCGCCGGCTTCGCGGTCGCCAACGATGTCGGTCTGCACGACATGCGCGACACCGACGCGGGCTCGATGCTGCGCGTCAAGGGGCACGACGGATTCTGCCCGATCGGCCCCGGACTCGTCCGTGGAATCGATATCCGTCAGTCGATGGTGCGCACCTTCCTGAACGGCGTGCTCGTCCAGGAGGGGGCGGTGGCCGAAATGATTTTCGGCATCGACTACCTGATCGCCGACTTGGCCCGGCACATCACCTTGATGCCTGGCGACATCGTGTTGACCGGCACGCCGGCCAACTCGCGTCCGATGCAGCCCGGAGACACGGTGGAAGTCGAGGTCACGGGGCTCGGCCGGCTGTCCAACCGGGTCGTCTCCGTTCCAGCGCCCCGCACCGGGGTCGGCCACCAGCCCACCGACAGTGACGATGTGCGCCGAGTCGCGCTCGGCAACGACGATCGTCTACCGGCTCAGGTGAGAAACCCGCTCGGCCGCGCCCGCGCCTGAAAGCGTCCGGCGACATCGATGCTGCCTCGCCGGCCCGCCGGAATCGGCCGGCGGGTTAGGCGGCGCCCGGGCTTGAATTTTGCGGTCCTGATGCGCCTAGCGGATGCCGAGACCGACACGACGCCGCTCAGGGAATTCGCAGCGGTGAACAGGAGGTGTCGCAATGGCCAAGAATCATGGCAATCAGATCAAGGACGACCCTGCCTACGAGAAGTTGAGAGAGCAGGGTTACAGCAAGGAAAAGTCGGCGCGTATTGCCAATGCTCGGGCGAATCCGAAGCAGGATCCGTCCACCGAAGGCGGTGAGTCGGCGAAATACGAGGATCGCTCCAGGGCACAGCTCTACCAGAAGGCAAAGGAAATCGGAATCGAAGGCCGTTCGGGTATGAGCAAGAAGCAGCTGATCGACGCCCTGCGCCACCATTGAGTGGACCGCGGCCGAGCAAGGCGGGCGCGACGACGGTATGCTGGCGTCGGCGTGTCAGTTTTGTGCGCGTGCCTGCAACATCATGATGCCGAAGCCCGCAATGTATTCGGGGATCGCGCGGTAGTAGCGCAGCGTGCAGTGATCGGCATCGCCGGCCCGAAGCGCGGCACGCGCAATCAGCCAGGTCTTGGACTCATGCGCCGAAAGGCCGGCCACGCGTGTGATCTCGTGCTCGCCAAGACCGACCAGATCATCGAGATCGCCTCGCTCCAAGGCGTCCAGCCAGCGTTGGTCCCAGTCCGGGGCCAGCGGTTTCATCGCGGGGTCGCCGGCGGCCAGCGCGACGCCGGCGGCCATCACGCGGGCGGTCTTCGCATCGCGTTCGGCCGGCGACGGCGTGGCGCGTAGCGTGATCCGTTCTCGCACGGCCGGATCGGGATGGTCGAGCGTCGGCACGGGTGGTTCGTGCGACAGTCCGCCAGAGCCGATCAGCAGCGTGCGTCCGTCCTGACCGTCCAGCCAGCGGCCAATTGCACGACCGAGTGCCAGACAGCGCGCCAGCCTCGGAATGCCCGGCTGTGCGACCGCATTCATGAAGATCGGGATCACGGGCGGACTGGCCAGCCCCCCCCAGAGCAGGTCGATTGCCTGGGAGAATCCGTGGTCGACCACCATTCTTCGCGAGACGGCGGGATCGAAGCCATCGTCCATTAGTGCATCGGTCAGCGCGATTGCGGCGCCGGCGTCGACGTTCAGTTCGCCGGCCGGCGTACGGTAGTCGCCGACCGCGATCGCCCGGGTGCCGATGCAAAACGGTGGCATCAGTTCATTGAAGAAGCCGTTGTAGTGATCCGGACCGATCAGCACGACCCGGTCGGGGCGCCATCGCTGCACCGCCAGACGGGCGGCTGCCAGCGCACCCTGCAAGTTCTGCGAGACCTCGGTCGACACCGGGTTCAGGCCCAGCAGCGGTGTGTGGCTCATACCGATGAATGCGCGGGCAGATGTCATTTCTGCGGTCTCCGATCGAGGGCTTCCAACCGACGTGATTCTCGTGCTCCTCGCTCCGGGCCGCCAGCGCGTGCATCCTGCGCACCCGATCTGCTGAGCGCCTCGGCCGGCGCGTTCGGCGGGTGAGCCGTCACCGTGTTCGATACTGCGGGGGGCTCCCGGCTGCTTGCTCAGCAACCCGGCGCGGGCAGGCCGGAGCCGGCTGGCCTGGCGGCGCGGCCATTGCCGACACCCGTCGAAATCGTCGTGGCCAGGGCGCGTAGGAGTGGAACGTAGCGAACCCGAACCGCGCGGAGATCGATCGCGTCGCGCATCAAGACCAGATTGATGGCGCCCAGGGCCCGTTGGCCATCGAAGATCGGAAACGCGATCGCGGTCACGCTGGCCTCGCTCTGCCACTCTCCGTGGTTCAGACCATAGCCGCGGCGCCGGGTCTCGGTGAGGATCTTCGCGACGCGACGCTCGTCGCGTGCGAGTTCGCCGGTCTCATCGTCGCGCGCGCGCAGCAGGCCGAGCGTGAACTCGCGCTCTTCGTTCGAGCAATGGGCGAGCCAGGCGCGCCCCAATGACGACACCAACATCGGAATACGGATGCCGATCGTCGAACGATGCTGCGACAACAGACTGCGTCGGTGGGTGGATTCGCGCACGATCATGAAGCCATCGTCGGGTGTGGCCAGGTCACTGGGCCAGGACAACGCCGCGAGGTGCTCGGCCATGGCCGGCGCCGCGATGCGGTCGATCCAATCGCTGCCGACGTAGCCCTCCGAGAGTCGTCGCACCTCATCGGTCAGGGCATACAGTCCGCCGTCGTCACGATGGTCGACGACGCCCTCGGTGCGTAGCGTTTCGAGCAGGCGTTTGACGGTGGTGCGGTGCAGTCCGGTGGCGCGGGCGATCTCGACCACGCCACCGATGCCACCCGCCATGCAGTTCATTGCGCGCAACACGGCCAGTCCGCGGCTCAGGCCGCGGACTTCCCGGTAACGCGCATTCGTGTCCCGCGGATCGCTCATGAATCTGCCTGGTGCATTCTGTGCACCGAGTGTACAGCCCGAGTCCGGCTTCCCAGAATGCCGCCACGATCAATCGGGCCACGCAGGTCTCGGACCCGGCCACCGCGCCGACCCAGGGAGTCTGCCGAAGGCGCCGCACAGGAGACCAGCGATGACGAAGCCCCGGCAACACGACACCGATGTTTTGATCGTCGGTTCCGGCCCGATGGGCGCGACCACCGCGCTGGCACTGGCCACCTACGGCATCCGCACCCAGGTGGTCAGCCGCGCGAACTGGACGGCGGACACGCCGCGGGCGCACATCACCAACCAGCGCGCCATCGAGGTATTGCGCGACCTCGGTGTCGAGGACGAGGTGAGGCGTGAGGCCACGCCGTGGGAATGGATGGGCGATACGCTGTTCACGACCAGCCTGGCCGGCCCGGAGATCGCGCGGCTGCGCACCTGGGGCACGGGCGACGAGCGGATCGGCGATTATCTGCAGGCCAGCCCATGCGGGTTTCTCGACGTGCCCCAAAACCGCATGGAGCCGGTGTTGGTCAAGAACGCTGCGGCCCGGGGCGCGCGTTTCGTGTTCAACACCGAATACCTCGGCTTCGCCGAGGACGAGGACGGCGTCTCGATCGAACTCGAGAACCGTGATGACGGCCGCCGGTACACGGTGCGAGCCCGCTATCTGGTCGGTGGCGATGGTGCACGGTCGAAGGTCGTGGAGGATGCCGGCCTGGCCGTCGAGGGGCACTTCGCGCGGGCAGGCACCGTTTACACGCTGTTTCGTGCCGACCTGTCCCACTATGCGGCCCATCGGCCCAGCATCCTGTACTGGATCGTGTCGCCGAATGCGGCATTCGGCGAGATTGGTCTGGGTCTGTTGCGGGCGATCAAGCCATGGAAGCAGTGGATCGCCGGTTGGGGCTACGACATGGCCAAGGGGGAGCCCGATCTGTCACCGGAGGAGGTCACCCGACGGATCCGCATCCTGGTCGGTGACCCCGATCTGGTCATCGACATCGACAGCATTTCGACCTGGTACGTGAATCAGGCCTGGGCGCCGGTCTACTCGAAGGGGCGCGTGCTGTGTGGTGGCGATGCTGTGCATCGACATCCGCCTTCCAGCGGACTGGGCTCGAACACGTGCATGGGCGATGCCTTCAATCTCGCCTGGAAGCTTGCCTATGTCGTCAATGGCCGGGCCGGCGAGGCGCTGCTCGAGTCCTACTCCCTCGAGCGCGCGCCGGTCGGCAAGCAGGTGGTCGACCGCGCCAATCAGTCCCGTCTCGACTATGCGCCGCTCAATGCCTGTTTTCGCGATTCCGATGCGGAAAACCCGGTGCTCGCCGGGCTCGAAAAGCTCGCCGCCCCGAACGCCGAGGGCGTGGCGCGCCGGGCAGCCCTGGCCGAGGCCCTGGAGCTGAAGAACACCGAGTTCAATGCCGAAGGTGTGGAGATGAATCAGCGCTGCGAATCCGGTGCCGTGATCCCCGATCCCGATGCCGGCGCCGAGCAATGGCGGCGCGACCCGCAACTCTACGTCCAGGCAACGACACGGCCGGGAGCGAAGATCCCGCACTGCTGGCTCGTGGGCCGCGACGGTCGGCGCGTGTCGACGCTGGACGTGGTGGGCAAGGGACGCTTTTCGCTGGTCACCGGTGTCTCGGGCACCGCGTGGGTAGACGCGGTGAAGGCGCTCGATCTGCCATGGCTGGCCGCGGTCGTGATCGGCGAAGAGGGCGCCCGGGACCTCTACTATCGCTGGCATCGCCTGCGCGAGATCGACGAAGCCGGGGCCTTGCTGGTGCGCCCGGACGCGGTCGTGGCCTGGCGGAGCATGTCCGGTGCGCGCGATGCGTGTGATGCTCGCGAGCAGATCGGGTCGGCATTGCGGCGGTTGCTGGCTATCAGCCAGCTGTCTCCATGATGTCTAGCCGGCGCCGGGGCGGCGGCCTCAGCCCTTTGTCGGCGCCGCCGCGGCGATCATGCAGGTGGCGACGGCGCTCGCCACCGTCTCGCCGTTTTGCAGAAGGTCCGCCTCCACGACGCAGATCTGACGTCCCCGCCGCTTGAGCCTGGCGTGCCCCTGCAATGGGCCGATGCCCGCCGAGCGCAGATACGAGGTGTTCAGGGTGAGCGTCGCCACGAATTGACCCGGTGCGAGTGTCGCATCGACCAGGCTGGCGCACAGATCGTCGAGCATCGCGCACAACATGCCGCCCTGGACGCTGCCCGCTGGGTTGGCGAACGAGGGCTGGGCCAGATAGTCGACCCGCAGATGACCATCGTCGATATCGACGCTGCGAATGACGGCGCCGAGCAGGGTGGCGACCGGCGGAGGTGGCTCGAGGCCGGCGCGCATGCGCTGAAACCAGTTGGGCGAGGGTTCGGGGCGCCCTTGGCCCGGCCGGTGGGACTCGCTCATGAGGGATGGCCTTATTGTGTGGTTCGTCGCGGATCCGCGGGCAGGGCGGGTGAATCCGCGAGTTTCGGTCATCTGTCCCTCACATGCCACTCCTATTGCGGCCCGGCTGGCGTCTCATCCGATGTCAACGCGGGCTCTCGACGGGCGATGCGACCGTTGCGGCGATCCGGTTCAGAACCAGGGCGGTGTCACGCGGTCGCACCAGCATCGGCAGGTGGCCGGTCTGCAGCGACTCGACACTGGTGGCGCGAATACGCCGTATCGCCTCCTCCTGCTGAGCGAGGCCGACACTCTGGTCGTTCAGCAGCCGGACATACCAACGCGGCAACCCGGCCGGCAGCGCAGCCCAGTCGACATCGTCGAGGTACAGGCGCGGTATCTCGGGCACCATGCGCTCGAGAACCATCTTGCAGGTGGGCTCGTCCAGGTCGCTGCAGTACTGCGCGCGCGCCCACGATGCCGGCAGCTGCACGCCGCGTCGCCCGAGTCGCAGCAGCGTATGCAGGAATATTCGCTGCGCCAGCGGCAGCAGCGATATAAACGACTTGCCGCTTTCGGGAACGGCCCCTCCGACGAGCACCAGGGCTGCGACTCCGCGAGGATTTGCCGATGCGACGCCGAGCGCGATCTCGGCGCTCAGCGAGTGGCCGACGATGATCGATCGTTCGGTCGTCTTGCCGGCCACGAATTCGATGCAGTCCGCGAGCGTGACTTTGCTGGGATCGATGCGGTTGTTGCGCCCTGGTAGATCGAGTGCCACGGCCGGTACTTCGAGAAGGGGAATGACCGATTCCCAGATCCACTTTCCCAAGCCCGCCCCGTGCAACAGGAGCAGTTGCGGTGCCGCGGGCTTCGCTGAGCTGGGAGGTGGCATCTGCTCGCTGTCCGATGCAAGGAAGAGAGAGGGCTACGGCGCGTATTCCGCCCCCCGGCATCGACCGGCACCGGGGCAGATCTCCGCCACCGCAACCGAAGGACACCGCGCAAGTCTGCGTGCGTCGCTGCCCCTCCATCGGGCAAGAAGCCTGCCCGCTCGCGCGAGCGGGGCGCATGAGGGCGACGGGGGTCTCTCGCTGCGCTTTGCGCTGCGCAGCCCATCCCGATGCCAGGGCGCAGCCCGCGCGCGGGGTTATGCAGGTTCCCTAGCGCGACGATCAATCCTGAATCGACGCCATCGCCGGCCGGCCGCCGGGTACGGAGATTGCGCGCCTCCGCGCGGGGCCGGCGCATGCCGTGGCGGCCGATCGTGTAGAGGATGCGACATGCGAACCCGAATCATCACCGAGGCGACCGAGCAAACCCATGTTCTCGCGCTCGAGTCTGGCGACGACGTGTTGAAGTCGCTGAGCGACTACGCCGCCGGGCAAGGTTTGAACGCCGCCCGCTTCACCGGGCTCGGTGCATTCGAACGCGTCGTCCTGGGCTACTTCGACTGGCAGCGCAAGGATTACGACCGGATCCGCATCGAAGATCAGGTCGAGGTCGTTTCGCTGATCGGCGATATCGCCGTCGACCAGGACGGCAAGCCGTCGCTACATCCGCATGTGGTGGTCTCTCGACGCGACGGTTCGGCCTGGGGAGGCCATCTGCTCGAAGCCACGGTACGGCCCATTCTGGAGGTCGTCATCGTCGAGTCGCCGGCCTGTCTGCAGCGATTTCCCGATCGCGAGACGGGCCTCGCACTGTTGCGCCCCTGAGCGTCTGCGCCCTGTCGGGCCGGGCACGTCTGATGCTGCATTCCGGCCTCTACCGCGACAACCTGCCGGCGGCGTCGAGACTCTGACGGCACACAGGAGATGGCTCATGGCTCAGATCGTCGGCGACCACCTGCTCCAGCGCTTGCACGTCAACGGCGTGCGGCGACTGTTCGGCTTCCCGGGTGACGGCATCAACGGAATCTATGGAGCGCTCAATCGCGCCGGCGACACCTTCGAGTACGTACAAGCCCGTCATGAGGAGATGGCGGCCTTCATGGCTTGTGCGTATGCCAAGTTCACCGGCGACGTCGGCGTGTGCCTGGCAACCTCCGGCCCGGGCGCGATTCATCTGCTCACGGGCCTCTACGACGCCAAACTCGATCATCAGCCGGTGCTTGCGATCGTCGGTCAGCAGGCGCGCGCGGCGATCGGTGGCAACTATCAACAAGAGGTCGATCTCGCTTCGTTGTTCAAGGATGTCGCGGGTGACTTCGTTCATACCTTGAACGTACCCGAGCAGACACGCCATCTGGTCGACAGGGCGCTGCGCATCTCGCGCGCCCGACGCACGGTGACCTGTCTGATCGTGCCCAATGACGTGCAGGAGCTCGAGGCGGTCGAGACACCGCCGCATGCGCACGGAACCGTGCACTCGTCCGGTGGCTTCGCGTGGCCGCGGGTCGCCCCCGACGAGGTCGCCCTCGACGCCGCGGCACGGGTTCTCAACGAGGGCGAGCGTGTCGCGATCCTGGTCGGGGCGGGGGCGCTGGGCGCCGCCGACGAGGTCATGGAGACCGCCGAGCGACTGGGCGCCGGTGTGGCCAAGGCCTTGCTCGGCAAGGCCGTGGTCGCCGACGATCTGCCGTATGTCACCGGCTCCATCGGCTTGCTCGGGACGCGGCCGAGCTGGGAGTCGATGACCGGCTGCGACACCTTGCTGATGATTGGTTCACGCTTTCCTTACTCGGAGTTCCTGCCACGGGAAGGACAGGCGCGCGGTGTACAGATCGACCTCGATCCGACCATGCTCGGGATTCGTTTCCCGATGGAGGTCAATCTGACCGGGGATGCGAGGACGACGCTACGGGCACTGCTGCCGCGTCTCGTACGAAAGCAAGACCGCGACTGGCGCGAGTCGATCGAGGAATGGGTGGCCGACTGGTGGAAGGTTCTGGAGGCCCGGGCGATGAGCAGCGCGAAGCCGGTGAATCCGCAGCGCGTGTTCTGGGAGCTGTCGCCGCGGCTGCCCCGTGACTGCATTCTGACCTGCGACTCCGGCTCCGCCGCGAACTGGTACGCACGCGATCTCAAGATGCACCCCGGCATGATGGCATCGCTGTCGGGAGGCCTCGCGACCATGGGCGCGGGCGTGCCCTACGCCATTGCCGCCAAGTTCGCCCATCCGAACCGGCCCGTGATCGCGCTGGTCGGTGATGGTGCGATGCAGATGAACGGAAACTCCGAGTTGATCACGATCGCGCACTACTGGCGCCAGTGGGCCGATCCGCGTCTGGTCGTGATGGTGTTGCACAACAATGACCTGAACCAGGTGACCTGGGAGCAGCGCGCGATGGCGGGCGACCCACGCTTTCTCGCCTCACAGAGGGTGCCCGAGTTCGACTATGCGCGCTATGCGGAGATGCTCGGGCTGCGAGGCGTCAAGGTCGACGATCCCGGGCAGTTGGCCGAGGCCTGGGACGCGGTCTTGCGCGCCGACCGGCCGGCATTGCTCGAAGTTATCACCGACCCGAACGTTCCGCCGTTGCCACCCAATATCACGCTCGAGCAGGCCAGAGCCTATGTCTCGTCGGTGCTGCACGGTGATCCCGATCGCAGCGAGATGATCAAAGCGTCGGCCAAACAGCTGTTCGATTCGCTGATGCCGACCGTCGGCAAAGACTGACTCGGCCAAGCTCATGTCGCAAGCCATCGAAGACTACGCGTTGATCGGCAATACGCGCACGGCGGCACTGGTCGCGCGCAACGGTTCGATCGACTGGATGTGTGCGCCACGCTTCGATTCGCCGGCGATGTTCTCTGCCTTGCTCGGCGACGAGGAGAACGGTCGCTGGCGCATCGCGCCGCGCGGTCGGATCGCCAAGACAACTCGCCGCTACCGTGACCGGACCATGGTCCTGGAAACGGACTTCGAGTGCGAGGGCGGCGTGGTGCGAGTGGTGGATTCGATGCCCCTCTGGCCCGGCCGTTGCGATGTCGTGCGGGTGGTGCAGGGGCTTTCCGGGCGGGTCGCGCTCGACATGTCGCTGATCGTGCGCTTCGAGTACGGCATCGTCACTCCCTGGGTGACGCGTATCGATGGCGGCTACCGCTTCGTCGCCGGGCCCGACGCACTGACCTTGCGCACCTACGTGAACATGCAGAGCGAGGCCTTCCACACCAGCGCCCAGTTCGAGGTCGGTGAGAACGAGATGGTGCCCTTCGTGCTGAGTTTCCATGCCTCGCACGAGCCGTCGCCGTTGCCGATCGACGCATTCGCCGCGACCGCCGAAACCGAGCGCTGGTGGCGCGAGTGGTGCGCCGACAACAGCTACGACGGGCCATGGCAAGGGCCGGTCGAACGTTCGTTGCTAACGCTCAAGGCGTTGACCTATCAGCCAACCGGAGGCATTACGGCCGCACCGACCACGTCTTTGCCGGAGCAGATCGGCAGCACGCGCAACTGGGACTATCGGTATTGTTGGTTGCGCGACTCGACGTTCACGCTCTACGCATTGCTGATGTGCGGGTTTCGCAGCGAGGCGCAGGCCTGGCGCGAGTGGCTCGTGCGGGCGGTCGCCGGCCGTGCCGAGGATCTGCAGATCCTTTACGACATCACCGGTGGCCGGCGCCTGGACGAGTGGACGGTCGACGGTCTTGCCGGATACGAGGGCTCGCGTCCGGTCCGGGTCGGCAATGCGGCGGCGCGCCAGTTCCAGCTCGATGTCTATGGCGAGGTGATGGATACCTTGCATGTCGCGCGCGCCAGTGGCCTTGCGCCCAGCTCGCACGCATGGGACCTGCAGCGTGTGCTGCTCGACTTCCTCGAATCGAACTGGGATCGGCCCGACGAAGGGATCTGGGAGATTCGCGGCGAGCGCCGGCATTTCACGCATTCGAGGGTCATGACCTGGGTCGCGGTCGATCGGGGCATCAAGGCGGTCGAGCGATTCAAGCTGGAGGGGCCGGTCGATCGCTGGCGCGACCTGCGATCTCGCATCCACCGCGAGGTCTGCGAGCGCGGTGTCGATTCCGACACCAATGGCTTCGTTCAGGCCTACGGCAGTAAGGAACTCGATGCCAGCCTGTTGATGATTCCCCTGGTGGGCTTCCTGCCGGCGGACGATCCGCGCGTTCTGGCCACGATCGAGGGCGTCGAGCGCGAGCTCATGGAAGGTGGTTTCGTCTATCGCTACAGACCCGCTCGCGAGTTCGACGGGTTACCCGAGCGCGAAGGCGCATTTCTGCCCTGCACGTTCTGGCTGGCCGACTGTTATGCGATGACCGGCCGCCGCGAGCAGGCCAGGCAGATATTCGAACGCCTTTGCGGCCTGGCCAACGACGTCGGCCTGTTGTCGGAGGAATACGATGTCGCGAGCGGGCGCCTGGTCGGGAACTTTCCTCAGGCCTTCACCCACGTGGCCTTGGTCAACACGGCGCTCAATCTGCCGGCGGATCACGGTCCGGGCGAGCGTCGGCGCAGCGGCGAGGGCGATCCGGGCGAGCAACCGCCGGCACACGCGAATCGCGCCGAGGGCAATGCCCATCGGCGGGCGGTCGAAGAGCGCAACGAACGCGGGCGAGACGAGCGCTGGCGGGACCGGGGCGGACGTGGCTGAGCCGAGGTCGCGACTCGCGCCAGCGCCGAATCCGCCCACGGTCGGAGAGACTCCGTGGATCGAGTCTCTCGATGTCGATGCTTTTCGCGTCCCCACCGACGCGCCGGAGTCGGATGGCACGCTCGAGTGGCATTCGACCACGCTGGTGCTGGTTCGTGCCCACTCGGCCGGACAGAGCGGCATGGGCATCGGCTATGCCGACCGCGCCAGCGCGTCGCTCGCGCGCGAAGTCCTGGCGCCACTCGTCGAAGGGGGCGATGCACTTTCTCCCGCCAGCCATCGGTCGGTGATGCTGCGCGCGGTGCGGAACATGGGCCGTGCCGGCATCGCCGCGATGGCGATCGCCACGGTCGACAATGCGCTTTGGGATCTCAAGGCCCGCTTGCTCGGTTTGTCGCTGGACATGCTGCTGGGCGCCGTGCGTGAGTCGGTCCCGGTCTA
>JAWKYD010000029.1:0-44705 GCA_041396685.1 Burkholderiaceae bacterium
TGATCGCACAGCCGCTGTTACCCGGCGGGCCGTGCGCAGGCATGCGAAAAGCGCCCGGACGGCATCACCGGGTGTGCCGACGTGCGCTCCCCACGCCGATGCAGTTGTTGTCATCCCGGGGCGCGGTCGTTGTCGTCGAATAGAGGCGATTCGCCAACAAATGCATGGCGATCTCGCAACTTTACCGCCACGATGGTCGAAAATGCGTCGCGGGCCGGTCTGCGCCCGGCGCGCCGGCAAGCTGGACGCGTCATGGCCCGACGCGGGGTCGGCAGCCGGCCCGTCGGGGCCGGCGCGATACCGAGGCCGGGTTGCGCCACCGTGCGGTGCCGTAATGCCCTCGGATGGCGTTGCACCCGGGTTGGGCGATACTCGCGACTGAGACAGAAAAACACCGGCCTGGGCCGCCTGCAGCTTTCGACCATCCGAACCGGCGCCGACGGCCCGACCCTGACCCATGATCATCTCGTCGCTGCTCGATACCGACCTGTACAAGTTCACCATGATGCAGGTCGTCCTGCATCAGTTTCCGGGGGCGCGGGTCGAATACAAGTTCCGCTGCCGCACGCAGGGCGTCGACCTGACACCCTTCGTGCGCGAGATCCAGCACGAGATCGAGAACCTTTGCACCTTGCGTTTTCGCGAACGCGAGCTCGAGTTCCTGCGGCAATACAGGTTCCTGAAAAGCGACTTCATCGATTTCCTGGCGCTGTTCCAGATGAATCGCAAGTACATCACCGTGCGCCCCGCGCCGGAGCGCAATGGCGAGATCGATATCGAAGTCAAGGGCCCCTGGCTGCACACGATCCTGTTCGAGATCCCGGTATTGGCGATCGTCAACGAGCTGTATTTCCGTCATCACTTCCCGGCGCCGGAGGTCGGCGAAGGGCGCCGACGGCTGAACGAGAAGATCGCGCTGGTGGCGGGCCGCCCGGATCTCGCCGACATGCGTATCGCCGACTACGGCACGCGGCGCCGCTTCTCGCGCCTCTGGCACGAAGAGTTGATCCTCACCTGCCGCGAGAGAATGGGGCCGGTGTTTGCAGGTACCTCGAACGTGTACTTCGCGATGAAGCACGGTCTGACCCCGCTCGGCACGATGGCGCACGAATATCTGCAGGCCTGCCAGGCGCTCGGGCCGCGGCTGCGCGACTCCCAGGTCTTCGCCTTCGAGGTCTGGGCGCGCGAGTACCGCGGCGACCTCGGCATCGCCTTGTCCGATGTCTACGGCATGGATGCCTTCCTGCGCGATTTCGATCTCTATTTCTGCAAGCTCTTCGACGGCGCCCGGCACGACTCGGGCGACCCTTTCCATTGGGGCGAGCGCCTGATCGCCCATTACGAGAAGAACCGGGTCGATCCGCGCACCAAGACACTCATCTTTTCGGACTCGCTGACATTCCCCCTGGCGATCCGCCTCTACGAGCGCTTCCATGGTCGTTGCGGTCTGGCCTTCGGCATCGGCACCAATCTGACCAACGATCTCGGCTACCAGCCATTGCAGATCGTCATGAAGATGGTGCGCTGCAACGACCAGCCGGTGGCCAAGATCTCGGACACGCCGGCCAAAAACATGTGCGACGACGAGGGTTACGTACGCTACCTGCGTCAGGTCTTCGGCATTCCGGAGCCACAGGCTTGAGTCCGGGCGATCTCGTCATCCGGCGGCGGCGAACGTCGTCGTCCGGTTCGCGTCGTTCCGGGCTCGCCGTTGTTCGCGGCAATCGCTCTTCGCCTTTGATTAGAATCGCCGCGTGAACAGTCTGCTTCCCATCATTCTGCTGTTGCCGATCTTCGCCGGCATTCCCCTGGCGGCCTGGACGCCGCGGGCGCTCGGGCGCGCGCCGGCGATGGTCGCGGTGTCGCTGGCCGTGGGCTGTGCCTTGGTGCTGTTGCTCGCGCAGGGCGACATCGTCATGGCCGGCGGGATTCGCGAGTGGACGCTGCCCTGGATTCCCTCTCTGGGCATCGACATCGACCTGCGCCTGGATGGGCTGGCCTTTCTGTTCTGTTTCCTGATCCTGGCGATCGGCATCCTGATCGTTATCTATGCGTATTACTACCTGCACGATCACGATCCGCTCGACAAGTTCTACATCACGCTGATGGTGTTCATGATGGCGATGCTCGGCATCGCCTTGTCGGACAATCTCGCCACGCTGGTCATCTTCTGGGAGCTGACGTCACTGTCGAGCTTCTTCCTGATCGGCTACTGGAACCGCAATGCCGATTCGCGGCGCTCGGCCCGGGTGGCACTGTTCGTCACCGGTGGCGGCGGTCTCGCTCTGATGGCCGGCGCGGTCTTGCTCGCCCACATCGGCGACAGCTACCGCATCAGCGAACTGGCATTGCGCGCGGGCCAGATCGTCGACGACCCGCGTTACGGCTGGGCCCTGGTCCTGATCCTTCTGGGTGCATTCACCAAGAGCGCCCAGTATCCGTTCCATTTCTGGCTGCCGGCCGCCATGGCCGCGCCGACGCCGGTATCGGCCTACCTGCACTCCGCCACCATGGTGAAGGCCGGTCTGTTGCTGGTTGCCAAGCTGTCGCCCGTGATCGGCGGCACGGACCTGTTCACGGGTCTGGTCTCTGGCTTCGGCCTGCTGACCCTGGTTGCCGCGGCCTTCACCGCCATGTTCAAGCACGACCTGAAGGGCCTGCTCGCCTATTCCACGATCAGCCACCTGGGCATCATTATGTTCCTGCTCGGGTTGTCCAAGCCCCTGGCAGCGGTGGCAGCGGTTTTCCACATCATGAATCACGCCTCATTCAAGGCGGCGTTGTTCATGAGCGCGGGCATCATCGACCACGAAGCGGGCACGCGTGATGCGCGACGGCTCGGCGGGCTCTGGCGCTTCATGCCGGTCACGATGGTGCTGGCGACGCTGGCAGCGGCGGCCATGGCGGGCATACCGCCCTTCAACGGCTTCATCTCGAAGGAGATGTTCTTCGAGCAGGCGCTCGAGATCGAGTCGCTGCCCTGGCTCGGAGAGATCGCGCCGCTTGCCGTGGTGCTCGGCGGCGCGTTCAGCGTCGCTTATTCGGTGCGCTACATCCACGACACCTTCTTCAACGGCGAACCGCGCGATGTGCCAGGCCACCCGCACGATCCGCCGGCCGGGATGCGACTACCGGTGGTATTGCTCGTGATCGTGTGCATCCTCGTCGGCTTGATGCCGGCCCTGATCGCTCAACCACTGGTGCGTCAGACTGCGATTGCGATCAGCGGCCCGTTCGCCACCGTGCCGGAGTTTCATCTGAGTCTGTGGCATGGCCTGAACTGGCCGCTGCTGATGAGTGCGATCGCCGTTGGTGGCGGTGTTGCCATCTACGCGTCGCTGCAGCAGCGCTTCAAGCTGCATTCGCTGAACGACGACATCGTCTCGGCGCGCCGTGTGTTCGAGCGCATGATCCAGAACCTGATCGGACGCGCGGTACGCGCCACCGCCGCGATCGACAAAGGCTCGCTGCAGCGCAGTCTCGGCCTGATCATCGTGTTCCTGCTGTTGGGGCCGCTGCTTGTGCTCAAATTCGGCGCGGGGTCCGATTCACCGATCCTGCCCGGCGATCGGCCGACGATGCCCGCCGACCTGGCATCGGTGGCGGTCTGGATCACGGCGGTCCTCGGTTCGCTGGCCACCATCTGGTGGCGTCGAGACCACGTCAAGATGATCATCGCGATGGCTGTCGTCGGTTTCTGCACGGTGTTGGGCTTCGTGCGATTCTCGGCGCCCGATCTTGCACTGACCCAGTTCTCGGTCGAGGTCGTGTCCACCGTCCTGCTGTTCATGGGGCTCGCCCTGTTGCCGCTCACGAACGCGCAGCGCACCGAGCGGCCGGTGCGGCGCTTCTGGCATTCGGTGGTGTCGGTATTCGCCGGCCTCGGTGTGGGCTGGCTCTGCTACGCGGCCATGACCCGGGACCGGGATTCGCTCGCCTGGTACTACCTCGAGCGCAGCTACACCGAGGGGGGCGGCCACAATATCGTCAACGTGATCCTGGTCGACTTCCGCGGTTTCGATACGCAGGGCGAGATCACGGTGCTGGGCATCGCCGCGCTCGGCGTGTTCGCGCTGCTGGACGGCATCCGGCTGGCGCGCCGCGAGATCGATCCTGCCAGACCCTGGGTTCGCGAGGTCACGCCCTTGATGCTGCGCGTGGTCGCTGGTTGGATGCTGCCGCTTGCCCTGATGGTCGGTCTCTACGTCTTCCTGCGCGGTCACAATGCGCCCGGCGGTGGTTTCATCGCCGGCCTGATCGTGTCGGTCGCTTTGTTGATCCAGTACATCGCTTTTGGCGTTCGCGACGTCGACGCCAAACTGCCGATCCGCTACGACCGGCTGGCCGGCGTGGGCCTGCTGATCGCCGCGGCCACCGGCCTGGGCAGTTTCCTGCTCGGCTATCCGTTCCTGACCAGCTACGCCGCGCACCCGGTGGTTCCCGTGCTTGGCGAGATCGGCCTGGCCACGGCCGCCTTGTTCGATCTGGGCGTGTTCCTGTTGGTGATCGGCGCCACCCTGCTGACCGTGCTCACCCTCAGCCGGGTCAGCGGCACCGATGATCCGCCCGATGAGCTGGACGACCCCCGACTGCTCGGAGACGCCTGATGGAATTCCTGGTTGCGTCGGCACTCGCGGTCGTCACCGCATGTGGCGTGTTCCTGATTCTGCGCGGTCGCACGGTGCCGGTGATCATCGGCTTGTCCTTGCTGGGCTATGCCGTCAATTTCTACATCTTCGTGATGGGGCGCCTGGTCCTCGACGCACCTCCCATCCTTGGTGAGCGCGGCTTGCCGATGGCCGATCCCCTGCCGCAGGCGCTCGTGCTGACGGCCATCGTGATCGGCTTCGGCATGACCGGATTCATCGTCGAGCTGGCGCTGCGTGCCTATCGCGAGACCCGCAGCGATCACGTCGATGCCGGGCGTGGGCTGCCTGGCGCCGCGCCGATCGAACTCGACGTCGAGCATCGTGAGGCCGAGTTCCTCGATGACCGCCGCGCGGTCGCATTGGCTGGCGGCGATGTCGGTGCGGCGGCAAACGCGATGCTGGTCCGCGATCCGGCCGCGATTGCGCGCGACGCCGAGGGCCCCGCCGATGCCCGCCGTCGGCCGGACGCGGGCCGCGACCAGGATGGCGGTGCCGACGATGGAGCGCCACGCTGATGGCCGGCCCGATCGGTCCGGCCCCGCTGCCGGTCACGCTGGATGCGCATCTGATCGCACTGCCGATCCTGATTCCGCTCGTGGCCGGTGCTTTGGCGGCCGTCGTCGGCGGCCGCAGCCGCATCCTCAGCCGGGTCATCGGCATGTTGGCCATGATCGCGCACCTGGTGGTGTCGATTCAGCTCTATCTGGTCGCCGACACCGATCTCATCCGCGTCTATGCGATGAGTAACTGGCCGGCGCCGTTTGGCATCGTGCTGGTACTCGATCGGCTCAGCGCGGTGATGGTGCTGCTGACCAGTGCGTTGGGCCTGATCGGCCTGGTGTACTCGAATGCGGCCTGGAGTGCCGAGGGTCGCCGCTTCCAGGCTCTCTGGCAGTTCCAACTGATGGGCCTGTCCGGCGCGTTCCTCACCGGTGACCTGTTCAACCTGTTCGTGTTCTTCGAGGTCTTGCTCGCGGCTTCTTATGCGCTGCTGCTGCATGGCGGCGGGCGTGCCCGGGTCGGGGCCACCTTGCACTTCGTGGTCATCAACCTGACGGCGTCGGCAGTGTTCCTGATCGCCGTGTCGACCCTGTACGCGGTTACCGGTACGCTGAACATGGCGCATCTGTCCGAGGCGATCATGCAGGTGCGCGCCGATGACGTCGGCATTGTCGCCGTGGCCGGCATCCTGTTGCTGGCGGTGTTCCTCATCAAATCGGGCCTGGTGCCATTCCACTTCTGGATTCCGGCGAGCTACGGCTCGGCGGCGGCGCCTGTCGTGGCGCTGGTCGTGGCCAAGATCGGCGCCTATGCGATCCTGCGTGTCTACCCGTTGATCTTCGGTGCCTACGAGGGGGTTGCAGGGGCCCCGGCCGAGGCGCTGGGCGAGATGGCCAAGCCCTGGATCATCGTGCTGGCCCTGTTGACTCTGGCCGTCGGATCGGCCGGCACCCTGGCGTCGCAGACACTACGCCAGCTGGCAGCCATGCTCACACTGGTGTCGATCGGCACCTTGTTCCTGCCGCTTGGCCTGTCGACCCAGGCGTCGTTGTCGGCGGCATCGTATTACCTTGTGCATTCGACCATCTCGACGGCGGTGTTGTTCCTGGTTGCCGAGTGGGTCGGCACGCATCGCGGCGAGCAGGGCGACCGGCTTCGCCCCGGCCGTCCGATCTCGCACCCGATCCTCATCGGCGGCGCCTTGCTCTGGGCGATGATCACATCCGTGGGGCTGCCGCCAACCTCCGGATTCATCGGCAAGCTGATGGTGCTCGACAGCCTCACCGACTCCGACTGGATCGGCTGGTTGTGGGCGGGCATTCTGATCTCCAGCTTCTGCTCGCTGGTGGCGGTGTCGCGCGCTCTGAGTCTCCTGCTCTGGAACAGCGCCGCCGACGAGCCCGGCTACGCCGCCGATCAGCCGGTTGCGCAGACCGCCCCTCAGCAGCACTTGCTGACACCCGTACAGGGCTCGCATGCGCGTGCACGCGGTGCGGTGCTGGCGACGGCCGCCGCGCTCGCCCTGAGCCTGAGCCTGGTCGTGAATGCCGGTCAGTTGCGCCATGAGGCCGAACGTCTGGCTGCGCAGATCGGCAATCGCGAGGCCTATCGGGCAGCGGTGCTCGGACGCGCGCGCGAGACGCTCGAACCCTTCCTGCGGCCATCGCCTGCGGCCGTCCAGCGGGGGCGTGACTGATGCGTCTGCTGCCGATGCCCTGGTTGTCGCTGGTGTTGCTGATCGCCTGGCCGCTGCTGCTCGGCGACCTCAGCGGCCTGATCGTCATCGGTGCGCTGCTGGTCGCCTGGTTGCTGCCGCTGTTGACGGCACGCTTCGTGCCGGAGGTCGCGGGCGCGGGCCGGCCGGGCGTGATCGCACGGCTTGCCTGGGTCGTCACGCACGATATCGTTCAGAGCAACATCACGGTTGCGCGGCTGCTGCTCCGAGATCCCGCCCGGCTGCGACCGACGTTCGTTCGGGTGCCGGTCGAAACCCGGCATCCGTATGTTGTCGACCTGCTCGCGAGCATCATCACCATGACCCCGGGCACAGTGTCGTCACGGGTGATCGAGCCGGAAGAGGGCGCAAATGCCTTGCCGGTCATCGTCGTGCATGCGCTCGATTGCGACGATCCGCAGGCGCTGGTCGCCGACATCAAGGCGCGCTACGAGGCGCCGTTGCTGGAGATCTACGGATGCTCGCGTTCGCACTGAACATCGGATTCCTGGCTTTCGGCCTGGCCGTGCTGCTCGCCATGTGGCGATTGCTGCGCGGTCCCGACGCCACCGACCGGCTGCTCGCGCTCGACACGCTCTACACCAACGCGCTGGCGCTCGTGCTGCTGGTGGGCATTGGTCAGGCGCACGAGGATCGTTCGGTATATTTCGAGGTTGCGCTGTTGATCGCCCTGCTGGGCTTCGTGGGCACCGTCGCCGGTGCACGCTTCCTGGCGCGCGGCGACGCGATGGAATAAGGGGGCCGCGTGGGTATCGTCTTCGAGTGGCTGGCCGCCGTGCTGATCCTGGTGGGCGCCTTCTTCGGTTTCATGGGCAGCTTCGGCCTGATGCGTCTGCCGGATTTCTTCTGCCGCCTGCACGCACCGACCAAGTCGTCCACGCTTGGCGTCGGAGGCGTACTGCTGGCCGCGCTGGTGCTGCCGTTGTCGCACGGTGCGATGCCCGGCGTGATCGAATTGTTGCTGACCCTGTTCATCTTCATCAGTGCGCCGGTTTCGGCCAACATGCTGAGCCTGGCGGCTCTGCGACTGGGCGGTCTGGACCGGCGCCTCGATGTCGCGTCTGCCGATGACGGCGGCGCTCCGTCGGCCGCAGTGACCGACCCCGACGCCGACCGCATGGCCGCGGGCGGCCGGACCGGGCCCGGCGCGCTTCGATGACCACCCGGGCGCTGTATCGCGAGGACGCCAGGCCGCGTGCCTGTGATGCCCGCGTGACTCACGTTCACGAAGACGGCTTCGATTTCGACGCCACCGTGTTCTATCCGCCGGGCGCCGGGCAGGCCGGCGACACTAGCTGGCTGCGGCTGCGGCTGCTGCGGATCGCCGGAGTCGATCTGCAGCCCTGTGGCGGAACGGACGTGGCGAGCACAGCGGAGATCGGCGATGTTCGCTTCGCCAAGATCGCGCAGAAGAGCGCGCGCGCCCGTCGTCTCGATCTGCGTTTCGGAGGCACCCGATGAGCGATTCGACTCCTTTGGCGGGGCCGCAATCGGTGCTGGATTTCTGGTTTGGAGAGCCGGGTTCCGCCGAGGTTGGCCAGCGACGGCCCCGCTGGTTCCAGAAGTCGGACGCCTTCGACGCCGAGATCCGCACCTGCTTCGGTGCCACGATCGAAGCCGCGCTGGACGGTGCCTGCGACGCGTGGACTGCGGCCGATGCACCCCTGTCGCATCATGTCGCCTACATCGTTGTACTCGATCAGTTCACGCGCAACGTGTACCGCGACTGCGCGCGCATGGTCGCCGGCGATGCACGCGCTCTGACGGCGGCCGGCGCGCTGGTCGCGCGTGGTGATGATCGCCGCCTGCCCGCGCTGCAGCGATGGTTCTGTTATCTGCCTTTCGAGCATGCCGAGGATCTCGTCATCCAGAATCGGTCGCTGGCATTGTTCGCAGACCTTGCGCGCGAGCCCGGCATGGAAGACGTATTCGAATGGGCGCGCAAGCATCAGGTGATCGTTGCGCGCTTCGGACGCTTCCCGCACCGCAACCGACTGCTCGGCCGCACCAGCACGCCTGAAGAGACGGTATTCCTCGCCGGGCCCGACTCGTCGTTCTAAGGGAGCGTCAACTTGAACGCATGGCTATTGATCGCGCATCTGCTGGGCGTGATCGTCTGGATCGGCGGAATGTTCTTCGTCATCACATGTCTGCGGCCGGTCGTGCACGACCTGCAGCCCCAGCAACGTGCCCCCTTGATGGCTGCCGTGCTCGGGCGTTTCTTTGGCTGGGTGAGCGTGGCGATCGCGCTGATCTGGGCCAGCGGTCTGGCGCGACTGGCACAGGTCGGATTTGCACTGGCACCGCCGGGCTGGCATGCGATGTTGTTGACGGGCACGATCATGACGGTCGTCTTCGTCGTCATTCGTACCGTGCATTTCCGACGCCTGCAGGACGCGCTCGCGCGCGGTGAATTCCCCGCCGCCGGTGCCAGCCTCGAGCGTATCCGCGCGCTCGTGCAACTGAATCTGTTGCTCGGAGCGGCGACCATCGTGTTCGCCAAGTGGCCGACTCTGGGGATCTAGTCCGTCATTCGCCGAACGAGCACGCGGCTGGCGGCTACCGGCGTAGGATGCCGCACCGGGACCCGATCGTTGGTCGCGTACCGTTGCGGCCCCGCACCAACGATCGTTGCTGCCGATCGGCCGCGGCCCGTTCGCCCCGGACGTGATTGATGTTGCGAATCCTGCTCGATGCCGACACCGATGCCCAGGCGCAGCGGGCGATCGCCTGGCTGGCCGCCGCCGGCGGTGATCCTATGGCCGAGGATGTACTGGTGGTCGGCCAGCCGGCCAGCGGCTATTGGCTGCAGCACAGGTTGGCGGCCGTCACCGGGATCAGCGCGAACCTGCGCATCGAGCGTCCGGTGGGTTTCCTGTGGCGCGAGCTGGCCAACCAGTTGCCCGGCACCAGCCGCGTTGCGCCCTTCGATGCCATGCGCGTGCGGTGGGCGATCCATGCCGTACTCGATCGGGCCATGGACGAGCCCGTGTCACAGGACGCCGAGCACGATCTCCTGATTGCCCGCTGGCGCGAGGCCGGCGCTGGCGAGCGAGTGTTGTTCGCCACCAGGCTCGCGCATCTATTCGACGGCTACCAGAGTTATCGCCGTGACTGGACGGATGCCTGGGCGCTCGGTCGCGACGTGGCCTCGGGCCGCGCCGCTCGACTCGCGCACGAGCCCTGGCAACGCTGGCTCTGGGGGCAGGTCGTGGCGCGCGTCAAAGGTGTCGCGCGCGAGCACCCGTTCGAGCGCCTGCGTCGTGAGCGCGGCGCCGGCGAGACTGCCACGCCGGCCCAGCTCTCGCTCTTCGGTGCCTCCGCTTCTGTGCCCGACGCTGGCGCGAAGGCGATGGCGGGCGGACGCATCGTTCTGTTCGGCGCCCTGGGGCTGTCACCCGATCAGTTGTTGACCGTGGCAAGGCTCGCGCAGCATCGGCCGATGCTCTGGCTGGCGACCGATCCGGCCGTCGGTTTCTGGCAGGAACTCGTCAGTCCTGCGCGCGCCGCGCGCCTGGCGCGCGATGAGCCCGCCCTGCATGCCTTGTTCGAAACCGAGCCGGCGCTGCTCGGTCAGTGGGGCCGCGATCATCGTGATGCACTGGCGATGATGCGCGAACTGGAGCAGCAGGGGCTGGCCGAGATCGGCGAGTCGTCGCTGCGCGAACGCGCGGTCGAATTGGCCGGCGTCCGGCCGGGCAACCGCCTGCAGCGTCTGCAACACGCCATTCTGGCGCTCGACGATGCATGCTGGCGCACGGCGACCGACGATGACGCGCATGATCCGTCGCTGGAGATCCATGTCGCGCACACGCTCGCGCGTCAGGCCGATGTCGCCTATGACCGCCTGATGTCCGCATTCGACGCCTTGCCCGATCTGCGAGCCGACGAAGTGGCGGTGTTCTGTACCGATGTCGATTCGGCCGCGCCCTGGCTGCGCGCCCGCTTCGAGGCCGATCCGGAACGCGCGTTGCCGATCGCGGTCTCCGGCCGCTCGCCCCGTTCCGAGCCGGGGTTGGCGGCGGTGCTGGATTTTTTGTCGATGGTGGTCGGCGAACTTCTTCCGGAGGTCCTGCTCGACTGGCTCGATGCCGAGTGGGCGCGGCGGCGCTTCGGGCTGGTCGATGGCGATCTCGCTGCGTTGCGGCGCGCATTCGATCTCGCCGGATGGCGGGTCGACGATCTGTCGGCGGCGCAGGCCCACCGCCATGGCTGGCGCTCGTCGATCGCGCGATTGGCGGTCGGCGCCTGTCACGATCCCACTGAACTGGACACCCTGTCTTCGGCCGCCGTGGTCGGTGAACTTTGGCCCGTCGCGCCGGGCCCGGACGACGCGCTGCGTGCGCTCGGGGGCGCCTGTGCCGTGGTCGACGAGGTCAGGCTATGGCGCTCCGCGAACGCCGAACAACCGATCGCGCATTGGCTCGCGCGTCTGGAAGATCTTTGCGAGCGTTGGCTGGGTCACGACGCCGACCTGCTGCCCGGGCTCGCACGGCTGCGCGAGGCGACCGCACGGCTGCAGGAACAAGCCGCCGACGCGGGCGTCGAAGCGCTGACGCTGGAGGCCTTGATCGCAGGCCTCGGCGAGCCACTCGAGCAGGGCGCGCGGGTGGCCTGGCCCCAGGGCGCGATCACCGTCGCACCATGGGGCGGCCTGCGCGGCGTTCCGTATCGTGTGGTGGTCGTGATCGGGCTCGACGACGGCGCCTGGCCCGCCAGGCCGGCAATGCACGAATTCGATCTGATGCGCATGCGGCCGCGCTTCGGTGATCCGTCATCCGGCGATCGAGCCCGTGCCGTCATGCTCGATCAGTTGCGCGATACCCGCGAGCGCCTGATCCTTTGTTACGCGGGTCGTGATCCGCGCGACAATGGCGAGCGTCCGCCGTCGCGAGTGCTCGGTGAGCTGACCGAGTATCTGCGACGGGTCGATCCGCTCTGGAGTGCCTGCCCGTGCGTCCACGAGCATCCATTGCAATCGTTCTCGCCGCGACGATTCGCTGCGGCGTTGCCGAGCTACGACCGTGCCTGGCTCGGCGCGGCGCGGGTGCTGGCAGGCCAGGCCCGCTGGCCGGCGATCGGGGCGGTCACGACAACCCGCGGCCATGAGGACGCCGCGCCTCCGACACGTGTGCAGTCGCTGACCATCGATGCGCTGGGTCACCTGCTTCGAAATCCGCAGCGACGTTATCTGAGCGCGGCGCTGGGCGTGCGCCTGCCTGCCGTCGACGCGGAACTGGCGGCATTCGAGGCCTTCGAAATCAGGGATCTCGACTTTCGCCGGCGCGATCGTCTCGCGTCGGTGGTGCTCGACGGCCGCCGCCGTGGCTTGTCCGAGGGGCAGCTCGAACGGCATCTGGCCGGGCACCCCGATGCACCGCCCGGTCTCGCGCTGGCCGCGGTCGTTCGCGAGCTGGCGGCCGGCGTGGATTCATTGATTGCGGCCGAACGAGACTGTTTGGCCGCGCTCGGGCTTGCGCCGGGTTCGGAACCACCGATGGCAGGCGCGCCGTTGCGAGTCGTGGTCGACGCCGGTCATTCGGTGGTCGGCGCCGTGCCGGCTGCATGGCGCGTGGCCGATGGACTGGTCGTGGTCGAGCCGTCGCCCGCGGCACCCGCGGCCACGCTGCTCGATGCCTGGTGTCGCTATCTGTCGTGGTTGGCGGTCGCCGACGACGATCGGCCGCGCTCGTGGCTGGTGCCGACGGCAGGCGGCCGCCGTGTACTCGGCTGGGGGCCCGCCGCCGAGCGCCTTCGCGGCGGCGCAGGTTCGGCGGGCGGAGCAGGCGCCGAAGATGACGGTGGACCGGTCAGCGACGGGCGGGCGAGCGTGCCTGCCGCCGACGATGACGTCCGGCCGGACCGAATCCGGGCGGCGGCGATCGCGGCGCTAGGGGCGCTGGTGGAGGCGGCGACGACGCCCTCCGCCGACGTGGCGCACGCATTTGCGCGTCTCGCCGACGAGTGGTTGGCCGCTGGCGGGGCGCTCGAGCTCGAAGTCGCGACGGTCGACGACGCGGCGGCGCGCAAACGGGTGCGAACGCTGTACGAGGGTGATGCGAGGGCATCGCGTCCCGGTCTGATCGAGCGGCCGGAGGTGAGGGCGATCTGGCGCGCGGCGCCGCCGCCGCTCGATCGGGCACTGCTGGCCAGTCTCGCTTGCTTCGGTCCCGTGCTGGCCAGCGCGGAGGGCCGCCTGCCGCTTGCGCAGGCCATGCACCGGTTTGCGCGGGCCTGGTCGCACGGAGCGTCGAGATGAGCGATGGGCAGAGAAGGCGGGAAATGGCCGGCGCCGATGAAATCGTGTGCGGCGATCCCGGGGCGCTCGCCGGGCATCCACTGCTCGAGCGTGCGATCTTCGACGGTTGCACGGTTCTGGAGGCCGATGCGGGCACCGGCAAGACCTGGACGATCTGCCGGCTGGTGGTGCGTGCGCTGCTCGAGCGCGATCTCGACATCGAACGCATGGCGGTGCTGACCTTCACGAATGCCGCCGCGGCCGAGTTGCGCCAACGCATCGCGCAGCTGATCGATTCGCTGCTGTCCGACGGCGGCGCGGACGATCCGTTCTTTCGCATCTATCGGCCACCGTTGGACGCGGATCAGGTGCGCGCGCGTCTGAGTCTCGCCCGGGCCTCTCTCGATGGCGCGATGATCGGCACGATCCATGGCTACTGCCAACGGGTGCTGAACGAGCATTCGCTGAGCCTCGGGCGCTGGGACGACGTCGAGCCCACGGTGGACGGTCTCGACGCGCTCGATCGGGTGCTGGCCGACTGGTGGCGCACGCTTCTCGAAGATCCCGATCCGCGACTTCGCTGGCTGGTCGGCGCCGGTGGCGGCCTGCGTCGTCAGCAACTGCGCTCCGTGTTGCAGCGCCTGATCGCGGATCCGCGGGCCGAGGTCTGGCCGCCGCCTGCCCCGGGCGAGTGGCGGGCGCTTGGCGACGAGCTGCGACAGGCGGTCGAGGCGCTGGGGCAGGCCGTCCGTGACGAGCGCGAATCGCTCGCCGTCTGGCGCCAAGGCAGCCGGCACGTCAATCGCAAATCATTGACCGGGCCCCGTCTGACCGAGCGGCTCGCGGCGATCGAAGACTGGGTGATGCGTCTTCCCGAGGCGATCGAATCGCCGCCCGGGGCACTGGCCGCCATGACCCCGCGCGCGCTCGCCGTCAAGGCAGTGGCCGCAGATGGGCTCGCCGAACTCGACGGCTTTGCGTTCTTCGCGGCGGTCGCCCGCGTCGTCGAGGCGCTCGCCCGGCGGGCCTCGTTGGCGGGTACGGTGGCCGCAGGCATCGTCGGCGATTTCCGCGCGGCGCTGGCGTTGCGCCACCGGCGCGCCGGTGTGCTGCCCTTCGACGGCCTGTTGACGACGCTGGCCGAGGCCCTTGTCGACAGGGTTCACGGCGAACCACTGGCGGACCAGCTCCGCGCACGCTTTCCGCTCGCCTTCGTCGACGAATTCCAGGATACCGATCCGGTTCAATGGCGGATCTTCGCCCGGGTCTATGCTCCCGCGATGGCCGGTCGCGAGCGAACGGTCGACGCCGATGCGGACGGAGCCGGTTCGCTCGGTGAATGGTCGGGCGGCAGCGATCCGGACGATCGCGACCGAGTTGCCGGCCATCGCCCCCGTGCGGGCTGCGCGCTGGTGCTGGTCGGTGATCCGAAGCAGGCGATCTACGGCTTTCGAAACGCCGACGTCCATACCTATCTCGCGGCCGCGGCCAGGGCCGGACGGGTGTTGCGCCTGAATCGCAACCAGCGAGCATCGCCGGCGCTCGTGGCGTCCTTGAATGCGGTCATTCGTGGTTCGAAGCCGTTTCTTCTGTCCGGTATCGCCTACGCGGGCGCGCAGCCTGCCGACCCACCACCGAAGGCGGCGGCTCTGCCCGACGATGGACGTGCGCCATTGACGTTGGTGACCTTGACGGATGCCGACGCCGATCCGCCGGCGGCCGAGTCCGGCGTCATCGAACGGCGCGCGGTCGATGCCTGCGCGGGCGAGATCGCCCGCCTGCTCGCCCGGGCCGATGCACCGCGCGCCACGGACATCGCCGTGCTCGTGCGCACGGCGCGCCAGGGGACGAGCGTGAAGCGAGCACTCAACCGTCGCGGCATCGGCGCGGTCGAGATCTCGCGCGACAGCGTTTTCGGCAGTCCGGCGGCGCTCGAGCTTCATCGCCTGCTGGCCGCGCTCGCCGAGCGTGACGATCCTGCCGTGCTGCTCGGCGGCGCGGTGACGAGCCTGCTGGCGATCGACTGTGAAGACAGCGGCGCCGACGCCGACGATGCCCGAGCCGGCGCGGCCGAGGTGTCGGCAGTCGCTGGCGCCGGCGGTGGGGCTCAGGCGGCAGCCGGGTCCGATGGCGTCTGGCTGGACGACCTGGTTGCCTGCGCGCGGTCGTGGTCGGTCTGCGGGCCCGCCGCCTCGATGCACAAACTGATCTTTGCCCGTCGTGAGCGCGGCGGACCGCTCGCCGGGCAGCCCGTGGGGGAGCGGCTACTGACCGATCTGCTGCATCTGATCGATCTGCTCGCTGGCGCCGAACCGGCGCGCCACGGTCCGGCCCAGGCAGCGCGCTGGTTGGCCGGCGGGATCGCGCAGGCACGTGCCGGGGGCGGTGGTGCGGACGAGGCCGCACTGCGTCTCGAAAGCGATGAATCACTGGTTCGTATCCAGACGATCCACACCAGCAAGGGCCTCGAGTATCCGATCGTCTTCCTGCCCTTTCTCTGGAGCGATGGTCGGCGCCGGCTCATCGACGAGCAATGCGAGGTTTTGTCCGCTCCGGGTGAACGCGAACCGAGACGCATCGTCGTCCAATCGCTGACCAGCGCGCGTCAGGAACTGCTGGCGGCGCTGGCGCCGACCGGCACAGGGGATGCCTTCACCGGCGTCGCGCAGGTGAGCCTGGCGCTCGAGCGCGACGCGCTCGCCGAGCGCCTGCGCCTCGGCTACGTGGCGCTGACCCGCGCCGCTCAGCGCATCTACCTCGCGATCGATCCGTCGTTGGGCGCGCTGGGCCCGCGCCGCAGATCCGAGCACGGGGTGCTGGCGCACTGGCTGCTCGGCTGCGAGTGCGCGGACGACGCCATGCCGGCGGCCCCCTCGGCGGCCGATTGCCAGGCGGCGCTGACTGCGCTGGTCGGCTCAGGGCACGCATCGGCGCTGCCGTGGCACGCGCTCGCGGCCGGAACGCAGGCCGTGGCTGACCCGCATCCGGCCGATCCGCATCCGGCTGATCCGCATGCGGCCGATCCGCACGCGGCCGACCCGCATCCGGCCGACCCGCATCCGGCCGATCCGCATGCGGCAGATCCACATCCGATCGATCTCCCCGCGGCGCATCCGATCGTCTTCACGGGGGCATTTGCGGCCAGTCTCGTCCTTGCACGTGCCAGTCGACGGGTGACACCAGCCTGGACCCGGCGCAGCTTCACGGGTCTGATGCGCGCGGGCGAGGGCGGTGAAGACCGTATCGCCGGACCCGATCACGACCAGACCTGGCAGCCCGCCGAGATCGGCGTCGACCTGTCACACGACGACGATGCGGCCTGGCGCTTGGCGGTCGATACCGATCACGGCCCGATTCCGCTGCCGCCGACGCTTGCGCGGGCGGCGCAGAGCAACGGCGAGGCGATTCGTGAGCAGTTCGCGCGCGGCGCCGTTGCCGGCGTCTGTTTGCACGCGATACTCGAGGATCACGATTTCACGGCCCCACTCGGGCCGGAGCACGCGGCCGGCGTCCTTCGCGCGCACGGCTTCGATCCATCGCTGGGCAAGCCGGTCGCGCGCTGGCTCGGACGCGTTCTCGCGCACGATTTGAGTGCCGCCGGCCTGCCGTTCAGGCTTGCCGACCTGCATCGCGCGAACACCATTCGCGAATTACCGTTCCTGCTCGGAGCAACGCGCGTTGCGCCCTCGCGTTTGAGCGAGCTGGTCGCCGATCATCTGCCGTTCGATCCCATCGCCGCAGCGGGTGAGTGGTCGGGCTACCTGAATGGTTTCATCGACGTCGTCGCACGCGTCGACGGCCGCTACTGGGTGCTCGACTGGAAATCCAACTGGCTGGGGCCGACGGTCACGGCTTACGACCAGCCCGCACTGACCAAGGCGATTCGGGCCCACGGCTATGCGCTGCAGATCGCGCTCTACGTGCTGGCCGTCCACCGCTGGCTGCGGGCACGGCTCCACCGCTACGAGTACGAGCGCGACTTCGGCGGAGTGGGCTATCTTTTTCTGCGCGGCGTCGGCGATGCGCGGGGCGACGATCCGACTGCGGGTGTCTATGCGAATCGTCCGTCGTGGCAGCTGATCGACGAGCTCGACCGCTTGTTCTGCGGCGAGCTTGCGAGCAGCGTGCCCGTGGATGGGCAGGGGGAACCGCGATGAAACCGCTGACCGACCGTTCGCCGGCAGCACCCGAGGATCCGATCCAGACTGGGCTGCAGGCGGGCATGGTGGGCAGTCTCGTCGATGCCCATCGGCGCGCCCACGGCGGCGACGAGCACGTGCCTGCCTTGTGGCAGGCTTTGAACGCATTGTGGCAGGCGTCGGCGGCCGGCCAGGTTTGTCTGGAGCTGGCCGAGGCATGGTCCGACGATGTACGGGGCACGATCGAGGTCGCGCTGCGATCGAGCCCGCTGGTGGGCGACGGCAGCCACGATGCGCGCCCGCTGGTGCTCGAGCACGGGCGACTTTTCCGACGCCGCGACTGGCTGGCCGAACGAGCCCTGGCCGACGGTCTGTCGGCTATCGCCCGTGCCGTCGGCGAGCACGCCCGGGCAGCGGCCGCGGCTCCGGACCGGGCCGCCGACGACGGTCTGAATCCCGACCAGCGGCGAGCCCTCGACAACATCCGGCGCGGGCGCTTGCTGGTGCTTTCCGGCGGACCGGGCACGGGCAAGACGCATACGCTCGGGGCCTTGGTGCGCGCGGCGCTTGCCGGCGATCCGGGCGTGCGAATCGCCGTCGCGGCGCCCACGGGCAAAGCGGCGACCCGCCTGGGCGAATCGCTGCAACCGCTTGACGAGCATGCGGCCGTGACCATCGGCACCGTGCATCGCTTGCTCGGCTACCGTCCCGATGGCCGGGTCGCGCGTGACGCGATGCAACCGATCGACGCGGATCTCGTGGTGGTAGACGAATGCTCGATGCTCGATTCGGGCATCGCGGCGGCGCTGGTAAGCGCATTGGCGCCCGGCGCGCGGCTGGTACTCGCCGGCGATCGTGATCAACTCGCATCGGTGCAGGCCGGCGCGTTCTTCGGCGCCCTCTGTCAGAGCACGTCGCCGGCGCTGGTCGCGGCCAGGGTGGTCCTGTCGGAGAACTACCGTCAGCGTGAAGCGCCGACGCTGATGGCATTCGCTGCGGCCGTCAGTCGTGGCGACGATCCGACGCCATACTTCGCCGAACCCGAATCCGCACCCGCACCCGCACCCGCACCCGACGGCCGAAGCGCGCCCGTGGCGCTGGCCGCCGGCGACACGCCTGATCCGGCGCGTGAAACCGCGGACGGCTCTTTCACCCTGCGACGGCGCCCGTCCGTCACGCTGGTCGAGACCGAGCAGGGGGCGCGCAACGAGAACGGACACTGGCGCGGGCCGTTGCTGGACGCCTTGATCGGCGAGGCCATCCGAGGCTTTCGTCCGTTGGTCGTGGCCGCGGCGCGCGTGGCCGATGCGGCGCAGGCGCTGGCGATGCTGCACGACTTCAGAGCGCTGCGCGTGCTGTCGTCGCTGCGCAGCGGTCCGGCGGGTGCCGTCGCCTTGAACGAGCGCATCGTACGCGGGCTGTTCGGGCCTGGTGCCGAGCTGACGGCGGGCCGCTTGGTGGTGGTCCGACGTAATCAACCGGCGCTCGAATTGTTCAATGGCGACATCGGTCTGGTTTGGCGCGCCGATGGCGGGATCTTCGTCTCGTTCGAGTCCGGAATCTGCGTGCCGGTGTCGCGCCTGCCATCATGGGATGACGCGTTCGTGCTCACCGTGCATCAGGCACAGGGCTCGGAGTTCGACGAGGTCCTGCTGCTGCCGGCACCGGCCGGGCATCCGATGGCCACTCGCGAGGCGCTCTATACCGGTGTCACGCGGGCTCGTCAGGGGTTGATCGTGTTTGCCGATGCGGAGTCGCTGCGCTTCGCGGCCGCCACCCCCGGACGGCAGCAGCGCAGCCTGCAGGCGCGACTGGACGCCTGAACCACGCCCGGAGTCGCTCTCGCATCCGGGGCGCAAACCGGCGCATACTCGCCGACATCGCTCCCAAGACGGAACCGCAGACGATGACCGACGAACAGGCCACCCAGTTCATGGCGCGCTTTGGCAGGGCGTTCTTCAGCGGCGAGCCTCAGGCACTGGCCAGCGTCGTCGCCGCCGATGCGCAGTGGCACTTCGCGATCGGCGAGGAGCCCGACGGGCGCGTGCATCACGGTATCGATGGCTTCATCCAGGGCAAGGCTGCCAATGAGCGCCTGATCGAGAACCTGCGCTTCGAGGATGTGTGCTGCCGGGCCTTGGGAGAGCAGGCGATCGTCATGACCTACCGCGTCACCGGGCGCTGGCGGGCCAGCGGCCAAACACTGGATCGACGCGGCATCGAGCTGATCGAGCTGCGCGACGGCCGGCTGAATCGCAAGGATGTGTTCTGGAAGCAGGGCACGAATTGACGAACCCGATCCCGGCGCGCGATTGCCGTCGGTCGGATCCGTCACCCAGGTCCCGCGACACTGGCCCGTCCTGGCTCAGCTTCGATCCACCGCGCCTATCCCGTCGAGCATCAGCCGGGTAGCCAGTCGCGCGTAGTCCTCGCGGGTCAGCGTGCCGTCGTCCCGAAACCAGGTGTAGACCCAGTTGAGCATGCCGAAAAGCGACATCGTCACCGGCATCAACAAGGGTCGGCCGGGCTCTTCGAGGCGCGGGTTGACGCGCAGCAGCACCTCGGAGAAATAGCGCACGATGCGCCGCTCGATCGTGCGGATCTCGTTGCGCTGGTCGTTGCCGAGCATGGCGCCGCAATTGAGCTGCACCTGGTGGGCGTGCTCGGCTCCCCGATAGCGATCGAGCACCACGGCCACGAAGCACTCGAGTTGCCCGGCCGGTGTCAGCGCCTCGTCAACGGCGTCGGCAAGCGCCTGTTCGAGTGCCACGATGTGCTCGCGGATGATCGCGAACACGAGCGAGTCCTTGCTGGGGAAGTAGTGATAGAGCAACGCCTTCGAGACCCCGGCACGCGCGCCGATCTGCGACATCGAGGCCTTGTCCATGCCCTGCTGCGCGAACACAGCTGCGGCGCCGTCGACGATCGAACGGCGCTTCAGTTCGAAATCATTGGCGCGGGGCCGTGCCATCGTGCTTGAACCCGTTCTGCATCATGGGCCGGTAAAGACATTCAACACCCCGAGCGTCCGCCAGACACCGTTGCCAGGACGGACCGGCATCGGCGCGCACGAGTGCCACGGCACGGGCGCTCGCTCAGGCCACGGTGCCCAAGCCGAGTTCGTCCAGCTGTCGGTCGACGCGTGAGTTCCAGTCGGCCTGCAGTTCCTCGTTGCGACGGTGGCGCAGACCCAGGCGGGCGAGCATCTCGAAGCGATCGGAGCCGCTGGTGCCGAAACTCGCCGCCACGCGTGGTCGCCAGTAGGCGATCGCGGCCGCGGCTTGCCCGCGTCCCGAGTCGCCGGCGACGATGTCGGTCAGGCCTTCGACGCCCAGCACCGTGTGCCGTGCTTCGCGCGGCGCGATTTCGCGAAACACCTCGGCCAGTGGCTGATAAGACACGCGGCCCAGTTCGCCGAGCTGCACGTCAGTGGCCAGGCCCATCAGCACGTTCATCACGACCGCATCGGCCCAGCCATGCAATGGGTAATGGAACACCGACAGGCGCATGTCGCCGCCGTGTCGCACCTGGCCGATGCTGGCGTCCCGGGCCATTCGTTCGGCCCATGGGTGGTGCACCGCATAGCGGGCCGTATCGACGCCGAATGTCGCCATCACCCGCAGCACTCTGTCGGCGTGATCGACCTTCTCGAGCACGATGCGCGCGGCGGCAATTCGCGGCTTGATGCCGGGCGCGTCGTTGATCGTGTCGGCGAAGCCGGCCGAGCCGGCCAACTCGCTGTCGACGAAGCTGGCCATCAGACGCAGCAGCTCGCCGCGATACCGCGGCGGAACATTGCCCGGCGCCGTGAGCATGCCGCCCTGTGCCAGATAGTCTTCGAGATCCATCGTGTCGGCGCCGGGCGCCGATGAACGTTGCTCGGTCATGGTCGTGTGTCCGCTTGCCAGATGTGATGTTTCATTCGTCGTAACTGATCACCACCCGGTCACTCAACGGGTGGCACTGGCAGGTCAGCACGTAGCCCTGGCGAACCTCGTAGTCCTCGAGCGCGTGATTCACCGCCATCTCGGTTTCGCCTTCGAGCACTTTGGCGCGGCAGGTCGAGCAGACGCCGGCCTTGCAAGCGAAGGGCGCATCGAGGCTGGCGGCGAGTGCCGCGTCCAGCAGACTCTGGCCTTCCTTCGGCATCGAGAGCTTGCGGGTCGTGCCATCGAGCGTGATCGTGGCCTCGCATCGGGCGCTGTCGGAGGCCGAGTCGACGCGCTTGACGCGGGTCTTCGCGCGACCGGGCTGACCGGATGCGAACAACTCGAATTTGATTCTCGAGTCGTCCAGTCCGTGTTCGCGCAGCGACGCCGCGATCGCCAGCATCATCGGCTCCGGACCGCAAATGAAGGCCATGTCCACCGAGGGCAGGTCGATCCAGGTCTCGAACAATGCCTTGCATTTGTCGGCGTCGATGCGGCCGGTGAACAGGTCGATCTCCTGCGCCTCGGTCTCGAGGACATGGATGACCGAGAAGCGACCGAGGTAGGCGTTCTTGAGGTCTTCGAGATCCTCGCGGAACATGATCGAACTAATCTGACGGTTGGCGTAGACCAACGTGAAGCGCGAACCCGCTTCTCGCGCGAGCACGGTGCGCATGATCGACAGCAACGGCGTGATGCCCGAGCCCCCTGCGAAGCCCAGGTAGTGGTGCCGGGCCTGGCCGTCGATCGGCGCATGGAAATTGCCCATCGGCGCCATCGCCTCGAGCATGTCGCCGATACGGACCGCGTCGTTGGCCCAGTTGGAAAATGCCCCACCGTCGACGCGCTTGATGCCCACCTGAAGGACGCCATCGTCGAGGCCGGCGCAGATCGAGTAGCTGCGTCGCAGCTCTTCGTCGTCGAACATCCGGCGAAAGGTCAGGTACTGGCCCTGGGTGAATACGAAACGGTCACGGTCCTCGGCGCGTGGCGCGAGCGTGAGCACGACCGCGTCGCGGGTTTCGGGCCGGACATCGACAACCTGAAGGGGAAAGAAGCGGGGCATCGGCGGTCTCGAGAGATGGTCGGGCGCGACCCATCAGATGCATTTGAAGTAATCGAAGGGTTCCAGGCAATCCAGGCAGCGCCAGTTGGCCTTGCAAGGTGTCGAACCGTGCTGACTGACCCGCTCGGTGTGAACGGAGCCACAGCGTGGGCAGGCGACGGTGGGCGGCGGACTGGCCAGCCGATTGATGCGGCCGACCAGCTTGATCGGCGCGGCCGTCCCGTCCACCGGCGGCGCGATGCCATAGGCACGCAGCCGTTCGCGGGCATCGGGCTCGATCCAGTCGGTGGTCCAGGCCGGCGACAGGCGTCGACGTAATTCGACCCGCTCGATGCCGTGCTCGTGCAAGGTGCGTCGGATCTCGTCATTGATCACCGACGTGGCCGGGCAACCGGAGTAGGTCGGTGTGACCGTCACCACCAGCGTGCCGTCCTGCCACTCCAACTCGCGGATGATGCCCAGATCGGTGAGCGAGATCACGGGAATCTCGGGGTCCGGGATCCGCGCGAGCCAGCCGCGGATCTCGTCCAGTGCCGGGTGTGCGTCGGGCGTCATGATCGGCCCGCGCCTACCAGCTCGCGTTCGGATAGGCGCGTTGCAGAAACTGCATGTCCGCCAGAATGTATCCGAGGTGCTCGGTATGGCGACCGGTCTTGCCACCCGTGTGGGCGAACGTGCCGGCGGGCTTGGCGAGGGTGGCCTGCGCGAGCACTGCGTCGACGGTTTCGTCCCATGCCGGCCGCAGGCTGGTGGGATCCGGTGCGATGCCGGCCGCGACGAGTTCGGCATCGACGGCATCGCCGATGAACATCTCACCTGTGTACGGCCAAAGGTCAGCGAGCGCGTCCTGCATGCGGCGATGGCTCTCGTCGGTGCCGTCGCCGAGCCGGATCACCAGGTCCGACGAGCGCTCGAGGTGATACGCGACCTCGCGAATCGCCTTGTTCGCGATGTCGGCCACGCGGGTGTCGCCACTGGCGCGCAACGCCTGGAGCAGTGGCATGTGCCAGGCGTCGAACAGGAACTGGCGCATCAAGGTCTTGCCATAGTCGCCATTCGGCCGCTCGACCAGCAGGAGATTTCGAAATGCCGCCGCATCACGACGATAGGCCAACGCGTCCGCGTCGCGGCCCGCACCCTCGATTTCGCCGGCCAGCCCGAGCCACAGCTGGGTCTGCCCGATGAGGTCGAGCGCCGTATTGGCCAGCGCGATGTCTTCCTCGAGCACCGGTGAGTGACCGCACCATTCGCTGACGCGATGGCCGAGGACCAGCGCATTGTCACCCGTGCGCAGCAGGAACTCGACGAGGGCCGGCATCACATCTGCCCCACTTCGTCCGGAATCTTGAAGAAGGTCGGATGACGATAGATCTTGGAGTTCGATGGCTCGAACAACGGGCCTTTGTCCGACGGACTGGAGGCGACGATGTCATCGGCCTTGACCACCCAGATCGACACGCCCTCGTTGCGGCGTGTGTAGACGTCTCGCGCATGCTTGATCGCGAGTTCGGCGTCGGGCGCATGCAGGCTGCCGACATGGCGATGATTGAGCCCGTGCTGGCCGCGGATGAACACTTCCCAGAGGGGCCACTGCTTTGACATGGAGTTCTCCCGGTTCACACTGCGACGGCATCGCCGTCGATGGATTCATGGCGGCCGTCGTGCGGGCGGGTCCGGCACGGCGGATTCGTTGGCGCAACCATGGTTTGGACGTCGGACTCGTCGGCCCCCTGGATCAGGCTGCCGCCCTGGTCCTGCGCGCGTCCTGCTTGTCGGCGTGTGCCATCAGCCCGTCCCGAAACCAGGCGCCGTCCTCCCAGGCTTTCACCCGCGCGCGCATACGGTCGACGTTGCAGGGACCATTGCCGCGCAACACCTCGAAGAACTCGTTCCAGTCGGGTTCACTGAAGTCGTAGCCGCCTTTCTCCTCGTTCCACTTCAGATCGGGATCGGGCACGCTCAGACCCAGGTACTGCGCCTGCGGCACGGTCTGGTCGACGAACTTCTGACGCAGTTCGTCGTTGGTGTTGATCTTGATCTTCCAGGCCATCGACTGCGCGGAGTGCACGCTTTCCTTGTCGCTCGGGCCGAACATCATCAGCGACGGATACCAGAAGCGATTGAGCGCATCTTGCGCCATGGCCTTTTGCTCGGGCGTGCCAAAGGCCATCTTCATCATGATGTCGTAGCCCTGGCGCTGGTGGAAGCTCTCTTCCTTGCAGATGCGGATCATCGCGCGCGAGTAGGGGCCGAACGAGGTTCGTTGCAAAGGCACCTGATTCATGATGGCAGCGCCATCGACCAGCCAGCCAACCGCGCCGATGTCCGCCCAGTTCAAGGTCGGGTAGTTGAAGATCGACGAATATTTCATCTTGCCCGCGTGCAGCATCTCGATCATCTCGTCGCGCGAGATGCCCAGCGTCTCGGCGGCGCAGTACAGGTACAGGCCGTGGCCGGCCTCGTCCTGTACCTTGGCGAGCAGGATGGCCTTGCGCTCGAGCGAGGGCGCGCGCGTGATCCAGTTGCCCTCGGGCAGCTGGCCCACGACCTCGCTGTGGGCATGCTGGCCGATCTGGCGGATCAGGGTCTTGCGGTACTCCTCCGGCATCCAGTCCTTGGGCTCGATCTTCTCGCCGGCGTCGATGCGGTCCTGGAAGGCGACCTCCTGCGGCGACATGTTCGCGCGGGTCTTCACTTCGTCGACACCGGTCTTGACCATTTGTGCATACATGGCAGCTGTCTCCTGCGTGAGGCGCGCGCGGCAGGCGCGCGGGCGCAATGGAACGATGGGCGAGTATAGAGATATTCGACCGATCGGTCAATGAATGTCCTTCGATGCCAGGTCCGCGGTCCGTGAGTTCGGCATAATCAGCCGCACCAAGAGGAGACACGTCATGCGCACGAAGCACGTCGTCGGGGCCGCGGTCCTGGCCGCCGTTTGCAGCGCCGCAACCGCGGCCGAACCGACCATCCACGATTTTTTCTGGCCCGAGCATCACGAGACGCTCACCTACAAGGTGCGCTCGCACGGGCTGAACGGCAATCTGTGGCTGACCCTGGGGGAGACCGTCGACATCGATGGCAAGCGCTATCGCGAGGTCAAGACTTCCGCCAAAGGCTATCCCGGCAAGCGCGAGACGATCTATCTGCGCGCCGATGGCGACGCCATCTACGCACGTTACTCGAAGGCGGCCGACGCCCCCGAGGTGGTCGAGCTCAAGTCCCCGATCGCACCGGGCACCAAGTGGCAGACCGTCGATCGCGATGGCAAGCCGTCCGAGCGTACGATCACCCAGATCGGGCCCTGCAAGACGCGCGAGGGCCTGGCGTTCGAGACCTGTGTGCGGGTCGACTACCGCTGGCAGGAACTCGCCGCGGTTTCGTTCTATACGCCCATCGAGGGCGAGGTCATCTTCAGCGGCGCGAACGGCTTCTTCAATCGCCGGGTGGTTCACCCCTGAGCGGGCAAAACCCGTCGCTCGTCTTGCCTGTCACGGAGCCCAGCACCATGTCGATGCTTCTGTTTCGAAACTTCCGCATGCTCGATCCCGAGGTCGGCGAATTGCAGGGCGGACATCAGCTGCTCGTCGAACGCGACACGATCCGCGAGGTTTCCGACCGACCGATACAGGCATCCGGTGCCGCGGTCATCGACTGCGGCAACCGGGTCCTGATGCCGGGGCTCATCGATTCGCACGTCCATGTCGTGCTGTCCGAGGTGTTCATCCCGCGCATGGAGAGCGTGCCGCTCACGCTCATGACCGCGCGCGCGGCAGCGCTCATGCGTGGCATGCTCGATCGGGGCTTCACGACGGTGCGCGACACCGGTGGTGCCGACTGGGGGCTGAAAGAGGCGACCGACAAGGGCCTGCTGCCCGGGCCACGACTGTTCATCGCCGGTAAGGCAATCGGCCCCACCGGCGGTCACAGCGACCCGCGTCGGCGCACCGACACCGGCATGCGCTGCCACTGCTGCAATGCGCTGAGCTTCGCGCTCGGCATCGCCGACGGTGTGCCTGAGATCCGCAAAGCGGTGCGCGAGGAGATGCGACAGGGCTGCGACCAGGTCAAGCTGATGCTCTCGGGCGGCGTCGCCTCACCCTACGACCCGCTCGAGAGCCTGCAGCTGTCGATCGGTGAGATCGAGGCGGCCGTCGAAGAGGCCCATGCGTTCGGTCGCTACGTCTGCGCGCATGCCTATACACCCGAGGCGATCACCCGGGCCGCGCACGCTGGCGTGCGCACGATCGAGCACGGCAATCTGATCGACGACGCGTCGGCCGAGCTGATGGCCGAAAAGGGCATGTACCTGGTTGCCAATCTCGTCACTTACTACGAAATGCGCGAACGCGCGGCCGAGTTCGGCATGAGCGCCGACATGCTGGCCAAGAACGACCTCGTCATCGACGGCGGTATCCGCTCGCTCGAGATCTGCAAGCGCCATGGCGTCAAGGTCGCCTACGGCACCGATCTGCTGGGCCAGCTGCAGGTGGCCCAGTCGCGCGAATTCCTCATCCGCGCCGAGGTCCAGTCGCCGATCGAGATCATCCGCGCCGCCACCACGATCGGCGCCGAGGTCGTGCGCATGCAAGGGCGCCTGGGCTGCCTGAGGCCGGGGGCATTCGCCGACCTGCTGGTGGTCGACGACGACCCGCTGACCGATCTCACGCTCCTGCAGGACCAGGGCCGTCACCTGGCTGCGATCATGAAGGGCGGCACGTTCCACAAGAACCGGCTGTGAACGGCCGGGTGCGGGGGCCCGGGCAGTCGCGATCAGGCGGCCTACGTCGAGGCCGAGTTTCGCTTCGCCGATCTGAGCATGGTGTTTCAGCGGGAGGTCGCCGATCTGGCGCGCGCCGACGAGGCCGCGCCAGGCCCGAGTCGGTGGTTCGAGCCGGGCACGGCCTGTTCGGATGAGATCAGCGGCGCTTGCGTGCCTCGGCCGCGAACGTCTGTTCCATTTCGCGCCGGAAAGCCACGGTGGGGTCCTTGGGGTCGAATTTCACGTCGTCCCAGGTCAGGATCTGGTCGGCCTTGACCGGACGCTTGATCTTGATGCCGTGCGCGAGGCCGAGCGGCAGGGCGCCGATCCGTAGCGAATCGGTGGCGGGCATCAGCTTGCCGAAGACACGGTAGCCGCCTTCACCGTCCAGAACCTCGCCCACCTTCAGGTCGCGCTTGGCCGTGGCGGCCACGTCGCCCTGCCAGCCGATGGCGGATCCGGTCGGTTCGCCGCGCAGGCCGATCGATGCCACGGAGATACCAAGTTCCAGGCCGATCAGGTGATAGGGCTTGTACATCGCCGTGTAGTTACCGGTGCTATCGGTCAAAAGCCCATATTCACTGAAACAACGGCGCACATAGTCGCTGTCGCCCGCGAAGGTTACATACACTCCCCAGCGCAGATCGCGGAAGGTCGGACGGCCGTCGCGCTCGAGGCTGGACACCACTTCGACCTGGCCACGCCCGGTCAGGATACCGCCGTCGGCGGCCGGGCGCAGTACCGTGGCCAGATCGTCCACGCCGCAGGCGGGAAATGCCAGACCATCGGCCGGCGCCTCGAGGCCGGTCGCATTGGCGACCGCAGCCATCTCGATCGCGGATTTCGTGCCATCGAGGAAGGAGTTGAACATCTGCGGATTCATTCCGCCCAGGGCCGCGGCCTCGGCCGTCAGCCCGTAGTACGGCCAGACTGTGTCCGGTGTGGAGCGGTGATAGACCGGCAGATACTTGGTGCCCTTGCCGGCCGCGATCACCTCGAAACCGGCCGCCCGACACCAGTCGACCATCTCGCAAATCAATGCCGGCTGATCGCCGTAGGCCAGCGAGTAGACGATGCCGGCTTCTCGGGCTTTGCGCGCGAGCAGCGGCCCGGCCAGGGAATCGGCCTCGACGTTCACCATCAGCACGTGCTTGCCGTGCTCGCAGCAGGCCAGAGCATGGCGGATGCCCGCGGCCGGCGAGCCGGTGGCATCGATGATGATCTCCACCTCGGGCGAGGCGATCAGCGCGGCACTGTCGTCGGTGATGAAGGTCGTGCCGTCGCGTGTCGCCGCCGTCATGCTGCGCGCGCCATACTGCTGCGCCTGCCAGCCAACGCGCTTGAGCGCCGCCCGGGCGCGTTTGGGGTCGAGGTCGGCCAACCCGACCAGATGCACGCCGGGGGTGCGGGGGATCTGCGACAGGTACATCGAGCCGAACTTGCCGGCGCCGATCATGCCGACGCGCAGCGGCCGGTTGTCGGCCGCACGCGCCGACAGCATGCGAAACAGATTCATGGTGTCAGGCCGCCTTTGCAGACGTGGGCCAGGGCAGGCCGTGAACGTCGTCGCGCAGCAGGCAGTCGTCGGACAAGGTCTGGATGGGCGTGAAGTCCCGGTGCGCAATGTACTCGGGGCGCTTGAACTGGGTGATGTGATTGCTGACCGCGCACAGGCTCAGATAGATGATGACGCGGTGCCAGGGCGACATATTCGACGGCGAACCGTGCACCAGGCAGCCGTGGAACAGCAACATCGAACCGGCCGGGCCCTTGGGCGCCACCAGGCCGCCACGCGCGGCGAGCTCGGTGACCTTGGCTTTGTCGAGCGTCCAGAGCGGATAGCTGGTGGTCGTCAGGTCGTGGCCGGCCTCGACCACGCCCTCGCGATGCGAGCCCGGGATGAAGTAGAGCGGCCCGTTGAACTCGTTGACCTCGTCGAGGAACACGGCAACGTTCATTGCTCGCGCCTCGGGCATGCCGTCATCGCGGTGCCAGGTGCCGAAGTCCTGATGCCACTGCCAGACGTCGCCATCGAAAGCCTGCTTGCCGTTGACCTTGTACTGGTGCATGTAGAGGTCTTCGCCGAAGATCTGGCGGATCGGTTCGACCATGCGCGGGTGGCGGCCGAGCTTGGCGAAGGCGTCGTTGTAGAGGTGGGCGGCAAAGGCCGTCCGTGGCGTGCTGCCATCCTTCTCGCGCACCACCTCGGGACGGTGCTGCGCGTAGACCACAGGAACCTGCGCCTGCAGCACGGCCATCTCGGCTTCGCTGAAGTGGCCAGGGAAGAATAGGTAACCGTCGCGGTCGAACCGTGCGATCTGTTCGTCGGTGAGTTTCATGATCGTGGAGGCCGTTCAAGGCGTGTTTGCAAGCGATCCCGACAGTATAGATGCCGGTTCCGAATGACCGGCTTCGGGCGGCGCAAACGAGGGCCGACGGATCCGATCGGCGGCGTTTACACCGCCCCCGACTGTTGCCGGTCGCCGACGCTGAATTCATGCGGCTGGCGACCGTGCCGGCGATGTTCTGCGATACTGCCGTGAACTGGAATCGGGGTGACGGCCCGTGCACGGCAGTGCACCGTGTGCGCCCCGAGTAGACATTCGAATTGGACCCGGCGCCCGCTCGGTGCGCCGCCGACCAGGAGGCTTTCGATGCCCGACACCGACCGCGAGCGACTCGCGCGCGACGACGGACGAGATCACGGGGCCGAAGCGCCACCGATCATGGCCCGTCTGCCCGAAAGGGCTCCGACCGGAGAACGACTGCTGGTTTCCGGCGACTACGAATACGCTGCCCCGATCGATCTTCTGTGCGTGCGCTTTGCCTTGCGGACGGTGCTCTCGCTTGGCCCCAAGTTCAATCTGCGCCGCGACATCAACAACATCGTCACCCTGGCCGGCCGCTTCCTCGTCTGGCCCGAGCCGGTGTTTGCCAAGCTCAAGGAATACCTGGTGCGCCGCTGCATCGATTCGCCGGGCTGGACGGATGTCTCGAAGCTCTCACCCGACGAGATGATGGCGCGCCATGGCGTCTGGAACGGTCTCTACGACGACAATACGTTCTACTACTTCATCGACGAGTGGGTGAAGATCAACGCCAAGGATCTGCTCGGTGTCTTTCAAACCACCATCGGCTGCCTCGATGCCGTGCTGTCCAAGTCCTGGATCCAGCTGGTGCACAACATCGAGATGCTGGCCTCCGTGTTGGGCCTGAATCATGCCGAACGCTCGGTGCTGTTGCACGCATCCTTGTGCAAGTACCAGCGTGACCTGCGGCCCGTGCTCGTCGATTGCAAGGCCTCGAGCGCCCAGGAGGCCTACGCGATGTTCGCCCAGGTGCTCGGCCTGGCCGTCGGCGACGTCGCTTCATCGCTCAAGACGGGCGGTCGTCTGGAGTCGCTCGGCCTCATCGAGACCCCGATCGCGGAACACTCGATTACCGATCTCGGCGATCTCATGAGGGTTTCCGAGAAGCTGCTGTCGGTGCTCACGGCAGACTACCGCAGCGAGAGCTCGATGATGGCCGCGTTTACGCGTCCCGCCGGCGTCGGTCATCTGAGCATCGCCGACTTCGAGCACGTCGCCGACGATGCCCGCTATATGACCGCCTTGCTCAAGTCCAGCGGTGCGGCCGGCGAGCGGGGCGTCAACGTCCTGATCTACGGGCCGCCCGGTACCGGCAAGACCGAGTTCGCGAAGCTGATCGCGGTCGAGGCCGGACTCGAGCTCTACGAGGTCGACTGCCTGGACAAGGAGGGCAACAGCCTGTCCGGCAAGGAGCGCTATCGCTCGTTGCAAGTTTCGCAGGCCTTCCTCAAGGGGCGGCAACGCGCTGCCGTTCTGTTCGACGAGGTCGAGGACGTCTTTCCGCCGGCGGTGTCCGAGTCGAACGGCTTGTTCGTCGAGCAGGCGCGCGGCCATTCCGTCAATGGCAAGGCCTGGGTCAACCAGACGCTCGAGCAGAATCCGGTGCCGGTGATCTGGATCTCCAACGCGATCCATCAGATCGATCCTGCCTATCGGCGTCGCTTCCAGTTCCACCTCGAGCTGGCGAATCCGCCCCAGCGGGTGCGCGAGAACATCGCCCGCAAGCATCTCGCCGAACTGGGCGTCAGCGATGCCTTCGTGGCAAAGCTGGCGGCCCGCAAGCACATCACCCCGGCCCAGATTCAATCGGCCAGCCGATTCGCGCGCCTGGCAGGTTCCGAAATCGACGAATCGGTCGAGGCCCTGATTGAGCGCCAGCTCGCGCATGCGGACCGCGCGCTGGGCAACCGCGATGGCAGTGGTGAGTTCCGGGTCAATGTCACCGCCTACGATCTGTCCCTGCTCAATGTGGAGGCCCGCCATCCGGTGCCCCGGATCGTCGAGGCCCTGTCGGCCCGGCCCCGGGCCACCTTGTGCTTCTTCGGCCTGCCGGGTACCGGCAAAACCGCGTTGGCCGAACATATCGCTCAGAGCATCGAGCGGCCGCTGATGATCAAGCGGGCTTCCGACCTGATGAGCAAGTATGTCGGCGAAACCGAGCAGCAGATGGCGGCGATGTTCGATGCGGCTCAGCGCGAGGGGGCGGTGCTGCTCCTCGACGAAGCCGACACCTTCCTGCAAAACCGCCAGACGGCGGTGCGCCACTATGAAGTCAGTGAGGTCAACGAAATGCTCCAGGGCATGGAGCGCTTCGATGGCATCTTCATTTGCACGACCAATCTCTTCGACCGCATCGACGAGGCGGCGCTTCGGCGTTTCTCGTTCAAGATCCGATTCCTGCCGCTGAACACCGAACAACGCATCCGGATGTTCGTCAACGAAGTTCTCAGCGGCGATGCGCACGCTTTGGATCCGGATTCGATGCGTCGGCTCGAGCGGCTCGATCTGCTCACGCCGGGTGATTTCGCCGCCGTGAAACGTCAGTACGTGTTGCTGGACGAGCAACCGGCGGCGGCAGAATTCCTCGAGCAACTCGAGCGCGAGCACGCGGTCAAGCCCGATGTGCGGTTCAGCAAGCCAATGGGGTTCACGCATTGAGTTTCAAGAATCCGCGCGAAACCTGGGACAAGCGCTTCCGTGACGCCGATGGCTATTTGTTCGGCACGGAACCCAATGCATGGCTGGTCGAGTCGGCGCGCTTCCTGGCGCCGGCGAGCACGGTCTTCTGCGTCGCCGACGGCGAAGGCCGCAACAGCACTTATCTGGCCGGACTGGGCCACTCGGTGCATGCCGCCGATCTGTCACCCGTCGCAATCGAGAAACTGCGGGCACTTGCCGCCGAGCGCGATGTCACCGTATTCGCTCGCGTCGAAGGCATCGAGGACTGGTCCTGGCCCGAGCAGTCCCTCGATGCCGTGGTCGCCATTTTCATCCAGTTCGCCGCCCCGGTCGCGCGTGCGCTTCTGTTCGAGCGAATCGCTGCCTCGCTGCGCCCTCATGGACTCCTGATCATCGAGGGGTACGGTCTTCGTCAGCTGCGCTATCGCACCGGCGGTCCCGGTGTGGCCGAGAATCTATACGACCAGGCCTTGTTCGCCTCGACGTTCGAAGGCTGGCAGGTGCTTGCGGCGCGCGATGTCGACACTCATGTCAGCGAGGGTAGCGGCCATCGAGGCCGATCGCACCTGGTCTCGGCGGTACTGCGCAAGCCGGGCTGAGCAATCCGGCGCCGGCAGCAGGGTGGCCCCGCGCCTCGTTCGTGCCTCGCGCAGGCGCCCACCGACTATGTCTCGCGCGCGGTCGTCGCCGCCGGCGTGGGATCGACGATGAAGGTGCGCAGGATCCGCGTGAACTGTGCCGACTGTTCCTGCATCAGCGCCGCCGCGGCCGCCGATTCTTCGACCAGTGCCGTGTTCTGTTGCGTCATGCCATCGATCCGCAGAACCGATGCGCTGACCTCGCTGATCGTATTCGACTGATCTCGGCTCGCAGCCGTGATCTCGGCGATGAGTTCGTGCACCTGCGCCACGCTGGCCACGATCTCATCCATGGTCCGGCCTGCTTCCCGGACCAGGCGGCTGCCGGCGTCGACACGGTTCACCGACGATTGGATCAGCTCCTTGATCTCCTGTGCGGCGCTGGCGCTTCGATGAGCCAGCGATCGTACTTCGGTGGCCACGACCACGAAGCCGCGGCCCTGGTCGCCGGCACGGGCCGCTTCGACGGCGGCATTCAGCGCGAGGATATTGGTCTGAAACGCGATGGAGTCGATCATGCCGATGATATCGGCGATCTTGCGCGAGCTACTGTCTATTTCATCCATGGTTCTGACCACGTCGGCCACCGCTTCTCCGCCGCGGGTGGCGACGGTCGATGCCGCCGTTGCCAACTGCGACGCCGTCATTGCCGCTTCTGCGGTCTGTCTGACCATCGTCGTGACTTGTTCCATCGAGGTGGCCGCTCGCTGCAGATCGAAGGCTGTCGACTCGGTACGATTGCTCAGGTCTTGATTTCCCGCGGCGATCTCGACGCTCGCGTTCTGGATCGAGACTGCCGATTCGCCGATCTGCGCCAACAGGGTTCGCATGCGTTCTACCATCGAGCACATCGCGCCGAGCAATTGGCCGACCTCGTCGTCGCGATTGAAGTCGCAGCGAATCGTCAGGTCACCATCGCGCACCCGCTCGATCGAGGTGATCGCCTCGTTCAGCGGGCGGATGATCCGGTGCCGCAGCAGCAGGTAGGTACTGACGCAGATCATGAGCACGCCGAGCAAGATCGTCGCGGCGACCGCCACCATCTCTGTCCGGAGTGCCGCGCCAGTGGCGTCGTTCACGGGCACACCGACGTCGATGACCAGGTCGCGCGGCGGGCCGGCCTGGCCGCTTGCGGTCGCCGACCGAAAGCGCCTCGTGTGATGTGCGACGCGTTGCGACTCGCGTTCCTCGATCCCGGCGACGACTCCGTCGGCGGCGCGCGCCAGGCGTTCGTGCAAGGTCCGGCGATAGACATCGCCCGCTCGAAGCTCGTTCGTGGATCCTGCCTCGTCGAGCGGGTAGACTCTCAGGTCGGCATCGGCCAGGCCGGATCCCTGCGCCTGTCTCAGCCAATGTGCCGACTGCGCGGCGGCCGACTCGTGTCCGAGCAGGGCGACGACGGCGATCGCGATGCCTTCGGCCTTGTTGGTGGCGGCCCGTTCAACCGCCCGATCGTGCATTCGCGCCAACGACGTCAGGCTGACGACGATCACGACGAGCGCGACCGCGAGTACCGGCGGCATCAGCCTGACGGTGACTCCATTCCAGTGTTTGTGCATTTTTCGACTCGAGCCAGGCTTGGGTGGCCGGGCGTTGCTGGGCGGCCGAACAGAGGAATTCCGCGGGGGCGTGCCCGACCGACTCGCGCCCCGTGAGTTCAATCGGATCGCCGTGGGTCTGTCTTGAATGGGTGATATGCCCGATTCGGCGCGCGGCGTCAGCGGCAGGGCGGAGAGGACCGTCGATACTGACCGATCGGCGTATTCCGTTGGGGTGGTTCGAGGAACGCGATCAGCGCTTCGTGTACCGTTCCTGAGCATTTATCGACCGCTTGCGCCCAGCGCACCGCCGGTCGGCGCGAGACCGCCGTTCCGCCATTTCCGACCCTGCCTTCCGAACCGAGGCCGGCCGCGGCCGGCCTCGAAGCCTCGGGCGCCGGACCTTGCCCTCGTGCGGGTGCTGCCTGCACGGCCGCCCCGGCGCAGCCGGCCGCGGCTGCTCGCGCCTCGCCGCAGTCGTCGCCGGCGCCCGCAGTTACTGCCGTGCGGTGATCAAGCCGGTCGCGAATCGATGCTCGTCTCGTCGGCGGGCCGGATTTCGTTGCCTGCCACTTCGTCGCTGCCGCGGCGTCGTGCCTCGCCAGTGGGCCGTGACGGGTCGACACCGCCGGTCCTTGCGGATTCGCGGTCGCAGACGGCCATGATGCGAGCCCAGACGGAGGGGCGGTGCACCATCTGCAAATGACCATGGCCGCGCCAGACCTGTACACGCGCGCCGGCCAGTGTCTGCTCCGCCACGGGGATGACGACATTGTCGTGCAGACTCAGCACGACCAGGGTTCGCGGAAGCCCGTGCTGCGACTCATGCGCTTCCAGTTCGCGCAGGAACTCGCTGCCCGGACGCATCTGCCTGACATTGGGCTGGGCGCCGAGTCTTGCAAGGATGGTGCCGCGGTGTGGCGATCCGATCGTAACGAGAGTCGAGACGAGATCGTGGCCGTAGTCGCGCAGCATCGCCCGCAGCACGAGGCCGCCCATGCTGTGCCCGATCACGATGGCCTGGCTGGCGCCGCTGCGCCGCAACAGCCTGCGCAATTCGCCGTGAACCCGTTCGGTGTGACGCTCGATCGGCGCGAAGACCGGCTCCAGATTGACGGACGCGACCGGGTGGCCGCGAGCGGCGAGCCAACGTGCGAAGGGTCGCCAGACCGCGCGGTTGCACATGTGGCCGTGCACCAGCAGGATGGGCGGCCGCGTCATCTGGTCGGCACTGGCGAGGGGGCTGTCGCCCAACAGGGGTTGAGCCAGCAGGAACGTTTTCCAGGCGGATCCGCACTCCAGCAGCCAGGCCTTAACGAGGCCACCGGAATCGGCCAGGCGGGCGCGCTCCGGCAGCGGCGCGTGGCGCCGGACCAGGACCGCCGCGACGACACCGGTCAGAATCAGCGCCGCATGCAATGCCAGCGGTATCGTGATGCCTACCGCGACCGCCAGCCATGGCGGCCAATGCGCGAGCAACCAGAGCGCCGCCGCGATCAGCGTGGCGAATAGCAGGCCTGCGGCAACCAGGGCACGTAGGATTTGCGCAACCATGATCCAGACTCCCCGACCATTTGGGTACCCGGACGGGCTCCGCTGCGCGTTTCGCGACACCGGTGCGGGCAAACAGGGCGCCTGCCGGGGGTCGGCCTTTTCAGCAAGGGGTACAAGTCTATATAATCATTGGTTTCCTTGCTTTTGCGGTGTGACGCGCTGCGAAAGCCTCTAGTCCACAAGGAACAAACGACCCGGTGCCAGCGTTTGGCGGGCACGGTCTCTCGGCGTCGCTTGTCGCGCTGCACCCCGGGTGCCGCTCGCCGAGCGTTTTCGAGGGCGCCTCTTCGGGGCGTTTGGTCTCAATCGGGAGAAATAATGCGTCATTACGAAATCGTTTTCATCGTTCATCCGGACCAGTCCGAGCAGGTGCCGGCCATGATCGAGCGCTATAAAGCGCTCGTCGAGGCTCAGCAGGGCAAGGTCCACCGGGTCGAGGACTGGGGCCGCCGGCAACTGACCTATCCGATCCAGAAGGTCGCCAAGGCCCACTACGTTCTGCTCAACGTCGAGTGCGAGTCCGCCACGCTGGCCGAGCTCGAGCACGCGTTCCGCTTCAATGATGCGGTCATGCGCCATCTCACCGTGCAGATGAAGAAGGCCGAGACCGGTATGTCGCCGATCATGAAGCAGGTGAACAAGGAAGAGGCCCGCAAGAGCACCAGCGAGTCCGCCTGAGCACTGCCGTGACCGTCGTCGAGGCGTCGGACGCCGCCGCATCGGCTGTCAACTGCCTGCGGCTCGAGGGCCGGCTCGTGGCGCGCGACGTACTGCGCTACACACCCGCCGGTCTGGCCATCTGCACGGCCTCGCTCGAGCACGAGTCGCACCAGCAGGAAGCCGGCGGTGCCAGACAGGTGGTACTGGGCCTGACCTGCCGTTTCGCGGGCGAGTTGGCGCAGCGACTGGTCGCTGAAAACCTCGGCACCCGCCTCATGCTGCAAGGCTTTCTGGCGCATCGACGCATCGGACGCGACGGACGCGGGCAGGGCGGAATCCTGCTGCATGTGACCCATTACACGACCCGGCACTGACCGGAACGAACAAGGAAACCCGACAATGGCTATTCGCAAAAACGTCAAAGGCAAGGACCGGCGCGGTCGCCGCCAAGGTCAGAGCGCGCTCTTCAAGCGCAAGAAGTTCTGCCGCTTCACCGTCGAGAAGGTGGAGTGGATCGACTACAAGGACATCGATCTACTCAAGGATTTCGTCACCGACAACGGCAAGATCATCCCGGCGCGCCTGACCGGCACGTCGGCCCGCTATCAGCGTCAGCTCGGCATCGCGATCAAGCGTGCCCGTTTCCTCGCGCTGTTGCCGTTCACCGACAACCACTGAGGCGAGCATCATGCAAATCATTCTTCTCGAAAAGGTCGTCAACCTCGGTCAGCTCGGTGAAGTGGTCAAGGTCCGCGACGGCTATGCGCGCAACTTCCTGATTCCTCAAGGCAAGGCCCGCCGCGCCACCAAGGACGCCATCGCCGAGTTCGAGGCGCGTCGCGCCGAGCTCGAACGGCTGCAGGCCGAGCGCTTCGCGACTGCCGAGGCGGCTGCCGCGCGCATCAACGGCATCACCGTCGACATCACCGAAAAGGCCGGTGTCGATGGCCGTCTGTTCGGTTCGGTGACCAACTTCAATATCGCGGACGCCCTCAAGGCCAAGGGCCATGCCGTCGATCGCTCGATGATTCGCATGCCCGAGGGCCCGATCAAGTCGGTGGGCACCTACGCTGTCGGTGTCTCCTTGCATGCCGATGTCGATGCCGAAGTCAACGTCAACGTGATCGGCGAAACGGTCTGATCGCCGTCTGGTGGCCCGGCCGCAAATGCGACCGGGTCGCCCACGCCCGATGCCAGCCAACGACTTCGACGCCCCGCACGACCCCGAGGTCGCGGCGCTGCGCGTGCCGCCGCATAGTGTCGAGGCCGAGCAAGCCGTGCTGGGCGGACTGCTGCTCGAGAACACCGTCTTCGAGCGCATTGCCGATGTCGTCTCCGACGACGACTTCTACCGCCGCGACCATCGCGTCATCTGGCAACAGATCTCGCGTCTGATCGATCGCGCCCAGCCGGCGGACGTGGTCACGGTGTACGAGGCGTTGCAGGCCGACGGCAAGGCCGATGAACTGCCAGGGGGCATCGCCTACCTGAACCAGTTGGCGATGGAAACGCCGTCGGCCGCCAATGCGCGCCGATACGCCGAGATCGTGCGCGATCGCGCCATCCTGCGCAAGCTGATCCAGACCTCGGAGGAAATCGCACATAGCGCGTTCCAGCCGATGGGCCGCGAGACCGCCCAGCTGCTCGACGAAGCCGAGAGCAAGATGCTGGCGATCAACGAGCAGCGCAACCGCCGACGCGACGGTTTCCGTGCACTCGATTCGGTGCTCACCGAGGTCGTCGAACGCATCGACGAGCTCTACAGCCGTGACAATGCCAGCGAGGTTACCGGCGTGGCCACCGGATTCGCCGATCTCGATCGCATGACCTCCGGTCTTCAGCCGGGCGATCTGGTCATCGTGGCCGGGCGTCCTTCCATGGGCAAGACCGCGTTTTCGTTGAACATCGCTGAGTTCGTGGCGGTCGATCTGCAGTTTCCTGTCGCCGTGTTCAGCATGGAGATGGGTGCCGCGCAGCTGGTGCAGCGCTCGCTATGCTCGATCGGCCGAATCGATCAACAGCGCCTGCGCACCGGTCGGCTCACGGACGAGGACTGGGGACGTCTGACCACCGCAATCAAGAAGATGCAGGACGCGCAGATGTTCATCGACGAGACGCCGGGTCTGAACTCGATGGAGTTGCGCAGCCGTGCCCGGCGCCTGGCCCGCGAGTGCAGTCAGATCGGGCTGGTCGTCGTCGACTATCTCCAGTTGATGGGTGCCGCCAGCGCCGGCGAGAACCGGGCCACCGAGATCTCGGAGATATCGCGTTCGCTGAAGGCTCTGGCCAAGGAGTTGAAGTGCCCGGTGATCGCGTTGTCGCAGCTGAATCGCTCTCTCGAGCAGCGGCCCAACAAACGTCCGGTGATGTCCGATCTGCGCGAGTCCGGCGCCATCGAGCAGGATGCCGACGTGATCCTGTTCATCTATCGCGACGAGGTCTACAACCCCGATAGCGCCGAGAAAGGTACCGCCGAGATCATCATCGGCAAGCAGCGTAACGGTCCGATCGGCACCGTACGCCTGACCTTCATCGGCCAGAACACCCGCTTCGAGAACTACAGCGGTCAGGCGATCGGCGGCTTCGACGAGTGAGTCGGTGGGCGCCAAGGGCGCCACGGTTCGAGGGAGGCGTTGATACGCGGCAGGTGGATATTAACGCGCGTGCCCGATCCCGGTTGCGAGCGCAGTTGCATCCGATGGTCATCCAGGCGCTGGATCACGCGCGCTGCGAAGTACAGGCCAAGGCCCGCGCCGGGGGTGCGTTCGGCGACCTCGGCCGAGCGATAGTAGGCGTCGAAAACGCGTCGATGCAGCTCTGGCGCGATACCGATGCCGTTGTCGATCACCGATATCCGGATTCGCTCGCCGACGCACAACACACCGATGACCACACGCTTGCGGGGGCGCTCGGCGAGCGCTCCGTAGATCACCGCATTCGAGACCAGACTGCTGACGACCTGGGTCAGCCCCAGAGCGTTCGTGCGTGCGCGTGCCTGTGTCGGCAGGTGGCGGCTCAGGACGAGGGCGATGCCGGCTCGCTCCGCCGCACTGCGGTGGCTGTCGAGCACCTCGCGAACGAGGGCCACGACATCGACATCGGCAGTCGACATCTCACTTTCGGTCGCATCTTCGAGTCCGTTCGGCCGTGCGGGCGCCCGGGTGGGAACGAGCAGATCGCGGCGCAGGCGGCGTAATTCCTGCCGATGCCGGTTCAGATCGGTCCAGTTCGCGCGTTCGCGGCTTTCGATGCGCAGTGCCAGCCAGGTCGCGAACGCGTTGGCGGCCAGCAGCCAAGGCAACATCGTGAGAACGTGCGAGCGGGCGGTGAATACATCGGTGATCAGCATGATCGCGCTGGTTGCCAGGCACAGGGTGACGACTTCGGCAATCAGCAGACGACACAGCAGTGCGACCGCCGCCACTGTGGCGATCAGCAGGGCGGGCAGGGCGGGCAGGTCGTCGGCGGCCTGGCTCGACGCGAGCAACAACGCAGCGCCGCACGCGCACGAGAGCAGGGGCAGGAAGACCGCATTGCGATAATCGGCCCAGATCCCCGATCGGGTCACGGCGAGCGAGCCTGCCCCGGCCGCGCAACACGCGGTCGCGATCGTGGCGATCCTGAAGCTCAGAGGATCGGAGGCGGAATCCATGATGGCGCGCGCGGCCGCGAGCAGCGCCAGCAGGATCAGCAGTGCCAGCGCAATCGGCCGTCCGCCGCGCAGGAAGTCGCCACGAAACGCGACCTCCTCGTGCGGCTGATCGAAACTGCCGGTGAACGGCAACGGCGCGAGCGCCGTCAATGGACGAAGGGCCAATGCTGAATCCCCGTAGCTGGCTGACGACTGGACAATCCGTGATGGCGGCTTGTCCGGGCTGGGTGACGACCTGAGCTCGAGTGTGCCAGCGCCCGCGGGCCGCACGGAGCGCCGCTTGTGTCCAACTGTGAACAATGACGCGTGTGATCGTAAACGGGAGCATCGGGGGCGTAGCCGCTGCCGACAACCCGCATGCGATCCGGTCAAGAGGCAGTCAATCGGGCTCGACGAGGCCGATGAGGACAATCAGAGATGATCGGCCGCATAGTCGGCCAGGCGCGAGCGCTCGCCGCGCTGCAGGGTCACGTGGCCGGCGTGCATCCAGCCGCGCATGCGATCGACCACGTAGGTGAGGCCCGAAGAGCCTTCGGTCAGGTAGGGCGTATCGATCTGCGCGATGTTGCCCAGACAGATGACCTTGGTGCCCGGGCCCGCGCGGGTGATCAGCGTCTTCATCTGCTTGGGCGTCAGATTCTGCGCTTCGTCGATGATCAGGAATTTGTTGACGAATGTGCGCCCGCGCATGAAGGAAAGCGACTTCACGCGGATGCGATTCTTGATCAGGTCGGCGGACGCGCTGCGGCCCCAGTCGCCGGCAGCCGAGTCGGGCTGATTGAGCACCTCGAGGTTGTCCTCGAGTGCGCCCATCCAGGGCTGCATCTTTTCCTCCTCGGTGCCGGGCAGATAGCCGATGTCGTCGCCCACCGGGACGGTGGCACGGGTCATGATGATCTCGGCGTACCGTTTCTGGTCCAGCACCTGCGACAGTCCGGCGGCGAGCGCCAGCAGCGTCTTGCCGGTGCCCGCCTGGCCGAGCAGTGTGACGAAATCGATCTCCGGATCACACAACAGATTCAACGCGAAATTCTGCTCGCGGTTGCGCGCCGTGATACCCCAGACGGAATTCTTGACGTGTCCGTAGTCGCGCACCGACCGCAGAACGATGTGGCGCTCGGTGCGTTCGATGACCTGGGCCTGGAGTGGCAACTCGCCGTCGAAGGTGACGAACTGGTTCAGGCGCAGCCGCGCGGCCATCGGGCCTCGCAGGCGATAGAAGGTCGATCCGGCGTCCTGCCAGGACTCCATGCCCTTCTGATGGGTTTCCCAGAAATCATCGGGGAGCGGTTGCACGCCGGGGTCGAGCAGGTCGGTGTCCTCGACGACCTGGTCGCTGAAATAGTCCTCCGCGGTCAGCCCCAGCATGCTGGCCTTGATCCGCATATTGATGTCCTTGGACACCAGGACGACGTCGCGATCCGGGTCGCGGGCCTGCAATGCGGCCACCACGCCGATGATCTGATTGTCGGCCTTGCCAATCGGCAGCAGCGGACTGGCCTCGATGACCAGATCGCGGTTCTGGAAGAACAGCCTGCCGCTGCTACCCGCGGCGGCGTCGGGCGCCAGCGGCAGACCACGCTCGATCGGTTCGCCCGTTGCCGCAAGCAGGTCGTCGATCGACCGGCTGAACTGGCGCGCATTGCGCGCCACCTCGGACATGCCGCGCTTGTGGCCGTCGAGTTCCTCGAGCGTCACGATCGGCAGGAAGACATCGTGTTCGGCGAACCGGAACAGGCAACTCGGGTCGTGCATCAGCACGTTCGTGTCGAGCACGAACAGACGGCGTCGGTCGTTTCTGGCACGCCTGCGGCGGGCACCGCCACGCGGCGAGGCCTTGGTTGGCGGCAGCGCACGAGCGCTCGCAGCCGGGGCCTTGGCGCTGACCGGAGCAGCGGGGATTTCGAGCGGCCGCAACGGCGCCTGGCGAGTCTGCGCCGGCACCGACCTGCCGGCCGGCTCACCCGAATCGTGCGCCGGTAGCGCCGCGTGCGGATCGAGCAGGCGCGCCTTCGCCGGTCGCGTGACGTCGTCGGCCGAGGCCGCGCTTGCCGTCGCGGCCTCTGCCGTCGGCCGGGCGCCGGGCTGGCCACGCTTGTTACCACGGGAGCCGGAGCGAGCGGCACGGGCGAGCGTGGCCGACTTCATGTCGACGACGTCGGCGGGCTTGGTCGGGGCCTTGGGCAGTGGCATGACTTGAACGGTGGGGCGGTCAGGCGGTGCCTGCCTCGGCCGCCGCGAGCACGTCGGCGGCGTGGCCGGGGACCTTCAGGCCGCGCCACTCGCGCAACAGGCGCCGATCGGCACCGATGAGAAAGGTCGATCGTTCGATGCCGCGTACCTGCCGGCCGTACATGTTCTTCAGCTTCATGACCGCGAAAGACTCACACAAGATCTCGTCTGGGTCCGAGAGCAGGTGGAAAGGCAGTTCGAACTTGGCCCGGAAATTCTCGTGCGAGCGAAGTGAATCGCGCGAGGCGCCGAGCACTTCGTAGCCGGCAGCTTGGAAGCGCTCGTACAGCGAGGCGAAATCGCGGTTCTCGTTGGTGCAGCCGGGCGTGTTGTCCTTCGGATAGAAGAACAACACCAAGCCCGTGTTGGTCAGGTTCGACAGCGCGAAGGGGCCGGCCGTGCCCTGTGCCTGGAAGTCGGGCACTTTCTTGCCCACGGCGATGCTCAACGGAGGATCTCCTTGTCGAAAGCCAGCCCAGTCGCGCGTCCGTACGGCACCTGCCGCCCGTCCTGACCGGGTTTTCAGGTTAGCACAGCGGCGCGGCAGGCCTGCGACGTTGGGGCCGGCCCTTGTCGCGGGGTGGTCAGCCCTCGATCGGCAGAAGCGCGGCCAGCACGCGCCGGCCCTCGGCCATCAGGATGTTGTAGGTACGGCAGGCGCTGGCGGTGGTCATGACCTCGTGGCCGATGCGGGCCTCGACCAGCGGCGCGAGCTCGCGCGGATGCAGGAAATGTTGAGCCGAGCCGGTGCCGAACAGGATCAACTCGGGTTGCAGAGCGATCAGGTGTCCGATCCGGTCCGCGTCGACGTGCGCGGTCGACTCGACCGGCCAGTGCTCGGGCGCGCGCTCCGGCATCACCAGCAGCCCGCCGGTGTGGCGGACCCCGTTGACCGCGACGAAACCGTCACCGTACGAGGTTATCGTGTTCAGCCCCTGTCGATCGTGCTCGTGCAACTTCATCGGCGCGTTCAGTCCCTTGAAAATGCTAAAATTATCGCTTTTTCGCGCGGCCTTGGCGTCGACCTTGCACGGCCGGCCTTGCACTGCCGGGGCGCTCGCGAAATCACCGCACACGCCGCGCTCACGAGCGTCGCTCGTTCCGTCAATTGCGCCCTTGGCCAAGGACCATCATGATCAAACCCAAGTCGTTCTCGCGTATCGAGCGGCTGCCGCCCTACGTGTTCAACATCACGGGTGAACTGAAGATGGCGGCGCGCCGGGCGGGCGAGGACATCATCGACATGAGCATGGGCAATCCGGATCAGGCGACGCCCGAGCATATCGTGAGCAAACTCATCGAGGTCGCGCGGCGTGACAACACGCATGGCTATTCGGTTTCGCGCGGCATTCCACGCCTGCGCAAAGCCATCGTCGATTGGTACGCGCGCCGCTACGACGTCACGCTGGATGCCGATCAGGAGGCCATCGTTACCATCGGATCGAAGGAGGGTCTCGCCCATTTGATGCTGGCCACGCTCGATCGCGGCGATACCGTGCTGGTGCCGAATCCGAGCTACCCGATCCACATTTACGGCGCGGTCATCGCTGGCGCCGACATTCGTTCCGTGCGGGCGACTCCCGAGGTCGATTTCTTCGCCGAACTCGAGCGTGCGATCCGCGAGACGATACCCAAGCCGCGCATGATGATCATCGGCTTCCCGGGCAATCCGACCGCACAGTGTGTCGAACTCGATTTCTTCGAACGGGTAGTCGCGCTCGCCCGTGAGCACGATATCCTGGTGGTTCACGATCTGGCCTACGCCGACATCGTCTTCGATGGCTACAAGGCGCCCTCGATCATGCAGGTGCCCGGCGCCCGCGAGGTGGCGGTCGAGTTCTTCACGATGAGCAAGAGCTACAACATGGCCGGCTGGCGGATCGGCTTCATGGTCGGCAACGCCGACCTGGTCGCCGCGTTGGCCCGCCTCAAGAGCTACTTCGACTACGGCATGTACACCCCGATCCAGGTCGCCGCCATCGCTGCCCTCGAAGGTCCCCAGGATTGCGTCGAGGCGGTTCGCAGGGACTACCAGAGCCGCCGCGACGTGCTCGTACGCGGGCTGCGTGAGGCCGGCTGGATGGTGGACGTGCCCAAGGCGTCGATGTACATCTGGGCTCGCATACCCGAGCCCTACCGGGCCCTGGGGTCGCTCGAATTCGCGAAGAAGCTGTTGCTCGAGGCCAAGGTCGCGGTCTCGCCAGGTATCGGCTTTGGCGATTACGGTGACGGCCACGTGCGCTTCGCGCTGATCGAGAACGAGCAGCGCATACGTCAGGCCGTGCGCGGCATCAAGGATGTATTCAGGCGCGACGGCCTGATCACGCCACCCCTGGCAGCCTGAGGCGCTCGTTCGATCCGGCG
>JAWKYD010000030.1:0-36281 GCA_041396685.1 Burkholderiaceae bacterium
GGCAGACCAGGCAACGGGATCGCGCGCATGTCCTCGCCAGGGAAATCGATCAGCAGCCGCGTGACGGCGGTGGCGTCGAGGGAGCTCATTCCAGCCACCGCAATCGACCCGAGGGCGCGGGGCGCCCGCTCGCCGGAACCACCACGGCAGGCGGCGATGCCGGCATCGCCTGCGCGGGCCTCGTGGCCTGCAATGGCATGTCCGCAACCGGGCGCGTCTCGATCTCGGGCGGGCGCACGGAGGAGACCAGAGGCGGCATGCCGATTGCTGGCGGCGCGACCGCCGCGAGTGAATCATTGCCTGGACGCACCGGCGCAACGGTTTCCTGGGACGGCACGAAGCGCGGTGTGACGAATACGGCGAGATCGGTCTGATTGCTGCGGAACTCGCGTGAACGGAACAGATGCCCGATGATCGGGATGTCGCCGAGGCCGGCAACCTTGTCGACATGGCGGACACTCTCTTCGGTGAGCAATCCCGCGATGACCATCGTCTGGCCCTCCTGGAGTTGAACCTCGGTTTCCGCGCGACGCTTGGTGATGCCCGGCACCTCCTTGATCTGGACCTGGAAGTCGACCGAGGAGACCTCGGTGGCGATGCGCGCGGCAATCAAGCCATTCGGCAAAGCGGTTGGCGAGAAATCGAATTTGATGCCGTATTCCTTGAAGCTGACCGACACCGTGCCCAGTCCGCCGGCCATCGGGATCGGCAACTCGCCACCGGCGATGAACTTGGCGCTGCCACCACTTCGGCACGATAGCCGCGGCTCGGCCAGCACGCTCGCCTGTCCGTTTTGCACGAGGAAGTCGATCATCGAGCCGATCGAGGTGGCCAGAGTCAGCGCGCTCGCGAACGGGCTGACCGCGGTGCCAGCACGTTGTCCGATCGTGTCGGCCAATGCATTGCGCGAAAGCGCGTCGCTTCGATAGATGTCACCGATCACCCCGAAAGACGGCCCGTTCGCGGAACCGGACCAGCGAACGCCAAGTCGCTTGAGTGCGCTTTTTTTGATCTCAACGAACTTGACGTCCATGGCGATCATGCGTTCGCTATCGGCGCCGGTGGCGAGATCCAGGACGTCGGGAAAGCGCCGCGTGATCGCCTGCACACGGGCCGCCTGTGCCGCGCTGAGATCGTGGCCGTCGATGACTACCGCGTCGCCGGCCAGGCGTGCGTTGAGGTTTCCGGACTCGCCCAGCATCTGTTGCACGGCGACGTAGCGCTGCGCGGCGACACTGCCGGTCACAGTGATCAGATAGTGCCGCACGGGCCCCTGCTTCGGCCAGACATGCAGACTGCTCTGACCGACTGCCTCGGGCAGCAAGAGAATCTGGCGGCTGTCCAGTGCGGTTGCCTGCACCACCTTGCCGTTGCCGACGGCGATGCGCCGCACGGCGCCGCTCTCGAGCACATGTGCGCGCCCGATGGTCAGGCGGATCTCTTCCTCGGTCCCGGCGCGGACGTCGACGCCGACAAACGGAACGGGATCGGCCGGCTGCGCGATCACGCCATCCTGAGCGAGCCAACACAGGGTCGCGCCGATCAGGGCGATTCGAATGGCTGGCCTCATGGCTGCTGCCCCTGACTGCCGAGCCCGCCCATCGGCACGAGTTGCCCGCGCCCACCAACGATGATCTCGGGCTGCTCAGGACCCGGAGTGACCGGTTTCCGCCCCGGCAGCCCGAGCAACGTGTTGAGATCCATCATGCCTTGCGGCATTGCATGGCGGTCACCGGGATTACGCAACAAGGCGGTGAGCCGACCACTTCGCTGCGCAAGCACCAACTTTTGAGCCTGGGTAGGCGTCACCTCGACGGTAATCGATCCGAATCTTGCGCCATCGTCGTCGACGAGCCCGGCCGCGGCCTGGGTGCCGGTGGCAAGGATCAGGAGGTCCTGCATCAGCGGGGCGGCAATGGCACCGGCCGCCCTGCCGGCGCCGAGCGCCGCGTGCGTGGAGAACAACAGATCGATGCGATCACCCGGCCGGAGCATGCCGGAGACACTATTGACCTCGTCGACCTCAATGGTCAGCGCGCGGATGCCCAGTGCAACCTTCGAAGAGAACGGATCGTGCCGCTGGCGAAGGGAGGAACGGCGCAGTGGTTCACCCGATGCCATCGGCAGAACGATCTGCTGGCCCTGAACCTGGTCGAAGTCCTCGGCGCGGATCATGGCGGCGTCGATGCCGCGCACGGGCAGTTGGCGCACCGCCATGGTGTCGACATCGACCGCTGATCCGGCGCGCAGCGCTGCAGCCGCGACGATGACACCGACGGTTCGTGCACTCTCGGCGAGCCGGGCCCGTTCCTCCTCCAGGCTGGCTGCGATATAGCCCTGAGTCGCGAACACCCCCAGGCTACCGAAGGCTAAGGCGGCAGCCAGCAAGAGCAGGTGATACCAGCGCAGGCCCGAGCGAGTTCGCGAAACCGCGTCTTGAGTCTGGATCATGGCAGGGCGATAAGGAAGCTGAACTGTTGATGCAAACTCTTGAGCGCCTCGATCAGGCGCTCGACGGGGCTTGGATCGCCCACGAACAGGACGATGGCCACCAGCGCGGTCAGCAACAATGCTTCGACGCTTGCCTGGCCACGCGCAGAGGCGGAACCGACCGGCATGGAAGTTCGCATCACGACGCTTACCCCCGCAGCCTCAGGTGCAGAACCCACGCGGTACCGCGCTCCCATGGGTGCCCGGTCAAGAGCAGTTCGCCCGCGGCGGTAGCACCCCAAAGACCCCATTCGCGCGAGCCGACGATGGACCGATCGTCGATGGGCAGCGCCCGCAAGGGAGCACCGGCCACCGCTGCCCGGCGCACCATTCGCTCGCGACCCGAATCCGGCGGCAGCGGCAACCATCCGATCGCGATCAGCACGCGGCCTTCGTCGTCCTCCAGCAGCAGTACGCGATCGATGCGCGCGCCGGCCAGCCACGATGGCAACAGTGCCTGCGGCGACGACGTGCCCGGGCGCGCGACGGCACGAACGGCCGCGCCGCCTGCACCGCCCTGCGCCGGGTTGGCGGCACGTTCGATGACCAGCCGGCCAGCGCCGGCGCCCACACCGACTCGCCACCCCCCCGGCGCCGACGCAACGACGGATCGGCGGCGGTCGGCTTCGGAGTCCGGCACGGGCGGATGCCACTGCTCACGCTGATCGCCAGTGCGAGACTGGACGCCGACCCCCGATGCGGCGTGCTCGCCGGTGGCAATGCCTCGGCTTAGCACGATGCTGTATTGCCAGCCGTCGTCGGTGCGGACCGAACCCAACGAGAAATCGCGCTCGCGAGCGGCCTCGGCGCTGGCGAGCGCAACCGCCAGCACGCAAGCGCTGAGGCCGTGCACCAACCAGGACCGGTGGCGGCGGGCAGCATCGGATGACAACGAAGCGATGCGGGCGCATGCGGATTTCATTGAGGCTCCCGGTCTTGCGGTACCAGGTCGACGTCGAGTTCGAAGTCGATCAGTGGATCAGGATCTGCATCGAGACCGATCAGATAGCTGAGACGCATGAACGCGTGCGTACCGGCGTGGGCAATCGCTGGCACGCGTGCGTGCCATAGCGGTGGCTCGGCGCCCCGGGCGACTCGCGCCGCGACCGTGTCCGGTTCGGTGCCGGTCGGGCCCCGCGCCTGCCAGGCGTCGACCAGGATCGCGCTGCGCGCGTTCATCTCGAGCCGGAAACCCGTGAGCAGATCGGGCCGCGCCGTGGCACCCGCCTGCCGCCAAAGCGGCACGGCGACCGATTGAGTGCGCAAACCTGAGAATGCGTCGAGCCCGAAGCGCGCCGGCCCTGCGAGGTCGTCGATCATGCGGGCGGCCGCTGCGCCGAGCCTTCCGGCGCCCAGCAAACCCCGCGCAGCGCTGAACGCGCCGATGCTCGATCCCACCTTGAACGGCGCGTCCGCGTCGAGCAAGGGCCGCATGAGCCGGTCGTGCCAGAACTGAGGATCGCCCGTGCTTCCCGGAGCGCCGTCGAAATGCACGGCCGCCACCTTGGGAAGCGCGCTTTCACAGCCCTCGGGTCGCAGTGCGCAATGGAATGCCGACATGCGGGCAGCGCCGGCCGCCGCGTTGTCAATGCCGAACAGGCGCCCGAGCATGACCACTGCGAATGCGACCAGCGCCAGCAAGGTAGCGCCCAGGAGCGTTTCGACCAGCGCCTGCCCACGTGCGGGCGCGAGGGGCTCACTGCGCGCCATAGCTGCCCGCCGCATCACGATCGGCCGTGGTAACCGGCACGAGCCGCGCCTGCCAGTAGGGGCTGTACAGGCTCGCGAGTTCGAACGCGCGCCCCGTTGCCGTAGGGGGACGGCGAAAATACGTTTCGGCCGCCGACAGCGCCCAGAGACGACCGCCAGGCCAGTTGCCCGCACTGGTCAGCGACGAGGCGCCGAGTCCCAGGCCGGCTGAACCGCGCAGACGGTTCGCCGACAGCGACGCGAGTACGGCGACCCGGCTGCGCGGCGTGTCTCGGCCGTCGAGGACGCGGTCGTCGAGCTCAAGCACCCGCGCGATGCCTGTGCCCTGATGTTGGCGAGCATCGGAGTCGGCGAGATCGCTGTCGGCCATGTCGTACGCAATGGGGTTGTCGCGCACGGCGCCGGTATTGCCGCGCAGACCGCCGATGGGATCGGGCGCGGCGGCCTCCGCGCCGCCCCACCCCAGCGGCAGGATCTCGCGGCGCTGGCAGCGGCGCGAGAAACGGGTGCGAACGCTGTTGTGGAGCGAGCCCGTGTCCGCGGCCTCCCAACGCTCGAGGCCGGGAACCAGCCCGGTGCCACCGCGCTTGCGATACTCGGCGAGCCCTTCGCTGGGCGGGGCCCCGATGGGCAGACAGGCGCCTGGCAATGGCAACACATGGCCGTGGCCACGATCACGCGTGTAGTCGTCCAGCGATCGGGTGGTCAGCCCGGCCAGTCGCAACCGGTCGGTATCGCTTTCGTACACCCGGCTGAAGCGCTGAAAGGCACCGCCGTCTGACAATGCAAAGGCGGCCATGTTGGGGTCGGCGGCCTTGACCACCTCCATCGCGACCGCACCGGCGCCGAAAGTGCCGCCGGCCGTGCGGATCAGACGCTGACTGCGCACGAGCAGCGACTTGTATCCGATCTGCGGGGAATCGCGTAGCAGGATCTCGGCCTGCGCGGCGATGTCGGTGGCGTATTGGGTCAGCATCGCGACTTCGTGCACGCCTTCGGCGATCGCGTATGCGGGCGGAAACACCTGCGCGACGGTGGCGATGTTGTTCGTGACGTTCTCGAAGTATGCAGCCCAGGACTGCCGGGTGAGCGCTTGTGCGATCGCGACCTCCTGCGCGATGATGGCCCGATTGCTGTAAGCGACGAAATTGAGGGCCCTGGCACGCCACTGCGCGGCGCTGTAGGCGGCGCTGTCGGCAGCATTGCTCAGACGCGTCTTGGCGGCCACGGCCGTGCCGATGTCGTAGACCAGGTAGAGCGCGGCGCCGGCCACGAACAGGCAGCCAAGCGCCAGCACGAGTGCCGCCCCGCGCTGACGCGCGCCGACCTGCCAGCGCATCGTTGCCGGGGCGTGCGTCATGGCGCCGGCCATGTCAGTGGTTGTTGGCTTCGTAGTTGTTCAGGCCTTTGCGTTCGGCAGCCTGGGTTTGCGATTGGGTGGCCGAAGTACCGGCCGCCCCGATCGCCGGCTGCGCGGACTGACCGGCGATCTCGAGCGCCAGGCCCGCGGTCTGGCTGCGCACGGTCTGGCCGAGCAACGAATAGGTGCCGATCGCTGCGATGGCGATCAGCGCAACGATGATGATGTATTCGGTCATGCCCTGACCGCGGTCGCGGCGCGTATTCGGCGTTTTCATTTCGGGTGGCTCCTGAGTGCATTGGACAGCGCAAGATTGCTCGTCTCGGGTCCGCCCGGCAATTGATCACGAAGCCTAGGCACGCCGTTCTACCCGAGCGCGGACGTTCGCACCCGCGCAAGCCATGGAGCACCCAGGCAGTACACTCGGTCGTCCAGCCACCCGTGGAGTCCGCATCGATGTCCGAATCCACCGTCGTCGTCACCCGCGAGAACGACTTGGCGCTCGTCACCCTGAACCGACCGAAAGCGCGCAACGCATTGAACACTGCGCTGCGGCGCGCGCTTCGTGACGCGATCGCCGGTCTCGCGGCCGAAGATGCCATCAAGGCGGTGATCCTCACCGGCGCCGATCCGGCGTTCTGCGCGGGCCTGGATCTCAAAGAACTGGGCAGCGGCGATGCGCAACTGGTTGCCAGCGCCAGCGGCGCCGGCACGGAGCAGAATCGCCCGATGCGCCCGTGGGCGCCACTCGGCAAGCCGTTGATCGGCGCGATCAACGGAGTTGCGGTTACCGGTGGCTTCGAACTCGCGCTGAACTGCGATTTCCTGATCGCGTCCGAGCATGCCCGCTTTGCGGACACTCACAGCCGGGTCGGCGTGATGCCCGGCTGGGGTCTGACCGTCCTGCTGCCAGAGGCCGTGGGCATACGACGCGCGCGTGAGATGTCGGCCACCGGCAACTTCATCGATGCACGTACCGCGCTCACGTGGGGCCTCGTCAATCACGTGGTGCCACACGAGCGGCTGCTGACATTCGCACGGGAACTCGCCCGCGACATCGCCGGCAACGAGGCCGATGGCGTGCGCCGCATCTATGAAACCTACGAAGCGGTGCGCCATGCGCCGGCGGCCGAGCGCGACACGACCGAAACCCGCATGGCGCGCGAATGGGCCGCACGCGGCCTGGATGCGGCCGGCATCGAGAAGCGACGCACGGCCATTCAGGCGCGAGGTCGCGATCAAAGCTCGCGTTGCCCCCCCTACACCGACGACCGACATCGACCATGACTTCAGCTTTCGACCTCCTGATCGCCGGCGCAACCGTCTACGACGGCCTGGGCAATCCTGGCCGGCGTGTCGACATCGCGGTTCGCGACGGGCGCATCGCCGCGATCGGCAGCGATCTCGGGCCGGCCCGTGAACGTGTCGTGGCCGACGGGCTCGTCCTGATGCCGGGCATCATCGACGTGCACACCCACTACGATGCCCAGATCACCTGGGATGCCCATCTGACGCCGTCTCCGGCGCTGGGTGTCACCACCGCGATCCTCGGTAACTGCGGCTTCGGGATCGCGCCCTGCCCGCCCCACTTGCGCGAGACCATGATGAAGAACCTGTCGGTCGTCGAAGGCATGGATCTCGACGCGCTGGTCACCGGCACGCAGTGGGGTTTCGAGAGCTTTCCGCAGTATCTCGACTTCATCGAGTCACGCCATCCTTCGCTCAACGTCGGCGTGTTCATCGGCCATTCGGCGATCCGTACCGCGGTCATGGGCACGCAGGCCGCGCAACGCGCAATTCCGACACCTACCGAGATGACGCGCATGCGCGACGCCGTTCGCGACGCCATGAACGCCGGCGCCATCGGCTTCGCGTCGTCGTTCTCACCGAACCACTTCGGCTTCCAGGGCTCGCCCATGCCTTCGACGATCGCCAGCGACGACGAGTTGCGCGAACTGGTCGACACCATGGCCGAGTCCGGACGCGGCGTGTTCATGATGGCCACCGGTCCGCGCGCCACCCCGGAATTCATGGAGTCGATGGCCCAATCGACGGGCCGGCCGATGTTCGCCTCCACGGTGCTTACCATGTACAACGAGGCCAAACCCGAGGTCAGCGCCGATATGTACGAGCGCGCCGCGGCGGCGCTCTCGCGTGGTCACGAGGTCTACCTGCAAACCACCTGCCAGCCGCTGTCGTTCAACTTCACCTTGCTCGATCCGTATCTGCTCCTGTCGCACGACGCATTCGACCGCATTGCCGGCCTGGATGCGGCCGGCCTGCGCAGCATCTACGCCGATCCGACATTCCGCGAACGCTTCCGGTTCAACCTCGCCAATCCGGCACGCGGCATCCTGTTCTTCGGCGACTGGTCGAAGATCGAAACCTCCGAAGGGGCCACGGTCAGCGAGCTCGCGGTCGCGGCCGGCGTCGATCCGCTGGATCACTTCTTCGACCTCGCCCTCGACCGTGGTCTCGAGACCCCGTTCGTCGCCAAGCTGTTCCAGAATCACGATGCCGGTGTCGCACCATTGCTCAAACATCCGGCCGGCATCATCACGCTCTCCGATGCCGGCGCCCACCTGGTCTATTTCTGCGACGCGGGCTTTGGCCCCTACCTGTTGTCGCATTGGGTGCGCGACACCGGCACGTTCACACTCGAAGAGGCGATCCGGCGTCTGACCAGCGACCCGGCCGACAAGTTCCGCATCGTCGACCGCGGGCGTCTGATCGAAGGCGCCTGGGCCGACATGGTCCTGTTCGACCCTGCCTCGATCGATCGTGGCGAACTACGACGGGTCGCCGATCTGCCGGGCGGAGGCACGCGTATGGTCCGCGAAGCCGACGGACTGCACGGCGTGTGGGTCAACGGCGTGCTCGTTCACGACGGGCGCGACTACGCCGCGCTGGCGCGGGGGCCGGGCCAGGTCATGCGCGAATACGCGGTCTGACCGGCCCTTGAACGACCGGCCCGTGTCCTCAAGCGATCGGTCGTAGCACCCGGGGTGGCTGCACGGCGAAACGGGCCAGCAGTTCCGGATCCGGCAAGAACCCGAGGCCCGGGCCCTCGGGAATCGGTACCCGCCCCTGCACCGGCAACGGCATGTTCGGATCGATCCAGGCCTGCGGATCGATATACAGGAACTCGAACAGCTCGCAGCAGTCGCGCGCCGCCATCAGATGCAGCGTGGCCCAGTAGCCCGGCCCGAAGTAAGGCGCGTGCGGCATGACCACCGAGCCAGCCGCCTCGGCCATGTCGCAAACGCCGAGAAACTCGCCGATGCCACCGACCTTGATCACACTCGGCTGCACGAAGCGGATGTTTCCGACCGTGCCCGCGAAACCCTCGCGCAGGCAGGCGTTCTCGCCACTGGCGATGGCGACGCCAAACTCGCGCTCGAGCGCGCTCAGCGTGGCGGCGTCATCGGGCGGAAACACGGGCTCCTCCACCCAATACAGACCAAGGTCACGCATCGCCGGCAGCATCTCGAGGGCCTGCTCGTGCGACCAGTTACAGTTGACGTCCGTGACCAGGTGCTCGATGCCTTCGGCAACCCGCGCGCCGGCCGCGATCGCATCGCGTTGAATCTCGTGCAGCTTCACACTTTGGTAGCCCTCGGCGATCGCGCGCGCCGTGAACTCGGCAACCTGCGCGGGCTCGCCGTAGCGAACCAGGCTTGCATAGGCCGGCAACTCCCGGCGGCGGATGCCACCGACCCGCTCGGCCAATGGTACGCCGGCACGCCGCGCGTCGATGTCCCGCAATGCCAGATCGACCGCCGAGACGGCAAACGCCGTAATGCCGAAGCGTCCTTGCAGGTGCAGCTTGCGGATCAAGTCCCGACAGAAGACGTCGATGTCGTCGATCGGCTGGCCTACGACCAGCGGCAGGACCATATCGACGAGTGCGGCCTCGGTCGCCGTTCGGCAGGAATAGGCGAAGCCGTCGCCCCAACCGCCGACACCGTCGGCATCACGCAGGTGAAGCAACACCATGTCGAGATGCGTCCAACGCGTGGGCATCAGGCCTTTACCGCTGCTGCCGTCCGTGAACGGAACACGCAATACATGGACTTCGGCTTGCTCGATCTTCACGTCGTCCTCCCGGGATGCGAACTTGGTGAGGTGTGTGGGTAGTCAGGCCCCGAACACGGCTGAAACCAACAACCGCACGGCCAGGCCCGTCAGCACCCACTTGTAGATGCTCGCGAACGCCGCCTCCGGCAGCCGTCCGAGCAGCCATTTGCCCGCCAAGGTGCCGACGAAGCCGCTGGCGATCATGGCGGCGATCAAGGGCAGCCAGTCGCCGAACGCGAACCCCAGATAGCCGAAGGCCATCACCTTGAGTGCATGTTGAACGGTCATGGCCGCGGCATGAGTGGCCACGACGCCATGCCGCCCCAGGCGGGCCGGATCCCAGAACGCTGCCACCAGCGGGCCCGTCGCACCCAGGAAAAGGGTCAGGAACGTGGCCAGTGCGCCGACCGCTGCATAGCCGCGTTCAGGCAGGGCCGACGCTTTCAGGCGCGGCGCCCAAAGCGACCAGAGAATGAACACCGCGAGCACGCCGAGCAGCCAGCGCGACGGCAGGTTGACAAACACCATCGCCCCCACCGATACACCGAGCACTGCGCCCAGCGTGAACCAGCCTGCAATGGGCCAACGCACGTGCCGTGCCATCGCAGCGGCCCTTCCCGCGTTCGAACCCGCCTGAACGACACCATGCAAGGGCAGGACGGCGGCAGGCGGCAGGATCATCAGCAGGACCGTGATCAATGCGACGCCACCGCCAATGCCGAAGGTGGCGGTGAACGCGGAGGTCAGTGCCGACAACAGCACCAGGCCGACTGCCGCCGTCGGCGAAAGCGCCTCCGGCAACCAGGCCTCGACGATCACGCCACCCGCTCGCCAAACAGGCCGGCAGTGGCACGCATGCAGAGCATGCCCTGCGCGTCCTCGATCCAGAGCGCATGCACGCCGTCATCGGACGGGCGGCCGCAAACCCAGAATGGCGCACCGTCGAACACCGGCCGCATCGCGCGAAACTCGAACCAGGCCGGCGCCTCGCTCACGCCGCCCTCGTGGCGCAATCCGTCGAGCAACAAGGTGGCCAGCAATGGCCCGTGCACGACCAGGCCCGGATAGCCCTCGACACTGGTCGCATAGGGGCGGTCATAGTGGATTCGATGGCCATTGAAGGTCAGGGCCGAGAACCGGAACAACAGCGCAGGATCAGGATCGACGCGCCGTTTCCAGGTTGCGTCGGGCGGCGCCGGTTCGCCGGCCGGCGCCGCCTGTCCCGGCACCGGCGCGTCGCGATAGACGATGTCCTGCCACTCTTCGAGCAGGCCGACCCCGGCGGCATCGCGGATCGTATGGCGCACCGTGACGAACACGAGCCTGCCCGAGCGGCCGTCCTTGTCCTTCACCTCGACGATCTCGGACTCGCGGCGAAGCGGACGGTCGACGGGTACCGGCGCCAGTTGGCGCAGGCGGCCGGCTGCCCACATGCGACGCGGCAGCTCGACCGGCGGCAAGAAACCACCCCGCCGAGGATGGCCGTCCTCGCCCAGAACCGACTGGCGCGCGTCGGGCAGAAACGCCATCCAGTGCCAGGGCATCGGCAGCGCCTGGCCGGCGTCAAGCGGCGCGCGATCGAGCGTTGCCGCCATGCGCAGGCAGGCACTGGAAGGTATCAGGTCGTGTGCGGTTTCGCGCCGACCGATCCAGTCGCCGAGAGCCGGTTCGCTCATCGCTTCACAGCATCCTTGACGGCAGATATAAGGAGATCATGGGCACGAACAGCAGCAGCGCCAGGCGCAGGATGTCGAACACCCAGAACGGCGTCACGCCGCGGAAGATCGTGCCGGTCGAAACATCGCCGACCACGCCGCGCAAAACGAACACATTCAATCCCACGGGTGGCGTGATCAGGCTGATCTCGGTCACCACCACGACGATGATGCCGAACCAGACGGCGTCGAAGCCCATGCTCGTCACCAGCGGGAAGAACACCGGCACCGTCAGCAGCAGCATCGACAGGCTCTCGAACACGCAGCCGAGCACGATGTAGACGGCGATGATCATCAGCATGACCGTTATGGGCTCGACGCCCTGCGCGGTCACGAGGCTGATCAGCGCCTCGGGCAGGCCGGCCAGATTGATGAAGTTCGTGAAGATGGAGGCGCCGATCAGCACGATGAAAAGCGCGGTCGAGGTTCGCGCCGCATCGATCAGCGTCTCGATGGTGTCACGCAGGCTCAGATTGCCGCGCGACAGCGAGATCAGGAATGCACCGGCCGCGCCCATGCCGGCCGCCTCGGTCGGCGAGAACGTGATGTTCAGCGGTTCGAAGTCGAACAGACCATAGAGGCCGCCGATCACGATCACGAACAAGGTCACCACCGCCCACACGCCGCGCAGCGCGACCAGGCGCTCACGCCAGCTGGAGCGCTCGCCGGCCGGACCGCGCTCGGGATGGCGCATGACCGTATAGGCCACCGCGAACAGATAGAAAAGCACGCCGACCAGGCCCGGCAAGATGCCGGCGATGAAGAGCTTGCCGATGCTGGTCTCGGTGAGCAGACCGTAGATGACAAGGATAACGCTCGGCGGGATCAAAATGCCGAGCGTGCCACCCGCCGCGATCGAGGCGGTGGATAGCGCATCGTCATAACCGAAACGTCGCATCTCGGGCATCGCGACCTTCGACATGGTGGCAGCCGTGGCCAGCGAAGAACCGCTGATGGCCGAGAAGCCCGCGCAGGCCACGATCGTGGCCATGGACAGGCCTCCCCGCAAATGGCCGAGAAACACGTAAGAGGCACGGTAGAGTTCGCGTGACAGACCACCACGGTTCGCGAACAGACCCATCAGAATGAACAGCGGCACGACCGACAAGCCGTAGTCCTGCGCCGTATCGATGATCAGTCGCCCGGCCATCGAGATCGAGGCCTTGTAGTTGGTTTCGAAGCTGTAGCCGATGACACCGACGATGCCCATCGCGAACGCGATCGGCATGCGCAGGAACACGAGCACCAGCACGGCAGCAAAACCGATCAATGCACCCGTCATGGGGGGCCTCCGTAAGGGATCAGGCGCTCGTGGTGGGGGGCACCCATTGCGGCCGTGCATATCGCGCCACCGCGCGCACGACCAGCACGACCGCGGTCAGCAGCACGCTGATGCCAATGAACCAGCCGATGTAGAACTGGGGAATGGCGAGGTATTCGGTCAGATCGCCATACGAGCGCGATCGCTCGGCGAGTTCGATCACGCGCCAGCCAGGCAGCATCAGCAGCAGCCCGCAGATCATGTCGATGAGCGCGTCGCGCAGGCGTGCGCCCTTCTCACCGAAGAACCGATCGAAGAGGTCGACGACGATGTGCCCGTTGCGCCAACTGACCATCGGCAGGCACGCGAACACGATGATGGCCATGAACAGTCGCGTCAGTTCGGTGGCGGCCTCGATAGGGTTGTTGATCACCGACCGAAGGATGACGTCGAGAAAGGTCATGACCATCATCGCGAACAGCGCGACCGCGGCCAGCCAGATCGGCAGCTTCTCGAAGAGCGACCATTTGGAATTCGACATCGACTTCCCCTTGCCGGCTGGTTCGACAGCCGGCTTGTGCCGTCCAACCGACTCGTGAACGGTAAAACGACCGCGGCCCGGGCCGGTTTGGCCACGGACCGCGGGGTTGCCTGCGAGGCCGCTCGCTCGGGCGGCGGCCCGCCGGCGACGCTTACTTGTACGACTTCATCTCGGCCTTGATCATGTCGAAGGCGGCCTGACCATCGACACCGGCCTTGGTGACCTCGGCAACGACCTGCTTGATGATCGGCGCGGTCAGTTCGGCATAGGCGGCGACATCGGCAGCCGAGGCCATGGTCGACGTGTTGCCCTTGGTCTCGGCACCGGTCTTGCGGCCGGCAGCGTCGATCTGATCCCAGACGGCACCGGCCATCTTAGCGACCGCCTCACCAAAGGCCGGCGAACCCAGCGCCGCCTGATCCTTCTTCGACAGCGACTTGAAGCGATCCTGGTTCATGATGATCGCAAACGCACCCCGGTAGAAGCCGCCAGGCATCTCGAAGGTGTGCGGCGCCACCTCGTTCAATTTGAAAGACTTCTTGCCCTCGTAGGGAATCATGACGCCATCGGCCGCATGCGAGGCGAGCGTCTCATATACCTTTGGCGCCGGCACCTGGATGCCGGTGGCGCCCAGCGCCGCGCCGACGTCGGCGGACACGCCGCCGCCGAGGCGCAGCTTCATGCCCTTGATCTGGGCGATCGAATTGACGTAGTCGACCGAATGCAGCACACCCGGGCCATGAGTCATCAGCGAGACGACCTTGACGCCGCGATGCTCGTCGGCCTTGGCCAGATACTTGTTGTAGGTGCGCCAATAGGCAACCGACGCCGCTTCGGCGCTGCCGGTGTAGCCAGGCAACTCGACCAGCTTGGTCGTGACGAAACGACCGGGCGTATAGCCGTTGAAGATCCAGCTGAAGTCGGCCGCGCCGTCCTGGACCATGTCCAGCTGCGCGGGTGGCGAACCGATGTTGTACTTGATGGTGGCGGTGACGCGGCCCTCGGTCGCTTTCTCGATCATCTCGATGAACTGTGGCCACATGAGAGCGTTCATGCCGTGGGCGGGCGACGCCCAGCTCGAGATCACCAGCTCGGTCTTGGCCTGCGCCGTGACGGCGAAACCGGCGGCCACACCAGCCACCAGCGCGGTGCCGATGGCACGCTTCATATACGACATGTCTGATCCTCCATTTGGATATTTCGGTCGCGCCGAGCGACTTTGGCGCCCGGGCGCGCCGGTGTGGGGATTCTAACCGACCGGCATCGCAAGCCGGCCGCCGCTATTGAGGTGCCCCGAGGAAAAACGGCCGGTGCAGCGCACCGGCCGTTGCACCCTGATCGCAGTCAGCGGTCAGGCCGCCTTCTTGCCTTCGGCGTAGAACTGGGCTTCCTCGGTCGAGCCCTTGAGTGCCGCAGTCGAGGCTTCGCGCTCGATCGTGGTGGTCACGGCATCGAAGTAACCCGTACCGACCTCGCGCTGATGCTTGACGGCGGTGAAGCCACGCTCGGCGGACGCAAATTCCTTCTCCTGCAGCTCGACGAACGCGGTCATCTGGTTGCGGGCGTAACCGTAAGCCAGATCGAACATGCCGTAGTTCAGGGCGTGGAAGCCGGCCAAGGTGATGAATTGGAACTTGTAGCCCATCGCGCCCAGCTCGCGCTGAAACTTGGCAATGGTGGCCTCATCGATGTTCTTCTTCCAGTTGAACGACGGCGAGCAGTTGTAGGACAGCATCTTGCCCGGGAACTGCTTGTGGATGGCCTCGGCGAACTTGCGCGCGAAACCGAGATCGGGTGTGCCGGTCTCGCACCAGATCAGGTCGGCATACGGCGCGTAGGCCAGACCGCGCGAGATCGCCTGATCGATGCCGTTGCGGGTGCGATAGAAGCCCTCGACCGTACGTTCGCCCGTGAGGAAGGGCTTGTCGTGGTCGTCGACGTCGGAGGTGAGCAGATCGGCGGCCTCGGCATCGGTGCGGGCCAGCAGGATGGTCGGCACGCCCATGACATCGGCAGCCAGGCGGGCAGCGCTCAGCTTGGCGACCTGCTCCTTGCTGGGTACGAGCACCTTGCCACCCATGTGACCGCACTTCTTGACCGAAGCGAGCTGATCTTCGAAATGCACGCCGGAGGCGCCGGCCTCGATCATGGCCTTCATCAGCTCGAAGGCGTTCAGAACGCCGCCGAAACCCGCTTCGGCATCGGCCACGATCGGCGCAAAGTAGTCGACGAACTTTTCATCGCCGGGGCCGACGCCCTCGAGCCACTGGATCTGGTCGCAGCGGGTCAGCGTGTTGTTGATGCGGCGCACGACCTGCGGCACGGAGTTGGCCGGATACAGCGATTGATCAGGGTACATCTCGCCGGCCAGATTGGCGTCACCCGCGACCTGCCAGCCCGACAGGTAGATGGCCTTGAGGCCGGCCTTGACCTGCTGCATGGCCTGGTTGCCGGTCAGGGCGCCCAGCGAATTGACGAACGGCTCTTCGTGCAGGAGCTTCCAGAGCTTTTCGGAGCCACGCTTGGCGAGCGTGTGCTCGATCTGCAGCGAACCACGCAGCTTGACGACATCTTCGGCGCTGTAGTTGCGCTTGATGCCGCGCCAGCGCGGATTCTCGGACCACTCTTTTTGAAGCTTCTGGGCTTCGAGCTCTCTCGTCGACATTGTTGCTCCCGTAAAGCAGATTGAAAAACCGTTCCGCGGGCGTCACGTCGCCCGACGTAAAGTGCGGAATATTAGCCGGCTTTGCTGCGAGGCAACAGTCGTTTGTCACAGATTCTGAAAATTTTTATGCGTGTTTTTTCAATGCCTTATAGGACTTTTGTATATTGTGAAATCTCGTTTTCCTCGATGAGAAATGCCGATTGTGCGGCGCCGCATTTTATTTCGAGTGGTGCAATTGCATTCGAGCTTCCGAAATTGCCAGCACCGGCTGCTGTCGTTGCCGCGGCGGGCCGCATACGGAACCAGCGACGCGCGAGGCTCGTGCCGCTGGCGACCATGATGTCTAGCCGGCGGGATCGTTCGAAGTGCCGCTCTGCGACGGCGTCGAGGCGGCCTGGCCGGAATCTCCTCCCGCAGCCAGGGACCTGGCTTCCCGGTCGGATGCGTGCTCGAGCAGTTCGACTTCGTCCAGTCGCCGGGACAGGGTTCGGCTGCGTTGTTCGGCCTGGCCGATGGTGCCGGCCGCACGCTCGAGCTGATCGCGAGTGCGCGCCAGGGTCTCGCCGAACGAGCGGAACTCGCTGCGTACGCCGACCAGCAGCTTGCGGATCTCGCCCGATCGTCTCTCGACGGCCAAGGTGCGCAAGCCCATCTGCAGACTGGACAGGATCGCCGCGATGGTCGTGGGGCCCGCCAGCAGCACCCGGTGCCGACTCTGCAGTTCGTCGATCAGACCCGAACGCCGGGCGAGCTCGGCAAACAGCCCCTCGACGGGCACGAAGAGCACTGCGAAGTCGGTCGTGAGCGGTGGACGGAGGTATTTGTCGGCGATCTTGCGTGCCTCGCCACGCACCCGCTGCTCCAATGCCCGCCCTGCCCGCTCGGCCGCTGCGGGATCGGCATTCTCTTGTGCGAGCAGCAATCGTTCGTAATCCTCGCGAGGGAATTTCGCATCGATGGGCAACAGAATGGGGGCGTCGGCCGGCGCGGCACCGGGCAACCGGATTGCGAATTCGACCCGTTCCCCGGACCCCGCCACGATCTCGGCATTAGTGTCGTACTGATTCGCCGCAAACAGTTGCTCGAGAATCGCTGCGAGTTGCGCCTCTCCCCACGTGCCTCGTGTCTTGACGTTGGTGAGCACCCGTTTGAGATCACCCACGTCGCCGGCCAGGGCCTGCATTTCCCCGAGGCCGCGCTGCACCTGCTCGAGCCGCTCCGAGACGCTTCGAAACGATTCACCGAGCCGACGTTCGAGCGCCTCGTGCAACTGATCGTCGACCGTCCGGCGCATTGCCTCGAGGCGGTCTGCGTTGTCGATACGCAGCCGGTCCAGCTGGGCGTCGACCGAGTCCCGCAGGTGATCGAGCCTCGACGACAAGGCATCGAGCCGACGGGCATGGCGCTCTGCCTCCTGCGCGCCCTGCAGGGCAAGCGACCGATCGAGCTCGCGCAGTGCCTGCGCGAGCGCCGCGCGCCCCTCTGGCGCGACCCGCTCGAGCGCCTGCGCGATCTCGGTCTGGCGCTGTCCCTGTCGGCCGAGTTGCTCGGCCAGCAGTCTCAGACCCGGCTCGGGATCGGGCGTGCGCCGCGCCAGAACCACCAACAACAAGACGACGCAGGTCAGCGAGAACGCGCATGCGACGATCAACCATCCTTCGAGACCGATGCCAGGGCCCGTCATCACGCGCCGACGCCCGGCGCAGCAGGCCAGCACACCGGCCGACGAGGCGCGCGCGACGCCGGCTCCGCGCGCCCGAGCGGACCACGGCGCTCGCGCCCGTCGGCCGACGCGCGAAGAAGACTGACCGGTGCAAGCAACTCGGCGGCGCGACCCGCCGACCATCGCCCTCGTGCAGGCCACGTCGAGCGCCGCGCCGTGAACTCCGTCACCTGCAATGGGAGGCTGGGCAACGACCATATGGACTGGCGGCGATCTGGCAAGATGAACGGTCTTCGATCCCGGTTCCGGTTGCGCGCCCGACACCTGCAGCAAACGAGGAATTTCAGATGCGTACTCCCGCGAGGTCCAGCTTTCGAGGCGCCATTCGAGCTGCCGCGATGATTTGCGCCGCCGTTCTGTCGGGCAACGCCCTGGCGGATCAAAAGGCCGCCGGCGCCGGCACGATCTACCGATGCGACATGCCCGATGGCCGCGTCGTGTTCACCGATTCGCGCTGCACGGGCGCCGCCAAGGCGGCAACCTGGCGCCCGCGCACGATTTTGCCGGGTTTGCACATCAAGCCAGCCGAACCGAGGCTCGAGCCCTTGATGGCCGAGCAACAGCCCGGCCCAACGCTGGCTGTCAAGGCCGAGCCCTATGCCGATTGTCAGGCACGTGGCGGCCAATACCGGGTCGCCAGCAAGCTCTGCATTCTGCCATCGCGCACTACACAGAATCACTGAATCGCGCGCCGACGATGCGCGCGTGACGGCGCCGGACACGAATCAGGTGCGCCCGGGCGCCCGACCCGTGAGAAGTTCACGTCTCCCGCAGAGTGGCCATCGGCGCAGCTGAGAGCACCGGCCGAAGGCCCATCCAGCCGGCAATCACGGCCAAGGCCGCGCCCAGAACGCTCGCGATCGGCAACAGGCTCCAACGCGTGCTCAGCTCGAAATCGAACACCTCACGGGCGAGCACGCCACCGACCGCCAAGGCGCCGGCCGCGGCGAGCAGGCCTGCCAGCCCGCCCGTCAGGGCGAGTTCCCAGACCTGCGCACTGCCCAACAGGCGACGCGACGCCCCGAGCGCGCGCATGATGCCCGCCTCGCGGATGCGTTCGTCCCGCGAGGTCGCCAAGGCTCCGTAGAGCACCACCACGCCGGCGGCGACCGTCAGCAGGAACAGGAACTGCACGGCACCGACGACCTGGGCGAGGATCGCCTGCACCTGACGCAGGATCAGTCCGGTGTCGAACACCGTCAGGTTCGGCATTGCGGCCACCAGATCGCGATCGAGACGCGCTTCGGGCGGCTGGTGATACGCGGTGATCCACGACTGCGGCATGTCGCGCAGCGCAGCCGGTGGCAGGATCATGAAGAAGTTGATCTTCATGGAATCCCAGGCAACCCGACGAACGCTGGTGACGGTGCTTTGTACCGGTTCGCCGCCGACATCGAATGTCAGTCGGTCGCCCAGCGAGAGACCGAGTCGCGCGAACAAGCCCTCTTCGACCGACACGCCTTCGGGCTGACCCGCCGGCCAACGTCCGGCGACGAGTTCATTGTGTGCCGGCATGTCGTCGCCGTAGCTCAGATTGAGTTCACGCTGCAGGGATCGCGGCACCTCCCCCGAGTCGGTTCGAGCATGATTTTCGGCATCCTCGCCATTGATGCGCACCAGCCGCCCACGCACGGTCGGATAGAACGTGGCATCGTCGATTCCGGCCGCAACGAACGCGGCGCGCGCCCTGTCGAGCTGACTGGGCAGAATATTGATGACGAAGCGATTCGGCGCATCGGGCGGCACCGCGCGCTGCCAGCCTTCGATCAAGTCGGTACGCGTGACCGTCAGCAGAACCAACGCCATCAGGCCGACCGCGAGTGCGATCGTCTGCACGATGGCGGCGCCGCGCCGGCGGCTCCAGCTCGCCATGGCGACCCGCAGGGCCGGCCGGTTGGCAACGAAGGGCATGCCGCGCGCACCGACCACGGCACGCATCAACAGCCACCCCAAGGCCCAGAACACGGCTATGCCGAGGCCGAAACCCGACAAGGCCAGCAGCGCCAGACGCCGCTCGCCGCTGAATGCGTAGAGCAACGACCCGAACGCAAGTACTGCCAGCAACAGGCCGATTCGCACCGACGGCGGTGACCCGCCCAAGTCGCGGCGCAGTACCCGTAGCGGCGGCACGTTGGCCAACTGCACGAACGGCCAGGCACCGAACCCGAACAGCAGAACCGCCGACGCCAGCATCGCCTGTACGGCGGGAAACCATCCGGGCGCCGGCAACTCGCCGCCGAGCAGCGGCGCGATGGCCCAGGCCAGCACCCAATGCAAGCCGTAGCCGAGCACGGCTCCGAGCACACCCGCCAGCACGGCGATCAAGGCCAACTGCCCGAGCAACAGCCGCCAGAGCCGAGCCTGGGTGACGCCGAGCACCTTGTAGATCGCGCAGGCATCGAGGTGACGGTCGGCGAAGCGGCGGGCGGCCAGCGTGACCGCAACGGCGGCGATCATGGCCGACAACAGCGCCACCAGGGACAAGAACTGATTCGCACGATCCAGTGTGGCGCGCATCTCGGGTCTGCCGTCTTCGACCGTTTCCAGACGTTGCCCGGTCTCGAGGCGCGCGCGCAACCAAGCTTCGAACGCATCGATCGGGGCCCGGTTGCCGGCTACCAACAGGCGCCACGTGACCCGCGAGCTCGGTTGCAGCAAGCCGCTGGTCTGAAGCGTGGCCATGGGCACGAGAATGCGCGGCGCGAGATTGACGAAGCCACCACCACGATCGGGCTCCAGCGCGATACGGGCGGTCAGCCTGACGCTGGCGCTGCCCAGCGCGAGCGAATCGCCGATCTCGGCGCCAAGCGCGTCCATCAATTGAGGATCAGCCCAGACCTGTCCGGGCTCGGGCAGCGAGGCGCTATGGGTCGCGCCGCCACCACCGGGCGCGAACACCTGCAGGTTGCCACGTAGCGGATAACCGGGACTGAAGGCCTTGACCGATGCCAGACGCGGCGCTCCGCCGGCCGACACCATGCTCGGGAACGACACCGTCGTGGCCACCCGCAGACCACGCCGCTGCGCCTCGGCCCGCCAATCGTCCGGAAGCTCGCGCGAACTGCGCACGACCAGATCGCCGCCCAGCAACTGGGCGGCCTCACCGACCAGCGCCCCCTTTAGACGGTCGATGAAGAAACCGACGGTCGCGAGCGACGCAACCGCGATCATCAGCGCAGCCAGCAGCAGGCTCAATTCACCGCCGCGCCAGTCGCGCAGCGTCAGTCGCACAATCAGCGATAGCATCCGTTTCATCGGCCGTGTCGGGTCCGGCCCTCCGGCGAGCGCACGAGGACGAGCGCGTCGGGATGCCAGCAACTCATTGGAAGAGGAAGACAGCTCGTGGATTGGTATTTTGACTTCATTTCGCCTTACGCCTATCTGCAATGCGAGCGGATGCAACGAACGGGTATGCTCGATCAGGTCGTTCCCGTCCCGTTGCTGTTTGCAGGCCTGCTCGATCACTGGGGCAATCTGGGTCCGGCCGAGGTCGCACCCAAGCGCCTGGCAACGTTTCGCCAGATCATCTGGCGGGCGGCATGCGACGACATTGCGCTGACGCTGCCGCCGCGCCATCCGTTCAATCCGCTGCCGCTGCTGCGTGCCAGTCAGGCGCTCGGCAACCGGCCCGAGGTCGTACGGAGGCTGTTTCGCTTCGTCTGGGCCGAGGGCCGGGATCCCGACGATGGCGATGCTCTGGCCGCCCTGATGGCCGAGCTCGGACTCGCGCCATCGGACATCGGCGCACCCGCCGTCAAAGCGGCTCTGCGCAGCAACGGCGAGCGCGCGGTCGCGGCCGGCGTATTCGGCGTGCCGACCCTGGTAGTTGACGACCAGGTCTTCTGGGGTGACGATGCCACCGACATGGCCCGCGCCTACCTGCAAAGTCGCGCCGACGCCGGGCCGGCCGGTGCAGCGCCGGCCTGGCCGGCCGAGGCCATGCACGCCGCGCAGTCGTTGCCCGAAGGGCCGGCCAGACCGGGCTTGCGTCGCCACTTCGGCGCCGGTCGCGACGGTGTTGCCGAGGCACCGGGGCAAGGTTCGAGGCCCGGAAACCAGCCTGGTCCCGGACACGCGAACGCCGCCGGACCCCGCATTCCACTACTACCGCTTGACCTCGCCGACCCCGCCGACCTGGTCGCGCAGGTTCGCGCCCGCCGCGGCGGCCACCTGCTCGAACTCGACCGCCTGTTGCTGTACAGCCCGCCCCTGACCGAGGGGTGGAACCATATGCTCGGCAACGTACGGACCAAGCTGAGCGTGGAGCGCAAGCTCCGTGAGCTGGCGATGTGCGTGGTTGCGAAGGTCAACCGCGCGGACTACGAATTCGCCCAGCATGCGCCACTGTGGCGCGAGGCCGGGGCGACCGAGGCGCAGATCGCGGCCGTGGCCGACCCGGATGCCGCCTGGCGCGACCCGGCGGTGTTCGACGAACTCGAGCGCGCGGCGATCCGGCTGGCGCTCGAGATGACGCGCGACGTACAGGTCTCGGACGACGCCTTCAAGGCCTGCCACCGACAGCTCGGCGAACAAGGATTGGTCGAATTCGTCGGCGTGGTGGCCGCATACAACATGGTGTCGCGCTTTCTGGTCGCCTTCGAACTGCATCCCTAGGGAGACGCGTCAATGGGTGCATCCCTGGGACCGGGCGCCTCCCGGGGAGTTTGCGCGGTGAAAGGCGGTTTCGCGCGGCGGCGAGCTCAAGCCTGGACTTCGACCCCGTTGACGACCCGGACCGGCTGTCCGCGGGCCCACGATGCGATGACCTCGGCGAGACCGGCGGCGAAAACCTCGAAAACACGGTCGTTGACGTAGCCCAGATGAGGAGCGAGGGTCAGATTCGGCGCGGCCAGCACGGGCTCGTCGACCGCCAGAGGCTCGTTCTCGAAGACATCCAGGCCCGCGTAGCCTGGCCGGCCCTGGCGGAGGGCGGCAAGCAGAGCGGCCATGTCGATCAGGCCCGCCCGCGACGTGTTGACGAGGACGGAGCCCGGCTTCATGGCTGCCAACTCGGCTGCCCCGACGATGCCCCGCGTGCTCGCTGCGAGCACCAGGTGAATCGACAGAACGTCGGCCTGAGCGAACAGGGATTCGGGCGCGACCGGCTCCGCGCCACCGGCCTTGGCGCGCTCCTCGGTCAGATTCGGGCTCCACGCGATCACCCGCATGCCGAATGCACGCCCGAATCCCGCCACGATCCGGCCGATTTCGCCCAGGCCGAGCAGGCCCAGGGTCTTGCCCTCGAGCATGCCAGGCAGCGAATACGGCCGCCCTTGCGAATCGGATCGCCAATGGCCGGCCCGGGCGCCGCCATCGGCAGCCACCAGACGTTTCTCCGCCGCCAACGCCAGCGCCCAGGCGAGCTCCGCGGTCGATTGCTTGCTCGGTCCGCCGGCTGTGTTCGACACCGGAATGCCGCGCGCCGCTGCCGCCTGCTGATCGCAACTGGGATTGCGGGCACCCGTGAACGCGAGATAGCGCAAGCCGGGCAGGGATTCGATCAAGGAAGCCGGAAACGGCGTGCGCTCGCGAACCAGGCACACACCGTCGAACGGCGCCAGCCGCGCGGCCGCATCCGCGCGCAGCGGCTCGCGAAACACCGTCAGCTCGACCTGATCGTGCAGGGCTCTGATTGCCGGGTGGCCCGCCAGCCAGCCCTCGAAATCATCGAGAATCGCAACACGCAGCTTTGATGAGACCATTTTTCAGGATCCTCCGGTCGCAGCGGGCCCGGAGCGCGCCCGTTTCGACACCGCCGACCGTTTCGGCGGGATAATCTGCGCACTTTAGCCCGATCGGCGCAAGGATGCTGATCGGGTCGTTGGCGGGCCCGTCGTGGTTGCGACGGGCACATTCCACTCCGATTCAACCGAGTCTCAGTCATGTCCGTCGTTCAAGTCATCCGCAAACCTGCCCTGCTGCTCGATCCGAACGACGACGTCATGATCGCGACCCGTCCGTTGAAGGAAGGCGCCCGTTTCGGCGACGAAGAGACCGTCTGCCGCCAGGCGATCCCGGCAGGCCACAAGATCGCTGTCCGCGCGCTCGCCATCGGCGCTCCGGTGCGGCGCTACAACCAGATCATCGGCTTTGCCACGGCCGCCATCGAACCGGGCGACCACGTGCACAGCCACAACCTGGCATTCGAAAACTACGAACGCGATTATGCGATCGGCGCCGATGTGCGCGACCAGCCCAAGGCGACCGAGCCGGCCACGTTCATGGGCATCCGCCGCCCCGACGGACGCGTGGCCACGCGCAACTACATCGGCGTGATCTCGATGGTGAACTGCTCGGCAACGGTCGCCCAGGCGGTCGCGGCGCATTACACGCCCGAGCGGCTGATGCAGTGGCCGTACATCGACGGTGTCGTTCCACTGACCCACAGCGTCGGCTGCGGCATGGCCAGCGAGGGTCAGGGCATGGACATGCTGCGCCGCACGCTGGCCGGCTTCGCAAGGCATCCGAACTTTGCCGGGGTGGTGCTGATCGGGCTGGGCTGCGAGGCAAATCAGCTGGACAACCTGTTTGCGGCCCAGGGGCTGGGCGAAAGCAGCGCCCTCAAACCCTTGGTGATCCAGACCTCCGGTGGCACCCGCAAGACGATCGAAGCCGCAATCAAGGCCATCGACGGCATGCTGCCGAAGGCCAACGACGTGCAACGCGAACCCGTGCCCGCGAGCGAGCTCGTGGTCGCGCTGCAGTGCGGCGGCTCGGACGGCTATTCGGGCATCACGGCCAATCCGGCGCTCGGTGCCGCGGTCGACATCCTGGTGTCACACGGTGGCACGGCGATCCTGTCGGAAACCCCCGAGATCTATGGCGCCGAGCATCTGCTGACCCGTCGCGCGGTCAGCGAGGACGTCGCCAACAAGCTGATCGAACGCATTCACTGGTGGGAGAACTACACGTCGCGCAACGACGGCAGCCTCGACAACAATCCGTCGCCAGGCAACAAGGCCGGCGGCCTGACCACCATTCTCGAGAAATCGCTCGGTGCCGTCGCCAAGGGCGGTACGACCAATCTCGTCGGGGTCTACGAATACGCCGAGCCGGTCACCGCGCGCGGTTTCGTGTTCATGGACACCCCGGGCTACGACCCCTGCTCGATCACCGGCCAGGTGGCCGGCGGCGCGAACCTGATCACCTTCACCACCGGCCGCGGCTCGGTCTACGGCTGCAAGCCAGTGCCCAGCCTCAAGCTCGCCACCAACACGCCGATGTACGAACGCCTGTCCGAGGACATGGACATCAATTGCGGCGATATCGTGGATGGCGCGTCCACGGTCCGACAAAAAGGGGAACAGATCTTCCAGCGCTGGTTGAGCCTGGCCTCGAACGAGAAGTCGCTCAGCGAAGAACTCGGCGTGGGTAGCCACGAGTTCATCCCCTGGTTCGTCGGCGCGGTGATGTAAGCCGTCGGCTGGCGGCCCGACCCGATCCAACGAGCTCAGATCCGACACGGAGCGCACCAATGAACGACTCGATTCGCGACATTCAGGACCGCTGGCGCGAACTCATGCCCGAGGCCGAGAGCGCCCCTGCGCCCTCGGAGCGCATCGAACGAAGCAAGGCAGAGTGGCAGCAGATGCTGGACTCGCAGTCCTATCGCGTCCTGCGCGAGCACGGCACCGAACCCGCCGGCACGAGCCTGCTCAACGACGAACACAGGCGCGGCGTGTTCGTCTGTGCCGGATGCGGGCTGCCGTTGTTCAGTTCGGAAATGAAATTCGACAGCGGCACCGGCTGGCCGAGCTTCTTTACGACCATTCCCGACGTCTTCGAAACCGAACGCGATTTCAAACTGATACTGCCGCGCACCGAATATCACTGCCGGCGCTGCGGCGGCCACCACGGCCACGTGTTCAAAGACGGGCCCGCGCCCACCGGGCTGCGCTACTGCAACAACGGCGCGGCACTGAAGTTCATCGCCACCGACGGCGATTGAATCCAGGCGCCTGCGGCAGGCACTGAAAAGCCTGCCACAGCGTGCATCACTTCGACAGCGGTCGATAGCGCAGCCGGGTCGGGCGCGCGCCGTCCTCGCCCAGGCGCGCGAGCTTGTCGTCCTCGTATTCGCGGAAGTTGCCCTGGAAGAACGTCCAGCTCGAGTCGCCCTCGGCGGCCAGGATGTGCGTGGCGATCCGGTCGAGGAACCAGCGATCGTGCGAGATGACGAGCACCGAGCCCGCGAACTCCAGCAACGCGTCTTCGAGGGCCCGCAGCGTTTCGACGTCGAGGTCGTTCGAAGGCTCGTCGAGCAACAGGACATTGCCGCCCTGGAGCAAGGTCTTGGCGAGGTGCAATCGGCCGCGCTCTCCACCGGAGAGGCTGCCAACGTGCTTTTGCTGGTCCTGCCCCTTGAAATTGAAACGACCCAGGTAGGCGCGTGAGGGCATTTCGAAGCGGCCGACCGTGAGGATGTCCTGCCCCCCCGAGATTTCCTCCCAGGCAGTGTGCTTACCCTCGAGGGACTCGCGCGACTGGTCGACATAGGCGAGTTGCACGGTCGACCCGATCTTGATCTCGCCGGAATCGGGTTGCTGTGCACCGGTGATCATCCGAAACAGCGTCGACTTGCCCGCGCCGTTCGGACCGATGATGCCGACGATCGCACCGGCCGGAACGATGAAGCTCAGATCGTCGATCAGCAGGCGATCGCCAAAGCGTTTGCTGACGCCCTTGAACTCGATCACGGAATCGCCCAGGCGCTCGGCCACCGGAATGAAGATCTCCTGGGTCTCGTTGCGCTTCTGGTAATCGTAGGAACTCAGCTCCTCGAAGCGCTGCAGACGGGCCTTGCTCTTTGCCTGCCGCCCGCGCGGATTCTGACGCACCCATTCGAGCTCTTTCTTGATCGCCTTCTGACGGGCGGATTCGGACGCCTCCTCCTGCTTGAGACGGGTTTCCTTCTGGTCGAGCCAACTGCTGTAATTGCCCTTCCAGGGAATGCCCTGACCACGATCGAGCTCGAGAATCCACTCGGCGGCGTTGTCGAGGAAATAGCGGTCGTGTGTGACCGCCACGACGGTGCCCGGGAATCGCGTGAGGAACTGCTCGAGCCACTCGACGCTCTCGGCGTCCAGGTGATTGGTCGGCTCGTCGAGCAGGAGCATGTCTGGCCGGGACACCAGCAGGCGACACAAAGCAACCCGCCGTTTCTCACCACCCGACAGCGGGCCGACCTTGGCGTCCCACGGCGGCAAGCGCAGCGCCTCGGCCGCGATCTCGAGTTGATGCTCGCCCTCGTTGCCGCTGGCGGCGAGAATCGCCTCGTACTTGGCCTGTTCGGCCGCCAATGCATCGAAATCGGCATCGGGCTCGGCATAGGCGGCATAAATCTCGTCCAGCCGTGCCTTGGCCTGCATGACCTCCCCCATGCCGGACTCGACGGCCTCGCGAACGGTCTGCTCGGCATCGAGTTCGGGCTCCTGCGAGAGATAGCCGATACGCAGATCGTCCTGCATCGGCCGGGCCTCGCCCTCGATATCCTTGTCGACACCCGCCATGATGCGCAGCAAGGTGGACTTTCCCGCGCCATTCAGACCGAGCACCCCGATCTTGGCCCCCGGGAAGAACGACAACGAGATGTCTTTGAGAATCTGACGCTTCGGCGGCACGATCTTGCCGACCCGATTCATCGTGTATACATACTGCGCCATATTGAACCCGATTCCTCGTTGCTCGAGATAAACCTGTGATTATCCGTCATTCGGCGCGAGCCGGGCCGAGCAGCCGTTTCGTATCGCGGTGTTTGAATTGATGCGCAGAGTCATCGTCTTCCTGCACGGCACGATCACCGATTTCATCATCGACCGGGCCACCCAGTTCGCGGCCGCCCTGTCGTTCTATGCCGCATTCTCGATGGCGCCCCTGGTCGTGATGGTGCTCACACTGATGGCGCAGATCCTGGACGGGGCTCAGGCCCGCGACTATGTGCTCGCTCAGATCGACGTGCAACTGGGCCCGGCCGTGGCCGAGGCGGTCGCCGGCATGATCGGCCGCGTCACCCTGAACCAACCACGCGGCATCGCGGCGGCCCTGGCCACGGCGGCGATGGTCATCGGCGCGACCGCGGTGATCATGTCCATGAAAGGCGCACTGGACCATGTATTCGGGCGCATCGACCACGAACGCGCTCGCGATCTGTGGATCGGTATCCTGATCGCACGATTCAAGTCGTTCGCCATGGTGCTGCTGCTTTCCGTCTTGCTCGGCGCTTCGCTGTTCGCGACCGCGGTCGCCGGTACCGCCGTGGGCGCGATCGGCGAACACATGCCGGACTGGATCGATCTCGCGGGCTGGACCAATACCGGCTTCGCATTCGCCGTACTCTGGTTGCTGGTTTTCATCTGCTATCGGTTCTTCCCTGACCGGCCGCCGAGTTCGCGCGCCTCGTTCTGGGGGGCACTGATCACGGCACTGCTGTTCGGCGCCGGCAAGCGCCTGATCAGTTGGTACGTGACCACGGTCGGCACGGCTTCGGCCTTCGGCGCGGCCGGGGCCCTGGCCGTCTTCCTGATCTGGATCTACATCAATGCGATGGTCTTTCTGCTCGGTGCCGAATGCGCGAAGAATCTCGACCACCGCTGAGACCGGCTCGATGGCCGGTGGCAACTGGCGCCTGACCCGGGCAGTGGCCGACCACGTCGACGAATGAGCGATAATGTCCGGAGATTCGCCTGGTTTTCCTCCCCGATTGCAGTCCCCGCGCACCGGCGGGGCGATAACGGACATGCTCGAGCCGCTGCATTGCCGCCGCCATCGAACCATCGCCGTCACGGCGCTGATTGGCCTGGCGTCTTTGGCCAATGCCTGTGCGGCACCACCATCGAGCGATGCTGATCCGTCCGTGGGCCAGACCGAGATCGGCTGGGTTTCCTACTACGGCGAGCGCTTCGCGGGCCGGCCCACGGCCAACGGCGAGCCTTTCGACCCGCGCGCGCTGACGATGGCCCATCGCCAATGGCCCTTCGGCGCCCGCGTTCGGGTCACCAATCTGGACAATCAGCGCTCTGTGACTTTGCGTATCAACGACCGCGGCCCGTCCATCAAGACCCGAATCGCCGATGTCTCGGCGGAGGCGGCCCGGCGCTTGAACATGCTCGGCGATGGCGTCGTGCGCGCCAAGCTCGAGATAGTCGCGCTGCCCACGATGCGTTGACCGGCCCCCGGCGACTACATGACCCGCATCCGGTTTTTTTGAAGATTCCACCAGACGAGCCCGACCATGCAATACACCGAGCAACGCACCGATCTGACCGCGGCACTGCGCTGGGCCGCCCATCTCGGCCTGAACGAGGGTGTCTGCAACCACTTCAGCGTCGAGGTCGCGCCCGACCGCTACCTGATCAATCCGCAGGGGCTGCACTGGGCGGAGGTCAAGGTGTCGGACATGATCCTGATCGACGGTCAGGCCAATGTCATCGAGGGGCGCTACGAGGTCGAACCGACCGCATTCTTCATCCACAGCTGGGTGCACCGCGAACACGCGCGCGCCAAGTGCGTGCTACATACCCACATGCCTTACGCGACCGCGCTCACGTTGGTCTATGGCGGCGAGCTGCTGTGGTGCAACCAGAATACCCTGCGCTTTTGGGACCGGGTCGCCTACGACAACAACTATGGCGGTGTCGCGCTCGACGACGACGAGGGTCACCGCATCGCAAGCATGCTCGGTGACAAGGACGTCGTCATGATGGCCAGCCACGGCGTGATGGTGGTCGGTGCGTCGATAGCCTGGGCGTTCGATGACCTGTACTACCTCGAGCGCGCGGCCATGCATCAGGTCTTGGCCACGCAGGCTAGCAACGGACGGCCGTTGCGCCACATTCCGCCCGCCACCTGCGCCCAGGTGGCCGAGCAGATCGCCGGTGAGCGCCAGCAGAGCGATCTGCACTTCGAATCCATCAAGCGACTGCTGGATCGCGACCAACCCGATTGGCGAGGATGACACCGATGATCGAGATCGATCAATCCCAATTCCAGAACGAAGTCATCGAGGCATCGCACCAGCAACTGGTACTGGTCGACTTCTGGGCGCCGTGGTGCGGGCCGTGCCGAATGCTCGGGCCCGTGCTCGAACAGGCCGAGGCGCGCGCCGGCGGCCGCGTCAAGCTGGTCAAGATCAATTCGGACGAGAACCCGCAACTGTCAGCCCAGTTCGGCGTGCGCTCGATTCCGTTCGTGATGGCATTCAGCGGCGGCCGTCCCGTCGACCAGTTCGTCGGTGCGCTGCCCCTCGGGCAGGTCGAGGCCTTCATCGCCAAGTGCCAGCCGCGCCCTGGCGCGGATCAGGTGTCCGCCGGACTTGCCGCACTCGCCGATGGTCGCTACCAACAGGCGGCGCAATCGTTGACGCAGGCCCTCGCACAAGACTCCGGCAATACCGAGTTGCGGGTCGACACGGTGCGGGCAATGCTGCACGCAGGAACACCCGGCGTGGAAGAAGCCTTCCAACCCATTGCCGCGCAAGCTGCCACCGACAAGCGCATCGCCGCGCTGGCCCTGCTGGTGGCGGCGGGTGCCGAGCCGGCGCCCGTGAGCGATCTGCCGGCCGACCGCGCGATCGCCGCTGCCGGACAGGCATTGCTGGCCGCGGACTGGCCGGCGGCCATGGCCGCGGCCCTCGAGGCGGTTCGCGCCGACCGGGGCCATCGCGAGGAACTTGGCCGCAGACTCATGCTCGCGGCCTTCGAGTTTTGTCCCGACAAGGCGCTCGTTTCCGCCTACCGGCGCCAGCTCGCCGCCTCGCTGAACTGAACGGCCTACTGCAGTTCGAAGCGGCGGTCAACTGTTCCGAGCCGGCGCGATGGGGTAGCGTGTTGCAGCGCGTCATGCCGATGCGCACAACCGACCACCATCAGGAGGAACCCCCGTTTTGGAAATGCTTGAGACCGCTGAGGAGGTTTCGGACATCGCGTTCGGATTCATGGCTTCGAAGGCCTTGTTCACCGCCATTCACTTCGATCTGTTCACCCATCTGGCCGAGCGACCGATGGCCATCGCAGACGCCGCGAGCGCGATGGGGCTCCACCCGGATCGAGCCAATACACTGCTGACGGCGCTCACGACGCTGCGCCTGGTCGCTAGCGAAAATGGCCGCTACCACAATTCGCCCGCCGCGCAGTCGTTCCTGGTCAAGGGCGCGAAGTACGACTTCAGCGACTATCTGAGCCAGCAGGTCGATCGGCAGATGTACGGTCTGCTCGATCAGGTCGACCAGGCGATGGCCGATACCCTCCCCGACGACGCGATCGCTTCATATGCCGACTGGATGTCCGACCCGGCGGCGGCCAAGCTCTATTCGGATTCTCAACACGCGGGCTCGCTGGGCCCGGCGCGCACGCTCGCACGAGGTGTCGACCTGAGTGGCGCTCGCCAGCTTCTCGACGTCGGTGGTGGCACCGGCGCGTTCGCGATCACGCTGTGCCAAACGTTCGGGCATCTGAGCGCCACCGTGATCGATTTTCCAAACGTCGCCAGGCTCGGTGAGGCCTACGTCGCCAAGGCAGGTCTGTCCGAGCGCATCCGCTACCTCCACGGAGATCTGCTCGACACCGAGTGGCCGGGCGGACAGGATGTCGTGCTGATGTCCTACATATTTTCAAGCGTGCCGGGCGAGGCGCTCGCTGACCTGGTGCGCCGGGCGCACGCCTGTCTGCGCCCGGGCGGCCGTCTGCTGGTACACGACTTCATGGTCGAGCCCACCCGTGACGGGCCGAAACTGGCGGCGCTCTGGCAATTCCAGCACACGGCATTCAATCCGCGCGCGAAATCGGTGGACACCGCCTGGGCACGGCAACAGATGAGCGTCGCGGGCTTCGAGGGCATCGCTGCCGAGCCCATGATTCCGGGCATGACCTATCTGGTGACCGGGGCGCGCGGCGGCCGGACGGACTGACGCGGACCACACCGGGGCGGCCGGCCGGCGGGGCCTCGGGAGCGGCTATCATCGCGAGCGATGCGAACGAGGGGGCTAAGGTGCTCCCTCGTTCGCTCCCGGCAATCGCCCACGCCGGAACTCGGTTGGGCCTCTCTCGGAAACTACTGTGGATCGGATCGAATCGCGGCTCGAGGCCGTGGCCGGAGAGCCATTGCGCGCGCTCGCCCACGGCATCGAGCGTGAGTGCCTGCGCGTGGACGGTCAGGGGCACCTGTCGCACCACGGCCATCCTGCCGAGTTGGGCTCGGCGCTCACCCATCCACATATCACCACCGATTTCTGCGAGGCGCAGGTCGAGATGGTGACCGGTGTTCACGCTCGCATCGACGACTGCCTCGCCGAACTGACGCGCATCCACGAGCTCGTCGTGCGTCACATCGACGACGAATTGCTATGGGCGACCAGCATGCCTTGCCGGCTGCCCGCGGACGACGAGATCCCCATCGGCCAGTACGGCAGCTCGAACATCGGCCGCCTGAAGACGATCTACCGTATCGGCCTGGCGCACCGCTACGGGCGGCGGATGCAGACGATCTCCGGCGTGCACTACAACTTTTCGCTGCCCGATTCGGCTTGGGCGGCCCTGCAGGCTCGCGACGGCGACACGGGCGCCATGCGCGACTATCGCGATGCCGGATATTTCTCGCTGATTCGCAACTTCCGGCGTCATTCCTGGTTATTGCTGTACTTGTTCGGCGCCTCGCCCGCGGTTTGCGGCTCGTTCGTCGCCGGCCGCACACACCGTCTGCAGCCCATTGGCGCCGGGTCCATGTACCTGCCCTACGGCACCTCGATGCGGATGGGTCCGCTGGGCTATCAGAGCGATGCGCAAAGCGCGCTGGCGGTCAGCTTCAATGACCTTGCCGGATACGCGCGTTCCCTGACACAGGCCATGACGCGCCCCTGGCCACCCTATGTGGACATCGGCGTGCGCGACGGCGACGACTATCGTCAGTTGTCGACGAGCCTGCTGCAGATAGAGAACGAGTTCTACGGCACGATCAGGCCAAAGCGACGCATTCAGTCAGGCGAGCGCCCGCTGCACGCGCTCGACGAGCGCGGTGTCGAGTACGTCGAAGTACGCTGCCTGGACATCGATCCTTTCGCCCCGATCGGCATCGCCAAGACCACCGCCCACCTGATCGATGTTTTCCTGCTGCATTGCCTGCTCGCCGACAGCCCGCCAGACTCGCCGGCCACCATCGCCATCGATGCCACGAACCAGCTGCTGGCCGCCGAAAGAGGCCGCGAGCCGGGTCTGCGGCTGACTCGCGCCAATGGTCTCGAGGTCGGCCTCGTCGCCTGGGGCGAAGAGATCCTGCGCGAGTGTGCGCCGATCGCGGCCGCTCTCGACGCAGCGCAGGGTGGCGACGACCACCGTTCTGCACTCGAGCACGGCCTCGCATGTTTGACATTGCCCGCGCTCACGCCGTCCGCGCGGGTTCTCACCGCAATGGCACAGGACTTCGAAAACAGCTATCAGAAGTTCGCGATGACCCACGCCCGTGCGCACCGGCAGGCACTGCTCGCCAGCGAGCTCGCGCCCGGCGACCTCGCCGACCATCGGCGTGCGGTCGCGTCGTCATGGGACGAGCAGCGCCGCATCGAGCAAGAAGACGCGATCGACTTCGAGACCTATCGTCAGCAGTACCTGGCGCAGGACCTCAGCGTGCGGCGCTGACTCGTGCGAGCCCGGCGGCCGACGCAAGGCCTGGGCGTGGATGGCGCGACCGGGCTCGGATGGCGCGACCGGGCTCGGATCGCGCGACCGGGCTCAGCGCTCCGATGGCGTGATCAGGATCTTGCCATCGCGCCCCTCGCGCAACGCGTGCCCCAGCGCAGCACCGATATCGTCGAGACCATAGGTCGCCTGCACAGGAACATGCAGAATGCCGGCCACGACCTGATCGGCGAGGTCGCCATAAAGGGCATCGACGGCTGCCCGGTTCATGGCGGACAGCTCCTTGGACAGCCAGAACCCGCGCAGCACGATAGAGCGAAAGATCAGGTGCTCCGTGCCCAGCTGACAGGGTTTGCCGCTGAGCAGGCCGTAGTTCGCGATCACGCTCTCGTCGGCCAGACAATCGCCGATCATCGCCGTGGCTTCGCCGCCGATGGCATCGATACCGAGGCGGATGGGGCCATCGACGGCCGCGCGCACGCGCGCGCTCAGATCAGGGCCATCGAGCACGACCGCGTCGGCACCTTCGCGTTCGAGCTCTTCGATCAAAGACTCGCGCCGAACGATGTTGACGGTCTTGACGGGCATCGACGCGGCCAACCGGATCAGATTACGTCCGACGCCCGAATTCGCCGCGTTCTGGACCACCCAGTCGCCGGCTCGCAGCGGCGTGATGTCGCGCAGCATCATCAGCGCCGTCGCAGGATTCACCTTGAGCATCGCCGCCTGCAGGGGATCGATCGCCGGCGGCAGACGGACCAGATCGCGGGCCTCGACCAGCAGGCGCTCGGACCAGTTCTGACGCCCGAGGCACATCACGAGATCGCCCTCATGCAGGCCGAGAACCTCGGGCCCGACCGCGCGCACGCGCCCCGCGCCCTCGATGCCAAGCGGCACCGGCAACGCGGGACGGCTGGCATATCGCCCCTGAATCAGCAGCAATTCGGCGGGATTGATGGCTGCCGCGAGGACATCGACGAGCACCTGCTCTCCCGTAGGCTCACTCGGCTCGGGATCGTCACGGATCTCGACGACATCGGCGGGATCGCCGAAAGCGGTCAGATAGGCTCGCTTCATGGTCGGGCTCGTCATTTTGTGATGCTGGTCAACTCTACTACACTGGCCTGCAGCGCCGGCTGAGGCCGCCACCCGAAAATTCCTTCCGAGGAGACATGCAGATGCTCAAAGCACAGCAAAAAGCTCTTGCCGCATTGGTCGCCACCAGTGCCATCGCATTCGCGGCGCCGCTCAGCGCCGCCGAGATCGAACTGCCCAAGAATCTGTCCTGGACGGCCTACGACACCACCTCGTCCGGCTATGCGCAGTCGGTCGGCCTCGGCCAGATGCTGCAGAAGAACTACGGCAGCTCGCTACGCATCATTCCGGGCAAGAACGACGTCTCGCGCATGGTGCCGCTGCGTGAGGGCCAGTCCGATATCTGCGCCTGCGGCGCGGCCGCTCTGTTCGCCCAGGAAGGCGCGCTGATGTTCGGCGGCAAGAAGTGGGGCCCGATGGAGCTCTACAACCTGTTCAACAATCTCGGCACCAACGGCCAGCAACTGGTCACCACGAAAGACTCCGGCATCAAGAGCGTCGAAGACCTCAAGGGCAAACGGGTTACCTGGGTCAAGGGTGCTCCAGCGCTCAATTTCAATGCCGCGGCGATGCTCGCCTTCGCGGGCCTGACCTGGGATGACGTCCAAAAGGTCGTCGTGCCCGGCTGGAAGCAGTCCGCCGAGGCGGTGCTCAACGGTCAGGCCGACGCAACCTGGGGTTCCACGGTCTCCAGCGCCTACAACCAGATCGCGGCCTCGCCTCGCGGGATCTACTGGGTCACCCTGCCGCACGCCAACAAGGAGGGCTGGGCGCGCGCGAAGAAACTGGCCCCGCTCTGGACGCCGACCATGATCGACACTGCGGTCGAGGTCCAGTCGAACGAGGCCGGCAAGGTTCCTTACGAAGGCAATAACTACCCTTATCCAATCTTCGTCGCCAACCCGAGCCTCGACGAGAAAACCGCCTACGGCCTGACCAAGGCGGTCATGGAAAACTACGAGCAGTTCAAGGAAAGCGGCCCGGGCATGGCCGGCTATCAGCTCAAGAACCAGCCTCTCGAGTTCGTCTTCCCGTATCACCCGGGTTCGATCAAGTTCTACAAGGAAGCCGGCGTCTGGACCGACAAGCATGACGCGCACAATGCCATGCTGCTCAAACGTGTGGCGGTACTGAAGGCCGCCTGGGCGAAGATGGACCAGGGCCTTGCCGATGAAGCCTTCTCCGCCGCCTGGCAACGCGTGCGTGCGTCAGCGCTGGAAGAAGCCGGCATGGATGTTCCCTTCCGCGAATGGGAATGACGATCGGTCCGGTGCCTGCCGTCAGCGATCAGGCACGCACCGACCCATGGCATGACCGCATTGATTGAAGCCATGTCCTTGTCGTGAACACGGGGCCAGCCACGCGCTGGCCCCGAACGCTTCGGCGCGCGAACCGCGCCCGTCCCCTGAGCATCGAAGCCCTCGAGAGTCACCACCATGAGTACCGAGACCGATATTCCGACTGCGGAGTTCGCGGAATCCAACGCCGCCGCTGCCGAATCTTCTCGCTACCGTACGCTCGGCGGTCTCGCGCGCATCTGGCTGAGCATCGCGGCGGTGGGGTCGGTTGCCGCCTCGGTCTACATCATCTTCGGGCTCGGGAACGTCTTTGACCTGCCGGTGCCGCTGGAGACCGAATACTTCTACTTCATGCTGGCACTGCTGCTGCCGCTGGCCTTTCTGATCTACCCGCTGACCAAGGCTGCCCGGCAACGCGTGCCATGGTTCGATTGGCTGCTGGCGCTGACGGCGCTGCTGATCTGCGGTTATTTCGCCTATCGCGGCAATGACATTCTCGAGATCGGCTGGGAATACGACGCCCCCGAGCACGCCAAGTATCTGGCCTTCGTCCTGTGGGCATTGGTGCTCGAGGCTACCCGGCGCGCAGGCGGCAATGCCATCTTCGTCATCTGTCTCGTGGTGTCGATCTACCCGATCTTCTCGGCATACGCGCCCGGCTTCCTCGAGGGTCCACCCGTCGACCCCTATACGACTGCCGGCTTCCATGTGTTCGGCACC
>JAWKYD010000031.1:0-25657 GCA_041396685.1 Burkholderiaceae bacterium
ATCGCCTCCATCTGATAGAACAGATCGCCAAAGCGATGGCTGCGCATGTTGCGCCGGTCGGAGATCATCGCGTTCGGATCCACCTCGCGCCACAGGCCGTTGCCGAAGTGCAGGCAGTCCGACGCGAGCTCCGGGCCGATGTCGAACAGTGGCTGCCCCTCGAGCCGGCAATCGGCCAGGCGCTGGCGGGCATCGCGGCAGGCGTCCGCCGTATCGAAGCGCAGCATGAACTGGTGGGTCATCGTGGGTTGCACGACACGCGGCACGATCGAGAGCCGCGCGAGCATGTCGCGCGCATCGTGAGGCCGGTAGAAACGCTGCCCGCCGTCGCCCTCGTGGCGCAGGAAGGGCTGCTGCGACAGCGCGCTGGCGAGCACGATCGTGCAGTGGGGGCCGGCCAGCGCGATCAAATCACCGAGCAGGCGGTCCATGGCCTGATAGCCATCGCGAATCGCATGCGCATAGACAGCCTGCTCCGAGGCGTCGGGCACGCTCGCGAACTGCTCGGGCGCCATGTTGCGCCAATAGGTGTGCTGCAGGTGGGCGACGCTGTTCACGAAGAACGTCGCGAAGTCGGGTCGGCGGGAACGGTAGTAGTGGCTGAAGACATCGAACTGCAGGCGATCGAGCAGCAATGCGCGCCGCCAGGAGACCCGTGAATCGCCGAGTCGCTCGCTGGCCAGCTGCGCGACGATCTCGCGCACCGTACCGGGCTTGAGTCCGTGCGTGGCCAGAAACGCCATCACCCTGGCGTAGTCGGTTGCGTCGAGACCGGTGGTGGTGTTCGTGTATTGCTGCACCAGCGCGGACACGAAGCGCTGATAGGCGTTGAGCGCCGGCGGATCGGCGGGTTCGCTGTTGCACCACGGATCCGGCAGGAAGAAGCCGTTCGGATCGGCGAAGCCTTTCGCGTTCATGCTGCCACCGCACGCCACCGTGCGATTGGCGGCGCGCAGCATCGTCCAGACATCGTCGAAGCCGGCGCCGGGGCCATCGGTGAGATGGAACACGCCATGTCGGTCGCACGGCACACCGGTGTGAATCGAGTACCACTGGATCCAGGGTTCGAGATGAACCGGGTCGTCGGTGTCGCTGGCCGTGACCAGGCAGTGCGACTGCTCACGCAGCCGGGAGAAATTCGGCAGCAGGCCCTCGTTGGCCCAGCGATCGACCAGTGACAGGCAGATCTCGTTGAACTCGATCATCAGCAGCCGTTTCATCTTTTCTCCCGAAAGCGAGACGCCAGCGCGATCAGCGCAGACAGGCAGCGTGCGCATGAACGCACGTTGCCTGGCGTTGGAGCGCGCCCGTGCATCTGGTGCGTGGCCCCTGTTCGTCGTCATTGGATTGGAAGCGACCCGCGTTCGCCCGATGGCGGCGCCGCGTTGCGCAGTCCGGCTCCAATGTATCGGAGAGCGGATGCGTCGTCGCCGCCTTCAACGAATCACCGCCGATCAGCGCATCGATCGCGCAATTCGTCGTCGCGACCGGCGACGGCGACGCTTCGGCCGCTCAGCCCGCGCCGCAACACCTTCGTCTGTCGGTTCCGACACCTGCGCCCGCTTCGTGTCCCTACCGTCCCAGGGTCCACCCCAGCGTCTGCGCGATGCATGTTGCGGCCACCACAGCGCACACCAAAGGCGTCGCAGGCTCGCAACCACGGCCTTGGCGGCCTACGGCGTCGGACGTCGACGCGAACCGGCGTCGCGGCCGGATTCGCCGTTCATCAATTCGCGGGAAAAAACATCGACGAACGCGACGCCGAGGCGGCCATTGCGTGCAGCCGCCCGACATCGCCGTGTCGCGTGTCAAGAGCCACACCCCGCCGCGGCCCGGACCGGCCGCCGTGAACGTCGTTCAGCGCTGCGCCGACGGGCAGACGGTCAGGATGCGAACATCGTCGTTGTCGACCACCGGGGTCCAGCCGGCCGGCCCGTCGCCACGGCTCAGACGTGCGATCACGTCCTCGGGCTGGCGCGTGCTTGCCTGCGCAGCGAGCAGCGCCGGAAACACCACCAGCCAGCGGGCGTTCAGCCGGCATGCCAGCGCCTGCGCCGCCGCCTCGTGCCAGACCTGGTCGGCATACGCCGGCTCGGTCAGCGCCGCCACCGGTCGCTCCAGGAGCATGCCCAAGACCTGGCCGTCGGCGGCCAGCAGACCGTGATGCGCGTCGGTGTGTTCGCGCAGGAACTGCGCCAGCGAACGCCCCTGTACCGGCGATTTCATCACCGCCAACAAATGCGCGACGTCGTCCCGGGCGCGGGTCTCGAACGGCAGGCCGGCATCGCGCGCGGAGCCGGTGATCGCCACGATCCAGAGCGCGAGCATGACCGTCGTGCCGACGGCCACCGCACGACGTCCGAAACCGTCCAGGCGCCGCAGCGAGGCGATTCCCAGGCCCGTGCCGGCCAACAGCGCCAGCGCGACGCTCGCCTCCATGTAGCGGGGCTCGAACGGATAGGTGGCGCCATTGGTGGCCGCCATCAGCAGGTGCATCGCAAACAGGGCGGCGGCCATGGCCGCGCAGATCAGGGGTACCGGCCAGGCGGCGAGCCAGCCAAGGGTCGGCAACAGCCAGGGCCGGCGACGTCGGGTCAGCACCAACGCGGCCGCCAGCAAGAGCCACGAAAACAGCGCCAGCATGGCCGGCAGGGGCGCCGGCCAGTCGGCGTCGAGCCCGAAGGCCGCACGCAGACCGAACTGCACCTGCCAGAGAATCTCTCCGACCGCCAGGTCGCCGCGATTGTCCGAGCCGGCACGCACCGATCCGGTGGCCCACCAGTTCAACGCGAGCTGCGCCGAGACCAAGGCAAACGGAAAGGCGGCGGCAAGCAAGCGCGGCCGCTTGCGGCCCTCGAGAAGCAGCACCGGCAGCGACAGCACGGCCATGGCCGCGACGAACGCCAGACCCTGATAGCGGGTCAGAAAGGCGAGCGACAGGAACAGACCGGCCAGCAGCGCGGCGCCATCGCCGATGGCCGCCGGCGCCCTGCCCCGCCAGCCGAGCACGGCCACGAAAGCCAGCGTGAACAAGGTGAACAGTGACTCGCTCTGGCCACCGCCGGCGCCGACGATCGGCATCGGCAGCAGCCACCAGATCAGGGCCGGCACGGCGCCCGCCCACGAGCCGGCACCGAAGTCGCGCGCGATCAGCCAGATCAACACACCGGACATGAACACGCACCACAGTGCGAACGGACCCACCACGGCCTCGACCGGGCGATGGACGACGCTCGCGAGCGCGGCCAGGGCCACCGGATACGCCGGAGGCCAGACGCGCTGCGCAACCGGTGGCGGTGCGACCTGCTGCGCCGGATAGGTCTGCAAGCCGGTGGTGACGCCCTGCCCGGCCATGATGTGCCGCGCGCTGACCACGTACTGCATGCCATCGTTGCTCAGGTGCTCGATGCCGAAGCCCCGGCCCAGCAACTGCGCATAGAACAAGCCAAGCAGCGCCGCGATCAGCAGGATCGCGCGACGCCCGAGGACGCCGAACCGAGACCCGGTCTGCGCGACGACGCCCATCAGCCGTGCGCGAGGCCGGCGCCGGGGCCGGCCGGCGCCGCCCGCTGCGGCCGTCCACAGAGCCGTTCGTACAGCCGCAGGTATTCGTCGGCCATTCGCGCCGCCGAGAAATCGCGATACACCCGCCGGTGGGCGGCCTCGGTCAGACGCGTGGCCAGCCCCGGTTCCGCCAGCAGCCGGGCGAGCTGCGCCCGCAGCGCCGCGACATCGTCGAGCGCGAACAGCAGGCCGGTCTGGTCGTGGGTGACCAGATCCCGGCTGCCGGGAATGTCGGACGACACGATCGGCACCCGTGCCGCCATGGCCTCCATCAGGCAACGGGGAATGCCCTCCAGCGACGACGGCAGCACGAAGGCATCGAAGCGCTTCAGCCAACTGAGCCGGTCGCCGCGGAACCCCGCGAAGTGCACCCGCTCGCCCAGGCCGAGCGAACCGGCCAGCGCCTGCAGGCTGGCGCGCTGATCGCCGTCGCCGATCAGCACGAGCATGGCCTCGGGCGCGTCGAGCGCGGCGAACGCGCGCAGCAACACGTCGATGCGCTTGCGCCCGATCAACTGGCCGATGTAGCCGACGACGCGCCGGCCCTGCGCCTTCCAGGCATCGATGGGCTCGCCACCGGCCGGCGCGCTCTCGACCTCGTGCAGATCGACCCCGTTGCGGATCATGTGCAGGCGCGGTCGCACCCAGGGCAGCCGCGCGAGCCCGTCGTACAGATCGTCCGACAGCGGCGCGACCGCATCACAGACGCCGAACGCCAGCCGGTCGAGCCCCTCGTAGATCTGCAAGGCCAGGCCCGCATCCACGCTCCAGCCGTGCGGCGTGCTCAGCAGACGCGCGCCCGTGCCGCGTACGGCCAGCGCGCCGATCAGATCGGTCTTGTAGAAGTGCGTGTGCACGATGTCGATGCGCTCGCGGCGCACGAACGCGCGGATCTGCGCGACCGCCGCCCGGCTCAGCCGGCCCGGCGCGGTGAAAACCTCGGTCGACAGGCCGAGCGCGGCCGCCTGCTCGCACAGCGGCGGCTCACCGCCGCCGGGCAGATCCTGCACCACACCGACCGTGGTCTGGCAACGATCGCGATCGAGATGCCGGCCCAGTGCGAGGATCCAGCGCTCGGCACCCAGCACGGCCATCGGCCCGCCGAGCTGCAGCACGCGGATCGGTGCGCCGGCCGGGTCGCGATCGGCGGGGTGGGGACTCACGCGCATCTCAGGCTCCCGTGACACACTGCTCGTGCCAGACGACGAACATCATCGCGGCCCACAACAGCACGTGGTGGTCGCGCGCACCGCTCTGATGCTCGGCCCACACGCGGCGCAGCACGGCGTCCTCGAACAGGTCGCGCAGCGGGCCGTTGCTGGCGAACAGCCAGGCCTCGCCGGCCTCGCGCAGCTCGCCGCGCAGCCAGCGCGCGATCGGCATCGAGAAGCCGCGCTTGGGCATGTTCAGGATGGTCTCCGGCAGCCGGCGCGCGGCCAGGTGGCGCAGCACCCGCTTGCCGCGCCCGTCGCCCAGCTTGAGCGCATCGGGCAGCGTGGCCGCGAACTCCAGCACCCGGTAGTCGAGCAACGGCGAGCGCACCTCCAGCGAGTGCGCCATGCTCATGCGGTCGACCTTGACCAGCACGTCATCGGTCATGTAGCCGTGCACGTCGGCCAGTTGCGCGCGCGCCACCGCATCGTGGCCGCGATGGCCGTTGTACAACGGATAGACGAGCTCGCGCGGCGTGAAACCACCGAGCGCCTTGCGCAGACGCAGACCGTACAGCGACTCGCGCAGGTCGTCGCGCAGCCAGACCAGGTCGCGGTAATAAGCCTCGACATCCGCCACCGCCAGATTCTCGAAGATCGTTTTCAGGCGCAGCGGCCGCGGCAGCCAGGCGGCGCCCGGCCAAAGGCTGCCGAGCGCACCGAAGGCCATGGTGCGCAGCGGTGCCGGCAACGCGCCACGCAGGCGGGCCTCGGCGCGATGCGGCCGATAACGAAAGGTGTAGCCGCCGAACGACTCGTCGCCGCCATCGCCGGACAGGGCCACGGTCACCGACTTGCGCGCCATCTGGCAGACGTACCAGGTGGGCACGGTGCTGGCATCGGCCAGCGGCTCGTCACAGTGGCGGGCGATGCGCGGCAGGACGTCCACTGCGTCGGGCCGCACCGTGAACTCGTGGTGGTTGGTTTGCAGGTGGCCGGCCGTGGCCCGCGCGACTTCGGTCTCGCTGAAGGCGTCGTCGTCGAAGCCGATCGTGTTCGTGATCACGGACCGCGCGCTGGCCTGAGCCATCGACGCCACCACCAGCGACGAATCGATGCCGCCCGACAAAAAGGCGCCCAGCGGCACCTCGCTCACCAGGCGGCAACGCACCGCGTCGTCGAGCAGCGGCTCGAGCGCCTCGGCCGCCTCGTCGAGGTTCAGTGCGCGCGGCTCGCCGCCGTCCAGCCGCCAGTAGCGCCGGGGGGGCGACTGACGACGCTCGGCGACCATCCAGTGCGCGGCCGGCAACTTGGCCACATTGCGGTGGATGGTCAGCGGCGACGGAATGAAACCCAGGCTGAAATAGCAGTCGAGCGCCTGCGGATCGATGGTGCTCGGGCAGCCGGGCAACGCACGCAAGGCCTTGAGCTCGGAGGCGAAGGCCACGCGCTTGCCGTCGTGGAACCAGTACAAGGGCTTCTTGCCGACCCGGTCGCGCGCCAGCACCAGACGGCGTGCACGCGGATCCCACAGCGCGAACGCGAACATGCCGTTCATGCGGGCGAGACTGTCCTCGCCCCAGCTCGCCCACGCGCGCAGGATCACTTCGGTGTCCGAGCGGGTCGCAAAGCGGTGGCCGAGCGCCTCGAGCTCGGTGCGCAGCTGGCCGAAGTTATAGATCTCGCCATTGAACACGATGGTCAGCGGCGGCGCGAGCGGATCGTCGGCGCGCATGGCGGTCATCGGCTGCGCACCGCTTGCGCGATCGATGATCGACAGGCGCCGGTGACCGAGCGCGACATGCGTATCGACGAACACGCCCTCGGCATCCGGGCCGCGGTGCACGAGCGTGCCGTTCATGGCACGCACCAGCGCCTCGGCCTTGGCCGGATCATGCCCGTCGAACGAAACGAAGCCGGCGATGCCGCACATCAGGCGGGCTCCCGTGTCGCATCGCCGGCGGCCGTGCGCCGATCGGCTGCGGCGGCCGCGGCCGGCAGATCGCGAGCCACCCGCGCCGGATTGCCGGCGATCAGGACACCGCCGGGCATCGCCTGACCCACCACCGCGCCGGCCGCGACGATGCTCGCGTCACCGACGTCGTCGAGCACGATGGCGCCCTCGCCGAGCCAGCAATCGGCGCCGATGCGCACCTGCGTGTAGTGCGTTTCGCCGTGACTGATCGCGCCGTATTCGTCCAGATGCTGGCGCTTGCCGCTCGGAATGCTGACCCGGCTTGCCAGGCGGGTGCGCGCGCCGATGGCGACATGACCGAGCACGCAATAGTTGCCCGTGCTGACGTTCGCACCGAGACTCACCTGGCGATGGCTGAACACGCTGCCAAAGCCGATGCTGGTCTCCCAGTGCGCATCGTCGAGCGTGGCCCGATAGAACGCGGCGCGCAGCAAAGCACCGACGAAGCCCGGCACCAGCGAGATCAGTTGCGCGCACAGCACGAACAGCCGCTCGCCGAGTCCGAGGGACTTCTCGAGCCACACCGGCACGATCAGCGGCAGCACCAGCAGCCACGCCAGCGCGAACACGATTCGCTTGGCCGCGTTCATCGCCTGTTCCTCGCGTGCGGCCGCAGCGGATCGAGCGAATGCTCGAGACGGAGCATGTCGGCATAGATGCGCGAGTAGTGGCCGATCATCCGCTCGTAGGTGAACGCCTCCAGATAGCGCACCTGGCCGGCCCGCCCGACCGCGCGCGCGGCATCGCTGTCGCGCGCCGCGTCGAGCAGCGCCTCGGCGAACGCCTCACCGTCGTTGTCGGGAACCAGCCAGCCTTGCTCGCGCGACAGCAGGATCTCCGGCGTGCCGCCGACCGCGGTCGCCACCACCGGCACGGCCGCGGCCATGGCGTCGAGAATCGCCATCGACACGCCCTCGCTGCGACTGGCCAGGGCGAACACGTCGAAGATGCCGGTCATCAGCCGGGCGTCGTCACGGTGGCCCGTCAGGCGGATGTGATGGGTCAGCCCCTGGCGCCGGACCAACGCGGCCACGGCATCGCGCTCCGGGCCGTCGCCGACGATGACACCGCGCAGCGCCGGCATCCGCGCCACCGCGCGCCCGAAGGCGTGGATCCACATCGGCAGGTTCTTGATCGGATCGAGCCGGCCGACCGTGCCGACCAGCCGGTGCTCGGGCCCGAAGCCCAGCGATGCGCGCCAGGCGGCGCGGTGCGTGGACGCGAGCGGCGGCTCGGCGATCGTGCCGTTGAGCACCACCTCGGTACGGCGCGCCGGCACACCCTCGTAGCGCGCCAGCCGCTGGCGCACGTCGTCCGACACCGCGGTCACCCGATGCGTGTTGGGCACCACCAGCAGACGGTTCAGCCAGACGCGGGCGGGCGAGTCCGTCTCCGGATAGAAACGACCGTGCTCGTGAAACAGCAGACGCGGCCGGCGCGCGCGCAGGCGCGCCAGCGCACAGTAGAACCATGGCGTCGCCTGGTGCGCATGCAGCAGATCGACCTGTTCGCGCCGACAGTACTCGGCGATGCGCGCGGCGCACGACAGGTCGACGCCGGGCTGGCGCCACAGACAGCGCACCTCCACGCCGGCCGCGCGTGCGTGCGCGGCCCAGATGCCGGGCGCATCCAGGCAGAGCACCGAGACCCGCGCCTTGCGCGCAAACGTGCGCGCCATGTCCAGCGCCAGACGCTCGGTGCCACCGGGGTTCAGACTGTGCACGACATAGGTCAGGTGCGGGCGCGGCGCGCCGCGGCGCTCGTGAAAACCGCCGTCGGCATCGTCGCGCCGCCGGCCCGGCGCCCGCGATGCCGCCAGGGCCGCGGCCAGGCCGCCAAAGCGCGGCGGCCCCCCCTGGTCGGGCGGCCGGGACAGGCCGGCGTGATCGTCGTTGCCGGCCGGAGTGCCCAAAGCACCGGGATTGCCGCGCGCCCCCGGCTCGCTCCGTCGGGACGCGCCGCGCCTGGCCGGGCGACCCGGCCTTCGCTCACCGCCAGATGCCGGCTCGCCGCTCGCGGACGAATCAGCATCGGCACCCGCCTCTGCCGCGGCATCGTTTTCGCCCGCATCCGCGTTGCGCCGGCCGCCATGGTCGGGCCCGTGCCGCGGCGTGCGGCGTCGATCGAAACCCGAACGAGACTCGAAGGGGTCACCTGACAGGCCATCGATGCCCATGCCGCCGTCGGCCCCGTGCGCATCTGCGGGCGCCGCGCCCGGCTCGTCGGAATGCCGCGGCGGAGTCCGCCGCGTGCCGCCCCCACGCGTCATGAACGGCGCCTCCGCGCGAGACGGTCGGCCGCCAGACGACGGAACTCACGCGCAACCGTGCGCACGCCCTCGCGAAGCCCCGCCCGCGCCCGTTGCGACTGGGCCACGAAGGCCTGCGGCTCGCCGAACTCGTGCACATGACGCAGACGCTCGGCCGGCAGCGCCGACGACGGCTCGGCGGCCAGACGCTCGTACCAGGCCGACCAGCCACCGAACACCGCGAGCAGGATCAAGGGTCGCGCCAGCCGCCAGGTCTCGAAACCACGCAGATCGCTCAAGCAGCGCATCAGATGAAAGCGCGCCCGCTCGCGAAAAAACTCGGCCTCATCGGCCGACGTATAGCGTGCGGCCGCGTGCAGCACATGGGGCTTGCGCACGTCCTGCGCCGGCCAGGTCTCGGTGGGCAGCTCGACCTTGTGCAGTTGTTCGGCATACGGGCGTTCGTGTTTCGCGATCCAACGCGCATAGTGGAGCAGGCTCTCGCGCGCGTGATGAAACATGTAATCGAACTCGCCCGCGCACTCCTTGAGCCAGAGATACTGCGCCAAAGCCTGCAGGAACACCAGATAGGACCAGCGATGTTCGGGGTCGTCCAGACCGCGCGCGGCCAGATCGTCACGAGGATGAATGCAACGCCGGATCAGGGCCTCGGCCTTGTCCATGTAGGGCCGGCGCGCCTCGAGCTGCCAGGCATTGAGCAGCGCGAGAATCGAATTGCCGGCACCCCGCCCCGGCCCGTGATAGCCGGGCTCGACCGTCATGCTCGCCAGCCCGGTCGGGCCACGCTCGAACAACGACCAGATCGTGCCCGCGCCGTCGTCCATCGCGATCACCCAGTCGGCCAGCGAGAACACCGCCTCGCGTGAATCCGCATCGCCCGTCAGACAGTGATGCAGCAGCAGCCCGCTGCTGTAGTTGTGCTCGTTGGCCGGGCCGCCGCCATAGTCGCCCGCGCCGGCGTTGCGACGGCTGTAGGTCCGATGCGTCGCGGTGGCCGCCGGGCAGTAGTGATCGGTGTGCCAGAACATGCCGCCGTTGTAGAGCGGCCGGTCGCCATCGGTGTGGTAGATGTCGATGTCCACCAGATGCCGGGCGGCCTGCAGATGCAGCCGCCACCATCGCGCATCGCCCGTGCGCAATGCATGCAAGGCCGCACCGAGCACGAAGTCGTACTGGTTGTTGTAGTGGGTGATGAACGGCGTGGGTCCGTCGTGGTTGACCGACTCGTGGTCGGCCACCACCTCGCCGAAGTGGCGCCAACCGAATTCATCGATCGTCTCGCGCCGGGCCTCGAAACCGTCGTCGGCATCGACGATGCGCTCGATGGTGTCGAGATAGTCGGCCGGCAGGCCGTCGGCCACGAAACCCGGCAGCGCGCCGCTGGCATCGAGCGTCGCCGCATCCACCGCCAGCGGGTGGCGCGCCGCCAGCACCGCTTCGAGCGCAGCGGGCGCGGCGCCCGCCAGTCCGAGCGCGAACGTCCAACGCTTTTGCTCGCCGCCCTGCAGTTCGACGGGCTGCGCGGTCTCGGCCGGGAAGAAGCCGATCGACAATCGACCGCCCTGCGCGCGCAGCGCGAGCGGAAAGTTCTGCCAGAAATCGGCCACGGCGATGCCGGTGAGCATCGGCCCGCGATTGAGCGCGTCCACGGATGGCGTGTCGTGCCGCGCGTAAACCCCAGCCGGTGACACCGACGTCTGAGCGGCGTTCGCCGTCTCGGGGTTCCCGTCGGGGTTCGCCGTCGGTTCGCCGTCGGATCGGCGTCGCCCTTCGTGGCCACGGTGCCACAACCACAATTGCCGGCTGCGCGCGATCACCGCGCGTCGACGTGCCCGCGCAGGCATCGCGAACCTCGTAGCCGCGCACACGCACCGTGAGCGCGCCGTCGGCACCGACGTGATTCGGCGAATCCCAGCGCTCGCCGCCGCTCGAATCCTGATAGACGACCAGATCGCTGCGGCCGGCGTCGTCGGTGGCGACCCGCCAGCCGCCGTTTGCCGCGCCGTTCGACGGCGATGCGCCCGGCTCCGTACGCCACAGCGTGACCGACGACCGCACATCCGTGCCGGACGCAACGGTGCCCGCGTCTGCGCAGGCACCCTCTGTGACGGTCGTCGCGCCGCCAGCGGTCGCGGACGCATCGGCGTCCGCAGAGGTGGCGGCAGCCGGCACCACCAGCGAACAGTCGCGAATCAACCACGACCCCGGATCGCCCAGGTCCCAGCAGCCCCCGGGATGGCGCGCCGCGCGCGTATTACGCAGACGCAATTCGCCCAGCCAGGCCCCGCCCGCCGCGGTCAAGGTCCAGCGCAGCCGAAAGCGCACCGGACAATCGGCGCCGAAACCGCCGTCGATGCAGACCGTGGCCGACAACGGCCCCACCGCTTCCAACGCTAGCGTCTCGCCCCACCCGCGGCGCACCGCGCCATCGGCACCGCGCAGCATCAACTGCGCACCGCCCGATGAAGCGCTCGCGGGGCCCGAGCGATGCTCGGTCAGCAGTGCGACGCCCGGCGCGAAAGACCAGTGCTGCGCCGCGCGCGAGACGCGGATCAAGTCGCCCTCGTGTTGCGCGGTGACTGGCTCGGTGACTGGCTCGGTGACTTGCTCGGTGACTGGCGCGGTAATCGGCGCGGTGATCGGCGCGGCGAGCGACGAAGGCGCGAAAGACGGCGTCGTCCTCGGCGTCGTCCTCGGCGTCGTCCTCGGCGTCGTCCTCGGCGTCGTCCTCGGCGTCGTATTCGGCGTCGTCCTCGGCGCCGGCGGGTCGCGCACCAACAAGCGCAGTGCGGTCGGCAGCTCGAGCTCTGCGGCAAGCAGCATCGTCACCCGCAACCAGCGCACCGACGCATCCGGCCAACGCGCGATCACCTCGGTCTGAATGGGCAGTTCGCGCTCGCCGATCAGGCGCAACCCGAACGGCGCGTGGGCATCCAGCGCACCGCGCGCCAGCGGCACGCTCACCGAACGCACCACCGGCCCTACCGCCAGCCCCGCGCGCCCCGCCGCTTCCGCCATCGGATCGGCCAGCGTGAACGACGCCAGCTCGCGCCAATCGGCAAGCCCCCGCCCATCGGCTACGCCCAACGGCGACGCCATCACCGACGCCCGCTCACCCATGACTGGCGACGACCTCGTCCGACACCACGGCGGCCACCGGCAGCACGCGATCGAGCACGGCAAGATTGGCCTCCCAGCGGTGATGCCGCTCGACGAACGCACGTGCGGCATCGCCCGCGCGCGCCGCCAAGGCTCGATCGCCCAGCAATTCGCACACCTTGTCGGCGAAACCAGCCGGGTCATCGGCCACGAACAGATCGCGACCAGGAAGAACATCGATGCCGGTGGCGGCGGCCGAGGTACAGACCACCGGCTGCGCCATCGCCATCGCCTCGAGCACCTTGTTCTGCACGCCGCGCGCGATGCGCAGCGGCGCCACGCAGACGGCCGCCGCCGCCAGATCGCCGCGCACATCGTCGACGAAGCCGGTCACCGTGACCGCCGCGCGCCCGGCCAGGGCCTGCACCGCGGCATTGGGTCGCGAGCCCACGATCACGAAGTGCGCATCGCGCACACGCCGCCGCACGGCCGGCAGGATCTCGTCGGCGAACCAGCAGACCGCATCGACATTGGGCGCGTAATCCATCACCCCGGTGAACACGATCGCCGGGCCGGGCGGACGCCCGGCGGGCGGCGCCGGCGCGCGGGCACGATCGTAGAACGCGAGATCGACACCATTGGCCAGCACCTGAACGGTGCGCGAATCCGGCAGCCGGCCGCGAAGCAGCCCGACCTCGTCGGCCGTGGTCAGATAGACCGCATCGAAGCGCGCGACGATCTCCGCCTCCAGTCGGGCCAACTGCGCCGACTCGCGCCGATACACCCAGGAAACCGGCGGGCGCGCCGAGGCCGCATAGTCGGCCCACTTCTCGGAATCCACGTCGATCAGATCGGCGAGCAGCGTCGTCTGACCGAGCAGGCGCTCGCGATGGCGCGAGCGAAACACGTAATTGGCCATCGGCGCGCTGTAGCAGAACACCGCATCGAACGCCGTCCGGTCGAGCAGGTCGTCGATCTGCGCCTGCAGTTCGGCGCTGTGGAAGTGCACCGCGCTGATCGCCTCGCCGCGCACGAAGGCCTGCGGCCAACGCAACTTGGCCAGGCCGCCATCGATGCGTACGCTCAGCACCTGCTCGCAGATCTCGGCCAGCGCCGGCAGATGCGCGAGGTCACGCGCATCATCGATCGGGCAGGCCACCGCAACTTGGTGCCGCGCGGCCAGATGGCGCAACAGGTGATACGACCGGATCTTGTCGCCCCGGTTGGGCGGCAAGGGCAGGCGGTGGGTGAGAAGCAGGATGCGGGACATGGAGCGAACGGAAACCGACGGCGCCGGCCCCAGGGGGACGGCGTCGCGGCGTCTCGGTAAACGGGCGACCACCGCGCCAGGCTGCGACGACCCATGGCGGCGGCACGATGCCTTTCATGCTAGTACGGAAGCCGCGCATGGCGCGCTTGGCGGGTGGCGAGCGGTCGGTGATCGGGGCGCGGGCGGTGACCGGCGAGCGTTCTGAGACGGCTGCCCCAACGGCGACGGTTCGAGACCGGTATTCGCAGACTTGGCTTCGAAGAGCGCTGTCGGGGTCGCTTACTTTGGGAGAAGCGCCAAACGATGGTCTTGGCGATTCGCTGACGCGAATTGACTAATTCGAGGGGCTCGTGTCGGTCGGCTCGCCCGGCCGCGCAATATGTAACTTTAACGTAACATTTTCGTATATTTGCAAATTTAAACCAGGCCGACGTCGCATCGTGCCTGGCTGGTCAAACACGGCCATTCTCAGCAACTGCCGCACGGGCAGGCAAACGCGAGCTCGCGGCGAGACTAACGCCGTCCACAAAAAGTAACTCGCCGCCCGGGTACCCCGGTTGCCTGCCACCGGAGTCATCTGATCTATTTGGATGATTCGCGACACGAATGCCGCTTGGTCCGCGTCGCCCCCACGGGGTCGCCTGTGCCCGGATGGTCTGGCTCGCGAAAAAATTCACGGGCCGCAAATGGACCCCTCCTATAATCGATTTCACGTTTTTCGACCTTTGACCCCAGCCGCAGCGACATCGGTTTTCGATCTAGCGATGTCGGTCCAAGGATTCGTCGAACACCTCCAATATCGATGGTCGTCCTGCCGGGAATCGCTTTGGACCACTTCTTGACCATTCTGTTATCGGCCCTGCTTTGCTGGGCCGTCGCCCGAGCGCTGATGCCATTGGCCCATGTGATTCACTGGGTCGACCGGCCCACCACCCGCAAGCAGCACGAAGGCGAGATCCCGCTGGTCGGTGGTGCCGCGTTCGCGTCGAGCCTGCTCCTGGTGCTGGCGCTCAATGGTTCGTGGCCCATTCATGCACAAGGCCTGATCACGGCGATTCCGCTCATGCTGATGGTCGGCGCCTTCGACGATGTTCGTCCGGTACGCGCCCGTTACCGCTTCGCGGCGCAACTCACGGCGGCATTCGCGATCACCTTCATCGGCGGCACCGTCGTACATCAGTTGGGTCAGTGTTTCGCGCCATTCAACGTCGGCTTGAGCCTGCTCGCCGTTCCGTTCACGATGGTCTGCATCACCGGCCTGATCAACGCCTACAACATGTCGGACGGCCTCGATGGTCTTTGCGGCGGCCATGCCCTGATCGCACTCGTCTGGTTCACTGCTGCGACACTTTTCTTCGCCGGTGCCGATTCATCCGCATTCGCGGAACTGGCCCCCATCGTCCTGCCGTCCATCGGTGCGGTCCTCGGTTTTCTCGCGTTGAATGCGCGCGCGCCGTGGCGCGCCCGCGCCGCCATCTTCTGGGCGATGGCGGCAGCATGGTTCTGGGTCTCATCGTCGCCTGGGTGGCGATCACCGTCAGCCAACCCTATCAGGCATCGGTGCTGTCGCCCGCCGCCGCGGTCTGGATCGTCGCCGTGCCGGTGGCCGACATGTTCACCTGCATGATCCGGCGCATCGGCGAAGGCAAGACGCCCATGACGGCAGACCGGCATCATCTTCATCACATGCTGCTCGAGATGGGCGTTCCGGCAAGGCGTGCGGTCTATCTGTTGTGGCTGCTGAGCTTGCTCTGCGGCGCGGTTGGCGTCGGTGGCACCTGGCTTGGCCTACCGGAGTATCTGATGTTGTGGGCGCTGGTCCTGCTGTTCGCCATGTACACCCGCTTCTCGATCAAATTCTGGCGCAAACGCAGGCGGCCCAGGCTGCGGCTCCCGTCCGACCTGTCCGACCCCGGACCCGTCACGCCGAGCCACTGGATATCGCGGCCTGAGCTCCCGCCCGCGGGCCCAAGCCTTCAGACCACAGCCGGTTGTCAGACCCGCGCACGGGCTCTGGCGCATCCGCCAACGCATCGACGATAAAGGCCTGCAACGAGGGTCCATCGCCGGACTCATCGGCAGGCTCATGACCTCGCGCGCCGCGCGCTCCGCGGCGGGCAGGGGCCCCCGCCCGAAACGGTGCCGCCGCATAGGCCGGCTGCTGGTGCAGGCAGCGCGGGTAGTGAACCGCGACCGGCACGCCGCGCCGTTCCAGCCTCGCACAAACCGCATCGCGTTCGGCGACCCGGATCGTGTACTGCGCATAGACGCTGAGCCTGCAGCCGTCCGGCACCACGGGATCGACACCTCCGGCGCGGTCAGTCGCGAGCGAATCAGCTCGGTATAGCGAGCCCCGCTCTCGGCCCGTTCACCGATCTCGGTCTCGAAGATCTCGAGCTTGGCCAGCAGAATCGCCGCCTGCAAAGTATCGAGGCGGCCGTTCAGACCGATTCGTGCGTGTTCGTAGCGCTGGCGCTGCCCGTGAACGCGCAGCTCACGCAGCACGGCAGCGAGCAGATCGTCGTTGGTGAAACAGGCACCGCCATCGCCGTAGCAGCCCAGCGGCTTGGACGGAAAGAAGCTCGTGCAGGCGATCGTGCCGCGTGAACACGAGCGGTAGCCGTCGCGCGTTGCGCCGAAGCTTGCGCGCCATCTTCGATCACCGCCAGGCCGTGCCGCGCGGCCACCGCCTCGATCGCGACCATATCCGAGCACAAACCGTAGAGACTGACGGGCATGATGGCGCGCGAACGCGGCGTGATCGCCGCTTCGATTGACGCGATGTCCATATGCAGGGTGGCCGGATCGATATCGACGAACACCGGCACCGCGCCGAGCAGTGAAATCATCTCGCCGGTGGCAAAGAACGTGAACGGCGTCGTGATCACCTCGTCGCCAGGCCCGATCTCAAGGCCATCAGCGCCAGCATCAGCGCTGTCGTTCCGTCACTGACACCGATGGCATGGCGCACCCCGACGAATTCGGCGAGCCGCGCCTCGAGTTCGGCCACCTCGGGGCCCATGATGTAACGGCCGTGGCGAAGAACGGCGGCAATGCGACAATCGAGGCTGGCGCGGATGCGGGCCTGCTGGGCCTGCAGGTCGATGAACGCGATGGGTTCCGGCCATCGGGCGAGTTTGGTGTCGGACACGAATCGTCTCCGGAAGTCAGAATCGGTCGGGGCTCGAGCCCTGGCACCTGCCAGGCAAAATCCCCGGAGAGCCATTGTTAACCCGGTATTCCCGGATCTGCCGAGCGCTGTCGGACATTTGTACGCTTGCGCGCCGTCAACGGTCTGTTGCGCACCGCCAGGGCCAGCAGGATCAAGTCTTTTGGGTATCGACGATGTTCTTGGTATCGGGGTTTTTCGGTGCGAGCGCCCGCTGCGGCTGGCCGACGTGATATTCAGCGCAAGAAACAGGTCGGCCACTGGTATTCTCGGCCTCGAAACGGTTCACGAGGCGGGCTGGCGCGTGCAGCGTCGTCCGTGCGCCATGCTCGGCGTCCTTGAATAACACAATGCCCGCTCGGTCCCAGCCCAACGATTCTCGAAGCCAGGCCTGGCTGCGGTCTTCTGCCGAGCTGTCGCACTGGGAGGTGTCCGCCGTTTCCTCTGGCGAAACGGTCGAACTTTCCAGTGCCGCAACGCTGATCCCGTCCTCGCAAGAACCGGTTCCTCCGTGTCGACATCCTCGGTGTCGATATCGACGCAATCACCTGGGCCGAGGCCCTGAGTCGCATCGCAACCTGGGTCGAACGGCGCGATTCCCGCTCGATTGCGGTCTGCAACGTCCACTCCGTCGTCACCGCCAAGTGGGACCCTGCGTTCTCCGACGCCTTGCGGCAGGCCGATCTCGCGGTGCCCGACGGCATGCCCTTGGTCTGGTTCATGCGCGGGCGTGGCGTGCCCTCGCAAACCCGCATCAACGGGCCCGACCTCATGATTCGGCTGTGCCACTGGGCGCAGCAGCACCAGCAATCGGTTTTTCTGTACGGCACCACGCCCGAGACCCTGGCGCGCCTCGAAGGGCGCCTGTACCGTCGCTTTCCAAGCTGCGCATCGCCGGCACCCTCGCGCCCCCGTTTCGGTCATTGACCGAAAGCGAAGCGCCGGTGTCGTCGAACTCATCAATGCCAGCGGTGCGGGCATCGTGTTCGTGGCGCTGGGTTGCCCCAAGCAGGAAAAATGGGTGCAGGAGCACGTCGGCCGCATCAACGCCGTCATGATCGGCGTCGGCGTGGCATTCGACTACTATTCGGGCAACGTGCGGCGCGCCCGCGCTGGATGCAGCGCTCCGGGCTGGAATGGGCATTTCGTCTGGTGAACGACCCGCGCCGGCTCTGGAAGCGCTATCTGGTCACCAACTCGGTCTTCGTCGCACGGGTGATCATGAGCAATTGGCGTCGGCGCACCTGGTTCCCGCGCCACCGCCCTGAACATGCGATGGTGAGCGGATCCGCTCCGGGCTCCTCATTCTCATGCGCCTACCCGATCGATCCCGTCTCTGGCAGTTCACGCTCCTGGTCATCCTGCTCAGGCCGCCACTGGGCATCCTGGTCAGTTGGCGCGACCTGGATACCATCGATTTCCTTGGCGAAGCCGATCCGAACGCCTTGTCGAGCTGGGTGACCCGGATCGCCACGGGTCTGGCGCTGCTTTCCGCCCTGCTCATTGTCACGAGCCGGATGTTTCCGGGTTGGTTTCGGCGCATACGTCGACGCCGGCTGTCCCGGCGCGAACTACTCTCGACGGTCCGCGCGCCCGCATCGGTCTGGTTGCTGAGCGGTTTCGTCGCCTTTCTGCTGGGCAACATCCTGCTGCCCGGGCTGTTCGGTGCCCAGCCTCATCTCCTGCCCAAGTACGGCTATGTGCTGATCGTCGGCCTGGCGGCCTATTGGGCACGCGACGTCGACCCCAATCGGGTGATCGTCGTCGCACGCTGGGCCTGCTCCTGATGCTGGGCGCAAGCCTGATCGTGGCCTTGGTCGCGCCCGAGGTGGCGGTTCGTCACCGACAACACGCGCGCCAGTTTCATCGGCGTTCGGCTGTGGGGCCTGGGCTCGAACCCCAATTCGATCGCGGCGCTCGGCCTCGTCCTGCTCGCGCTGTGCGTGCATACGCCGTTTCACGCAAGCTGCTGACATTGGCCGGCGCGGCCACCGGAGCGGCCGTGGTTCTGACCGCGCAGTCGCAGACGGTCTGGATCGCCACGGCAATCGTCATGCCGTTGATGCTGTTCTATCGCCTGCTCGAAGCCAGCGCAAGCAACATTCGCGCGCGCCCACTGACATCGATGGTGCTGTTGCTCATGCTGTTCGGCGGCCTCGCGTGGCTGCTGTTCGCATTGATGAGCGTGGACTACGACACCGCCTACACGCGCTACCTGGGCAACGCCGAAAGCACCGAAGGTCTGTCGTTCTTCGAGCGCAGCCGGGTACACCAGGAGATCTTCGACGACACGCTCTCCGGCCGCTCGCACATCTGGGCGCTGGCCCGCGATATCGCGGCCGACCATCCCTGGTTCGGCTATGGCCTGACCGCCTGGAATTCCGACTTTCGCTCGGCCATGAAAATGCCGTTCGCATTTCACGCACACAACCAGTATTTCCAGTCGCTGAGCGTTGCGGGCGGCGTCGGTGTCGCGACCCTGGTTCTCTATGGGCTTACGATGTGGTTCTTCGCCTGGCGCACGGCCGCTGCCTCGCGTGGTCTCGGCTTGTTGCTCGTGACCATGATGACCGTACGCGGCGTCTCGGAGAGCCCGCTGGCCGGGCAGCTCCTGCTCAGCGGTGACGCCTTCGTGCACCTGCTCACCTTGTCGCTGCTGTTTTGCCACGTCAGCCGCATGCATCGCGCGCTTCGCGCGCGCAGGCACCTGGCGCGCGCCTCGAACTCGCCCAGGCGACGTCGCCATCGAAGCAGATCTCGTGCGGCCGATCAGCGCTCGGGCGAGGCAGTGGGTGTCGCACCACCGGCCGATGTCGCGGCCGTCACATCGGCACTGAACTGACGCCCCGCCCGTTGGCGGATCGCAGTCGCGGCGCCCGCTCGCCACGGCACCATCCGCTAGGCCGGTTCGTCCGGCAAACGGCGCGCGCCGCCCGACGACGCATGACTGACCCACGGTGGTATGCCCGTCTCGCGGTACATCCGCCAGCCCCGCCACACGTGCCGGGCCAGATGCTCCGCATGCTCGAGCGGGCTGCGTCCCGCGTGACGCTGACGCACCCGCAGGCACTCGGCGTGACAAGGCCAGATCTGCGTGCTCGACAGACTGCCGTCGTGCACGCGAAACGCCGCCAGATAGTCGCTCAGTTGAATGGGGGCGCCGGTGCGCGCCAGGCGCAACCACAGGTCGTAGTCCATCGTGTAGCGCAGCGCGGTCGAGAAACCGCCCGCAGCCAGGAAGGCATCGCGGCGAATGAAGGTGGCCGGATGCGGGATGATGTTCGAGCGAATCAGATTCGGCCAACTGAACGGTTTGGTCACGAAGCTGTTGTCGATCAACCGGCCGTCGATCAGACGCTTGCACCGACCGTAGAGCCATTGGCGATCCGGCTCGCGGGCGAAGGCCGCGGCCACGGTGGCCAGCGCCCGGGTGCCCACGTAGACGTCGTCCGAATGCAGATGCGCAATGATGTCGCCGGTGGCCGCCCGGGCACCGAGGTTCATCGCGGCCGAGATGCCCTCGCCTTCATCGCGCACGAGGATTTTGTCCCCGCGCACCCCGGCGATGATGTCGAGCGTGCCATCGTTCGAGCCGCCATCCACGAAAACGCGCTGCACCCGCACGCCTTCCTGGGCCGACACCGAATCGATGCTCTCGGGCAGCCAGGAAGCGCTGTTCAGGGTGCAGGTGATGATCGAAAAAAGCATCTCGAAAGACAGTGTCATTGCCGGGCGGATGCCGCATCACCGCCAAGCCAACGCTCGATGGCCGATGCGCCGATGGTACCCGTGACCTTCGAGGCCAACCGTGACAAGAGCGCCACCGCTTCGATCGCGAGCCAACGGCGGCACAGAACGATGCCGCCCAGCCAGCCGATCGCGCACGCCAGAACGACCAGCGCCAGCCGGACCGGGGCCGGCACCCCCACGGGCATCAGTGCCCAATCGACCGCCCAGGCAATGGCCGCGACCATCACCGTGATCATCGCGGGTGCCCGCCAAAGCGCGGGCAGCGCGGCGGCCGGCAGCTGAACCGCGCGCATGGTGGCGGCGACGATCACCCCTGCCCGCAGCCAATAGAGCGCGAACACCCCCCACGCCAGGCGCGCCAGCGTCGGCCACTGAACGATCGAGTAGAGCACCAGCAGCCAGATCACGGCCAGCGGCACTTGCAAACGGAATTCCTGCTGGATGCGTCCGCTGGCCCACAACACCGGCACCGCCATGCCCATGATCAGGAACGCCGGCATTGCCAGCGACAGTGCGGCGAACACCAGTGCGCCGTCCAACCAGGCGGGGCCGTAGATGGTTTCGATGATCGTGCCCGCCACCGCCGCCATCGCCGCGAACACCGGCGCGGCCACGAGCGCCACGACCGCGAACATGCTGCGCAAGCCGTGGCGCAGCCGGAGCACGCTGTCTTGCACACCCGCGCTCGCCGAGTAGAAAACCCCCTGCAGCAGGGAGAGCAGCTGCAGCGACGGCGTGGTCACGAAATTGCTCATGACGGCGTACAGCCCCGCGCCGGTGGCCGTCAGCGCCAGACCCGCCGCGACCCGGTCGAGGCTGCTCATGACCCAGTTCAGAACGCTGGTGACGAATGCCGTCAGCCCGAAGCGCACGATGTCCAGGCCGGGCGGATGCACGAACAACAGCCGCAGCGGATGGCGGACTGCGCCATAGACGAACACCGCATTGAACAGTGCCTGCGCGAGATAGGCCACCACCAGCGCTTCCACGCCGTAGCCCGCCACGGCCATCGGGATGCCCAGACCGACGAATCCCAATGCATAGCTGAGCACCGAGGCCAGGTTCAGCGCCTTGAAACGCATTTGTCTGCGCAGCAGCATCTGCGCGGTGGCGCCGAGCGCGTTGATCACGCACGCCCAGGCCAGCCAGGCGACGACCTCGCCGCTGCGTGCCTCGCCCATCCAGGCGCCGAACCACGGTGCCGTCAGCAGCAACAGCCCGGTGACGGCCGCTCCCAGGACGATCTGCCACGAGAACACGAAGCGGATGTCTTCGTCGCTGACCCGGGGTCGTTGAATGAGACTGTAGGCCAGGCCGACGTCGGCGAAGAAGCCGCTGAGCACGATGACGACCACAGCCACGGCGAACAGGCCATAGGGCTCGGGGCCGAGAAGCCGCGCCAGCACGACCTGCGCGCCGATCTGCAGCAGCGCGCGTGCGAAGGTTCCGGCCACCCCCCAGAGCATGCCGGTGATGCTGCGCCCCGTGAGATCGTCGTTGGCCGGCGCGTGCTCGCTCACGCGGCAACACCGTCGTTGCTTGCCAGCCGGGCCAACAGCGCACGGCGCACGGGGGCGTGCGGGTCGTCTGGAAACTTGCGCGCGAAGAACCGGCCGGTGGCGCCGAGCGCGAGCAGCTCCTGCTCGTCTATCCAGCGCGGACGCGCGCTTTCGAAGGTGCTCACGGCAAGGTTGCCCGGGGCCAGCCGCAGTCCGGCGCCGGCCAGCACCGTGGGCAGCACCAACTCGTCGGGCGAGAACAAGCGGGAGAATCGCCGCTCGAGCGCCGGGTCGGCGGCCGCCGCGATCAAGGCCTCGCAGGCCCGGCGATTGGCGCCGAACCAGGTGCCACCCGCAGCAAGCCGAAAGCGGCCCGCGGGATCCAGGCGCCGTTGCGCCATGGCATACCAGGCGCGGGTCACCCGCCCGGCCAGCCGTGCGCCAATCGTGGGGCGGCCGTGCCGATCGAGACGCGGATGAGGCGGGAAGGCAAGGCCGTTTCGGTTGACCGTGCCCCGCCCAGGATCGAAGTACGCCTGGTTGAGCTTCCACAGCACGCGCCAGCCCGGCGCACCGGGAAACGACACCGCGCGATACGCGAAACACATCAGCGCGATCGGGTCTTGGTCGAGGAACACGTGATCGATGGCCGCGTCATGGGTGTCGCGTTGGATGTAAGCTTCGAACTCCCGCACGGGCCGAAGCGGAAGATCCACCGGCGACAGCAGCTGAAAATAATCGAACTGCCAGTGCCTGAGCGCATGCTCGATGGTCTTGAAAATCGCGACGTTTATGTTCCAGACGCCCCAGCCGGTGCGAACCGGCTCCGGCACCCAATGCACATTAGGCCTGTTCACGCGCATCTGAGGCTGCTGCGTGAAATCGTGGTGGATCAGCACCGTGCGCCCGCCGAGCGAATCCACCAGTTGGGTCAGCACCGCGGCGTCGTGAACCGCCGACTGTATTCCGAAGATGATACGTGGTGTCATGCCCGCCCGAGAAACGCCGTCAAAGCTCAATAGTACGGACTCGCCGCGGGTGTCCCTGGTGCTGGGCACCGTGGGTCGCGTCGCGCCGCTCGCGCGGCTGGCCGACTCGCTGGCCGCGCAGACCGAGAAACGCTTCGAACTGCTCGTCATCGACCAGAACGCCGACGACCGGCTCGCCGACACGCTGGCGGCGATGCGCGAACGCGGGCTCGACGTCCATCATATCCGCCAGCGCGAGCGCAGCCTGTCGCAGGCCCGCAATGCCGGCATTGCGCGCGCACGCGCGCCCTTGGTGGGCTTTCCCGATGACGACGGCTGGCTCGATCCCGACTGCCTGGCCTGTGTGTGGGCGCGCGCCACGGCAGCCGGCCCGAACACTGCCCCGACCGACGCCGACCGTGACACCGAAGCGGTCGTGCGCAGCGTCATCGCCCACTGGGTCGAGTTGCAGCCCGATGGCCCGGCGGCCAGCCCCGGAGAACCGCTGCGCGAATCGGATTGGCGGCGCTTTCGTGGCGGCAACGCCAGTTCCATCACCTTGTTCGTGCGCCGCAGCGCGCTGCACCGGGTTGGCGGCTTCGACACGCGCTTCGGGGTCGGCCGCTTCTACGGTGCGGGCGAAGAAACCGATTTGCTGTTGCGCCTGCTGGCCGGCGGCGAGCCGCTGGTGCGCGAACCCGCCGCGCGAGTCCATCATCCGCCGCCGCAAGGCCTCGCCGGCGGGTCGCAGACATTTGCGGCCGTCCGTGCGCGCGCGCGTGGAACCGGTGCGCTGTATGCCAAACATGCTCTGCCGTTCTCGGTCGTCGTGCGCGGACTGCTCTCGCCCTGGCCGCAGGCATTGCGCCATCATGCGGGGCGCGCCGGGCTGATGCACGCCGCGGCCATCTCCGTCGGACGCCTGGAGGGCATGCTGCAATGGCGTCGTGAGCGCGGCCAGTCGTAAGGGGCGCGCGGCAGGCTCAGCCCTGCGACGGCCGATCGCCGTGCCAGTGAGTGGCCTGACCGCAGGCGGCGCACGTCGGCGCGTGCATCGTCAGCCCCACCCCGCAACGGCAAACCCAGCCGGCCTGCCGGGCGGGCACGCCAAGCACCAGGGCATGCGCGGGCACGTCGTGCGTCACGACCGCGCCAGCCCCCACGAATGCGTACTCGCCGATGGTCGTGCCGCAGACCACCGTGGCGTTGGCGCCGATCGAGGCACCACGGCGCACACGCGTCGGCCGGAATTCGTCCTTGCGCGAAACATGGGCCCGCGGATTGATGACATTGGTGAACACCATGCTCGGTCCGCAGAAGACATCGTCTTCGAGTTCGACGTCGTCGTAAACCGACACGTTGTTCTGAATGCGTACGTTGTCGCCGATACGCACGCGGTTGGCGATGAACACGTTCTGGCCCAAGACGCATCCGGTGCCTATCTGTGCACCGGCGCACACATGCACGAAATGCCAGACGCGAGTGCCGGGGCCGATGGCGGCGCCATCATCGACGATGGCACTGGGGTGGATGCTGACGCCGGCCAATGCGTTCATCGACGAGCCTCAGATCTCCAGCGGCAGGGAGACGCGGCGACCGTCCCGTGCCGACTGATAAGCAGCCACCAACAACTCCAGCGAGCGCAGGCCCTCCCGTCCGTCGGTGCCGGCGCGCGCGCGACCACGCAGCGTCGCGATCACGTTGGCGTAGTAGCCGGCGTGGCCGAAGCCATAGACCGAGGCCGTGTCGTAGCTGGCGTCGGCCACCTGCGCATCGTCGGGAGCCGGCTCGGCGAACGCTCAGTGCTGGATCTCGTTGACCGCCACGCCGCCGATGCGCGCCGTGCCCTTCTCGCCGACGATGGTGATACTGCCCTCGAAATTCTTCGGCCAGGTCAGCATGGTGACATTGACCGAGCCCAGCGCGCCCGAGCGCCAGCGCAAACCGATGGTCGCCGTGTCTTCGACCTCGATATTGCGCGCCAGGGTGGCCGTGTATGCGTGCACGGATTCCACCGGCCCGACGATCCAGTCGAGCAGGTCGATATAGTGGCTGGCCTGGTTCATCAGCGCGCCACCATCGAACTCCCAGGTGCCACGCCAGCGCGCGCTGTCGTAGTAACTCTGCGGACGCGTCCAGAACACATTGATGTTGACCATGTAGATGCGCCCGAACCGGTTGTCGGTCACGGCCTTCTTGAGCATCTGCAAGGTTCGGTTGAGCCGGTTCTGCTTGACCACGAACAGCTGCACGCCGGCGCGGTCGCAGGCCTCGACCATGGCCTTGCCGTCGCGCCAGCGCGTGGCCATCGGCTTTTCGGTCACCACGTGCCGGCCGCTCGCGGCCGCCGCCATCGCCTGCGCCGGATGCAGCCCGGAGGGCGTGGTCAGCGTGATCACATCGGCATCGCTGGTGGCAAGCAGCGCCTCCAGCGACGTGAAGCCGGCTGCCCCGGTGCGCCGGACGGCGGCCTCGAGCGCACGCGGGTCGCTGTCGCAAACGGCGACTATCGCGGCGTCGGCCGCGTGCGCGTCCAAGGCGTCGAGGTGATTGCCCGCGATGCGGCCGCAACCCACCTGGGCAAACCGGATCGGCCTGTCCGTGATCGGCAACCGCCCGCCGGTATTCACGCGCGAACCACCTTCGGATGCGCGTCGCGATAGACACCGCGGGTGTCGACGATCAACTGGGCGTGCTCGAGGATCATGGCATAGTCGAAGCGGTCGTGATGGGTGGCGATCAGCACCAGATCGGCATCGGCCAACGCCTGCGCGGTCAGCGCTTCGCTCGCCAGGTCGAAACGATGCTCACGCATCGGCGGAAAGACCGGCACGTGCGGGTCGCTGTACGCCACGATAGCGCCCTTGTCTCGCAGACGCTCCATCAGAGCGACGGACGGCGACTCGCGCATGTCGTCGACGTTTTTCTTGTAGGAGATGCCCA
>JAWKYD010000032.1:0-24798 GCA_041396685.1 Burkholderiaceae bacterium
CTGCGCTCCGAGGGCGTTGATACCGTGCTGATCGCGCCTTGACGAACCAGTCCGCCTAATCTTCCGGCATGGGTGTCCTCCAACATTTGACCGGCTGGGACTATCTGGTCTTGCTGGTCGTGCTGCTGTCCATCGGCATCGGCTTCATGCGCGGCATGGCGCGTACGGTCGCCGACCTGTCCAGCTGGTTGTTGGCCTTTCTCGCGGCGCCGGTGGTCGGCACGCAGGTGGCACCGATTCTCGGTCTTGCCGAATACCGGCCGATGGTCATCACGATTTCCTTCGTGGCCGTTTTCATGCTGGTGCGGCTGCTGGGTGTGGCGCTCGCGCGCGGCCTCAGCGCGATGGGTTTGGCGGGTGCCGACCGGGCACTGGGTGGTCTGGTCGGTGCGCTGCGTGCGGTGCTGATCATTGCGGTGCTCGCGACCGGTGCGCGGCTGTTCGACATGCAGAAGGAGCCAGCCTGGACCGGCGCGATCACGCGCCCCGCGCTGGACGTCTTATCCGACCTGTTGCGGGTCTATTTGCCCGATCTTCCCAATCTGGGTAAGAGTACGCGGCGCTGAGCCGGTCGAACCGGTCGTTTGTTCTCGGAGAGGCATCATGTGCGGGGTCGTGGGCATCGTTTCGAGCAAGCCCGTCAACCAGATGTTGTACGACGGTCTGTTGCTTCTGCAGCATCGTGGCCAGGATGCGTCGGGTATCGTCACATGGCAGTCGGGAACGTTCAGCACGCACCGTGGCAACGGCATGGTGCGCGACGTGTTCCGCACCCGCAACATGCGCTCGTTGCCCGGGCGCAGCGGCATCGGACACGTTCGCTATCCGACCGCCGGCGCGTCGGGCAATGCCGAGGAGGCGCAGCCGTTCTACGTCAACGCACCCTTTGGCATCACGTTCGCCCACAACGGCAACCTGACCAACTCGCGCCAGCTCAAGAGCGAGATGTTCCGGCTCGACCGCCGTCACATCAACACCGATTCCGACTCCGAGGTGCTGCTCAACGTATTCGCCAACGCGCTGCAGGAGAGCGCACACGGCGTCAGCCTGGACCCGGCTTCCGTGTTCGATGCGATCTCCGAGGTCCATCGCCGCGTGCGGGGCGGCTACGCCTGCGTGGCAGAGATCGCCGGCTACGGGGTGGTCGCGTTCCGGGATCCGTTCGGAATCCGGCCACTGTGCTACGGCATCAAGGAAACCGACGCAGGTACCGATTACATCGTGGCATCGGAGTCGGTCGCGGTGGACGGTCTGGGCTTTTCGCTGGTTCGCGACATCCAGCCCGGCGAAGCCGTGTTCATCGACAACCACGGCGGCTTTCACTCCCGCCAGTGCGCCGAGCACACCAGCCTGAACCCGTGCATATTCGAGTTCGTTTATTTCGCCCGGCCCGATTCCATCGTCGATGGCGCGTCGGTCTATTCGGCGCGTCTGCGCATGGGCGAGTTGCTGGCAGAGCGCGTGGCCAGCGAGATTCCGGCCGGCGACATCGACGTCGTGATGCCGATTCCCGACACCTCGCGCCCGTCGGCGATGCAACTCGCCATGCGCCTGAACATTCCCTATCGCGAAGGTTTCATCAAGAACCGCTACGTGGGGCGTACGTTCATCATGCCGGGGCAGGAGGTGCGTAAACGCTCGGTGCGCCAGAAGCTCAATGCGATGAGCGTGGAGTTCAAGGGGCGCAGTGTGCTGCTGGTGGACGACTCCATCGTGCGCGGCACGACCTCTCGCGAGATCATTCAGCTGGCCCGTGACGCCGGTGCGCGCAAGGTCTATTTCGCTTCTGCCGCACCCCCGGTGCGGTTTCCGAACGTATACGGCATCGACATGCCCACACGAGGCGAACTGATCGCGCACGGTCGCACGCCCGATGAGGTCTGCCGCCAACTCGGCGCCGATGCGCTGGTGTATCAGTCGATCGAGGGCATGGCGCGCTCGATCACCGAAACCAATCCGCGGCTGACCCGGTTCGATTCGTCGTGCTTCGACGGGCACTACATCACGGGCGACGTCGATGAGTCATATCTCGACCGCTTGGCCGCATTGCAGGTCGGGCAGCGCCAGCGCGCGGCCGACGAGGCGGCTCGCAATCAGCTGGATCTGGCGCTCGAGCCCGGCTTGTCCTGATCGGGCGTACGGGTGCATTCTCGGGCGACCCGGGCGGGCGGGTCCCTGGCGGGCGGGTCCCCGGCGGACGGCAAGACCCGCCGGCGATCATGGCCGGACCCAACGCCGGGCCGGCCGGCTTGGCATGATCGTCGGCTTCGTGGCGCCTGCATGCTCGCGGCGCCGGCAACCATGGGAGGCTAGGGTATGACGCGTTCGCGCGAGGTTGAGAAAGTTTTGTCCGGACAGGCGACCTCCGATGGCGCCGGCGTTCGACTGACGCGCATGTTCGGCGCCGATCTGCAGCGTCGGCTCGATCCGTTCCTGATGCTCGATGCCTTCCGGTCGGACAATCCCGGCGACTATATCGCCGGCTTTCCCGAGCACCCGCATCGCGGCTTCGAAACCGTCACCGTCATGCTCGCGGGGCGCATGCGTCACCGCGACAGCCGTGGCAACGAAGGCCTGTTGGCGCCGGGCGACGTGCAGTGGATGACGGCCGGTCGCGGCATTCTTCACTCCGAGATGCCCGAACAGCAGGATGGCCTGCTCGAGGGCTTTCAGCTCTGGTTGAATCTTCCGGCGCGCGACAAGATGCGCGAGCCCGACTATCACGACATCCAGGCCGGCACGATACCCGTCGTGACCCCGGCCCCGTCCGTGTCGGCGCGCGTGATTGCCGGCCGGCTCGATGTCTCACCCGGCGGCGCGGTCGCCGGTCGGGGGGTCATCGAGCGCGACGCCACCCAGCCGCTGCTGGTCGATCTCCGCTGCCAGGCAGGAGCCGAATGGTCCGTACCGATACCGGTCGGACACAATGCATTCATACAGGTTTATCGTGGCGAGCTGCTGGTCGGCGCGCGCAGCCGCGCGGTGGCCGCCGGCAAGATGGCTCTGCTCGATTCTGCCGACGATGCCGATCGCGTCGAGATCCGTGCCACCGAATCGGCCGCTGCCATCGTGGTGGCAGGGCGGCCGTTGAACGAACCCATCGCGCAATACGGGCCCTTCGTGATGAACACCCGCGAGGAGCTGATGACCGCGGTTGCGGACCTGCGCGCCGGGCAGTTCGGCTGAACCGGCCGGGCGCGCAAGCGGATTCAGCTCGGAATGCGCACCGGCACCTTCACCCAGCCGTGTACGAAGTTCGAGAAACTGCGCTCTGGCTCGCCGACCAGCTCGATGGTGTGGAAGCGGGCCAGAACCTCTTCCCACAGAATCTTCAGTTGCAGTTCGGCCAGGCGGTTACCGACACAGCGGTGGATGCCGAACCCGAACGAGATGTGCTGGCGTGGCCGCTTGCGATCGATGATGAAAGCGCCCGGGTTCTCGATCTCGGTTTCGTCGCGATTGCCAGACAGATACCACATCGCAACTTTCTGACCCTCGCGAATCTTGACGCCGTTGATCTCGCCGTCGGCCTTGGCCGTGCGCCGCATGTGGGCGAGCGGGGTTTGCCAGCGAATGACTTCGGGCACGAAACTGGTCGGGATCAGGCCGGGGTTGTCGCGCAGCTTCTGATATTCGTCGGGGTTGCGGTTCAACGCCACCACGCTGCCGGACATCGAGTTGCGGGTGGTGTCGTTGCCGCCGACGATCAGCAGCATGAGGTTGCCGAGAAACTCCGCCGGGGCCATGTTGCGGGTGGCCGGCGCATGCGCGAGCATCGAGATCAGGTCGGGTTTGGGGTCGGCGTTGACGCGTTCGTTCCACAGCCGCGTGAAGTACTCGAGGCACTTGTGCAACTCGGCCATGCGCTTTTCGTCGGTGTCGATCGGGCCGCCCGAGGTGAGATCGACCGTGGCCACGTCCGACCACCAGGTCAGCAGTTTGCGATCCTCGACGGGGAAGTCGAACAGCGTCGCGAGCATCAGCGTGGTCAGCTCGATGGACACGGTTTCGACCCAGTCGAAGGTCTCGTCGCGGGGCAGCGAATCGAGCACCCGGCAGGTACGCTCGCGAATCGTCTGCTCCATCAGTGCCAGATTGCCCGGCGCCACGATCGGGCTGACGACCTTGCGTTGCTCGTCGTGCTTGGGCGGATCCATCGCGATGAACATCGGCCGGCGGAATTCCTCGGGCAGATCGCGCAGCGTGATGGCCGGCTCGGACGAGAAGACCTTGTGGTTGAGCTCGGTCTGCATGATGTCCTGGTAACGGGTCACCGACCAGAAATCGCCGAAGCGCTCGGTGCTCTTCCAGTGCACCGGGCACTCCTTACGCAGACGCTCGAAGTAGTAGTGGACCGTGTCGTCGCGGTGCAGGGCCGGGTCGCTGACATCGATCTGGTCGAGATCGAGGCTCGCGACGTGCTCGCGGATCTCGTCGGCATGGGCAGTTGCGGTGGACATGGAAACCTCCGGTTCAGTGTTGGCCGTCGGGCATGCGCACGACGAGCCCGTCCAAAGCCTCGGTCATCTCGATCTGGCACGACAGGCGTGAGTTCGCCTGGGTGGAGGCCGCGAATTCGAGCATGCTTTCTTCCATCTCGGTGCGCGGACCCGTTTTCTCGAACCACTCGGGCTCCACGAATACGTGACAGGTGGCGCACGCACACTGGCCGCCGCAATCGGCATCGATGCCGGGAATGTCGTTGTCGATCGCACCGCGCATGACCGACAGACCGACCGGAACATCGGCGACGTGTTCGGTTCCGTCGAATTCGATGTACGTGACCTTGGGCATGGTGTCTTGTCTCTCCTCGTGATGTCGGCCGCGGCGCCGCGCCGTGGGCCCGTCAATGCTATCACCGTGATGGTGCGTACACCCCGCCGGGGCGGCGTCGGGAAGGCACCGACGGGGGCGTTCAGGGAAGCGCCGACGCGCTGACCGCCAGGGGGCCGACGTGTGCATCGGCCAGCGTCAGGCCACCGACGTCGAGTTCGACCCGGTCGCTGGTGATCGATCCGGTGACCGTGAGGGGGCCGAGTGTGGTGGGCACCGTTCCGCGCATCCAGATGGGGACATTGATCTGCCAGGTCGGCAGCAGCAGCGTCGTGCGTGACGACGACGGCACCGCCGTGCCAGCGGCCAGCTCGAGCCATTGTTCCGGATGGGTGGCGACGAGCCAGTGATCAGGAACGGGCTGACCCGCGGGGGCCACATGCCAGTTTCCCGGATAGAGCTGGACCGCGAGTTCGAAGGGCGCCACGCGCTCGCCAAGAGGGTCGGCGATGCTCACCAGGCCCTTGGCCGTCCCGGCGTGCGTCGCGGACGGTGCCGCGCCCGTTTCGACCGTCCCGGTCCCGGGCGCGTCGGTCTGCAAATCGGTTCCACAGGCGCCGGCCAGGGCCAGGCAGACGAGAACCAGCGCCGGCCAACCGCGACCAGCGCTCGGCAGGGCGCCGGTCCCGGCAAAAGGGAACCAATCGGTCATGGCAGCTGCAAACGGTTCGCAGACGCGACGAAGAATCCTGCAGCCTGCCTGATTGAGCCGGGCGGCGCGAGGAATTCGTCAGCATTTGCCGCCAAGCACGCCGAACGGCCTCCCGACGCTAGGGAGGCGCCCGTATGAGCGTACCTAGATCTTCGCCTCGCGCCTGAGCGCCATGATCGCGCCGGTCACGGCGGTGGAGATCTTCGCGTACTCGGTGTTCATCCCGATCATCGCATTGGCCTTGTCATACTGGCCGGCGTTGATGGCCGAGGCCACCTTGCCCGCTTCGGGCGCTTCTCCCGGCACGCGTCGCCGGTCGGGGGCCGAACGCCATCGAGCGAGGCGCCAGCCTTGCCATGACGATCGGCGTGACCGCCGGCGAGCACCGGGGCGGACGACGGCTTGCTAACATTGATGGTTTTCCTGCCGCGAGACGACGCCGATTCGCGGTATCAACGGGCGGCGCGGCCCGTGCCGGGCTGGCGCCGCTGCTCATCGTCGAGTCATGACTCTGGATGCCGCCGACCGCGTCAGCGGGCGCCTGGCCGGCTTGGCGCTGGCCGTGATGATCGTTCTCTACGTGCTGGCCGGGCTGATCGCGGGTTGGCCGCGCTGGCCGGCGGGTCTCGCGGCCTGGGGCGCAGCCGCGTTGCTCGTCCGCCGTGTGACGCGATCACAGCTGTGGCAGATCGGCGGTCTGGTCGCGATCGGTGTCGTCGGCATCGTGTTCGCGCTGTTGCACGGCGTGCAGCCCCCGTGGCTGCGTTTGCTCGATGCCAACGCCGGCCTACTCGCGATGATCGGCGCGGTCAGCTTTCTGCGCATGGTCGCGATGCCGGCGTCGGCGGTCCGGGTGAACAATCCGCGCGGGCCGGCAGCCTTTCGCCGCACGATGCTCGGTGTGGCGGTGTTCGGCGCTTTCATCAACATCTCGGCACCGATCCTGATCGGTGACCAGATCTCGCGCGGCCGTCGCCTCAGCGGCTTCGAGGCCCGGTCGCTGACGCGGGTCTTCTCCGGCTGCCCGGCGTGGTCACCTTTTTTCGGTGGCATGGCCGTGGTGCTCACGCTGGTGCACGGCATGCATCTGCCGCGGGTCATGATGATCGGGCTGCCGTTCGCAGTGATCGGTCTGCTCTATGTGATCATCGAGTCGCGCTGGTCGCATCCGCGCCAGGTGCAGGAGTTCGAGGGTTATCCCGTATCCGTGTCGGCGCTGCGGGTGCCGGCGGTTCTCGCCGCCCTGGTCAGCGTGGGCTACCTGATCTTCGACGGTGTGTCGGTGTTGGTCGTCATCTCGTGTTCGGCGTTATTGGTCACCGTGGTGGCGCTGTTGCTCGCCGACCCGCCACGTGTCGCGCGTCGTCGGCTGGTCGAGCACGTCCAGTTCGGCCTGCCGTCGATGTCGGGCGAGCTGTTTTTGTTTCTGGCCGCCGGCGTACTCGCCGTGGGTCTGCGCGCGGCGATCTCGGCAACCGCGTTCAGCCTGCCGATGCAGGGGTTCGGTGCGTTCGAGGCCGCGGTGCTGCTGGTCGTTATGACACTGGTGTCGGCGCTCGGGGCCCACCCCGTGATCTTCATCGTCGTCGTCACACCGCTGGTGTTGCCGCTGTCGCCGAATCCGGACCTGCTCGCCGTCACCTACCTGTTTGGCTGGAGCCTGGGTACCTGCGCCAGTCCGCTGTCGGGAACGCATCTGATCTTCCAGGGGCGCTTCGGTATCCCGAGTCTGCAGGGGGCCATGCGCAACTGGCCGTTCGTGGCGGTGATGTCAGTGGTGGCTATCGTGTTTCTGGTCGCCGCCGAGAAGCTGCTGACGCCCTGACCCAGCGAAGGCGTGCCTGCCCCCGATCGATCGCCGCGGCATTCGCCACGGCCGATTGGCCCGACACTTGGCGCCATGGCGTGGCGCGGGCCTGGCTCGACCGGTCGCCGCGGCATGCATTCATGCGTTGGCGAAGTGCCACGCGCGAGGCGCGCGGCCGGGCGGCCGGTGCGTCGATCAGCGGCGCAACCGGGGCGATCGGTGGTCTCCGGGCTACCGGTACCGGCGATGACCGGTCGATTGCCCGATCTACGGCCCCAATGTGCCGCCAATGGGTCGTCGCCCGGCGGGCCGCGCTCGGTATCCTGTCTCGGACGTGACCTTGACTTGGCGAGAAGACCGTGAGCACGAAGTTCCGACTCGTGACCCGTAGCGATTTCGACGGGCTGGTGTGTGCAGTGCTGCTGAAGGAAATGGATCTCATCGACGACATCCTGTTCGTCCACCCCAAGGACATGCAGGACGGCAAGATCGAGATCGGCGAGCGCGACATCGCCACCAATCTGCCCTACGTCAAGGGCTGCCACCTGTGCTTCGATCACCACGCCTCCGAGGTGATGCGTCAGGGCGGGGTGGCTCCGGAGAATCACGTCATCGATCCGAAAGCGCCGTCGGCGGCCCGCGTGGTCTATGACTATTACGGCGGGCGCGCGCGCTTCCCACGGGTTTCCGAGGCCATGATGGCCGCCGTCGACAAGGCCGACAGCGCGCAGTTCAGCCGCGACGAGATCCTGAACCCACGCGACTGGGTGCTACTGAACTTCCTGATGGATTCGCGCACCGGCCTGGGCCGCTTCCGCGATTTTCGCATCTCGAACTATCAGCTGATGATGCAGCTGATCGACTACTGCCGCGACCACGATATCGACGACATTCTGCAGCTGCCGGACGTGCGCGAACGGGTCGATCTGTTCATGCAGCATCGCGAGCCCTTCGAAGCCCAACTGCGACGTTGCAGCACGGTGCACGGCAACCTCGTGGTGCTGGACCTGCGCAACGAGGACACGATCTACGCGGGCAACCGCTTCATGATCTATGCGCTCAATCCGCAGTGCAATATCTCGATCCACGTGCTCTGGGGCTTGCGCCAGCAGAACACCGTGTTCGCGATTGGCGGCTCGATTTTGAATCGCAGCTGCAAGACGCACATCGGCGAGCTTTGCCTGCGCCATGCCGGCGGCGGTCACCGCAACGCCGGCACCTGCCAGATCGACAACGACAAGGTCGAGCCCACGCTGGCGGCGATCATCGCCGAGATCAACGCGAACGGCTGAGCGGCGATGAGCCGGCGGCGACGCGCGCCGCTGGCTCGCTCACAAGGACTTCAGGATCTCGTCGGTCGTCGCACCGTTGATCAAGTTCTTGGCGACCTCGGCGACCAGCGGCGCGTATTCCGGGTCGGCCATCGAGGCTTCCATGAAGCGCTCGAGGCCTGCCAGATCGGCGAACTGCGCCGTCCAGCAGACGCGATTCGGATTGCCGCCGACCGGTACGTGCACGGTGACTTCAAGGTCGTGGCGACGTTTCAGGTAGGCGGCAAGACTGCTTGCCGCTGCCGTTGCAGCGCCGAGCTTTCCGGATTGGGCGTTGGCGATGCGAATGTAGGTGATCATGGACCTGCCTCCGTACGGGGGTGATCCAACGGGTCACGACGCTCGCGGCGTCATCGGTGGCAGGATAGTCGCCTGTTCAGACGACGTCATCGTTCGTACTGTGGTCGCACAAATCAGGGCTTCGATGGTCAGGTCTTCGATGGTCAGGGCTTCGATGGCGCGCGTCGCTCGGACGCGTTCGCCGGCGGCTGGTAGCCGAGCTGCGTCAGCAGATGGCGCTCGCGAAGGAACGGATGCACGGCGGTCGCGCCCAATAGCGACTGGATCGCCAGTGCCGGCTTACCCTGACGCAGGCGGATGATGGCGCGCCCGGCGAGCGATCCGAAGTGGCGCGGTTCGCGCTCCAGCGCCTCGGCGATGGCCTGCAGCGACTCGAAGTCATTGCCGCGATGGAACTCGATCGTCGCGCGCTGGTTGTAGGCCTCGGCGTAGTCCGGGTCGATCGCCAGGATCTTCTCGATATTTGACAGCGCGCGCTCGTAGGCAGCAACCCGGCGATCGGCCAGCACCGACCGCATCAAGGCGTCGACGCGCGGATCGGCGTGCGACGTCCAACGCATCCAGATGTCGTTCTCGATCCGGCGCGCCGCGTCTTCGTCGGGCGCGGCGGCGAGCGCTTCGAACAGGCGATCGAGAGCGGCCGAACGCTCGACATCGGCACTGGTCGAGCGAGCCTGGGTAGCGGGATTCGGGGACTGCGCACGGACGGTCATCGGCCAGCAGACGGCCACTGACGCCAGCGCGATGAAAAGCCTGCGCCGATCAACGGTCGCCGATGCACCGTCGGTGGCCCCGTGGAGGGAATTCGTGTCCTGGACATTGTGTTTTGCGTTCATCGTGCTCGTCTCGCTACGGCGATCATCTCAACCTGAGACTCCGCCCGTATGGGGCGGACCGAAATCCCGACAGAGCGCGACGATATGACAACCAGATTCGACACCTGCCGAGCCGGCCAGGCTTCGCACCCCGCAGACAGGCATGACACACATGCCTCCATCGGGTTGGCTTCGCGCCGGCGTCTGGGCGCGCTCGTGTCGGTCGCCATGATGGGTGCGTCCTTTCAACTGCAGGCCCAGGAGGATGCAGCGGCCAGTCGGTTCGCAATCGAAGGCTCGCTTGCCGCGACGATGCAAAGCGTCAACGGCGCGGGCTCGGACGACGGCAGCGGCCAGACGCGTCTCGGCTACCGGGGTGATCTGGGCGCGACAGTGTCCGTGCCGGGTCTGCGAGGTGGGGAAGGTTCCATCAACCTGCACCTGCGTTTCGGTCAGGGCGAGGGCGTCGCTACCCGGACCACCTACACTGGGGCGGTCAACAGCTTGGCGTTCTCGAGCGCCAATGGCGACAGCAATGCGGTCGGCGTACTGGCGCAGGCCTATTACGAGACCCGCTTTCCGGTCGGCGAAGGGGGCACCAGCCTGACGCTCAGCGTCGGCAAGATCGACCCCTTCGGTTTCTTCGACCAGAACGCGATCGCCGACGACGAGTCGGCCGGTTTCCTGAACAACGTGTTCGTGCACAACCCCTTGCTCGACTCCGGCGGAGACATCGGCGTCGACGACTACGGCTTTACTCCGGGTCTGGTGGTCGGGCTCGGCGGCAATGCGACGGCGACGCGGTCTTGGGGATTGTCGGCCGGTGTGTTCGGCGCCGGCGATGCTGCAACTTTCGATGCATCACCAAGGCGGCCATGGCTGCTGCTGCAGGCCGAATCGTCGCGTCTCGGTGGAGACGGTGAGCCGGAAGGTACCTGGCGGCTGCTGTTCTGGCACAACCCCAAGTCCGAGGATCTGGACGGGAACGTGCAGACCCACGGTGGCTGGGGATTGTCGGCCGACGAGCGTGTGCTGGATGATCTGACCCTGTTCGCACGGCTCGGTCAGCGTACCCAGGGGGTCGGGCCGTTCGATTGGGCGGTGACCGCCGGGCTCGAATGGCAGGCCGGCCGCTGGGGGCGCGAGGATGATGCGCTCGGCCTGGCGGTGGGATCGCTGCACACCGACAAGGCCTATCGTGATTTCACGGCCGACGGCAGCGCGGTGGGCTATGCCGCCAGCGGGCGCGAGAACTCGTTCGAACTGTTCTATCGCATCGGCCTGGGTGAGGGATTCCATCTGACCCCGTCGGTGCAGTGGGTCCGGCGCCCGGGCGGCGATGCGAGCGCCGGTGACTTGCGCGTGATCGGTCTGCGCGCCAGCATCTCATTCTGAGTTTGCGCACGGACCCGACCCGTCGGCCGGTTCAACTCAGGAACCACTCGATCACGCGCTGTTGCTGCAGCCGGCCATCGGGGTCGGGCGCGGTTTTCAGGTTGGTCAGGGATTCGGCCCACGCAGACGTGCGGATGCGGATCGGCGGCGGGTCGGCGGCCATGCACTGCATGACGACCGCGGCGACCTCTTCGGCCGATTGATAGACGCCGGATCCGCCCTGGCGTGATCGCGAGCCACCGAGGTACTTCTGCAAAACGGGCAGGTAGTCGTCATTTCGCATGCCGCCGGTGGCGGCCAGGTGGCGCAGGACATTGTTCGCGAACTCGGAACGGATGCCGCCCGGCTCGACGGCCGTGAAGTGCACGCCGAAGTGGGGCGTGACGTAGGTGGCGAGCGACTCGGTGAAGCCTTCGACGGCGAATTTCGCGCCGCAGTAGATTTCGTTGAAGGGTTGGCCGACCAGGCCGCCGACCGACGAGATGTTGATGACGTGACCCGCGCGCGCGGCGCGCATGTGTGGTAGTACGGCGCGGGTGCAGCGCACCACACCCATGAAGTTGATGTCCATGATCGTCTGGATGTCGGCGTCGCTCGCCTGTTCGATGTTGCGCACGAAGCCCGCGCCCGCGTTGTTGATCAGCGTGTCGATGCGGCCGTGGGTGGCCATGATGTGCGCGACCGTTGTCTGGATGGTGGCCGGGTCCTGGACATCGAGCGCCTGTACGTCGAGGGTCACGCCGGCCGCCGCGCTCGCTTGGTCCAGCGTCGCGCGCTTGTGCGGGTCGCGCAGGGTGGCGATCACGGTGTGGCCGGCGCGGGCGGCCTGCACCGCAATGGCGGTGCCGAGGCCGGTCGAGGTGCCGGTGACGAGTACGATCTTGTTCATGGCCGAGTCCTGGGGGGCGGATGGTGCGCCTGCGGGGTTTGCATTGGCACGCGATTGTGATGACGCCGGATCGTGGTCGCGCCGGTTCGCGCGCGATTGGCGGGCTCACCACACTAACGGAAATCGCGCGAACGGGTGGCCAGTGCGCCGAGCAGCGCGCTGTGATCTTCGACGCGGCGCGCCACCAGATGGCAGACCTCGCCGGTGTCGTCGTCACGCTGCCAGACGCCGTAGACGGTCATCAGGCGCGCGCCCAGCACCGCGCGCCGGTAGCGTTCGATCGTTTGCGGCCAGACGATGACGTTGACCTGGCCGGTGTCGTCCTCGAGCGTGACGAACACCACCCCCTTGGCCGTGGACGGCCGCTGGCGGTGCGTGACCAGGCCGCTGGCGCGGGCCAGCCGGTTGTGCGGGTAGTCGCGCAACTCGGCCGCCGGCACGACCCGGAATGGCGCGAGCCGCGACCGGAGCAGCGCCAGGGGATGGCGGCCCATGGGGATGCCGATCGCCTGATAGTCGGCCACCATCTCGGCGGCCTCACCGACCCGGGCGAGCCGGGTCGGGGGTTCTTCGATGCGGGTGTCGGCCAACACCGGCGGCAGCCGCTGTACGCCGGCCACCGCCCAGTGTGCCTGGGCGCGATGACCGGCCAGCGCGCGCAGCGCATCGGCCTGGGCCAGGGCCTCGAGCGCGCGCCGGTCGAGGCCGCTGGCCTGGGCCAGGTCTTCGACATCGTCGAAGGCGAAGCGCAGGCCGCGCTCGAGCACATCGCCGTCGCGGCCGAGCCCGCGTTCGCGGCAGCGCCGCTCGCGGGCCGCGAGCAGCGCGTCGGCGGCCGCCCGGGGCAGGCCGCGCACACGATTGAGGCCGAGCCGCACGGCCGGTTGCGGCCGACGGTCGATGCCATCGGGGCCGATTCGTGCGGCGAGCGTGCCGGTTTCCTCGAGCGTGCAGTCCCAGTGGCTGATCAGGACGTCGACCGGGCGCACCTCGACGCCGTGCTCGCGGGCGTCGCGAACGAGCTGCGCCGGCGCATAGAAACCCAACGGCTGGCTGTTGAGCATGGCGGCCAGAAAGGCGGCCGGCTCGTGGCACTTGATCCAGCAACTGACATAGACCAGCAGCGCGAAGCTGGCCGCGTGGCTCTCGGGAAAACCATACTCACCGAAGCCCTCGATCTGTTTGAAGATGCGATCGGCGAAGGCTTGGTCGTAGCCGCGTGCGAGCATGCCGTCGATGACCCGTTGCTGGAACGGTCCGAGCCCGCCCTTGCGCTTCCAGGCGGCCATCGCGCGGCGCAGCTGGTCGGCCTCGCCGGGCGTGAAGCCGGCGGCCAGGATCGCCACCTGCATGACCTGCTCCTGAAAGATCGGCACGCCCAGCGTGCGCTCGAGCGCCGGTTTGATTTCGTCGCGCGGATAGATGACCGGCTCCAGGCCCTGGCGGCGGCGCAGATACGGATGCACCATGCCGCCCTGGATGGGCCCCGGGCGCACGATCGCGACCTCGATGACCAGGTCGTAGAACGAGCGCGGACGCAGCCGCGGCAACATGCTCATCTGGGCGCGCGATTCGATCTGGAACACACCGACCGTGTCGGCCCGGCAGATCATGTCGTAGGTGGCCGGGTCTTCGGCCGGGATATCTTGCAGGCGGAACGGGGGCGGGTTCGGCGAAACCGGCGGCGCGGGTGAGGTCGGGGCGTCCGGAGGGGCGAGAGAATCGGCAGGGGCGAGAGAATCGGGCGGGCCGAGAGAATCGGCAGGGGCGAGAGAATTGGCAGGGGTGAGTGAGCCGGCAGGGGCGAGTGAGCCGGGCAGGACCGCCCGGGTTCTCGAACCGATCGGCGCACGCCGCGCGCCGATCAGTTCGAGGGCGCGCCGGATCGCGCTGAGCATGCCCAGGGCGAGCACGTCGACCTTGAGCAGACCGAGCGCGTCGAGGTCGTCCTTGTCCCACTGGATGACCGTGCGGTTCTCCATGGCCGCGTTCTCGACCGGCACCAGCCGGGTGAGCCGGTCGCGGGCGATCACGAAACCGCCGGTGTGCTGCGACAGATGGCGTGGGAAGGTGATCAACGTGTTGACCATCTGGATCCAGTGGCGCACGACGCTGGCACCCGTGTCGAAGCCGGCCTCGGCCAGGCTCTCGGGGCGCACCTGGCGGCCGTCCCACCACTGGTGGCTGCGCGCCAGGCGCTCGAGCCGCTGGGCGTCGATGCCCAGCGCCTTGCCGACGTCGCGCAGCGCGAGCGTGGCCGGTAGCTGATGACCGTGGCGGTGAGCGCCGCGCGATCACGGCCGTACTTGTCGTACAGATACTGCATGACCTCTTCGCGGCGCTGGTGCTCGAAGTCGACGTCGATGTCGGGCGGCTCGTTGCGCTCGCGGCTGATGAAGCGCTCGAACAGCAGGTTGGTGCGTGCCGGATCGACCTCGGTGACGCCCAGGCAGTAACAGACCGCCGAGTTGGCGGCCGAGCCGCGGCCCTGGCAGAGAATGCCGCGGCCGCGCGCGAAGCGCACGATGTCGGCCACCGTGAGGAAGTAGGCCTCGTATTGCAGTTCGGTGATCAGCGCGAGCTCGTGTTCGATCTGGGCGCGCACCCGCGCGGGCAGGCCGTCCGGATAGCGGCCGGGCGCACCGGCATAGGTGAGCTCGCGCAGCCAGCTGGCCGGCGTGTGGCCCTCGGGCACGATCTCGCGCGGGTATTCGTAGCGCAGCGAGTCGAGCGAGAACTGGCAGCGCGAGGCGACCTCGAGGGTTTCTTCGAGTAGTTCGGGCGGATAGCGTTGGGCCAGGCGCAGGCGGCTGCGCAGGTGTTGCTCGGCATTGGGGCCGAGCGCGAAACCGCAGCGGCCGATGGTGGTGTTCAGGCGGACGGCGGTGAGCGTGTCGATGCAGCGGTTTGCGCGAGCGCCGGTGGTAGTGGACATCGCCGGCCGCCACCAATGGCAGGCCCAGGCGCCGCCCCCAGTCGCGCAGCAGCTCGAGCCGGGCCAGGTCGTCGCCGCGGGTGAGCAGTTCGACCGCGATCCAGAGCCGGCCGGCGAAGCGCGGCCGCAGCCAGCGCAGCCAGCGCAGATCGGTTTGCCGGCGGGCCGGGTCGAGTAGCGACTCGGCCGAGGGCACGAACAGCGCCACGGTGCCGGGGATGCCGTCGGCCAGGTCGTCGGCGGCGAGTTGGTAGTGGCCCTTGCCGGCCCGCCGGCGGGCGGCCGTGATGCGCTCGGACAGATTGCCGTAGCCGTTGCGGTCGCAGGCCAGCACGACCAGACGCGGCGCCTGTTCGGGGCGGGTGGGTGGCGTGGCATCGGCCGCCGCCACGGGCAGGGCGCTGCCACTGGCCGCGACCTCGGCATGGGTGGGCGGATGCAGCCCGTGCAGGCCCAGCTCGCTGCCGATGAGCAGCGCCAGGCCGGCTTCGCGTGCCTGCAGATGGGCGCGCACCACGCCGGCCAGCGAGCATTCGTCGGTGATGGCCAGGGCCGCATAGCCAAGCGCCTGCGCGCGCGCGACCAGCTCCTCGGGGTGCGAGGCACCGCGCAGGAACGAGAAATTGCTCGTGCAGTGGAGTTCGGCATAGGGCATCATGACTGTATAAAATTACAGTATGCAAGATGGTCCCGTCCAGCGACGTTCGTCGGTCGCCGGTACGATACGCGGTTCCACACCACCGTGCGGGCGTGTTCGCCCGCGCGCAGCCAAGGAGCCAAGCCATGACCTGGAGCGTCTACCTTTCCGGCGAAATTCACACCGACTGGCGCGATCGCATCATCGCCGGCGCTCAAAAGGCCGATCTGCCGATCGACTTCGCCTCGGCGGTCACCGATCACGATGCCAGCGATGCCGCCGGCGATCATCTCGGCGCCGAGCGCGAGCCGTTCTGGCGCGACCATAAATCGGCCAAGGTCAATGCCATTCGCATCCGCACGCTCATCGAGCAGTGCGACATCGCCGTGATCCGCTTCGGCGACAAGTACAAGCAGTGGAATGCGGCGTTCGACGCCGGATACTGCGCTGCGCTGGGCAAGCCCTATGTGACCCTGCACGATCCCGGCCACGTGCACGCGCTCAAGGAGGTCGACGCCGCGGCCATGGCCTGGGCACAAACCACCGACCAGGTGGTCGAGATCCTGCGTCACGTCACGGCCGGCACCCGCTAAGCCGCAGCCGGTGCCGGCCGGGCACCGGCCTGCCGCACCCTTCAGCACGAGTACGCGTCCGTCCGAAGTACGCCGCACCCATCCAAGACCAGCACGCACCCAGCCACAGCCAACACGCTTCGGAGTTGCAATGCCCATCAATGAACACGGCCAGCCGATCGGCGAACCGGTGCCCGCCTGGCGCATGCCCGCGCGGCCCGAGCGGCGCGTTCACGAAGGCCGCTTCGCGCGCCTCGAGCCTCTCGAGCCGGCCCGCCACGGCGACGACCTGCACCGGGCCTGCTGCGACCCGGCCAACGATGCCGGCTGGACCTACCTGCCGGTGGGGCCGTTCGCCGAGCGCGAAGCCTATCTGGCGCTGTTGAGCCAGCGCGAGGCGAGCACCGATCCGCTGTTCTTCGCGATCATCGATCGCGCCAGCGGTCGCGCAGTGGGCGAGGCCAGCTATCTGCGCATCGATCCCGAGGGCGGCTGCATCGAGGTCGGCCATCTGCATTTCGGCCCGGCGATGCGTCGCGGCCGGGTCGCCACCGAGGCCATGACCCTGATGATGGCGCACGCCTTCGAGCTGGGCTACCGCCGATACGAGTGGAAGTGCGACGCGCTGAATGCGCCGTCGCGCCAGGCCGCGACGCGGCTGGGTTTCACCTTCGAAGGGCTGTTCAGGCAGGCGCGCGTGGTCAAGGGCCGCAATCGCGACACTGCCTGGTACGCGATCGTCGATCGCGATTGGCCAGCCGTGCGCGCCGCGCACGGGCGCTGGCTGGACGACGCCAACTTCGATGCCGACGGCAGGCAGCGCATCGCGCTCGCGGCGCTGACCGCCGATGCCCTGCAGCATACGGCCGCGTGACGGCCGCCGCCGAACCACGACCACCATTGCCAGGGACGCACGGATCGATTCCTGCCAGGCGCCCGGAGCCCATGACCGCCACCATGACGACCATCTACCACAATCCGCGCTGCAGCAAATCGCGCGAGACGCTCGCCTTGCTGCACGAGCGTGGAATCGAGCCGCGAATCGTGCTCTATCTGCAGGACCCGCCCGACGCACCGGCCCTGCAGGCCTTGTTCGCCCAGCTCGACCGGCCCATCACCGAGGCGATCCGCTTCAAGGAAGCGATCGCCAAAGCATTGGGGCTATCGCCCGGCGACGAGCGCAGCGACGCCGAATGGTGCCGGCTGATCGCCGAGCACCCGGTGCTGCTCGAGCGACCGATCGTCACCCGTGCTGGCCGTGCCCGCCTCGGCCGCCCGCCGCAGGCGGTGCTCGACATTCTCTGAGCGACGAGCGCCGCGGCTTCAGGGCGCAGCCAGGATGATCGAGTACTGCTGGCTGAGCGGGCCCAGCAGACCCCCGGTATCGACGACCTGCGCCGTGAAGACATGGACGCCATCGGCCAGCGCGTCGCTCACGTAGCTGAAGCTGGTGCCGTTCGGATCGAGCACGTCGACAGACGTACCGTTGTGGCGGATCACGACGCTCTCGTCGTTTTGCAGCAGCGCGCTCAGACTCAACGTCAGTGTCGGCGTGGTGTCGTTGGTCAGTCCGCCGGGGTCGATCACGCCGCGATCGGGCGAGCGATTGTCCGTGATCGATTCGATCGTGACCGTAGTCGTCGGCGTCTGATTGAGCACCGTCACGTCCCGACTCACCGTTGCGCCCACATTGCCGGCCGCATCCGTGGCAAATGCCTGGACCTGGCTCGTTCCCTCGCCGACCGGCAGGGTGGCGTACTGCACCGCCCACTGACCGGCACCGTTGGCCACCGTCGTCTGCTGCACGCCGCCCCAGGTCACGGTCACCGTCGCGCCGGCCTCGGTTGCGCCGCCCACCGGGATCGGCGCGACGCCTTCGGCCGCCGAGATCTCGTTGTCGCCGGACACGGTCAGCCCCGGCCGCGCCGGTGCGGTGGTATCGACGATCACGCCGAGCGTTGCCGGGCCGCTCGAGCCGCCGCTGTTGGAAGCGGTGGCCGAGACCGTGTGAGTGCCGTCGTCGGGGACGTTGTTGCGCGAAAAATTGACGCTCCAGCCGCCACCACCACCGGCGGTGGTGGTGCGCGTCACGCCGTCCCAGGACACCTCGATCGTGGCACCCGCCTGAGCCTGGCCACTGATTGCGATGCCGCCCGCGCGTTCGTCCGCATTGACCACGTTGTCGCCGGCCACCGTGTTGATCGATGGCGTCGGCGGCGGCGGAATCGTGTTGGCGGTGACATTCCGGCTCGATGAGCTGCCGGTGTTGCCGGCCGTGTCGGTGGCCACCGCGCTGATCTGCGATGGGCCCTGCAAGGGCGCATCGGCGTAGCTGACCGACCAGCGACCGTTGCTGGCCGTCGTTTCGCGCGTCTCGCCGGCCCAGTTCACGACGATGCGGGCGCCGGCTTCGGCCGACCCGGTGACCTGAATGCCGCCTGCGAGGTCGCCGACCGTGATCCGGTCATCGCCGGTGACCCGGTCGATGGCGGGCGCCCCCGGCGCCACCGTATCGACGCTCACCTGTCGCGAAGCCTGTCCGCTACGGTTGCCGGCGTCGTCGATTGCGACCGCCGTGATCGTGCTCCCGCCCTGACCGGGCGGTGACGAGAAGTTCGCGCTCCAGTTGCCCCCGCCGTCGGCAAAAGCAGTGGCCGAGCGATTGCCCCAGTTCAGTTCGACACGGGCCCCGGCCTCGGCCCGGCCACTGATACCCACCCCCCCGGCGGCCTCGGCCTCGTTGATGACGTCGTTGCCGCCTTCGGGCGTGAAGATCTGCGGTGTGGCGGGCGCGATCGTGTCGACATTGACCGAGCGGCTGGCGCTGGCCACATTGCCGGCATCGTCGGCGACGGTGGCGCTGATCGTGTGACGGCCCTGCGGGGGCGATGCGAACGTGGCGCTCCACTGGCCGGAGGCATCGGCGGCGACCGTCTGGCGCTGACCGTTCCAGTCGAGCTCGACCGTCGCCGTCGGGGTGGCGGTGCCGTTGACCGTGACGCCGGCGCCGAGTTCGGCGCCCGTCACGACATCGTTACCCGCCACCACCGCGATCCCCGGTGCGGCGGGTGGAGTGGCATCGATCTGCAGCTCGAAGAAGCTGCCCTCGGGGCCGGTGTTGCCGGCCGCATCCACGATGCGGGTCGCATAGGCATAGCGGCCATCGACCAGATCGCGATCGGTGAACACGAAACGATCGCCCTGGATCTGCGCATCGCCGATCGGACTGCCGTCACGTTGGATGACGATGCGGTCACCGTTCTGCAGACCGGTGGGCACCGCCCCCGACAGCGTCGGCGAGGTGTCGTTGGTGGTGTCGCCCGGGCCGACCGTGCCGGTCAGGCGCGGCGCGTCGTCCTCGGCCCGGTCGATCGTCGCGGTCGCGGTTGGCGTCTGCGTGTCGACCAGCACGGCGACCGTGCGTGAACTGGTCGCGGAATTGCCGATGATGTCGGTGGCGGACACCCGAACCTGGTATTGGCCGTCGGGCAGAGCGGTGCGGGCGATCGGAATGGCGAAGCGACCATCGAGCCCGGCGGTGCCCTCGAAACGAAGCGCCGGCCCGCTGCCTTCGGGCGTGAATTGCAGGCTGACCTGATTGCCGGGGGTGGCGGTCCCGGTAATGGCGAGGTTCGTTATTTCAGATGCATTGATCGCATTCGGTGTCCCGGCAAGAATGCCGGAGCTGGTGTCGATTGCCGGCTCGTCCGGCAAGCGGGTGACCAGGGTGACCGGTCGCAGCGTGACCTCGCTGACATTGCCGAAGCTGTCGATGGCCGCCGCCGCCACCGGGATCGCACCATCGCCGGGCAGCTGATCGCGCGTGTAGCGGGTCGTGAACTGCCCGCTGCCGTCGACCTGCAGCTGTCGCACGTCTTCGCCCCAGGTGACGCGCACGCGTGCGCCCGCCTCGGCAGTGCCGCTGATCGTGACGCCGGCATCGGCCTCGAGCGAATCGACGATGTCGTCACTGGCGACCTCGTTCAGGGTTGGCGCGGGCGGTGGGGTGCCGTCGATCGTGAGCGTGAACGTATTGCCTGCGGCGGCCTCGTTGCCGGCGATATCGACGGTGCGGGCCTCGTAGACGTGCGTGCCCGCCGGCACGTTCCGGTCGGCGAACCGCCACTCCAGACCGTCTACCGCTGCGCGGCCAACGAAGACGCCGTCGCGATAGACGAGCACCCGGTCGCCCTCGGCCAGGGGCGCGTCCAGCACGCCGCTCAGGGTCGGCGAGCGATCGTTGGTGGAGGCACCATCGTCCAGCGGGCCCGGCCGCAGTGGCGTGCCGTTGGTGTTGATCGCCACGCCCTGGTCGTCGACCGGTTCGGCCGCGTCGCTGGCGGCAGCCGTGATTTTGGCGATCTGATCCGGCGGCTCGACATCGATCATGATCTGCCCGGAGGCGAGCGGACTGTTCAGGCCGGCGCCGTCGGTGGCGATGGCCTGCACCGTCGAGGGCGGCTCGACGGGTAGCCCGTCGGACGGCAGGCTGCCGGCGGTGGGCGACTGAACGGCGGTCTCGATGATCCAGTCACCATCGCCGTTGACGGTGGTGGTAAACGTGACGCGGTTACCCGAGTTGCCGACGTCGATGGTCAGCGTGATCGTGCTGTTCGGCTCGCCGGTACCCGAAATGATCGGAAAACGCTGGTTAGTGGGGGCATCATCCTTGATCGTCGGCGCATCGGGCGGCGTGCTGTCGGCGGTTCCGGCGCCGCCGCCACCGCCGCCGGCGCCCGCGCCGACCACAGCGAGACCGCCGGCGATCGCACCGACCGGACGCCAGTTGAACTCGGACTCGCGCGCGGTCGGAAGATCGGCGACGGTGCTGTCGCCGAGCCACATCAGGAACGTGCCGTCTTGCATGGCGGCGATCGGCTCGCTGCCGGGACGGATCGCGGCCTCACCCGTGCCGGTGGCGAACTCACAGCTCTGGGTGCCGCAATTGGTGAAGAAACCCTCGATGCGGATCCGTTCTCCCTCGGGAAGGCCGTCGACGACCAGGTCGCCTTCCTCGCGGCGCAGCCGCAGCGTGTCGGGGGCGTCGCCGGACTCGCCGTCGACGACGCGGTAGCGAACACCCGGATCCACCGGGAATGCGACATCATTTCCGGTCAGTTCGATGCGCGCGACGCGACCGTCGGCGGCGATCGCTTCGATGATCGTGGCCAAATTTCCTCTCCTGCTCTGATGCTGCCTTTGGCAGTCACCGGAATTATCGGTCAGCCCTCGGCTCGACGAATACGAGGCCGGACGCCATTGCGTGCGAAAGTTCCGCAATCGTGCGCCGGGCGACGCGGCCGGCGCCATTGCCGAGCGCTTTGATCGACAATGTACCCGTGTCGGACGTCGGTGTTCTTGACAGCAATCAGTCTGACCCGCCGACACCCGCGGGCCGTGGCCACGGCCCACCCGAGGTTGGACAGGAAACAGGATGGAATCGAATCAAGAGCAGCCCTCGCTGAAGACCTACGGCATCGACGATGCCTCGTTTCGCGCCGCCGGAGGCCTCGAGGGCATTCAACGGCTGGTCGAGGATTTCTACCGCATCATGGGTACGTCCGAGCGCAGCCAACGCTTGTTCGCCATGCACCCCCGGGACATCTCGATCTCTGTCGATAAACTCGCCCGCTTTCTGTCGGGCTGGCTGGGCGGGCCGTCGCGCTACAGCGAAAGATACGGGCCGATCCGGCTGCCGATGGCGCATGCGCATCTGCCGGTCACCGGCGAAGATCGCGACACCTGGCTGTGGTGCATGGAGCAGGCGCTCGAATGCCAGCCCTATGCCGATGACTTCAAGCGTTATCTGCTGCGCGCATTGTCGATTCCCAGCGATCGCATCGTCATGGTCTGTGAGCACATGCGCAACGCGGGCGCCGCGAATCAGGCGTAGCCATGACCGCGCTCGTGTTCGCCTTCGGCTCGAACATGCTGCCCGTGCGGCTGCAGCGTCGTACGCCGCGGGCGCGCGTGGCCGGGGTGGCGCTCGCGCACGGCTACACGCTGCGCTTCGACAAGCGCGGCCGCGACGGGTCGGGCAAGTGCTGGCTCGCCCCCGCCGCGGGCGAGTCCACGCCCGGTGTGTTGTTCGCCTATGAGGGCACGCCGGACGAGGTCGCCGCCGCGCTGGCCGTGCTGGACGAGTTCGAAGGGGTAGGGCGCGGATACGAACGGGCATTGCTGCGGGTCGAGCCCCTCGACGGCCGCTCTGCCGTTGACGCCGGTTGCGAGGCCTTTGCCTACATGGCCACCCCCGACGCGATCGTGGCGGGCCTGAGGCCGTATCACTGGTACCGTGATCTCGTGCTGGCTGGAGCTCGTCATCATGCGCTGCCGACGGCGCACTGCGACCTGATCGCCGCCACCGTCGTCGACATCGACTCCGATCCGAACCGCTGCATCGACGCCGCCTGCATCCTGGGCGGTCCGCCCGACCTGAGCATTGCCGCTGGCGAGCCCGACGCGAGCAGCGTCGGCAGCAGGCCGGTCGCGAGCAACGCTTGCGTTAAGCCGGCCTCGAGCAACGCTGACGCCAGGCCGGCCTCGAGCAACGCTGACGCCAGGCCGGTCTCGAGCAACGCTGACGCCAGGCCGGTCTCGAGCAACGCTGGCGCCGAGCCGGCCTCGAGCAACGCTGGCGCCAAGCCGGTCTCGAGCAACGCTGGCGCCAAGCCGGTCTCGAGCAACGCTGACGGCCTGCCCGATCCGAGTATCACTTGCGGCCGACCTGGCCCGAGCGTCGCGAGTGGCCGGGCCGGCGGCGATGATTCCCTTTCCGAGCGCTCGCGCGCCCTCTCGAGGTGACCCGATGCATCCGACCGATTGGCCGTACCCCCGCTTCTGCGCCCACCGCGGCGCGGGCACGCTCGCGCCCGAGAACACCCTGGCGGCAATGAGACTCGGCGCCGATCACGGCTATCGGATGTTCGAGTTCGACTGCAAGCTGGCCGGCGACGGCAGCATCGTGCTGATGCACGACGACACGCTCGATCGCACCACCGACGGCCACGGCCGCGTCGCGCAGGCCACCCTGGCCGATTTGATGCGGCTCGATGCCGGTAGTTGGCATTCGCCCGACTATGCCGGCGAGGGCGTGCCGACGTTGTTCAGGGTGGCGCGCTGGTTGCTGGCCAACGACTTTCTGGCCAACATCGAGATCAAGCCCTGCGTTGGCCGCGACTTCGAGACCGGCGCCGCGGTGGCGATGGAGGCCGATCATCTGTTTCGCGACGCCGACATCGCGCCGGTGCTGACCTCTTTTTCCGAAAGCGCGCTCGAGGGTGCGCGCGAGGCGGCACCCGACCTGCCGCGCGGCCTGCTGTTCGATACGCTGCCCGATGATTGGCTGGCGCGCGCGCTTGCGTTGGGTTGCGTGGCGATCAACCCGCACTTCAGCCAGCTGAGCGAGGCCGTCGTCGATGCCGCCCACGATGCCGGCCTGCGCGTGCTCTCGTATACGGTGAACGCGCCCGAACGGCTCGACGAACTGGTGGCCTGGGGGGTCGACACCCTGATCACCGACGCGGTCGATCAGTTCGCTCCGTGAGGGGTTCAGCCAAAACAACCCTGCAAATACCAACCGCCACCGGCACCGCCGCGTTCACGGTAGATCCAGAACAGCCGGTGCGTGTCGTCCTCGGCCACGAAGTAATCGCGTTGCACCAGGCGGTCGTCCCACCAGCCTGACTCGATGCGCTCGGGGCCGGCCACGATCTGTAGCGCGCCTTGCAGCCACGGTCGGTTGTTGCGCTCACCCAATGGGCGGGGCTCGCGCAGCAGCCATAGCGGCCGCGGCAGGCGGGCGCCAGCCTCGGCCGGTTCGACCGCTGCACCGCCGGTGCCGGCCGGGCCGATTCTGTCGAGCGAATCGATGACCTGTATCCGGTAGGCGGCCTCGGGCCGGTGATCGGCCGCCAGCGTCAGGCGTTGGATGCGCTCGGCGCCGAGTCTCACCTGCAGGCGCTCGAGCAGGCGCGCCAGGCCCTCGCGGCTGTCCTCGTCGCGGGCGAACAGATCGCCGGCGCTGGCTTGCATCGCCTGGGTCTCGGTGCAGCGCAGCCGCAGTCCGTGCACCGGCGCGCGTAACTGCAAAATGTCGAGCCGCGAGGCCAGCAGCTCGCGCAGCCGGGCCGGGTCTCGGGTGGGGGCACGGGTCTGCAGACCGAGCTGGGTGGATGGCGGTTCGTGGTGATCGAGCCAGAGCTCGAAGCGGCGCAGCGCCGCCTGACGCGCCTGCAGCCAGGCGATCAGCGCGTCGAGCAGCCCATTGGCTGCCTGCAGGACCAGCGGCGTGGTCTCGAAGCCGATGGGTAGCTCGAGCCGGCGCTCGAACTGCTCTGGCGCCTGGAAGGGCGCGATCGGCTGCGGCCGATGGCCCAGCGCACGATCGAGCGCTTCCAGCAACGGCCGCCCGAAACGCTGGGCGAGGCCGGCGCGAGGCAGATCGAGCAGCTCGCCCAGCGTCTGTGCGCCCATCGTGTGCAGGCCGCTCAGCCACGGCCGGGCCTCGGTCAGATGGTGCAGCGGCACGGCCGCGAGCGCGCGCTGCCGTGCCGCCTCGTCATCGGCGTGGCCAAGTGGTGCCAGTGCTAACAGAGCATCCGGATTCGGGCAACCGGTGGCGGCCTGCAGC
>JAWKYD010000033.1:0-15235 GCA_041396685.1 Burkholderiaceae bacterium
GCCGGTGCTGGGTTTCGAAACGATCAGTCATCAGATTCTTTGCATGCCGCTCGTGAAACTCGCGAGCCGTGCATCGACGAGCGCCCGGGTGCTGGACGAGCGCGCTGCGCTCGATGTGCTGCGTCACGACCCGATTCACCGCGCACTGGTGGAGCATCGCGCGCTCGGATGCCGGATCGTCGCGATCGAGACCGATCGCGGCATCGAGCCGCTCGTCTGGCGACCCAAGCGTCGCCTGAAGCTGCTGACCGGTGTCGAATTGATATTCGCGCGCTCGGTCGATCTTCTGCTCGCCAACATCGACGGGCTCGCGCGCCATCTGCTCGCGCACGGCTTTCTGCTGGCCGAGGTCGGTGCCTCGCAGGACGCGATACTGGACTGCGGGCATCTGCCGTACTTCCGGCGCCGGTTCGCCAAGGGCGGCTATCGGGCGGGCGGCGTCGACTATCTCTACTCCGAGTTCGTCTACTTCGATTTCTGATGACCCGGGACACGACCACAGTGACAGCCGACCTGCGCACCGACCGTGCACTGCGGCTCGGATTCGCGAGCCGCTCGCCTACGATCGAGCGCGAGGAGTCGGTCCTTCTGGCGCGGCTCGAAGGCGCTACCGGATGGCGGCTCGACACCTTGATCGTCGCGCCCGGCCGGCGGCCGGCGGCGCGGCCACTGTCGATGCGCGCGGTTGCGGCGCTGTGCCGGATCGTGTCGGGCGCCGAGCAGATCGTGCTGCGCCGACTCCCCGGCGGCGTGGCCGGCATGCACTGGCGCGCACGCTCGATCCGCTCCGATCGCGAATCACTCGAGCGCGATTTCGCGACCGTGCGGATCGTCGATGGTGCTCGTGCGAGCATCGCCGACGATGAATGCCCTACCTTGATCATCACCCGCGACGAGGCGCTGCATCGCGAGTTGCACGAGCGATACGCCGCGGCTCACTGGTTGATCATCGATCTGGGCGTGCCCGCCTCGCTGCCGGGGTTGATCGGTTTCGATGCCGTCTTCGACGGCGACGACCGATCCGGCTTCCGGATCCGGTTGGTGCGGCCACGAAACGAGGGGCAGCTTACCGTGCTGACCGGTGGCAATCGCACCAAGCTGCTGGCGGTCCTCAATCGCGCAGCGCTCTGGGACCGCCTGGGATCCTGCCTGCAGACCTTGATGCACAACGGCCTGCCCACCCGCGTGGAGCGTAGCGACGAGGCGCCAGCGTTCGCGCCGGCGTGCGCGCCGGTCACCTGGACGACGGCGCTGCGCCTGCTCGCCTATCCTGCCGTCGCTGCGCTGCGCATCGCGCGCATCGTGCTGGCGCGGCGCCAGTGGTCAGTGGCGGTCGGTGTGGGCGATCCGCTTGCCGGCGACACGGTCGGCATGGCCCATCTGCAGGCGCAGGCCGGCCGCTTCTATGCGGACCCGCAACTCGAGCGCGCTCCCGATGGCCGACTCCATTGTTTCGTGGAGGAATTCGATCACGCACTCGGGCGCGCCCGCATCGCGGTGCTGGCCGAACAGCCCGACGGTGGCTGGCAACGGCTGGGAATCGCGCTCGACGAACCGCATCATCTGTCTTTTCCCTACCTGTTCCGCTACCAGGGCCAGCTCTACATGTGCCCGGAGGCCTACACCAGCGGCCGGATCACTGTTTATCGGTGCACGGAGTTCCCATTGTGCTGGGAGCCGGCGTCGGTGATCATGGACGATGTCTGCGCGGCCGACAGCATGCTCGTCGAGCATGGCGGCATGTGGTGGCTACTCACCAACATCGACAATGGCCAGGCCCCCGATCACCAGGCCGAACTGCACGTTTTTCATGCCGTCTCGCCGCTGGCCACCGACTGGCGGGCGCTGCCCGCAAACCCGGTCAAGGTCGACCCGCGCGGTGGTCGCAACGGTGGATTGTTCGTTGCCGACGGCGCACTCTACCGCTGTGGCCAGAAGCATTCGATCGACGCCTACGGCAAAGGGCTCGCGCTCTACCGGATCACGACCTTGGACGTGCAGGGGTTCAGCGAGGCGTTCGTCTGCGACATGCCGGTGCCCGCGAGTCTGAGGGCATCGGGCACCCACACCTTGTCGGTGTCCGGCGGTTCGTTCGCCATCGACGTGCTTCGATAGGAGACCGACTATGTGCGGACTCGTGGGCTATCTGGGACCTGTCTCGCCGGATCTCCTGCCGCGCATCGAACTCGCCGCGCACGCCATCCGACACCGCGGGCCCGATGACCACGGCCTCTGGCAGGACGCCGACGCCGGAGTCGTGCTCGCGCATCGTCGCCTGTCGGTCATCGACACATCGATGGCGGGGCACCAGCCGATGCGATCGGCGTGTGGTCGATTCGTCATTGCCTACAACGGCGAGATCTACAACCACCTCGAGTTGCGCGAGGCGCTCGGCAGCGAAGACCGCAACGTGCCGGCGCAGCCGATGGCGCAGGCGGCCGCCTGGCGGGGATCCTCCGATACCGAGACGCTGCTCGCATGCTTCTCCCGCTGGGGCGTCGAGCGCTCGCTGACGCGGGCGGTGGGCATGTTCGCGCTGGCGCTGTGGGATCGCGAGAAGCGTACTCTGACGCTGGCGCGCGACCGCATCGGCGAGAAGCCCTTGTATTTCGGCTGGGCCGGGCGGGGTTTCGGATTCGCGTCGGAGCTGAAGGCCTTGCGCATGCTGCCCGGCTTCGATGACCGCATCAGCACCACTGCCTTGGCCGCCTACATGGCACGGGCCTCGGGTGCCGTGCCTGCGCCCTCGAGTATCTACGAGTCGGCGCGCAAGCTGATGCCGGGCACGACGCTGGTCTTGAGCCCGGCGGATGTCGAGCGGCGCGTGCTGCCGGATCCGGTCGCCTATTGGTCGCTACAGAAGGTCATCGACGACGCACGAGCCGATCCGATCCGGTCGGGCGATGAAGAGTCGGTGGTCGATGCGCTCGAGGCCACGCTCGGCGAAGCCGTCCGCTCGCAGATGATCGCCGACGTGCCGCTCGGAGCGTTCCTGTCGGGCGGCGTGGATTCCTCCCTGGTAGTGGCGCTGATGCAGCGACGGGCGGGCCGCCCGATCAGCACCTTCTCGATCGGATTCGAGGATCCGCGCTTCGATGAGTCCGGTCACGCGCGCGCGGTCGCCCGCCACCTCGGCACCGAGCACCACGAACTGATCGTCGACGACCGTGCGGCGCGCGACGTGATCCCGCGCCTGCCCTCGATCTATTGCGAGCCGTTCGCCGATCCATCGCAGATTCCCACCGCCATCGTCAGCGAGCTCGCCCGCCGCCGCGTTACCGTCTGCCTGAGTGGCGACGGCGGTGACGAGCTGTTCGGCGGCTATTCGCGCTACACGGAAATGGAGCGTCTATGGCAGCGGCGATCGACATTGCCGACATGGTTGCGGCGGCTCGGATCGGCCGGCATCGACTGGATCGGCGCCGAGCGGCTGGCGGCGCTGGCGCGCCCCGTGGCTCGCCATCTGCCGGCCAGACAGGCGGCGCGGCTGGATCCCGCCCTGCTGGCGAAGATGTCGGCGCTGCTCGCCGAGGACGATATCCACGCGTTCTACGACTTCGCCTTGGCGTCCTATTGGCCCGCCGGCTTCGTGCGAGGCGGCCGCGGGGCCGCGCGACGACCCGCGCGGCCGTCGAGCGGTTGCCGGCTCACCACGATGATGGCCAATGATCAGCTGGGCTATCTGCCCGACACGATTCTCGCCAAGGTCGACCGCGCGGCGATGGCATTCGGTCTGGAGACCCGCGTACCGATGCTCGACGTTCGCGTGATCGAGTTCGCCTGGCGTCTGCCGCCCGAAGCATTGTTCAGCGAGGCCGGCGGCAAGCGCATTCTCTGGCGCCTGCTGGACCGCCACGTACCCGCGGCGCTGACCAGGCGGCCCAAGCAGGGCTTCGGTGTGCCGATCGATGCCTGGCTTCGTGGTCCGCTGCGCGACTGGGCGCAGGCTCTGATCGATCCGATCCGCCTGCGCGACCAGGGCCTGTTCGACGTCGGCGTGGTTCAGCGTCGCTGGCGCGACCACCTCGCGGGGAGTCAGAACTGGCAGTTCGACCTCTGGACCCTGTTGATGTTCCAGGCCTGGTTCGACGAGTCTCGCCGGCTGTCGGGCCACGGTTCCGAACCGCGGCATGTCGTGCCCGCGCCGCCTGCCGGCCGGCAGGGGCAGGATTCCGCGCTTGCCTGATATGTCGAAGCGATCCACCCCTTGCCAGCGGCCGCGATCGCCGATCGACGACCGCCGCACCGGACGTCGAATCGTCATCCTGATCACCCATCTCGGCGCCGGCGGCGCCGAGCGCTCGGCGGTCTGGCTTGCCGACCACTTCGCCGCCCGAGCCGAGCAGGTGACGCTGCTGACGCTGGATGCGCGGGTCGCCGACTTCAATCGACCGGGCGACGCCGTGCTTCGCCACACGCTGAGCCTGGCGGGGGAATCGGGTGGCGGCCTGAAGGGGGTCATTGGCAACATTCGGCGACTCGTCGCATTGCGCCAGGCGATTCGTCGCGCGCGCGCCGACGTGGTGTTCGGTCTCACGACGCAGTGTGCGGTGCTGGCGATTCTGGCCTGCGCCGGCACGGGCATCCGGGTGTTCGCCGCCGAGCGAAATTATCCGCCTCGGCATCGGATACACCGACTCTGGCACCGGCTGCGGTGCCTGGTCTATCGGCACGCCGATGCCGTCGTCGTGCAGTCGCAGGACGCGCGCGAATGGATCGAGCGATACACGGGGGCAGCGCGCATCGCGGTAATTCCCAATGCGGTCGCGCTGCCACTGCCCACCGGCACGCCGATGCTGTCGCCGTCCGCCCATGTGCGCGAGGATCGCAAATTGCTGCTGGCGGTCGGGCGGCTTCATCCGCAAAAGGGTTTCGACTGCCTGATCGACGCATTCGCCGCTTGCGCGGCCCAACGGCCGGACTGGGTCCTGGTGATCCTCGGCGAGGGCGCCGAGCGCGACCGCCTGCAGGCCATGATCGACGATCTCGGCCTGGGCGAGCGGATCCTGCTGCCCGGCGTGGCCGGCAACCCGGGCGATTGGTACCGGCGCGCCCATCTCTTCGTGTTGAGCTCTCTGTTCGAGGGCTTTCCGAACGTGCTGCTCGAGGCCATGGCGCACGGTTGCCCGGCAGTCAGCTTCGACTGCCAGACCGGGCCCGCCGAGATCATCGACGTCGAGCGCAACGGCCGTCTGGTGCGCCCTGTCGGTGATGCCGCGGCGCTCGCCCTCGGGCTGGCGGGGCTCATGGACGACGCCGCCGCGCGCACGGCGTTGGCGCAGCGGGCGCTGTCGGTGCGCGAACGCTTCGCGCCCGAGCGTGTGCTGACGCTCTGGGATGCCTTGCTCGAGCGCTCGCCGGCGCCGGGCGATGATGGCGGGTCGACGTCGTGAACGGCCGATCGACGGTCCCGGTCGCCGCCGTATCTGGCGAACGCGACGGCTGGCTCGCCCAGGCGGCGGCAACGGCGGTCTTGCTGATCGTGTTTCTCGATCTGCCGAACTATCTCGCTGCGCTGAACGACGATTTCCGGCCCAAGCAGGCCTACTACCTGATGCTGGTGGTCGGGCTGGCGGTCGTCGGTGCGTCGAGGCGCTTCTCCTTGCACAGCGTGCGGCCGGCGATGTTGTTCATGATCGCGGTCTACGCGCTGCTCAATCTGATGCACGCGACCCTGCTTCAGCACGCGCCGGATTCCCAGGCCGTGCACGAGGCCTGGTTCCGAATCCAGATCGTCGTCCTCGGTGGGGTCGTCGCCCTGTCTGCGTCGGTGCTGCCGACGCAGTATCTCGGCAGGGTCATGGCCTGGTGTGCATCCATTGCGGCGATCAGCGTGGTCATCGATTTCGTCGTGCCGCACTGGTTCTATCCGGCGCTTGCCGATGGCGCGGTCCCAGGACGCGCCGGTGGCATCATGATCAGTTCCACCCGCGCCGGCGAGGTGCTGATCGTCTGCAGCCTGCTGGCACTGCCCGCGCTGACGCCGGCGCGGGCGATGTTGCTGATCGCACTGGTCGGGGTCGGCGTGCTGATGACCTTGTCGCGCGGCGCGATGACGATCTGGCTGTTGTTCTATCTCGGCTTGTGGGCCAATCGGACGCTGCCGCGATCGGCGCTCGGCCTGCTGATCCTGACTGGCTTGATCGTCGCGTCCTCGGCGGGCCTTTTGCTCGCCTATCTGGCCAGCACCAATCCGGCCAGCGACATCGGCGATCTTGCCCAGCGTCTCGGATTTCTGTCCGGCTCGGTTCCCACCGACGACAGCGCCCAGGAACGCACGATGGTGCTGGTCGACGGTCTGCGCCTGTTCGCCGACAACCCACTCTTCGGTGCGGGTGTCGCCGCGACCAGCGAATGGGCACACGAGGTCGGCACGCACAATCAACTGGTCATGATGGCGGCCGAGTACGGCCTGCTCGGTGCACTCGGCTGGCTCGGTCTGATCGGCTTCTGCCTGAGCGGCAGCTACTTCGCGAAACCCTCGAACCACTGGATCGCGGCAGCCGTGGTGGTGTTGTTCTCGATGCTGACCCACGGCATGCTCGACTACCCGTTCTGGATCGCCGCGCTCATGCTGCTCGCCATCCGTCGACCGGCGCACGAGCATGAGGCCGCCGCTATCCGGCCAGATCCTCCAGCAAGGCCTGATAGCGGGCCATCACCGTCCCGAGGCTGACGGTTTCGATCGCGATGGGCGGCAGGCCGGTCGGCGCATGTAGATGCTCCCGTATCGCCTGCGCGAGCGCGACGGCGTCGAGCCGGGACGCCAGACGCACGCCGCCGATGCGGGCCGCGATCTCACGCAGGCCGCCCGGCGCCGGTGTGGCGATCACCGGCTTGCCGCAGGCCAATGCCTCGAGCACCACATTGGGCAGGCCTTCGTAGCGTGAGCTGGACACCAGCGCATCGGCGCGCGCGATGAACGCATAGGGATTGCTCTGAAAGCCGAGGAAGCTCACGACCCCGCCCAGACCGAGACGCCGGGCCTGCGCTCGCAGCGCCGAGTCTTCGTCGCCCTGGCCGATGATCGCCAGGCGAACGCTGCCGGCGGGCAGTTCGGCGATGGCCTGCAACAGCAGATCGAAGCCCTTTTGTGGCTGCAAGCGGCCGATCGCCAGCAGGCGCAGGCCCGTTGGCACCGCATCTGCCGTCGGGGTGGCGCGCCAGGCAGGCACCTCGCAGGGGAGCGGTTGGCCGGCCTGGCGCCGGATCGTGTCCAGGTCGACCGGGTTCATGATCACGCTCGCCCGCGCCGACGGCAAGCCGAAGTTTCCGATCAGGTCGTCGAACATGTCCTGCGATTGGCAGATCACATGGTCGAGGCGTGGATAGAAGCGGCGATAGAGTGCGTTCATGACCGCCGTGCGACCGTCGTCGGCATTGATCGCGCTGACCACGTTGGTTTCGCGTGCCACGACCCGCATGCCTCGCGGCAGCAGGGGCCGTACGATCGCGACCATCAGGTTCAGATGTCCGATGGCGCAGAACAGCAGATCCGGTCGCATGGCGTGCAGCGACCGGACCAGACGCCAGACGCCGTAGCGCACCCGTGTGGACGACAGCGAGACGAGCCCGACATCCTCGGGTACGAAGGTCCGCAAGCGTGCCGGATCACCATCCAGCACGATCAGCGTCGGCTCGAAGCGGCGGCGGTCGAGGTGGCGAATCAGGGTGAGCACCACCCGCTCGGCGCCGCCGTCCGGAACCAGCAAGGGCAGGGCGAAGGCGATTCGGATACGGCGCGTGATCGTCATCGGTTCGGCGACCGCTCAACGGGCCGGTCGACGTCTGGCGGCAGGCGCCCGGCGCGTGCCGTCCGGTTCAGCCAGGTCAGCAGAAACAGGAACGACGCCCACAGGACCACCGCCGTGGCCAAGGTGATGCCGGGTACGCCGAATACCGGTGCGAGCAGTGCGTTGAGCACCAGCTTGGCGAGCAAGTTGAAGATGCCGCTGGCGGCGACGACCGCGTAGCGACGCTGACTGAGCAGTGCCTGTACGAGCACCATGGCGGCGGCGAAGCCCGGTAGCTGGAACACGCCCCAACGCAGAGCGGCCGCGGTTTCGGCCGTGTCCGAGGCCGTGAAGCTGCCGCGCTCGAACGCGATCTCGACCAGCCAGGGTGCCAGCAGCCAGATGAGAGCGGCGCCGATGGAGCCGATCGCGAACACCGCTGCGGCCAGCCGGTGGGCGAGGCGCAGCAAGGCCTCGGAATCCTGGCGCGCGGCCAGGTCGGAGAAGATCGGCAACAGGCTGCGTGCGATCGCCATCGATGCCAGGGTTGCCGGCAGCATCAGCAGTCGCGTCGCGAAGCTGAGGATCGCGACGCTGCCCTCGCCCAGCGCGCTCGCCTGGAACTGGTCGGCGACCATCAGAGAACCGGCACAGACATTGCCGACGATCACGATCACCGACGCACGGGCGAGCTCCTGCCATCCCTGCGAGCGCAGACCGAAGCGTGGCCGCAGCGCCTGACCGCCGGCACGCATCAGCAGAGCCGCTACGATCGCATAGGCGACGTAGCCGGCCGTGGTGGCGATCGACAAACCCGTCAGCGTCGGCCTGGTCGCGATCGTCAGGTAGGCAACGATCACGAGCGGCGGCAGCGCCTCGATCAGTACGTTGACGTGACGCTGTGCGTCGACCAGGCGCGTGGTGCAATAGCCGGCGATGAAAGCCGCGGGCACGAGCGCGGCCATGATCGGCAGGGTCTGGCCCAGCTCGCGGCGGCTCGCCACCGAACCGATATCGAACCTTGCGAACAGATCGGGCAGCGCCAGGGTCAGCAGTCCGATCGCCGCTCCGAGCAAGAGGGTCAGACCCGCGAACTCATCGAGAAATCGCCCGCCCTGCGCGGCGCTCGAATGTTGCAGCTTGCGGCCGATCGGGATCAGGGTCGCCATCGCGACGCTGATGAAGATCCCCGGCAACCAGGTGGCCCAGGTGAAGCCGAGCACGTAGGCGTCGGTCTCGGGGCCGACGCCGAACTGCCGCGCCAGCGCCAACTCCTTGGCGAAAGCGATCAGTTTGGCGACGATCGCCAGCGACATGATCACCATGGCGCCTTGCGCGGCCTGGCGACTCGGACTGCGAGGACGGTTGGTGGTGGCGCTCACGGCAGCTTGGGGACGGGTCCGGCGCGGTCGCGGCCACACGGCCGGGCGCGGCGACCGTGCGCTCAGTTCGGTGCGCCGACCGGCGCCGGTGGGCGCTTTCGACGCGGGTCTTGCGGCGGCGTTGCTGCCTGCCTGGCGTCGGCCGTGCTGGCGGCATCACCGCTCAGCACCAATCCGAGTACCGCTGCGTCGATCGACCGGAGTCGCTCGAGCGCGTGGCCGATCCGCGTGGCGTCGGTGCCGCGCGTGTCCGCGACGACCAGGGTGCCAGCGCAGGAGCCACTCACGATCAGCGCGTCGGCACCGGTCTCGATCGGCGGGCAGTTGATCAACACGAGGTCGAAGTGAGCATCCAATCGTGTGACGAGACGACGCAGGGCGGCCAGCGTGAGCTTCGAGCGCAAGCCTTCGCGGTGATCGCCGAATGCCATCAGAAACAACGCGCCGACACGCGTGCGGTGAATGGCCTCGCGCGTCCTGATCGTGCCGGCAAGCAGTTCGGTCAGTCCCGTCTCGCTCTCGCGCACACCGAGCGCGCGCGCCATCGATGGGCCGGCCGGGTCGGCGTCGACGATCAGCAGGCGGTGCGAGGTCGACAAGGCCATGGCCAGATTCGAGACGATCGTCTCCTTGCCCTCGCCGGCGACACAGGACGTGACCGCCAGCGTTCCGATGCCACGGTCCAGACGACCGAACTCGACCTCGGTGGCGATCCTGCGAATGCCCTCGCTGTACGGATGGGTCGGCTGCTCGAGTACCAACCGGCCGCTGCGACGCGCGGAGAGCCGCGTCAGCGATGGCAGCCAGGCGAGCGGTCGGACACCGAGCGAGCGGGCGAGACGGTCGGTGCGGCCGGGCGCCGCGGACAGGCGACGGCGAAGGCTCGCATGGCCGATGCCGGTCAGCAAGCCCAACAGGCCGAAGAACCCGATGATGAACAGGGGCGGCGGACCGATGGGCGCGGTCGGGGTGAAAGCGACATCGATGATGTCGGCCGACGGCGCCCGTACGTCGTCGGCGGCCTGCACTTCCTTCACCCGGGCCAGAAACGTTTGGTAGAGCTGGCGGTTGGTCTCAACCTCCTGCACCAGTGTGGTCCACTCGGCGCGATGCTGGTCGGAGATCTCGAGCTTCTTGACGGCGCGCGTATACGCTTCGCGCAGCGAGGTCTCGGCCGCGCGTGCGGCTCTGTAGGCCTGCTCGAGCACCGCCGACTGTTCCTTGATCTGTTGGTCGTAGGCGAGCCGCGCCGAGCTCAGTGCGGCCGAGGCGAGCTGGTACTGTGGATGGGCCGAGCCGTATTGCGAGCTGATCTGACCGAATGTTCGGGTAGCATCGTCGAGCGCCTGGCGGGCTCGAACCACGGATTCACCCTGCGGCACGCCGAGCAAGGCGCCGCGATCGCCGCCGCGACCGCGCTGCTCACGGCGCTGGGCGGTTTCTTCGGTGCGCAGCGAGGCGTTGAGCAGCTGCCGCCCGAGGTCCTCGATGGCGGCCAGCAACTGGGGCCGGTCCATGGCATCGGCCGAGGTCAGGCCGGTGCGGGCGCGAAACTGCTCGAGTCGCGTTTCCGACTCGCGTACGCCTTCCTGCAGGGCTTTGAGTTGCGCGCTCAGACCGCTGGCCGCGCTGTGATTGCTGGTCGAACGTAGTTCGAGTTCCGTCCGAACATAGGTGCGTGCGGCCGCATTGGCGACCGCGGCCGCGATGACGGGATCCGGGGATCGGAAGCCGATCCGGATCAAGCGGCTGTTCTTGACCGGCTCGGCCGTGACATTCTCGAGATAGACGTCCAGCGCGACCTCTTCGGCGGGATCGAGCGTTCCCGCCAGCGAACCCACACCGGTCTTCGCTGACGTGCCGGCGGCACGATGCCGGCCGATCAGGCCGTCGAGCACCGTGCGCGCGGCGCGTTTCAGGGCGGCGATCGGAGCGAAGCCCGCGGCGCCGGTATTTTCCGACCCGGGCGGGTTCAGCGCGAACATCGGATGCGCCGTGAGATTCAGATCACGGATGACCCGCAGCCCGACCTCGCGTGAGCGGATGAACTGGATCTCGGTGGCGAAGCCCTCTTCGTCGCCCGAGCGGCGCAGGCCCTCGCCGGGCTCGTCGATCGCCACCACGCGCGACTTGTCCGTGCGCACCAGCAGGCTCGTCTCGGCCTCGTACACGGGCGTCCTGAAGCGCGCCACGAGCACGCCGATCACGAGTGCCACGGCCACGCTGAGCGCGATTCGCCGGCGGTTGTCGCGCAGGATCTCGGCCGTCCCGAGCAGAGCCGACAACAGCTGATCGATCGCGCGGCCACCGTCGGGCGATCGGCCGGCGTCGGTCGACCGTCGGAATGATCCTGATTTCGCCAGGCTGGGCGAGCTGGACATGCTTTCGGAGGCCATGTCACGACTTTAGGTGCTGGATGGGAAGGCCATCGTGCGAAAGGTCACCGGCAACGGCGCTTCGGAGGCCGCTGCAATCACTCGTGGCACCGCGAGAGACGTCGGCAGCGGGTCAGGGCGGTTCCGGCTCGGTGATCGGATGCTCGAAGCTGCCACGTCGGCGGATCACGCGAAGCTCACGGCCATCGACCAGCAACTCGGCCGGCATCGGGTGGCTCAGGAAGCCCACCGGACTGGCCGACAGCGCGTAGGCACCCGACTGCAGCACCGCGACGATATCGTTGACCTGGGCGCGCGGCAGAGCGGCCTGGCGACCGATGACGTCGAGGGGTGTGCACAAAGGCCCGCAGACCGTTGCCGGATGGCGGTCGGCATCGTCGAGCCGGTTGGCCAGCACCAGCGGGTAATCCTTCTTCAACACCTGGCCGAGGTTGCCGCTGGCGGCGAGGTGATGATGCATGCCGCCGTCGGTGACGATGAACGTCTCGCCCTTGGAGCGTTTGAGCGCATTGACCCGGGCCAGATAGATGCCGGCGGGACCCGCCAGGAAGCGCCCGGGTTCGATGATCAGACGGGCTTGGCTGAGGAACGGATCGTCGTCGAGCCCGGCGAGCAGTTCGACCAGGCCAGCATGCAGACGTTCGAGATCCAGTGGGCGGTCCGATTTGAAGATCGGGATGCCCAGGCCGCCGCCCAGATCCACCGTGGCCAAGGGCCGACCGATCAGCGCGCCGATGCGCGCCGCGACCGCCAGACCGTGGCGCCACTGGCCGAGCAGTGTGTCGGCATCGAGAATCTGGGTGCCGGCGAACATGTGCACGCCCACCAGCGTCAGGCCGGGCGTGGAGTCCAGCAGCATCGCCACCTCGTCGATGGACTCTTCGTCGAACCCGAACTGGGTCGGCCGTCCGCCCATGCGCATCGAACCGCCCTGGGCGGCGCTGTCGGGATTGACCCGCACCGACACGCGGGCGGACAGGCCGAGCCGCCGCGTCAGTCCGGCCAGCCGTTCGATCTCTTGATCGCTCTCGACGTGGATTTCACCGATGCCGCGTTCGAGCACGTGCGCGAGTTCGGCGGCCGACTTCGCCGGCCCGGCAAAGAGGATTCGCTGCGGCGCGATGCCGGCACGACGGGCACACTCGTATTCGGCCGCGGATGCGACCTCGGCACCGGCGCCTTCGCCGGCCATCAGCGCGATGACGGCCGGATTCGGGTTCGCCTTGATCGAGTAGTGAATGTCGAACCGGCCGTGCGTGGCCCGGCGCAGATCGCGAACGGCGTCGCGCATGGTCTGTGCGCGATAGACGAACAACGGGCTGCCGAAGCAATCGAGCAGGTCGCCGACACGATGGCCGTCGACCAGCAACTCCCCCCCGGCCCGCTCGAACTGCTGCTCGATCAGCCGCTCGGCGAGCGACGGCTCGACGGTCCGGGTCGCGCGGGTGGCGTCGTTCATGACGACAGGCGGTCCGCACGCAGGGCGTTGTAGTCGACCTTGCCGTTGCCGCTCACCGGCAGCCGGTCGACGATCTCGAGGCGGCGCGGCACCATGTGGGTCGGCAGACTGAGCGCGCAGTGCTGCAGGGCCCTGAGCCGCGCGTCGTCGTCGGTGGGTCCGCCGGCGTCGGACCCCGCGCGCACTGCGACCGCGTGCACCGACTGGCCGATGAGCGCATCGGGCAGACCGATCACCGCCACCTGTGAGAACAACCCCGTGGCCATGATCACCTCTTCGATCTCGGTCGGGCTGATGCGAAAGCCGGCCGACTTGATCATCGCGTCGTTGCGCCCCACGAAATACAGGAAGCCGTCGGCGTCCATTCGTGCGAGGTCGCCCGAGAAGCAGACCAGGTCGGCGCCGCGGTCCGCGGGGCGCAATGGATTGGGGCGCAGTACCCGGGCCGTGTCCTCGGGACGGCCCCAGTAGCCGCGCGACACGGTCGGTCCGCGGTGCACGAGCAGACCGACTTCGCCCGGTGCCGCGCGTCGGCCGTCCGAACGGATCACGAAGACCTCGCACTCCGGGATCGCCTTGCCGATGGAATCGGGCCGACGGTCGATTTCGTCGGGGTCCAGGTAAGTCGAACGGAAGGCCTCGGTCAGGCCGTACATCAGATAGATCCGCGTGTGCGGAAGCATCGAGCGCAGCTTGTCGACCACGCCACGCGGCACCGCGCCGCCGGAGTTCGTGACATAGCGCAGATGGCGCGGGGGTGTCTGCCGAAGCAGCGGCGCCGCCGACGTCAGGATCGCCCAGAGAGTCGGCACGCCGGCCAGGCCGGTGATCGAGAACCGCGTCAGCGCGCCAACCAGTTCGTTGCCGAAGCGAAATGTGAAGGGAACCAGTTCGGCACCCTGGGCGACCGTGGTGAGCAGTTGGTTCAGGCCGTAGTCGAAGCTCAGCGGCAGCACGCCGAGCAGGCGATCCGATGCCTCGATGCGCAGGTAACGTGACACGATCCGCGCGCCGGCCAACAGATTCGCGTGCGTGACCATGACGCCCTTGGGCGCGCCGGTGGAGCCAGAGGTGTAGAGGATCGCGGCCAGGTCCTCACCGATCGTGGCGGGCTCGCCGGCGTCTACCGCGGACGAGCCCGTGCAGGCGGTGCCCAGGTGCGCGTCGGCGGCGAGCGTATCGGCGAACAATACCGCGGGCGGCTCGGCCAGCGTGGACAACTCGGCGGCGAGACTCGCGTGCAGCGCGCGGTCGGTGATCAGCGCCCGGGCACCGCTATCGGCCAGGATGTGCCGGACCTGGGCGGGTTTGAGCGTCGGATTGATCGGCACGAACACGCCGCCCGCCTCGCAGGCGCCGAACACGCTCCAGCACTCTTCGATGCCCTTGGGCAGATGAATCGCCACGCGATCCTGGTAGCGGACGCCGGCCGCTCGCAGTGCTGCCGCGCAGTGCAGGCTCGCGTCGTAGAACAGGCGAAAGCTCATCGCCGTATCGGCGCTTCTCAGCGCGATCGCGTCCGAGTCGCCGCGCGCGCGAAGCAGATCCTGGACGAGCAGCGGCGGGTCGGCGGGCGTCGACCGCACGCGCAACGTGGGCTCGTGAACGCGGGAAGCCAACATACCGGCGCGCTACTGCGAGGCGGCCCTGCCGGCCACCAGGGTCGCGATGCGGGCCGGTGTCTCGAAGTTCTCGGGAAGGAAGTCGTCATCCGACACCTCGACGCCGAAGCGCTCGCTCACGAACATGACGATTTCGAGCAGACCGAGCGAATCGATCGCATTGCCTTCGAGCAGTGAGGTCTCCGGGCCGAGTTCACCGACCTGATGGCCGAATCGGCGCGCAATGAAATCGCGGACTTCCCGCTCGATGTCTTCAACGTTCATACGATATTCCTGCCGATCAGCCCTGCAAGCGCGCATAGCGCCGCCATCGCATGCCTGCCATGCGGCAACGGATTGCGATCGTTGCACGGGACCGGTGCGCCCGCTGTGTCTTAGATCACTTCTGCGCGATCGGCGCGGGCAACGGTGCCGTCGTGCTCAGGAGCGGACGCGCCCCTTCGCGGGCAGCGCCGGCTCTGCCGGATCGAGCAAGCCGGCCTGCGTCGCCATGCGAAACAAAGCCAGGTCCGACTCGACGCCGAGCTTGTGCCGCACTATGCTGAGCAGGTTCGAGACGGTCTTGGCGCTGATCTTGAGGGTGATGCCGATGTCCTCGACGCGTGTGCCGCGCAGATACATGCCACAGACTTCGAATTCCCTC
>JAWKYD010000034.1:0-12259 GCA_041396685.1 Burkholderiaceae bacterium
CCACCCGTCGACCCCTATACGACTGCCGGCTTCCATGTGTTCGGCACCGAGAGCATGCTAGGCATCCCGATGACCGCATTCGCCAACCTGGTCGTCGGCTTCCTGGTCTTCGGCGTCGCACTGCAGTACACCGGCGGTGGCGCTTTTTTCCTGGACCTGGCGTTCGCCCTGCTCGGCCGCCGACGCGGCGGACCTGCCAAGGTGGCGATCTTCGCCTCCGGCCTGATGGGCTCGATGAGCGGTAGCGTCATCACCAATGTCCTGACCACCGGCGTGATGTCGATACCGGCCATGAAGAAGGTCGGGTTTCGCGGCACCTACGCCGGCGGCGTGGAGGCCTGTGCCTCGACCGGCGGCGTTCTGATGCCGCCCGTGATGGGTGCCACTGCCTTCGTGATGGCGACCTTTCTCGAGATTCCTTATGCGGATATCGTCGTCGCCGCCGCCTTTCCGTCGTTTCTGTACTACCTGGGCCTGTTCCTGCAGATCGACGCCTATTCGGCGCGCGAAGGCCTGCGCGGCCTGGAGAAGCACGAGGTCCCGCGTGTCGGCGAGGTGATTCGCGAGGGCTGGTATTTCGTGTTCGTCTTCGTGCTGTTGGTCGTAATGCTGTTGTACATGCAGCGCGAGGCGCAGGCGCCGTATTACGCGACCGTGCTACTGCTGATCATCAACCAGTTTTCGCGTAAGCATCGTTGGTCCCTGAAGCGCTTTCGCGAGTTCATCGAAGGCGGGGGAATCTTGTTTGCCGAACTGGCCGCCCTGCTCGCGGGCGTGGGTCTGATCATCGGCGCGCTCACGCTGACCGGCAAGGTGGGCAGCCTGACCTACGAACTCGTTCGCGTTGCCGGCGACAACGTGTTGATGCTGCTCGTCATGGGCGCTCTGACCAGCTTCGTGCTGGGCATCGGCATGACCGTCACGGCTGCCTATCTGTTCCTCGCGGTCACCCTGGCCCCGGCGCTCACGGCGGGCGGTCTCGACCCCTTGGCGGTGCATCTGTTCATGATGTACTGGGGCATGATCTCGTTCATCACGCCGCCCGTGGCCATTGGTGCCTATGCTGCGGCCTCGGTGGCACGCGCCGACCCCATCAAGACCGGCCTCGAGGCGATGCGTCTGGGCAGCATCATCTATTTCGTGCCGTTCTTCTTCGTGCTCAATCCGGCCCTGATCGGCCGCGGCACGTTCGGCGAAGTACTGCTGGTGCTCAGCATGGCGATCATCGGCATCGGTGTGATCTCAGGAGGCCTGCAGGGGTATCTTTACGGCATCGGCGCGATCCGCGACGGCGCGCTGGGCTTGTTCACCCGTGCGCTACTCGTGCTCGGCGGTCTCATTCTGGCCCTGCCCGGCAATTCCGCCGCCATCGGACTGAGCCACCTCGAAATCAACAGCGCCGCGATCGCCCTGATCGGTGCCGGGCTGGCTTTCGCATGGATCGTTCGTCGTCCGAGGGCCGACTTGAGCTCGGCCTGAGCGGCCGCCGGCCGCACGCGCTCGGCGACCGCTCATCGACGGCCGTGCACGGCGGCACGACGCTGGCCACCGATTCGGCGCCGTTGATCGGCGAGCCGCTTGTCGAGCGGATTCGACGCGAGCGAGAGTTGCCCTGTCGCTGCCCTTGTGGCGGCTCGCAAAAGGCAAACAACAATGATCGGCAAGGTCCTCGCAGTCAATCCGGAGAATGGTTTCATCGCGGTCAAGGCCCCCGGCGGGCTGACCATCCTCGAACTGATGGGCGGCAATCAGGTGTCGCGTGGTGACGTGATTCGTGGCGATCTCGAGTCGCTGAACGAGGAGAGGTTCTTCAACGAAACGCGCGCGGACTCGATCAGCGTCGTGGTGCAGGACATCTGCTGCAGTCCCGCCGACGCGCGGCGCTGGCTGCAGTCCTGAGAAGCGGAGCCAGGGAAGCTCAGGCGGCGTAGCGGGCCACCGCCTGCTCGTCCCAGGCGATGCCGCTGCCGGGCAGATCAGGGATCATCACGCGGCCGTCTTCGATCTGCACCGGACGGCCGAGCACCGGCTCAGCCCAATCGACGTACTCGAGCCAATGGCAGGTCGGCGTCACGGCCAGCAGATGGGCGCTGATCTCGGGGAACAGGTGCGAGGACATGTCCAGGCTCTTGGCCTGGGCCAGCGCAGCGGCTCGCAGCCAGCCCGTGACACCACCGATGCGTTGCACGTCGGGCATCACGAACGCGCAACAGTCGAATGACAAGGCCTGCGCCATCTGCTCGGGCCCCATGAAGTTTTCGCCCAGCGAGATCGGCGTGCGCACGGCGTTCGCCACGCGAGCACAACCTTCGAAATCATCGGCCCGGATCGGCTCCTCGATCCAGAGCAGGCCGCCTTCGTCGTCGAGCAATCGACCCCGTCTGATCGCTTCGTTGACGCTCAGACCCTGATTGAAGTCGCACATCAGCGTGACATGCGGCCCGATCGCCTCGCGCACCAGTCGCAGCGCGAGCAGATCGTCGTTGGCGCTGGGACGTCCCAAGCGCATCTTGACGGCGCGGAATCCCTCGGCCAGCAAGCTTTGCGCCTGATCGGCCAGGGCATCGAGCGGCAACAGGCCGAGTCCTTTCGAGTTGTAGGCCGGCACGCCGGTCGGCACGCCACCGAGCAGACGCACCAGGGGCTGGCCCGCCATCTGAGTGGCGGCGTCCCAGGCAGCCATATCGATGCCCGAGATCGCGAACAGCACGATATTGTGCACACCCAGCAGGCCGTAGCGGCGGCGCAGCAGCCGTTCGATCTCGAAGGGCGCGAGCGGCTGGCCCTTCAACATGCCCGACATGGCCTCAAGCAGAGCAACGATCGGCTTCAAGTGGGCCGCCGATATCGCAAACAGATAGCTGCGTCCGACCACGCCCTGATCGGTCTGTAGATCGATGAGCACCAGCGGCGCGGTCTCGACGGAACCATTGGCCGTCTGCAGCGGCAATGCCATCGGTGCGAGCACTGGCCGCACGCGCATGCCGGTGATCCTGGCAACAGGAATCGGGGTCATGATGTCTGCCCCGCTCCGGCACGCGCCGCCGACGAATGGGCCCAGTCCCAATAGCATTCCCGCGCGCGTCTGGCCATCGGCCCGATCGCGAGTTCGCGGTCCTCGAGCCGTACCACCGGCGTCACCTTGCCGATGTTGCCGGTCAGAAAGATCTCGTCGGCCGCGCGAAAATCGTCGAGCCTCAGCGTGATCTCGTGCACAGGCACGCCATCGGCACGCAGCAGCGAGATGATCCGCTGACGCGTGATGCCATCGAGGAATGTGCCATTGGGCACCGGTGTGAAGACCTCGCCGTCGCGGGCCATGAACACGTTCGAGGTGGCGCTTTCGGCCACGTTGCCGAGCGGGTCGCATACCAGTGCGTTGGAAAAGCCGCGACTGTTGACGTCGCGCAGCATGCGACCGTTGTTCGGATAAAGGCAGGCGGCCTTCGCATTGACCGTGGCCTGGGCGATGGTCGGCCGGGTGAAGCGGGTCAAGCCGAGCGTCGCCGCGGTCCGTGGCGCGGCCATCGGCAGGGTTTCGAGGCACAGCGCGAACGCCGTGGACTCGGGATCGGCGGCTACCGCATTGGGCGCGCTGTCCACGGACCAGTACATCGGCCGGATGTAGACGGCCTCGTCGGCGGCAATGCGCTCGAGCCCGTCATGGCAGATGGTGAGCATCTGGTCGAGCGACAAAGTGGGCCGCATGCCGAGCGCCTCGCACGACCGATTGACACGGTCCAGATGCCGATCGAGGTCCGGCGCGACGCGCTCGAAGCGGCGCGCACCATCGAACACCAGCGATCCCAACCAGGTGCCGTGGTCGGCGGCGCGCATGATCGGCAGATTGCTCTCGTGCCATCGGCCCTCGAAATAGGTCCAGATGATCTCGCCAAGTGCCATAACCACCTCCTCGCGTCGCCGTCAACGGCCTATTCTGACAGACACGCGCCGGCCGCCGGGAACCGCGGACCGCCTCAGTCGCCCGTGAAGGTGGCCGGTCGGTCCTCGAGAAACGACTGCACGCCTTCGGCGAAATCGTCACTTCGCTCGAGCAACGCGAAGGCCTCCAGGTCACGATGCGCGCCAATGCCGGCCAGCGCATGAGCCGCTGCGTTGACATCGTGTTTGACCATCTTCATGGCGGTGGGCGGCAGCGTTGCCGCGTGTTTCGCGATGGCCAACGCAGCGCCCAGGCTGCCGCCATCGTCGCAGACCCGGTCGGCCAATCCCCAGGACAGTGCCGTCTCGGCATCGATGCGCTCGCACAAAGCGACCAGTCGCTTGGCGCGAGCCGGACCGACCAGCGCGGAGATCCGCGGCACCGAGCCCCAGCTCATATTCATGCCACGCTCGACCTCGGGCACATAGAGCCACGCGCCACGAGCCGTGACGCGCAGGTCGCAGGCGACGGCCAGTGCGACACCACCGCCGACGCACCAGCCCTCGATGGCGCAAATCGTGATGGCGTCGACCGCCTCCCAGGCTGCGCACATGCGTGGCCCGGCGCGCAAGGACAAGCGGCGCTCGGCGAGACCCGCGACCCGCGCCGCGGCCAGCGCCGGGTCCTTCAGATCCATGCCCATGCAGAAGCCGTCGGTGCGGCCGGTCAGCACCACGGCCGATACGTGCGGACACTCGGCAAGCGCCTGCGCGACCTCGGTCAGTTCGTGCAGGGCGAGCAGGCTCAACGGATTCGCCCGATGGCCGCGGTCGAATCGTACGATGACCGTGCGGCCGCGCTGCTCGACGCCCAAGGTCTGCCATGTCTGGTCGAGTCGCGAGCGCGGGCCATCGCCATCCGGCCCATGCCCGAACGCATCGGACCGGAACTTCCGTCCTGCCATGTCACCTCCCGATCGGTTCCATTGCCGCGCCGCCGCGGGCACGCGTGGTTCGTCTCGTTATCATAGGCGCGTCCCGCGCCCGAGCGGCTTGCGCATGTAGGCGAGCGATCCCGGCAGGGCGCGACCTCGAACCAGTGACGACCGCCGATCATGAACCAGCCTCCCCCTTTGGGATTGATCGAAGGCTTCTACGGCCGCCCGTGGCTGTGGTCGGAGCGTGCGCGCACCGTGCGTCTGCTGGCCGGAGACGGCTTTTCCTTCCATATCCACGCGCCCAAGGCTGCGGCATGGCTACGCCGCGGCTGGCGCGATCCCGCGCCGGCGCAGGAACTGGCCGCGGCATGTGAACACGCCGCGCTTTGCCGTGGTCTCGGCGTCGCATTCGGTCTCGGCCTGAGCCCGCATGAGTTCGATGCTTCGCCGAAGTCGAACGACTGGCGGCTTCTGCACGCGCGCCTGGACACGATGCGCGCCGCCGGCGCCACCATGCTCGCACTGCTGTTCGACGACATCCGTGGTGACGACCCCGGCCTGGCCAGCCGTCAGTTGCGCATCATCGACGCCTGCCGCGATCACGGTGGCTTCGACGAGCTATGGGTATGCCCGACCTATTACAGCGACGATCCGGTCCTCGATCGCGTCTTCGGCAGGCGTCCGGCCGATTACCTGCCCCGCCTGGCCGGTGAATTGCCGCAGGAGATCGGCTTGTTCTGGACCGGTCCGGAGGTCTGCTCGCGCGAGATTTCGCCGGCGCATCTGCGAGCGGTGAACACCTTGCTGCAACGTTCACCCGTGCTATGGGACAACTATCCGGTGAACGACGGCGCGCGCATGTGCAAGGCGCTGCACCTGCGCGCATTCAGCGGGCGCCCCGCGCACAACGCGCCGTGGCTGCGCGCCCATGCGATCAATCCGGCCCTGCAGCCCACGCTGACCTGCATTCCGGCGCTGACGCTGGCCGAGCGCTATCGGGTCGGCGAAGATGCCTGGCGCCCCGAACTGGCGTTCATACGGGCATGCACGAAGATTCTGGGCGAATCGTTGGGCGCGCAATTGCGGGCCGATCTGATCGCGCTGCAGGATACCGGCCGTGACCGACTCGGCGAGACCGCGGCGACATTGCGCGAACGCTATGAGCGTGAGCCTCACAACGGCGCACGCGAGATCATCGCCTGGCTGGACGGCTGTTACGAGATCACCGACGAGATCGTCCGCACGCAGTAGCGTGCCGCCGCAGATCGGACCGCGCGCCGCGCCGTTTGCTCAGCCTCGCCCGCCCAATTGCTCGGCCAGCCGTTTGCTCAGCCTCGCCCACTCAATTGCTCGGCCAGCCACTTGATGGCGTGCTCGACCCCGCCGCTGCCGATGCGCACGCCTTGCAGACGCAGGGCGCCCTCGACGCCGCCCAGGCAGCCCAGCACCATCGCGGGATTCAGGTCGCCGAGGTGGCCGATTCGAAACACCCTGCCGATGGTGACCCCGTTACCTCCGGCCATCGCGACCTGGAAGCGTTCGCGCGCGATCCGCCGCACCGCCTCGGGATCGACGCCCGGCGCGGTCGCCACGGGGGTGACCGAGACCGACCGGCGCTCGGGTTGACGTGCGAAAAAAGACAACTCGCCGCCCTCGGACCAGACCTCGACCGCCGCATGGACGGCGCCGGCCAACAGCGCGTGACGCGCATGAATGGCCGCCAGGCCTTCGGCCTCGATCAGCTGCAGCGATGCCTGCAGACCGAACAACATGTGCTCGGGCGGGGTGCCGCAGAATTTGAGCGAGATCGAGTCGCTCTGACGCCGTTGCCAATCCCAGTAGCAGCGCGGCGCGGGATTCACCGAGATGCGCTGCTGCGCCCGCTCGCGCGCGGCCATGAAGCTCAGCCCCGGTGGCAGCATCAGCCCCTTCTGCGCTCCGCCGATCACCGCGTCGATGCCCCAGGCATCCATCTCGAACGGTGCGGCTACCAGGGACGCGACCACGTCGACGACCAGCAGGGCCGGATGGCCGCTGGCATCGATGGCAGCCCGAATGGCCGGCAGGTCGCAGGTGGTCCCGCTGCCGGTCTCGGTATGGACGACGAAGACCGCCGCGATCTCGGTAGCGGTGTCGGCCCGCAACGCCTGTTCGATCTCGTCCGGGTCGATTGCAAGACCCTCACGCCAGGGCAGCCGCTGCACTTTGTGGCCGACGCCCTCGGCCTGCATCGCCCAGTGTTCGGCGAAATGGCCGGAGATGGGCAGAAGGATGGTCTGACCCGGCGCGATCAGGTTCTGGATCGCCGCCTCCCAGGCACCGTGGGCATTGGCGGCGAATATCGCCATCTGGGCGTCCTGGCTGCACAGCACCCGTCGCAGGCCGTCCAGGCAGTCGTCGACGATGCTCTCGAGCCGCTCGTCGGCAAGATCGAGTGGTTGGCGGTGCATCGCATTGAGGACGGCCTCGGGCAGATGGGTGGGACCGGGGGCGTGCAACAGGCGGTGGCCTGGAATTCTCGACATGGCGCTCAAGGCCGGCAGTGCATGCCGGCGGCAAGGAATCGGAGTCGAGATGATAGCGCCGCACGCGCGCTCAGAGCTTGAACGCTGCAACCGACCTGACCAGCGAATCGGCCTGCCCCTTGAGCGCATCCGAGGCGGCCGCACTCTGTTCGACCAGAGCCGCGTTCTCCTGCGTGGTTTGATCCATCTGCATGACCGACTCCGCGACGCGGGATACGCCTTCGCTCTGCTCGCTGCTCGCGCTGGAGATGTCGCCCATGATGCGGGTCACCTGATCGATCGAATCGAGCAGTTCCTGCATGGTGGTGCCGGCCTCGTCGACCAAGACCGTGCCCTGCTCGACCCGGTCGACGCTGGCCGTGATCAGCGAGGCGATCTCCTTGGCGGAGTCGGCGGTACGCCGCGCCAGGTTGCGCACCTCGCTGGCCACCACCGCGAAGCCGCGTCCCTGCTCGCCGGCGCGGGCGGCCTCGACCGCCGCATTGAGCGCCAACAGGTTGGTCTGGAACGCGATGCTGTCGATGACATTGATGATGTCGGCGATCTTGTGACTGGACTCGCTGATGCCCTTCATCGTCGACACCACCTTGCCGACCACATCGCCACCGCGCGCCGCGACTGCCGATGCGTCCTGGGCAAGCTGGTCGGCCTGACGGGCATTGTCGGCATTGTTGCTGACCGTGGCGCCGAGCTCGTCCATGATCGAGGCGGTTTCCTGCAAGGTGACCGATTGCTCTTCGGTGCGATTGGAGAGATCCTGGTTGCCGTGCGCGATCTCGCGACTGGCCAGTGCGACCGCGTCGGCATTCAGCTTCACCTCTTGCACGATTCGCGCCAGATTGTTGCGCATCTGCGTCAGCGCGCGCAGCACGGCGCGTGTCTCGTCATTGCCCTCTTCGTGGATCTCCACGGTCAGGTCGCCCTCGGACAGCTTCTCGGACACGCGCACCGCATGAGCCATGGGTCGCGCGAGCACACCGGACATGAAAAATGCGCCGATCATCATGACCGCTGCGGTCACGGCAATGATCGAAATCGATGTCACGACGCCGGAGTCGACCCGCTTCGATGCGTCCTGGTTCAGGTGCTCGCCCCAGGCCTCGATCGCTATGTTCATCGCCTCCATCGAATGCTCGAGCTCCTCGAAGGCCGTCTGCAAGGCCACGGTCGCCTGATCGACAGTAGCATCATCGGCCGCGGCCGACGCCTGCATGCGGCGCGCAGCCTCGATATAACGCTGCACCTGCGGTTTGACCGCTGCCAGGGCACGTGCTGCCTCGGCGGGCATGTTCAGCTCGCTCAGGGTGGCGAGTTCCGCCAGATAGGCTTCGGCATGTTCGGCCAGGCCGGTCTTCGCGTCGTCTACCCATTCCGGTTTCTGGCGCATGGTGCCGAGCAGCGCCAGCTGTGAATCACCGCGAATGGCATCGTGCATCATGTCGGCGTGCTCGCTGGCACCCATGGCCTTCGCGGCCAGGGTGACCTCGTCGATAGAGTCGTGCAGGTGTGCCAAATTGACCAGGCCGATCGCGCCTGTGATCGTCACCATCACCGCCGCGGCGATGCCAGCGCCGATGATTTGCATTTTGAGCTTCATCTTTCCAACCTTGAGGAGATCAGGGCTCACGGCCCCCCGGACTGACCCTTGTCCTGCACACGAAGTACGATTCGAGAACCAACTCAGGCCAGTTTGAAAGCGACTTTAGGGCGCGAAATCGCGCAAAATCGTCCCGGACAACACTCAATTCATCGCGATTGCCGCCGGTCGGCGGCGATCGACCGGCGGCGGCAGACGCCGTTGTGCTCGAGCCGCGCTTTGGCAGGCAGACCTCCCAGGACAAACGAGATGCGCGAACCCGACGATGCAGCCACCCGCCGCGCCGCCAGCCCGGTGATCTGCTACGCGGTCGAGGCCCTGCCGGCGCCACCGCTGGCGACGATCCGCGCCGCACGCGCGGGTGCCCGGCTGGCGCAGGCCGTGGTCGTCCCGGCCCGGGATGCGCGCTGCTTCGAGGTGCCTGCCGGTTGCTTCTTTCGCATCGCCTGCGTCGAGGGTGCCCAGGTCGGTGATCTGAACCTATGGAATCTGCACGATCCCGACGAACGCTTCTTCAGCGGCAAGACGCGCCAGCTGCACGCCAGCCACATCAGCATCGGTGACCGGCTGTGGAGCACCTTGCCAGGTCTGCGGCCGATGGCGACGATCGTCGACGACAGCCTGGCCTGGTACGGAATCGATGCCGACGGCGCCAGCGTGCACGATGTCATCGGCACCCGCTGCGACCCCTATACGAATCGCTTGCTACGCGGCCAGGATTACGACCGATGCTGCCACTCGAATCTGATTCGGGCCTTGGTCGAGGCGCGCGGCCTTGACGCGGAACAGGCCGAAGCGCGGGTGCACGATGTCCTGAACGTGTTCATGTGCACCGGCTTCACGCGCGACAGCCATCGCTACTTCATGAAGGCGAGCCCGGTGCGCCCCGGCGACTATCTGGAATTTTTTGCCGAGATCGACCTGCTCGGTGCACTGTCGGCCTGCCCGGGCGGTGACTGCGGCCACTCGCACTCCGACGACCGCGCGCATTGTCATCCGTTGCAGATCGAGATCTACCGGCCCGAGCAGGCGTTCCTGGACGCCTGGCAGCCACCGCCGCGAAGCGCCTATCGCGGCGGACACGGTGTTAGCGGATCAGTTTCCTGACAGACGGGCGACCAACTCCGGCACGGGCGCAGCCGGTGTCTGCGCCTGAGCACGCTCGTAGGTGCCGCGCACGGCCAGCGCAATCGCATCGGCCGCACCCTGCGTCGCGGCCATCTCGGCGTAGTACCCGAGATCCTTGAATGCATTGGCCATCGAGAACCGGACAGTCGAGGCGTCTCCGTGCTCGACGAAAGGCCGCAGACGTTCCAACGCGACCCCGCCACCGCCGCCAGAGGCCAGCACATCGACGAGCACGGACGTCTCGATGCCGGCACGGCCCGCGCAGGCGAAGGCCTCGGCAAGCAGGGCCATCTGGCCCAGCGATACGAAGTTGTGCAGCAGCTTCAGACGGTGACCCGCGCCGACCGGTCCGCCGTGGACGATGCGCTCGGCGAAACAGCGCAGCAGCGGCAGGCATTCCTCGTATAAATCGGCATCGCCGCCGACCAACAGATTCAGCCGGCCCTCGGCCGCCTCTTTCGGGGTGCGGGTCATTGGCGCATCCAGGAAACGGCCGCCCGCCGCCGCGACTGCGGCCGCCACCCGCTCGGTCGATTCGGGCAGGGCCGTGGAGCAGTCGATGACGATCGTGCCGGGCGCGAGCCGCGCCACCAAGCCGCCCTCGCCCAGCATGACCGCCTCGACCTGCGGCGATCCCGTCACGCACAACATCAGGACATCGGCGCCGGCCGTCAGCGCGGCCGGATCGGAGACGCTCGTGGCACCGGCAGCCAGCAGATCATCGACGGGCTGGTTGCCGGGATGCTCGAGCACGGTCAGCGCATGCCCGTGGCGAACGAGATTGGTCGCGATGCCATGGCCCATCAGACCCACGCCCACCAGGGCGATGCGCGCCATGGTTCAGGCCTCGGGTTTCGGGTTGTAGCCGAGCATGGCCTTGACCTCGAGGAACTCCTCGAAGCCGTGCAGGCCCCACTCGCGCCCGTTGCCCGACTGTTTGTAACCGCCAAAAGGAGCCGACGGATCTACCGGCGCGCCGTTCAGGTGCACGTTGCCGGTGCGCAGCCGCCGCGCGACATCGCGTGCCCGTTCGGGCGAGCCCGACACATAGCCGGACAAGCCATAGGGCGTGTCGTTGGCGATCGCCACCGCTTCGTCGACCGTGTCGTAACCGATCAGGACGACCACCGGGCCGAAGATCTCTTCGCGGGCGATCGTCATCTGATTGTTGACCCCCGAGAACACCGTCGGCCGGACGAAATAGCCGTGCTCGAGACCGTCCGGCCGGCCGAGACCGCCCGCCTCCACCTTGGCGCCTTCCGAGATTCCCTTCTCGATCAGGCCCTGGATCTTGTCGAACTGCGCGCCCGAAACGACCGGTCCCATCTGGGTGCCCTCGTCGGCAGGATCGCCAACCCGTAGCTTTGCCGCTGACGCCTTGGCGGCCTCCACGGCTTCGGCCATGCGATCGTTGGGCACCAGGATACGGGTGCCGGCATTACAGGACTGCCCGGAGTTCATGCACATGCCGAACACATCGCGGCCGACGGCCTTGCCGACATCGGCGTCGTCGAGAATGATGTTGGCCGACTTGCCGCCCAACTCCTGCGCCACCCGCTTGACCGTACCGGCGGCGGCACGCGCCACCTCGATGCCGGCGCGCGTCGAACCGGTGAACGAAACCATGTCGACATCGGGGTGGGATGACATCGGCGCGCCGACGTCGGGCCCGGTGCCGTTGACCAGATTGAACACACCGGCCGGCACGCCGGCGTCGTGCAGGATCTGCGCCAGTTCGATCGCGTTGAACGGCGCCAGTTCGGAGGGCTTCAGAACCATGGTGCATCCGGCCGCCAGGGCCGGTGCAACCTTGCAGGCGATCTGGTTCAACGGCCAGTTCCAGGGGGTGATCAGCGCGCACACGCCCACCGGCTCGTAGGAAATATGGGTGGTACGGTTGTCGCTGTCGAACTCGAAGCCCTTGAGCACGCGCAGCGTGCTCATGAAGTGGCCCAGGCCGGCCGGCGCCTGGGCGGCATTGGCGAGCTTGATCGGTGCGCCCATCTCGGACGAGATCGTCGCCGCCAGCTGGGGGATGCGCTCCTTGTATATGGCGATGATCTTTTCCAGCAACGCCATGCGCTCTTCGCGACTGGTCTGCGACCAACCCGGAAACGCGCGCTTGGCCGCCGCCACCGCGGCATCGACATCGGCCGAGGAGCCGATCGCGATGCGCCCGATCGGCTGCT
>JAWKYD010000035.1:0-8517 GCA_041396685.1 Burkholderiaceae bacterium
GCGGTGCTCTGCAACTGCCGCGTGAACCCGCCAACCTGGCGCTCGATCTGGTCGCGCTCGGCGATGCATTCGTGGTCGTCGTGGTGGGTGGCATGGGCAGTATTCCGGGCGCCTTCCTGGCGGCGTTGATCATCGCCGAGATCAAGGCACTGTGCATCGCACTCGGTCAGGTCCCGATCGCCGGCTTCGAGATCTCGTTTACCAAGCTCACGCTGGTGGTCGAGTTCCTGGTCATGGCGGCGGTACTGATCTGGCGGCCGTGGGGTCTACTCGGCAGGCCGGCACCGACCGTGCGCAATCCTGCCGAGACCGATGCACCGCTGAAGCGCATGCCCTCGGCACTCGGCGTGGTCCTGGCCCTGCTGGTCGCGGCCCTGATCGCGGTACCGTGGTTCGAGGGGCGTTTTCCGTATGCGATGGTGCTGCTGATCGACATGATGATCGCAGTCCTGTTCGCGGCCAGCCTGCACTTCATCATGGGCCCGGGTGGCATGCATTCCTTCGGCCATGCCGCCTACTTCGGGCTGGGCGCCTACGGCGCGGGCCTGTTCCTGTCTGCGGCCGGGTTACCAATGTCGGCCGCCATGGTGCTGGCTGCGCTGGTCGCCGGACTCGGCGCCGTGTTGTTCGGCTGGTTCGCCGTGCGCCTGTCGGGCGTCTACCTGGCCATGCTCACACTGGCACTCGGACAGATCGTCTGGTCGGTGGTCTTTCAATGGGACGACTTCACTGGCGGCTCGAACGGCCTGATCGGTATCTGGCCGGCCGAGTGGGCCGGCGAGCGGCGCGTGTTCTACTGGCTGACGCTGGCCGTCACCGTGCTTGGCGTCGCCGTGCTGTGGCGCATCCTGCAGGCGCCGTTCGGTTATGCGATGCGTGCGGTGCGTGACTCCGCACTGCGGGCGGAAGCCATCGGCATCGACACCCATCGCGCGCAGTGGCTGGGCTTCATCGTGGCCGGTGCGGTGGCCGGCGTGGCCGGCGGTCTGTTCGCATTTTCGAAGGGCAGCATCTCGCCCGAGATCATCGCCGTGGGTCGCTCGATCGATGGCCTGGTCATGGTGCTGTTGGGTGGCGTGCAGGCGCTGACCGGGCCCATCGTCGGTGCTTCCCTGTTCGTCTGGCTCGAAGATACCTTCGCTCGCGAGACCGACTACTGGCGCGCAATGCTCGGCGGCGTGATCCTGTTGCTGGTGTTGTTGTTTCCGGGCGGCATCGTCGGCAGTCTCAAGCGGCGCCTGGCCGGCGAGCGGGCATGAACGGTCCGGCGATCCTGCAGGTCGAGCACCTGAGCAAGTCGTTTGGCGGCGTGCAGGCCGTGGCCGGAGTCGACTTCCATGTCATGCCCGGCGAGATGGTTGCGCTGATCGGGCCCAATGGTGCCGGCAAGTCGACCTGCTTCAACATGCTCAACGGTCAGCTTCGGCCCGACGGCGGCCGGATCCGGCTCGCGGGCCAGGACATCACGGGACTGGCACCGCGGCGGGTCTGGCGCCTGGGCGTTGGCCGCACGTTCCAGATCACGGCCACGTTTGGCTCGATGACCGTGCGCGAGAACGTGCAGATGGCCTTGCTTTCGCATCGCCGACAGCTGCGCCGACTCTGGCGGCCGGCCCGCGCGCATCATCGGCAGGCCGCGGCCGCGCTGCTCGCACGGGTCGGATTGGCCGACCAATCCGACCGGGCCGCGGCGGTGCTGGCCTATGGCGACCTGAAACGTCTCGAGCTGGCGATCGCGCTCGCGCACGCGCCGCGCTTGTTGCTGATGGACGAACCCACCGCGGGCATGGGACCGGCCGAGCGGGTCGAACTGATGGCGCTGACCGAAAGCATCGCCCGCGCGAGTGGCATGGCCGTGCTGTTCACGGAACACGACATGGACGTCGTGTTCGGCCACGCCGATCGCGTGCTCGTCCTGGACTGCGGCCGTCTGATTGCCGAAGGTGATCCCAGCCGTGTGCGTGCCGACCCGCGAGTGCGGGAGGTCTATCTCGGGTCGCGGGCCGAGCACTGACATGCTGAGCGTCGACGAAATCCACAGCTACTACGGACGCGCTCACATCCTGGCCAATGTGTCACTGCACGTCGAGCCCGGAGAGGTGGTCGTCCTGCTCGGGCGCAATGGTGCCGGCAAGTCGACCACCATGAAGTCGATCATGGGTCTGGTGCCGGTGCGCAAGGGCAGCGTGTCGATCGACGGCACGCGACTCGACGGCCTGGCGCCTCATCGCGTCGCCCGCCTCGGCCTCGGCTACGTGCCCGAGGACCGGCGCGTGTTCACCGGTCTGACCGTTCGCGAAAACCTCGAGATCGGCCGACAGCCGCCTCGCGAGGGGTTGCAGCCCTGGACCTGGGAGCGCGTCGGCAGGCTGTTCCCGAACCTGGCCGGCATGCCCGAACGACTGGGAGGGCGCATGTCCGGTGGCGAGCAGCAGATGCTGACCATCGCACGCACCCTGATGGGCAATCCGCGCTGCCTGTTGCTGGACGAACCCTCCGAAGGGGTGGCGCCGGTCATCGTCGATCAGATGGCCGAGGCGGTGCGCAGTCTGAAGAACGAGGGCGTGGGAATCTTGCTGTCCGAGCAGAACCTGCACTTTGCACAAAGCGTCGGCGATCGCACCTATGTGATCGAGAAGGGGCGCATCCGCTTCGAGGGAACGATGCGCGAGCTGGCCTCGAACCACGAAATCCGCGAGCGATACCTGGCGCTTTGAGGCCGCGGCCATCGTCGGAATTGTGTGGCCGGCGCCCCTTAGGGTACGCGAACGCGGCGGCGCTACTTCTCGATCACGCCGCAGGCCGCCCGGGAGCCACCGCCGCCAAGCGGCTCCGGCCGATCGCTGTAATTGTCGCCGCCGGCGTGGATCATCAGCGCGCGGCCGCCAAGTTGTTCCATCTTGATGCGCGGCGCGAGCACCGGATGCGACGCACGCCCGTCGGCATCGACAACCAGTGCCGGCAGGTCACCGAGATGACCGTTGCCCCAGGGCGTGTCGTGCCTGCCTGTCCGGGTCGGATCGAAGTGCCCGCCGGCGGCGGCCGCGGCGGTGCGCTCGCCATCCTTCATCGCGGGTTCGCAACTAGGGTTCTCGTGCACGTGGAAGCCGTGCAGTCCGGGTTGCAGACCACTGAGTTCGGGCGTGAACACGGTGCCATGGCCGTTCTCGGAGATCGTGATCCGTCCGAGGGTCTTGCCGACCCCGTTCTGGTCGACGGCGTGCATCTCCACGGTCATGTCGGCGGCTGCGGTCAACGGTAGCAGCACGGCAGCGACGCTCAACAGTCTCTTCATCTCGTTTACTCCTTGCGCATCATGATCGGAATGTCTCGCACCGGCGTGACGCTGGCGCGGAATCGAGCCCCCACACGCTTGCGATTCGATCCTCGCCGAGTCGGGGGGTCCCCGGAGCCGCGAACCGCCCAAGTTGTCGGCATGACCTGGGTTGACCGATTGCACGTTCCGGGGTCCACCTCGCGGCAAATTCCGCGCCCGTGAAGGATCGGTGGCGACCGCGTGGCGGCCGCTGACCGGCGTCGGACCGGCGTCCGTAAGGTTTTCGTGGTTCGGAAGGCCCGCCGCAGGCGTGAGCGCCGAGTGCCGGCCGACTGCTAAGATGGCTGCGTCACCAACGACGCCGCGTCCCGTTCGTATGCCTGCCATCGACGACAACGCCGCACTCGTCGAGGCCCTCGACGCCGGTCGCGTCCAGGGACTGCAGGTGGTCGCGCCACGCATCGACACCCATCTCAGCCACGTCTTCTTTTCGGTTCGGCGGGCGTTCAAACTCAAGCGCGCGGTGCACCTGCCGTTCGTCGATTTTTCCAGCGTCGATGCGCGTCGTGTCGCGTGCGAGGCCGAGTTGGAGATCAACCGGCGCATGGGCAGCCGTCTCTACCTCGGGGTTCGACCGGTCGTCGATCTCGGGGGTGGGGCGTACCGGATCGGTGGCGAGGGCAGGGTTGTCGACTGGGTCGTCGAAATGCATCGTTTCGAGCAGTCAGGGCAGTTCGACGAACTGGCCCACGCGGGCCGTCTCTCACGCGAGTTGATCGAAGCAACCGCCGACCGCATCGCCGGAATCCATCGCGATCTTGCGCCGGTGCGCGACACGCGGCGGGCGACGAATCTTGCCGAGGTGATCGATACCTTGCGCGAGACGGAGGCCGATGGTCGGAGCCGGCATGGGCTCGAGGCCAGGGACGGGGGCTTGTTCGACGCCCTGCATGCGGCACTCGCAAACATTTCGGCGACCCTCGAACGGCGCCGTGAGCAGGGCAAGGTCCGCCGGTGTCACGGCGATCTGCATTTGCGCAATATCTGCCTGTTCAAGGGCGAACTGACCTTGTTCGATGCGCTCGAGTTCGATGACCGCCTGGCAACGGTCGACGTGCTCTACGACTTCGCATTCCTGCTGATGGACCTGCGCCACCGGGGGCTCTCGCGGCACGCCAATGCGGCGATGAACCGCTACTGGGACGTGGCGTGCGAGGATGAATCGGGCCTGGCCACGCTACCGCTGTTCATGGCCCTGCGCGCCGCGGTGCGCATGGCAGTCGCGGCCGAAGCCGGCCGCGGCGACGAGGCCGACCAATACCGTGGCTTGGCGTGCGAACTGCTCGCGCGCACGCCGCCGCGCCTGATCGCGATCGGCGGGCTGTCCGGCGTGGGCAAGTCGGCCATTGCGAAACAGCTTGCTGCGCGGCTGCCGGGGCCGGCAGGCGTGCGAATATTGCGCACCGACGTATTGCGTAAGCGGGAGCGCGATGCCGGCAGCATCGCGGCCGACGGCGCCGCGGTCTTCGCTCCTGAGAACGTCCGGGCGCCGCCTGATGCGTACGGTGCGCACGCCCGGTCACGCGTCTACTCGAAAATGCGAATGCATGCCGCCGAAGCACTGGCCGCCGGCGCCACCGTGATCGCCGATGCCACGTTCATCGGCGACGCGGATCGCGCGTCGCTCGACTCGTTGACACCGGCCGCGGTCGGCATCTGGCTCGAGGCGTCGCTCGAGCTGCGCTTGCAGCGCATCGGACGGCGGATCGGCGATGCCTCGGACGCCGACGAGGCCGTCGCGCGGGCGCAGGTCGAGCCCGGGGCCGTCGGGCCCGGTTGGAACAAAGTCGACGCCAGCGGTTCGATCGACGATGTCACCGATGCGGTGTTGCGTGTGCTGGCATGATTCCGCGCAGGATTGTCGACGCGCATGTCCGCGACTGGAGGATGGCCAATGAGTGCGTTCATGCATTTCGAGCGCTTGTGCGAGTTCGGTGGGCGACTGGCCGGCTCGGCAAGCGAACGGCAGGCGATCGACTACGCACGCGCCTGTCTGTCGGACCTGGCTCACGGAGAGCTGGCCTCGCATCCGGTGACGTACGACGGCTGGCGGGCGCTCGAAGCCTCGATCGAGATCGACGGTGGGCCGTTGCCGGTGATGCCATTGCCGGGCTCGAGCAGCCTACCGGATGGCGCGGCCGAACTCGGGATCGTGGATGCCGGTCGGGGCACGCTCGCCGATCTCGACCGCCACGGCGGGCATTTGCGCGGTCGCGCGGTCGTGGTCACGCACGAATTCATGTTCGCACCGGATCATGTTCATCGCTGCGCGAAGCTCGCACGCGCGCTCGAGCTCGGTGCCGCCTTGTTCGTCATCGCGAATCCGCGGCCGGGCGAGGGCGCGGTCACGGGCGGTGTGTTCCCGGCCATGCCGGCGATCGGCGTCGACTTCGAAACAGGGGAGCGCCTGCGGGCACTGGCGCGACTTGGCCAGCCGGCGCGTTTTCGACTGCGCACGCACATCGGCCCCATGCAGACCGAGACCCTCGATTGGTCGATTGCGCCGACCGGGCGGCCCGACCGGGATCCGTGGCCCGAGATCATCGTCAGCGCGCATATCGACGGCCATGCCCTGGCCGAAAGCGCGATGGACAATGCCAGCGGGGTCGCGGTGGCGCTTGCGATCGCTGCGCGCCACTCGGCTGCGCCACTGCGTCGCCACCGTCTCAGGGTGCTGATCTTCTCGGCCGAAGAGTTCGGTCTGTGCGGCGGCGCGGCCTACGTTGCCGGGCTCGACGCGCCGCAACGCCGGCGCATCGGCGCGGTTTTCAACCTGGACTGCGTCGGTGGCTCGACGAGCTTCGGAGCCATGACCAGCGGCTTCGCGATGTTGGAGACCGTGGCGCGCACGGCGGGCTCGGCCACCGGCATCGATCTGCAGATCCATTCACCATTGCTGAAGAACTCGGATCACTACGAGTTCGCGCGCGTCGGTATTCCGGCCATGCGCCTGATCGCGGGCTTCGGCGAAACCGAGGGTCGCCTGCGCTACGTGCTCACGGGACGTGATCGCCGTGATCTGGTCAGCGAGAATGAACTCGCGATGGCGCGCCGCCTGACTGAGACCATGATCGACCTCACCGACGCCGGCCCTGGCCCCGTGACGCTCTGAAACCGCGCGCCCGGTCTCAGAAGCCGGCGAGCTGCCAGGCCTTGCCGGCGCGCGCGTGGGCCGCCTCTCGACCGATCGTGCGCACCGGCATGTCGCGTCGCCAACGGTCCGCGCTGGCCGGGTCGGTCTCGGTCATCAAGGCGTCGGCCTGATCGGTCAGCGCGGCGGCGGTCGTCAATGCGCCGGCCGCGAGCAGGATCGTCTCGCTTGCATTTGGTGGCAGCATGCTGCACCGGCCCAGCTGCGTGATTGCAGCCAGCGCGCACTGACACCAGTCGGTGGGCCAGGCGCGCCGCCGCGCGCCGGCCAGCAGCCAGGCGAGTGTGCAGCCGCCGATGAAAAGATCCTCGCGCAGCCTGAACGGTTTCGTGTGATCGGCATAGCCATCACCGGCGATGATCTGTGCCGGGGTGATCGCCACCGAGTCGAGGGTCATCGACGCGTGGCCCATCTCGGGAATGAAGGCCTGAGGCCTGGACGGGCCGATCGTGACGCCGGGCGCGGTGCTCGACACCCGCACCAGGACCTGGCTGCCCGGCCCACGCTCGGGTCCGTCGGCGCGGCGAGCCAGTACGAAGGCGTCGAGCTCGCCGACCTCCGACAAGACCCACGATTTGGCACCGTCCAGCCTGTGCACGTCACCGTCGTCGCGCAGGCGCGTGTCGATCGCGGAGAGCTTGCGACCGGCTTCGTTCGCGCACAGGGCGGCGGCCCGGGGTCTGCCGGCGGGCAGGTGGTCCGGGAAGGCGCGCCGCAATGCGCCCTGGTAGCCGGCGAAGAAGACCCAGGCCAGACGGTCGGCGCGCATCGCGGCCAGCACGGCCGTCGTGTAGGCGTCGGTGTCGGCGTGCCGGGACACGGTCTCGCGCCAGGTCGGCAGCCAGTCGGCGGCCGAATCGCAGGGCGCCTGGTCGACCGGCTCGAGCAGGTGGCCGACCAAGGCCGATTCGAAGCACGACCCGTCGTCTGCCTCCCCGCGACGGTCGGCGTTCATCGCCCCCACCGCATCGCGATCAGGTCGGCCTCGCGCGCCAGCGACAGCAATCGCTCGCGCGCGCGCGCCGACAGCGGCACCTGCGGATGCCGGACGTGGTCGCTGCCAATCACACCACCGGCCTTGAATACGGCCTTGGTCGCGCGCAGCCCGCACTGCCGGTTCTCGTGATTGATCAAGGGCAGGCAGCTTTCCCATCGGGCGAGCGCAGCCGTCTGGTCGCCCGCCAGGTAGTCGGTGATGATCGGGCGGATGCGTTCCGGCTGCAGTGCCGAGGTCATGCTGCCGGTGGCCCCGGCATCGAGGTCGGCGAGCAGGGTCACGCCTTCCTCGCCATCGTAGGGGCCGGCGACGTGTTCGCCGGCGGCGGCGAGCAGCGCAGCCAGCTTGTCTGCCGCGAACGGGCATTCGATCTTGAAGCAGGAGACGTGTTCGAGTTCGCGGGCCATGCGCGCCAGCAGGTCGACGCTCAGCGTCACCCCCGACAGCGGCGCGTCCTGGACCATGATCGGAATGGACACCGCCCCGCTGACCGCCGCGAAGTGCTCGAAGATTCCCTGCGGTCCCGGATAGAGGCCCGAGCCGTGGTAGGGCGCCATCATCATGACCATGGCCGCGCCCATCGCTTGTGCCTGGCGGGCGCGTTCGACCGCGATCGCGGTGCTGTAATGGCTGATCGTGACGATCATCGGCACCCGGCCGGCGGCGTGCTCGAGACACACCCGGCTCAGGCGTGCCCGCTCGTCGTCGGTCAGTACGAACTGCTCCGAATAGTTGGCCAGCACGCAGATCGCGTCCACGCCCTGGTCGATCATGCAGTCGATGACTCGCCGCATGCCGTCCTCGTCGAGCCTGCCGTCGTCATGGAACGGGGTGGGGGCGACCGGCAGGATGCCGGTCAGCGCTTTGCTCATGGTGCTCGTCTCCGTCGTTGGCAACCCCGGGCGGCAGGGGGCGGTACGGGGTCCATCGGAACCTGTCGGCGATGATCGCACAGGCGCTGTTTCCCGGCGGGCCGTGCGCGCAGGCATGCGAAAAGCGCCCGGACGGCATCACCGGGTGTGCCGACGTGCG
>JAWKYD010000036.1:0-4205 GCA_041396685.1 Burkholderiaceae bacterium
ACAAGGTCACCGACGCCATGCGCATCTACAAGGAAGAGATCTTCGGGCCGGTGCTTGGGGTCGTGCGTGTCGATACCTTCGAGCAGGCACTCGAGTTGATCAACGACCACGAGTTCGGCAATGGCGCGGCGGTATTCACCCGCGACGGCGATGCCGCCCGTGAGTTCGCGAGCCGCGTCAAGATCGGTATGGTGGGTATCAACGTGCCGATCCCGGTGCCGATGGCATTCCATTCATTCGGCGGCTGGAAGCAGTCGCTGTTCGGCGACCACCACATTCATGGGCCCGAGGGCGTGCGCTTCTACACGCGCTACAAGGCAGTCACGCAGCGTTGGCCGACCGGCATCCGCGCCGGCGCCGAGTTCGTGATGCCCACCATGAAGTAATGGCAGGCGCCCGACCGACAACTACATTCAGGAGCAAGCAATGAGTGTTTCCTTGAGCAAGACCGAGCTGCTGCGCCAGGACGGCTACATCGGCGGCAAGTGGACGCCCGCGGCTGCGGGCAAGCGCTTCGCGGTGACGAATCCGGCCAACGGGCAGACGATCGCCGAGGTCGCCGACATGGGTGCGTCCGAGACCCGCCAGGCGATCGAGGCGGCGCGTGACGCCATGCCGGCATGGCGCCGCAAGACCGCCAAGGAGCGCGCGGTCATCTTGCGGCGCTGGTTCGATCTGATCATCGCCAACACCGACGACCTGGCGTTGCTGATGACCACCGAGCAAGGCAAGCCCCTGGCGGAGGCCAGGGGCGAGGTTGCCTATGGCGCATCGTTCGTGGAGTGGTTTGCCGAAGAAGGCAAACGCGCCTATGGCGAGATCATCCCGACCTTCGCCGCCGATCGGCGCATTCTCGTGATGCGTGAGCCGATCGGGGTGTGCGGTGCGATCACGCCTTGGAACTTTCCGATCGCGATGATCACGCGCAAGCTGGCGCCGGCGTTTGCAGCCGGATGTACGGCCGTGTGCAAGCCGGCCGAGGCCACGCCGTTGTCGGCGCTGGCGCTCGCGCAGTTGGCCGAGGAGGCCGGATTTCCGCCCGGAGTGTTCAACATCGTCACCGGTGCTGAAGCCAAGGCGCCCGAGATCGGCAAGACGCTGTGCGAGAGCCCGATCGTGCGCAAGATCTCGTTCACCGGCTCCACCGAGGTCGGTCGTATCCTGCTGCGCCAGTCGGCCGATACGGTCAAGAAGTTGTCACTCGAACTGGGCGGCAATGCGCCGTTCATCGTGTTCGACGATGCCGATCTCGATGCCGCGGTCGAGGGCACCATGGCCTCGAAGTATCGCAATGCTGGCCAGACCTGCGTCTGTGCGAACCGCATCTACGTGCAAGATGCCGTCTACGATGCGTTTGCCGAGAAGCTCGCCGCCAAGGTCGCCGGTTTCAAGGTTGGCGCCGGCACCGAAGAAGGCGTGACGATCGGCCCGTTGATCGATGAGGCCGCGCTGAAAAAGGTCGAGTCACACATTGCCGATGCGACCGGCAAGGGCGCCAAGATCGTCACCGGTGGTGCGCGCCACGAACGTGGCGGGCTGTTTTTCCAGCCCACGATTCTTTCGGACGTGACTCAGGACATGCGGGTGGCCTGCGAAGAGACTTTCGGCCCGGTGGCGCCGTTGTTCCGCTTCAAGACCGAAGAGGAAGCCGTTGCGATGGCCAATGCGACCGAGTTCGGCCTGGCATCGTATTTCTATGCGCGCGACATGGGCCGTATCTTCCGCGTGGCCGAGGGTATCGAATCGGGCATGGTCTGCGTGAACAGCGGCATTCTTTCCACCGAGGTGGCGCCGTTCGGCGGTGTCAAGCAGTCGGGCCTCGGGCGTGAAGGTTCGCACCTGGGCATCGATGAATATCTCGAGGTGAAGTACGTCTGCCTGGCCGGCATGTAGTCGCTATCGTGACCGGTGCCGGCAGCGGCTGGCACGCGTGACGCGCCACCGCTTCGCGATCCGATAGACTCGGACGGCGCGGGCGAAGTCGACCGTCCGGCTGCGTGTCACGCGCCGGGCGCTCGACAAGGAATGGCCGTGCGACACCGATACGGGAGGGTTCGTCATGGCCGAGCAATTCGACACCATCATCGTGGGCGCCGGTACGGCTGGCTGCCTGTTGGCGAATCGTCTCTCCGCCGATCCTGCACATCGTGTGTTGTTGCTCGAGGCTGGCGGTGCGGACGACTATCTCTGGATCCGCATACCCGTCGGCTATCTGTACTGCATCGGAAATCCGCGCACCGACTGGCTGTTCGAGACGCGCAGCGAGCCCGGGCTGAACGGGCGCAGCATCAAGTACCCGAGAGGCCGGGTGCTTGGGGGCTGTTCGTCGATCAACGGCATGATCTACATGCGAGGCCAGCGCGGCGACTACGATCGCTGGTCACGAGACAATCCAGGTTGGGGCTGGGATGACGTCCTGCCCTACTACGTCAAACACGAGAACTATCACCGGCTGGATGACGGGTCGACGGATCCTTTGCACGGCCACGGCGGTGAGTGGCGGGTCGAGAAGCAGCGCTTGCGCTGGGACATCCTCGATGCCTTCCGAAAGGCGGCCGAGCAGGCGGGTATTCCTCCGGTCGAGGACTTCAATCGTGGCGACAACTTCGGCTGCGGTTATTTCGAGGTCAATCAGAGCCGTGGAACGCGCTGGAATGCTGCCCGGGGATTCCTCCAGCCGGCGCGCGCACGGGGCAATCTCAAGATCGTGACGGGAGCACATGTCGAGCATCTCCTGCTCGAGGGCGGCGAGCGCCTTTGCGCGCGCGGCTTGCGATATTGGCAGGTAGACGGCCGCAACGCACGCGGGCGCGCCAGTGGCACGCCGGTCGAGGTCAAGGGGCGGGTCATCCTGGCTGCGGGCGCCATCGGCAGCGTGCAGATCCTGGAGCGCTCGGGCATTGGCGACCCGACAGTGCTCGAGTCGGCCGGCGTGCGACCGCGAATCTCGCGGCCGGGGGTCGGTGCCAACCTGCAGGACCACCTGCAATTGCGCACGGTCTTCAAGGTGCAGGGTGTCAAGACTCTAAACCACCAGGCAAACAGCCTGTTCGGCAAAATGTCGATGGGCCTCGAGTACGTGTTTCGACGGAGCGGGCCGCTGACGATGTCGCCCAGCCAACTCGGTGCGTTCGCGCGCTCGTCGGACGATCAGCAAGACGCCAATGTCGAGTATCACGTGCAGCCCTTGTCGCTGGACAAATTCGGCGACCCCCTGCACGCGTTCCCGGCCTTCACGGCGTCGGTATGCAATCTTCGGCCGAGTTCGCGTGGTGCCGTGCACATCACCGACGCCGATCCGTTCTCGTCGCCGGCCATCGCGCCGAACTATCTGAGCACGGACGACGATCGCCGCGTCGCGGCCGATTCGATACGTCTGACGCGCCGAATCGTGGCGTCGGAGGCACTGGCGCGCTATCGCCCGCAGGAGATCCTGCCCGGTCCGCAGCGTGAGAGCGAGGAGGAGCTGCAGGCTGCTGCCGGCGATATCGGCACGACTATCTTCCACCCGGTGGGTACCTGCCGGATGGGTCCCGCTGCGGACGCAGGGGCTGTTGTCGATGCCCGTCTCAGAGTTCACGGCGTGGACGATTTGATGATCGCAGATGCGTCGATCATGCCTACGATCACGTCGGGCAATACCAATTCTCCGACGTTGATGATTGCGGAGCGGGCGGCAGAATGGGCGCGAAAGCGCCATTGACAGCCCATAAGGCAGGCGGCGACGCGGGTGGATGAAAGCAGGCTGCGAGAGGCACCTGTTCCGTAATGATTGTCAGTCGCGTTAGTGTTCTTTGGCCGCTTTGTGCACCGACGAGCAGATGCATCGGGTGTTCGTGGTGCAACGAGAAGCAGCGCGTCCACGATGACCGATGATGGACAGGTGTTGGCGGGCGACGCGAGCATAAGTGGGCGGTTCGGCGGCGGAACGTAGCGCGGCGGTGCGGGCAGGATGCGCCCTGCCCGGGGCTGCTTTCTGTTTCACGACATTCGCTCCACAGGGGTGTCGTCGGCGCCAGGCGGGTCGGATTCGGCTCGCCGTCCGTTTGTTCCTATCTTCAGTGGGCTTTTCGACAAGCCCGCGCAAGCCGGCGGGAAGCCCGTGGCCGCGCGTGGCGGGTCGGATAGCCCAAGCCATTGGTCAATGTCGAGCGCAGCGTCGGGTACCGCGCTGCCGCTGGCATGCGCAGGCATGACGCCGTTCA
>JAWKYD010000037.1:0-2139 GCA_041396685.1 Burkholderiaceae bacterium
CGAGCGCCGGTGGTAGTGGACATCGCCGGCCGCCACCAATGGCAGGCCCAGGCGCCGCCCCCAGTCGCGCAGCAGCTCGAGCCGGGCCAGGTCGTCGCCGCGGGTGAGCAGTTCGACCGCGATCCAGAGCCGGCCCGCGAACCGCGGCCGCAACCAGCGCAGCCAGCGCAGATCGGTTTGCCGGCGGGCCGGGTCGAGTAGCGACTCGGCCGAGGGCACGAACAGCGCCACGGTGCCGGGGATGCCGTCGGCCAGGTCGTCGGCGGCGAGTTGGTAGTGGCCCTTGCCGGCCCGCCGGCGGGCGGCCGTGATGCGCTCGGACAGATTGCCGTAGCCGTTGCGGTCGCAGGCCAGCACGACCAGACGCGGCGCCTGTTCGGGGCGGGTGGGTGGCGTGGCATCGGCCGCCGCCACGGGCAGGGCGCTGCCACTGGCCGCGACCTCGGCATGGGTGGGCGGATGCAGCCCGTGCAGGCCCAGCTCGCTGCCGATGAGCAGCGCCAGGCCGGCTTCGCGTGCCTGCAGATGGGCGCGCACCACGCCGGCCAGCGAGCATTCGTCGGTGATGGCCAGGGCCGCATAGCCAAGCGCCTGCGCGCGCGCGACCAGCTCCTCGGGGTGCGAGGCACCGCGCAGGAACGAGAAATTGCTCGTGCAGTGGAGTTCGGCATAGGGCATCATGACTGTATAAAATTACAGTATGCAAGATGGTCCCGTCCAGCGACGTTCGTCGGTCGCCGGTACGATACGCGGTTCCACACCACCGTGCGGGCGTGTTCGCCCGCGCGCAGCCAAGGAGCCAAGCCATGACCTGGAGCGTCTACCTTTCCGGCGAAATTCACACCGACTGGCGCGATCGCATCATCGCCGGCGCTCAAAAGGCCGATCTGCCGATCGACTTCGCCTCGGCGGTCACCGATCACGATGCCAGCGATGCCGCCGGCGATCATCTCGGCGCCGAGCGCGAGCCGTTCTGGCGCGACCATAAATCGGCCAAGGTCAATGCCATTCGCATCCGCACGCTCATCGAGCAGTGCGACATCGCCGTGATCCGCTTCGGCGACAAGTACAAGCAGTGGAATGCGGCGTTCGACGCCGGATACTGCGCTGCGCTGGGCAAGCCCTATGTGACCCTGCACGATCCCGGCCACGTGCACGCGCTCAAGGAGGTCGACGCCGCGGCCATGGCCTGGGCACAAACCACCGACCAGGTGGTCGAGATCCTGCGTCACGTCACGGCCGGCACCCGCTAAGCCGCAGCCGGTGCCGGCCGGGCACCGGCCTGCCGCACCCTTCAGCACGAGTACGCGTCCGTCCGAAGTACGCCGCACCCATCCAAGACCAGCACGCACCCAGCCACAGCCAACACGCTTCGGAGTTGCAATGCCCATCAATGAACACGGCCAGCCGATCGGCGAACCGGTGCCCGCCTGGCGCATGCCCGCGCGGCCCGAGCGGCGCGTTCACGAAGGCCGCTTCGCGCGCCTCGAGCCTCTCGAGCCGGCCCGCCACGGCGACGACCTGCACCGGGCCTGCTGCGACCCGGCCAACGATGCCGGCTGGACCTACCTGCCGGTGGGGCCGTTCGCCGAGCGCGAAGCCTATCTGGCGCTGTTGAGCCAGCGCGAGGCGAGCACCGATCCGCTGTTCTTCGCGATCATCGATCGCGCCAGCGGTCGCGCAGTGGGCGAGGCCAGCTATCTGCGCATCGATCCCGAGGGCGGCTGCATCGAGGTCGGTCATCTGCATTTCGGCCCGGCGATGCGTCGCGGCCGGGTCGCCACCGAGGCCATGACCCTGATGATGGCGCATGCGTTCGAGCTGGGCTACCGCCGATACGAGTGGAAGTGCGACGCGCTGAATGCGCCGTCGCGCCAGGCCGCGACGCGGCTGGGTTTCACCTTCGAAGGGCTGTTCAGGCAGGCGCGCGTGGTCAAGGGCCGCAATCGCGACACCGCCTGGTACGCGATCGTCGATCGCGATTGGCCAGCCGTGCGCGCCGCGCACGGGCGCTGGCTGGACGACGCCAACTTCGATGCCGACGGCAGGCAGCGCATTGCGCTCGCGGCGCTGACCGCCGATGCCCTGCAGCGTACGGCCGCGTGACGGCCGCCGCCGAACCACGACCACCATTGCCAG
>JAWKYD010000038.1:0-1977 GCA_041396685.1 Burkholderiaceae bacterium
GATCAACATGACTCACGCCTATGACGCGCCGGCGTCGGCGGCCCAGACCGAAGAGGAGGCTGCCAATGCCTGATCGGATTTCGGCGGTCAACGATTTCGTCGTCAAGTTCGCCAACGTCAACGGCTCGGGCTCCGCCTCGGCCAACGAGTTGTTCGCCCGTTCGATCCTGCGCATGGGTGTGCCCGTCAGTCCGCGCAATATCTTCCCCTCGAATATCCAGGGTCTGCCGACCTGGTACGAGGTGCGGGTCAGCGGCAATGGCTTCCTGGGTCGCCGCGGTGGCGTCGATCTGCTGGTGCCGATGAATCCACAGACCTGGGATCGCGACATCGCAGAGGTCGAGCCCGGTGGCTATGTCTTCTACGACAGCACGCGGCCGGTGCCACGCTCGCGTCTGCGCGACGATCTCAACGTCGTGGCGATGCCTCTGACCGACATCGTCAATCGGGCGTTCACCGATCCGCGTCAGCGTCAGTTGTTCAAGAACATCGTCTACATCGGCGCGCTTTCGACCCTGCTGGGGATCGATCCGGCCGAGATCCAGAAACTGTTCGGTGAGCAGTACAAGGGCAAGGAACGCCTGATCGAGGGCAATGTGCGCGCCCTGGAGATGGGCCGCCGCTATGCGCAGGATCACCTTCCGCCCATCGACCTGAAGGTCGAGCGCTCGGACGCGGTCGGCGACCGCATCTTCGTCGACGGTAACAGCGCGGCAGCGCTCGGTGCCGTGTACGGCGGCGCGACGGTGTGCGCCTGGTATCCGATCACACCGTCGTCGTCGGTGGCCGAGGCCTTCGATCGTTACTGCCGACGGTACCGGGTCGATCCCGACACGGGCGAAAACCGCTTCGCGATCGTGCAGGCCGAAGACGAACTGGCCTCGATCGGCATGGTCATCGGCGCCGGCTGGAACGGCGCGCGTTCGTTTACCGCCACGTCGGGGCCCGGTGTGTCGCTGATGACCGAATTCATCGGCCTGGCGTATTTCGCCGAGATCCCGGTCACGATCGTCAACGTGCAGCGCGGCGGTCCTTCGACCGGCATGCCCACGCGAACCCAGCAGGCGGATATTCTGGCCTGTGCCTATGCGTCGCACGGTGACACCAAGCATGTCCTGCTCCTGCCCGAGGATCCGCACGAGTGTTTCGACATGACGGCCCAGGCGCTCGATCTGGCCGATCGCCTGCAGACACCGGTCTTCGTCATGACCGATCTCGACATCGGCATGAACCAGCGCCTTTGTGCGCCATTCGAGTGGGATGACAGCCGCGTCTACGACCGCGGCAAGGTCATGACGGCCGAGATGCTCGAATCGGGCCGTGATTTCGGCCGCTATCTCGACGTCGACGGTGACGGCATCCCGTTCCGTACCTATCCGGGTACCCATCCGACGCGGGGCGGCTACTTCACGCGCGGCACCACCCGTGATCGCTATGCGCGCTACAGCGAGGAGGGCGCGGTCTACGTCGACAACGTCGAGCGGCTGCTGACCAAGTTCGACACCGCCAAGTGCATGGTGCCCGCGGCGATACGCACCGATGCCGCCAAACCGACCTCGTTCGGGGTCATCTACTATGGCTCCACCGCGCCCGCGATGTCCGAGGCGCTCGCGTATTTCCACGAGCAGGCGATCCACGTCGACGCCCTGCGTCTGCGTGCTTTCCCGTTCGGCGCCGAGGTCGAGCAGTTCTTCGAGGATCACGACAAGGTGTTCGTGGTCGAACAAAACCGCGACGGCCAGATGCGTAGTCTGCTGATCAACGAACTCGGCGTGGCGCCGGCGCGCGTGATCGCCGTTCTGCATTTCGACGGCACTCCGATCACCGCGCGTTTCATCGTCAACGCAATCGGCGAGCAATTGCTGCCTTCCAACGTCACGCCGCTGCGGCGTGCGGGTTGACCGTCATGACCTATCTACCGAAGCCCAAGTTCCACCACCCGTCGCTGGCACGTAATGCGGTGGGCTACACACGCCG
>JAWKYD010000039.1:0-1967 GCA_041396685.1 Burkholderiaceae bacterium
GTTCCCATCGAAGCCGCCCGAGTCGGTCGGCAAGGACTATGACCTCGTCATCACCACCAGTCACGTGAACCCTTCAGCGACACCGGCGCGGTAACATGTCGACCTGCGGGAACCAGGGCGGCGACTGAGCGCCCGTTCCCGCTCGCTGCCGCCGTTGCAGTTCCCGATTTCCCAGGAAGGCGACATGACCCAGCGCACCGACACCGAGCTCCCTCGCAAGCCCGGGCCTGCACTCGATTCCGTTGCCAGCGAGGCGGTACGTGCCGCGATCGAGGCTTGCCGCGATGTCCCCGGTGCGCTGCTGCCAATCCTGCACGGCGTCCAGGATGCGCTCGGCCATGTGCCACCGGCCGCGGTGCCGGTCATCGCCCATGCCCTCAACCTCAGTCGCGCCGAAGTGCACGGGGTGATCAGTTTCTATCACCATTTCCGCAGCGTCGCGCCAGGCCGGCATGTGCTCCGGCTGTGCCGCGCCGAGGCCTGCCAGGCCATGGGCGCGCGCGGACTCGAGGCGCATCTGCGCGCCCGCCTCGGCATCGGTTTCAATGAAACGACCGCGGATGGCACGTTGACCCTCGAGCCGGTCTACTGCCTCGGCAACTGCGCCTGCGCGCCGTCGGCGATGCTCGATGATCGCGTGCACGGGCGGCTGTCCGTCGAGCGCATCGACACGCTGATCGACGATTGCGGGGAACGCCCGTGAGCGTTCGCGTTTTCGTGCCGTGCGATACCAGTGCGGTGGCGTGCGGGGCGGATGGTGTCGCGGCGAGAATCGAAAGCGAGGCGGGGGTTCGGGGCTTTGACGTTACCGTCGTGCGGAATGGGTCTCGAGGTGCGTGTTGGCTCGAGCCGTTGGTCGAGGTGGAAACTGCGGCAGGGCGCATCGGTTTCGGGCCGGTGGACCCTGAAGACGTTCCGGCGCTTTTCGATGCCGGCTTTCCCGCCGCCTGCGAGCACCCGCTCGCCCTCGGTCGGGTCGAGGACATCGCCTGGCTCAAGAAGCAGCAACGCGTGTGTTTCGCGCGCAACGGCATCATCGATCCGCTCGACCTCGATGACTATCGCGCGCACGGCGGCTGGAACGGACTCGAACGCGCCCTCGCCATGGCGCCGGCAGACATCGTCCAGGCGGTCACCGAATCGGGCCTGCGCGGTCGCGGCGGCGCGGCGTTTCCGTGCGGCATCAAGTGGAAGACCGTGGCCGACCAGGCCGCGGCGCAGAAATACATCGTCTGCAATGCCGACGAAGGCGATTCCGGCACCTTCTCCGATCGTATGGCCATGGAAGGCGATCCGTATCGCCTGATCGAGGGCATGCTGATTTCCGCGCTCGCGGTCGGTGCAAGCCGTGGCTTCATCTACCTGCGCAGCGAATATCCCGTGGCCCATCGGATCCTCGGCGAGGCGATTCGACGCGCGCGTGCAGCGGGTTGGCTCGGCGCCGACGTGCACGGCTCCGGCCGCGCCTTCGACATCGATCTGCGCCTCGGCGCCGGTGCCTACATCTGCGGCGAGGAAACCTCGCTGCTCGAAAGCCTCGAGGGGCGTCGCGGCCAGGTCCGCTTCAAGCCGCCACTGCCGGCGATCAAGGGTCTGTTCGGCCAGCCGACGGTGGTCAACAACGTGATCACGCTGGCCTCGGTGCCCGACATCCTCGTCAATGGCGGCGCGTGGTATCGCGATCTCGGCACGGGCCGCTCGCGTGGCACCTTGCCGATCCAGCTGGCCGGCAACATCCGCCGCGGTGGGCTGATCGAACTCGCCTTCGGCGTGAGCCTGCGCGAGCTGCTTTACGACTACGGTGGCGGCAGCGCCAGCGGCCGCCCGATCCGTGCCGTGCAGGTCGGCGGGCCGCTCGGCGCCTATCTGCCCGAATCGCAGTTCGACACGCCGATCGACTACGAGGCCTTCGCCGCGATCGATGCGCTGCTCGGCCACGGCGGCATCGTCGTCTTCGACGACACGGT
>JAWKYD010000040.1:0-1825 GCA_041396685.1 Burkholderiaceae bacterium
CGTCGACGATGCGATCGTCGTCGTCGAGAACATCCATCGCCACCAGCGCCTCGGCAGCGAGAGTCTGCTCAAGGCGATTCCGGCGGCAGTCAGCGAGGTCGGCGGACCGACCATCCTGGCCACCTTCACGGTGATCGCCGCGCTGCTGCCGATGGCCTTCGTGTCGGGATTGATGGGCCCGTACATGCGGCCGATCCCGATCAATGCCTCGGTCGGCATGCTGCTGTCGCTGGCCGTGGCCCTCATCGTCACGCCGTGGCTGGCCCTGCGCCTGCTCGCCCATCACGGGCCGGCGAAGGATGGTGCGGGTGATGCTGAAGGTGCACGCGCTGGCTGGCTCAACCGCGTCGCGCACCGGCTGATGTCGCCGTTCCTCGAATCCGATCGCGCACCACGCCGGCGCCGCCTGCTGTTCGCCGCGATGGGCGTGCTCGTGCTCGCCGCAGTCGGCCTGGTCGTGGTCAAGGCGGTGATCCTCAAGATGCTGCCGTTCGACAACAAGTCCGAGTTCCAGGTCGTCGTCGACATGCCCGAAGGCAGTACTCTCGAAACCACCAACGCGCTGCTGACGGAGCTCTCGGGTGCGCTGGCTCGAGTGCCCGAAGTGAAGGACTGGCAAGGCTATGCCGGCACCGCCGCTCCGATCACCTTCAACGGCCTCGTGCGCCAGTACTACCTGCGCAGCGGCCCGCTGGTCGGCGACCTCCAGGTCAACCTCGTCGACAAGCACCAGCGCGATCGCCAGAGCCACGCGATCGCGCTCGCCGTGCGTCCGGCCCTGGCCGCGATCGGCAAGGCCTACAACGCGTCGGTCAAGCTGGTCGAGGTGCCGCCCGGTCCGCCGGTGCTGGCGCCGATCGTCGCCGAGGTCTACGGGCCGGACGACGCCAGCGTGCGCCGCACCGCGCTCGCGCTGGAAGCGAAGTTCCGCGCCAACAGCGACATCGTCGATGTCGACACCAGCATCGAGGCTGACGCGCCGCGCCAGATCATGGTCGTCGACCGCGCCCGCGCGGCGCGCCTCGGCCTCGACCAGGCGCGCATCGCGCAGACCCTGCGCAGCGCCCTGTCCGGCGAGGATGCGACGTACCTGATGGATGGCCACGCACGCCACGCGGTGCCGGTACGCCTGCGCCTGCCGGCCGCCGACCAGGCCTCGCTGGCCCAGCTGCTGGCCGTGCGCGTGCGCGCGGCGAATGGCAGGCTGGTGCCGCTGTCGGAGGTTGTCGAGGTGCGCGACGCTCGTCGCGAACGTGCCGTCTACCACAAGGACCTGCTGCGTTACGCCTTCGTCACCGGCGACGATGCCGGCGCCACCGACAGCCCGCTCTACGGCATGTTCTCGCTGGTCGGCGAGCTCGGCGACGAAGGCCGCATCGCCCAGACCTTCATCGACCAGCCGCAGGACACCACGACGCCGGCGGTGAAGTGGGACGGCGAATGGCAGATCACCTACGAAACCTTCCGCGACATGGGCCTGGCCTACTCGGTCGGCCTGGTCCTGATCTACCTGCTCGTGGTCGGCCAGTTCCGCAGCTACGTGGTGCCGCTGATCATCATGGCGCCGATCCCGCTGACCGTGATCGGCGTAATGCCGGGCCATGCCCTGATCGGCGCGCAGTACACGGCGACCTCGATGATCGGCATGATCGCCCTGGCCGGCATCATCGTGCGCAACTCGATCCTGCTGATCGACTTCATCAACCATGCCATCGCTGCCGGCCAGACGCTCGGCCAGGCGGTCGTCGACGCGGCCGCCGTGCGCGCCAAGCCGATCGTGCTGACCGGCGTCGCGGCGATGGTCGGCGGCTTCTTCATCATCGAC
>JAWKYD010000041.1:0-1727 GCA_041396685.1 Burkholderiaceae bacterium
GGTGTTCTCGCGCACCAAGCACGGCGCCGACAAGCTGGTGCGCATCCTGCTGCGCGCCGGCCTCAAGGCGGCCGCGATCCATGGCACCAAGAGCCAGGGCGCACGCACCAAGGCGCTGGCCGACTTCAAGAGCGGTCGCGTGACCACGTTGGTCGCCACCGATATCGCCGCACGCGGCCTCGATATCGACCAGTTGCCGGCAGTGATCAACTACGAGCTGCCGATGGTGGCGGAGGACTACGTTCACCGCATCGGCCGCACCGGTCGCGCCGGCGCCGATGGCCAGGCGATCTCGCTGGTCAGCCACGACGAGGTGAAGCGCCTGCACGCCATCCAGAAGCTGATCGGTCGCGAAATCAAGCAGCAGCCGGTGGTCGGCTTCGAGCCGGAGTCGCCGCTGGCCTCGGCCCAGCCGCAGCGTGGCAACGGCGCCGGCAAGAAGCCGCCGCGTTCACGCCACGGCAATGGCCAGAACCGTGGCGGCGGTCAGGGTCGCGGCAACGGCTCGAACCGCGGCAACGGGCAGAACGCCGGCCGTCATGCCGGTGCGCCGGCTGGTCGCGGTTCACGCCGCGGCAAGCCGCGCAACGCCGGCGGCCAGGGACAGCGCGGCTGATCGGTTGGCGCACGACGGTTATCCTCGTGCGCCGACCCGCGAACCCGCTCTCGTCAAACGTCATGCCGTATCAACCGATCCTCGCCACCCTTGGCTACGTGATGTCGCCCGATGGCGCGCGCGTGCTGATGATCCATCGCAACGCTCGCGCCAACGACCAGCACCTCGGCAAGTACAACGGCCTGGGCGGCAAGCTGGAGGCTGACGAGGACGTCCTCGCCGGCCTGCGTCGCGAACTGCATGAAGAAGCCGGCATTGATGCCGTCGATTGCGTACTTCGCGGCACCATCAGCTGGCCGGGCTTCGGCAAGAGCGGCGAGGACTGGTTCGGTTTCGTGTTCCGCATTGACCGCTTCGATGGCGAGGTGATGGAACGCAACCCCGAAGGCGAACTGGAGTGGATCGACCGCGAGCGGATCATGGACCTGCCGCTGTGGGACGGCGACCGCCATTTTCTGCCGCTGGTGTTCGATGACGATCAGCGCCCGTTCCACGCCTTGATGCCCTACCAAGACGGCCAGTTGGTTTCCTGCCAGATCAGCGGCCGTGAATAGAACGCTCGGATGCGCCGGGGAGGCGAATCCGACCAACAAACCGAAACAAATGGCCGCCACGCGCTATGCTCGGCACAGCGCAACGGTCGATGGAATCCTCATGTCCGAACAGACCACCCCAGAGCAGGGCAACGCAGCCAGCGACGCCGGCGACGACAACCGCATCCGTTTCCGCGATCTCGGCCTGCACCCGACCGTGCTCGAAGCCGTCCGCGCCGTCGGCTACGAATCGCCCTCGCCGATCCAGGCCGCGACCATTCCAGAACTGTTGAAGGGCCGCGACCTGCTCGGTCAGGCGCAGACCGGCACCGGCAAGACCGCCGCCTTCGCGCTGCCGATCCTGTCGCGCATCGACCCGTCGCAGCGCACGCCACAGGCACTGGTGCTGGCACCAACCCGTGAACTCGCGATCCAGGTCGCCGAAGCCTTCCAGAAATACGCGAAAGGCCTTGACGGCTTCCACGTGCTGCCGATCTACGGCGGCCAGGCCTACGGTCCGCAGCTGTCGGCGCTCAAGCGCGGCGTGCAAGTCGTGGTCGGCACGCCGGGTCGCGTCA
>JAWKYD010000042.1:0-1375 GCA_041396685.1 Burkholderiaceae bacterium
TCGTCATTACCGGTCTCGTCGACCTCCACGGTCAGGTCGCCCTCGGACAGTCGCATCGAGGCATTCACGGCGTGCGCCATCGGCTTGGCGAGAAGTCGACCGAGCAGGATGGCGAGACCGATCATCAGCACGGCAGTCACGCCGACGATCGCGATCGACATCCAGATGCCGGCACGAACGCCGTCGGACACGCCATTGACCAGTGTTTCGCCCCAGGCCGCGATCCTGTCGTTCATCCTGCCCATCGAGTCCTCGAGCTGGACGAACGAGGCATTGACGCGCTGCAAGGCACGCTCGATGCCGTTGGCGTCCGCGGCATCGACCACCTGCAATCGCTTGCCCGCCGCGATATAGGCGGGCGCGTGCAGCTTGACCTCGGTCAGCGCTTGGGCGGCATCGGCCGGCAATGGCATGGCGCTGAGTGCGACGAGATCTTCGTGCAGCACTCCCGCGTGTCGCTCCAGTGCAAGACGCGCCTCTTCGACCAGCTCGGGTTTGCCACCGATCTTGCCCAATGCGGCCAATTGAGCATCACCGCGGATCGAGTCATGCATCATATCGGCGCCACGTGCCGCGTCGACCGCCTTGAACGCCAGGATCGCGCTTGCCGTCGACTGATGCACGCGCTCGAGGTTGTAGACACCGGCAGCACCGGTCAGTGCAACCATCACTGCCGCGGCGATCCCGACGCCGATTACCTGGGACTGAAGTTTCATCGATCGTTCCTCGAATGCGGGCCGACGCGCGGGCCCGCAACGGGCCGCACGCATATGCGACAGCCCTTGCCGGGCCGACACCCCTATAACGACCAAAGAACGCCCAACTTGTGTGCGCCCAGGCGCCGAACAACGGTCCTGAACGCGTGCTATTCGACGGATCACGAAACGCCGCTGCCGGCCCGCCACAAACGCCGATGCCCGTCATCGAGTGACGGGCATCGCGAGCGCAAGTGACCAGCCGGCCGGGCGGCGGGAGCCCGGAGTCGTCGATCAGAGCTTGAAGGCGGCCACCGATCTGACCAGGTGCTCGGCCTGGACCTTGAGTTGATCCGATGCCGAGGCACTCTGTTCGACCAACGAGGAGTTCTGCTGGGTGACATTGTCCATCTCGACGATCGACTCGGCCACCCGTGACACGCCTGCGCTCTGCTCCGCGCTGGCGCTGGAGATGTCGCCCATGATCTGCGTCACCTGGCCGATCGACTCCAGCAGCTCCTGCATGGTGGTGCCGGCCTCGTCGACCAGGACCGTGCCCTGCTCGACCCGGTCGACGCTGGTGGTGATCAGCGAGGCGATCTCCTTGGCGGAGTCGGCGGTCCGCCGCGCCAGGTTGCGCACCTCGCTGGCCACCACCGCGAAGCCGCGTCCCTGCTCGC
>JAWKYD010000043.1:0-1065 GCA_041396685.1 Burkholderiaceae bacterium
CGGCTCCAGCGTCTGCTCGATCGTGAGCATCGCCTGCACGACCGCGGCGCGCTCTGCGGCGTCGAGGCCGGCGAGCAATCGGCCGACTTCTTCGCGCGATCGGCGTTCGAGTTCCGCGGAGGCCGTGCGGCCCTTGGCGGTGAGCGAGAGCTCGTAGACGCGGCCGTCGGCCTTCGAGGGCTTTCGCGTCACGATCTGGCGGCGCTGCAATCCCTGCAGGGTCCGGCTCAGGAAGCCGGGATCGAGGCCGAGCTCGCGGGTGAGGTCGGTGGCGGTGCAGCCAGGGCGATGCGCGATCTCGTAGATGATGCGCGCTTCCTGCAGGCTGAAGGGGCTGTGCAGCAGCCTGGGCTCGATGATGCCGAGCTTGCGGGTATAGAAGCGGCTGAAGCCGCGGACCGCGGCGATCTGTTCGGTAAGGGCGATCTCATTTGATATCATCAAATAATTATTTGACGGAATCAAATTAATTGCAAGTCCCCGCGCAACGCCCCGGGGGCTTCCGCCTTGGGAAATCAGCCGGTCAGGCCACCACCATGATCCGGCTGCGCAGCAGCGTTCGCGAGGAACGGCCGAGCTGGCGCAGCAGGCGCGCCTCGGAGCGCCGGGCGTCGGCCCGGTAGCCGCCGAGGCGGTCATAGTGGTCATGGGCGATCAGCAGGCCCTGTTCGGCGGAGGGTCCCGTCATCATTCGCGCAATCGCCTTGAACCCGTCGCGCAGTCGCCTGTCGGCATAGGGGGAGCGGGCATAGCGGAACACGGCGGCGCGCGGCCTGCCGCTGCCGGCGACGGTGTTGATGAACTGGGTGGTCTCCTCGATCCAGCCGGGATCGAGCACGGCGCCGGCATGCAGGAACATCAGCCAGGGTGCGCGGGCTGCGCGCGCGCCGACGTCAAGCGCTGCGGCGCGGGTTCCCTCGGCGGCGAGGTAGCGGCAGCCGGCGACGTCGGCCACCCGCTCGATCACATCGGATCCGCCGCGGTCGACCAGCAGCACTTCACTGACCACACCGGCGGCGGCGCCCGGCACGAGAGTGGCGAGCGTGGCGACCGCGGGATGTTCGA
>JAWKYD010000044.1:0-3641 GCA_041396685.1 Burkholderiaceae bacterium
GCACCAGGAGATTCAAGGTTTGTTAAGAATCGGCACATAGAATCATTGCGGTCGAGACTCGCCACGCGAGGAAATGGATTCGCTGCTCAGAACACGTTGCGACGTCCGAGACGCCCCGCCGCCCCCGGGTGCCGCCGCCCAATTTGCGGGCGCAGCAATCGCGGCCGAGACCGAACCGGCAGCCGCCTCGCGTACGGCAGACCCGACGCTGACCTGCATCCTGCCCTGCCACAACGAAGCCGAGAATCTCAACATCCTGTTGCCCCGGCTGAGTGCGGTCCTGAGCGCGCTGGTGGCCCGCTTCGAGATCGTGATCGTCGACGACGGCAGTAGCGACGATACCGCACGCGTGATCGATCGATGGGCCCGCCGCGGGGGGGTTCGCGGCATCGAACTCTCGCGAAACTTCGGCAAGGAAGCCGCCATGACGGCCGGGCTGCAGGCCGCCAATGGAGACGTCGTCATCATCATGGACGCCGATCTTCAACACGAACCCGAGATCATCCCGGCGCTGTATTCGCGCTGGCGCGAGGGTTTCGACGTCGCCTATGCACTGCGCAGTTCACGCAGCGGCGAGAGCGCGCTCAAACGGGCGGGCGCGCGGCTTTTCTATCGACTGGTCGCGACCCGCCGCTTCGACGTCCCGCCCGATGCCGGCGACTTCAGACTAATGGACAGAGACGTGGTCGACGCCCTGCTGGCGCTTCCGGAGCGCAACCGATTCATGAAGGGCCTCTATGCATGGATCGGCTTTCGGAGCATCGCCGTCCCCTACCTGCCGGCGGCGCGCCGGCATGGATCGAGTCACTACGGAGTCCTGCCACTGATCCGGCTGTCGCTCGACGGACTCACCTCGTTCACCACTTGGCCACTTCGCGCGGTGAGCCTGAGCGGCATCGTGATCGCTTTGCTGGCGTTCTCGTATGGCGCGTATCTCACGATCGACTTTCTGCTCTATGGTAACGACGTCAGCGGCTGGACCACGATCGTGGTCGCGATGATGCTGATCGCGGGCATTCAGCTCTTTTCGCTGGGTGTGGTCGGCGAGTACGTCGGCCGCATCTTCGAGGAAGCCAAGGGCCGCCCTTTGTTCGTCGTAAGACGTCACAGCGGTTCGGGATTGACCGGACCGCGCGAATGACTTCGTCTACCCCCGCCGCCGGCCAACGGACGGCGCTGATCGCGATTCTGTCGCTATCGTGGTTGGCCGTGCTCGCCTGGCCCAGGCCATTGCTGCTACCTGACGAAGGCCGCTACGTCGGCGTGGCCTGGGAGATGATCCGCTCTGGCGATTGGCTCGTGCCCCGCCTCGACGGCTTGCCCTACTTCCACAAGCCGCCCTTGTTCTACTGGCTGACCGCAACCTCGCTGACTTGGTTCGGACACAGCGAATGGGCGGCCCGGGTGGCGTCGCTGATCGGTGCATGGGCCGGCGCGATGGCGACTTTTCTGTTCGTGCGCCGCTGGGCGGGTGAATCGCTCGCCCGACTGTCGCTCATCGCGTTGCTCGCCCAGCCCCTGTTTTACCTCGGTGCCCAGTTTGCGAATCTCGACATGTTGGTGGCCGCTTGCATCACGGTGACCGTGCTCCTACTGGCCCACGTGGTGCTCGCGGCGGAGCAGGGCCCGCTGCCGCGGCCCGCCCTGGCGGCCGCCTGGCTGGCCGCCGCCCTGGGCGTGTTGGCCAAGGGGCTGATCGGATTTGTGTTGCCGGCCCTCGTCATCGGCGCCTGGCTGATGCTGCGGCGACAGTGGTCGATGCTGCGCCACCTCTTCTGGTGGCCGGCGATACTGCTGTTCCTGGCCGTCGGCCTGCCGTGGTTCGTGGCCATGCAATGGCGCTACGAAGGCTTCTTCGAATACTTCGTGATCGGCCAGCACCTGCGCCGCTACGTGGCAGGTGGTTTCAACAACCTGCAACCCTTTTGGTTCTATCCGGCGCTGCTCGCCGTCGGCACGTTGCCATGGCTAGTCTGGCTACGACCGCTCGCGAGCAAGGATGCGACGATCAGCACCAGGCGCCGCGAACTGCGCAGCCTGATGCTCGTCTGGATCTGTGCAATCGTGTCGTTCTTCTCACTGCCGCAGTCCAAATTGATCGGCTACGTGCTGCCCGCCGTGCCACCGATCGCGGTGCTGCTCGCCGACGGCATCGATCGCTGGCGCCAACGGTGGCCTCGCGGTGCCCGTTGGTGGTGGTTCAGCGCGCTGGTCTCTGCTGCGCTTTCAATCAGCACGGTGTTCGTGTTCGCAGGACGAGAGACCCATTCGACCCGCGCGCTCAGCTTGGCGCTCGCCGCAGAACGGCAGGCGCCAGAGCCGGTATTCATGATCGGTCGCTATGATTTCGACCTGCCCTTCTACGCCAGGCTATCCGAGCCGGTCGCGATTGTCGGAGACTGGGCCGACCCCGACCTACGCAAGGTGGACAACTGGCGCAAGGAACTCGCCGATGCAGCGACGTTCGAGCCGGCGCCTGCCGCCGGCGTGCTCGTCGCTCGAAAGGATCTTACGAAGAGTTTGTGTGCGAGCCCGCGAAGCTGGGTCGTCGGCGCTGAACGGGATGTCGATGCATTCGCGGCGCTGAAAGCCGCGGTTCGTGTCACGCACGTGGGTGAACTCGCGCTCTGGCGTGTCGAGCCCGCGAGCGCGCGCGTCAACGGCCGGCCGATGTGCGCCGAAATACCCAGTGCCGACTGAGCAACCAGGTGCCGACGGCCACCGTTGCCAATACCACCATGAGCGCGATCGGATAAGGAAGGCCGGTCCAGCGCAGCAACATAGCGTAAGCGGTCTCGTTGACCAGTAGGCCGGTGAACGAGACCACCGCGAAGCGCCCGGCCGAGCCGATCGGTTGACGACCGTGCCCCCGGAAGCTGAACCGATGATGACCGGTGAACGAAACGCCGAAGGCGACGATCCAGGCAAGCAGATTGGCCGCCAGCGGCGACCACGACCCGCGCTCGACCAGGGCGACGACGACACCCCAGTGCACAAGCGCCGCCGTGGTGCCGACGAGCAAAAACCACACCGGACTGGCAAGGGATTGTCGGTTGTGCATCGATCGGGCACTGACGAAAGGGGTGCCCTGCACGGACACGACGTTTCATTGTGCATCTGTGTAGACGACTTCGGATTCCACGACGGCATCAATGAGGCCGTCATGCGCCTGGCCGAGATCGAGCGCATCAATGCGGTCAGTGTCATGGTGGGTGCTCCGGCCTGGGCGCGCGGGGTTGGTACGCTGGGCGGCCTCGATCCCGTACGCACGGAGGTCGGGCTGCACCTGGATCTGACCGCCCATCCACTTATGCTTCGCCGCCGGCGCTTGCCGGGGCTGGTGGCCGCCACCTACCTAGGTGCGGCGGACCGGCATTGCATTCGCGCCGAAATCCGCGCGCAGCTCGATCGGTTCGAGGCTACGGTCAACGCCGCTCCCCGCTATGTCGATGGCCACCAGCACGTGCACCAGCTTCCGCTGATTCGTGAGGAACTGCTGGCAGAGCTCGACAGACGATACCGGGGCGCAGTCCCCTGGATCCGATCGACGCGCAGGGCGCCCGGCATGGGCGCCCCGATGCCGCCCGGTCTGCGCTTCAAGGCGGCCCTCATCGAAAGTCTGGGCGCCCACGCCATGTCAC
>JAWKYD010000045.1:0-1600 GCA_041396685.1 Burkholderiaceae bacterium
GCGCGCGACACGGCGAACGGCAGGCCGGCATCCTCCTCGTCGCCGGTGAGCATGACGGTGATGCGGCGGTCCGCGAGCGCGCCGGCGGCGTGCAGCGCTTTCAGGGCCTGCAGCATCACGACGATGCCGCCCTTCATGTCGCTCGTGCCGGTGCCGTAGGCACGATCGCCTTCGCGGCGAAACCGCTCGCCGGCGAGCACCGTGTCGAGATGACCCAGCAGCAACAGGCGCTGGCCGCGCGTGCCGTCGATCGTGGCGACGAGGTGCCCGGCGCGCTTCATGTCGGCAGGCAGCTCGACCCAGCGCGTGTGAAAGCCGATGGCCCGCAACTCTTCGGCAAAGACCTCGCCGACGGCGCGTACGCCAGCGAGGTTCTCGGTGGGGCTTTCGATGTCGACGGTGCGCGCGAGCAGCGCCTCGGCGGCCGGCTGGCCTGCGGCGACCTGCTGCGCGATTGTGCTTTCGGTCGGATCGAGCGCGGCACGCGCGACGGCGACACCGCCGATGAGCGCAATGACGGTGCCTGCGATGAAACGGAACATGTGGTTTGGCAAGGCCGGTTACCCCCGTGCGGCAGAGCCCGGATGCTAACCCGGCATCGGCGCATGCGCAGCGCCCGCGGTGACCGTCACCGGTGGGTCCGCGTCAGATCAGCCTGACCAGCTGCTTGCCGAAATTCCTGCCCTTGAGCAGTCCAAGGAAAGCTTCGGGCGCCGACTCGATGCCCTGCGCAATGGACTCGCGCGGACGAAGCTTGCCGGTGGCCACCAGGGTGCCGAGCTCCTGCAGCGCCTCGGGCCAGACCTCCATGTGATCGCTGACGATGAAGCCTTCGATCTTCATGCGATTGATGAGGATCAGCGCCGGGTTGGCCATGGGCAGCGGCTGGCCATCGTAGCCGGCGATCATGCCGCACAGCGCGACGCGGGCGAAGGCGTTGGCGCGCAGCAGTATCGCGTCGAGGAGGTAGCCGCCGACATTCTCGAAGTGACCATCGATGCCCGCGGGGCAGGCTTCCTTCAGCGCCTGGCTCAGGCTCCTGGCGTCGGGGTGCTGGCGGTGGTCGATGCAGGCGTCGAAGCCGAGCTCCTCGACCGCGTACTTGCACTTGTCAGGTCCGCCCGCGATGCCGACCACGCGGCAGCCGCGCGCCCTGGCCAGTGCGCCGAATGCGCTGCCCACTGCGCCGGTGGCGGCTGAAATCGTCAGAGTACTGTCTTTGCCCGGCGCAATGATCTTCACCAGGCCATACCACGCGGTGACGCCGGGCATGCCCACCGCGCCCAGGTAGTACGACAGCGGCACGTGGGCAGTGTCCACCTTGCGCAATACGCCGGGCTGCGATGCATCCGCCACGCTGTATTCCTGCCAGCCGCCGAAGCCCACCACCTTGTCGCCGACGGCGAAGCGGGGATTCCTGCTTTCGACGACCTCGCCGACCGTGGCGCCCTGCATCACCTGGCCGAGTGGCTGCGGCTGGGCATAGCTCTTTGAATCGTTCATGCGGCCGCGCATGTACGGATCGAGGCTCAGGTAATGGTGACGCACCAGCACCTGGCCGTCCTCGAGTTCCGGTGTCTCGGCGGAGACCAGCCTGAAA
>JAWKYD010000046.1:0-1079 GCA_041396685.1 Burkholderiaceae bacterium
GCACGGCAGGCGGAACAATGGGACACTGACGGCCTTGTTAGGCCCTTATGCGGAGTGCTCAGGTGACGAAAGGTACAGGCAGACACACGGTGCTGGTCACCGGCGGCGCGGGTTTCATCGGCTCGCACACGGTGGTGGAGTTGATCGGAGCCGGTCATCGCCCGGTGATCCTGGACAACCTGAGCAACGCCAGCGCCGAGTCGGTCAACCGGATCGAGCGCATCACCGGGGTGCGCCCGCGCCTGGTCGTCGGTGACATCCGCGATCGCGACGTCGTGATGGCGCTGCTGGCCGAGGAATCCTTCGATGCGACGATGCACTTTGCCGGGCTCAAGGCCGTCGGCGAGTCGGTGGCCAAGCCGCTTGCCTACTACGACAACAATGTCTCGGGCACGGTGAACCTGCTGCAATGTCTGGGCGAGGCGGGGGTCAAACGTTTCGTGTTCAGTTCGTCGGCCACGGTCTACGGCGATCCGCAGAGCGTACCCATCCGCGAGGACGCGCCCACCGGCCCGACCAACCCCTACGGTCGCTCCAAGTGGATGATCGAATTCATGTTGCGCGACCTGGCCGCGGCCGACCCCCAATGGGCGATCGCCAACCTGCGCTACTTCAACCCGGTGGGCGCGCACGAGAGCGGCCTGATCGGCGAGGATCCGCAGGGCATTCCGAACAACCTGATGCCCTTCATCAGCCAGGTGGCGGTCGGTCGGCGCGAGCACCTGTCGGTGTTCGGCGACGACTACGACACCCCCGATGGCACCGGCGTGCGCGACTACATCCACGTCGTGGACCTGGCCAAGGGACACCTGGCCGCGCTCGAGCGCGCCTTTACCGCGCCCGGCGAATTCACCGTCAACCTGGGCACCGGCAACGGCTACTCGGTGCTGGACATGGTGCGTGCGTTCGAGAAGGCCAGCGGGCGCAAGGTCGCGTACAAGGTCGGCCCGCGCCGACCGGGCGACATCGCCGCCTGCTACGCGGACCCGGCGCATGCCGAGCAGTTGCTCGGCTGGCGTGCCGAGAAGGGTGTCGAGCAGATGTGCGTCGATGGCTGGCGCTGGCAGAGCGGCAATCCG
>JAWKYD010000047.1:0-1780 GCA_041396685.1 Burkholderiaceae bacterium
TGTCGGCCGCCCGGTCACGCGAGCGCACCATCGCCGCGTCCTGCGCGTCGAGCAGCGCGTTCACCTCGTCGGCCAGCGGGGCAATCTCCTCGGGCGCGTCGTCCAGCGGCAACCGCCGCAGGCTGCCGGAGCGGATCGCCAGAATGCCCTGGCGCACCGCCGCGAACGGCTTGAGCCCCGCCGAAACCTGGAGCCACAGGCCGGCCAGCATGACGATGCCGAGCAGGCCGAGGCCCGGAACGAGATCGCGCGCGAAGCCCGATTTCAGCGCCTCGACGTCGGCCGTGTCTATCGCCGCCGCAAGCCGGGCCGGCCGGTCGGTTCCGGCGTGTTCCAGGACGACCCGCTGCTCGTGGATCAGCAGCGACTGGCCTCCCGGGCCCTGCAACCGGTGTTCGTGGACGCTACCCGGCTCCGGGACGTCTTCCGGCAGAACAAGCGCAGTGTCCCAAAGCGAACGCGAGCGCAAGAGCCCGCCGGACGTCTCATCCTCCACCTGCCAGTAAAGCCCGCCCAGGATGCGTGAGAAGCGCGGGTCGCCAGGCTCGCGGCCGACATAGAGCGCATCGTCGGCGTCGATGCGCAGGTTGCCGGCCAACTGGGTAAGGTAACTGTCCAGTTCGGTGCCGACGCGGCGCTCGACGTGGCGGCCGAAGAGCGCCACAAGCCCGAGACCGGATACGGTCAGGCCGAGCAGCACCGCCGCCAGCGCGAAGGCGAGCAGGCGAAAGCGGATCGACCGGACTTTCACTGACCGTCACCGCCGATGATGTAGCCGAAGCCGCGGCGCGTCTCGATCACCCCGGCGCCGACCTTGCGCCGCACGCGTCCGACGAGCACTTCCACGGCATTGGATTCACGTTCGAAGTGCTCGGCCTGCAGGTGCTCGGCCAGTTCCTGCTGCGGAACGGTGCGCCCGGCATTGTGCATGAGGTAGGACAGCAGGCGGTACTCCTGCGGCGACAGCGACAGCGCCGCGCCATCGCGCATGACACGCATCTGACGGGCGTCGAGGGTGAGGCCTGCGACGCTGATGGCCGGCGTGCCGTGGCCGTGGCTGCGGCGGATGATGGCACGCAGGCGCGCCAGCAACTCCTCCAGCTGAAAGGGCTTCGGGAGGTAATCGTCGGCGCCGGCATCGATGCCCTCGACGCGCTCGCTCCAGGAGCCGCGTGCGGTGAGGATCAGGACCGGCACCTGATGACCGCCTGCGCGCCAGCGCTTGAGGACCGACAGGCCGTCCATGCGCGGCAGGCCGAGATCGAGCACGATCGCTGCGTAATCCTCGGTGTCGCCCTGGTACCAAGCGGTTTCGCCGTCTGCGACCGTATCAACAACGTAGCCCGCCGCCTCGAGGGCGACCTTCACATCGCGCACGATGCGCTGGTCGTCTTCGACAAGCAGGACACGCATGTCAGTCGTCCGGCCTGGCCGAGAGAATCTTGCCGCTGCGGCCATCGACATAGACCTCGCGGATGCGGCCGTCTGTGCCGAGCAGATAGAACTCGTACACCGCGCCGCCGTCCTCGTCCTCGAACTCGATCTCGACCACCTTGCCGCCGAGAGCCGCCACGACGATATCGATGAGTTCGGAAACCGGCTTCAGATCACCGGCCTCGCGCGCTTCATAAGCGCGCTCGATGCGGTCGCGGTCGCGCCCGCGCCGGTTCCCGCCGTCCTTTGCGGACGCGGCATGGGAGACAGCAAGCAGTGCGCAGCACAATGCCGCCGATATCCCCATCCTGAGTTTCTCGAAGCCCATTGAACCCCACTAGCGGCC
>JAWKYD010000048.1:0-1145 GCA_041396685.1 Burkholderiaceae bacterium
CCGGAATGCGTGAAGCGGTCAGCACGATCAGCCCGAGGGCGGCAACGCAGGCGATTGACGTGGCGGCCGGCGCGCCGATCACGTCGGCGAGCATTCCGAGCGGCAGCTGCCCGAAGGGCAGCAGGCCCCAGGTGATCTGGTTGACAGCGAGCACTCGCCCTCTGATTTCGTCGTCTGCCCGAAGCTGGAGCATCGTCTGGTTCGTGGCCAGGAACCCTGCGCTGAGCGTGCCGGTCAGCAACAACAGCACGGCTGCCGGGGCGGCCCAGGGGGTCCAGGCAAAGGCCAGGACGATCGCCGCCCAGGCCGCGATCATGAGGACCTGCGCGCCGGCGATCGAGGTGAATTCTCTCCGGGCGGCAACGAGCAGCGCGCCGATGACGGAACCGAGTCCGATGCCGGTCATCAGGACCCCGAGCCCGGTCGACCCGAAGCCGAGCTCGTCCCGCACGAAGACCGGCATCAGGTTGATGTAGGGCATGATCAGCATCGTGCCGATCGTCGCGAGCAGGATCGTTCCGAGCAGCGTCGGGTCACGCCGGACGTAGATGAGTCCTTCCGTCAGGCTTGCGAGCGCCGGGCCGCGCCGTCCCGGTTGGCGAGGCACCGACGATGGGAGCTGCAAGCTCGATGCGAGGGCGAAGATCTGTAGACCGGCTGCGAACGCGAAAGTGCCGCCAATGCCCAGGATGGCGATCAGGATGCCCGCCAGCGCCGGGCCGAAGATGCGAGTCGCGTTCTGGCCGGCCGAATTGAGGGCGATGGCGTTCGCGAGATCTTCCGGATCTACCAGCCTGCCGATGATTGCGTGGCGTGTCGGAAAGACGAACGACATGCTGGAGCCGTAGGCAAACGCCAGGGCTAGCATCGTCCAGCGATTCATCACGTCGAGATAGATCAGGGCCGAGAACAGGGTTGCCGTGATCATGACGCCGATCTGTCCGGCCATCAGCACCGTCCGCCGGTCGAAATTGTCGACGAGTACCCCGGCCGGGAGTGCGAAGATCAGGATTGGCACACCGCCGGCGAATCCGGCCAGGCCGACCCACAGCGGCGAGTCGGTCATGACGAGCGCCAGCCAGCCCAGTGCCACCTGATACATCCAGAAGGCGGTATTCGTGCCGATCGTGCCGACCCAGAGCCAC
>JAWKYD010000049.1:0-1763 GCA_041396685.1 Burkholderiaceae bacterium
CGGGCCGCGACAGGTTGTAGTGCAGGTTGCCATCGCCGATGTGGCCGAAGGTGACGATGCGCACGGCAGGAAAGGCGCGCTGCAATTCGGCATCGGCGCGCGCGATGAACCCTGCAATGCGCGACACCGGCACGGCGATGTCGTGCTTGATGCTGATGCCTTCGATGCGCTGCGCCTCGGAGATGTGCTCGCGCAGGTGCCAGAGGGCACGCTGCTGGGCGAGGTCCTGCGCCACAGCGGCATCCGCCACCCGCCCCGCCTCCATTTCCACGGCAAGAATCGCCTCCAGCATGCCGGCCAGGTCGAAATCCACCAGCGTGTCGGCAAGTTCCGCAAGCACGTACCAGGGCGAAGGCGCGGCGAGGGGATCGCGCGCGCCGGGAATGTGCTTCAGCACCAGTTCGAGTGCCGGCCGCGCGACGATCTCGAAGCCGGTGACGCGCTCGCCGCAGGCGCCGCGCAATCGTGAAAGGAGTTCCACGGCGGCGGCAGGATCGCGCACGGCCAGCCAGGCCGTGGCGCTGCTGCGCGGGCGCGGGAAGAGTTTCAGCACGGCGGCGGTGATGATGCCCAGCGTGCCCTCGGCGCCGATGAACAGATGCTTGAGGTCGTAGCCGGTGTTGTCCTTGCGCAGGCCGCGCAGGCCGTGCCAGATGCGGCCGTCGGGCAGCACCGCCTCGATGCCCAGGGTGAGTTCGCGCATGTTGCCGTAGCGCAGCACGGCGACGCCGCCGGCGTTGGTGGACAGGTTGCCGCCGATCTCGCAGCTGCCCTCGGACGCCAGCGAGAGCGGGAACAAGCGGTCGGCCTGCTCCGCCGCCGCCTGCACCTCGGCCAGCAGGCAGCCGGCTTCGGCGGTGAGCGTGTTGTTGTCGGAATCGATCGCGCGAATCCGCTTCATGCGCGAGGGGCTGATGACCACCTCATGGCCGTCATGGTGCGGCGTCGCGCCGCCAACGAGTCCGGTATTGCCGCCCTGGGGCACCATGGGAATGCGCTCCGCGGCGCAGAGGGCGACGACGGCTGCAACCTCCTCCGTCGAAGCGGGCTTGACGACGCAGCGCGCCTTGCCTGTGTAGCGGCCGCGCCAGTCGGTGAGATGGGCGTCCATGTCGTTGCCCGTCAGCACGGCGGCGTCGCCGACAATGGCGGAGAGGCGACGGATGAGGGTTTCGTTGCTCATGCTTCGATCGCCTCGGCGTAGAGATCATGCACGTCGCAGTCGGTCACGCGGACGCGGGCAAATTCGCCCACCTCGAGGTGCTCGCCGTCGGGAATGTGCACCAGGCCGTCGATCTCCGGTGCATCGGCCTGGCTGCGGGCGATAGCGCCCTCCTCGTCGACCTCTTCGATCAGAACCTCGATCTCGCGCCCGATCTTGCGCTCGAGGCGCTGCGTGCTGATGTCCTCCTGCAGTTCCATCAGGCGCTGGCGGCGTTCCTCGCGCAAGGCCTCGGGTACCGGGTCGGGCAACTGATTGGCCGCCGCACCCTCCACCGGGGAATAGGCGAAGGCGCCGACGCGGTCGAGCTGCGCCTCCTCGAGAAACTGCAGCAGCTTCTCGAAATCGGCCTCGGTCTCGCCGGGGAAGCCGGTGATGAAGGTGCTGCGGATAGTCAGCTCCGGGCACACGGCGCGCCAGGCGCGCACGCGCGCCAGGACGTTCTCGGCGCTGGCCGGGCGCTTCATCAGCTTGAGGATGCGCGGGCTGGCGTGCTGGAAGGGCACGTCGAGGTAGGGCAGGATTTTCCCCTCGGCCATGA
>JAWKYD010000050.1:0-21901 GCA_041396685.1 Burkholderiaceae bacterium
GCGCGCGCACCGGCGCCTGGTCGAGCCCGTCGCGCGCGCCGGGGCGGTCGCGCAGCCACGCGGCGAACGCTTCGCGCAGCGAGGGCAGGCTCGCCGGCTCCAGCACGTCGGCGACGACCGCATGACCCTCGCGGTCCAGCTGCTGCTGCAGCGCGTCCCCGTCGATGCCGGCCATCGACTAGCCCTCGCGAACGGCCCGCACCTCGAGGATGTCGCCGCGCATGCGACGGTCGTCGTCGCGCAGCTGCGCGCCGATGCGGCGGCCGAGCGCGCGGCGTTGGTCGCGGCTCAGCGGCGTCGGGTCGCCGGCCTCGCGACGCTGCTGCTCGATCGACTTCGCGTGGTGCTCGACGCTCGACGCGGTGTGCATCGACAGCGGCCGGAAGCCGCCCTTCTGCAGCAACCGCTGCATCGTCGCCGGGGTGAAGTGGAACAGGTGCCGCGGCAGCTCGAGCGGGAACCAGCACGAGCCGAACTGCTGCCGGCCGGCGGCGTCGAAGTTGGGCACCGCCATCACCAGCTGCCCGCCGGGCGCCAGGATGCGATGGATCTCACGCAAGGCGGCGAGCGGCGACGGCAGGTGTTCGAGCACGTGCGACAGCCGCACCACGTCGAACGCCGCGTCGGGCAGCGCCGCGTCGAACAGCGTGCCGGTGACGATGTCGAGGCCGTGCTGGCGACCGATCGCGGCGGCGCCGTCGTCGAGCTCGACGCCGCGCACCTGCCAGCCGAACGCGCGCAGCCGCCACAGCGCGGCGCCGACGCCGCAGCCGACGTCGAGCAGTCGGCCGCTGCCGACCCACGGCAGCACGTACTTGGCGGAGACGAAGCGCGACAGCAGCCCGGCCAGCGCCGCGCGCGCGCCGCCCTTGCAGCCGCCGGGGTAGCCGTGCCGGTGCCGCAGCACGAAGCGCTTGATCGCCGAGACCTGCACCGGGCGGAAGGTGCGGTCGCTGGTCTTGTGCGCGTAGTACTCGTCGTCGGGGTAGAAGCCGCCGATGTCCTCGACGGCCGGCATCGGCTCGATGCGCACCAGCTCGCACGCGGCACAGCGCACGAGGTCCCATTCGCCGGGCACGCCGTGTTCGCGGTCGCGACCGCGCAGCACCGTGATCGGCGTGGCCACGGCGCCGCACAGCTCGCAGCCGGCGGCGTCGACGGAGTGGGGGCCGATCGCCTGATCGGTCGGAGAGCTGGACATGGCGCGCCAGTATGCGCCGGCACCGTCAGGCATGCACGCTGCGGATCCCGCGCCACAGCCGCGCGATCAGCCGTGCCACCTGACATCGCGCTCGGCGACGCGTCGTAGGCATGGCTCACGGTGTCGGGCGCAGTGGACAGCCTGACGGGGTGTGAGGGATCCACTGTCCGATCGCCATTGGCTATGGTCTGCAGAATGAGCGAACGAAGGCAGTCCGTGTGTCCGCCACAGCGATCGTCACCGTCAACCTCCCGGCGACAGCTGCTGGCGGGGCTGGGTGCGGCGGCGACGACCGGGCTGCTCGGCTGCGGCGGTGCGGCGGCGAACCGACGCGTGGTGGCGGCGCCGCACGTCGTGTTGCTCGGCGACTCGATCCTCGACAACGGCCGCTATGTGCGCGGCAAGCCGGCGGTCAGCCAGCAGCTCGGCGAGCTGCTCACCGCGAGCGGTGGGCGGGCGACGCTGCTGGCCCGCGACGGCGACCGTGTCGGCGACGTGCAGGAGCAGCTGCACGGGCTGCCACAGGACGCGACCCACCTGATCGTCAGCGCCGGCGGCAACGACGCGCTCGACCAGTCGGGATTGCTCGACCGCGAGATGGCGCGTTCGTCGGAGCTGCTCGGCGAGCTGGCACAGGTGCACGCGCGCTTCGCCGCGGCCTATCGGGCGATGCTCGACGCGCTTGGCGCGACGCAGAAGCCGTTCGTCGTCTGCACGATCTACGACTCGAACTTCGAGCCGCCGCAGAAGGCGCTCGCCGATACCGCGCTGTCGGTGTTCAACGACGTGATCCTGCGCTGCGCCGGCGAGGCCGGCGTGCCGGTGGTCGACCTGCGCCGCGTCTTCGCCGGGCCGGCCGACTATGCCAACGCGATCGAACCCAACGAGGTCGGCGGCGCGAAGATGGTGGCGGTGTTCGCGGCGGTGTGCCGTGAGCACGACTTCGATGCGCGGCGGTGCGTGCTGTATCCGTGACGGCGCGACGAGCTGCGATGGAGGCACGTCGATGACCGTCAGCGAAGGGCACGCTCGCCGCTTCGACGACCTGCACATCGGTTGCTTTGGTCCCGGTCTGGTCTGGGACGGCGACCCCGACGTGGCGATGCTGCGCGACTACGTCCGTCGCGGCGCGGGCGAACTCCAGCTGTGGCGTAGCGACGGCGCGCCGCTCGGGCCGATCGACCGGCTGCTGGAGCTGCCCGACCTGCTCGGACTGCGGTTGATGCCCGGGCGGCGGCTCGGCGCGGCCGACTGGGCCGTGCTGACGCAGTTGTCGCAGTTGCGCTGGCTCGGCTGTCCGCACCCCATGGTCGGCGCACGTCTGGACCTCGCGGCGTGGCCGGCACTCGAGTCGCTTCAGTTGCCGTGGTGGCCCGCGCTGCGAGGCCTCGACCGCGTGCCGCTGCGGCGCCTGGACCTCGATCGTTGGCGGAGTGGGGGCCAACCGCTCCCGGTAGATCCTGCCGCGCTGCAGACGCTGCTGCTGCGGCGCAGCGACGTTCGCGACCTGCGCGGCCTCGCCCACCTGCGAAGTCTGCGTTGCCTGTGCCTCTATGGCTCGCGGCAGTTGCAGTCGCTCGACGGCATCGAGCAGCTCGCAGAGCTCGAGGAACTCTCGATTACCGGGCCGAAGAACCCCCGGCTGCGCGACCTCATGCCGCTGACCCGCTGTCGCCGCTTGAAGCGCCTCGAGCTCGAGAACTGCACCGCCGTGGAGAGCCTGCCGCTGGCGGACCTGCCACAACTCGAAGCCGTCTGGACCCGCGGGACGCCAATCCACGATGGCCGACTGGCGTGGTTGCGGCAGTGCACGACGCTCGTGCACACCGACATGGAGAGCCATCCGCACCACGACCTCGACGTTAGCCTGCTGCCGCGTGCGCCGCGCCTGCTGGCCTATCGCTCGCCGCCGACCTACGAGTTCTCGCCGACCGTCGTCTACCCCTACTGGCAGCTGCGCAACATGGAGACGGCGCGTGTCTTCCTCTATCCGCGGTGGCTGCGCGAACAACGCCCGGATCTGTGCCTCGGACTGTGAGCCGAACTTTCAGCGCCGCTTGCCGAGGTTGTGCTGCGCCGCCGCGCGCACCAACGCGACGAACGCGCGTTCGTCGAGCGCGTCGCCGTCCCGCAGGTCGATCGCCCGACGCACGTTGCCGTCGAGGCTGCTGTTGAACAGGCGCTTCGGGTCCGGCAGCGACGCGCCGTTGGCGAACGTCAGCTTGACGGTCTCCTTGTAGTGCTCGCCGGTGCACAGGATGCCGGCATGCTCCCAGACCGGCGTGCCGCGCCACTTCCACGTCTCGACGACGTCGGGCACCGCCTCGTGGACAAGCGCGCGCACCCGGGCGAGCACCGCGCCCCGCCAGTCGCCGAGTTGGGCGATGCGGGCGTCGATGTTGGCGGACGCCGACGGCTCTGCGGCCGGAGCGGCGATCTTCTGACGCTTCTTGGTCATGGCGGGCGGCGCAGCATAGGCGAGCGACGGTGCCCCGATAGAGTGCCGGGAATGCCTACCCGCAAGAACCCGGACCAGCCGGCGCGCAAGGCGCGCAAGGTCGAGACGCGCGCGTGCCGTTCGCCGCGGCTGTTGTCCGGCGGCAACCCGCAGATCCAGAAGGCCGACGGGGACGAACCGGTGCGCGCCTACCTCGCGGCGATGCCCGGCTGGAAGCGGGTTGTCGGGGAATGGCTCGACGCGCGGATCGAGCGCGCCGTGCCCGGCGTGCAGAAGGCCGTGAAGTGGAACTCGCCGCTGTATGGCATCGACGGCAAGAGCTGGTTCTGCTCGGTGCACTGCTTCGCCAACTACGTCAAGCTGACGTTCTTCCGCGGCGCCGAGCTCGAGCCGCTGCCGCCCGGTGCCGGTCGGCAGCAGGACGTGCGTTGGCTCGACGTGCGCGAAGACGACGTGCGCGACGACGCGCAGGTCGAGGCGTGGGTGAAGCAGGCTGCGGCGCTGCCGGGTTGGGTGCCGTAGGTTCGAAGGCGCGCATGGTCAGCCACAAGACCTTCGACCCCAAGCCGACCCTCGAACGCCTGCTGACGCCGGCGTTGGCCCAGCACGGCTTCGTCTGGCAGAAGGGGCGGCTGTCGTGGAAGCGCGCGTTCGGTGACGAGACGGTGCGCTGCGCGATCAAGTTCTGGCAGTGGCCATGGGACGAGTTCTTCGGCAGCTCCTTCTGCGTCGAACTGACCGGCTCGTGGCCGGGTGATTCGCCGAGCTCGCCGGAGCGCTCGCGCATCACGCACCATCTGTCGGCGCGAGAACTCGCGGCCATGCAACGCTGCTACCGGTCGATCCAGAAGGAGCTGTCGATGCCGCCGGACAGCTGGTTCGTCGGCCGCGAGGACCTGCGCGGCTACTACGAGCGCCAGCTCACGCCGGTGACGTTGTGCAATCGGGGAGACCGGTTCTGGCCGTTCCGCGAGCCAGAGCACGTCGAACGGTGGGCGCGCGTGCTGGCGCCGATCCTGCCTGCGGTGAGCAAGCGGTTCGTGCGGCGAGCGCGTTGACCGATGGTCGGCGGCGCCGTTGTGCGCCCCGCTGAGGCTCCGTAGCCTGCGCGGATGGCGAAGTGCAGCGTTTGCGGCGGGGAACACGACCTGCACGAGATGGAGCCGTCCTACCGCATGCCCGATCCAGTGTTGTCGGTGCCGCCCGAAGATCGCGCGGACTGCGTCATGCACAGCGCCGACTGGGCGGTGATGCGCGATCGCGACGACACCTGTCGGCGCTACTTCGTGCGCGTGCTGATGCCGTTCGACGTCGTCGGCTGGCAGGAACAGTGCTGTTGGGGCGTCTGGGTGGAGATCTCCGCCGGCGACTACGACACGATCGGGCGCAGCTGGCGGGAGCCCGAACAGGATCGCAGCAGGTCGTTCGCGGCGCAGCTCGCCAACTCGCTGCGCGGCTACGAGCTCGGGGAAGGTCTGCCCGGTGTGCTGCGGCTGACCGGCGCCGAGACGCTGCCGACGTTCCATTTCGCCGATGACGTGTTGCACCCGCTTGCGCAGCAGCAGCGCAGCGGGGTGACGGTCGCGGACGTCGAGCGGTGGTTGCACGAGCACGGCGTGCTGGACAGCGCGAGTTGAAGGACCGCCAAAACGAGGGTACGGAACCCGGTTCCTCCTCCTCGTTCTGCAACCCCCCGTGCGGCCGCCGATTCAACCGCTGCGCACTTCGCGGCGATGCAGCGCTTCGTCGTCGGCGAGGATCTCGGCGACGCGGATCGCGTGGTCGAGGTGCCGCAGGAGCACCTTGCCATGGCCGTCCAGATGGATGCGCCACCAGTAGCGGCCGGCGAGCCATTCGGGCCGGACCTCGATGCGCAGACCTTGCAGTTCGCTGCGGTAGATGTCGGGTTGGGGCTGCACCCAGGCGCTACGCCGGGGGACGGGGGAACGGGGTGGCCAAACGGCCCCGCGGCGCTGCGAATCGCGTGGAACGGCCGCGGTCGCGGGAGCGAGCCTGACCGGCCGGCGCGAGCCGTGCTACCGTGTCGGCCATGTTGCGCCACCAGGTGTCGGTCCTGTGCTGTCTGTTCTTCGCGGCCGCGCCGCTGCTGGCCCAGAACGTCTGGGTCGACCGCAACGTGACCAGCCCCGCGGTGTGCGGTCAGCGGCTGGTCTACGACGCGGCGCGTGACGATCTGCTGCTGGTCGGCACGCAGGTCTGCAACCAGATGATGGCGTGGGACGGCACCGCGTGGACCGCCCGGTCGTCGGCGACACAGCCGCCGTCGCGGCCGTTCGAGGTCTGCTACGACGACGCGCGGCAGGTGGTGGTCGCGGTGGTCGGCGACCCGAGCCACATGCTGGAGACCTGGGAGTGGAACGGCAGCAACTGGTCGCTGCGTGCGTCGGGAGGCCCTCCGACGCGCAGCACGTGGTCGCTGGTCTACGACGCCGCGCGCGACGAGACGTTGCTGTTCGGCGGCGAGAACCAGGGCAGCTTGTTTGCCGACATGTGGGCGTGGGACGGCATGCACTGGACGCTGCGCTTCGTCGGCGGCCCGACGCCGCGCTACGGCGCGGCGATGGTCTACGACGCACAGCAGCAGAGCGTGCTGCTGTTTGGCGGCACCGGCAGCGGCCTCGGCGGTGCGACCAGCAACTTCGCCGACACCTGGGAGTGGGACGGCAGCCAGTGGTCCAAGCACTTCGCAATCGCCGGCCCGTCGCCGCGGCGGCAAGCGTCGATGGCCTACGACGCGGTGCGACACCGCGCCGTGCTCTACGGCGGCTTCGACATCGCTTCGCTGACCGACACCTGGGAATGGGACGGCGCCGCGTGGACGCAGGTGATGGTGCCCGGCATGGGCGCCGCGCAGTCGATCGCCTACGACAGCACGCGCGACGTCGTCGTCGGTTGGACCAACAACGCGCACACCTTCGAGTACCTGCCGGGCGTGTTGGCGTCGTTCCAGGCCTACGGCAGCGGCTGCGCCGGGCCGGTCGGCACGCCGGACCTGCACGCGGTCGGCGCCTCGGTGCCGAAGCTCGGCACCACGCTGCAGCTCGAGGTCGGTGCGCTGCCGGGTTCGCTGTTCAACGTGCCGATCGGCTTCGTCGGCTTCGACGACCAGCAGTGGAACGGCCTGCCGTTGCCGCTGCCGCTCGACGTGCTCGGCTTCACCGGCTGCAGCGCGCTGCTGGCGCCGGAGCTGAGCGCGGCGCTGTCGAACAACGCCGGCGTCGCGCCGTGGAGCATCTCGATCCCGCTCAACGTCGCGGTGGTCGGCGCCGACCTCTACTTCCAGGCCGGCGTGCTGGTACCCGGTTGGAACCCGGGCGGCTTCGTGTTCTCCAACGGCGGGCACGCCGTGGTCGGCAACTACTGACCGCGGGGCGTGGCGCTAGTGATCATCGAGCGTGTCGACTGCGAGCTTGGCGTCGCGCAGGCCGACGCCGGTGGCTTCGCGGTAGGCCTTGATCGCGCCGATCTTGCCTTCGAGCGGCAACACGCGGCGCGCCAGCTCGAGCGCTCTCGGGTCGATCGGCGCTGGCGGCGGCGGTGGCGGCGTGCTGGCGCCGGCGCGGCGGCCGAGGAACAGGCCGAGGAAGAAGGTGCCGACCGCGAGCAGGATCGCGCTGGAGGACTCCATCGCGAGAGTCGAGCACGGCCGCTGGCGTTGCGCGACGGCATTTCCCCGGGCATTGCGCCGGCGGTGGTGGCGGCGCACATTCTTCGCGGTGGGTTTCGACTACCAACGGCTGATCGAACGGCTGGCCGAGCGCGATGCAGAAGAGCAGTCGCTGGCGAGCGCGCTGCGTCTGCGGCGGTTGGCGCTGCGCTGGTACGGCGCCACCGGTTCGCTGCGCGCTGCGTGGTGCATCGGGGACGCCGAGCTGGAGTTCGCCGTGCCCGGCGTCGAGGCGCCACCCGATGCCGATCCGCAGCGCTGGCTGCGGTTGGCGATCACCGCGCGTTCGGAGTTCGACACCTGGTGGTGGGCGTGGCTGGATCTGGCGCGGCTGGCGCGATCGCTGGGCGATGCGCGCCGTGCCGCCGCGCGCACGCGCCCGCTGACGTCGCGGTGTTCGCATCCGTCGGCGTTGTTGGCGTGGGACCTGCGGTTCGCGTGTCTGTTGGAGGCCGGTCGTGACGCGGAGGCGGCAGACGTCGCGGATCGTCTGCTCGGGGAACTGCTGGCTGGGCGCGTCGAGGCGATGGGGTTGGTCGACTGCGTGCCGCTGGTCGAGGCGGCCGCGCAGCGCGATGCGCGCTGGGAGCCGCGCCGGCAGGCGCTGTGGCGCGCGATTGGTTGGTGAACCTTGCCACGTGGCGCGAAGACGATCAGGGCGACGCGTCGCCTTCGCTGTGCAAGCCGAGGGCGATCAGTAGCCGATCCTGCCGCGCACGCCGTTGGTGAACACCAGTCCACCGGGGTTGAAGCCGAGCGCGAGCACGCCCGCCTGGGTGTAGACGTCGATGCCCGAGAACGCCGGCAGGAACGGCACCGGCAGGTTCCAGGTCGCGGTGCCGAGAACGTTCTGCAGCGGGTAGCTGCCTTCGGGCGCGAGCAGCGCCGTGCAGCCGGGGAAGCCGAGCGGGTCGAGCATCGCCGGCAACGGCACGCCGTTCCACTGCGAGGCGTCGAAGCCGAGCCAGCCGATGGGGATGTCCAGCAGCCCGGTGCCGACGTTGCTGACCGACAGCGTGAAGGTCATGCCGAGCCGCGGCAAGCGCTGCGCGCTGAGCACGGGCAGACCGTTGGGGCCGCGGCAACCGGTGCCGTAGGTCGCGCTGCTGGCCGCAGCGTCGATCACCGCGAACGCCCGCGTCTGGTTGAAGATGACGCCGTTGTGGTTCTGCCCGCCGAACATCATCGTGCGCTGCCGTTGCGAGTCGTAGCACATCGCCGGCCAGCGCCCGACCGGCATGGTGCTCGAGCGCAGCAGCCACGAGCTGCCGTTCCACTCCAAGGTGTCGGTGGTGCCGTCGCTGGGATTGCTCTGCACCACGACCGTGCGCTGGCGCAGCGAGTCGTAGGCGGCGGCGAGGAACTCCTGCGGATACCAGACCATCGAACCGCGCGGGCCGGTGGTCGTGCGCAGCGACCATTGCGCGCCGTCGTGTTCCCACGTCTCGCGAAACGCCGACATGCCGTTGTTGTCGGTGCCGCCGACCATGACCAGTCGATCGCGCGCGCTGTCGTAGACGATCGCGACGCCATAGCGACCGCTCGGGGAGGTGGGGAACGCCAGCTCGCGCCAGACGCCGATCTGGGTGGCGGCCGAGCAGGCGAGCAGGGAGAAGACCAAGGTGTGGCGGAGGAGCATGGCTGGCACGGCCGGGCGGGTTGTGGGGCGTGACACTGCCACGAATGTCCGTGGCGGCCGGGGCTGGTGGCGTTCTTGCTCGTCGCGATCTAGCGTTGGGCCCCATGGGGAACCTAGAACCGTGGTCTGGCCTGTTGGTGGCGCTGCTCCTTGCTGCACCCGTCGCGGCGCAGGTGCAGAAGCCGTGCTTCGTGCACGTCGTCGACGGCGACGGTCACGCGCTCGCTGGTGCCGAGGTCACCCTCTTGTGGCAGCCCTACCAGGGCATGCCCGGCGTCGAGCACGTCGTGCGCCTCACGACCGACGAGCGCGGGCGCTGCCAGCCGCGGCTTGCCGTCGGCCAGCTCTACACGGCGTGGGCCATCGGGCCCGCGCGCGAGCACGGCAGTCGCTGGGTCAGTGAGCCGACCGGGCGCGCCGCTGCGGGCGGTGTGCTCGAGCTGCGCGCCGACCATGCGTGGCGGGCCCGACGCGTGGTCGTGTCGCAGTCGGGCGAAGGCAGCGCTGACGACGGCGGGGAGTTCGTTCACCTGGCGTTCCCGCTCGCAGGGTTGGCAGAGGAGCTGAAGGTCGTCGAAGGCGCCGTCGAGTTGCCTCCGGCGCCGTGGTCGCGGTCATGGGTCGCCCGCCGCGCCGCCAATGGCACGATGCTGCAGGCGTGCGCCGTGGAGCCGTGGGTGCAGGAGCCGCAGGGGAGCTTCCGCGCGCCGGGCACCGTCACCCTGCAGGTCGTCGATGCCGGTGGCGAGGCGATCGAGCAGGTGTCGGTGTCGAGTCAGCTGCGACTCGCGGCACAGCCGGCGGATTGCGTGCTCGGCAGTCGCGGCCACGCGTGGTTCCGCGAGCTCGTGGTCGGCGGCGGCGCCGAGCTGCTGGTGCCGGACTTCCACACCGGCGAGCCGTTGTCGCCCTGGTTGGTCGTCACGGCGCCGGGCCATCGCGAGCGATGGGTGTCGGTGCCGCGATCGGGCGGCAGCGCCGCTGAGCCGCTGCGCGTCGAGCTGGCCGCTCCGCGCGAACTGCAGGTCCGCGTCGTCGGCCTGCACGATGGAGAACAGGTCGCGGCGCAGTTGGTCCTCGCGGTGAACGCGAGCTCACCGGGCGCCAACTACACGATCACCAACGCGTTGCCGTTCTCGGCGCACGACGGTGTGTTGACGCTGCCGCTGCCCGCCAACGTCTTGCATTGGCAGCTGTTCGCCCGGCTGTTGCCGAGCGAGGGCGCCGGGCGGGTGAGGACGCTGGTCCTGCCCGAGGTCCGCGGCGAACCGCAGGACGCCGACGTCGACGTGGCGGAGCTGCGCGCCGTGGCGCTGACGGTGCGCGGCGCCGACGGCAGCCTCGCCGCCGCGGCGGAGGTCGCCGTGTTCGAGGTCGAGCAGCGCGCGAGCTTGGGCTATGGCGACGAGCGGGTGTACGCCGTGACCGACGTGGCCGGTCGTGCCGACCTGCTGCTCGGCAAGGGCATGTACGGCATCTACGCGACCGACGGGCGCGCGCATGTGCTGCACTTCGTCGATCCGGAGGAGCTGGGCGGGGACGTCGAACTGCAACTCGAGACGATTCCGACGGTGCGCTGTCGGGTCGTCGACGAGCAGGGCCAGCCGGTCGCGGGTGCGCGCTTCGAGCCGCACCAGAGCCGGATGAGCGGCTTCAGCGGCGCGCTGCGCGGGGCCAAGGGCTGGGCCAAGGAAGGGATCGCCGCCGACGTTGCCTATCCGTTGGTGCTGAGCGGGCGCAGCGGCGCGGACGGCAGCCTGGTCGTCCCGCTGCAGGATTGGCGGCCGTGGCACGCCGGCTTTCGCGTGCGCGCCGGCGAACGCGTCAGCGAGCCTCTGCAGTTCCCGCTGGACAGTGACCACGGCGACGTGGTCGTTCGCTAGCGTGTCGCGGTATGGCGACGAGCGAGCCGTGGTGGGCGCAGCGCCGGCAGTTGCTGCAGCCGTGCCGAGCTGACCCCGGGTCGTCGGCCGACTGCATCACGGGGCCGGCCGCGACGGACAGGGTTCGTGGTGCCGCCGGCCCCGCAAGGCTGGCTGCGGAAGGGCGAGCGAAGAAGCTCTGGGGTGTCTTGGCTGCCGCCGAGGTGTTCGCCAAGATTCCGGGGCCGAATCGGTGTGCAGATGGACGTTTGGGATGAAGCGCATGATCAAGAAGCTTGGCGCAGCGCTCGTGATGGTCGTCGGCTTGGTGGTCGTAGCCATCGTGATCCGCGGCCAAGCCGAGCCGAACCGGCTGCCTCCGGAGGTGGTCCGCGTTCTCGAGGCAGCAGACTCCTTCGTGCTGCTCTCCCTGGATCCTGCTGCCGAGACGAAGGCCTCCCCGGAAGTGTTCCACGAGGAAGCCGTGTTGGGGCGAGCAGACATCCGCGATCCTGAGCAGCGCAGGCAGTTGCTGCAGGCGTTGTACGATGGCATCGGCAAGGCTGAAGGTCAGATTGCCAAGTGCTGGAACCCGCGTCATGGCATCAGAGCTACTCATGGCGAAGAGGTGGTCGACCTCGTCATATGCTTCGAGTGTTTGCACCTCGAGTATTACGCAGGGCATTCGGGGGTCGTGCTGACGACTGGCGCGCCCGAGAAGCTGTTCTCGCGCGCGCTGGAAGCGGCTGGTGTGCCTCGTCCGGGAGCGCCCAAGTGAAGCTGGCTCGCTTGCTCTCGCAGTCAGGCGGGTTCCTGCCCGAGAAGCCCCGCCCTGCCGGCATGACCAGCAGGGTGGTGGATTCCGCTTGGCTGCGTGAGCGAGTCAAGGGGCTGCTTGGGGCGGAGCTCCGGTGATGGCAACAGGAGTGGAGACCCTTCCATGGTCGAGATGAGGCGCGAGGATTGGCATCTGCTCGGCCGCGCATTGGTGTTATGGGCGCGGCCGCCAGGTGCCAGATATCCACAGCGGAGTGATCAGCGGGTGTTGGATGAGTTCGGCGTGGAAGTCGGAAGCTGGCTGGTGCCGATCATCAAGAAGCTCGCGGATGACTACTATGCAACGGATGCGCAGTGGACCGTGCGCGACCTTGGTGAAGCAGGGCGAGTCGCCTCTGACGCCTTCATGGCGAGGAATCCGCATGTGCCTTTGGAGGCAGTGCGCACTCTCGAGTGGTGTTTCACTTGGGATTTCAAGTGAAGCGCGCATTCGTGGCTCCCTGGCGGGGTGTGTGTCCGCTCCAGATTCGCCCGTGCTCTCGATCCGGACCCGATTGGAGAAACTCGCGGCCTTCCCTGAACTGGGATCTCCAGGGGAAAGGAAGGCTGGAAGACTGCGATGGCCGACGAAGCAGCGGGCCGTCCGTTCTCGGTGCTGCAGCAGCCTGACGCGGTGAAGATCGGCCGTCGTACCAGCTCGATCTACCTGGGCGTGGTCTGCGCGGCCGGCGCTCGAAGTCGTGCTCGACACGCGGCCAGGGATCAGGGGTCTGTGCAACGCCGCGGGTGCCTCGTTGGCCTGCTGAGCTTCTGCCGGCGCTGTGCCGGGTGGTGTGGCGCCGGTCCGACGGCGTGCTGCAGATCGTTCTTGGCGAGCTGCCGGGGGTGGTGGTTGGGGGAGTGCGCTGTACTGTGCGCCGCGTGATGGCTTCAGCGAGTGCGAGGGCGTGGTGAAGTGTTCAACGCGAGCGCGGGGTCATTGGGCGACTTCTCGACGAGTGCGGCGTCCGGCGATGCGGCGCTTGAGGATGAGAGCGTGCACCGCTTGCATGACTCTCGGATTGGCTATCGCCTTTGGGGGGTGCCGATGGGGCGCCCCCACTAGGTGTGTTTCGCTTGTGGATCTCGTCGATGACGCGGATCGTGGTGAAGAAGTAGTTGTCGTGCGTGTGGTGGGCGCGGCCAAGTGGGCGGAGGAACCTCGAGCAACCGCAAGAATGGTTCAGTTGGGAAAGGGAGGGCGACCCTGGTGGGGTGTCGCCAAAGTCTCTGGGGATGACGCTGTTATGCTATGGCTTGTATCGCTGGTGCCAGATGGAATGCTGCAGTCGCTCAGCTCCCGGGATGTAGAGATTTGCATGATGCAGTCAAGCGTCGGTGGTAGCTCTGTCTTGCTGCGATGTGCTTTGGGTGACAGTGTGGTCGTGCCCACCTCATGGCGAAACAGGTAGCGTGTACCCGCTCCCGAAATAGCCCGCTCGTTTGAGCTGGACCCGACTGGAGTAACCCGCGACCTTCCGCACCTTGGCATGGCCCAGGGAAAGGAAGAGTCCGATGACCGACGAAGCAGAAGACCGTCCCGTTCTCGGTGCTGCATTAGCCTGACGCAATGACGCTCGGCCAGCGCACCAACGCGATTTGCCGGGGAGTCGCACGACGACCAACCGACCAACCCGGATGGCGCCTACATGCAGCAGCTGGCGCGCAATGTCACCGGCGTGGCGAGCGGCTGGTGGCGCGACCTGAAGTTCTTGCTGATGGACCGCGACACCAAGTTCGACGAGGACTTCCGCGGCATGCTGAAGGGGGCGGGCATCAAGCCGATCCTGCTGCCGCGGCGCGCGCCCAACGCCAACGCGATCGCCGAACGCTTCGTGCGCAGCATCAAGCGCGAATGCCTCGGCCGCATGATCCTGATCGGCGAGGAGTCGCTGCTGCGCGCGCTGCGGGAGTATGTCGAGCACTACAACCGCGAACGGCACCATCAGGGTGTCGGCAACCGTCTGCTCGATCCGCGGCCCGCGGACGTGGGCGGTGAGGGGCCTGTCCGGCGGCGTGGGCGCCTCGGCGGCTTGCTGAACTTCTACCGGCGCAGCGCCGGGTAGTGCCGCGCCGGGGTTCCGGCGTGCTGCAACTCGTTCTTGGCGAGCTGCCGGGGGTGGCGGTTGGGGGAGCGGGCTGTACTGTGCGTCGCGTGATGGCTTCCGCGAGTGCGAGGACGTGGTGAAGTGTTCAACACGAACGCTGGGGCGGGTTCATTGGGCGAGTTTTCGGCCAGTACGGGCGCGGTGTATTCTGGCTTTGGGCACCCTTGGTTTGGTGTTGGTTGTCATTCTTGTGCGTTGGTTGCCGTCCAGCTTCCATGCCGAGGTGGAGGGGGTGAGGCTTGTGCATGACGCGACGGGAGAGCGCTTCCTTGTGGTGATGATCAGCGTGAAGGGGGCGAATCTGGGCAAGTGGCTAGATTCGGCTGCGAGTGTTGCATGTCGTGTGAGTGTTGGCGGTGTCAGTGTTGCGGGTGGGGAAGTGCGCAATTGGCAAGAGGCTGGCGATGATGTGACGGGTCGATGCGAGGTGTTTCTGGAACTAGGCCAGGATGTAGTTGCTGGGCAGTCAAGCTCACGTGTGAATCCGGGTTGGTTGGCGGATATGATAGAGGCGGGGAAGTTGGTGGAGTTGCAACTTGTGGTTGGGCAGATGGCCCAGAGAGTTGCTGAGTCTCAGTGCTTCGTGATGAAGAGTATGTTGAGTGAGGTTGTGCGCTTGCTGCGAGGGGTGTGAGTTTGGATCGGGGCATGTCACGCGGCCTTCTTGAGCGTGCTCCACATCGGCGCCCATCGCTCTGACTTCAGCAGGGTTCGAAGGTCGAGGACATGCTGCCCGCCATCGCGAGACCACCGCATGCCGCTGCGCTTGAGTCGGCCCTGGACGATGGTTTTGGCCGCGGCCTCGACAGGGCCGCTGCCGATCGGAAGGCCGCGAGCGATGTCCCCGCTCCCGAAATGGCCCGCCCGTTTGAGTCGGACCCGACTGGAGTATCCCGCGACCTTCCCGCCAGTGGTCTCGCGGGAGTAGCCTGACGCAGTGACGATCGGCCACCGCACCAACGCGATCTACCAGGACGCGGTCACCGCCGAGCATGATCTTGAGATCGACATGCTCGCGCGGGCTGGTGAGCGACTTGTTGACCGTGAGCTGGCCCGCACCTTCGGCGGCGACGACCTCGTGCTCCACGAGCTTCGACGCCTGCGCGTGTTGAACGCCGCCGCCGAGCACTACGACCTGGGCGCCTACCACAACGCGCTGGTGCACGCGGTGGTGCCCGGCCAGATCGAGGCGCTCAACGAGGCGCATGCCATCGGCGGTGAACTGATCACGCTCTGCTGTGGGCGCTACTTGGTGCGCGGCATCGACGTTGGGGCGTTCATCGGCGCGTTCTTCGCGGACACCGACTTCGCGCTACCGGCCGATGTCGTGAACGCGCTGTCGTCCGGCGGGAAGTCACTGCTCGGGCTGGAGGACGGCGTGTTCGGCCTGGCCAACGGGCTAGTGCCGCACCGGGACGATCTGGTTCCTCGGCAGGGGCGCGGTGACGCCGTCGAGGCGATCGTCGAGCTGTCCGAGAGCCACGAAGCCGACCTTCGCCGCCGCCACCAGGCCGGCCCGGACGCGGTGTGGCACGAGGTCGCCGAGCTGGGGCCGCTCTACCAGGCGGGCGAGGTGTTCCCGTTCTGGCCAGCGTGGTTGGGCCAGGTGCGGTGACCCCGCGGGGCCGCTCCCGGGCTCGGTACTCTACGAGTGTCAACCAGGATCGCGCTCTCACCCGGTTCGCGTGAGAGCACCGCACCGATGCGGTCTGACCCCCCTCGCTTCCCGGCCTGCGGTGCCCAGTGCACCGCGCTCTCGCTAACTCGGCCCACGCCGACGGTCACCCGCCGCAAGTGGCCCCGAGCACGCCCGTTCCGCCCCTGCTCCCCAAAACCGCAACCGCCCCGCGGCTGCTAACCGCGGGGCGATCGGGTCCGCTCATTCCAGCGGAAGTGGCTCCCCAGTCAGGGCGGAAAAGCGAACTCTCGCTCGCATGGGCCGCCCCTCGCTAGCATGTGCCCATGAGTGGTGTTCGCGCGCGCGTGCAGAACGGTCGCCTGATCGTCGATGAACCGACCTCGCTGCCCGAGGGGACCATCCTCGACCTGGTTCTCGACGACGAGGGGGACGACCTTGATCCGGCGAGCAAGGAGGCGCGTGACGCGGCGCTCGTGCGGGCGTGGGAGCAGGCGCAACGGGGTGAGGGCAAGCCGGGCCAGGCGTTGATCGACGAGCTGCGCCGGCGGTGACCTCCGTCATCTTCGTCCCTGCTGCGGAAGAGCAGATCCGTGCCATCGACGAGTGGTGGCGTGCCAACCGGGCTGCGGCGCCCGGGCTGTTCGTCGAGGAGTTGGCGGCGGCCGTTGCCTTGATGAAGTCGTCGCCAGGCATCGGCCGCCGTCGGCGGCACCGCAAAATACCGGGGCTTCGCCGCCTGCTGCTGCGCGCAACCAGGTACCACGTCTACTACGCACCGGACGACTCCGGTTCGCGCCTCTACGTGCTCGCAGTGTGGAGCGCAGTCCGTGGTGGTGGACCGCGGCTGAGCTTCTTGGGCTGATCGAACGCGCGCGACCTCCCGCCGCGCCGCCGCCCGCGCCGATGAGCGGGCATGAAGCGACGACTCAACCCCCTGCATCAACTGATGGCGTGGTTCGGCGGCATGGCCAACCAGGCGGCGATGCGCGAGATCGACTACCTGCGCGAAGAGAATCACGTGCTCAAGCAGAGCCACGGCAAGCGCCGCATCCTGCTGACCGACGAACAGCGCCGTCGGCTCGCGGCCAAGGCCGCGGCGCTCGGCCGCCGCGTGCTCGAGCGCACGGCGACGATCGTGACGCCGGACACGCTGCTGCGCTGGCACAAGAAGTTCATCGCCGCCAAATGGGCGACCACCGGCAGCCGCGTCGGCCGCCCGCGCAAGCCGGTCGACGTGCGCTCGCTGGTGCTGCGGCTGGCGCGCGACAACCCGACCTGGGGATCGCTGCGCATCGCCGGCATGCTGCGCGAGCTCGGGCATGCGATCGCGCGTTCGACGGTGCGGCAGATCCTGAAGGACGCCGGCATCCCACCGGCGCCCGAACGGCAGACCTCCTGGCGGCAGTTCTTGAAGACGCAGGCGTCGGCGATCGCGGCGATCGACTTCTTCGCCACCGAGGTCTGGACGTGGAGCGGGTTGCAGACGTTCTACACGCTGTTTGCGATCCATCACGGCTCGCGCAAGGTCGAGGTGCTCGGCACGACGACCAACCCGGATGGCGCCTACATGCAGCAGCTGGCGCGCAACGTCACCGGCGTGGCGAGCGGCTGGTGGCGCGACCTGAAGTTCTTGCTGATGGACCGCGACACCAAGTTCGACGAGGACTTCCGCGGCATGTTGAAGGGGGCGGGCATCAAGCCGATCCTGCTGCCGCGGCGCGCGCCCAACGCCAACGCGATCGCCGAACGCTTCGTGCGCAGCATCAAGCGCGAGTGCCTCGGTCGCATGATCCTGATCGGCGAGGAGTCGCTGCTGCGCGCGCTGCGGGAGTATGTCGAGCACTACAACCGCGAACGGCACCATCAGGGTGTCGGCAACCGCCTGCTCGATCCACGGCCCGCGGACGTGGGCGGTGAGGGGCCTGTCCGGCGGCGTGGGCGCCTCGGCGGCCTGCTGAACTTCTACCGGCGCAGCGCCGGGTAGTGCCGCGCCGGGGTTCCGGCGTGCTGCAACTCGTTCTTGGCGAGCTGCCGGGGGTGGCGGTTGGGGGAGCGGGCTGTACTGTGCGTCGCGTGATGGCTTCAGCGAGTGCGAGGACGTGGTGAAGTGTTCAACACGAGCGCTGGGGCGGGTTCATTGGGCGAGTTTTCGGCCAGTACGGGGCATGATCAACTGCTACTTGTGCCATCGCCCTCCGAACAACGGCAACAAGTGCAAGGAGAACGTTGTCCCAGCGGGGTCGGGTGATCAGCCGGCAGCCAAGCCTGATTGCGACGAATGTAAGAAGAAGTGCGGCGAGGAAAAGGTCCATTAGTCGAGCGCCGTGTTGCCTTCCCACGAACCTGAGAGGAGTGATCGTGCGTTCGCCGTGATAGCGGTGCTAGCACATTCGGCTCCACCGATCTTGATTGTCCTATCCAACCAGTTTCTCTGGCCGTGGGCGACCCGATCAGCGAATATGGGGTGGGCCGTCTGGGTCGCGGCGATGGGGAGCATTATGGCTCTGGCTTTGGGGGCCTCATTCTCCGTAGGGATGATGTGGCGCGGTTCGCGACCAGTTCGTGTCATGATCGTTGCCGGCGGACTAGTTTGCCAGAGTGCGGTCCTGCTGCTAATCGCCCGGGGGTGACGGCCGTGGTGTCTAGGAACTCAGCCGGGCCGATTCGAGGTAAGCCGTCCTATGCGGAAACTCCGCCGACCCGATTCGACCTCCAATTGGCCGTTCCGACCCTGCCGATGACCAATTCGCCGCTCCTTGCTCGCGCCGTGCAGGTAGACCGGTGGCCGACCTGATGCCCATCGCCAGCGCGTCGCGATGCGGGCCGCCGTCAGGCCGAGTATCGATAGCTGCCCAGCAGCCCGCGAGTCGTTCGTCGACGACCACCGCGCTGTCCTTCGGTGCCCCGGCGGCTCTCGCGGTGAGTGCCTCGTTGCCGAGACCATGGGGAGGCTCGTGGCGCGGGTCGCGAGCTGTCGCAAGCCGACCTCGACGTCGCGGTCAACTTCGTCGGGGAGCTGCCGCGCATCGATGACGACGATCGCGCGCGCTTCCAGGACGCCGTCGCCGAACACCTGCGCGTCGTCGCCGCCGAGCGGGGGCTTGTGCTCGGCCCGGCTTTCAAGGATCATCTGCGCCGCAGGCTGTCGCGCGTGGCCGTGCAGCGTGCGCTCATACAGTGCCACATCCTCACCATCGAAGGCCGTGGGTATCTCCAGTCAATGCCGGGGTCGAGCGCGTGACAATCTGGCACGGGGTACAGGTCACGTAGTCTCGGGCCTCTGTGCTCGCTCGGTCCTGTCCGGGATGTCCCGCTCCTTGCTGAGAGATCTACATGCCTGACCAGATGATGTTCGATGGCGTGGTTGGAGCCGAGATTCTCGAGGACCGAGGTTCCTTCGATGGTCAGTTGATGGATATGCCTCAGCGCGCAAGCGGGGGTTGTGGGCGTGCGGATGGATGGATGTCGGGCGGATGCGGCTGTGGTTCTGGCTCTGGTGAGACGTGCCCGTGTGGCGGGGCGTGCGGGTGCAAGGGCGAGGGAGGATCGTGCGGCGGCGGAATGTCGTCGGGCGAGGTGCCGCTGCTGCCCGACTACGACGGCGAGATTTGGGCTTCGCCCGAGGGCGGGTGGGTAACCGATGGTGGGTTTGATGGTGGGGACGGGATATATGGATGTCCACCCAGATGTGCAAACCTCTGGCATCATGCTCTCAACTGCTGTTCGTCCGCGGCTCTCCTTGCGCAAAGCAAGGCGGAATATGAGTATCGGCGTGACGGGTGCGTTGCGGTTTACAGTCGCGAGTGCAAGAGGTGGTTCAAAGATTGTCCTGATGTCCCGTGCCCGCCTTGGGGGCATTCGCCGCCCCTGAGCTATGAGGAGGATGCGGATGGTGGCTGGTGGCCCGAGCAAGGCGAGACGGGAGGTGGTGGTGATGGCCGCCTCCGATGTGGAATGGATATCACATCGAAACTGGAGGCGGTCTACCAGAAAGTGTCAGCTTACCTGGACGCGAATCCAGATGTGAAGAGGGGGGTGTGTTTGGGCGTGCTGCGTATGGAGATGCTAGACGGGGTATTCTTCTATGCTGATGCATGGGATATCTGCGAACTTGCGTGGCAATGGCGAGTCTTTGAGAGTCCGAGCTGCATGCTGGGTAAGGAGTGTGTCAAGACCGTATGGGCGGCGGATGGATGCTATTCGACGGACGAAGTGGCTTACTGGTTGTGGGGCATTGTCGGTGGGAAGTGTTGGAGCGAGTGGCCGGCTACAACGGGAACAATGGCGGATATAGCGCAGGCCCATCACCCATTGTATGGCGCTCTGGATGATATCGCATTGTATAGATTTCTCATGCAATTTCAGGATGAGTTGGGCCGGAAAGGTGCCGATGGTAGGAAGTGCTGGTTCATCAGGGGATTCAATAGGAGTACATCTGGCGCGCACCATCCAGAAAGTGGCTACTGCGATAAGGCAAGAGAGCCGTATCGGAAGTGCGAGCAGTGCGGGGATATCTATCATGGCAATCTGCATGCGCGTATGAAATTTGTTGAGCCGGGATGGCGGGAAGCAGATATCCGAAACGTGTCGACAAGCGGGCAGGTGCGAATTGAGCCAAGAGTGTCCGATCCGAATAGCATCAGGCGCCGGAGCCCTCCCCAGACTCTGGACTGCGGGACGCACTGAGGGTGATTGATGTCCCGGCCGTTGGAACGCGCTGGCACTGGCAAGCTGATCGGCGACGATATTAAGAAGCTCTGCGATGTCGAGCGCCAAGCCGACGAGGCCAATATCGATCGCGAGGGGGGGCGTCGCTCTGCGAAGACAGAAGTCGCGACCGATCCTCGCCACGATCTTCTGATCTTCTCGCGCACCCGGCGATTGCGAGCAGCTCAGCGACGCCGGGGCGATGGCCAAGGCGTTCGACTACCTGCGCAACCCGCACGCCGCGCTTCAACGGCACCGTCGAGGTCTGTGGCCGCTGGGCCAAGGCGCGGGTCATGCGGTCATGCGAGCGGCAGAGGTGCGTGGCGCGGGTGGCGAGCTGTCGCTGGCCGACCTCGACGTCGCGGTCAACTTCGTCGGGGAGCTGCCCCGCATCGATGCCGACGATCGCGCGCGCTTCCAGGACACCTGCGCGTCGTCGCCGCCGAGCGGGGGGCTTGTGCTCGGGCCGGCTTTCAAGGATCATCTGCGCCGCAGGCTGTCACGCGTGGCCGTGCAGCGTGCGCTCATACAGTGCCACATCCTCACCATCGAAGGCCGTGGGTATATCCAGTCATTGCCGGGGTCGGTCGCGTGACAATCTGGCACGGGATACAGGTCGCGCGGCGTGTGCTCCTGCAGTGCCGCATTATCGCAATCGAGAGCCTTAGGCGGTTACAGGTATTGTCCGTAGCGGTTGCGTGACATATGGCTATGGTGCAAAGAGTGTTGGAATGCGTATAATAGAGTGTCTCATGCTTGTAATAGCAGCTGCGGGCGCCTGCGAGTTGCGTAGGCGGTCGGCGGGGGGGGTGTTCGTTATGATAGCTTGGTGTTGTCTGTGGTGCGCGCCGGTTGCGTGGCTTGAAGGGAGGTGGATGTATTGGTATTATATAAAGCCGCAACAGGGAGAGCTCTTAGCTAGCCTCGAAGCAAGGCTTGGGCGAGCCACCAAGCGTGACTGCGCTGGGTCTGCGGACCATGAAGATGTGGCAATTAGATATGCGCCACCATTTTGGTGGGGTGTGCCCAGTTCAGGATTGATACTGGCATGGCTAGACAATGAGGGGCGAGTGGCAAGATGGTCGGTGACTTGGCGGTAGCCAGGAGTCTGCGCCACGGGATGACCTTCCCTGGCTAAAGATTGCGCCGAGGGAAAATCCTGTGGCCCAGCCCCTATCGTAGATGGGGCATGGGTGTCCCCGCTCCCGAAATAGCGCGCCCGTTTGAGCCGGACCCGACTGGAGTAACCCGCGACCTTCCCTGCTTCGAGTCTCGACGGAGTAGCCTGACGCCGTGACGCTCGGCCACCTCGCCAACGCGATCTACCGGGACGTGGTCAGCGCCGCGCTCGACCTCGAGATCGACATGCTCGCGCGGGCCGGTGAGCGGCTCGTCGACCGTGAGCTGGCCCGCACGTTCGGCGGCGACGACCTCGTGCTGCACGAGCTTCGACGCTTGCGCGTGTTGAACGCCGCCGCCGAGCACTACGACCTGGGCGCGTACCACAACGCGCTGGTGCACGCGGTGGTGCCGGACCAGATCGAGGCGCTCAACGAGGCGCATGCCATTGGCGGTGAGCCGTTGCGGCTCTGCGGTGGTCGCTACGTGGTCCGGGGCATCGACGTCGAGGCGTTCGCCGACGCGTTCTTCGCGGACACCGACTTCGCTGTCCCCGCTCCCGAAATAGCGCGCCCGTTTGAGCCGGACCCGACTGGAGTAACCCGCGACCTTCCCCGCCCTGGCATGGTCCAGGGAAAGGAAGAGTCCGATGACCGACGAAGCA
>JAWKYD010000051.1:0-2893 GCA_041396685.1 Burkholderiaceae bacterium
TGATCGCCATGCCGGCGAGGATCTTGCGCGCCGTGCTGAAGTCGACGCCCTTCTTCAGGAGCATGCCGAAGAACAGCATGATCAGCGGCGTCAGCACGACGACGAAGAACGCGTTCCACGACTGGTAGAGCTCGGGGTTGGCGGTGCGCAGGTACTCGCCCTCCTCGAGCTGCGGCGGATCGCCGGCGTAGAGCTTGTCGTAGGCCGCCTTGGTCACCAGGTAGGTCGCATAGCGACTCTTCGCGCCGTCGCGCACGAACGCGACCCGCTGGCTCGCCGGCACGCCATCGTCGACCGACACCGTCGTCACCGGATGCCCGTGCGCGTCGGTGCTCTCCTTGACCTCGACCTTCGGGTAGACGTCGAAGCTGAACTTCTTCCAGGCCTGCTGCTCCTCGGAGAGCGTGCCCTTGAGCGGCAGCTGCTCGGCCTTGACGCCGGCGGGCAACGCGGCGACCAGCTGCTCGAGACTGGCCACGTCCATGCGCTTCTGCCCGAACATCTTCGCCTGGGTATCGTCGGCGATCGGCAGCAGCATGTTCTGGTTGGGCCGCGGCACGTCGGCGGCGGCGTTGCCGTAGTAGCTCGGCAGCGCCTTGTCGGCGAACACCGGGAACACGTCGGCGACCATCACGATCGGGTCGACCTGACCGAAGTGGCGACGGGTGTTCTGCTCGCCCCACGCCGTCATCGCCGAGCCGTTGAGGTGCAGCACCATGAAGAACGTGCCGCCGGCCAGGTAGACGGGCAGCAGCGCCTTCAGGCCCGGCTTCTCCACCTCTTCGGCCTTGTTGGACAGCCGCACGAAGAACATCAGGATCGGGATCGAGCCGATCAGGAAGCCGATGTCGGTGGGCTTGACCAGCTTGGTCAGGCCGCCGAGGCCGATCATCGGGAACACGTAGGCCGCGAGCGCCCAACCGGCGAAACCGACGACCAGCGCCGGCCCGAGGATCTTCTGCATGATCTCGGCGAACGGCGTGTCACCCGGCTTGTTGCCGGGCTCGATGTCGGCGCGCTCGAGCACCTTCCAGCTCCACACCAGGATCAGCACCGACGCCACCAGGCCGAAGCCGGCCGCGTTGAACGCCGCTTCCCACGACCAGACGTTGCGCGAGTAGGCGGCGAGGAACGCCGCGACGAAGGCACCGATGTTGATGCCCATGTAGAAGATGTTGAAGCCGGCGTCGCGCTTGCTGTCGCCCTTCTCGTAGAGGTTGCCGACCATCGCCGAGATGTTCGGCTTGAACAGGCCGTTGCCGATGCACAAGAGCGTCAGCCCGATCGGGAAGCCGATCGACAGCTTGCTGCCGAGCAGGAAGAAGCCGGCCGCGAACACCAGCCCGCCGATCAGCACCGACTTGCGATAGCCGAGCACGCGGTCGGCGAGCAGGCCGCCGAGGTAGGGCGTGAAGTAGACGAAGGCGAGGTAGATGCCGTAGATCTCGCTGGCGAAGTCCGCCGCCAGGCCGAGGCCGCCGCGCTCGTTGTCCTTCGCGTACAGCATCAGGATCGAGACGATCGTGTAGAAGCCGAGGCGCTCCCACATCTCGATGAAGAACAGGCGGAACAGGCCTTTGGGATGGCCGCCGAAGAGGCTGGTCGAGGGCGCGGTGTTCATGAGGAGCGAGAGGGAGGCAGCAGGAGTGGGGAAACGAACGCGGCCGTCAGGCGACGGCCGCGGGAGATGGCATCAAGCCGCTCAGCGCACGCCGTGCAGCATCTTGTTGACGAGCGGCGCGATCAGCAGGAAGAACACGCCGACGCCGAAGCTGGCGATCATCGCCGGGCTGTAGACGCTGACGTAGTCGCCGAGCTTGGCGACGCCTTCGTCGCCACCAGCGCTGCCGACCGCCTGTGCCAGCAGCCCCGCCGAGTAGTTGCCGACCGCGATCGACATGAACCAGGCGCCCATCACCATGCCGCTCATCGACGGCGGCGCGAGCTTGGTCATCGCCGACAGACCGACCGGCGAGATGCACAGCTCACCGAGCGTGTGCATCACGTAGAGCAGGATCAGCCAGAACATCGAGATCCTGGTCGCGTCGCCGCCGGCCGACGAGATGCCGAGGATCAGGATGCCGAAGCCGAGCCCCAGCGGCAGGATGCCGATGCCGAACTTGATCGGGATCGACGGGTTGCGCTTCGACTGGTCGAGCCACTTCCACAGCTGCACGAACAGCGGCGCGAAGGCGATGATGCAGACCGCGTTGACCGACTGGAACCAGCTCGCCGGCATCTCCCAGCCGAGGATCGTGCGATCGGTGCAGTTGAGGGCGAAGAAGTTGAGCGAGCTGCCGGCCTGCTCGAACAGCGCCCAGAAGAACGTGTTGGCGAACAACAGGATGGTCAGCCCGATCAGGCGATCGCGTTCGACCTTCTCGCGGGTGACGGCGATGCCGAGCAGCACCAACACCACGGCCGACATCAGGCTCACCATGACGGTGAACATCCAGTCCTGCTTGCCGAGCAGGAAGTAGATCGCGAGGCCGAGACCGGTCCACATCGCGATCACCTGCACCATCGGGCCCATGCCTTCCTTGCCCTCCGGCACGCCGCCCTTGCCCTCGAGGCGGGCGAGGCCGAGCGCGAAGGTGCCGACGCCGAGCAGCATGCCCATGCCGGCGACCATGAAGCCCCAGCGCCAACCGTAGACTTCGCCGATGTAGCCGCAGATCAGCGGCGCGATGAACGCGCCGAGGTTGATCCCCATGTAGAAGATCACGAAGCCCTGGTCGCGGCGTGCGTCGCCCGGCGCGTAGAGCTTGCCGACGATGTTGCTGATGTTCGGTTTGAACAGGCCGCAGCCGATCACCATCAGCGCCAGGCCGCCGAGGAAGCAGACTTCGGTCGGCACCATCAGCAGGAACTCGCCCGCCGCCATCATCACGCC
>JAWKYD010000052.1:0-1118 GCA_041396685.1 Burkholderiaceae bacterium
CCGGCCAGGAGCGTCCTTCGAAGTGGTCTAGGCCGAGTGAGTCTTTGAGCTCGCGGTAGTCCTGCTCCACGCGCCAGCGCAACTTGGCCATCTCGACGAGCCGGTCGATCGGCGTGTCGTCGGGCAGGTTGCTGATCCAGTAGTCGGTTGGGGCGTCAGCGTCGTCGGGCCATTCGGCCAGCAGCCACCGCACTGGCAACTGGCCGTCGAGGTCGGCGCTTCTGAGCTTGATATTGGCTGGCCGAACACGGATCGCGGCGAAGCGTGAGGTCATCTGGCCGCGGGTCCCTTCGCGCCACGTGATCTGCTCATAGGCGCCCTCGCCGGCCTCGGTGGCCAATGCGGCCAGGGTGCTGAACGGGCGCCGGTAGCGTGCCTTGGGCGGCTGGCCGCGCCCGCCGTATTCGGGCCGCTCGGGGACCGTCGATTCCGTGATCGCTGAGGTCGTGGCCTTGACATCGAGCACATAGCTCAGATCGCGTTCTTCGAGGCCCAGCCGGAACTCGGTCGCGTCTCCATAGGCACTGTCGCCGAGCACCGGCGGCGCCCGAAGGCCCCAGCCGACCAGCTCGTCGATCATCGATAGCGCCAGCTTCCACTTCGGCTCATGGCGCACGTCGTCGGGCACTCGGCACTCCCGCCGGCGTGGATCCTGATCCCACGCCTCAGGCAAGAACAGCCGCCAGTCCAGCGGGCAGGACGCCTGCGCCTTGACCGCGCTGATCGACACCCCGATCTGGCAGTTGCCGACCTTCCCAAGCGCTCCGCAGTACTGCCGGCCGACACCGACCGACTTCTTGCCCTGCTTGGGAAATCCGGTGTCATCAACCACCCACGCCGCCGGCGCGATCACCGCACTCATCCGCACCGCCAGCCGCTCACGCACCGCAACCGCATCCCACGGCGACTGATTGACGAACTGCTGCAAGCACTGCTCGTCGCCGTCCTCCACCCGGGCGGCCATCGGCTCGATGCTCTTGCGCTTGCCATCGAGCATCAGCCCACGCAGATACACGCCGCCCCAACGACGCTGATCCTTGCGGCGCATCGGCTCGAACATCTCCTGGGCGAACAGCTCAAGCCGCCCACGCATCCGCGCAAGCTGCCTATCGGTCAAC
>JAWKYD010000053.1:0-1435 GCA_041396685.1 Burkholderiaceae bacterium
TGCATGCCGGACACCATCTCCCGTGAGACCACATGTGGCGCGCGGGCGCCGGTGACGAGCACTGCGCCGATCACCAGGTCGGCGCGGGCCAGTTCGCGGGCCACGGTTTCGGCATACGGATACAACGCCGTGACGTTGGCACCCAGCGCCATCATCTGCGCCATGCGGTCCTGGCGCTTTTCGAACACCACCACGTTGGCGCCGCCGGCCGCAGCCAGTTGTGCGGAATTGCCGCCAGCGGCACCAGCACCCAGCACCACCACGCGACCACGATCCGTGGACGGCAGCCCGCCCAGCAACAGACCCTTGCCGCCAGCCGGCATGTGCAGCAGATGCGTGCCGATCTGCGTTGCGATGCGGCCGGCGATGATCGACATCGGCGCCAGCAGCGGCAGGTCGCCGTTGTCCAGCTCGACGGTCTCGAAGGCGATGCCGGTCAGGCCGATGTCGAGCAGCTTGCGGGTCAGTTCCGGCTCGGCGGCCAGATGCAGGTAGCAGAACAGCAGATGGTCCTTCCGAAGGTGCTGCAGGTCGCCGGCAATCGGCTCCTTCACCTTGACGATCATCTCGCCCTTTTCATACAGCGCAGCCGCATCCGGCGCGATGTTGACGCCAATGGCGGTGTACTCGGCGTCACTGAAGCCGCTCTTGACGCCCGCATCCTTCTCGATCCAGACCTCGTGTCCGCGATTGACCAGATCGGCGCAGGCCGCCGGCACGAGCGCGACGCGCCCTTCCAGTGTCTTGGTTTCGCGGGGAATACCGATACGCATGATTGCCTCTGCTGTGAGCTGGCCGCCGACCGGCAGGTTTGCCGGGCCGGTAACGGCCATTCGTTTTGTCTGCGGGTGCAGTACCCGCCCCTCCCGGTCACCAAGACGCCCAACCCCGACATCGAACCTTGATTCGATGCCCGCAAGCCCCCATGCTCAACCGCGACTCGCATAGCGACGACGGTGCGTCTGACGAGTCGTCGGTTTCGACTGTGGAAGCCGGCGGCGGACGCCCCGGATGACCGACTCCCTCGACCCATTTTTCAGCCGCCGAAGGCGGTCAGGATTATACATGAGCACTGCCAACCAGACGCCCCACCACTGCCATTTGCTTATTCTCGGATCTGGCCCCGCCGGCTATTCCGCCGCCGTCTACGCGGCGCGCGCCAACCTGAAGCCGGTGCTGGTCACCGGGCTGGAACAGGGCGGCCAACTGATGACCACCACCGACGTGGACAACTGGCCCGGCGACGTGGAAGGACTGCAGGGTCCGGCGCTGATGCAGCGCATGCAGGCGCACGCCGAGCGCTTCGACACCGAACTCGTGTTCGACCACATCAACCAGGTCGACCTGTCGCAGCGTCCGTTCAAGTTGCAAGGCGACAACGGCAGCTACACCGCCGACGGCCTGATCATCGCCACCGGTGCCTCGGCCAAGTACC